>PPHI01000063.1 GCA_002901265.1 Rhodopirellula baltica | reverse complement strand
TCGAATTCTTCGAGGTAGTGCGAAAGATTTGCGATCGTATGCGTTTTGATTTGCGAGGCGGTTTCGCGGAGGTATTCCCATTCGGGAGCGAGGATGCTTGCAGGTCACGTTTGCTGCGGACGAACCCTCGAAACCACGCAACCGCTCGCTATCGCGAATGCGGCTGATTTTGTTGTCGACGGCACGAAACCGACGCTAGCGCGTATCGGCTCAGGTGGCTGCTATTAGCCGGAACGCACTAGCGTCGGTTCCCCAGCAGTCACCTTGCTCCGGGACGACGACGACGCTCGAACCCCCCGAAAACACGCAACCGCTCGCTATCGCGATTGCGGCTGATGTCATCCTCCGGGGACAACTTGACCTTCCTCTAAATTCTCCCAGCACTCATGCTATAGCCTTCCATTGTGTCCCCACCCTGCGATTCCGGTGACTTCCACCGGTTCATGGAGCCTGTCTACTGTGAAACAACGCAAGATCGTCATCGTCGGTGCCGGACCTGGCGGGTTGGCGTCCGCCATGCAGCTTGCCCATGCCGGGTGCGATGTGACCGTGCTGGAACGACGTGACCGCCCCGGCGGCCGGACTTCGGCAATCGAGCAAGACGGTTTCCGGTTCGACTGCGGTCCAACCTTCTTTCTGTACCCACGTGTGCTCCAGGAAATCTTCCGTTCGGTCGGTTTTGACCTGATGCGTGAAGTCCCGATGCGCCGGCTGGACCCACAGTACCGATTGACCTTTGGTGGTGGAGGACAACTCGATTGCACGCCCGACATGGATGCGATGGATCAGCAAATCGCCAAGTTCTCGCCTCGCGATGTGGGGGCGCTGCGGCGATACATGAACGATAATCGGGTCAAGCTGGAAAAGTTCCGTCCGATTTTGGAGTCACCGTTTTGCTCCCTAGCCGATTTCGTCAAACCCAGTTTGTTAGAAGCGGCCCCGCACCTGCACCCGTTTCGCTCTCTCGGTACCGAACTGGGACGCTACTTTCATGACCCACGTTTGGTCATCGCGTTCGCGTTCCAGTCGAAGTACCTGGGGATGAGTCCGTTTAACTGTCCCAGTTTGTTTAGCATTCTGTCGTTTTTGGAATACGAGCATGGTGTTTGGCATCCGATCGGCGGTTGTGCCCGCGTCAGCGAACGGATGGCAGAGATCGCGCGTGACATGGGAGTCAAGTTCCGGTACGACGAATCGGTTCAGTCCGCCGAATTGGACGGTCGCAAACTAAAGGCATTGACCACCGACCAGGCGACGTACACGGCCGATGCGTTCGTGGTCAACGCAGACTTCGCCAACTGGGTCACCCGTACGATTCCAAACCAAGCTCGGAAGCGTTGGTCCGATCAGTCGATCGCCAAGAAACGTTTCTCATGCAGCACCTTCATGCTTTATTTGGGGATCGACGGCATTTATGAAAATCTGCCGCACCACAGCATCCATATCAGCCGCGACTACGAACGCAACTTACGCGAAATCGAACAGACGCACTCGTTAAGCGACGACCCGTCGTTCTACGTCCAAAACGCTTGCGTGACCGATCGGACGCTCGCTCCTCGTGGCCAGAGCACGTTGTATGTGTTGGTGCCGGTGACTCATCAAACCGGTTCGATCGATTGGACCGAGCAAGCGCCCGCGTTCCGAGAGTTGACGCTCGATCGACTCGGCCAGATCGGATTGGGTGACGTGCGCGATCGAATTGTGACCGAGCGAATGATCACGCCGCAAAGTTGGGAGAGTGACTATGCGATCTATCGCGGGGCGACGTTCAACTTGGCTCATAACCTAGGGCAGATGTTGCACAATCGGCCTCGAAACCGCTTTGAAGAAATCGGCGGGATGTACTTGGTCGGTGGAGGAACGCACCCTGGCAGTGGGCTGCCGGTGATCTATGAATCCAGCCGGATCACCACAAAGCTGTTGTTGAAAGATCTGGGAATGTCGCCTCCGGTCTGCCCTGAAAAAGCTTCACGTCAGGTCAAGAGCCGAGTCGTCTCTGCGAAGCCTAGCCTCGCCCCCGCGGCGTGCCGAAGCAACAACGGAAGCTAGCACGCTGGAGTCTAGCCTTTAGGCGATCCCGATTCTGCCGGCCTGACAAACAATCAGGCCACTGCGTCAGCTGCAAGCGATGTGAAAGCGTTGGATTGTTTTTTAGTGGCTCCACTTTCCATGGGCTCATCGCAACGCCCACGACGTAGGGTCCCAGGTTCCCATTAGCCGAAACGCGCTAGCGTCGGTTTCCCATTAGTCACTCTGTTCCGTGAGCGACGGCAACGCTCTGAACCTCGCGAAAACACCCAACCGCTCGCTATCGCGGATGCGGCTGATGTAATTCGCTGTGTTGGTGTTGGTGCCGATTCCAGCGTCCAGGGACTCATCGCTTCGTCCACTACGAATCACGAGAGATTGCTCTTCATTAGCCGCAACGCGCTAGCGTCGGTTCCCCAGCAGTCACCCTGTACCGGGACGACGGCAACGTTCGGAAACCCTCGAAAACACACAACCGCTCGCTATCGCGAATGCGGCTGATGTCATTCGCTGTGGTGGTGTTGGTGCCGATTCCAGCATCCAGGGACTCATCGCTTCGTCCACTACGAATCACGAGAGATTGCTCCTCATTAGCCGGAACGCGCTAGCGTCGGTTCCCCTGCAGTCACCTTGCTCCGGGACGACGGCAACGTTCGGAACATCGCGACCTTACCTAACCGCTCGCGATCGCGAATGCGGCTGATTTTGTTGTCGACGGCACGAAACCGACGCTAGCGCGTATCGGCTCTGGTGGATGCTATTAGCCGCAACGCGCTAGCGTCGGTTCCCCTGCAGTCACCTTGCTCCGCGAACGACGGCGACGCTCGAACCCTCGCGAAAACACCTAACCGCTCGCTATCGCGAAAGCGGCTGATATGACGCCTACTGGATCCTCGCCCCAATTCTCAATTTGCAATGTTCACTTTGCAATTTGCAATCCAAGCCAGCACCTCCATCAACCGAACCTCCGGCAAAACACCCAACCGCTCGCGATCGCGAATGCGGCTCATCTCATTCGCTGTGGCTTGTTGCTTTTACTCCGTGGCTTGCAACTCACCGATTCGCCAGCCGTTGGTTGTCAGCCAGCGTTGGGCGTTGTCGTTGCAGGGGACGAACGCGCCTCGGGAGACGGTCATCGACTGCGGTTGCTTGGCGGCGTCTCGATAGCCGGGGTCGGCTGGGGCGATGCATTGATCATCGCTGGGGACGGCGCCCATTTCGGCTCGGTCGTCGACGATGCCGTTGAGATCGTCGTCTTCACCGGCGCGGCCGGGGGCGAGGTCGGGGCCGGTGGTTAGCAGGACCGCGGCTTGAGGGTCAAAACAAAACGGCTGCGCGTCTTCGGGAAGCGGCAAGGCATCGGGCCGCAACTCGCGTGGGGCGAGCGGAAACGAGAAGTAAGAGAACTGGGATGCTCGGGCGAGGGTACCGAGTAGGACCAGCGCGGAGGTGGCAAGAATCCAGCGCATCGACGTAGGATTTGGTACCGTCATCGGAGGTTCCTCGCAACTAACACCCGTCCTAAAATTCCTGAATCACCGTCTGCTGCCGGATCGTCTCGGCAGAGAAGTCGTTCAAGCGGATAGTCACTTGAATGGCCCGCAGAGGAACTGAAATAGGTGGATCAAGATCGAAAGGGTGGCTACTCGTTGGCGACAATGTATGGCGTCCTTCGGCAACGGCATCAAAGTCGCCGGTTCGCAAGACTGAACTACTTTGAGTCGTCCACCGCCGCGAAGCCAAGACGTTGCTACTCGATGCCATATTGGCCGTTGAGGGTTGCTGAGAAACGTTCATTTGTGGCACGCGCCGTTCAGTGAACGCCCCGGCGATCGCTCCGCCAGCATTTAACGGTTCCTGAGTGAACGATCCGATTCCCACAAACCCCTCTTGGTCGAACAGGTCCGACGAGTAGGAGTCAGTCCAGGTGTCATAGACAGGTTGGTAAAAGGATGAGATCACAGCCGCACCACTAGAGTTCAAAATGAACCGTCCGCTCGATTGCCATGTGTCAGGAAACGGCACAAAGGCGGGCATGGGCGTCCGGATTTGGACTCCACTGAAAGGACTTTCAAACTGCCCCAAGTTATCGAGTGATAGAGCGGCCGTGTTTCCGGTACTAAATTGAATTAGTCCCTGCATCGGTCCTCCAGCGAGCCGGAGGTAATTTAAGTCAACGAAATTACCGCGGCTTACCACTCCAAATCGTGACCGTGCGTTGGCTCCGAAATCATAACTTCCGTCGACAAGTCGAGTTCCATTATCGACCAAGGCTTCCGCGATCCGGAAGCTGTCGACGTTCGCAACTTCGTCATCGGATCCTGGGGCTCCTAATTCGTCGACCTCGATCACACCACTCGTAGCTGGGCGAGCCGCATCGGGAGAGGCACCATCTCCATCGTCGTCACCCGCAATACCGGGTTGTTGGTCCAGGCCTTCCCAAACCATCTGTGGGGCGTAAGGGTCGAAAGCGCGAACATCAAACCCGACAACATCCGTCGCCACAATGTCGGAACCGCCACGGTTGATGGAGGCACGTGGAAGTGAAGTCGTCGGCAAGATCGGAGCAGCACTTACCCAAGCACGATGGTCAGCGATTCGGTCCGCGAGTGCGAACTCTGGACGAAGAAACGTAGACAGAGTGAACTTTCCGAACGGATTTTCGAAATTAGCCGTCGTGGTCGTCCCATCGAGCCTGGCGTCATCGGCTTGCGCTGGATAGGTCACCGGCCAGGGTGGTCCGTTGAAATAGTCCGTTGCTGTTACGCCTGTTGGAGGCATCGGTGTCGACGTAAAATGATTGATCAGATAGCGATGCGGTGGGCACAACGCCAATTGAGCCATTGATGATCCCGGTAGACCACTGTAAATGGGGGCTGGGATTCGGACGAAGCCAAATCGGTTTTCAGGCCGAGTCAGTTCTCCGAGTGAGTTGGCTGCGATGATCGCACTCGGCATTCCAAAATGGTTTGCCCCAGCCATTGCCGTGGTTCGGCTTCCTGCTGCTGTGCTCCAATCATTTGTTACGCGTCGAATCGATAGGTCCATTACCTGTTGAACGCGAGCGAGTCCAGTCAGCCATGCTGGAGAATCGTAATTGCCCGCATTGGTATCTGTGGTGTCCCACCAGTTTCCGGGCGCGATGATATTCCCATTCCCGCTCACTGGAGCGTTGGCACTAAAGCTTGGGTAAAAACTGAAGTTACCAGCCAATTGTGTCAACGGAACAATAAGTACGTCACCATTGCTGTTACGTGTGAGGAATGGGATCGTTGGAACATCTGCGACGCTAGCTTCTAACGTAAAGTTCACACCAGACCCGCTGACGACGTTCGCAGTGAACATCTCATTGGGTGTCATGTTTAGATCTGGACGCACCAAAAGCACTCTCCGGTGCAGGTCCATCCGATCCGGTAACAAATCTTCGTTCCGGTCAATCATATTCGGTTGACCCGTCGAAGCGGTGTCCGAGTTGTATGTCAATGTCCCATCTGTATCTCGACGATATCTCGGGGATAGCCAATACGCGATTTCCGCAACCTCTGAATAGAACGGTACTAATTCGGTTGCTTGTCGGTGGTTCACACCAGTCCTTACATACCCTGGAGGATTGGACGCAAAGCGGTGTGCTTCAAGAACCCCGCGGGGGATGAAGCCGACGAACGGACTACCCTTTTTCGCACGGGTCGTGAAAGCTAGGTAGTCGTCGATGTCGCCAACGAAGGAATCGCGAAAAAACTCGGGGTCTCGCGGTGGCGGGTTTGAGGTGCTTCCGAGCGCCGTCGTTGCAGAGGTAAAGGGCCCTTCGTGATAAACAAAATAGCCTTCTCCATCGGCAGCGCGTGCCGGGGGCTTCATTCGACAGGTTGCCAGTTCGAGTTCATTCCGAAGACGTACCGCAACATCACGAAGTCGACTTGACAAATCTAGCTGTGCTTGACGTTGCGTAATACGATTGCCAAGCAAGCTGTAGGCCTTTGTCAATCCGAGCATTAGCAACAGAGCGGCCGCCAACGCGATCAGAACTTCGATAATCGTAAAGCCTAGGTGTCGCTTTCTCATTGCTGCACCTCCGAATAGATAATGGTGTTCAATGAGTTAGACGGCCGACCAGGGAGGAATCCGACTGGGATCGAACGATCAATCACGTAGGTATTCTTACGCCGAAGTGGTTCGCCAGTGCTATTGGTGTACTCCTCATTGAGTGCACCTGTTGTTGGGTCAACAACGAAATAGCTAGCCGTCATTCGCACGACAAATACATTGCTGTGTGAAGAGGTTAGGTTGGCAAGCCGTGAGGCTTCCTGATACTTGAAGTAAGAATCGCGGTCCAAGCCACGATAGCTTTCGTGCAGTTCCGCTTGCGGACGCTCGAACAATCGACTTCGAAGCATCGACATGGAAAGCGTACCAACGCTAGCGTCGGCATTCGCCTCTGCGAAGGACGCCGGATCAGCAAGGTTTACACTACCATCGCTGTTGTTGATCGCAGCCTCGGTTGCGTCCGTTTCTACGAGCAGTTGGTACGGCGTCGTCGCTCCGGCTGTCTCGTCTTGGTGAAGGGTGCGGTTCGCATTTGTGATCAGACGCATGTTAAAGTCAGGGTGTGGACGTAGTAGTCCCATATCCTGAGTTCGGCGATGAACGCCACGTCCTGTTTCATCTTCTTGCCGCATGAATCGCTGGACGCTACCAAGAGTTGCGGAACGCGCTGGTGCAAAGACACCTGCGAACCTGGTCGGATATCTCCAATCGAGGTTGATGTTCCCTAGTTCGGTAGTCCCGCGTGCGGAGTTTGAATAACCGCGACGGCTTTCAATGAATGCTTTAAAGGAATGGCCGAAACTCGTATCGACCGATCGCTCGTACTCGTTGTTTTCGCCTAAGGTCGAGGGTGATCCGTAATAGGTATCAAGTTCGTACGGAGTTGAACTTCCCCAATTCAATGCTCGGTAGACGGATCCGTTCGCGTACAAATTCGAGTTGCGGAATTCCAACGTGAAGCCATCCTCATCGACATTGTCGTTATTTGGATTGAACGACAGATAGACAGGTGCCGCGGGGGCATTTTGAGGCTGCTCAGGCGACTCTCCCTGGTCAAGGAATGAATTGGGGATCGTAAAGCCAGGGCCTTTGCTCACATAGTCCGGTGTGGTGTTGAGGTTCACCTTGCCGGGAGAGCGATGCTTGCTGATGTAGTTATAGGGTGGCTGCAGTGTAGTCACGACACGATTGAAGTAGCTCGCGCGAGTCTGGAAAACTGCTGACCCACCAGTGATCTGCGCATCAGTCCGGTGAATGACCTTCTTAGGATCGATCCATCGCTGGCTATCGAAATAAACCGGACCAGTATCAACAAAGTCAAAGATCTGTTCGAAGCCTGCGGTCCGTCCCGAGAACTTTGCGACGTCCGATTCGAACCGGTAGTTGTCTTGGTCCTGGCTGGTTCCCAAGAGATATCGTGGGCCGCTGCTGGTTTCGGCATCATCGTCGATGCTGTTGCCGTTTGCGTCTGGACCGGGGAAGTTAAATCCACGGTCAAACCCAAGCAAGTGTCCGAAGTTGTCTGGAAGTTCGCGAGTCTGTGCCGGAATGTAACGCGTGCCAAGTGTGAACGTTGGCAGCAGCCCCGTCCGCGAAGTCGCGGGCACATTCATCAGTTCCATCGGAGACTGGAACTCTCTGTTCAGCCAAGGCAGTGAGCTTGAGATAACTCCTTGAGGTTGCCCAACCTGGAAATCGAATGCTCCGTTGATATCGGTGCTGAGATACGCCGGATCAATTAGCGGCACACCCGACTGGGTTACAGAGATGAACTGTCCATCCGAACGAATCGGGTAACCGTATTCGCGGTTCACAAATCCTAGAGTCTGGCGAAATTGGCTTGTCGGATTGTCGAATGTTAGATTGGGAAATCCTGTGCTACCTGGATCACTGAGGTCAAAGGTCGTGTCAATTGAACGGGCCGTTTTTTCGCCCGTTTCCGTGAAGTTCTGATCCGGCCACATCGAGCCGATTTGGTACTTCCAATACGCAGTGCCAGGAACGACTGCCTGCGATCGAAGCACGCTGAAGGTGGAACTATACGGAGAGCGTTGCACCATCTCGAATCGCGAGTAATTCCCCAACGCGTCCGCTGCTCCAACGGAGCGAACCAGTTGGGTTGAAACACGATCTTTTTGTACCGCTGGAATTTTCCTGCGAGAATCGAAAGCCAATCGTGGCGTGAAATCGGTTCCATCGAAAAGCGTCCCGTTGACAAGTCCACCTGCAACAACCCGCCCCTGATCAGCGACGAAGTTGTCATCTAGCATTCCATTGCCGTCACGATCAACTTGCTCCGTCGGGTCGGCTTCGCCGTTGTAGGTGGTGAGGTCGATCGGTATGAAGTCTTCCGTCAAATACGGGTTGTCGATTGCATGCCACGGCTTGGTTGGATCCGCCAAGCGTTGCAGGAACACGGTGCGAACTTCTTGGTGAGTTCCGATCGAGTTCCAGAACACTGTTCGCGTGTTGCCAGCGGTGTCCTCGATGTCATAGGTGTTGCTTCGCATCGGACGCATTTCGTCGATGGTGATTGAACCATTACCATCGAGATCAACACCTGTGTGGTCGAACGGGACATCTGGATGGCTCCCATTCGTTGGCGGTGGTGCAGGATCTGCTCCCATTGTCCCGTCGTAGTCCGCGTAGCCATCGGTAAGCGGGTAGGTCGGCAAAATCGACTCGGTAGGTGCTGGGTAATACAGCGGTCCAGGCAGCGGGGCGCTGATGTTGAATCCCATGTCAACGGTGCGTCCGGCGTTGTTGGAAAGGTACGTATTCCAACCCGCCGCAATTGTTCCCGTTGCACCTGTTTCATGAGGCATCAAAGACTCGCAAATGAGCGGCAGGACATGCTTCACATGGTACGCGTTGGCGTTGTCAGCGATGTAGCGTGGCGTCAGCGGGTTTGTGCCGTTTAACCCGAAGTAGTTCAGTCGAAATTGACCAGCACCCATTAATGCAAACTCGAAACGCTGGTTCACCGGGTGGTACTCGTACATCGGCGAAGAAAGGATATTCGAGTCCGATGTTTGCCCGAGGATCGTTGATGCACGGGGCCCCACGACCGCATATCCGCCCGGCGCCAATTGTGGCGTTGCGTTGATCGCAAGCGTGGTATCGTTTGGTGCTTGGCGGTCTAGCCGATTGAAGTACACATTGTTTAGCCGCATCCCACCACCGCGAATGTTGCGGAGGATTTCCAATCCGTTTGGCGCGGAGTTGTCGTTGGGAGCAAGCTGTGCAAACCAAACAAAGCGTTCGAGTTGCACGTCGTGGAGGTTTGCTCCGCCAGAAACGTCTGGATCGAAGTTTCCGTCTGCCAACCGAACGACTTCGGTACCGGCGATTGCTGGTCGTGGCACATTCGAAATCTCAGCGCTGTACTTTTGGCCTTCTCGCCATAGATCTCTGGCGTCCGTCAGTGCTGTGTCGATGTCTGCCGGACTTGTCCAATCACCTGGGTTTAGCGACCGTAGGTACCGTACTTCCTCGATTTGGCCTCGGCCTGAACCAGCGGAAGTACCCAGATGATGGATGCGTTCCGCGTCGAAGAGCCAGCGGGTGCTTTTCTCGTGGTCGTTGCCAGTCGGTTCGCTAACCGCGATTCGCCAGACTGGCGAACGTAGGTCGATGTTCGTTCCGCCCACGGTCACGATCCCGCCGGCAATCCGTCCGAGATCAAGCCGTCCGTTGGTATAGAGCTCTCGCGGAAGACTTTCCTGAGCGGTGCCGGATCGGGTATTCGCTGGGATGTATGGAGGGTTTGCCGTTAGGTAACCACCGCTAACAGGGTCGCGCAACGAGTGCAGTTCGATGTACCCAGATGCCAACGGGATGCGGAACTGGTCCATATCGAAGTCAGGTTCGAGCGCATCGCTTGGGTTACTATCTTCATCATTCGCGATTTGATCTGCTTCTGTCCCGGTTTCTTGGAGATTGCGTTTTAGACGTTTGTCATGAAACGCGATGGCTTCTGTGAGTTCCAGCTCGGGGCGTTCCATTCCCCAGACGGTATTCCGCGCGGCAACGACGGGATCGAAACCATCGAACGGATTGGGATCATATCTCAGTCGTGTGCAGGCAACATTCGTATCACGATAGTCGACTGTGTTGACCGCCCACTGTGCCAGCTTCCTAGCGACATACCGATTGCGTGCTTCGATGTTTGTGAATTGCCCAGGACTCGGGTAGGGGAAGTTTGGGACAAACTCGGTACTTGTGATGTCGTATGGAGTTGCTGAGTCATAGGTTGGATTGGCATCCATGATTAGCGTAAACATCAGCACATACAGATGTCGTGCTAATAGTTCTTCGCCAGTTGCGATCTTTAGGTACTCGTCAGGATTTCCGTCATTGTCGAGGTCAAATTGAGTACCGAAATCAAGGATCCCGTCGCCATCGGTATCGAGGCCGTCAAAGTCCGTCGAGCCGTAATTGGCTTGTTGATAGTGTTGGGGACTGTAGTTCGCGTTGTAAGCGGCCGCATCGGAGTTCGCGACGCCGACTTGTGGGAAAGCGCGTTCGTTGGAACGACGGTTGTTTGGCGTGGCGTTTGCGGTTCCGGCAATTTGTTGAACTTCGGTTTCTAGATAGTCATCAGTCTGGTTCAGCGCGGGATAACGCATCGAGATATTTGTGTTCGATGGGTTATCGTTTTGCCCGTTTCCGAGCTGACGATTGAGGTTTAGCTTTTGCCCCTTTCTCAGTTCCACGGCCACCATGCGATCGATATGTGACTGTTGAAAGCCGAGCTGGATTTGAGACGAAGCTCCAGGCAAAACTAATTTCGATCCCAGAAGTTGAAGGAAGCTCGATTCGCCTGGCAGTTCTGGGGATTCGAGGCTTCGGCTTTCTGTCGCAATCAGATTGCGGATAGCTTTGTTGCGCGTGACTGCATCGCTGAGAAGTTCTGAGAGTCGACCATTAAGCGGCCCCTTTTCGATGAAGTCGATATACTCAGCGGCTGTGAATGGGGCGTCGTCGTCGTATGCCTCCGTCGAGCCAAATTCGTAGGGCTGATTGGCAACATCGTTTGAGACGATCGGGTTCGAAAACTGTTGATGACCACTAAAGCTCTTGCGAGTCTTGCTTACACCTGCCATATCCATCGGACGTCCGGCAGGTGAGTATTGATTGAACGCATCGCCTGGATTCGTGTAGGGAACGGTTGGTACCGTTGGCGTCCCAACCACTCCGATTGGAGTTCGTGATGGGAACGGAATCCTGGACATCAAGCTAGTCAGAGTACCGGCTGCGTTGTAGTCACCAGCAGCAGGGAATTTGGTTTCAGATGCTGCCGGATAGGACGCGACTTGATTTCCTAGGAAGTCGTATAGTTTTCCGCCATACCGTAGGTTCAGCACGTTTCCATAGGTAGAACGCAGTACACCCATCGTGCCATCTGCTGGCCGTTGGGTAAACACGTTGTCAAAAGACATCCAAGGAATGGGACGTGCGGTAAAGGCTAGCGACAGCTGCTGGCGTCTCTGCTGGCTCAGCGCGATCTGGCTGACATTCAGTGCGCCGTTGTAGGTGTTGGGGTAGGAGCCAGGCAGGTTGGCAGTCGGGTCAATTCCTGAGAAGAGATGTAGGAAGTTGACCTCTGCAGGCCCGATACCACCTCCGAAACCGAACGAGTCGAGCGCTGTCGCTGCCGACAAGAATGAATTCGCGCCGTTGTAAAGTCGTCGTGCAGTTGGTGTTCCCGTGCCGTCTGTATCGATAGGACCGTCGACTAGGGTTAACTCTGCGAGATGTGAGTAGCTCCCATGATAGTTGAGGTTGACTTTCCCATCCATGTCCTCGATCAGCAAAGCGACCAAGGGCCGGATCAGCGTTCCATCGGGAGCTTTGACGTTGGAGAGTCCGGGGTCAATCCAAATGCTGTCCGGTAAACCATCGCCGTCGTTGTCGACATCCCATGGGCCGTTCACAAGCCAAACTGCGAGACGTTCGATGTCATTGGCGACAGCTTGAAAGCCGGCAGCCGTACTGATGTCACGTGATAGATCGATCGGCAGGTTTAAAATCGGAACATTGTTGGATCCACTGAACCCCGGCGCGCCATCAAATGGGATTCCGTCCCCGTTCAGGTCACTGTTTGTATTTGTGAAAGCAAAATGAGAAAAGTTTAGGGGACGCGGAACTGCGCGGCGAAGACGCTGCACCAGATACGCAAGACGCCGATGGTCCTCTTCCGGCGTACTGAAAACCGGGCTGTTCCTGATCGTAAAGAACGTTCGCGTTGGGGCCGTTGTCGGGTCTTCACCGGGTAGGTAGATCGGCGCATTCATCAGGTAGTTGACGACTGATGGCCGGTGGAATGACGGGATGACATTCGAGCCAAGATTGCGGTTCAGATCTGCCGCATTGGCACCACCATAAATCGTGGAGTTGTAAACTCGGCGGTGGTCACTCGGTTGCCAGGCAAGCCAGAGGTTTTCGAGTCCGGCACCATCCCACTGTTCATCGGGCTCAGGCAAGAATCCGATTCCGCCAGCGTTACCAGCACGGGTTGTCGGTGGGACTAAGGATGGATTGAGCGTCAATTCTGCGTCGGCGGCAAGATCGACTTGAACGGGAGCTCCGAGTGGATTCGCTGCTAGCAGCCCGGTCAATGCTGTCGGGTTTTTGCCACGCCCGTTGAATGGCACACCGTTAACCTTGAACCGATAGCCATAGTCATCTGAGCTAGGCCACCCATATTCACTTGCATTGTCTACGACTCCGTCCCCATCGTCATCCACATAGGCAACGCCTGGCAGACCGTCGGGGCCGGGGGAGTACAGCAACGCATTCGGATACAAGTCAGCGATCTCATAAACTGATCTGCTGCGAGAATCAACGACAACGGTTTCGCTTTCGAGTTCGGAAAGGTCAACGACTAAGCAACCGGAAAGGTTATATTCCTCGACTGTGTAGAGCGAGGCATTGTTGTAGTCTGCATGAGTCAGAGCTGGGAGTTGAAATGCAGGAGTATTGAAGATCCTAGGTTCAGGATTCGCGTCCCGCGCTGTTGGCGGTTCACCCATTCGATTTCCGAACGATCGAATCACTCGAAAAGTAACACCTGCTAGCGGTCCTGCATCAAAGGTGACCAATCGACCAGCAAATACGTCATCTAAATCGGGACGCACTTGAACATGAAATTGGTCAGTGCTGACAGGTGATAGTTCTTGAGCACCAGGAGATGCGGCGAGAACCGTGGCTCCATCATCGAACCACTGAACCAGATTGGTTGGGAACTTGAAGAGTGTCGTTTCTGGAATCCCGCTTGCGGAACGCGGCAAGAGCAGCATTCCGCCTGGGATCGTTGGTGTGAGGGGAAGGTTCGTTCGAGTGACGGCTCCGCGGCGGTGCCCAACGCGGAGTTGCAAGCCATCGATTCCGTACAGGTCTTCAAGCAAGCTTTCGCCAAGCAATGCTGAGCGAGGGTTCGTCGTCCCCGAGATAACTTTGGTAATGATTGACGTCATCGCTTCGTCAATCGGGATCTCAGATTCCTTCTGCAGTTTGTTGACAGCTGATGTTCTCGCCATCTGTGAGCTGAAGACAACAAAGCTAACCACTAACACGGTGAACAGAGAGAGCATGCCGAGGACAATCAGCAATACAATTCCGGATCGTTTGTTGTGTGGGTTCATAGACATTTTGCTTTATGCGAAAGGCGTGAAGAAAAGGCCTTTTCGCTCCTCAACAGTCAACTTGATAAAGGGTGCCACATCACTTTCTTAGTGACGCAGGCAATGTTCGACCAACGCTTAATGCAGTTGTTTGGAATCGGGGCTATTCAAATTCGAATAGGAATTGCGAAACACTTATGACGTCTGGCATCACGACGACAATCGTTCCAAAGTCAGGGTGCCCGGTTCCGGAGAAGTCGTAAACCAACGGGTCTGCTGCTGACACCGTCGGTGTGACTCCTGCGGCTGGGTACGGTGGACCATACATAGTGCCTCCACCACCGCTGGGAACTTGCGTCTGACTTGGGTGGAAAACCCAATCAGGGCCTCTCACCGCGATTTGTGTGTCGTACACGCCAAGGTTTGTATCAAGGTTGGGGCCGCTTACGACGGCGGTGATCCGATACCAATTGAAGTGAAGTTGGCCCCGTGGAGCACTGTCGAATACTGGATAGCGACCTGTCGGTGTCAGTAATTCGCTCCGATACTCGGTACTCGGTGGACTGGCCGGATAGGAGTCCATCGGATATTCCTGCCGAATCAGGCAAACCCACCCGCCCTCTTTGACGTCTGGTTTGGTGAATTGTGAAGTTCGGAAAATGAACTCACCGCCGTTGCTGCGGACGAACGGTCTTGGGGCATAGGTCACATACCCCATCACCTCGGCATCATACAAACGATGCTCGTCGAGTATTCTCCCACCGTTCGGTCCAGCTGTGGTGTGAGCATAGGGTGCAAGCTGGTGTTTCATGTCGTCACCCGTTGCAGACACGCCTTCTCTCGGAAGAATGACAACATCACGGTCTTGCATGGTGACAACAGCGGCGTTGTAAACACTGCTTTGTGCCCCCGCACGACTCATCATTACCATCGACGAGAAACGTCCTGTCTCAGTTGGGCGGGTGAGCGACCGCATACGAGTCAGTTCGCTATGCCCACTCCGTTGTAGAAACAGCCCCGCGCCAACGGTCGAATCCTTGTTCACAACGACTGAGAAGTCATCGTCGCTTGTCGCAGTACTGCGTGACATGGCCAACCCTGAAGTCGCATTTGGCATATCCGCAGGCAACGCGACACGAGTGAATCTTGGGGTGTTCCATTTCAGGTTCCGACCTTTCCACGTCCATTCCATCGCTCCGGCTAGGGAGTTCGCAATTGGATCTGCGGGGCTGACCGATGGTACATAATTTCGGTCATAGCACGGAAAGAACGTACGGTCATATCCGTTTACAGCTGCGGAGGAAACGTTGTTTCGCAGGCAGTTGGCTGCGTTCAGAAACCAAGGGTCAATGCAGAACGCAGAAGGCAGTTGACTGACTGGGATGTCAAAAAAACGTTGTCCGGTCGTGTCAAACCCGGCATCGGTTGGCCGTGGCGAGGCGGTGAAGAATGCGGGAGTATTCTTAGAATTCTCCGCTCCAACCAAGTGAGTGATTCCCTTGCCGAGACTCGCGATCTCTTTCGCAATCGCGTTGTTTAATTCTTCTGCGGTACGATCATCTCGGAGCGAGGATGACGCGTTGTTGGTCGCGACGGGAAGCATAAATGCGACGCCCATCAATCCGATTGTTAAAACGCCAATCGCAAAGAGCACCTCCATGATCGACAGACCGGAACGCTTCAAAACGGATGATTGATCGCGATGAATTAGCTTCGCTGTATGGCTCATTGCACTGTTCCCGCTGTTCCGAGTCGCCGAGATTGCCGAACTCGAATTGCCATCACGTCACGTGCGCTTTGGCTGCCACTAACCAAATCCGAGTAGTAGGTTTGCAGATGTCCAAGCAATGGCTGCGTTGCAACTGAATCAAGTGAGATCGTTCCGCTTTGTGGCTGAATTGAGATCCAGGCGCAGTCAGCGTTTGCAAAATTCGGCGTCTTTTTTAGATTCGTTTCGTCAAGCGTTGCCGGAGGCAGCGGCCGCAAGTGTGCTGGGTCATTGGCGCCCGTTCGGTACACGGTTCCCGTGATGTCACCCGTGTATCTCGCACCGTCGTCGATGTTGTCTAAGATCCCGTCCACGTACCCAACATTGAAGCTGATCGTGGACGCTGGCGTATCCCGAATAATCGTGAATCCAGCGATTGGGTCGCTGCCAGGTGGATACAAGGGTGTGCGTTGGTCGCTGTACACACCTTCGACACTGCCATCGGGGGCGAACATAACCGCAACGTTATGCAGAAGCGCATCCGCAGCGAGCGAAGGAATCCCTTGCGTTTGATCGTAGTCGACGATGCTTTGCGCGCCGTACTTCATCGGTTCCGTCGCCGTTCCTGAAATCGAAAGGTCAACAACCGTTTTGCCCATCAACGCAACAGGAGCAAGTGGAGCCGGGATTGGTGAGGTGCGAAATCGGAATTCGATTGGTGCAAACGGTTCCAGCTCCATTGGGAACTTCAACTGCTGGAATGTTGACAGATACGCAGCTGGGTTGATGTTCCAGAGCTCGGCGGGGCGTTGGGACGATTCCGGTGAAAAACCGACTACATTGAAATCCACCAACGTCCCTGGTTCAGAGATGGTGAACGCAGGGGTGACTACGGAGGACGAATAGGTAGTGACTTGAGTTAGTCCTGTGATTTCAAAAACGTAACCAGAGCCATCGAGAGAAAAGCGGGTCCCCACACGAATCAAGTTCAAGGCTGCCGTGTTATTAACGGCGGATGCATAAAGAATTCCGGCCGCACTCTGTGGAAAGAATAGGCGTGGGATTTGTGGGAACTGCGATGTCGGGTAATTCGCGTTACTGCCCGGGTTTGTGTTGAACACTGGATAGCACTTGGCATCAACGGTATCTCCGCGGTACTCGATTGGCGATTGCACGTAATACAATCGTGTCGCGTAATTCGCTGCGGTAAAGTCCAGGTTGTTTGCAGTACCATCGCCAATTCGATTGCGGCGACGTTCAAGAACAACTCCAAACGGTCTGCCCGTCTGGATGGCTTGAGCTCGCGCGTTGATGAATGCACCCTTAACCAGCGAAGCCGCTCGGCTAAGTGAGTTTTGTCGCATGCTGTCTTTCAGCGTCGGTAACGCGATCAACGTCAAGATTGATGCGATGGTCAACGCAATCAACAACTCCACAAGCGTGAAGGCGACGCTGCGTTTCGATTTGCTGTAACGACGTCGCATTAGAATCCCGCATCGAGTGAGGTGATATTGTCGGCAGCTGTCTCTTTATCAAGAGTTGCACCTAACCCTTGGTATTCGACTACGCTGGATGAGTTTACAAACCCCTTGGCCTTGACGATTCCACCTGCTTGCAGCACGTGTGCCCCCGTCGTGTTCGCTGGTACGCTTGAAACATTGAAGTAGGGGTCCGGGTATCTCCACACGGGTACTGAATACGAAACGTTCGTCCGTGGGTCAGTGTATGAATATGTTGGCCCAATTGGTTGTGGCAGCTGAACAACCGATGAACTGTAAGACCTTGAAACGCCTTCTTCAGGAGTTCCATCTCTGTCCGTATCCACGAACGAGGTGCGAATCCCGAATTCCTTGTCGATGCCACTGCTGATGACAACCGGGGGTAAGTAGATTGGTTGGTAAGCAGAGTCTGGAACTGACAACGTCGCATCTCTTACAGAGGCGAGATACCGAAAGTCGCTATTGAGCAAACCCAACGGATCTGGATCGATTCGATATTGTTCTGTCGCTGCAGCTGTGGAGTTGAAATTCTTGATGACAGGAGTTTCAAGAGAGATTGGTTGCCGGATGAAAACGTAAGGCTGCCCCCACGCATCAACGATCTCCGGTACTTGGTCGCCATCGGTGTCGACGATTCGCGACGACGGGATTTGATCAATTGCTTTGCCGTTAAATAGTTCCGTCGTCGCGAGAATGAGATACAGGCACTCGGCAGACTCGTGCTCACGAGTCCAGGTCATCGCAGTGCCGTCTGTCTTCTGGCGAAGCAGTGCTTCAAAAGTCGCGTTGCCGGCCAATTGAATCGCGTCGACTTTCGGATCAGAAGCGGGATTGAACCCTGGATTGCTGGTGCGCCATCGGGTGTCGATTGTGTCGGCAGAGAGCAACCCAAGCAGTGTTCGCATTTGGTTCCATTGATTGGGGGCTCTCAGTTGCGCTACGTTTGGATGGTATTGGACGCTTGCCCCACTGCTGCCAATGGGTGGTTCCGCCCGGGTTCGAAATTGCAGACTCGCAGGTGGGTACAGCAAGTCTGCTTGGCATTCAGGTAAGACCATGCGAAGCATGTCGCGGCGGGCGGCAAGGATCAGCCTCGCTTTCTCGGCAGACTCGAAGAGGATGAAAGGAACGGCAGCCGCTCGGCTCAAGGGATAGTTCGCCGTGGCCGGACTACCTGGGCCGGTTGCGTTTGCCGTGACACTGCTGGGGGCACCGTAAACCAAATTCATCTTGGACAGCGCAACATCGTTGACGTGTCGCTGCAAGACTTGACCGATCGTCACGACATCCGCTTCGGTACGCTTCACACGTGCGTCAGTTTCCGCGGAAGCCAGCGCATAGGTCAGCATTCCGCCAAGCGTCACCATAACGGTGATTACGACAAGCAACTCAACGAGCGTGAAACCGCTCCGCT
The DNA here is from genome assembly GCA_002901265.1 of Rhodopirellula baltica. Classification (GTDB taxonomy): domain Bacteria; phylum Planctomycetota; class Planctomycetia; order Pirellulales; family Pirellulaceae; genus Stieleria; species Stieleria baltica_A. The sequence continues at coordinate 164,440 of PPHI01000063.1, read as the reverse complement.
TCGCATCGCAATAAGGATTTTGCTGAACCATGATTGACTTCCGTACTTAGTTGCCTTCGCCTTAATTTTCTATTCCAGCGAATCGCCAAATGCGCCGTCGATGAAGTTAGCTGTGTTGTCTAGGAATGGATTCAAAGAGCGGCTAACGATTCCCGTCACGTCAAAACGCTGGACACCCCAAACCAACGCATCTGGCGTCGCGGCGTTGGCGTCAGGGCGAATCATGCGACCATCTGTGCGAAAATAGACGGGCGTATCAGCGGTCGGATCATTGCTGGGGACGTCATCGACGACTTCCCCATACAAGCCATCAAGACCGGGAGAAAGCAGTTGGTAGCTCTGTGGCTTTTCAAATTGCCAGCCAGTCAAAGCGGCTTCGATGGATCCGTAGTTGGCACCTGTCGGATCTTGTCCACGTGTTGTGCTAAAGACCGGGCGAACGCCGTCATAGCCAGTGGCACTGTCATTGGTGACACGTGAGTAGCCATTCATAATCGGCGCCGCAGCGGTGCCGTGGTTGTACGCATAAGTGCGCGAGTCAAAGTAAACGATCGGACTTGATCCAGCCTTCAGGGAATAGGTTGGGAAGACATCGTTCGGGTTGTTCGTTCCATCGGCATCGGCGCTTAATACGCGGTTGGTATAAGTCCGTGCTCCGGGGCCAACTGGCTTGATCGAAAGACGATCGGGTGAAAAGTCAACCTCAGGTGCATTTCGCGTTGGGTTGTATTCGACGTTCGCAGGATTTTCACGAGCACCGGTGATTGTCTCGTCAATGACGACTAATGGACCGCCCGCGCCAGTGAACGGGAATTGCTTGTCCGCACTAAATCCGCCTAGCGACCAGACCAATGCTTCAGCTCTATCCAACGCCGTGGGATCGAATCCTGCGGCACTGGGCATTTGGGTCATTTGATTGGCATCGTTATCTGCATAGCCGTCACAAAGGCGATAGAGCAGGCGAAGTTCGCTGTCGGCGATATCTGGAAAAATTTTAAGGTAGTGGCGTTTAACAACATTCCAGCTTGAGAAGTCTGGGGGATAGTCACCGTATTTGGTGAGGTAGTTGTCGATCCCTGATTGCATGTTCCCAAGCTCAGCTCGCATGGCAGCTGAGCGAGCGGTACGCATCACGATGCCGACCGCCGGGATGGCGATGGCGGCGATGGCTCCGATGATGGCGATCACGACTAGGAGCTCGACGAGCGTGAAGCCTTCGCTGGGACGCTTCGTGAATCTGATCTGCCACCGGTTTCGGTCGCCAGCGATTGTCGGTTGTACCACTCTCATCATTCCGTTCCGCTTGTCGAATTTTGTGACTCGTCCAAGGCCTCGAGGAATCGTTGCCTCGAAGCCGTGCCATTAACTTACGCGTGACCGATCGCTCCGGTCCGCCGACCGATCAGGACGACAGACTGGTGATCAACGAGATCAGTGGCATAAACAAACTGATCACGATGAAGCCCACCGTCACACCCAAGAACACGATCATGATCGGTTCAATCAACGCCGTCAGACCGTCGGTCATCGTGCGCACTTCTTCGTCATAGGTATCAGCGACCTTGTAAAGCATCGTGTCCAGCTCACCGGTCTCTTCGCCGACGTCGACCATGTTGACCACCAGGTCGTTGACCACGCGGCCTTTGATTTTCATCGCGTACCAAAGCCCCGCGCCAACGGCACCGAGCCCGATCCCGTACGCCCCAATAAACAGCAGCGTCTCCACCATGCCATCTTTATCCAGCTTGGTGCCTTTACTGGTAATCGCGATCGATAGCAGCAGCATGCCGGGGAACGAACCGAACAGGGCGAAGAAGAACACCGCCATCGGGTGAAATCCCAACGTGCTGTGTTCTTTCAGCGGCTTACTGATCACTTCACCTTCGCGGACCGCTTCGCTGACTTTGATAAACAGTTTTTCGAAGACCGCATTACCGGCCGTTTCGCGGGTAATGTTCATCGCTTCCAGAATCGGTACGCCGCTGCTGACCAGCGTTCCCAGTGTTCGCGTCGTTCGCGCGAGTATGTTCTTTTCCAACAGGCCGCCGAATACCGGCACCTTGATGATGAACATGTCAAACCCGATCCGCCCGTGACGGAACTTGCGCATCAGTTTGACGAACAGCAAGAACATGATCGGCATCACGATCAGCAACCACCAATAGCTCTTCAGGTAGTTACTCATCGCGATCAGCAACAGCGTAGGTGCCGGCAGCTTGAGTTCGAACTCTTCGAACATCTGTTCAAAGGTCGGAACGATGAAAATCATGATCCCGGACACGATCAAGATCGCGACCATGGCGACGACGATCGGATAGATCAACGCACCTTTGACTTTTCGTTTCAGCGATTCGGCGCGTTCGAGGAACTCGGCCAAACGCTGCAGAATCGTTTCCAAGGCACCACCGGCCTCGCCGGCCTTGATCATGTTGACGTACAGTCGGCTAAAGATCTTGGGCGACTTGGCCATCGCTTCGCTGAGCGTCGCCCCGCTTTCGATCTCTTCGCAAACGTCCATTAATGCAAATTTCAGTTTGCCGGGCTTCTGGTTGTTTTCCAGAATCTTCAGCGAACGCAAAATCGGCAGACCCGCGTCTTGCAGAATCGAAAGCTGGCGGGTGAAGGCGCAGATGTGTTTGGTTTTGGCACCGCCGATCGCGAAGCCACGTTTGCCTTTCTTGCCGGTGGCCTTTGTGGCGGCTTGTTTCTTTTGGGAGATCTTCGTGACGAAGTATCCCATCTGCCGAATTGTGGTTTGCGCCTCTTCCTCGCTGGCAGCATCGATCTCGTCACGGATCTCCTGACCGGCGGCGTCCATCGCTTCGAACTGAAAGGTAGGCATTTGCTAAACCCTCGGCGGTACACCGGATCGACTCGTCGCTGCGCGGTGATGGCAGCCCACGGAATCAGGTCGCGGTGATAACTTCAATCGGTGAGTTGGTTAAGTGAATGGTGTGTGATGGGCGTGCCAAGTTGATTCGGCCTACCCATCGATCTTGTGCAGCTGCTTATTCAGCAACATTCTCGCGTGTCTATTCAGCGACTGTCTCGCGGACGACTTCGTCCAAGGTGGTGACGCCGTCATACGCCATCGCCAATCCGGCATCACGGAGTGCCGTCATCCCGTTGCGTTCGGCTTCTTCACGCAGCTCGTCGGTCGACGAGTTGGCCATGACCATCTCGCGGATCTTGTCGTTCATGATCATCAGTTCGAACAACGCGATCCGTCCCTTGTACCCGGTGTTGTTGCACTGGTCGCAGCCGATCCCTTTGAAGAACTTTTTGCCGGCGACGTCTTCCAGTTTCATGCCCAGTTCGAACAGCAGGTCTTTGTTGACCTTGGTTTCTTCGCGGCACTTGGTACAGATCCGGCGGACGAGTCGCTGTGCAAGAATCGCTTCCACGGTCGCGCAGGTCATAAAGGCAGGGATGCCCATGTCCTTCAAGCGGGTGATCGTCGCGGGGGCGCTGTTGGTGTGCAGTGTGCTGAATACCAGGTGGCCCGTCAGTGCGGCTTGGATGGCGATCTCGGCGGTTTCCAAGTCACGGATTTCGCCGACCAGGATGATGTCCGGGTCTTGCCGCAAGATCGCACGCAAGCAGCTGGCGAAGGTCACGCCGACGTCATGATCGATCGGGATTTGGATGATGCCGTCGATGTCATATTCGACGGGGTCCTCGGTGGTGATCAGTTTGTCCTTGATGTCGTTCATTTCCGACAAGGACGAATACAGCGTTGTGGTTTTGCCGGAACCCGTTGGGCCCGTCACCAGGACGATGCCGTTGGGGCGGTCGATCGCTTCGCGGAACGTCTTCATCGTCGCTTCGTCCATGCCGACGTTTTCGAGCGACAGGTTAACGACTGAGCGGTCAAGAACCCGCATGACGACGCTTTCGCCAAAGATCGTCGGCAGGACGCTGACCCGCAAGTCGACGGGGTGGCCACCGACCATCAGTTCGATCCGGCCGTCCTGTGGCAAGCGTCGTTCGGCGATGTCCAGGTTCGCCATCACCTTGATCCGCGTGGTGATCGCGAATGCCAAGTGACGTGGCGGCGGGACCATTTCGTAAAGCACGCCTTCGGCTTTGATCCGAATGCGGAACTCGTCTTCGAATGGTTCCAAGTGAATGTCGCTGGCGTGGTCTTTGATCGCCAGCAGCAGCACCATGTTGAGCAGCTTGCGGACCGGTGCCGAGTCGGCGAGAGCTTCGGCGTCGGTGATGTTGAACTTTTCGCTATCGAGGGCGGACACCGCCGCTTTCAGTTCTTCGTCTTCGGCCAGTTCGGCGACGAGTTTTTCGACGCTCTCGGACTCGCTGTCGTAGTAGCGGCCGATGGTTTGGTTGATGTCCCGTTCGGTGGAGACCAGGACTTCGATGTCGTAACCGAGGAACGTCCGCAGTTCGTCTTGGACGCTCAGGTTTTGCGGGTCACAGGTAGCAACCGTCAGGGTGTTGCCTTCGAAACGGATCGGGACCACACGATAGAGCTGAGCCATCGTTTCGGTGATCTTTTCGGTCAGCTCGGGTGCCAGTTGGATCTCTTCCAGCGAGATCGTTTGCATCCCCATCTGCTCGGCGAGGGCCTGAACGAGCTGCTCCTCGGTGATCAGCTGCATGTCCTCGGCGACTTTACCGAACAGCGCACCCGGTTGCTGCTCCTGCTCCTCGAGCACGATGTCGCGTTGCTCGTCGGTGAGGAAGCCAAGGTCAACGAGGATCTGTCCGATGCGACGTGGGGCCATGGAAGCGATCTTGCGATTGAAAGGTTCAGTGAAACGTGTGAGTCAGTTCGCCGGCGGGCGGCCGGCATGCCGCGTGTTCGGCGGCGGTTGTGTCGGTTTCGAAAGTCGGATCAGTCCTAGTTTTCGTCTTCACCGATTGGCACGGGGGAATCGTCCAGGCCACGGCGGGCTTGCACGATCCGTTTTGCCAAGTCGTCCGGGCGGTGTGCCTTGGCAAGGACGTCTTCGACGCTGACCCGCTCGGCTTTCCAGTGTTGGAACAGCGCGTCGTCCATCAATTGCATGCCGAACTTGGCACCGGTCTGCATCGAGCTGCTGATCCGGAAGGTTTTGTTTTCACGGATCAGGTTGGCGACGCCGGGGGTGACGACCAACACTTCGTAGGCCGCACAGCGTCCGCCGCCGACTTTGGGCAACAGGGTTTGGGCGACAACACCGATCAGGGTACTGGCCAGCTGCGTCCGAATCTGGTCCTGCAAGTTTCCGGGGAACGCGTCGATGATCCGGTTGACGGTGCCCTGTGCACTGTTGGTGTGCAGCGTGCCGAAAACCACGTGACCGGTTTCGGCCGCACTGATCGCCGCCTCGATCGTTTCCAAGTCACGAAGCTCGCCGACCAGGATCACGTCAGGGTCTTGACGCAACGCGCGGCGAATCGCTTCAGAGAAACTGGGCACGTCGACGCCAACTTCACGTTGGTTGATCGTGCTCATTTTGTGATCGTGATAAAACTCGATCGGGTCTTCGATCGTGATGATGTGGTGGTCGACGGTCTCGTTCAGCAGGTTGATCAAGCTGGCGAGTGTTGTCGATTTACCAGACCCCGTTGGCCCCGTGACCAGGAACAAACCGCGTGGGCGGTGGACCATTTTGACGACCGCTTCGGGCAGGCCCAATTGTTCCGGCGTCAGTTTGTCGTTGGGGATCTGGCGGAGCACCATCGAGATGAAGCCACGCTGCTTAAATACCGAAACCCGGAAGCGCGCCAGTTCGCCGAACGCGAAACCAAAGTCAGTGCTACCCGTTTCTTGGAGTTCGCGTTGGCAGCGTTCCGGCGTGATCGACTTCATCAGCGCGACGGAGTCTTCGGCCTCAAGCGTTTTGGTTTCCAGTTTCCGCATCCGGCCGTGCAGACGAAACACTGGCGGCTGGCCGACGACGATGTGAATGTCGCTGACGCCTTGTTTCACGGCGGCTTGCAGAAGCTTGTCAATCAGTACAGTTGCCATCGTTTGAATCCTTCGTGAGCGTGATCGATCGGTTGCTCGTCTCGGCAAATTGGCGGCGCCAGGGTTTTAGCTGGCAGCGGGACGCCAAGTTGGCGAGCTATCGGGCGGTGTGTTAGATGGCGAGGAGTAGAACAGCGAATGCCCGAACTGGCGTCATTATGTTCGCGGGACCGCGAAACTTCAAAAATTGATGGCATGAAACCGTGAAACTTCACGTGCATCCCCCCAACAGAGCGTCACGCGGAGGACCGACGTGTGTGTTCGCTACACCTAACCAGCCATCTGAGAAACAGTTGGTAGTGCAGACTAGCACCGTGGTAGCGATCGGGACTGGGAAAGCCGCTTGGGATGGCCGTGTTTTCACGGTCGCCATGCCGTGAAAACACACCCGGCCAGGGGCCTTGTCAGCGGCGATGTGCCCGCCAGTAAAGGCCTACAGTGAGTCGAGATCTTCCACCAAGTGGTTGAGCGCCAGGCCTTCTTGTTCGGTCTGCTTGGCGACCCGGTAGACCTCTTCGAAGGTCGTGATTCCGCGTGTCACCTTGAGCATGCCGTCGGCGTAAAGCGTTGACATACCGTTCTTTATGGCTTCTACGCGGATGGTTTTGGTGTCGGCGCCCTTGAACATCATCTCGCGTAATTTCGAGTTGATGACCATCAGTTCATAGATACCGATTCGTCCACGGTAGCCACTCCGTCCGCAGTACGGGCAGCCTTTGCCGCGTGCGAACTCCGCTTGGGCGATCATCTCAGGCGGCAGCATGCTGTCGGCGATCACCGATTCGGACGGCTGGTAGCGAACCTTGCAGCGGGGGCAGAGTGTTCGCACCAGACGCTGTGCGAGGACGGCGATGACGGAACTAGCCACCATGTAGGATGGGACTCCGATGTCCACCATACGGCTGATGGCACTGGGCGCATCGTTCGTGTGCAGGGTACTGAAAACCAGGTGTCCAGTCAGTGAGGCCTGGATGCCCATCGATGCTGTCTCATGGTCACGCATTTCGCCGACCAGGATGATGTTGGGTGCCTGCCGCAGCATCGAGCGAATGATGCGGGCGAAGTCGAGTCCGATGCTGTGCCGGACTTCGACCTGGTTGATGCCGGGCAAGTAGTACTCGACCGGGTCCTCTGCGGTGATGATCTTGCGGTCGGGGCGGTTGAGTGCGTTCAGTGCCGCGTACAGTGTCGTTGTCTTTCCGGAACCGGTTGGCCCGGTGACCAGGATGATGCCGTTGGGGCGGCGGATCAGCGAGTTGAAGGTTCGGTAATCGCGTTGTGACAGGCCGAGCTGACGGACACCGACTTTGATGTTGTCCTTGTCGAGCAGACGCATCACGCAGGATTGACCGTGGTTGGTCGGGATGATGCTGACCCGCAAATCGAGCTGTTTGTCACCCACCGTGATCTTGATCCGGCCGTCGGTCGGTCGCCGCTTTTCGGAGATGTCGATCTTGGAGAGAATCTTGATGCGGGCGATAAGTGCCGAGAGCATCCGGCGGGGGGCGGATTCGCGTTCGACGCAAACGCCGTCAATTCGATAGCGGATGCGGACGCGTTCTTCGAAGGGCTCGACGTGAATATCGCTGGCCCGCAGCTGGACGGCCTCTTGGATCATCAAGTTGACCAACCGGATGACCGGGGCGCTACTTTCGTCGCCATCGTCCTTGGTCTCGGAGACTTCGCCGGAGTCGGTTTCGGTGAAGTCGATCGCCGTGTCGGTGAATTCCTGCAGCATCGAGTCAGCCGATTCACCTTCGACCTGCCCGTAGTATTGGTTGATCGCCCCTTGGATGGCTTCCTTAGGGGCGAGGGCGGTCTCGATTTTGCGGTTCAGGATAAAACGCAGCTTTTCGATGGTTTCCAAGTCGAACGGGTCGGCGATCAGGATTCGCAGCGCGCCGTCTTCTTCGGCGTAGGGCAGGACCATGTTTTCCCGGGCGACCGATTCGGGGACCAATTCGATCACCTCGTCAGCGACCCGCGTTTCGCGAAGGTCGACATAGGGGATCTTGTGGAATTTGGCCATCGCCTGTGCGACTTCTTCGGGCGTGGCGTATTCCATCTGAATCAGAATCGCGCCGACTTCGGACGAAGTGTCTTTGGCAACCTGCTCGGCTTCGGAGAGCTGGTCCAAGCTGATGACGCCATTTCGGAGCAGCAGGTCGGTGAAGTCTTGGATCGCTTGGCCCATATCGAAATGCTTGGTTTTGGGGGGACAAAGATGATGAGGGTTGACGCGACGTTCAGCCGCTTCTGTCACACAGGATAACATCTGACATCGTGAATCGGTCACGATGAAATGAATGAATCGCAAACCGGGCGGTTTAGACAGATCCCACCGGCAACGCGATGAGCCGCATTCACACAAGCGAGCGGGGGTGTGTTGCCGCTGGGGAGTTCGCTATCCGTCGTCGCGAATGAATGGGGAGAGTTGTCGCCATTTAACCGCACGCGATCGCGAAGCGACCGATGGGGAGCAGAGCAACGAGCCGCATTCGCACTAGCGAGCGGTTGTGTGTTTTCGATGGGGCTGATCCCAACCTTGGCGTAAATGCGCTTGATGGACCAAGCATGAGGGTCGTTCCACTCTGCGGGAGTACCCGTGGGATATCCCTACGATCGGAAAACTCGTCTCAAGTTCATTGCAATCCGGTCTTTTCGTTTGACCCAAATAGGGAAACTGTGGCTTTGGGGCTTTTCATTCCGATTTCGTTGACAGTTGAAAATTGCGGTAACTATACTTCCGGCAGTGCGAAAACGTGAGCTCCGATTCCGAGAGCGAGTTTTGCAAAAGTTTTGGCGTGGGCATACCAGGCTTTTCGTCCCACTCAAATCCGGCGCTCTGCTGCCGCTTCGTTAACCGTCCGTCCGACCATTTGCCCGACCAAACATTGGCCCGGAATGCTTCTGCAACAGGAAAGCTTCTAAGATGACGTTACTTGGTAAAGCGTTTACCGTCGTTATTCTCCTACTCAGTATTCTGTTTATGGGATTAGCGCTCGCGGTCAACGCCTCTCACAGGAACTGGCGGGACGTGGTTCTCGGTCCATCCGGGTACAAGGCACAGATTGAAGCCTATGCCCAACAGAACGAACAACTTCAGGACGCGCAGCAGCGTGCCCAGGCATCGTTGGCTCGCGAGCAGGTCGCACGTCGGACTTCGCTTGCCGCACTGCAAACGCAGCTTGACCAACTGAACGACGACTTGGCGGACCGTATTGGCCGCATTCAAAAGCTGGATGAAAAGTTGGCCAACCTGACGGAGACCGACAAGATTCAGGCTGAGCAACTGCAAGAGCTGACAGACGCCAACAAACGTCTTCGTGAACAAGTCACTCAAGAGCAAAAGAATCGTGACGACCTGTTCGCACAAACGCTGGTCTTGCAAGACAAGCTCAGCGAAGCACAAGGCGTGCGAATGGAGTTGGACGAACGTAACAAGAACTTGGCTGCTGAGCTGACCCGCTTCCGTGAAGTAGCGGATCATATGGGCATCGACCCCAAAGCTCCGCTTGACGGTGCCCCACCGGATCGCAACGGAAACGTTTTGGTCGTGACCCGCAACAAGGGGTTGGTCGAAGTTTCGATCGGACAAGACGACGGCATTCGCGCCGGACATCAACTGGACGTGACCCGTGATGATCGTTACATCGGACGGCTGCGAGTGGTAAAAACTGAACCCGATCGCGCCGTTGCCGAAATCATGAAAGACTACAGCGAAGGATTTATCCTGGAGGGTGACCGTGTCGACACTTCCATCGAATGATAACGCCAAGCAGCCGCCGAGCGTTTACACCGTCATGCTGGTGATGAGCATGTTGTTCATGTTGATTGCGGTGATCGCGATGTTCATCGAATACAGCCGTTGGGCTCCCGATCATTGGCGAACGATTTCGGCCCGCCCGAGCGCCGCAGTCGTCACCACGGTCGATCATTTCGCTTAAGCGACGACCTGACGAACTCAAAAAACAAAAGCCGACAATAATTCAGAAGCCGACCATGGATCCCACGGTCGGCTTCTTTCGTGTTGCCATCGCCCGTTTGCGTTACCAGTTGAGAACGATCAGCGAAACGCCTTGGCGTGGCAGTGTGAATTCCAGCTCTGCATTGCCGTCGCTCAGTTCGATTTGCTTGGGGGCAGTCGCGACTTCGGTCAATTGAGATGCTTGTTGCAGCTGCCGATACTCGATCGTGTTCGGTGCGACGGGCGAACCCATGGTCAACCATCTGGTGTACACGTTGCTGTGAGAACGATCGACGCGGAAATGTTTGAGGTTCGCCGTCGTGACGTTGGTGGGTAACCCCGCCAACCGAAGCGACACGTTCGCGTCGGAACCGGCAACGTCGTCATCGTGGTAGTGCCATACCATCATGGTCAGCTGGTTTGTTTGATCGCTTTTGCTCGCCAGTACGCCGACATCGGGTTCGCCACGCACGCCGTCTTTCAGGATCTTATCCAGGGGGATCGCATGGTCGCTGGATGCTGCGACGCGTTGCTCGCCCATCCGGCTGAACATTCGCATGACGTTGAAGACGGGCAGTGGCAATCCGTTGCTTGCCATCTGTCGAAAGCCTGCGAAGTACGGTTGGTCTTCAAAGGTAAAGGACCATGACAGGGCGCCTTCCAGGTTCACGCCATGGCGATCGGCGAGGTCATGTTTGCGCGCGAAGCTCGCCGCCGTGTAGCTCGAGTAGACGGTGCCATTTCGGTATGAAAACATTGGGCCTTGGCAGGCGGCGCAGCCTTCGGGGTCGGATTCGCCGATCACAATCGGAGTCGATTTGAGTTCGGGGAAGGAAGCGACGATGCGAAATCCGTCGTCAATCGTGCGGAGTTGGTTGGCGATTCCCATCTGGATGTGACCGTCGATGAACCGCGGGGCTCCCTTGGCATGGAAGGAAACAAAGTCGATGGGCGTGCCTTTTTCCCCCGTCGCGTAATTGGTTCCGTGCAAGCAGTGGTCGAGGAATTTTCGCGTCCAGTTTCCACCGTCGCCAGCCGAGTCGGGGCCGCCAACACGCGCGTTTGGAAGGGCGCGTCGTACGCCGGCGATCGCATAGTCATGGAGCTTGCGAAACTCTTCATCGGTACCGCGGAAGTATCCGATGTTGGCCTCGTTCCACGTCTGCCAATACCAGGTTTCGACTTCCTCCCGTCCGTAGCGTTCGACACAGTGGTTGACCCATTGGTAAACCAGTTCGCCCCATTTGTCGTAGTCCTTTGGCGGATAGCTCCAGCCGGTGTAGACCTGTTGGTACGGCATGCCGGGACGCCAATGGTGTCGATACGGTTCGGGATGCGTCGAAAGGGCTTGAGGCATGAAGCCGATTTGTGCGTATGGCCGAACGCCACGCTTGAGGTACGAATCGAAGATTCCGTCAACGATACGCCAGTTGTAGATCGGATCTCCGTTTTCATTTTCGCGATAAATATCAGTCGAACCCCATTTCAGGGCTGGAGTCCCATCGCCGGTTGTCAGCAGGTTGTGGGCTCGGAAATAGACTTGTTGCGGACGAAGCTCGCCAAGGTCTTCGAGCAACGTTTGGCCGTCTTTCATCGTTGCATAGTTCGGTTCGTCAGCGCCAAAGAACCGCCAGATCGGTTTGAGTTCCCCGATCGTTTCAGCCGCGTCCACTTCAACGTTGACGTTAAAGCTGTCTTGCGAAACCGCAGCGTTGGTGGAAAACGCAAAGCATCCGACAGTTGCCGCAACGATTGATAACAACGGTTTGGCGAGAGAGGTTTTCATTTGAGATTCCGGTGTGGGGCGGAGGATCACCGATCGCAATGGCAACACCGCATCGCGATCGAGACGAGGAATCGCGATTGTACCGCGAGTGGTGGGTGCCGTCCCCGACAACGTGAACTCGCCAACGTGACTCGTGCGGAGGCTCTGCCTCGCACGCAAATGTTTCGCAGGCTCCCGCCTGCCAAAACAAACCCAAACACCAAGCGGCACCCTATCGCAGGCGATCACGTTGCGGCTGAGGAATCCCGCGGCAGATGCTCATAGCGCAAAAAAATGGCCGGTCGCTTTCACGACCGGCCATTTCGAAAGATTCATTGATTCGACAACTTGTTAGTTGTTAAACAATACTTGGTGCATCTTGTTGAGGCTTTCCGCTGGGATTTTGATGACCTTTCGATCGTAAGTCATCAAGCCGTTGATTTCGCCTTCGACGTCGGTCGTTTGGGTGTAGACGCCCGCTGCGATGCCGCCTTTGCGAAGCTCATTCAGTTTTTCCAGCGAGGTCGCGTAGCGTTCCTCGTATTCTTCTTTGGACTCCGGCAATCCGCCGTAACCCCAGTTGCCGCGATTTTCTTCCCAGAGGTGATCACGTACAGCGTAGCCGTGTCCGCCGAATTCGCCCATGACTTTGATGAAGTCATCGAAGCGACCGTTTTGGCCTTGGTTGTAGGGGAAGTTCGGGTGCGGATAGGCATGCGCGTCGACGATGTCACCGGCGGGCCAGAAGTTGCCGCCGCTCGCAATATTGACCAAACGGCTTGGGTCGCGTTTGGCCGTCCACTTGCCGACTTCGACAGTGCGGTGTTGGCCCCAAGCTTCGTTGAATGGAACCCAGCAAACGATTGAGGGGTGGTTTTCGAGCGAGTCGATCATCCATTCCAGTTCATCCATGTACTGTTGGTGATGTTCATCCGGCCATTCACCATCGACGGGGTTCGGTTGCAGTCGAGTCCATGCGGGCCAATTCTGACCACCGCTAACTTGGTCCTGCCAAACCATCATGCCCAGTCGATCGCAGTGATAGTAATAGCGTCGCGGTTCGACCTTGATGTGCTTACGGATCATGTTGAACCCAGCGTTCTTGAGCCATTCGATGTCAAACAACATCGCTTCGTCGGAAGGCGGCGTCAGCAATCCGTCTGGCCACCAGCCTTGGTCGAGTGGTCCCCAGTGAAAGATCACATCGCCGTTGAGGGTGAATCGCCAATTGCCGTCCTCGTCTTTGGTTTTGCCGACGCTACGAATTCCGGCGTAAGAATTGACTTGGTCAACAACGTTGCCACTGGCATCGAGCAAGTGGACTTCCAGGCCATACAAATGTGGCGAGTTGGGAGACCACAGTTTTGCGTTGGCGATTTGCAGTGTGAGGCTGCCGTTGCCCGACGCTTCGTTAACAACTTTGTCGCCATCTTTCACAACGACTTTGATTGCGCCGCTACCGACCAGTTCTGGTTCCACCGTGATGGTGCCTTTGTCGGCATCGGTGCTGATTTCCAGTTCTTCGATGTAGTTTTGCGCGACCTGTTCCAGCCAAACGGTTTGCCAGATCCCCGAAACTTGCGTGTACCAAATGCCGTTTGCGTTTAGGACTTGCTTGCCACGCAATTGCCATGCCTCGGTGTCGTCTTCGACACGGACGACCAGTTCGTTTTCACCGACTTTGATCGCGTCGGATGCGTCCAGGGCGAAGGGCGTGTTGCCACCGATGTGAGTTCCAACAGATTTTCCGTTGACGAATACTTCACAGCGATAGTCGACCGCTTCAAAGTTCAGCAAGGTGCGTTGGTCGCTGACCGATTCGACGTTGAACGTGCGGTGATACCAGAGGGCCTCGCTTTCGTGAAGCAGTCGGTGGACACCGCCAAGTTTGGATTCCAAGCAGAATGGAACCAAGATCTCGCCTTGCCAATCGCTTGGCACGTCGTTTTGGTCGGCTTCGGTGATCGCATAGTCCCAGTTCCCGTTCAGGCACGTCCATGACGCACGTTCCATTTGGGGGCGCGGGTACTCGGTCCAGGCGTCATCGGCTGTCAGTGCTTCACCCCATTTGGTGATCAGGTCCGATTCGTAGGGTTTCGTGACGCGAGGTGGCGGAGGCAGTTCGGGAACATTCTCAGCGTCTACCACGTGCGCGTCGATGTATTGTCCGCCACGCTCTTGGTGGCAGTGAACCGCAAGAAGGTTCTCGCCGGTCTTCAGCAAACTGCGTTTGGATTCCGGGATCGTGACCAGTTCGTACTTGGTTGTGTAACCGTCAACTTTAACGGCCAATTCGCCGTTGATATAAATCTCGGCCTCTTCATCATGGTGAATCAGGATCGCAGGTCTGGCCGGAACGCTTTCAAGGGTGAAGGTTTTGCGCAACCAAACATCGTTGGTCGTCCATTCCATTCCAAGACGAGCGCCGGGGGTACCGCGCGAACCCAAGCCGGCTTGAGCGTCTTTCCAACCCTCTGCGGCGAAGTCGGTATCGGTCCAATCACCCGCAGGGCGTTCGAGGCTGAATTTCCAGGTGTCAGAGATTTCTTGGGCGTAAAGGGAAGTCGGGGGCGTCGCGCTGGAGAGCCCTAACGAGAGCAACGCTGCGGACAACAGCGAGCTTGTATGTTTGAAATCCAGTTTCATAGGACCTGACTGAGTAGCGTAAGGGGGAAATCGAGGACCCAATATCTTAGCTTTCGTGAGCTGCACGGCCATGAGAGGGTCCGTAATCATGCTTCGATCCGTTCCCAGTAGCGGTCAGCATTGTCGAGGCTGGTGGTGCATCGAAGTCGCCCGTTTCACGTTCGCGATATCGACGACGTTGCCGCGAAAACCCCCACAGGAATGGATGTATTTGGACATGCATTACGCGAACGCGAAGGCGCATTAAGTCGCGATAGCGGGCTATTGGTGCACCTTGTGGGATCGCCGGATGAATCGGCATTTGGATTGTTTAATTCATCGGAATGCCGGTCGCCACGCTCGTATCCTGTGTTAGTTAACGATAAGCGAGCACTGTTGTGGAGACTCGTTTTGCACCAAGAGATTTTCATTTTCTATGTCACGTCCCCGCTCCTTCCTTTCAAACTCGACTCGAAAAAACATACTCGGTGGCGTATTGGCTAGCGTCATCATTTGCGCTTCGATTCCGCTGGCCTACTGCGCCTACCAGATCAATACGTTCTCGCCTCAACGTCATTTGGCGTTGCGCCCCGTTTCGAAAGCCCAGCGTGCACAGGAGCTGGCAGAACAACGGGAGATCGATCAGGCAATGGAGGGGAATGAAAAACATCCTCCGCTGCAAGCCTTGATCAGCATCGATGGGTTGAAAGATCCCCACCTCGTCGACGCTAGCGAAGCGAACCTTGAAGACAGCGACGAAGTGATCGGCGTCAAGGTCGAGGGCGTTGAGTGTGCCTTGCTAATCAAACCGATGGCGGCGCCAGAGAACCACATCATCAACATGATGTTGGATGACCAACCGGTGACCGTGACTTATTGCGACCTCGCAAATTGTGTCCGTGTGGTCACCGACGAAAGTGACAACTCCATCGCGATGAACATTGGCGGTTTGGATATCTATAACCGAATGGTGGTGGAGCTTAATGGAGAGCTGTACGCGCAAACCAGCAAGTTGTTGCCACTCAGTGACCTTCCGTTCGAACGAACAACATGGGGAGCATGGCGACGCGACAACAGCGAAACGAAGGTTTGGATTCCGTAGCGTGTCTTAAAGAAAGAATGCCCGAGGCGGGACTCGAACCCGCACAGCCGTATATGGCCGGGGGATTTTAAATCCCCTGTGTCTGCCAATTCCACCACCCGGGCGTTTCTTGATTGAATGGTGATTGCGTCTGGCAATAGTTTTAGCGACACGACGTCTGTTTGCACAGCAGTCTGAACGCACCAAGCAATCGATTCTACGCGACCGTTTTTTGACTCGCGAGTTTCATTTCATCGGCAAGACAGCCGGTGAACATTCAGGGTTCAGGTTGACCCTGTAAAAAGAATCGCATCCCCAGCGGTCCAAGCGGACCGCTGGGGAGCAATAAGAGCGACATCCTGGTCAAACGGATCCATCCGATCGGATCGCATCCTGCAATCCGTTTTGATCGCCTCGTGCGATCGAATACCGTTTCGCATAGCCGCTGGCAGCGGCGACACGTTTGCCTTGTTGGTCGACACGGCGAGCCAGTTCGGCAAGACGTGACTTCATGTGCGATTGCGGGCCCGCGTCCGCGTCGTTCGATACAATTCTTGCCGGTGGTGAGGCTGCATGCATCGTTGTCGTCCTGGACCAGTTGGGGCTCAAAAAGAACATCTGATTTCGACTACGCGAAAAGTTTATGCCATTTGCGTAATCGTACCAATAGCAAAATAGGATGCTTTTTTATCGCGGCTTCAGCCCATTACGTGTTGCCGATGCGGAGGCTGGGTCATCGGGCCAGAAATGTTTTGGGTAGCGACGCTTCAGTTCCTTTTTGACTTCGTGATAAGTGGACTTCCAGAAGCTCTCCAAGTCATCGGTGATCTGCTGTGGACGATAGTTGGGGCCGAGCAGGTGCAGTTGGATTGTCGTCGATCCGCCTGCCAATTTCGGTGTCGTTTTCCAACCGAAGATCTCTTGGATGCGAACGGCCAAGATGGGCCGCTTGCCGAGTTCGTAGGTGAGTCGAATTCGATTTCCGCTCGGGACTTCGATCGCTTCGGGAGCTTGGGCGTCCAGCCACTGTTGTTGTTGGTAGCTTAGCAGGCCACGTAGATGGTCCAGCCACGGCGCCTTTTGCAAGTCTTTGAACGACAAGCTGCTTTGACAAAGCTGCGTCAGCACTTGATCGAGTGCGTCTTCTGACGTGATGGGCAGTGAATCGGGGCCGAGGGTTTCGTCGCGATACTGATCCAGGAATCTCCAGCGGGCAAGGTATCCGGCGAGTGCTTGATCGTCTGGCAAAACGTCCCCCAGCCGCACGTGTGCTTGCTGGTACAACAACGCTGCTGATTCTTCATCAGCAATCGCTGTCGCGGGATTCTCATTGATCATCAAGTCAAGAATGTAGCTGCGTTGTCGTGCGACGACGGCCTTCATTGACGGGTGAAAGAATTTCTCTTGCCGTTCATCAACCCATTCATTGGGCAGCCATGCTTGTTCGATCGCTGACGCCATGCGCACGTTCGCGTCGGCGCCGCGGCCGTCAACGTTGAGGCACAGGAAAAACTCGCTGGTGCGTACGGCGCTATCGCGGTCCAGTTGCACACCGCGTGAACCGACCATCACGCCTTTGGGTGAACCAGGATTTCGGCGTCGGGCGAGCCGGTCGGGAAACGCGGCAAGCAGTGTGCGGGACACGCGTTCTTCGAAGGTACGCTGGGAAGCCGCTGGATCGATGGCGAGGTCCTCGGGGACTAACTTACAGAGCTGGCGGGCGACGTTTTCGACATGGTGTGCTGACACGCGTTTGATCTGGTCGTCGGGGACGCCTTTGAAGAAGCGTTCCAACCGCAAGACGCGATCGATCAAGTCGCTTTCGATTTCTGATTCGCGACTTGAACGCCCCGTTTGACGCCGAAACGGATCACGTTCCGAGAGCAATGCGGCGGCAATTGCAGCGTGTTCGACACAGTCTTGTTCGACAGCGGAAAGGATCAGTCGACCGAGCCGTGGGTGGACGGGCAACGCAATCAGTTGCTGGCCGAGCGAAGTCAGACGGTTGTCGTCATCGATCGCGCCGAGCAAATGCAACTGACGATGGGCGAGCTGTACCGAATCTTCGGTTGGCATCGTGACCCAGGGAAAGTCGAACGGGTTACGCTCACCCCAGCCAGTCAAATGCAAGATCGCGGTCGACAAATCGGACCGCAAGACTTCGGGAGGGGTGTGGTCCAAGCGGCTGCGATGTGACGCTTGCGGCCAAAGTCGAAAACAGATTCCCGGTGCGGTACGGCCGGCGCGTCCCGCACGTTGGTCCGCAGACGCTTTTGAAATCGGACGCATCTGTAGCTTGGACAGCCCGATGCTGGGATCAAATTCCGCTTGGCGTGCCAGCCCTGTATCGATGACACACTTGACCCCAGGGATGGTGATTGAGGTTTCGGCAACGTTGGTCGCCAAGACAATTTTGCGGCGTTCCGATGGGGTCAGCACGTCGTCTTGGCGTTCGGCCGGCAAGTCACCGTAAAGTGGAAAGATATCGATCGAGTGTTTTTTTGCGAGCGATTCGATTTGGGTCGCCGTATGGACGATTTCGCCGATGCCAGGCAAAAAGACCAGGATGTCGCCATCGCTTTCACGCACTGCGGTGGGCAAAACCTGCGACACCTTATCGGCCAAATCCCTGGCCGTTTGCCGGACAGGCGTTAACGATTTGTCGTAGCGAATATCGACATCAAACGCGCGTCCGTCACTTTGAATGATCGTGGCATCCGGGATTAATTTTTCAATCGGTTCGGTATCCAATGTCGCGCTCATCACAACCAAGCGGAGCTCTGGCCGGAGGGTGGATCGGATCCGCTGAAGCATTCCCAGCACCAAGTCGACTTCGATGGAACGCTCGTGGAATTCGTCGATGATGACACATCCGACGTTTTCGAGGAGCGGGTCGGACGAGAGTTGTCGAAACAGAATTCCCGAGGTCATCGAGACAAATTTGGTCGATGACGAGACCTTGCGATCGAAACGGACGTGGTACCCGTACGTTTGGCCTGGCTTTTCACCGACGAGCCGGCTGAGCCGAATCGCCGCGGCGCGCGCGGCCAGACGCCGCGGCTGGAGCATCAGGACTTGGCCAAGATCGCCGAGTTCGGAATCGAGAATCGCTGGTGGTACGCCGGTCGTTTTGCCAGCGCCAGGTGGGGCGCGCAGAATAACCGGTTTGCTGGCGGTTAAAGCCGAAACTAAATCGCCCAAGCAATCATCGATGGGCAGCGATTCAATGTCCATTCCCTCAATCACTTCCTCATTGCTTGATGGCAATTACTTGCCCGAGTCTACGTCGCCTTGGAATAGCATCGGCAGAAACGTCGGTAAATAGTCATCTCGCCAAACGTCCCAATTGTGTCCGCCTTCGCCTTCAACGTATTGGTGATCGACCGATTCTTCTTCAAGCTGTTTGATGAAGCGGTGATTTTGCTGCAACAAAAAATCTTCGTTGCCGCACGCGATCCAGAACAGACGGGTTTGCTTCTTGAATTGGTCCAAGTCGACCGCGATTTCGCTGAGTGCATCAACGCCAGGGGCGGCCGCACTGAAGGCACCGACGTAGGCGAAATCGTTTGTACCCAATGCCGTGCGAATCGAGTGTCCGCCACCCATCGAAAGTCCGGCGATGGCGCGAGCATCTAGCCGATCAATCACACGATAGTTTTTCGCGACCCACGGCATCAGGACCTCGTCCAGATCGCGCTGCATCAGGCGATTGTTATCCACATTGTATTGACTGCCTTGTTCGCGAGTTCGGTTTCCGTGCGGCAGTTCAACGGGATGCCCGTATGGCATGACGATTAACATCGGCCGTGCTTTACCGCTTGCGATCAAGTTGTCGGCAATCGCATGAGCACGTCCAATTTCTGTCCAAGCGGTTTGGTCATCACCGAAACCGTGCAGCAGAAACAGCACAGGGTAACTGCCCTCGGGGTTTTCTGAGTACCCTGGCGGCGTATAAACAACGACGTCACGCAGGGACTCGGTCACGGGCGAATGATAAACATGTAAGTGCCGGGTACCGTGTGGCCCGGGTTGGCGTTCGGTTACCAAGGGTGGTTGGCCGGGGACTTCGACCAAGTTTTCGAGCGTGTACCACTTCTTGACCCAGCGGTTGCGAATATCGAGTTGCTTGATGCCGTCAACTTGCATCGTGTATTCGTAGATCCCAGGTTCCATCGGCTTCGACGTGCCTTCCCATTTACCGGCGTCGTTTTTTTCCAGGATCACTTTCGCCAAGTCTTCTGCAACTCGATTGAACTGGACTTCGACCGATTGTGCGTCGCTGAAATCCGCGCGAAACGTGATCGTGCCGTTGGCATTGACCTCGGGTGATTTTAGACGTTGGGCAAAAACGTTCGTCGACAGGAGCGACATCGATAGAAGTGCAAAGAATAGGAGACGAGGCATGATACGTGTCACCATTGAGGGTTGGTTGAAGGTGGGTGATGGACGAGTCTAGTTTCGTTGGAGAAAACGCACGTTGACCGGGGCACCGATGTTGATTTCACTTCCGGTTGGCGTCAACGATCCCGACTTAGGGTCAATTCGCAGTGAGATCACGTTTCCCGTTTGTTGGTTTGCAACGACCAGAAATCTCCCATCAGGCGTGATCCCAAATCCACGCGGAATTTCGCCGCCGCTGGAAACGTTTTCAAGCAACTCGATCGATTGATTTTCCGCATCGACACGAATGACGGCCAATGAGTTGTGCCCGCGGTTGGAAACGTAGGCGAACTGGCCGTTGGGGTGAAACAAACATTCGGCGGTTGAGTTTCCTTTGGCACTTGCACCGGCAGGCAGCGTGGAAATCACGGTGCCGAGTGAAAGCGTTTTCTTCTCAGCCGAGTACCCCAGCAACGCGACTTGGGAAGTCAGTTCGAGGTTGGTGAGCGCGAGCTTGCCCGAAGGTGCGAAATTAAA
Source organism: Rhodopirellula baltica (assembly GCA_002901265.1). Lineage (GTDB taxonomy): Bacteria > Planctomycetota > Planctomycetia > Pirellulales > Pirellulaceae > Stieleria > Stieleria baltica_A. The sequence continues at coordinate 144,111 of PPHI01000063.1, read as the reverse complement.
GTGCCGCGGGCCACCGCTCGGTGGCAGTTCCAACGCGGTTTGTTTCGAAGGCGACATCACGGCCGATCCCAAGTTCACGTCATACTCAAGAAGCTGATCGGTGCCGAGATCCGCGACGATCGCTTGAGTTCCTGTTGCGTTGAAATTGATGGAGTGTGCGTGTGGCGATTCTTGACGACTGGAATTGACGCTGCTTCCGTGATGCTGATGGAAATCGCCGGGCGAGACGAGTGATCCGTCTGGATTGATTTTGAACAAGGCACAGCTTCCGCCCGTGTAGTTGGCGACGCCAACGCATTGCCCGGTCGGGTCAACGGAAACATGGCAAGCGCCAAGACCGCCTGTCGCGGCTTCCGATAACTTTTCGAGTGTGCCGTCCGCTTTGATGGAAAACGCGATGACTCCGACCGTTTTCGCGGGACCGGCATCCGTCGCCGACCAAGCTTCGGATGCGGCGTACAACGATTTTCCGTTTGGGGAGATCGCGACAAAGGATGGGTTCAACGCTTTGGCCGCTAGGCGTGGTGACGATAGCTCGCCTGTCTGTTCATCAATCGAGCAAACATAGATTCCTTCACTCGTTGAGCCGCCCAAAGTGTAGGTGCCGAAGTAAGCCAGCGTTTCCGCATTTGCCAGGCGGAGTCCGCAGTGGGGGGCGAAGACGAGCAACGCGACAGCAAGCAGTCGATTAATGTTTGGCATGATGAAATTGAATCGAACCATTCGAGGCGGGGAGAGGTATTAGCGGCCTGTTGATATTCAGAGTTACCCTGTCCCTCTGTCGTGTTCTGTTCCGCAAAACCAGCGGCAGAGAACGTTACTCTCGCTGAGTAAAAGGTGACACTCGAAAATCAACAGGAGGTTAGGAAGGCAGCGAGGCAACCGGGGTGCGAGGGACAGTTTATCATGATGCGTATTCTGCGACGCTGCCACCCGCCCAACATTCTATTGTGACTAGGTCCCGCCATGGCTTGCCGTATTGATCGCCCGCCGTTTGTCGTCTTGATTTTCGCAATCTTTCTTGGCGTGTTTTGCTTTCGAGCTGGGCCCCTCCAGTCGCAGGAAAAGGGAACACTGCAGTCGCAGGAAGAGACGTCTGACGGAGATGCATTGGTCGCAGAGTACTTTCACCGCGAGTCAGAGTTGCTGAGCCAAAAGTCGTTGGCCGGTATAGAAGCGCTGGAGGACTGGACAAACGCTCGTGACAAGCTGAAAGGCGAACTGCTGGAGATGCTTGGGTTGAACCCGTTTCCGCCCCGCGGCAACCTCAAGGCAACGATCACGGGCAGTCATGAGTCCGAGGGAGTGATTGTCGAGAATGTGTACTTTCAATCGTTGCCAGGGCTCTACGTGACGGCCAACTTTTATCGACCAGCCACGCAGTCGAAACCGTTGCCGGCAATCTTGTATGTCTGTGGGCATGGGCGGGTTGTCGAAAACGGCGTGAGTCTTGGCAACAAAACGCACTACCAACACCATGGTGCTTGGTATGCGAGGAACGGTTTTGTTTGCTTGGTAATCGACACCATCCAGCTTGGGGAAATCGAAGGCATTCACCACGGAACGTATCGCGAAGGAATGTGGTGGTGGAATAACCGCGGCTATACGCCTGCCGGTGTGGAGGCCTTTAATGGTGTGCGAGCTCTCGATTATTTGGAACGACGTCAAGAAGTCGACGTGAATCGGATCGGCATCAGTGGCCGCAGCGGTGGTGGGGCGTATTCCTGGTGGGTAGCCGCGATCGACGATCGAATTCGTGCGGCTGTGCCTGTGGCCGGAATCACGAATCTGAAGAATCATGTCGTCGACGGTTGCGTCGAAGGTCATTGCGATTGCATGTACATGGTGAATCGATTCCGTTGGGACTTTGACAAGGTTGCGGCATTGATTGCACCCCGGCCCTTGTTGATCAGCAACAGTGACCGCGACAGTATTTTTCCACTTGATGGCGTGATCGACCTGCATCGCAACGTGCGAAAAATCTACCAGTTGTACGATGCTGATGAGCAACTTGGGTTGCATCTGACGCAAGGCCCGCACCAGGACACGCAAGAGTTGCGGATGGGAGAGTTTCGGTTTATGAATCGACACCTTCGCGGAACGGAGGACTTGATCGAAGACGCCGCAACCGCGATGTTTCCGCAGCGAGACTTGAAGGTCTTCGATACGATTCCCGAAGACGAGCATGTCACCACGATCCAAGAGAGCTTTACGAAAACGGTCGATCCAGGCACGCCGTTTGAGTCACCGGAAGAGATCCGGTTGATCATCGACAAGCTTCACGCGATGACGTTCCACGGTTGGCCCACTGATCACGAGGCACTTGAGATCGAGGACGTGACAGGCCCGAAAGCCGGTGCCGATTGTCACGTGTTCGAATACACCACTCAGTCACCGTATCGCTTGACAGCACTGACGATTTGCAGGGCAAAAGATCGAATGGCGCCTACCGAAGTGGTCGTGTTAGATCAAGCAAGCTATCGAGCGTATGCTCCCGCACTTGCCCATTTGTTTCCAGAGCAGTTCACGAACGTCATCCCGGATCCGTCATTGGTCGCTTCGATCATCGACGAATCCTGCTCGTGTAACCAAGCGTTTTTGATGCCGCGTGATGTCGGGCCGACACGGGCGACGGAGGTCGTGAAGTCGCGGACGCATTTGCGACGGAGGTACATGCTGTTGGGGCAGACATTGGCGGGGATGCAAATCTATGATCTTTGCCGAGGCGTCGAAGCTCTACGGCAATTCCCCTCGCTACATACCGGTTCAATCACGTTAAGTGGTGAGGGAGATGCGGCGGTGTTGGCCGCCTATGCATCGCTGATGTCGGAAGAGGTCGCTTATTTTGGGAGCGTTGACTTGCCTCGCTCTAACCGCGACGCGCCTGATCTGTTGAACGTCAGCCGCGTGATCGAATTGTCAGACGTGCAGGGCATTGTGACGTCGGCGCGATGGCCGCTCACAAAATGAGGCCTTTCGTTTAAGGTTCGATGAGCAGACTTCGCAGTTGGTCGGTCGCACGATCAACGTCGCCTGATTCGACGGCGATCCTAAGAATTGCTTGTCGGACTCGCTGTCGGACCTCGGGATGTTTGATCTCGCCGACAGTTTTGGTTAGCACCTCGAGTACGACATCGCTGGGAAGCTTGCCCGCGATTTCTAAGGCTTCGAACGCGGAATGCAAGCGTCGTTCGTTGTCCTGTTGTTCTCGCTCGGCTTGCTGCTGTCGTTCATGCTCAGCTCTCATTTCCCGTTCGCGCTCGGCATGCATTTCCCGTTCACGCTCGGCGTGCATTTCTCGTTCACGCTCGGCATGCATTTCCCGTTCACGCTCGGCATGCATTTCTCGTTCACGCTCGGCGTGCATTTCTCGCTCACGCTCGGCTCGCACATGCTGTTCGTGCACGCGGGTTTCGTTGAGGTGGATTCGTTCGCGTTCGAGGCGTTCGATTTCACGGCGCAGTTCTTCGCGACGGACCTCTAGTTCGCGGACTTCCATCGCCAAGCGTTCGACCTGTTCCCGTTGACGTTCAGACCCTTGGCGAGACCGTTCGATCGCCTCGCGGACGGCGTCGGGCATGTGTTGCGGTTCGGGCATCCGGCGCTGGATGGTTTGTTGAGGACGCCGCGTGTTGTTCGGGGGGCCTTCGAAATCAGGCTGGTAGTCTCGAAACAAGTTGCTCGGCCGGTTGCCCTCGAATTGCAACGACGGTGGCGAAACGACTGATGGTGGATGAAGTTCGTGGTCAGCAGGTTCGTCGCGGGCTTCCACATTTGGTACCACAAGTTCCTGCGCGTCAGCGGGGCTGTTGGCGGCAAAGCAGGTGGTCAAGACGACGCCAGTGACGACGGAATGCCGCCGGATCGATTTCCACATTTGGAATACCTGATTGAGCGTTGGGGAGGGGCGCGAGTTGATGGGGACGCCGCCGGTTTGCTTTATTGTAGCTCTTATGACGTGGGGGCTTTTCGCCAAGTCCAACGAAGCGTCGAAACGGGATCAAAGAGACTATGCAAGCATCGTCGCATTACAAGCTTTGGCCCATTTCGCGTGGTATGTCCCAAGGCGTTCTTGGGTCGGTTTGTCGAGGTCGATTGACGAGCACAAACCGACAACACGGTCGATGTCGCTCCACAAGTGATGCGAAACCATAGTCGGGATTTCGCGGAGCACGGGTTCGTACGAATGGGCGTGTTGGAGTTCTTCTTGGATCACATCAAGTAGCGGCGCACACCATGAATCAATCGCAACTGCGCTGGCCCCCAACGCGATCAATTTCGAAACGTCATCGACGGTGATTTCACCGGGGACGACCCACAGCGGAAGATGGCTGAGTTTTTTTCGACGCAAGAATTCACGAGTTCCGGAGACGATTCCGGCTAGTTGAAGGCCTTCGAATTCGGTTTCGTCCAGTCGAAGGATCAGCCCATCGGGATGCGCGGCAATGGCGGCGGATAGCTCTTCTTCCAAGCGATACGACGTGATCGAAATAAACACGGCTGCAGTTGGCGCAAGCCGGCGGAGCTGTTCGAGTTTTGTTTTCGCCTGTTCGACAGTGATAATGTCCGCAGGGAAGGTCGATGCGGCGACATAGCCACCGCCGGAGATCGGTGAGTCAGCGGGGGATCGTTCCCAGCGTTGCATTTGGCCGGGCGAATATGCAAAACGTCCCGAGCTGTCACGTGATGGCGACAGTCTGACGTCGATCACTTGGGCATGATCGAAATCTTGCGAGACGAACCCGTAGCGTTCGATTCGGTAGGGCGTCATCCGTGGCAGATAGCGGGGCGGTGCCGAAGCCGTCAGCGGATCATCGCCTTCGATCGGTTGGAACAATTCGCCCGTTTGATCGTCGTCGTCAGTGAGGTCACGGTGCAATGCTGAAACGGTGACATCCATGTTTGCGACCGATGCCGCAAGCCTGGCGGCGATGATCGGTGGCAGATCGATCCAGGGCGGGTCATACCAGAACAGCGGCAAGGCAATCGAAACGTTCGTATCATCGACACGACGAATCACTCGTTTGGGCGATGCCAGGTGGCTGCTGGTCCAAACTTCGGTGCATTTGGGTGGCAAAAGATGAAGCCCGGCAAAGCGATCCGCGCCCATTGGTATCCTCGACGTAGTTGATGGCGTTACCGCCAGTTGGGGACGACTTCGCCGCGAGCGGAACGTTCGGCGTCCAGTTTTGCAATGGGGATGATGCGTTGGAAATCGGATGCGTCGCCACGGATTCCGGCGCTGATCAACAGCAGTCCAAGTTGGACTTCTTGTTTTTTACGCAGTTTCGTTTGTGTGACACCTTCGGCAAGGCTGGCCGCATTGCCGCGGATAAAGACCGCGACATCACTGAGCGGGTCGCCGATGTTTTCGCCCGCATCACCACCGATCACAATCGTACCGCCGATCGCGCCCAGTCCGACTTCGTTCCCTGCATTGCCGCGGACAAACAGCCCACCGCCACGCATCGCCGCTCCGGCGCGGTCACCGGCAGAACCATAAACGGCCAAAGTACCGCCGGTCATCGCGGTGCCGGCACCATGGCCAGCGTTTCCGCGGATTCGAACCGATCCGCTGGCCATGCCTTCGCCGACACCGTGACCAACATTGCCGAACACTTTGACGACGACTTGACGGTGATGTGCGAACGCATAGTCACCGAGCGACCCGTTGATACGCAATTTGATCGGGTGATCCAAACGCATCAGTGCGGCGTGCTGGCCGGTGGCGTCGTCGATTTCGATTCTCGCGAGTTTCTCATCGCGATCGTTCGTCGGGATCGAGTGAATCGCGGTCCGCAGCTCAGCGTCGGTCAATCGTTGCATCGAAAAGCGCAAGCCTTCCGATGACAACAAGTCACGCGACTCGCTATCAAAAACGGCTTCGGTATCGCTCTTGATTTCGGTTTCCGAATCCAGAACGGAGCTAATCGGCGGCCTTGGGCCTGATGGTTTTGGTACGTGCGGCATGGGTCACTCTGCGAACAATGTGCTCCAGTTTAACCGCTGCCGCGTCCCCTGCCTGCAATACTTCGCTGTGATCGGCCACAATCGCCCGATCTGGATCCGCTACATTGCTGACAATTGATAGGGCAAGTACAGGAATTCCTGCTTTTGCCGCGACCAAAACCTCCGGCACTGTGCTCATGCCCACCACATCAGCACCAATTTTCCGCATCATTCGGTACTCGGCCCGAGTTTCATAGGTCGGTCCAAGCGTTGCCAAATAGGTTCCTTTGACGGCACAAAACGCGTGTTCGCGTGACGCGGCCAGTGCGATCTCGGCTAGTTCGGACGAGTAAGGTTGTGGTGCTCGTCCAAGAAACTCTTGCCCAGCGTCCGAATTGGTTCTGCGATTGGCCAATGCTTTTTGCTGTCGGTCATGCAGCCAATCGATGTGATCTGTGATGATGACGACATCACCGACTGATAATTTGGGATTAACACCGCCGGCCGCGTTGCTTGCGATAAAGCGTTTGATCCCGAGAGCCACCATCACTTCGATCGGGAAGGCGACCTGTTCATTGGACCAGCCTTCGTATCGATGAAGTCGACCGGCCATGGCGACAACCGCTGAGCCATCCAGATTTCCGAGGATCAATTGTCCGCGGTGACCACTGGCAGTGGACTTTCCGAATCCGGGAATTTCCGCAAACGGAATTGCCACGGTGGATTCGATCTTGTCTGCCAGCGCGCCCAAGCCGCTTCCCAGTACGATGCCGGTCAGGTCAGCGTTTGGCGACGTCGCGAAGTCGGGACAACGATGCTGAACAAATGCGACGGCTTGAGCGAGTTGATTGTGGTGCTCGGTTCGTTCGCTCATGCGATCCTCGTTTGGCCAGCCTCTTGGACGACGTCCGAGACGATCCGCTGCAACCGCGGTGCCGCGTCATTGGCGATCGCAATGATTTCTTCCACGTTGGCTTCTTTCAGCGAATCGGGTAGGCACATGTCGGTGATCACGCTCAGCCCCAGCGTCTTTAGTCCGCAGTGGTTGGCAACAATCGTTTCCGGCACCGTGCTCATTCCAACGACGTCCGCACCGATCGTGCGAAGGAAGCGGTACTCGGCGCGAGTTTCGAGGTTGGGGCCAGCGACGGCGACGAATACGCCACGATGCAGGTGGATATCGGCGCGGCGACCGATCGCGATCGTGCGGTCGATCCAGGCCGGATCATAAGGAGCCGACATGTCGGGAAAGCGGGGGCCGAGACGATCGTCGTTAATTCCGATCAACGGATTATCGCCCATCAAGTTGATTTGGTCGTCGATCACCATGATGTCGCCCGAGTTGTAATACGGGTTCAAACCGCCACAAGCGTTGCTGACGATCAACAGCTCTGCGCCCAACCGTTTGAAGACGCGAACGGGAAGCGTGATCAGCTTCAGCGGATAGCCTTCGTACATGTGGTGGCGTCCTTCCATCGCAACGATCGGGACGCCGGCTAAGTAACCACATACCAGGCGACCACGGTGGCTGGTCGCGGTGGATTTAAGGAAGTGTGGAATATCGCCGTAGTCGATCGAAGCTTTCACATCGATTTGTTCGACGAGGTTGCCGAGCCCGGTTCCCAAAATGATCGCCACCTTGGGTGGTTCGGGGAACACGGCAGTGATTGCTTGGGCCGCTTCTTCGATTTTGTCAAACAGGTCTAACATGCCGAGTGGAATCAGTGTTGGGCGGAGTGGACGGAACCCTGACATCATCGGACGAAATGCGATCGATGGGGAGGGGGGAGAAAACGCTGGCGGGGGTGGGTGTCCTTCCACCGTTCGCAAGGGAGGCGGCTGGCAAGCTAAGCCAGCTGTAATCACTGTGCCGTTTCGTCTTTGTAAAACGATCGCCGTGCAAGGTAGCGACTTCGGAATCCTTGCCAGGAATTGCTGTTGATGCGATTGGGCAAGCGGAATCGTGGCAGAAGAATTCTTTGTGCTGAGGGCGGCTACTCTGGCGATGAAGGTGGTGTGCGAGGGATCGACGACGGAACCGACCAAAGTCGGACAAGAGTTTCGCATCTGCGTCGACATACAGACGCGATGATCGGTACGGCCCGAACCATCGGCACAATTGAAGTGGCAAAGAGTGGGCTGAGTAAAAATATTGCACTTAAGCCGGTGAGTTAACAACGGCGAAGTCGATAGCCACTTCTGCACGAAGACTATGGATAGTTGATCCGATGGTCACGTGACGTGTATGCCGCAGTTCGAACGGATGTGTCGGCGGGTGATGTTCTCTTCGGAGGCATCGTAGGCAAGTGCCCACCGGCACAGCTCACCACCAAATTTGATCGAAACGCGGCAAACGCGACTGGCAAGACCCTTCCAATTTAATTCATGGAGAATTCACGATGCGTCGTGTAATCGTACCAGCACTGTTGGCCATCGCTCTGGCCGCAGGATCGTCTGCCAACGCTAACGCGTTTGGCCTGTTCAGCAAATTGTGTAAAACCAGCTGCGACACTTGTTGCGACGTCGAACCAACCTGTGGCTGCGAAGCTCCGGTTGATTGCGGATGTGCAATGGAACCAGCTTGCGGCTGCGAAGTCGCTGCACCTGTTTGCGGATGCGAAGTTGTTGACCCTTGCTGCGACAGCGGTTGCGGCAGCAAGTTCCGTGGTGGCCTGTTGGCCAAACTGTTCAGCAAAAAGGGTTGCGGTTGCGACTCGATCTGCGAGCCAGCTTGCGGATGCGAAGTTGCCGCTCCTTGCGGATGTGCTGCTGAGCCAGCTTGTGGTTGCGAAGTTGCTGCACCCGCTTGCGGATGCGAAGTTGCTGCTCCTTGCTGTGCACCAAAGCACAAGCCATTCGGTTTGCTGAAGAAACTGTTCAGCTGCAAAGACAGCTGCTGCGACAGCGGTTGTGCATCGGCTTGCGAGCCGACTTGCGGCTGCGAAGTCATCGAACCAGCTTGCGGATGCGAAGTTGCTGTTCCCGCTTGCGGATGCAACTAAGCACTGAATCGAGTTGCTTCGGTCGGGTCAAAATTCCCCAGGAGTTCCCGCCTAGCACGACATTCAATGGTCGCCCATCCGCTTGTATGCTTCTCCCTTGACAAGCCGCGACGGTTGTGCACCGCTCCCAGCTGTGACCGCTGACCTAAGCGATATCTCGAAAGCCCCGGTGATCAATCTGGATCACCGGGGCTTTTTGCTTTGACCGATTCCTGCTTGGCACAAAAACCGTGCTGGACCAAGAACGCGTCCAGCAATAGCAGGGTTTCCAGATAAGCTTTGTCGTCACCGCGGCCACGGTTGAAAAAGCCGTGTCCCGCATCTGGAAAGCCATCCAGCTGACATTCATTGCCTTGATTGACAAGCTTTGAGGCAAACGCTTCTGCCGTCCAGTAGGGCACCGTCGTATCGGCCTTGCCATGAAAGATGATCGTTGGCGGGTGATGTTGGCCAATGTGATGGTATGGCGAGACATCAATCGCATCGACGCCCATTCGATCGTTTAAGCCTTGCTGTTTGTCTTTGGGGAACGGCGTGCGGCCCTCGACACTGGCAAGTACCGCGGCTGGATTGAAAAGGGCAAGTGCGTTGGGACGGCTGCTGACGGTTTGGTCTTCGGTCGGTTCGTCAAATCCGGCAATCATTTCGGTACAAGCGGCAAGGTGACCGCCTGCCGAACCGCCCGCCGCAACGATTCGGTCGGGATCAATCCCAAGCCGCTTTGCATTGGTTCGAACCCACCGAATCGCCGATTTGGCATCGCTAACACACTCTTTCGCTTTGACCCCGTGCCGCGATGCGACGCGATATTCGATCGTGATCGCAACCATGCCACGCGAGGCAAAGTGTTTGCAATGCCCAGCGAACTGCATCGGCGTTCCGGCATTCCATCCGCCGCCAAAGAAGAACACGATTGCCGCGGCGGGCTGCTTTGATGAGTCTTCGTTCGTCGGATCAAAACGATAGGCTCGGAGTGCCACCGGTTCGCCTTGGTCGTTGACGGTTGATTTGTAGATCTCGACGATCGCGCCTTCATCGCGTAATTGTTGGTCGGCCTTGTCCATTTGTGACTGGCTTCGTGACTTTTGCTGTGCGAACGATGACGGCATGGTCGTCATTGCCAGCCCCGCCACCACGACAGAATAAACGATGCTGCGAACACATTTCGAAACGGTCCGGCTCGGTCGAAATTGAATCTCGGCTGGAAAGCGAATCGTTGGCATGCGATTGGGATGGGCTGAAAGTTGGAAGCTGGCGTGTTTCACAATGCGTTAGTATATGCAGTTGCGATTCACCGCGACGCTTGACCTTCACTTCGTTACCTCATTGCAAACATGAACGTTCAACACCGAATCCTGGGCGGACTCACCTTGCTCGTTGGTTTGACGCTTGGGGCTTTCTTGCCAAAGGATGCTGTTTTCGCAGACGAACCTGGGAGTCTGTCGGCGGTGAATCCTGTTCGCTCATCAGGACCGTTTTTAGGCAATGGGATCAAGAATGGTTGGGCAGATCAAACGTCGATTCAGATCTGGACCCGTACGACGCGTTCTCCGGAAATGCTTGTCGAAGGCGCCAAGTTCTTGTCGCTGTCCGCTGGCGAAGCCAATCGTTTAGCGAAACGGACCGACGTTGCGGAAATCCATTCCGCACAAATCCCAGCTGGCAGTACGCTGGACGAAATGTTCGGGGCTTGTCCCGCGGCAGCTGGTGAGGTGCGATTAACGTACTTTCCGATCGAAAGTCCCAGTGATGTCCAGACCACCGCTTGGAAGCAGACTTCGATCGACAGCGACGGGACCGAGCAATGGCGACTATCGGGTTTGAAACCTGGGACCGCATACACGCTGATCGCCGAAGCGAAACCGATCGGTGAATCGAAAGTCACGGCGGTGGTACGTGGCGGATTCGAGACGGCGCCAGCAGCATCGTCTGATCGACAGATCGAATTTTGTTTCACGACCTGCCATGACTTCATCCGCCGCGACGACGGTATGCGCGGGCATAAAATCTATCCTGCGATGCGTTCGATGCATCCCGACTTTATCATTCATGCGGGAGACATCGAATACTATGACAAGCCGGATCCCTGGGCGATGACCTTGCCGCTGATGAGATTCAAGTGGGGCAGGATTTTTGCACTGCCGAGCAACCGAGATTTCTACAGCACGACGACCAGCTACTTCTTAAAAGACGACCACGACACTCTAAAAAACGATTGTTGGTCGGGTCAGCGGTACGGTTCGGTCACGTTCGATCAGGGAGTGCGATTGTTCAATGAAGAGCAATTCCCGTCGAATCCGTCACGCTATAAATCGATTCGCTGGGGAAAGCACTTAGAGATCTGGTTACTCGAAGGGAGGGATTTTCGCAGCGGCAACAACCAACCTGACGGACCAGGGAAATCAATCCTTGGGACGGCACAGAAGCAATGGTTGCTCGAAGGGCTGGGCAAAAGTGATGCGACGTTCAAACTCGTTTGCAGTCCGACACCGATCGTAGGCCCCGACCGAAACAACAAGCATGACAATCACTCCAACCAAGTGTTCGAATTCGAAGGAGAGCAATTGCGAGACGCCTTCGCAAGAATCGAAAACGTGATCGTGCTTTGTGGGGACCGCCATTGGCAATACGCATCGACCGATTCCGAAACCGGTTTATGGGAGTTCGGGTGCGGCCCGGGCAGCGAGAAGCATCAGCTCGGTTGGAAGGAAGGAGACGTGCGACCGACACACCAATTTCTGCGTGTTGCTGGCGGTTTTCTATCGGGCCAAGTCAGTGTTGCTGCAGACGGTCCGAAGCTTGTGCTACGTCACCACGCAGTCGATGGTACCGAGGTTAGCGCATTTCGGTTTCCAACGAATACCGAATCGAATGCCGTGTCACAACCGAATCAGTAAAGCGGCGACCTATTCGATCTCGGCATTCGCCGGAGGCGTCGGGTTTTGTGATGCGTCTGATTGCGGTCTTTGTTCGACCGGAAGCGTTTGCAGTTGCTGGAGTTTCGTGTCCAGTTTTTGCTTCGCTTGCTCGACCATTTCGCCAGCGTCTTCCTTCGCGTTTTGAATCTGGCGTTCGGCCGCTTCTTTCGCATCGGCGATCGTTTCGACCGCATCCGATTCTGCGTCCGAAACCATTTCGGCGGCTTCTTCGCGAGCTTCTTCCAGGTCTTCCTGCGCCTGTCGTGCTTCACCCAACGGGCTGTCTGGATTTCCGCAGCCGACCAGAAGCAGCGGAGCTGCCAGGCAACCAGCGAGAGTCAAACGGTGGAAAAAAGTGATGGATCGCATGAGGTCATCTCAACAAGGAAATCGGCTGCCGCGACTAGACGAAATCGCGAGCGTTCGAGCGATTGCGAGAGCAACATGCGTACCCATTGTTGATTACGAGTCATTTTGGGCGATCGACACTGATCGATGGTCAGCCATCGACCCTTTGCCGGATGAAGGTGGGTTTGGGATTTCCACTGCCTCGACGGTCACAGCGGAAGTATTCCGAGATGTATCGAACCGGGATCTTTTTCTCTGGAACTTTGAATCGATCGCCTTTCTGCAACACTGGTCGAATTTCATCCATCCGGCCAAACTGTCGAGTGCCGGCAGCTTGGCAAGGATACCAATGACCCTCGCCGTTTTCGTCTTCGAGATAGAACTCCGGGTAGCAATGATCGGGGATCCAAACGACACGCGCGGGGATGTCCAGGTTACGACAGATCGCGACGAACAGACTGGTCATTTCTTCGCAGTCACCAGTGCCATCTTTGAGTGCTTGAGATGCCTCTTTCAATTCGCCTTCGGTGTATTCGACTTTGTCGCGTACGTAATCGTAAACCTGCTCCACTCTTTGCCAGTCGTTGTCGCATTCTTTTTCGCTGACTTCTTTGGCGGCGTTGCGAATCAATCGGTGGGAAGCGTCGATGAAAGGGCTGTTGCCGGTATACAGTTTGATCTCGCGTGAAAGCCGTTTGGGAATCGTCAGCGTTTCGGTGTTATCGGGCGGCAAGATCTTTGATCGAGCGATGTCGAATTCGAAAATCGCTTCGGTAGTGGTTCCGGCCGCAACTTGTGGAATTTGCACCACGACTTGTTTTGCACCGCCGGGTAGTTCACGGACTTGCCATCGCGTCGGAGGTGTGACGGTTTGACTGCGCAGCGTGACGGTTTGTTCGGGCCAATCGGTCGGGATTGGGAACGTCGCGAGGACGTTGGCGCAGGTCACGGGGGTCGTCAACTCCAATCCGATCCGCCATCGCGAAGCGGCTTGCTGTTCAAAGCTGACTTCTTGTGCAAAAGAACGGGTGGGAAGTGCGAGTGCGGCGATTCCGCCGACGGACTGCATCGCGAGCTTCTGAAGTGCTTTTCGTCTCGTCAGGATGCGATTGCTGGTCATGAGCTCTTCTGTTGGGGTTTCAATTCCGAATCAATAAAAAACACGGAACGCAAACGTGTGAGATCCCCGTGCTGGTCTCACTCGCTTGCGTCCCGTGGGAGTTTGAATCGATGGTGGCTAATCGGTGGCCACGTCGGCTCAGTTTGCCGAGGTTGCTCCAGGCGGTAGCGGTTCTTCATAGATGATCCGATCTCCGTCTTTGTCGACCCGATACCCAGGCGGCCCGTAGTACCCGTAGTTGGATTGGTACTGTCGTTGGTACCAAGGACCTCCTTCATAATAGCCGGGGGCAACGCCGTTTCCGATTACGCCTGAATCGATCGGACCGTATGCAGCGTATTGACCACAGGGGTCTGCCGCATAGGCCGGTCCGCATCCGCATGCGTTCGCAGGAGCAGCAGCATACGGTGTGCCATAAACCGGTTGTGAATAGGTCGGTGTTCCGCATGTTGGTGCCGGTGCGACGGCGACCGGAGCTGTGCGTCGGAAGGGGGCAGCGACTTTGGTGCATAAACCGCACTGGGCGCCTCGTCCGAAGAAGAAGTCTCGGAACGGGGTACATCCAGTTGCCGATGTCATGACCAGCACAGCTAGTACAATCATGAAAGGGCGTTTGTTCATTTGATTTTCCGCGATTTGCACAGTGGGCGTATTCGTTGGACTCGTATCGAGTTCTGTTCAAAAGTAGGACGTTCTAAATGATGTGCAAACGCAACATCGTTTTTTTTCGGCAACAATTTGTTGCGTTTCGACTGCCGCTACTTCATTCCCCCCCACGAAGCCTCGGGATCAACAACGCTATCGAATCGTTCCGTCACCTCCCTCGTCCCGCCTTGATCGCTTTACCCAATTGCCACCATGTTTTTTAGCGTGATGACTTCTAGCGAGACGCCCGCAACCTCCCAGCACCGCCAGCAACGTTGGTGGAGTGTATGGCGGTGTTTGCCGGTGTCCGTCGCTTTTGTCCTGGCATCATCGCTTGCGTTTAGCTTGTCGAGTGTTCGAGGCGATGAAGTGCGAGTCACCGAAGAGGCCCAGGCGAGTGACTTGTCAGATGAAGAATTCGAATCGAGCGTGCCTTGCGAGTTGTTGAATGTTGCGGCGCCGAGCGAACGTGTTTTTCTATTCTCGACACGGCACCTGCCCTTTGATGCTTGTCATGCACCACTCGATGCGCCGCCGTTTAAGGTTTGGCAGATCCACTGCGGTCAAAGCCAGGCGATGGATTGTGATCAGTACCTGGCATCGCTCCATCCTGGCAGACCGGTTGTTGTGTACGTACACGGCAACCGGATGCCGGCGTCCAACATCGTCAACCGAGCGATGCAGGTTCGACGCACGATTCAAGGTGGTTTGGACCAGCCTGTCGACTGGCTGATCTTTAGTTGGCCAAGCGCGAAAGAAGGGATTGCTGTTCACGATGTTCGACGAAAAGCCGATCGATGTGATGCGCAAAGCTTGTACTTGGCGACATTGCTCCGGATGCATGTCGTCGCCGGTACGCCGATGGCCGTTGTCGGGTTTAGCTTTGGAGGGCGGGTTGTAACCGGTTCGCTTCACGCCTTGGCAGGTGGGGGATTGAGCGGTCGGACAATTCCAGGCGAAACGATCCAAGGCGCCAATATAAACGTGGGCCTTGTGGCTCCCGCGATCGAGTCCACTTGGCTGGGCAGCTGCGGTTATCACTGCTTGGCGACAAAGAACATGGATCAGTTGTCGTTGATGTACAACCGTAGCGACGCGATTCTGAAACGCTATTGGTTGCTGGAGAAGGTCCGCAATCAGACAGCCTTAGGTTACAGCGGTCCACGTTGTTTTGCCCCACGTGTCGATGGCAGCAAGTTACCCGTCCGGGCGCGTGACTTTTCGGGGAGTGTCCGGCTTCGCCATGCAGAACTCGAATACTATGAAAACGGGTGCGGCTGTGACTTTGCCCGTTTGATCCGTGACGCAGGGAATCAAACCTATTGAGTTCATTCGGTCCTAACGGTCAACCGCCGAGGATCGCGTACCATAATGGCGCGTGGGTTTCGGCAACCGGTTTGACAATTCCCATCGACGACCTTGCCATCACGCAAGGCGTCACAGCGGTCGAACGGATCCGTGCCGATGCTGGGCGACTGTTTCAAGTCGACCTGCACTTCAAACGCTGGTACCACACCTTGTCAGTCTTGGGAATTGATTCGCTTCCCAATCCAAAGCCGCTGCGCGAGTTGATCGACGAAGTGATCGACCGCAATATTGAATGGGTTGCCGCGAATCCCGATTTTGGCGTGATCCTGCTGGCATCGCCAAGTCAATCAAAGGGATCAACCTTTGTGATTGATTTGTTTCCGATCGATCGTTTGGCGATGAAGCAACGTATCGACCAAGGTTCTGCGTTGTTGACGACAGAGGTTAAGTTGCCAGATCCCAGTTGCTGGCCTCGCAGTATCAAAGTGCGATCCCGATTGCACTACTATCTCGCCGAACGGCAAGTACGCCAACATGATCCTGATGCGTTGGCCGTCTTGTTGGATAACGACGGGACGATTACCGAAACCGCGATCGCGAATGTTTTGATTGTCGAACACGACCAACTACTGTCACCGCCCGTTGAACGGATCCTGTTCGGCGTTTCGATGCAAACGGTGGTGGAGCTTGCCCGGCGTCACGGAATCACATGGAACCAGCAACCGATTTCAATCGATCGACTTCGCGAAGCAGACGAAGTGCTTTTGACAGGGACCAGTTGTGGATTGTGGTTTGCGAATCGCATCAACGGACAAAACTTGCCGACCGACCGGCCTGTCTACCGAAAACTGCGTGACGCGTTCGACGAATTTGTCAGATCGCAGTGAAACCGCTCTCACTATGGATGGTGCTTCTTGGTGATTGCGAGTGCGTGCGGGTGGATTGCTGTCGATGCAGCGAGCACACTCGATTGCGTTAAACCAAGCGGGTCGCCTTTCGCGTTGGTCACGATTCCGCCGGCTTCGCGAACGATCAATTGTCCGGCGGCAAAGTCCCAGGGTGAAAGTTTGTATTCGAAGAACGCTCCGAATTGACCGGACGCGACGGCACACAAGTCGAGGGCCGCGGTGCCGAAACGACGGATGCCATGAATGTCGTGTGAAAAGAATTCTTCGATCGCCGCCAGAGTGCTGCGCATCATGTCGCCACGATCATAGTAAAAGCCGCATCCGACCATGGACTTGGAAAGGTGGTCGGCGTTGGTGACGCGAATCGGTTGCGAGTTCCGAAACGCGCCTCCGCCACGTGTTGCCGTGTAGGTATCGCCTGAAATCGGATTGTGCACGACACCGACCGTGGGCACTCCATCGACGAAGTAGCCGATCGAAACGGCAAAATGACCGATGTGGTGCGCGAAATTGTTCGTCCCATCGAGAGGATCAATCACCCAGAGGTGTTCTGCCGTGATGTCGCCCGTTAGGTCTTCTTCGCCCAGCAATTCATGATCGGGGTAATCGTTAGCGATCGAGCGAGCGATCACTTCTTGGCTTTCCAAATCGGCGTCACTTACCAAGTCGTACGTCTTGCCGCCGAATTCTGATTTGTCACGCAATTCAATTCCGTCATGCCAGTACCTTTGCAGGACATGGCCACCCGCCTGTGCGGCAGTCATTGCGGAATGCAGGATCGCTTGATAATTGTCTGGCATGATGGAGTGACTTGTTGGCTAGACCACGGGAACGTTTGGGGCGTTTTCCGGATTGGCGATCGGCAATTTGACAACTGCGGAGGTGCCGCGCCCTGGGATCGATGAAAAGGTCAGTGACCCGCCCAATTGTGAGACCACATTGCGGGTCAGGTAAAGCCCCAAACCGATTCCGCGACCGGGTTCCTTGGTTGTGAAAAATGGGTCGCCGATTCGTCCCAGAATCTCGTCGGTCATCCCTTGGCCTTCGTCGGTGATCAGGAACTCGACATATTGTTCGTCGATCCGCGATTCGACTTTCACCCTTCCGTTAACGCCGCTGGCATCCAGGCCGTTGTGAATCAGATTGCGAATCGCCTGCGCGACCGCTTCTTCGGGCATCCAGAGTGTTCGATTTTCGTCGTCTTCGGTTCCATCGATGACATCGACACGGTGTGGGTCGCGGACGCCTTCCAGCGTCGCATCGATCAAGTCACCGACCGTCGTTTTGTACCACTGCTGTGCCATGGTATCGCCGGCGGCCCCGCGCATTCGATGCAGGATGTGCCGGCACAATTCCAGCTGGTGGTCGATCAGCCGCAAGTCTTCGGCAACCGACTCCGGTTTCTCGACGCCTTCTAGGTGGCGTGACAGTTCGCGAGAAATGACATCGATTGTCGAAAGCGGCGTGGCCAACTCATGAGCTGCGCCGGCCGCCAAGGTGGTCAAGGCTTCGATTCGACGATTGGCCGCTTTCGCGAGTTGGCTTTCGCGAAGTTCTTTTTCGCGGGCTCGCAGCGACCCGCTGGTGCGAGTGACGAAATAGGTGACCACCGAAGCGCAGGTCGCAAACGCTAACATCAGACCGATTGATCGCAGACCAAAACCGTTTTCGTCGACCGGCGGCCCCAGTTCGGGAACATGCACGCAGTCCAGCAGGATCGTCGAGTACCCAACGATCGCAACCGCCGTCATTGACCACGCCGCACGAGGCCAGATCATCACGCCACCGACGGCGAGGTTCACGAAATAGAAGAAACTGAATGGGTTTGTCGGACCGCCGCTGAAATAGAGCATCGCGGTCAACGTCATCAAATCGAGCAGCATCAGGCCCAGCGTGACCGCACGGACCGTCGGTGTGTCGTCGACCGTCGGCGTATCGAATTCTCCGTTCCCATTGTTTAGGTCAGTGTCCGATTCCAACCGAGTGGAACTGGTTCGTAGATACACGCCGTAAATGAAATTCGTGATCGCGGTAAACGCGACGAAGGCCAGCAACGGGCCAAACTGAAGTTCGATGCCGATCAGGACAGCGACAACGATCGCAACCAATTGGCCGGCAACGGCGAAGTACCTGAGATGCAACAGCCAAGTTGAAGAGCCGAGTCGTGCGGCCGGAATCAAGGGGATGGCCAGACGCGAGGATTGATCGTTCACTTCGATCGGCTTTTCAAAACAGAGAGCAAGAAAAAGGCAACGGCATCGGTTCAGGCGTTGTCACACCCACTGACAACCCGTGTGGCGGCAAACGATTAATGGTCGATTGCGGTTTCGTTGGCACTGCGGTCATGCTGTTCGCGAAGTTGGTGCATCGTTTCGATGATGGCTTTCGCTTGGTAGCTGATCGCGGTTTTGCCATCGCCAGATTGCATTGCTGCGGCACCACATTTTTGCAGCGCGTCGATCTGGTCCCAATCCATCAACCAGTTTTTCATCTTGGCCGCATCACGCAGCTCATTGACCGTTTTGCCGAGCCGCTGGTACAGCGTTTCGTCTGGCCGGGCGAGGTAGCGCCGGTAAGGTGCGTTTCCACCAAACGCTTTTTGAATCGCAGTGCCATCGCGAAGTGCCAAGCTGCGTCGTCGCGATTGCTCTTTGAAGTTCGAGTAGCTCATCGCCGCGATCACGCCTGAGATGATTGCACCGATCACGGCGATGATCATGGGGCCCGGTTGGTCAAGCATCAAGAACGTCACGCTTGCGACTGCGGAGATCCCACAAGCAAGGATCGAAGCGATGGTGCCCCAGAACACAAGTGTGTCTTCCTCTTCGCGACGAGCGGTCGGATTGTCGTCGTTGACGAGCGGGCCGTCAGTGACCGAGGCGACAACGACGGTCGAGTTGTCGGGGCCGCCACGCAGGTTGGCCAAGTCGACCAAGACTTCAACGGCCAGGTCCTCGGGGAGGCAGTCCAGCAGGGTCGCGATTTCGACGTCATCGACCTGACCCGACAGGCCATCGCTACACAACAGGAACTTGTCGCCTTGTTGGATTTCGAAGGGGCCTTCGATGTCGACCTGGACATCAGCGTTGGGGCCGAGCGAGCGTGTGATCACGTTCTTAGGCAGGGCTTGTCCGAGTGCGCTATCCGGATGGACTTGTCCGCTCGCCTGAACTTCCCAGACCAGCGAATGGTCGAACGTCAATTGTTCGAAGACGCCCGCGCGAAGCCGATAGATTCGCGAGTCACCGACATGGGCGATTAAGGCACCTGTGGGTAGCAGCACCAGGGTACTGGCGGTGGTCCCCATGTTGTGGAATTCGGGGTTCCGCTGGCCGCGCTGAAAAATTTCCGCGTTCGCTTCACTGACGGCGACATGCAGCGAGTCGCGTGCGTTGAGTGCCGAGGTGCGAAAGTAGTTCATCGCAATCAACTCGGTCGCCATGCTGCTGGCTAGTTCGCCTGCGGCATGTGCACCCATTCCATCGGCAACAGTGAACAAGTGGCCGCGGGCGTCAAACCGTTCCTGCGAATGGGCAGGGATCATCGAATGCGAGTCTTGATTGTTGGTTCGGCGCATTCCCACATCGGTGCGGGCAGCGCAGACAACACCAGGATTCCAAGACTCCGACACCGATCGTTTTTCCTGAGGCTGCTTAAGTATGTAGGACGTAGAAATGGCTTGACCCGACATGACACATTTGGGATCGGGGTTACACGTATTGTATTTGCCAGCCCTGGGAAGACCTAGGCGGCTTTTCGAACCGTCAACGCGTCATGCCTGACCCACGATTCGTTCTTATCTACCAAAGTCGAATACCGGCGTGTCAGACGAATCTTTCCTTTCCCACACCATTGGACGCGAAATCATCCCCATTGAACCGAATTTCCCCACTTTCCCTGGTACAGCTGTTCAGAAATCGGGTTGCGTTTGCGAGCGGATTGCTCCCGATTTGCGTATTGCTTTTCAGTTTCGGATTCCGGGGCAGCTTGTGCCGGGAAGCCGATGGCAAAGGCGGTCGCGGGTTCGAAGGGGTCAGGGATTTGGTATTCCGTCCGCACCTGACTGAGATTCACACCGGCCATCTGGTGGACTTGCAGCCCGAGCTTGGTCGCTTGCAAGGCAAAGTGGGCGACGGCTTGTCCTAGATCGTGCAGCGCGACCCGATTGGGTTTCTCGTTCTGAGTGAATTTGCTGCGAAAGGCTGTCAGCACCAAAGCACCGGCGTTTTTTGCCCAGTCCTGGTTCGCTTCAAGTAAGCAGCCGAGCATCCGTTCGAACTCGGTCGCGTTTTCGCGGCCGGCCAACAAGAAACGCCACGGCTGTTCGTTGTAGCTACTAGCCGCCCATGATGCCGCTTCAAAACACTGTGCCAACAATTCCTGCGGCACCGGCTCGCTTGAAAAACGATAGGGACTGTACCGATTTTCGATTGAGTCGATCACCGAATGACGGGTGGGGTTCGTCACAGTGTTGGCAGCTCCGAGTGTTGATTCATTGGTTGAACGTCAGCCGTTCATTTTCGCGATCGCGTCGACAGTCAGATCGAAGGGAAGCACGGTCTAGGGCATACGGTGAACGGCAAATTTGGCAGGCAAATCGTAGTGCCGTGAAAAGCCTCTCGCGACGAGCATCGCGATCCCCCATCACAGGCCTGCGCGCCGGCAAGGTGACCCAAACAGTCACCAAACGTATTCGGCGTTGCACAGCATAGCGGTTTGCCAGACGACTAAGTTGCGATTAAATCTGAAACCCGCCGTGAAAAATCAAACTGGTGTCGCAGTTCATTTGCGCCCGATCGCTGGGGGCGCTTTGGATGGCATTGATTTGGATCGCAATGATCTCGACGCTTGCACTTAAACCTTGCGAGAAAGCAACAGCAGACCGCGTTCGTTGCGAACCGGGAAATCGGCGATCTCGCGTCGCAGCATGGCAAGCGGGTCCTTGGCATTGCTGTCGGAATTCCGCAAGCAGCATCCGATGAGGTCTTGGCTGACGCCGTCTTTGCGTAGGCCGCCCGTGTAAGCGAGCAGTTTTTCGCCCTTGCTTAATTTGAACGTCGATTCGAAGCAGTCGATATCGATGGAACTTGCCAACGGGCGGCAACCGGATGCGACCAGCGGCCGATATCCGTAGTCACCCGCGATCATGCCTTCGATTTGACCGGCCACGGCGACTTCGCCTTCACCCGTCTCGGGATCCAGGTGGATGTACATCAGTGAGACGAGTTGGTCTGCCGTATTGGTCTGCCAAAGGGTGTCACTGATCCGCTGCAGCATTTGCCGTGGGGAATGCCGATAACCACTGTGTGCGGTCAGTGCGGCCCGTGCGGTGGCGGCGGCCATCGCACCGCCTGCATGGTGATCATGGGCTTCGGCAATCGCGACCGTGATGGTTCCATCGGGCAGGACATCCCACATGTGCCATCCAGCCGCCCAGCGGTCCGGCGAGTCGATCATGCCGTTGACAGTCCAGCCGGTGGCGACTTCGTTTGTCGATGGCAGTGACGAGTATTGCCAAGCGGCGATATCGGCAATCGCTTCGGTAGCCTGTTTGGACGAAAGTTGCGCGCGGCTTTGGACCGCCGCCGACAGACTGAGAGCGACTTGTTTGGCCGCCATGCGAGCGATCGCCGCGTGTGATTTATCCAGCGGTTTGCGATTTTTCGAATACAGCCAAAGGGTGCCCACTGGCAGATCACCTTTGTAAATTGCCGCACAGATCGCGGCGCCGGCCGGTTCGGGGCAGTTCCATGTCGAGCCGACTTCGTTGTTCAAGTCGTCCATCAAGACGACCTCTTGAACCATCGCTTCTAGGTCACCGCGGCTGCCGCGAAGTTGCCGTGGCTCGCCCGCCAAACGATCTTGCGGAAGGCCGAACACGACGCGTGTGTTCAGGAATTGGGTGTCGTCATCGAGGATGTATATCGCGGCCGCATCAAAACGCAATGCGATCACGGCGTCCCGCAAGGTCGCTTCGATGCCGGCACAGGTTTCTTCGACATCGGCCGTGCTGTAGGGGGCAACCGCCATCGCGGCGAGTTCGAGCTCGCGTTTGCGAACGTGCTCTTGAAGGATTTCGATCTCGCTGGCCATGTCGGCGGCAATCTCGGCCAACTGTGCGGCGTTTGCCTTTTCAACGGGAGGAAAGCTATCGAGCGGATGATCGGCCATCACGTCCATTTCGATCGCCGGCAAGACGCGAACCGCTTTGCGTCCGGACGGATCGTTTGCGGCGTTGCTACGGTGCGAGGAGTCGACTCGCCATCCGGTTGCCGCCGAAAACGCTTGCCAAAAGCGTTGGCTGGTGGTGCGTGATTTCAGCGAGGTGTCCGTCGCGGTTTCGTCGCCACGATGGATGCGAAGATGATTCTGAGCCGTCTTTTCCACAGCAAGTTCCTGGCAGTCGAGACGCACGGGGCCGCGTCGGAAGGTAAAGGACACACCCGCCCAACCCAATCGGTCTATAAGCCAATTCGGTCAGTAAGCTCGACCCTGACATTCGGTCGATGAAGCGGAGCGATGGCAATCCCTGCCAGAAACGATATCCATCGGATGCACCCGACCGATTGGCCGGCTGACGGTGATTGGCATCGTCAACTGCCCCCAGTCGGTATGAACTGTTTTGCCAGTAAACCTTTCGATGGCCGCAGACTCGACGTCGATGCTCCGCATGATCGCTACTAACCGACCAACCCGCGTTTCGAATGAAAGTCCGCATAATTCGTCCGATCAGGTCGAAAAGTAGAGCCAGGGCATGTGATCCATTCGCTCGCTTCGGTACGGCAGGGACCGCCACACCGAAGCGATGTCGGCAACGTAAGGGTCACGGCTGACATGGCACGATCAATCGATCGCGCAGACTACACCAGGTGTGCTCAATCGGAGGTGGGAAAGGATGTCCCAATTCAGGACCAAGATCGGAAACAGAAAACGCCTCGCGCTATTGCTGGGCAGTTTTGTCATGTCGTTGCCAATTGCCAGCGGGGCTGCGGACGCGCACCACCCCGATCGCGAGAACCAAACGGTTCACCAACGCGTCGACTTGATCGGCCCAGTCGGCAATCGGTTACCAGCGGGTTACCGACGGACTTACAACCGCCCCACCTACATTGGCGGCAAAGTCGCATACTACATCGCGCCCAGCAGCCAAGAAGCGATGGCATGGCACCGCGCCGAGCATCGCGGGTTGTACAACGAACCGTGTCGCGACAAACGTGTGACGGACCTGTATTTCTATCCCAAACCCTGGGAAGCATTGCTGACTGGTCCGCGCCGTCAAACCGATGCGCCGACCGCCAGTGTCGTGTTGCCACCAACCGAAGAGATGATTCTGGAAGAGCAGATCGACGCCTTGGAAGTGCCGATGGAGATCCCCGGCCCGGTGCTTGAAGCGCCGTCGAAGGAAGACTTTGAAAGCTCGTCGGCTTCGGATCACCACCATCACCAAGCAAGCTCGTCCGCAGTGAATCTCGCATCGCCAGCATCACACGCTGGAGTCCTGCAGCAGAGTTCCGGCGTGCAAGGTTTCTTTGATTCGGATTCTCCCTTTGGTTTGGCCAGCAACGAGGTGCCTGGGACGGCCGCCGATTTTGCCGTCGATGCTCCGGAAATGGTGATCCCCGCAACAGGCAATCAAGCCAAGGATCCTCAGCCGAAAAAGAAGCTGAGCATGTTGTCGGTCCTGAAGGCCCCCGTCTACTTGCGATTCTCGCCCAAAGAAAACGTCTCGGCGGAGTAGGTTGAGTGCTGAAGGCTTGCCGTGAAACGCACGGGACGTGTTTCACGGCGGAATTTGGAAACTAATCCGAATTTTTGACAGAACCGTCAAAGTCTGCACGCCTTGCCACCGATACCCAACTCCTGGACAGGTTCTCGTGTTTGCGATGACGCGAGAAACTGGTGGGGGGCTTCCATTTGGACTGCTCGTGTCTGAATTGAATTGACGTGTGATCCTCCTTCACGCGTACATATTCTGTTCGGGCTCGACCTAGGGAAGCTTAGGGCATGAATCGCTCGTTATTTCATTTTGCTGCGTCTGTGCAACTCGCGCTGGCGATTGTGATGGCTACCGGATGTACGCCAACGCAACCGTTTTTCGTGAACGAGTCACCAGACCTCAAACACTATCTCGACACCGCGACATCCATTGAATACCCGGATGTTGATGTGCAACCGATGCCGGAGGCGATTGATTCGCTTCCGCCGCTGACGGTCGGTAACCACGACTATCAGTACTGGAACTTGTCGCTCGAAGAGTGCGTCTCGATGGCGCTCAATAACGCGCGATTTATTCTGGCAAACGGCGGCACCTCGGAGACACAGCAAAACCTGGCCGCACAGTTCATCAGCAGCCAACCGGGTCAGTTCGGTAGCATCTACGATGTCGCGTTGCAACAAACGACGACTCAGTCGATCCCATTGACGACCGATGGCGCCGGCAACCGTTTGTTGTCGCGTGGTGTGCAGCGAGCGAACCAGATTGGCGGCGTTGAAGACGCGTTGGCGGAATTCGATGCTGTCGCCAGTGGCTTCATCGATCTGTCGACGACCGACCGACCACAGAACGTGGGTGCCGGGAACTCGATCAATCCGCAGATTTCGGTTGCCCAAAACACCACCCAACAATCGGCGATCAGCAAGCGATTGGGCACCGGTGGCGTCGCGACCCTGCGTCAACAGACGATCTATACCCGTAATAACTCGCAAATCAGCAGCTTTTCGCGTCTGTATCCCAGCGACTACACCGCGTTGTTGGAAGCACAGATTCAACACCCGCTGGCACGCAACCGCGGCACCTTCGTCAACCGCATCCCGGTGATGTTGGCGAGCATGAACGAAGACATCGCGATTGCGACCTACGAAGCCCAAGTGCGAAACTTGGTCCGTAACGTCGAAGTCGCCTACTGGGACCTGTACCTTTCCTATCGTTCGGTTTCGACCGCGACGATCGCTCGTGACAGTGCACAAGCGACCGCCCAGTTCACGAAACTGAATTTGGAAAAGGGCAACGCCACGATCCAGGAATTGTCGCAAGCTGTCAGCCAGTACTGGAACCAACAACGCCGCCTGACGGCAGCGTTGAATGGATCCAACCTTCCCGGTGACGACCGCTTCGGCGTTTACGGCCGCGAACGCGCACTGCGTGAATTGATTGGCTTGTCGCCCACGGACAAACGTTTGATCCGTCCGATCGACGAACCCACATTGGCTCGCGTCGAGTTCGACTGGTGGGAATCCGTCGCTCAGGCGTTGTACCTCAGCCCCGAGCTTCGTGAAAAGAAATACCGCATCAAACAAGGCGAATTGGAACTGGCCTTGGCCAAGAACCAAGTCCTGCCGCAAGTCGACTTGTCGTTCCTGTACCGCTGGGTCGGTTTGGGTGACACGCTGGGACCTCCCGGACGTGGTGACAGTTTCCCCGCCAATGGCAGCAGTGCGTTGGCTGAACTAACCAGTGGCGATTATCAAGAAGCGCAAGTTCGTTTGGACATCTCGATGCCGATCGGGTTGCGTCGCGAGCACCTGCGGATCCGTAACGCCCAGATGACCCTGCGGATTCGTGAGGACAACCTTTCCGATAGCGAGCGATTGCTGGTGAGCCAGTTGAGCGACGCGGTTGCGAAAGTTGCCAGTCACTACTCGATGATGCAGTTCGCAGCCAATGAATGGCAACAAAGCGAGCAAGAAGTCGACGCCCGTCTGCTGGAGTACTACAAAGGATTCCGCGACGTAAACGTGGTGCTGCAAAGTCAACAGCGTCGTGCCGAAGCCCAGATTTCGTATTACCGAGCACTGACCGAATACAACAAGTCAATCAACTACGTCGACTTCCTCCGAGGCACCTTGCTGGCTAACAACGGCATCACCTTGCGTGAAGGTCCTTGGAACACCAAAGCGTACTGCGATGCGTTGGAACGTGCTCGCGAACGTGCCGCCGGATACCAACTGGAATATGGCGTCACTCGACCTGGTGTCGTTCGCCAAGGCCCTGTCCGCGACGCCGACGGGGCGGTCGAGGTGATTGGGTTCAGTGACAACGCCAATGCGAATACTAACAACGAACTGAACTTCCTGGCTCCGGGTGTCGATGATGTTCCCGAAGTCAATCAGAACTCGCTGCAAGAGCTGCCTTCAACCGGCGAATTGCTAACTCCCGATCCTCAGATGCCACGCTATGTGCCTGTACCTGATGCCACCAACAGCATCGAAGACGGCAGCAGTGCGATCGATACGCTCCAGCCGCCAAGCAGCGTGCTGGTGCCGAACGACGCGGGCCAATCGGGTGACCAAGTAATCCAGCCGATGAGCTACGAGACACCATCCGCAATCGGAAGCGGTGTTCGTTCGGCGGCGAAGTCAATGAAGCAAGCCGACTTGGTTGACCCCAACGGTGCACCGATCCCCGTGCGACGCAAACCTATCCGGGTGCAGTAACGCTCTCATCAAACGCTTCAAAGTCCGGACACCCGGCCGAAGCAGATACCAATCCATCCGTAGGGCGGAGGAATAGCGAGACCGCTGGTTAAGTCAGCAATGAATTGATCGCTCTCGCTCACGAACAGCTCGAGTCGCGCTCCAAAGGCGCCTCGAGCTTTTCGTCGTTTCTAAACCACTTCGTCGTAAACCAATTGGTCGGCGACCCAAACGCGAAAACGTCTAATTCGCAGGCCGCGGGCGAAATCGATTTCGATCTGCCCCCGCCGCTGTTCAGGATCGATCGATTCCGGCAACCGGAATTCGACGTTTCGATCGATGTCCAGCCAACTGATTTTGCTCCATGCGGTCACGCCAGCGATTTGGATCGACTGGCGGAACCACCACCCCGAATAACACAATTCGAATTCCAGCGGAGATCGGATTTCGATGACGCGATAAAGAAACGTGCGGTCAATCAGCGAAGCACGCTCGGTGAAGATGCCGGTTTGTAGCGGTGCTTCCGACGAAACGGAGTAGGGATTCACGTTCAGAGCACCTCTGTCGACTTGGAATTACTTAACGCGGTACTATCCTACCGTCAGATCAGGTGATGTCGGATCTCCTCTCTCGACACCGCATTTTCAATGCCCTGAAGACCATGCCCCAACGATTCGTGAGAGCTCCCTTATGTTACGCGACAGCCAAGCGATGCGTTCATCTCGCCCAGTAACCCTCCGTCGTGCCGCGTTGGTCATAGCGCTGGGAATGGCAAATGCCTTTGCCAGTGCGCAGCAATGCCACGCTCAAACGCCGGGGGGGACTAGCTCTGGCGGAATGAATTACGGCGAATTGACCGCGCAGCAATGGAGCCCGATCGGATCGGACAATGCATCCTCCACGACGTTTCGTGCGGCGATTTTGCCACCGCCCGGTTCGAACGATAAAACGGGCAGCCAGGTCCGTGTCGCCGTCACGAGTCTGGACGGAACGGTCATCGACGGTCATCCGAGCCGCAGTTCAGGCACTGATCTGGAATTTGACGCCGTCGCACCTGGTACCTATTCGCTCGTTGCGACCGGACCCGGGTTGGTCGCAATTTATGCGGTCCATTTGGTTGGAGGTCCATCATCGTCGCCCGCCGAGCCGCTCCTGGTTTCGCCAGCGCATCTGAGTTTGGAGACGGTCCAAAAAGCGGTCTCCCGGTATCTGCCTCTGGACGTGAGCTTCCCCACGACGTTTGCGACTGCTGACGGAAAACAGGTTCTAAACGAGTCGAAGCTGCCGGGTGCGTCGTTGATTCGCGTCTCTGGATCTCAGCTTCAAGGTCAGCTCTATCGGGCCGGATATAAGGGAAATGGGTTTACCAAAGCCGGCCAAAACAACGTGCTTGTCTACAGCGGTTTGGATCAAATTGCACAGGTTGTCAGTCGAGCTGACGGAACTTTCACGCTGGACGATTTGTTGCCTGGCCCATACTCGATCATCATCGCCGGACCTGACGGACTCGCCGTGACTGGCTTCGAAGTCGTTGGCGACCACACCACCACCGCACAGGTGAACGCTGCGGACCAGCACTTCGTCACGCAAGTTGAATCGGTCGTGCACACGCGGTTTGCGATCCAGCTGGCCCCGGTGGGGCTGGAATCGCCAGCTTTGGATATCGTTTTTGACCCCTCGCGTAGCGGAATGCTGGGCGGAGCCGGGCTCACGTCGCCAATCTCCGGTGTGCCGGCGAATCAACTCTCCGCGATGGGGGGTGGGGCTGGCGGTGCAGGACCAATCGGTGGCGGTGGCGGAGGAGGAAGTCTTGGTGCTGGGGCTGGAATAGGCCCCGTCATTGGACTGGGAGCGGTCGGTGCCGCGATCGCGGTTGCGGCGAGTGACGATGACGACAATTTGGAGCCACCTGCTATCGCCAGTCCGACTACACCGTGAGGGTGGTCAAATTGCTGGCAAAGCGTGGTCGAAAAGATGTCAGCGCGGTTAATTCTACGGCGCTGAAAACCGGCCTAAGCCACTCGTATTAGCTAAACCGGAAAGACCGCCCAGAAGGGCATTGTTTTTATCTTCTCCATTTTGCCATTTTGGTATCTGCAAGCGTTGAATTCCCTATTTGCTGCACTTATAGTCAAACAGCAGGAATGTTTGCCTGCAACTAAGAACGCTCAACTTTGACTGGAAGCTGGAAATGAATCTTTTTACTCGTGCTGCTGCAACGCTCGCCCTGATGGCGTCGGCTGGCTATTCGTCAGCAGCCGATGTGACTGAACATCAGTGGGTACGTGCTTCAAACGGTGCCGTGAAGGGCCGCGTGGTTGTGCCCCGCGGCGACAGCATCTCGGCCGTTCGAAACGCAAAAGTACACCTTATCAACGCAAACGGCAGCTTGGCGGTTGGCGAAGTTGAATCGGATAACACCGGTCGCTTCACCATGACTGGCGTGCGGCCTGGCGTTTACACACTGGTCATTCAAGGCGAGCACTCTTTCGCATGTTGTGCGATGCACGTGGTTGATTCGTTGGTTCCTCTGAAGGACCAATTCGAGATCGCCGCTGGTGCTGTCGATGCGAAAGTCGTTCGCAACGTGATGGTTCGCTACTTGCCAAACAACGAAGGCAGCAGCGACATCGTGTTTGACCCTTCGACAAACCCACTCACTTCGGGCCGCGCCCAAACCGGCGAGTCGATCCGCATCCGCCAATTCGAAGGCGGCATGAAAGGACGTTTGGCTCGTGCTGGTCTGTCGGATCATCCTGGTGCCGGTGCATCGAACGTGATGATCTACAAAGACGGAAGCGAAGTCGCTCGTACGACGACTGACGCGGAAGGTTACTTCGCGGTTCAGAAACTTGAGCCAGGTAGCTACACCGTAATCGGCTCAGGCCGTGACGGTTTCGGCGTGTTGGGCGTTGAGCTTGTTGACCCAATGATGGTTCAAGCTTCGACGACGAGCAGCGACGCGTCGACTTTGGTTGTTGCCGAATCGATGCCAGAAACCTTCATCATGCAAGTCGCTCCAGTGACTTCGGACGCAGTTGTCGCTGACGTTGTTGTTGCTGACGAAGTCGTCATGACCGATGACGACAACGGTGGTGCACCGATCTTTGCCGGTGGTGGCATGGGCGGTCCCGTCGGCGGTGGCGGTGGTGCTGGTGGCGGCGGAGTCGGTGGCGGTGGCGGAATGGCTCGCCTCGGTGTCCTCGGCGGTATCGGTGCGGCGATCGCGATCGCTGCCTCGGACGATGACGACAACGTTGCACCTCCGATCGCAAGTCCTTCCGATCCAGCGTCGAACTAGTCGACCGCGTCGAAGAAAGATTTGAGCTAGCGTAGGCCGCGTCCATCGAGTTGGACGCGGCTTTTTGCATTTCCTGACCAGCGGTTTCGACATTCTCACAGATGTCGCGAGACTTTGCGGCGTCGGCAAGATAAGGCGATTTTGTAACCGCTGGGCAACGGGATTATTCAGCCCGATCGTCAAAGTTTTCGGGCTCGGAATTGGCTGTACTTCTTTTAGGATGCATACGCAAGCCGTGCGGTGTCGAGTATCTTTCGCCGCAGGGTTCTTTCATCCCACTTTACCGCACGCAACAATGGGCTGATTCGTTAGCCGTTGTTGGTCAGTGACCATCCGTCCCACCTCCTAGATTACCCGCCGAATAGAATGAGTTCAGCTGAACCTGCGATCTCCGATGAAGTCGCCAAAAGTGCTGCCGAGGCTCTTGATCGCCTCAACGAGCACACCTTGAAAACAGTCCACTGGCACTTCAGCGAAGAAACGGGAAGCCCGTTCTGGCTGGGTAAAAAAGCGGAGCTGAACTTCGACCCGCTGACTGATGTGAAGTCCTTCGATGACTTAAAAAAGTTTCCGCACTTTGAAGATGAATGGTTGCGTGGCGGACCGATCACCCGCTGGGTTCCGAAAGGGCACGCCGGCAAGCCGACCTACGTTTTTGAAACCGGCGGGACCACTGGGATTCCAAAAAGTCGGATGGTGATCGAGGATCACTGGAAGGATTACGAGCTGTTTAGCGACACGCTTCCCGATGAGTACTTCCCACGCGGATCCAACTGGCTGATGCTCGGCCCCAGCGGACCACGCCGCTTGCGTTTGGCCGTCGAACACTTGGCACAGCATCGCGGCGGCATTTGCTTCTGCATCGACTTGGACCCACGCTGGGTCGTGAAGTTGATCAAGAAGGGCTGGATGGAGCATCTTGAAGAGTACAAGAAGCACTGCATCGACCAAGCGGTGACAGTCTTGACCGCTGGGCACGACATCAAGTGCATGTTCGCGACGCCAAAATTGCTCGAGTCGCTTGGTGAAGCTCTCGAAGACCGCGGCACCAGTTTGCAAGAAGTTGGCATCAAGGGCATCTTCTCTGGCGGTACTGAGTTCACGCCACAGTGGACGCGATTCTGCGTCGAAGAGATGCTCGGCGGTCCCGTCGAAGAGGGCGGCGTTTACATGACGCCGACATACGGTAACACCCTGATGGGCTTGGCCTGTAGCAAGCCAATCACTGCGGCTGATGGGTACAAGATCAGTTACTACGCACCGCAACCACGTGCGGTGACAGAGGTCGTTCAGTTCGATGACTACAATCAAGTCGTCGGCTATGGCGAGACTGGACGCGTCAAGCTTTACACGCTGACTGACGAGTTCTTCGTGCCCGGCTTCATGGAACGCGACGAAGGCGAACGCGAAGCTCCGTTCGATATGTACCCATGGGACGGGGTCAGCGGCGTGCGACCATTCCACGAACTCGCCAGTGCCACCACGGTCGGCGTCTACTAATCAGCGACCGTTACTTGACTGCCGTCGAAACTTTCGCGGCAGCAGCCACTCGCACCGTGGCGAAGAGACTTGTTCCTTCGCCACCGGGTGCACTCCAGCCTTTTTGCCTTCCAACCAAACTTCACTGCCGACATGATCACACTGCAACCACTTCGCTGGGGCAAGCCGTACGAATCGATTGAAATCAAGGACGTCGTCCACTTTGACACCGGTGAACCGATCGCCCGATTCGGATCCGTCGGTGGTGGAATCGTCGCGCGTGACATGAAGAAAGCGGACAAGGCCCGCGAAGCACTGCTGCAGTACACGCCGGCAGAGCTGTTGGACATGTGCAAGAAAGCAGCCGAGCTTTTTGAAACCGCAGACCTGCAGGTTGGTGATTCAAAACAGTCGGTCGATCAGTTCGTTCATCAGCAGTCCGCGAGCACGGGGCTGCCGGAGCACATGTGCCGGTCGAACATGACGAAGAACAGCTTCGTGTTGGCCAACATGAGCGAAATCCTTGGCTGTTTGACTCGCGGCCTGGACTTGAACATTCTCAGTCGCGGCTACGGCGAAGAAGGTCGCGGAGTGACGATCAGCTACCAGGCTCAGACGCCGATCTTGGGTGCGATCCTGCCGAACAACTCGCCCGGCGTTCATACGCTGTGGCTGCCCGCGATTCCGTTGCAGATCGGTCTGGCGCTAAACCCGGATCGCAAGAGCCTTGGACGCCTTACCGTATGGTGTCGGCCTTTATTGAAGCCGGTGTCCCTGCGGAAGCATTCGGACTTTATCCCGGTGGCCATGACGCCGGTGGGGCGATCATGACCAAGACCGCGCGAAGTATGATTTTTGGTAGCGCGCAAACGGTTGCACAGCATGCCGGCAATCCCAAGGTTCAGGCGCACGGCCCAGGTTGGTCCAAGATCTTGATCGCTGACGACATCGTCGACGATTGGGAACTGTACCTCGACATGATGGTCGAAAGCGTGCTCAGCAATTCGGGTCGATCGTGCATCAACTGCAGCGGTATCTGGGCAAGTCGACATACTCGCGAGATCGCTCAGGCAATTGCCGAGCGAATCGGTCCAGTCGACGTGCTGCCGCCGACCGATGACAACGCACAACTGGCCGCGTTTACCGTCAAAGCGATGGCGACCGGAACACACGCCATGGTCGAGCAAGACTTGGCCGAAGCAGGCGTGACCGACATGACCGCACAATACGGCGACAAGCTGATCGAACGCGAGCACTGTGCCTACTTGCGGCCCATGGTTCTGCATGCCGACTCGCCGGATCGCGCCGTCGCGATGAAGGAATACATGTTCCCGTTCGTCAGCGTGGTCGAGTGCCCGCAGGCCGACATGCTTCGTCGAATCGGTCCGACCCTGGTCGGTACCGTGCTGACACGTGATCAATCGCTGATCGCACAAGCGGGAGCGTGTGTTGACATTGATCGTGTCAACATTGGACCGATCCCAACCAACCGCTTGAATTGGTTGCAGCCGCACGAGGGCAACATCATCGACTTCTTGTTCCGCTCGCGAGCGTACCAAGTCGCCGACTTGCCGGTTCCTGCCGCGTCTTAAGCTGCGGATCAGTCAAAGAACCAACGCAACTTGGCAGCCGAGATTCGGTTGCCATGTTGTGGGTCCAGCCATGTCGATTCGGTGGCGTTCGCGTTGTCATGACGCTGACAATCACTCAGGTAATAAGCAATCGTCGCTTGGCATCCGTTGTCTTGCTGCGGGCCATCAACTGCCGCCTCTGACTCATCGATCCAGCGATCGTCTCGGCGGGTCACTTGTGCCGTGATCAGCGGCGACGTCCCGAGCGCCGACGCAACGGCGAGTGAACGAGGCTGGCGGAAAATTTCTTCGGGCGTATCGCATTGGACGATCTTTCCGGCCTCGATTACGGCGACGCGGTCTGCCAATCGCATTGCTTCGGCGCCATCGTGTGTCACATGGATTGTCGCACCACCACTCTGGTCGTGCACACGGCGGAGGTCTTGTTCAATTCGAAACCGTGTCGATGCATCGATCGCAGACAATGGTTCGTCTAACAGGCGAACGCTCGCATTTGATGCGACGGCTTTGGCAAGCGCCACTCGTTTCCGTTGGCCGCCGCTGAGTTGTTCGGGCAGTCGATCGAGAAGGTCTGTGATTTCGACCAGTGTGGCCGCATCCAAAACCGCACGCGATAACTCGGACGTTTGGTGACCTCGTTTCGCGCCGAGAGTCAAGATTTGGCGGACTGTCATGTGTGGGTACAGTCCACCGTCCTGTGGGACGAGTGCGACGTTTCGCTTACGTGGTGCGGTTCGGTTGGCGTCGTCGCCGTTGATGTAGATCTTCCCCGATGCGGGATTGAGAAGGCCCGCGATCAGTCGCAACAGCGAAGACTTTCCACATCCACTAGGCCCGAGCACCACGGTGTATTCCCCCGCCCCAACCTCCAACGACAGTTGATCGAGAACTGGGACACTCCCAAATCCAAAGACGAGATTTTCCAGCCGAACATGCGACATACAATTGAGCGGGCAGAGGGGGAACGATCGCTGGTGTAGCCAGGCGGGAGACACGGACCTTCGGGCATTTCACCAGCAGACAACCAATCGGTTTTGCACATTAGAGGAAATGCCATGCCAATCGTATCAAAGATCAAACCTACATGGTCCCCAGCAGTGCTGTCTTGTGTGCTGCTATGCGGGGGCGTGATGGGGATTGCGATTTCTCCGCTCGGCGCTCAGGAGTCATCGACTCCAGAATCTGTTTCCGGCAGCGAATCGGCCGTGAAGGATGTCGCGGAAGGAGCAGACGGCGACAAAGTGGAGAAGGACGCCACTGAATCCAAAGTCAAAGAGCCGGAATACGAACCCAAAAGCAAGGCGGTGCTGCGTCGTGAGCTTTCGACGATGCAATACAAAGTGACACAGAGCGAAGGCACCGAACCGGCGTTCCGCAACCTCTACTGGAACAACAAAAAGAGCGGGCTGTATCGGTGCATCGTCTGCGAGCAGTCTCTGTTTACATCGGAAACGAAGTATAAATCCGGGACGGGTTGGCCCAGTTTTTATGCCCCAATCAAGGCGGATCATGTGGGTTACAAGGACGACCACCATTTTTTCTACACTCGTACGGAAGTCCACTGCAGTCGCTGCAATGCACACCTTGGACACGTGTTCAATGACGGTCCCCAAGACAAAACGGGCAAACGGTACTGCATGAACAGCGCGGCGCTGAAATTTTTCGAGACAGGCCGCGAGAACGACTTTGAGGACTGAAACGGTCGTTCCCGAATTGCGAATTGTCACGGATTCCCGAGACGAGGTGCGGGATGCGATTCGAATCGGTCGATTACACAGGATGGATTGTCAGCGATTTAGCACCCGCATTGACGTGGGGAACAATGACAACCGTGGTAAGACCGCCGGAGCACGGATTCGCTCGTAGCGGTGTTGCCTTGAGTTAGGGCGAGTTGTTTGAGTGATCGCTCGCCTCCACTATCAAGGATGAAACGAAATATGCGACGGACCATTACTGGAAACATTGCACTGCGAATCGTTGCATTGGCAGTCGTGGCGACGGGCAACTGCGTGTGCTCCAACAGCGCAGTGTGGGCCGACGAGCCAATTCCAACGGTCAGATTGGATGCTCCCCGCTGGGCGATGTTGCCGCAGGACGAATTGAATCAGCCGGCGACGGAATCCGCACAGGCGGCGCCCACATTGAGCGGCGACAGTGACGAGACGCTTCGCGATGCGTTGGAAATGCTCGCCGAAGAAAACGGAAACGCTAGCGACGACGTGAAACTTGGCGACAACTCGCCGTCGGTAGGCAATTCCGATGGCAACGAATCGCTGTTTGCCGGTCGTGTGACGCAGTTCACCGAAGGTCGATTTGCCTTGCCCCCGATTGAGGCTTTGACCACCGAAACGGCAAAGATCGGCAACGGCGAAACGCCAGACGGTTTCCGTCAAGGTGCCGAAGCGGCGCCCGTCGCGCTGCCTGAGAGCGGTGCGGAGCGAGCATCGACTTGGTACTGGAGTCAGCGTTACTGGGCGGCAGCCAATACGTTCTCGCACCCGTTGTACTTTGAAGACCGGATGCTCGAACGCCACGGTCAGTCGCGTTTTCCGCACATGCAACCGCTCGTTTCGGCTGGGCGATTTGCGGGGCAATTTGCCATGTTGCCATACCAAGTCGCGATCTCGCCGCCGTATGAGTGTCAGTACACACTTGGGTACTACCGCGCGGGATCATGCGTCCCAGCATTTCTGCAGCGTCCGCCGTACAACCGAAAAGCGGCTGTGGCACAAGCCGTGTCGATGGCGACCCTGACGGCGTTGCCCTAGTCAATTGACCTGATCGCCTGCCCGCCGGACGAACCTGCTTCAATGCCCCGCTGAATCGAAAACCCGCTGTGTCCTTAGTGACTTGGCGGGTTTCTTGTCATTGGGGGCATCATCGGAGCCTGAAAGGGCTTTCGATTTGCAACCGTCTCGGGTAGAAATTGTCTCTCAGCCGCGTTTTACCAAGATGGATGATCACACATGATCTACGTGCTTTCACTGATTGCCGTCGCTTCCCGATTTTTGCCGCACCCACCAAACTTCGCCTGCATCGGCGCGTTGGGGCTATTTGCGGGGTGCTATGTCGCCGGCCGTCGTGCGTATTTGTTGCCGCTGTTGGCGCTGCTGATTAGCGACATCATTGGTCAGGTCTTTTCGGTGTCTGGCATGGGGTTCTATCGTCCAGAGCAGATGGCGTTTGTTTACGCCGGAATGCTGGCGTCGGTCGCGATCGGCCGTCACGTCCGAAGCGGTAGCGAATCTGCCCAGTCGCGCGTTTCGTGGCTTCGATTTCCCTTTGTCGTTGCCGGTGCATCAACGACATTTTTCTTGCTCAGCAATTTCGGTGTCTGGCTGGGGCCTTGGTACACCACCAGCATTGAGGGGCTGATCGCGTGCTACACCGCCGCAATTCCGTTCTTTCAGTACACCATTGCTGGCGACTTCTTCTTCGCCGCAGCGATGTTCGGTGCAATGGAAGCCAGCCGAGTCTTGGCTGCTAGTCCAGCTCGCCGAACAACCGTCACAATCGGTGCATAGCGAAAGCGGTTCGAATAATTACAAGCGGAGCCGGATGCGAAATCTCGCAGCCGGCTTTCTTTTTGCGCTCGTTTCGGATCCGTTACCCACCGACGAAACGCACTTTCACCCAGCATCAATCGAAAGAATTGGCCGTGTTTTTGGTAAAGTCAAGCGTCTGGGGGATGACCGACACTTTGAGCGGAAATCGGGCATTTCCAAGGATTTACTGAGGAACTTCGCATTTGACAGCGGCGTCAGAGCGGGGTGATTCGTTGACACACTACTCGCCCCAACTAGAATCGCAGCCAACCCTTATCCAATCGCCTCAGGCTTCGTATTTTACCCATCCTTCTGATTGGGCGAGCAACACGTATTTTGCAATGCTCGGCTTTCGAATGTCCGATGTCATACAGACGTGCGTCAGCTCCGTGCTGCAGCGTTCGGTGCGAATTCGAGACGCTGTGGCTGATAAGAGAATGGATTTAATTAGCTCGGTGAGTTTGGCGGAATTACACTGCCCGACTCGCGAATATTCCCAACCTGTCCCGCGACTTTGCCCGCTTTTCTGATCCACGCCAAGCCGGGTTTATAAGTAGAGACCTTCGATGATCCGACGAACACTTTCTGATTCTACTCGCCGTGATACGGCCAAGGGCAACCGAAAGCGAACTGCGCGTTCTGGGCAAAAGCGGCGGTTGTTGATGGAGAATCTGGAGGGCCGGCGCCTCCTGGCCAGCGACACAGACTTCACCCCAGTCCCTGTCGACCCGGCCTTGTTCGCGGCACAAATGCCGCGAAACATCGGTACCGTACCTGCGGTACAGATCGGGGAAGTCGAAGTGGCCGGCGCTCGTGGCGGCAACGACAACATTGCGACGGCCCAGCATCTGAATTTGGGTACGTTGCCAGGCAAAGACGACACGATCGATGTGTCCGGAACGATCGGCCTGTCTGTCAACGCCCAGAACCAGATCTTGACCGACGTGGATTATTTTTCGGTCGATTTGCGAGCGGGTGACATTCTGGACATCGCCTTGACCGGCTCAGCTGGGAACATCAGCGTCCAGTACGGCACAGGTACGCAAGCACCTGGGCGATTCTGGTTCGGTACCGATGCGAACCAAGCATTGATCGATCCGTTGACGGGACAGTCGATCTACGCAAAGGGTTCGCCGCTGCAAACGTTTGGTAGTGCAGTCGCGGCTCAAGTTGTCCCGGAAACCGGACGCTACTACATCGCGCTGGCGCCATCGTTTGCCAGCAACGATTACACGATGGGCTTGCGCGTTTACCGTCCGGCTATCGAGAAAGCTCCACTCGGTGCTCAGCAAATTCTTTACCTCGATTTCGACGGTGGGTTCTATCCGACCAGCGAAATCAGTGGATCGACATTGCCATTGGGAATGGTTCGGGCAGATCGCTTGGTCGACAATCTGCAAACGTTGGGGTTCACCAACCCTACGGCCACCGATGGTGTGTTGCTTCAGCAGCGCGTCTTGAACGAAGTTCGTGATCACTTCGACACGATCGTCACCAATGGCAATAACGGTGACTACGACGCGACTGGCGTTGGTGGTCAGTTCGGTATCACGGTTGTCAGCTCGCTGGAATGTCCAGAGTTTGGCGATCGTAGTTCTTGTGCCGTAGGCGACACCGACCTGACAAACAACCCACTTGTCACGCGAATGCTGGTGGGAACACTGATCGCGACGACCGGTCAGGAAACTGTGGGGATCGCGGAATCGATCGACGTCGGCAACTTCCGTCCGGGCGAAATCGCGATCGTCAATCTGGACGATATCTCGACATTCACCACCGCGACGCCACGGTCGCCTACCTTCAGCGAACTGGATGTGATTTCCAAGTTCCTCGGCGGTGTGATCTCTCACGAAGCGGGACACACGTTCGGCGAATGGCACACGACGAACACGAACCTGACCCGTAACATCATGGATACGGGCGGATCGCAGCTTTCGGCGAACAATCTGATCGGCACCGGGAACGACGGAATCTTGGGGACGCCGGATGACGTTCCCGCCGCTTTCGCCGTTGAAGACCAATTCGATCCGACAACCGGATACCTCGGTTACACGCGTACTGCGGCCTCATTGTCCTTCGAATTGGCAACCGGTGCAGTGACGTCGTCCATCACAGGACGTGTTTACAACGACGCCAATCGTGACGGCAACTTCGCAGGCGATTCGGGATTGTCCGGCGTCATGGTGTTCGCGGACTTCGACGGTGACCGTGTTCACGATGCGACTGAGCCATCGGCAATCTCTGGTTCAGACGGTTCCTACCGGTTGAACGTTGCCCCGGGGGTGACCTACACCGTCGTCGCAGAAACGCCAGAACAATATGCCGCCAGCACTGCGACCGAACGAGTGGTCACCGCGGGCGCGACCAATGTCAACTTCGGATTCACGAAGGTGATCTCGGACGTTGCTGGCGTGAAGTGGGCCGACATGAATGGCAATGGCTTGTTCGATGCCAATGAGTCGGGTCTTGAAGGCGTTTACATCTACCTCGACTTGGACAACGACGGTCGTCCTGACCTTGGCGAACCGGCTGACTACACCGATGCAGACGGACGCTACACGATCGATTTCCCCGGCCCAGGCACGTATCGAATTCGGGAAGTCGTTGAAGTAGGGTTCCAGCAGTCCTTCCCGGCAGCTGGCTTCCACACGGTGACGTACAACGGTGTCGCCCTGACGGACAACTACAACTTTGGCAACGTTCCGTCGCGTGACTATGGTGACGCGCCTGATTCGTATCAAACGCTGATCGCAAGTGGTGGTCCAAGCCACGGAACCTCGTTTGCAATCGGATTGGGAGCAGAGGTTGACCGCGAATTGGATGGGATGCCATCTAGCAACGCGTTGGGTGACGACAACAACAACGTTGATGACGAAGACGGTATCCAATTGCTGTCGCCACTCGGCCCAGGTGGTACCGCACAGATCCAAGTGACGGCTCGTAACACGTCCACACAGCCTGCTTACTTGCAAGGTTGGATTGACTTCAACGCGAACGGTACCTTTGACGCCAGCGAGCAAATCTTCACGAATTTGCTGGTTCCCAATGGGGTTTCCAACCTGCCAATTGACGTGCCGAGTTCGGCCGTTGTTGGAAACACCTATGCTCGATTCCGCTACAGCCCAACGGCTGGATTGGGACCTGGCGGTGCAGCCGATCTGGGTGAAGTCGAAGATTATCAGTTCGAGATTCTGCAGCAGGCTCAAGTCGCGAATGACGATGCCTTCACCGTTTCTCGCAACTCGCTTTCGAACGAGTTGGAGGTCTTGGCAAACGACTTCCAGTCCAGCCTGACGCAGCTTTCGATTGTTGCGTTGAATACCAACGGGACAAACGGCGTCGCAACGATCTCGGGCGACGGCGAATCGATCTTCTACACCCCACGTAACGGTTTCACCGGGCGTGACGTCTTCCAATACATTGTCGAAGACCAAGTTGGCAACCGATACACGGCGGACGTCGTTGTAACGGTCAGTTTCCAGTCCAACGTTCCGATCGCGATCGACGATACCTTTGACATCCCACAGGGTTCGAACAACCGGCCGTTGAACGTTTTGGATAACGACGTGCCCAGTATCGCCGGCGGATTGCGAATCATCTCCGTCACCGCAGGCGATCAAGGCGGCAGCGTTTCGATGGAAGGTGGCGGACAAACGATCCGTTACACGCCAACGCCAGGTTTCAGTGGTACCGAGCAATTCGACTACACCATTCAAGACGCCAATGGTGTCAACAGTACCGCGACGGTGACGGTCAATTCACAGCCGGGTGCACGCAACGACGACTTGGTCGATTTCACAATCAAGACCTTCGATGTTGTCAACAATGAAGAGATTGCCAACGTTCAAGTCGGCGACGAGTTCTATGTCCGTGTTTATGTTCAAGAACTGAATAACCAACCGTTCGATCCCGAAGGCGTCGCGTCCGCATTCTTGGACCTGCTTTACACCGACGGTTTAGTTTCGACTCAGGACACCGATGACACTGATTCGTTCCCATTCGACATCACGTTCGGGCCGATTTTCCAGGGCGGCGGATTCCAACTTGGTTCAGCCGACGTGCCCGGTATTATCAACGAA
Source organism: Rhodopirellula baltica (assembly GCA_002901265.1). Lineage (GTDB taxonomy): Bacteria > Planctomycetota > Planctomycetia > Pirellulales > Pirellulaceae > Stieleria > Stieleria baltica_A. The sequence continues at coordinate 103,504 of PPHI01000063.1, read as the reverse complement.
GTTGGGGCCGTTCAACCGATTCCAGGCAACGGCAACCTGCAGACTCACTCGGAACCTGCCGAGTTGTTCACTTTGCGGATGACCGCTGTGTCGCCCGGGATCGCCATCTTCTCCGCCGACCCCGCTGATACTGCTGTCGCCGAAACGATTCTGATCGGCGAAGACGTGGCGTTGACGCCCGCACAACAGCGTTTGGGCAGCACCGAGTTGCGGATCTTCCCAGAGTCGGATGACTTTTCCAGTGCGATCGATGACGCGTTCATGGATGGTAGCGACAGCAACGGTGTCGTGATCAACACCATGAACGGGCCAAACACGCTGGACGTGCTTGGAAATGACTTGTTCGGTCCGACCAACACGATTACTAGCCGCGGTATCAAAATCGATCCGTTGTTGGGAACTGCCAGCTTCGACGACAACGGCACGCCAAGCGATTTGACGGATGATACGGTCGTCTACACCGCGAATGCCAATGCGAATGGTTTCGATAGCTTCACGTACTTCATCGTCTCTGGTGACGGTGTCTACAGCGAAGCCGAAGTGACGATGAAGCTCGGTGCCCCCTCGTTGTTCAACGATTTGGTCGACATCTCGTTCCGACTGGTGAACGAAGCTGGACTCCCTGTTACATCGGTCAATTCTGGTGAGACCTTCGGTGTCGAAGTCTACACCGAGGACCTGCGTACTCTGAATGCCGGCAACACGTTTGTCTTCGCCGCGTACCTCGACATGCTGTACGACTCGGGCGTAATCAGTCCTGCCCCAGCGACCGGCAATCGCTTCGATTTCGACGTGGAATTCGATAGTGACTTTGACACCTCGTCAGGTGTTGGAACTGCCGCACGTGACGGCATCATCGACGAATTCGGTTCGTTGTTGCTGCAATCGGTCGCTCAAAACGGCAACGTCAACGAGCCCAACTTGATGGCAACGGTTTACTTCACCGCAGGAACCGTAACGTCGACCACAACCACGCGAGTACAAGGCAGCCCGGCCGATTCCCAGCCGTTCCAAGACACGCTGCTGTTCGATCGTGATGCCCCAGTGCCAGTCGATCAAATTCGATATGACACGTTGAGCATCACCATCAATCCTGTCAGTGCGTTGCAAAACCAAGCGATGGCAGAAGACGTCAATAACGACGGCTTGGTAACTCCGTCGGACGCTTTGGCGGTCATCAACTCCTTGGCACTCAAAGGTCAAGGCGAACAGGCTCGATCAAGCAAGTTCACCGACGTGAACGGTGACTTCCAAACATCGCCGATGGACGCCTTGATGGTGATCAACTACCTGGCCCGTATGCGAACGCAAGTCAATTCGGAAGGTGAGCAAGTGGCCGTCGCATCGACCAACGATGCCGCGTTCAGCGACATGGGAGCTGCCGTTGGCTTGATGAGCACCGACTCTGACGACGACGACGATGTGTTCTCGCTGCTTGCGAGTGATCAGTCCGAACTGGGGTAATGGCCTGGACGGGCCAAGCCTGTTAACGAGAAACGACAAAACGCCGAAGAAGACTTTGCATGTCTTGTTCGGCGTTTTCTTTTGACTTCGTCGTCGGTGTGCGTCAGTTCGAATGTCGCCGACGAAACGGATTAGCTTTGTTGGTCGCGACGGAACAGCAACGATGCGTTCGACATCTGCGCGAGTTCATCAAAAGCGTCTTCGGCTTGTGCCATCGAAAGTTCTTCGACGGTCGCAATGTAGTCATCGTTGCCGATGCCTAATTTCTCTTTGACTTCCAAAGCGGATGCAGGGTCTGCGTCGAGCATCTGATCTGCGAGTTCGAAATCTCGATCACCGATCAAACGATCTGACAGTTTATCGATGATCATCCAATAGTGATCCAAGCTATCTTCATCGTCGAAATGCAATTGTTCGCGGATCTCGTCTTCGTCGATGCCTTGTTCGCGGGCATCGGAAGAGAAGGCTGATTCGATCAATTGCGTCCATGACCGGTATTCGTCGAGTGCAAGCTGCTGTTCTGGGCCATCCTCGTCCCAGACACCACTGCCATGCGACCGGCTTTCCATGATGAAGATGTCTTGTTCGATCTCCATCTGTTGGTAAATGTGTTGGTAAACACTGTAGCAGGCGGCTTTTTCGAGCATTCCCCACTCGCACGCGTCGCCTTTCCCACGCAACGCCAAGCGTCCGACTTTGACCAACAGTCCGAGTTTTTCGCGCCAGAGCAGCTGATCAAACATGCCGACACCGAACACCCAAATCTGTTCTTCGTCCGGGTTTTGGAAGCAGTCTCTGAAAATGTCCAGCATTAGGCCCAGGGACTTTTCAAAGAGTACCGCATGAGGTCCAGTCAGTTTTCGTGACAGGAAGGGATCGTAGATCATTCAGGTGACCTCCATTTCCGGCGTGAGGTATGCCGATCTGATGAATTGTTGATGGCAGAGGCCAAAGGTCAACTTAACGCATCCGCCGTCGGTGATGCAAATCAGCCGCGCGGACGCCGTTGGGCGTCTTCCGGAGACACTGCAAAAACTGCACCGATGTGTGGTCGCGACCAGAACCAGTGGCGTCAAAACGCTGCGTCAATCAACGTCGACAGGATGCCGCCGGATGGTTTGCTTCGCGTTTGATAGTACAAGTGTCCTGGCCCGGTGTATCGGTTGATCAGCCCTTCACCGGACATCAGTGAATCGCTGACCTTGTCGGTCGCCTTTACAAGTTTGTAGGTCACTGTATCTGAAAATGCGATCATAAACCGATTGTCAACAAACAGTGATTCGCCATCTTCGAGCTGCCGGTGAACGACCGCTCCGAAGCTTTGGCAAAATACGTGACCGACGCCAGTGGCATGCATCAAGAACAGCCCCTTTTTGCTCATGAGCGACTTCAGCCCACCGTACTTGATCTGCAGCGATGTGGCCCCGACATTTGCCAGATACGAACCGCTTGTTAGATAAAATCCGGTTCCTTCGGCCAATTCCAAAGCGACGAGATCACCGTAGCTTTCGGGTGCCAGCACGACTTGCTGGGAATCGGCGTTCGCAGTGAACTCGGCGGTGAAGAAGTTTTCGCCGGTCAAAAGATTCTTTAAACCACCGAACCATGAATGTCGGCGAGGCAGTCTCGCCGCAACTTCGTCGGTCGGAGCACCGGGATCGTTGCGTCCAGCGCGTGCTGAAAGACGAATGCCCTCAGTCATCGTCAGCATACTATTGGGCTGAGCGATGACCGATTCGCCTTCGTCTAATTCAAATTGCAGGGTAGAAAACGTCGGTGCGTGATTGACTTGAAAATCCATTTTCTAACCTACTGAATATTCAGTGGATCGAGTTAGAAATCTCGATCCGCAGTGCCGGATGCATATTTGTTTTGCATGATGTATCCGCCCAAAGCGATCAAACCTAGGATTCCCAAAAAGATGACGAGGGCGACCATGCGTGGCACACCAAGGATGTCAGAGATCCCGGTAATGCAAATGTCATAAATCACGACTCGGATAAACCAACCCACAATGTTGCCAAGGCCGCCGCGTCGTGCGAGAAGGCCTGAGGTCGAAAGCTTCATCGAATGCGATCCTGTTTGGGATAGTACAGTGCGTCTTGTCACTTCGAGGCGGCATGGCCCCCCGATAGTGTACAGTAATCGCCAAACCCGCCGATCCCAATTACTTTACTTTAACGCGGCACAGAAAATCGTCGGCTGTCATGTAGAGGTAGTTCTGCTCGCGATCGAAGGTGCAGTTGCTCACTCGGCCCTCGGTCAGAATTCGCCCCAGTAACTTTCCATCGGGCGAAATCACGTAGATTCCGCCTGGCCCGCTGGCGAACAGGGTGCCGTCTTTGGCAACCGTCATCCCGTCTGGCAGTCCAGGAAAATCACGCATCGCTGACTTGGCATCATGCAGGACTTTTCCTTCGCCAAGCTTGCCGTCGACGATTGGAAAAGCTTTCCAAATTGGGTTCTGAGGATCGCTCTGCGCTACGTAGAGCACGGATTCGTCGGGGGACAATGCGATCCCATTTGGACGTGTCATCTCTTTGGTTAGCAGATGCAATTGGCCTGCAGTGTCCAATTGATAGACGCCACAAAAATCCAACTCACGCCGTGGGTCATCGGCGCGTTCAGGAAGCCCGTAGGGTGGGTCGGTAAAGTACACATTCCCGGCACGATCGAAAACCAAATCGTTGGGGCTGTTCAGGCGATTTCCCTGGTACGAATCGACCAGGGTGCGTTTGCCACCACCGTGTGTCAGAACCGAAACCCGACGGTCACCGTGTTCGCACATCGCCAAGCGGCCTTTCGGATCGAGTGCCAGGCCGTTGCTGCCAGGTTCCAATCCATAGTAAGTCACCCCGGTATAGCCACTGGGGCTCATGAAGAGTTCGATGCCTTTCGCGGCAGACCAGCGGAAGATGCTGTTTCGTGGGATATCAGAAAACAACAGGTGTCCGCCGGCATCGTCCTCGATCCAGACCGGGCCTTCGGTCCAAGTGAACCCGCCGGCCAGCACTTCGATTTTGGTGCCGGCATCGACGAACTGCTCCATTTCAGGAGACGTGATTTCGATTCGCCCAATCGACGACGGGGTTTGTGCTTGGGTGGTCGATATTGAACCGAAACTGGTGGCCACAAGGCCGAATAAACAGAGCAGTTTACGCATGGAAGTGAATCACTGGGGAAGGAGGCGTTAATTCGCGTCCTTTAGTGTATCCAAATCATTTTCCGGTTTGCGAATCTGGGCGCGAGGTTTTTCGGTGATCGTTCCTGGGACCAACCAAGGTCCGGTGGAGGTTTCTTCGATCACGCGGAACAACTCGGTATTGTCGATCGCCTCGACCTCCAACAACCGCTGTGTAATCGCTTCCAAAACCTCGCGTCGTTGGGCGAGGATATCTCGCGTTTGTCCAAGGGCTTCTTCGACAATCCGCGAGACTTCTTTATCGATCATTTTCGCGGTGTCTTCGCCATAGCTGGTTGTGTGGCCGTTGCCACCACCGCCAGCCAGAAACGCCGAACCGGTGCTACGTCGATAGTTGATTCGCCCGAGGCGGCTCATCCCGTAATCCATCACCATGCTGCGAGCGATTTCGGTGCAGCGTTCCAGGTCATTTTGAGCCCCGGTGCTGATGTCCTGCAGAACCATTTCCTCGGCCAGCGTTCCTGCCAGCAGAACCTTCATCCGGCTTTCCAGTTCCAGTTTGGTCATCAGGTAACGTTCTGACTCGGGACGTTGCATGGTGTAACCGAGTGCGGCGAAACCGCGTGGAATGATACTGACTTTATGAACGGGATCCGTGTTAGGCAGTGCAGCTGCGACCAATGCGTGTGCGGCCTCGTGGTACGCGACGCGGATTTTCTCGTCCTCGTTCATCACACGGTTCTTCTTTTCCAAACCGGCGGTGACTCGGTCGACCGCTTCGTCAAATTCGGTTGTGTTGACGGCTGATTTATCGGCACGCGCAGCCAGCAAAGCCGCTTCGTTGACCAAGTTGGCCAAATCTGCACCGACAAAACCACTGGTGATTGACGCGATGTGTCGCAAGTCGACGTCATCGCCAAGCTTGACGCTTTTGACGTGAACTTTCAGGATCGCTTCGCGGCCGGCAACGTCAGGTCGATCAACCAATACTTGGCGGTCGAATCGGCCGGGGCGGAGCAAGGCGGGGTCGAGCGTTTCCGGTCGGTTGGTCGCGGCGACAACGATCACGCCGTTGTTCGAATCGAACCCATCCATTTCGACCAGCAGAGCGTTCAGCGTTTGTTCGCGTTCGTCGTGTCCCCCGACAACACTGCCCGAGCGGCTTTTACCGAGGGCATCGAGTTCATCGATGAAGATGATACAAGGGGCGCGACTGGTGGCCTGTTGGAACATGTCACGCACGCGTGCCGCACCGACACCGACAAACATTTCGACGAAGTCACTACCGGACAAACTAAAGAACGGCACACCGGCTTCGCCAGCGATTGCTTTTGCCAAGAGCGTTTTCCCTGTGCCGGGAGGTCCGACCAACAGGACACCCTTGGGAATTCGCCCGCCGAGTGCTTGGTACTTTTCGCTGTTCTTCAAAAAGTCGACGACTTCGCGGACTTCTTCGACCGCTTCATCAATTCCCGCCGCGTCTTCAAACGTGATCGACAGGTCTTCTTGCCCGTGAAGTTTCCCGCGGCTCCGCGAAAAGGACATCGGCGATCCGACACCGCCGATTCGGCGCAACATAATCGCTCCGATGGCGATAATCGCGACCAGCATCAACAGATTGAACCAGTTGTCTGCCAGGAAGGTATTCGGTCGCGCGTTGTCCCAAGTGACCCCCGATTGGGCGACCAATTGGTCCATCCGAGCGTCTTGTGTTTCGTTGCGGTCACGAATCGTGCGGAACGATTTCTGAGTCGGAGGGTTTTCTTCGTCCTGAGGAGGCGTGGTGCTGAGCGAACGCCACATCACCACTCCTGTGATTTCGTTCTCGCCAAGTTCGACGCGTTTGAGATTCGAAAACTCCCAGGTCTCCGTCGAATGATTGGGAGCGTCGATGACTACGGTTGGCGGTTCCAGCGATGGATCGGTTTTGGCGTCGGCGTGTGCTTCGAGCAACCGTTCGAGAACCGGATAAGGCATCGCGATCTCGTTGTTGTTGAACATCATCGCGCTCAACATCACCGCAACGACGACCGCGATAATGACCAACCAGACTCCACCGCCACGGGTTTCGCGCGACGGGCTATCGCCCTTTGTTTCCTTGCCGTCCGAATCGCGACCGGAACGTTTTTTGTCACTCATGAATTTATGAAAACGAGAAAGGAAGTGTGTGGAGTTTCGAACGCCCATCGTTCGTGCGAAGTGGGTTCGCGCGAATCGAGGCTCAGCCGAGTCGAATTGGCCATCAAAAACCATGCCGGGATTGACACCGGCGGGGAAAATGGCCAACGATCCGCACCGCGTGAGGAACCACCGTCGCGACGCGAGCCCGCAAAAACGATGAATCTTAGACAAGCCTAGGCGACTAAAGAAATCCGTCGCCCCATTGTTCGGCTTGGCCGGAACAGAGACAACCCAGGCGGGATTCCGTTGTGACGAAAGGTCGGGTCGTACTGACGGACCGCATGATCCATGATAACACTCCCCACGACGATTCCATTTTCCCCTACCGCAGCGATGGATGTGAGCGAGATCGCACCCCCAAGTCCGACCAAAAGTCAAAGCCTGTCCGAAAATCCACGCACGACGCAAAATGTAGCCGTGCTGGGATGTACCGGCAGCATCGGAACGGCCTCCGTCGATGTCATTCGAAACCTCAATGAGCGAGATCCGCAGTCGAGCTGGCGATTGTGGGCGGCATCGGGGCATCGCAATCTCGATGCATTGGCCGACGTCGTTCGACAAGCCAACGACGCCGGATGGGGGCCGGAGCGAGTGATCTTTTCCGATCCCTCGGCGATCTCCTTAGAAAACGCCTGCGATCGATTTTCAGGCCCCACCCTTGGGGAGGACAGTTTTCGATTCGGTGCCGCCGGGCTGGTCGAAATCGCAGAAGATCCCCAGGTCGATGTGGTGGTCGCTGCGATCGTCGGACGTGCGGGGCTAGAAAGTACAATTGCCGCGGTCGACGCGGGAAAACGTGTCGCCTTGGCCAATAAAGAGACGTTGGTTGTCGCCGGTGACCTCGTCCAGAAAAAGCTCGCCGCATCGGGGGCATCGCTACTTCCAGTCGACAGCGAGCATTCGGCAATTTTTCAGTGTATCGCCAGCGCCGACGCCACGCCCCGAAAATTGATCCTCACCGCCAGTGGCGGCCCGTTCCGGTCTGCCACACGCGCCGAGATGGAAGCCGCGACTCCTCAAGATGCGCTGGCCCACCCGACTTGGCAAATGGGGCCGAAAATCACCATCGATTCTGCGACGATGATGAACAAAGCGTTGGAAATTATCGAAGCCAGGTGGCTGTTCGACATTCCATCACATCGAATCGAAGTCGTCATTCATCCGCAATCGATCATTCACTCGATGGTCGAATTTGATGACGGATCGGTGCTTTCGCAGATGAGTCCTCCTGATATGCGGATGCCGATTCAGTACGCATTGACCTTTCCACGTCGACTTCCTTGCCCCGCACCCGACATGGATTTCACCCAAGCGACGGAATTGTCTTTGCTGCCCGCCGACCTGGATCGATTCCCGGCGCTGCAGCTCGGTTTTGAGGTGGCTCGCGTCGGCGGAACCGCCGGAGTGGTGGTTAACGCGGCGAACGAGATCGCAGTGGGACTTTTCTTGGACCAAAAAATCCGCTTCACCGAAATTGTCCCGACCTGCCAAAAGGTGCTGCAAAACCATGACTTCGAATCCGCCCCGACGCTTTCCAGGCTTTTGGAATTGGATCGGTGGGCGCGAGAGGAAGCCTGTCGTTGTGCGGTTGGTCTAAACTAGACCGATTGGTCTACGCCCAGACTGGCAATCCTGCGAAAATGCTTGCCGGAACAATTCGGATCCAGACGGGAATTTGGTCATCAAGAACGTGTTTTGCAAAGAAACACGACCCGTCAGCGAATCCCGATGAATGCTTTAGCCGGCCCGCCCTAGTGGCCAGTGGCCGATTTTGCTTGAATAATCACACTATTTGCCGCGATCGGTAAACTCGCCACCTGTTGCCGCCGGTGCGTCCGATCCACCCGTTTGTAAATTCATAAGACATCGCAATGCTAACCGACCTGCTGCTCCTGCTGGCTGAAGCGGAACCCTCCGGAATGGAGGTTTTTTGGGCACAAGTATTACTGTGGACCCGAGTCGCTTTGGGGATTGGTGTGGTCATCTTCGTCCACGAATTAGGCCACTTCGTGGCTGCCAAGACGTTTGGCGTGAAGTGCGAAAAGTTCTATATCGGGTTTGACCCGCCACTCAAAATTGGCCCGATCAAGCTGCCCAGTTCGCTGGCCAAATTCCGCTACGGCGAAACCGAGTATGGCATCGGCGTGATTCCGTTGGGCGGTTACGTCAAAATGCTCGGCCAAGACGACGATCCGCGGAAGCTGAAGCAGGAATCGGAACGAGCCAAGCAAATCGAAAACGACGAGGAAGGCTTCGAAAACGAAGACGGCGATGACGAGGCGGCGCCGCAGTTGTCCGAAGAGTTTGACCCGCGAAGTCTGCCTGCCAAGCCGGTTTGGCAGCGAATGATCATCATGAGTGCCGGCGTATTTATGAACGTCATCACCGGCGTGATGTTCGCCGCAATCGCGTTCATGTATGGCGTGCCCTATACGCCAACGATCGTGGGCAGCGTCGTTCCTGGCGGTCCGGCTTGGCAAGCGGACCTGGAACCAGGCGGTCAAGTTGTTTCGGTCGCCGGTATGTCGGACTCGCAAATGCGTTTCCGCGACATGAAACTCGAAGTCCTGCACTCGGGACTCGAAGACAGTGATCAAGCTTTGCCGGTGACGCTGAAATACGGTGACGAAACACGCTCGTTGGACTTGCCGATGATGTCGGTGCCTGGGCAAAAGAATCACCGGCTGATCGGTGTCGGCATGGCACATCGCGCTGTCATTAGCGAACAAGAGGTCGCTGTCCCGAAGTCTGCCGCCGACAGCGTTTTGACGGAAGAAGACCGTGGTGCCACGATCGTTTCGTTCAACGGGACCGAGATCGATCAAAACACCGCCGTACCGAGTCTACCGCTGCTCGATTATGTCTACACGCACCCGCGTGAGGCAATCGAGTTGGTCGTCAAGCGGACCGATGGTACAGAACACCAAGTGACGTTGCCTGCCCAAACCAACAAATGGGTTGGGATCCGCATCCAGCCTGGACCTGTGACTGCTTTGGTCAAAGGTGGACCTGCGGAAAAAGCCGGTTTGAAAGTCGGTGACCGTGTCATCGCGGCTGACGGAATCGAAGAGCTGAACGTTGGCAGCCTGCTTCTGAAACTCGCCGGCGAACAACCCGTTAACTTGACGGTTCAACGCGACGGTGCTGAAGAATCGATTTCGATTACTCCCAGCGACGCACTGCAAACCAGCGAGCCACTCGACAGCGTTCGACACATTGCGGCGGTCAACGCATACGGGTTCGCTTTCGAAATCAGTCCGACCATTGCTTCGTTCGACAAGTCAATGTTGGTCGACGGTGACCAACCGCAGCCCGGCGATGTCTTGAAAGAAGTCGTGTTGGTGACGGACAATGATTTTCCCGCCGAATACAGCAAGGCACCGCTCAACATGGTCGTCGAGCAATTGTCAAAGCCCTGGAAAATCAGCAACAAAGAAACCTCTTGGGGCTTTTTTGAATCGATCCAAACGTTGCCGGTCGGGACCAAATTTCGCTTGCTGTGCTCACGCGGTGACACCCAAAAAATCATCGAATCGACGATCCAGGTCGGATCAGATAGCGATCAGGTTCGGTTTGATCGTGGGTTTGTCTTGGCTCCCTACAGTGCCGTCCGTACGGCAGAGACCTTTGGCGAAGCGGTCAACTTAGGGATTCGCGAAGGCAAGATCCGGATGGGCGATGTCTTCCGGTTTTTGAAAATGTTGGTCACCGGCCGAGTCGCTGCGAACATGGTCGGCGGACCGATCCGGATTTTCCAAGTTGCCGGTTATGAGGCCGAACGTGGGATCTCGTCGCAGTTGTTGTTCTTGACGATGCTCAGTATGAACTTGGCGATCCTGAACTTCTTGCCCATTCCCGTTCTCGACGGCGGTCACATGGTGTTCCTGATGTATGAAGCGATCCGTGGACGCCGGGTGAACGAAGAGATCGAGTTCCGGTTGACGCTCGCAGGCGGTTTAATGCTGCTCGCGCTCATGGTGTTCGTGTTCTTTAACGACATCGTCAACATCAGTAGCTAGTCGGCGATGAGCAGCGATTTGCCGGATTGGCAATCCATCGGTTACGAACACATCTGGATGCCTTATTGCCAAATGAAGACCGCGCCGCTCCCGGCTGCGGTTGTCGCGGCCGAAGGCGTCCGATTAGAGCTCGCCGATGGGCGGTCGCTGATTGACAGTTTGGCGTCCTGGTGGTCGGTCTGTCATGGGTACAGTCACCCGTATGTCATTGACGCGATCGATCAACAGCTCCGCCGGATGTCACACGTGATGTTCGGCGGGATCAATCACGAACCTGCATTGCGACTCGCCGAACGCTTGGCCAAGCTGCTGCCCGGCGATCTCAACCGTGTCTTTTTTGCAGATAGCGGATCGGTAGCCGTCGAGGTCGCGATGAAAATGGCGATCGGCTATTGGCGAAATCATGGCCAGTCGTCGCGAACGCAGTTCTTGGCATTTCACAATGCCTACCATGGCGATACGACCGGCGCGATGTCGCTGTGCGATCCGAAACGCAGCATGCATGCTAGTTTCGGCGACGGATTACTTCAACAGTTGCATTGCGATTTGCCCGGCACGCCAACAGCGATCGAACAGTTTGAACGGTTGATTGCACAGCATCGCGATCGCTTGGCAGGCGTCTTTATCGAGCCTTTGGTTCAGGGCGCCGGTGGGATGCGGTTCCACAGCGTCGAGACATTACAGGCGATTGCCGCGTGCTGTCGCAAGCATGACGTTTTGTTGATCAGTGATGAATTGGCCACAGGGTTTGGGCGCACTGGATCAATGTTTGCGATTGAACAGGCTATGGTGGACCATCTCGAGGTGGTGCCTGACATCATGTGCATCGGCAAAGCAATGACGGCCGGCATGCTGCCGATGGCGGCGACGATCGCTAGTGACGATGTGTTTGCGGCGTTCTACGACGACGATGCCGGACGAGCATTGATGCACGGTCCAACGTTTATGGCGAATCCCATGGCCTGTGCCGCCGCGAACGCCTCACTGGACTTGTTCGAAACCGAGCCGCGGCTGCAGCAAGTTCACGAGATTGAGCAGCAGTTGACCGAGCAGCTCGAACGTTGCCGCTCGCTTGACCGAGTCGTTGATGTACGAGTTAAAGGTGCGATTGGGGTGATTCAAGTGGACCGATTGGATCATGTCGATCGGTTGCGCGACGCGTTTACTCAGCGAGGCGTCTGGTTGCGACCTTTTGGGGATTGTATCTACACCACTCCGCCCTTGGTGATTGGGCAAGACGACTTGACCACCATCACAGACGCCATGTTTGCGGTAACCCAAGATTGGGCAACATGGAACGACGCCAACGGCTAGCGGAGTAAAGCGTTCGCGCCCTCCTCAACCGAAACGCGACAGCGTCATTCCCGCGTTGGGGACTCATCGCTTCGTCCACTACCGATGCCCAATAGGCACGCGATCGCGTTCGGATGGATCGCCCCCCCTTCAATTGCAACTTTGCGTTGTTCAATTTGCATTGTTCAATTTGCAATTTGCAATCCACTCCCATCAGCCGCGACGTCGACGTTCCTGCGTGCCATACTCCGCTTTTTGTCGGTTCGTTATGCCATTTCAGGGCTGCGATTGTTGTGGTGACGGGCATTTCGGCGATAATGGGCCGCTTGCTTCAACCCCTCATGTTCCCTTTCTGTATCGGTGATTCAGACATGCGATTTTCGATCACGGCAGCGCGGACGACACTGTTTCGTCGCGTGTTGCCATCGGCCGTTCTAGCGGCCAGCTCCCTTGTGACTTCGATTGCCCGCGCCGAAACGGCAGTCAACACGCTCAGTGAAGCCGAAAAACGTAGCGGTTGGCAATTGCTGTTCGACGGTGAATCGACCGACGGCTGGCGCAACTACAAAAAAGATTCGATCAGCGACGGCTGGAAAGTCGAAGACGGCGTTCTGATCCGTGCCCAAGGCGGTGCCGGCGATATCGTCACCAAAGAAGAATACGGTGCCTTCGAAATGCTGATCGACTACAAGATCAGTCCTGAAGGGAACAGCGGTCTGATGTTCCATGTCACCGAAGACGGCGGCCAGCCTTGGTTCAGCGGTCCAGAAATCCAGGTCCAAGACAACGTTGATGGACACGACCCGCAAAAGGCCGGTTGGTTGTACCAGCTTTATCGTCCAGGCACTGCCTATGGTTCCAATGGCGAAACTGCAGATGCAACGCGCCCGGCTGGGGAGTGGAACCAGCTTTACGTCAGAATCGCACCCGATGGCTGCGAAGTCTGCGTCAACGGTGTTCGGTACTACACCTTTAAGATTGGCAGTGACGACTGGAACCGTCGTGTCGCGAAGAGCAAGTTCTCGCAGTTCGAAGGATTTGGCAAAGCAAAGGCTGGCCACATCTGTCTGCAAGACCACGGCGACATGGTCTCCTACCGCAATATCAAAGTTCGCCGATTGAACGATGACGGCTCCGTCCCACAACCAATCGACGGTCAATTGGGCCTCAAAGGCGAACTCGCGTTTCCGAACCTGAAATGGGACCAGTGGGAACCAGTGGACGACAACGGACGCCTTCGTCCTTTGCGTATTCTGGAACTGACTCCATCGCGTGATGGGACCAATCGTCTGTTCGCCGCGTCACAGTATGGTGCCGTCTGGGCCTTCGAAAACAAGGCTGACGTAACCGAAAGCCACTTGGTGTTGGACAAACGTGGCAACGTCGCTGACTGGCAACGGCCCGGCGGAAACGAAGAAGGCATGTTGGGCTTGGCCTTGCACCCGAACTTCAAAGAGACACAAAAGTTTTACGTCTATTACACGCACCCGACCGAACTGAAATCCGTCGTCAGCGAATTTACGATGAAGGCTGATAATCCGAACGAAGCGGATCCTGAATCGGAACGCATCGTGATGGAGATCGAGCAACCGTTCCAAAACCATAACGGTGGCAGCATGGAGTTCGGTCCCGACGGATACCTTTACATCGGGCTTGGTGACGGCGGACTGGGCAATGACCCCAAAGCCAGTGGCCAAGACTTGAACACGCTGCTTGGATCAATCCTGCGTATCGACGTTGACAGCAAGGCGGATGGCAAGGCGTACGGCATTCCCGCCGACAATCCCTTTGTCGATTCAAAAGACCGCCAGGCTGAAATCTACGCTTATGGCGTCCGAAACCCATGGCGTTTGGCATTCGATCGCAAGACCGGAAACCTGTGGGTTGCTGACGTCGGACAAGAGTTGTGGGAAGAAGTCAACTTGGTCACCAAAGGCGGAAACTACGGTTGGAGCAACCGCGAAGGCACCAACGCATTTGGCAACCGTGCAAGCGTCGAAGGCACCAGCGATCCCATCGATCCGGTTTGGCAATACGATCACCGCATCGGGCGTTCGATCACCGGCGGACGCGTTTACAACAGTTCGCGTGTGGATCAGCTGACTGGAAAGTACTTGTATGCGGACTATGTCACCGGCAAGATCTGGGCCCTCTCCTACGACGCCGATGCCGGCACCGTTTCATCAAACGAAGAAGTCATTCCAGACAGCATTCCTGTATTGGCTTTTGGCGAAGACGAGTCGGGCGAGGTTTACTACATGACCAACAGCCCACGCGGCGAGTGCATCTATCGCTTCAGTAAGTAAGCGTCGCTGCGGAATTCGTTTCCGTCATGCAATCGCGGGAACAAACTTGGCCCGCCGAATACTGGTGATTACCGGTGTTTGGCGGGCTTTTTTGATGTGTTCGCCGCTCGTGTTCACGCTGGCCGGCGTGCAAAACACGGTGTGAATGTCGCTCGCGCACAATACGCCGGAGTTTTTTCTACAAATTGATCTAGATTTTCTAAAGTCTCCTCGGCTACTGTCCCATTCAACCGTTAGGGGCACTGGCGGCACTGGGCAACGCAGCCGGACGTCTCGTTTTTTCCTTCAATCTGCGATTAGGTTTGCCATAAAAAACACTTAAACAATCGCGATTCTATTTGTTTCGATCTAGGGGCAATCATGATCAAAGCAAGTCAGGAGATGGGTGCTTCGCTCGGCATCCGACCGTTCGCTGTCGTTCTACAAAATGACCGTTTCAATATCGCTTCCCTTCCGGATGCGCTTCCCTTTGAATGCAGGGAAGTCAGTTCATGGGAGCAGGTTTTCCGGAAACTCAGTTCGTTTCGTCCGGGATGCCTGTTGGTCGACTTCGACCACGAACGCGAAACGCTTTTGAATCAAGTTCGGCACTTCGCAGACCACGGGATACGGTTCTCGATGGTGGGCATTTCGGCAGACCAGTCACGGAAGACATTCCAACTGGCCGTCCGCAGTGGCTTCACCGATTTGGTCAACAGACCACTCGATCGTCGATCGTTGATCGATTCGGTCGAAGAAGCTTTTCGCACCGATAGCGATGGCAAAGACTCGCTCTGTGAAATCCGCAGTTGCTTTGGAAAACTAACGCCCAAAGAACGCGAGGTGCTTCCAGAACTGCTGCTGGGGATTCCCTCCCGCAAGCTGGCCAGCCTTCATGCGGTGACCTATCAAACGATCGATCGACATCGCAAGCATGTGATCGAGAAGATGAAGGTCGAAAACATGACCGAGCTCGCGATGAAACTCTATCGCAAATACTAGTGCCGCATGTCCAGTGCGATGCTGACTTGTCCGATGCGGCGTTATTGATCGAACACCACGATCAAGTCTGCCGCCTCATGCGGAGTCAGTTGTAGTGACACGGTGCCGTCTTCGCATCGAACCGTTTCGGGCAATTCGTCCAAGACGCGTTCGATGCCACTCGGGTCGGCATGAAACGCCGCATGAGGATGCGTTGCAAACTGCAGCTTGGCTTTCGCTGTTTTGGCTTTCGTCTGGACCAACGTCATGCGACATGCCAGTCGACCGTCACTGCGCCGGGCCGTTTGCATTTGGGTGACATGAACGTCCGGCGATCCGGTGTGCAGCAACCAAGCTTGATGCGTTTTACCATTTGAAGATCCGTTCAGCGGAATCGAAAACGGCGGTGCGATCAAACTGCGTGCGGCCGCAATCGTGTTCGGGCAATCAAACCCGTACGCGAGTTGAAAACTGAATGGCTTTTGGTCTGCGCTTGCGACGCCGATGACCGTATCCAGAAACCGGTCGCCGACTTTGCGATGCAGCGGCAGTCCGTATCCGCAGACCAAGGTTTGCTTTTCCGCTTCATCGATCAGTACACCGAGCGGCGATACCAAACGGCGTGAACTGGTGGAGTGTAGCTTGTCCCGGACAAGTGCACGCAACACGGACGCTTCACCCGCGACCGCGGTCCGTACGCTGAATGCTCGCTTGAACAGGCCTTCCGCATCGGGGAACGGTTCCCGTGGTTGGATGGTTCCGTCGAGATGCAGGAATCGACTGCCGCGATGCATTGTGTACTGCAGTTCGAACCCGGCGATCGGTTTTCCATCCGCTCGACAGAGATCGCCCCGGCAACGGATCACACCTTTCGCCGGACCAGACTCAACCGTTTTCATTTCGCGGCACAACATTTGACCGCCATCGCGACCGCCGGCCAAGGTTTCGCCGACGTTCAACCGCATCGACATCCGGTTACCACGCGACGCGCTATAGACGCCCGAAACACCGCCGGACTCTTCGCTGATGGAGACCGCCATGAACTCGTTTTTCAAGACCGCGGTTTCGGCGATGTCTTTCGCTTTACCCGTGAAGCGTTTCAGTAGCCCTGCGCCTTTGATCGCGTTTCCGCCACGCAGACGGGTGAATCCGAATGCAGGCACATCAATGGTGCTATCACAGGCATTCTTGATGTTCCTTATCGATCGAGCCGCCGAGTTTCCATAGATGTAGTCCGCATCATCGGGAGCTCCGCCCAGTTGGACTTGGCAGCGTGTCGCAGCACCATGCGGGTTGAAGCAGACCAAGTCCTCGGTTGGCTCGTCCGTTCCGGTCGCGTTTTCGCCGATCGCGGTGGCGATCTTTTCAACGGGCGATTGTCGTTGGTCTTGGTCAACGAGTGCCGGACGCACCAATTCGGCAATGGATTGCGTCACTTGCGCGGCTTCATCGCGAACCGAATTGACAAACGACTTGGCCAAATTGGCAAGCTGTTCATTCGGCGACGAAGCGGTTGTGATCTGGTGCACGATCGCGTCTGCCGCTTCGGGGGAGACGGCATTCAGGTGGCCGGAATGGTAGGGGCGTTCGCCTTCGGTAAAGTATTGATCGATTCGCCAGAAGCGGCCCATCGCGAGGCTCCATGACGCAGCACGGAGTAAATCGCGGTGACTGTCACAAACTTTGTCCGGCCAATGAACCAAGAGTGCCGTGGCAACTTCGCCGCCATCGATCGCTTCACCCATGTGGGCACCGATTGAAAGGTAAGCCGCATCGCTGGACGCGTCGATCGGTTTCGCCGTCAACGCTTCGATCTCGATATTGCCACTGCGAATCAACAGTTTGGATTCTTCGCCGTAGCCCGTGCCGCCTGAAAAATCCATGGGGATCACGCCGCGATATCCGATCGCGGTCAGCGACGGGATCAAGTCGACCGGTGTGCTGCCGCTCAGACGCGCATAAACAACGGGCGGTTGTTTCGTGGCTTGCTCAGCCAGCACGCTGCCTTCGCGGAATGAGCTCATCGCGTGCGCCATCGTCATCGCGTCCAAGCAGTTGGATTCGGATTCGGGATCGCTCGCCGATCCTCCGCCCGCCCAGCCGACGGAGTCTTTGCCCAGGGCTTCGACGAAGGGGGCCAGGATTGACGCGTCGCCTTTTTCCGAGGCATCGTTCACGATCGCGGATGCGACATCACCATCCAGCAAAACGTTCAGCGGGGTTCCCAAGATGCCGGCGGATTCGTTTTCACATCGGGCAAGTTCATTGAAGCGGTCCAGCCATCCTGATTCGATCGAGTCTCGCAGTACCTTTGGTGTCAACAGCGTCAGGTCAACCAAGTGTGGATCGCTGGTGAAATAGTGGTCGCGTTCTTCGCTCAAGCAATCGAACACATCATGCAGTGCTTCGGCTGTTCCGGCAGCATCTCGATCGCAGAACGCCTTTGCCGCCGCAACAATACGCGATTGCAGGTGCAACTCGTCGAGGTTGCTGGTGTAACGCAGTCGTCGCGTCATGATCTGAATTTGCAGCGACAGGTATCCGGCCGCATAGAAATCTTCGACGCCGATTGTGCGTGATTCATGTTGAAGCGGTTGCAGATCAGACGCTTGCGAATCGATCGCCAGCACGCTTAGCATCTCGGCACGATCGGCGCCAGCCACCCAAATGCAATTGGGGTTCGCGTCACACTTGCGACGGTATTCGGCAGGCACCATCCCCTGACTTGAATCCGGAACGACGACGACGCGAGGCCCGTCTGGAGTCGGCGCCACATCGGCGCGGTACCACGTGGGCAGCTGCTCGGTGCGGGCAAGCAACTGTGGATGCCACAGCACCGTCCATCCGGCGAGCAAGCTGCGGGCGTCCGTGTCAGAGCCGCCGGTTGGGAAGTCGTCTAAGGTTGCCGAGGGAAGGAGAACGGAGCACTCGTCAAAAGGATCCATCGATGACCTTGGAAGTTAAACTTGAGTCGCGTTGAAGACGCCGAAGGGGAAGCTCGAAACGTCTGAAAATTTGACGCTTGCCATTGCGTACGGATAGACTGCGTGCGGACAGCCTTTGCCAGCTGTGGATAGACTACGTGGGTCATCGACCGAAGCAACCCCGCGAGTTGATTGCGGGGGGCGTGCCAGTTGTCGGCCGTTCAATCACCGGTCGTCGAGCCACGGGGCGTCGGGCGGACCACGGGCTTCTCGATTTACCAATCAGTCACATCATGGGAAACACTGCTGCGGCAGGGTGCCGTGCTTTGAAGCGTTACCCTGTAGCCATGCCCTGGAGCGATACCCCGAATTCGAATGCTCCGTTTTTTTGCGTGATCGTGATGGGGAATGCCAGATCGTGATTGGGAATGCCAGTGTACTGGTCCCAAGCGACAGCCGGGTGGGGTGATCGTAGGTTTTTGCCCGGGGGAGGACCGAATCCGTTTCCGGTTGTACCGAAATTTGCATCAATCAGCCCAGTCGCACCAGTTTTCACCCTGGAAATTGATGCTCCGAGGAGGCTTGTCGTGGAGTCACGCAGTTAATGTGAGTAACCTTCAGAGGACGACGAGGGGCCTGTGCCAGTGTTTTTTGACACATCAAAGGCACGGGGACTTAGAAATCTGCCACAATTCAATGCAGAACGACCCCAAGGGATTGGCTTCTCGATCGTTAAACTAGTGGTCGCCGGTGTTTTGACCCGTCGGCGGACACGACCACCGAAGGAGACTCGTTACCCTACAGGAAGGGGTTTCGGGTAGCTCGCTTTTCAGTGGTCGCGGTTCGATCGCAAGATCTGAGCCGCGATAGCTGGTTTGCGACGGCAAAACTATTCGACGTCCATCGTCACCACTTTTCCTTGCATTCAGCACTATGGCAAAAAGTTCATCGGTTTGGGGAATCGAAATCGGCCAGTCAGCGCTCAAAGCACTGCGTTGCTCGCTGGTCAATGACGAAGTCGTCGCTGACGCCTTTGATCTGATCGAGTACCCCAAGATCCTCAGCCAGCCCGAAGCGGATCCCGAAGAAATGATCGCCGAAGCGCTCAATCAATTGATCGAGCGCAATGACGGGATGAATGAAAAGATCTGCATGAGTGTCCCCGGACAAAGCGGTCTTTCGAAGTTTTTCAAGCCGCCGCCGGTCGAAGTCAAAAAGATCGCTGACCTGGTCCGTTACGAAGCTCGCCAACAGATCCCGTTCGACTTGTCCGAGGTCGTGTGGGATTACCAGATGATGCCCGGCAGCATGGTCGAAGACGGCTATGCACTGGACTGTGAAGTTGGCCTGTTCGCGATGAAGCAGCAGCAAGCCAAGCGTCAAATGCAGCCCTTCAATGACGCGAACTTGGAAGTCGACGTTGTTCAGCTTGCCCCGATCGCACTCTACAACATGGTCGCTTACGATCGCATGAATGAGCGACTCGAAGGCGAGGTGTTTAATTCCGACGATCCGCCACAATCAAGCGTCGTGCTGTCTATCGGCACTGATAGCTCAGACTTGATTGTCACCAACGGGTTTCGAATTTGGCAGCGTAGCATGCCGATCGGCGGGAACCACTTCACCCGCCAGCTGACCAAAGACCTCAAGATGACGTTCGCGCAAGCGGAACACATCAAACGCAATGCCCGCGAAGCGGTCGATCCGAAGCTGATCTTCCAAACGATGCGTCCCGTGTTTAACGACCTCGTTACCGAAGTCCAACGCTCGATCGGGTTCTTCCGCAGTATCGATCGCAAGGCGGATATCGGCGAGTTGCTGGTGACCGGCAACACCGTCAAAATGCCAGGTTTGGCGGCCTATCTTGGCAAAAACTTGGGCTTCGACGTTCACGTGTTGGATCGCTTCAACCGTCTGGGTGGCGAAGACGTCTTGTCGATGCCCGCGTTCCGCGACAACGCGACGACCTTTGCTGTCTGTTATGGCTTGTGCTTGCAAGGTCTCGGCCAATCGCAGATGCATGCCAGCTTGGTGCCACAGGATATCATTACCGAGCGAATGATCCGGGCCAAAAAGCCTTGGACGGTCGCCGGATTGGCTTGCCTAATGTTCGGCCTGTCGACGAACTTTTACTTTACACAGCACAGTTGGCAGACCAGCCACAAAGACATTTGGAAATCGTCAAACACCGCCGTCGCAAACATGGCGAAGTACGCTGACGAACACACCAGCCAAGACGCCGATCTTGAAAAAACATTGACGTACTTGAACGCCGTCGGCGAAGAAATCGCTGGTGACGCGGATAAGCGAGTGTTGTGGATGGAGTTGATTCGTGGCGTCAACCAAATCATCCCACGTGGCAACTATCCCGATGGCCAGCTGCCTTCGCCAAAGGAATTGCCTTACGAGCAGCAAATCGATTTCCACATCACGTCGTTCGAAACGAAATATTACGACGAGGCCTCGCTGACGGAGTGGTTCGAAAAACGCACCAAACGGTTCACCGACGAAGACGCTGACTGGCGAAAAGTCATGAACGTGCCGTTGACTGAGGAAGAGAAAGCGGCTGGCGTAACGATCGAGCCGCCGACGGGACCCGCTTGGGTGATCGAACTACAAGGGTTCCACTACTTCAACGACGATTCCAGTGCGAAAATCGGTTTGGAAGGGAACAACCATACGCGCCGCTATCTGACGACCGCGTTTCGTGATCCCAGCAAGCTGCCCGATGATGTCAGAAACCGTGTGATCCGTTTGCCCAATCCAAACGATCCCAATGACATCGACGAGTACACGCCTGCGGAACTGGGGATCAGCTACCCGCTGATGCTGAACGTCGAAGATGCGTATGAAGTGAAAATTCCGAATCCCGATTACGAGCCGCCATTGACGACCGGAACGGGACCCGGCGGGTTTTCTGGCGGTCCGGCCGCTGCACCTGCCGAACCGGATCCGGATGCGGAACCGCAGTTCTTCACACCGAAACGGATGGACTTCGTCTTTCAGTTTCTGTGGAAGCCGACCACCTACGCCGAGCGGATGGAAGCCCGTCGGTTGAAGGCCGAGGAAGAGAAGGCCTTGATGGAAGAAAATGGCACGACGGATCCGGCCTCAGAAGATTCCGGGACTGATCCCGCTGCGACCGACGATTCCGTCGCAGCTAACTCCTAGCAGATTATTTCCTTCGTCTTTTGATCGCCTCTCGTCAACCAACAGCGCACCACTTTTCAACCTAACCAACTCGCCATGGACCAAGTCAAAGAAGCCCTCGCCGTCGCATTGAAGTACGGCTTCTGGATCGGCAGTACCGTTGTCCTGATCGGTGCGCTGACCGTCTGGTACCTCTCCACCAGCACCCTGGACAAGGAGATCGCAAGCCAGATCAGCAGCATTCAGTCTGACTTCAAGAAAGTCTCGCAGTATCAAAGTCAGATGCCTGCACAGCCCAACGAGCTGTCGCACATCGTCATGAACGAAATGATCGAAGAACGAAAAGGCGAAGTCATGGCGGCTTGGGAAAACGTCTTTGACGCCCAACGCAACATCCTGACTTGGCCGACGATCATGAAGGATGAGTTTCTAAATGAATTCCAGTATGTTCGTGATCCAGAAACGGGGAAGGTCGACAAGAGCAAACTGAAATTGCCGTTCGAAAAGTACGAAGAGTTCGGCAACACCGAACACGAAAACGTCAACCCCGAACTGCTTCGCCGTTACGAGCGTTACATCGGCACCCAGTTGCCGGCGCTCGCCGAGATCCCCAAAGCGAAATGGACCGCCGATTTTAACAAACGGCCCTCCGCCGGGATGGGGATGAGCATGGGGACGGGCATGGACAGCGGCTATGGTGACATGATGGCCAGCGGAATGAGCGGCCCGGCTACCAGTCGTGGCAAGGTTGATATCACCGGAACCACTGACGAGCCGGTCGTAAAATGGAGTTCCGGCAGCCAAGAGGCGTTGCTGAAGGACTTGTTCCCATGGCGTGGCGCAAAGAACTATCCGTCGGAACTCGACGTTTACTACTCCCAAGAAAACCTCTGGATCCTCAAACAGCTGTTGCAAATCGTGGCCGTCGTCAACGGCGATGCGAAACAAGCTTTCGAAGCCAAAATCCGCGAGATCAAAAGCCTGGCGATTGGTAAGTCAGTTTCCTTCACCGAGGGAACGATGTCCGAGCCCGGTTCACGCATCTCGGCGGGCGGTATGGGTGGTTACGGCAGCATGGGAAGCAGTGAAGCCTATGGCAGTGGGATGATGGATTCGATGGGGGGAATGGGAGGTGAAGGTGCGGGTTACGGCATGGCGTCTGACGTTGCCGCTGTTGATCCGGGCGATGGCCGGTATGTGAACACCGCGTTTGAGCCGATCGATGCCTCAAGCCTCCGCGGCGCATTCTCCAGTAACGATCCTTCCCAAGTCGCCATCGCGGTTGCGAAACGAATTCCCGTAACGCTGAAACTGCAAATGGAACAGCAGAGCATCCCTGCACTGCTTGCCGCCTGTGGTAACGCGCCGCTAATGGTCGACGTCTACCAAGTTCGCATCATGCCGAAAGGAAAATCCAGTACTGCTACCGGCGGAATGGGCGGTGGTATGGGGATGGACATGGGAATGAGTGGGATGAGCGGCATGGAAAGCATGGGTATGGGGATGGACATGGGAATGAGCGGAATGGGATCCGGCGGCGGTGCTGCTGTTGCCGGAGGCGCTGACGAAGAATTCCCCACCGACTTGGATGTGGAAATTTACGGTCTGATCTACTTCTGGAACCCGCCGAGTGATGAAGCACTTGGGGTCGATAAACTGAAGGATCAAGCTGAGATCACCATCGACGCATCTGCCGAAGTGATTGACGATTTGCCCAATCCGTCGGCAACCACACCCGCTGCTGATACGGTACCGCCGACCGTGACGACACCGGGAACCGGCACACCTGCAACGGACGCGACCGGTACCCAGCCACCGACGACGCCTGATGCGGGAACGCCTCCGGCACCAGGAACCACGCAGCCTGCGGCACCGGATGCTGGTGACCCAGCGACGCCTGGGGCCGCAACCACTCCGCCGCAACCAGCGGCAACAGTAACGCCAGCCGGAACAGATCCCGAAGTAACTGACGAGCCATAGTCAGCACGTGTCTGTGCGGCACCTAATCAAACTCATTTCACAGCAGCGGGATGAATCGAGTCATCCTGTTGATTTACCGAATACGAACTCTCGTTCAATCAGTCGCTCGTAACCACGAGACTTGCTATGGATTCCGACAAACTAAAAGATTTCGCGCTCTACAACTTCGAAAAGTTGATTGTGTTGCTGATCATTGCGGCGGCAGGGTTTCTCGCATGGATCGGTTACAGCAAAGAAGATATTCGAGCGACACGTGATCCGCAGCGTTTGGCGACGAGTGCGAATGAAGTGAAGAACGAAGTCGACAACAATCACAATGAAGAGGTTCTCGCCGAGCGGCGAACGAGCTTTGAAGAGTTCGATATCGCAAAAGAACAACAAAAGTTTCTCACCGCGATTCCGGCCAGTCTCTACACGCCACAGCTATGGGAACCAGGAAAAGTTGCGGCAAATAAAGTACGCCGCAAAGACCCCGAACTCAGCAAACCAGAGGGCATTCAAGTACAGGGCGTGATCGCATCGATGGCATATCGATCGAAGGATGGCTTGTATGCATTGGCTGATCTTGAGGCCGCCGACGAAGTCGAAAAAGTCGAGCAAAAGCCGACACGTAGCAGTCGTCGGAATTCTCGCCAGAACAACATGGCCGACATGTACGGCATGATGGGCGGCGGAATGGAAGGCTACGAGTCAGACATGATGATGAGCGGTATGGGCGCTTCGTCTTCGGGCATGGCCGCCTCGACTTCGGGACCGGTTCGTAAGCTTCCCGCCGACGAAAACCTCGGTACAAAGGCGGCACCAACCAAATCGGTTGCCAACGGCGAAGATCAGCCGCCGGTACCAGGTCTCGGCTACTTCATCGCCGGGTCAGCTGCGATTCCTCACAAGAAGCTGATCGATTCCTATCAAGAGGCCTTGTCCTACGCGGCTGAATACAACCCGCGAACACGTGACTTGCCCACGTACATTGCGTATCAAGTCGAGCGGGCAGACGTCACCAATAAAACGGTGGATCAATTGACCGACGATGATTGGATCCTTCGCGATTCGAACGAGATCACGATCCGAAACGCCGCCTTTTACTGGTCAGGCTTCGCACCGGAAATCGTGCCCCGTGATTATTGGGTCACTGGGGTCACGATGTGGATTCCGCCAATTTTGCTGGATCCGTACCAACGATTGGCGACTCACCCGTTGATTCCGTTGAAGACCCAGCGCGAACTGGATCAAGAGCAGCTCTTGACCGAGTCCGAGCTGGAGGCGCAAAAGCTGGGTAACGTCGACATGAGTAACTTCCAGGTTGATCTCAAAGGTGGCCAAACTCGCGCCGGTGGTGGCGGTTATGGCAGTGGCTATGGGAGCGGCATGGAAGGCGACATGGGCATGGGCGGCTACGGCAGCGGCATGGATAGCGACATGGGTGGGTATGGAAGCGGCTACGGCGGCAGTGGCTATGGCGGTAGCGGTGGCTCTGCTCGCGGAATGGAAGGCAAGGCGGCCGAGGAAAACCCGGTCGATTACAAGCTGCTTCGCTTTTATGACTTTGCCTACCTCCGCGGTGCACAGCGGGATAAGAACGCACCTCTTCGAGACCACAAGTACGTCTATCGAATTCGGTTTGCGGTTAATGATCCGAACTTCCCTGAGAAGCCGGAATTGCAACCCAAAGGAAAGTCACTCGATCCGGATGCCTACAGCCGTGTGGTCTCACTGGTCGCCAAAGCTGCACAAACACAAGAACGTGACTACAAACGATGGAGCGAATGGAGCGACATTAGCGAGCCCGTTTCGTTGCCCAAGAAGTTGGACCAGTCGTTCGTGGGACCGGCAAAGCCTAACAGCCGTGCCAAATACATGGAAATTGGGAACCGGGTCGTCGTCGCGGAAGGCGATGTACCAACCGCCGAAGTCGTCGCTAGCAGCTTCGACCTCGGTTTGGGGACGTTCGTTCCAACGACCATCGAAGCCAGCGAAGGTACGGTTCTAAGTGCCACTGTCGAATCCGCTGATGTCGTTGACCCAATCACTTTGGAAATCAAGAAGACCGGCGAAATGGTTATCGAGTCTGCGGCCACGATCATCGATCTAGAAGGTGGCGTTCAGATGCCGATCGTCAAAGATGATGAAGAGATGACGACGCCTGGAATGATCTTGATGGTCGATAGCGATGGCAAACTTGTGGTACGTGATTCCGTCGAAGAACAACGGATTTACCGCATCAAGTCGTACGCCAAAGAACGCGGTCTCTAATCAAACGGTAAGACGTCGCACCGTCTAGCCCCAACGTGAATCGCTCGATAGGTTGGAGGGAACGTAAAAAGCCCTCCAACCTGCAACGATTTGTCGCCGGAGCGATGACATGACCGACTTTGTTCGTGGACCATTTCCCCGCACTCGGATGCGTCGCTCGAGACGCTATGATTGGTCGCGACGTCTGGTCGCCGAAACGAATCTGTCGGTTGATGATTTGATTTGGCCGATCTTTGTGCATCCCGATACCGGGGCTCAGCCGATTGAGTCGCTACCCGGTGTAAATCGTCTGGGAGCGGAGCTCGCAGTCGATGCGGCGAAGCGTGCGGTTGATCTGGGAATCCCCGCAGTTGCCATCTTTCCCGCGACGCCTCCGAATTTGAAGACGCCAGGGGCTGAGGAAGCGACCAATCCGAACAATCTCGTCTGCCAAACAGTCCGTGCAATCAAGAAAGCGGTGGGGGATTCTCTTGGCATCATTTGTGACGTCGCACTGGATCCTTATAGCAGTCATGGGCATGACGGAATCGTGCGTGATGGCGACGTTGTCAATGACGAAACGGTAGCGATCCTTCAGCAGCAGGCCGTTGTCCAAGCGGATGCCGGCTGCGATATCATCGCGCCTAGTGACATGATGGATGGTCGGATCGGGGCGATACGAGACGCCCTTGAATCCGCCGGTCACCAGAATGTCCAGATCATGTCGTATGCCGCTAAATATGCGAGCGCGTTCTATGGTCCGTTCCGCGATGCCGTCGGGTCAAAAGGCAACTTGGGAGGTGCGAGTAAGAAGACCTATCAGCAGTATCCCGCACAAGGCGACGAAGCACTGCAAGAGGTCGCGTTGGATTTGGCAGAAGGCGCCGACACAGTGATGGTAAAGCCGGGGATGCCATATCTCGACATCGTTTCGAGAGTCAAGCAGACGTTTGCGGTGCCGACATTCGTCTACCAGGTCAGCGGCGAATACGCCATGCTTTCCGCAGCGGGGCAGTTGGGGTGGCTCGACCGTAAACAGGTGGCGCTCGAGAGTTTGCTTGGGTTCAAGCGTGCGGGCGCCGACGGGATCCTCACCTATTTCGCTCCCGAAGCCGCAGAGTGGTTGAGTTAAGCCCGAGTCATTCAAGACTTCGTATACCAGTTCTGCCGCGCATGCTGCTACTCAGGCTTCCAACCTGGTTCCGTATCGAATTTGAACGCGGCTGTCGCTACCTCGCAACAGAATTGGCGTGTGGCTGCGGATGAATATCGGGCGACAATTCCTTGGCGATCGACGCGCCCACGTTGGCTTCTGGCCACGCCTAACTGATTGCGTCACATTCCACTTCGCTCTCTGGCTTTCTATCAATGAACGCACTACTCGACGCAGTCCTTTTCGCGGCCGATAAACACAGCGACCAACGAAGGAAAAATGCTGCCGGGACTCCATACATCAATCACCCCATCGAAGTCGCCGACCACTTGGCGCGTGTTGGAAATGTCGCGGACCAGTCCATTTTGATTGCGGCGTTATTGCATGACACCGTCGAAGATACCGAGGCGACTGAATCAGAAATTCGCGAACGCTTTGGCTGCGATATCGCGGCGCTGGTGATGGAGTGCACCGATGATAAATCGCTGCCCAAGCAAGAACGCAAACGCCTGCAGGTCGTCAACGCTCCCCATAAAAGCGATGGTGCCAAGCAAATCAAACTTGCTGACAAGACCTGTAACCTACGTACGATGCTTGATGATCCGCCGCAAGATTGGCCGATTTCGAGGCAACTTGAATATGTCCGCTGGGCAAACGAAGTCATCGCCGGACTGAAAGGTATCAACGAAGCGCTCGACAACGCAGCGGATGCGGTCGTGCGTGACTGCCTTGAACATCTCAAGCGTCAGGCGAGCTGATTAGCTGTCGCTACGCTTGCGAGCGGCCGCACTAAGTTTTTCCCGGAGTTCGACCAGCAGGATTCCAAGCTTGTTCTGTCCTGAACCATCGCCACCGTCACCCCAGTACGAATCGTTTCTGGTGTGTTCAACAATCATCGCGTCGCCGGTCGCCAACAACAATTGGGTTAACGGTGGATGTTGAGCGAACTTTGCAGCCAGTGCCCCTCGCATGACGTCGTCTTTGACCTTCTCCCAATCCGATCGCAGCGGGCGGCTACGGTCACGGCCCATGATTGCCGCTTTCATTGGTGATTCGACAATCCGGATCTCTTCTGCGTGGGGCGTGCCCACAAACTTCTGAGCTTGGAAATAGTGTTCGCTCGTCGGCCAGGTCTTGCCGTCAAGTTCGAAAGGAAAGGGGGCAAAGTTCGAGAACTCGCCGTACTCCTCATCCACTAGGTAAAACCTGATGCTTTCGTTTAGTCGTATTGGTCCCATGTTTCCATGACTTCGTCGACGGTGTTGACCCACTTTCCGGGCGGGTAAACATAATAGCGAGATGGATCCGGGTCAAAGTTTAGCGGTTCAATAAGGCCGCTTCGTTCGACGTATTCATGTTCTGTGGTCCAGACAGAAAGCATCGCACCATTTGCGGCACGAAACTCGTATCCGTTCGAGGTACCGCTATCACGACTCCAGGTATTATTACGAACAGCCTCGTATTGATCACCGAATTTGGACCGTCGGTACCATGTGGGGCCATAGTTGAACGCGATCGCGATGAGCATCATCGCGATAAGGAGCGTCCGAATGGAGAATCGCTTGCTTCGCATTTTGATTTTGACAATTTGCGAAGACGGGAGTTGGTGAATGATTCAGCGGCTGTACCGAACGATCAAACCTGGTCCTTTTGCGCCATCTTTTCGCGAAGCTCTTTACACGCATCCGATGGGCTGCTGCACAGCGAACAACTTGTGCTGCCATCTGGATTCGTTTGGGCGTTTAGGCCTCCGCAAGATCCGCTGATTTGTTTGCGCCCAAAGATCACTCCGACTGCCATCGCAAAGAGCAAAATTGAAAACACACCGAAGGACAGGATGGTGATCGGCAGCACCTGTTGAAACAAGCTTTTCTCTGGAGCCGCACCGGCGTCAGCATCGGCTTGATCGCTCTGCTCGGAACCCTCGGCGTAGGCCGCTAAGTTGCCAGTTCCGTGCAAGGCAAATGAGTCTTCCGTCCGCTGGGCAAGCAAAACGTTCAACTCGTTGTCTTGGGCGAGTTTTAGTGCCGCATCGGTGCCAACGACGCTGAGCGCTGTTGCCCACGCATCGGCTTGCATGCACAACGGGGCGATCACCGTGATGGATGCAAGGTTGTGTTCGATTGGCTTTGCCGTCCGAGGATCGATGGTGTGCGAATATCGCTTTTTGCCAACGGTGAAGAAGTTGCGGTAGTCGCCGGATGTCGCCATCGAATTGCCGGCGTCATCACCTGGATTCATTGCATGTGCGACCATCACGGTTTCTTCGTTCGTGTCGGGCAACTGGATGCCAACGCGCCACGGACCATCCGGTTTCTTTCCGAACGTTCGAACCTCTCCGCCGATTTCCACAAACGCGGATTCAATGTCGAGAGACTTAAGCCGATCGATCACGCGATCGACACCATGGCCTTTGGCGATTGACGAAAGGTCAATTCGCAATCCCGCGACGTCTTTCTTGAGAGACGGTGGATCGAGGCGAACGTGCAGTTTCTCGTAGCCAACAATCTCGCGAAGTTTCGTGATCTCGTCATCGCTTGGGACTGTGTTGGTCCGTTCGGTGGGACCAAAGCTCCACGCATTGACGAGCGGTCCGACGGTGACATCAAAGGCACCCTCGGTCAGCTTTGAAACTTGCTGTGCGTAATCGACGACTTCCGCAAATGGCTTGCTGACTTCAATCCAGTCGGTGCTATCGGAATCGTTGAATTGCGAGATCTCCGACGCTTTGATGTAAGTGGACATCTCGTCGTTGACCTGACGCAGTTCGGCATCGATGGCCAGTTTCAGGGTCTGGTCGTCTTGCTCGCTTCCGCCCAGCACTTTGACCATATAGCTGGTGCCCATCGTTCCGCCGTTGAACTGGCGAATCTCGTCGCCGGGCGGTGCCTGGGCAAACGCATTGGACGCTACTGTAAGCGGCAGCGCGATGGCAGAAAAAGCACAGGCGTAAAAAAACGCGGCGAGTGCAATACTTCGCCGCGTGGTTTCAATTGTCATAAGACAGTTATCTTGAGATGGGGAAACTTGCGGTTCCTATCCGCCGAAGTCATCGTACATGATGTTTTCAGGCTCAACACCCAAGTCATCCAACATCTTGAAGACGGCCGCATTCATCATCGGCGGGCCACAGATGTAGTACTCGATGTCTTCCGGTGCAGGGTGGTTGGCGAGGTAGTTTTCCAACAACACCTGGTGGATGAAACCTTGGTAGCCGGTCCAGTTGTCTTCTGGCAACGGATCCGACAACGCGATGTTGAATTTGAAGTTCGGGAACTCTTCTTCGATCTCGCGGAAGTGGTCGACGTAGAACAATTCTCGCATGCTTCGACCGCCGTACCAGTAGCTGACTTTGCGGTTCGTCTTGCGACGTTTGAAGAGTTCGAAGATATGGCTACGCAGAGGAGCCATACCCGCACCACCACCGATGTAAACCATTTCGGCGTCCGTGTCTTTGATGAAGAACTCACCATAGGGGCCGCTGATGGTCGCTTTGTCGCCGGGTTTCAGGTTAAAGATGTAACTGGACATCTTTCCTGGAGGCAACTCGGGGTTGCGTGGCGGTGGCGTGGCAACACGGACGTTCAGCATGATGATGCCTTTCTCGCCCGGGTAGTTAGCCATCGAGTAAGCACGCACGACTGGCTCGTCAACTTTGGAGACGAATCGCCAAATGTCGTACTTGTCCCAGTCTTCGTGATACTCTTCTTGGATCGCGAAGTCTTTGTAGTTAGCTACGTGAGGAGGGCATTCGATTTGAATGTAACCACCAGCTTTGAAGTTAACGTCTTCGCCAGCGGGCAGTTCGAGAACGAATTCCTTAATGAACGTCGCAACGTTTTCGTTGCTTTTGACGGTGCATTCCCACTTCTTGGTTTCGAAAGCTTCCTCGGGGACTTCGACGTGCATGTCTTGCTTGACAGCAACTTGACATGACAAGCGATTGCCTTCGGCAGCTTCCTTTTTATTGATATGGTCCTTCTCGGTTGCCAGGATCTCGCCGCCGCCTTCGGTCACTTTGACGCGACATTGGGCACAGGTACCACCGCCACCACAGGCGCTGGAAACGAAGATACCGGCGTCCGCGAGGGCGCCCAGCAACTTGCCACCGGCGGGGACTTCGATCTCTTTCTGTTCATTGACCAGAATTTTGACCGGACCCGATGCGACGAGCTGCTTTTTGGCTAGCAAAATGACGACCACCAGTGCCACCACCACCGCGGTGAACATGAGGACGCCAAGTATGATGGTGGACATTTTTGTCTCTTTGGCTGATTGATTTTATAAGGGATGCAACAAAGGGCTGGCGATTGACTACAGCTGAATACCGCTGAACGACATGAACGCAAGCGCCATCAAACCAACCGTGATAAACGTGATGCCCAAACCGCGGAGCGGTGGAGGCACATCGCTGTACTTCATCTTTTCACGAATACCGGCCAGAGCAACGATTGCCAGTGCCCAGCCGACACCACAGCCAAGGCCGTAGGTGCACGATTCGGGGAAGCTGTAGTTGCGTTCTTGCATGAACAGCGAAGCACCCAGAATGGCGCAGTTCACGGTGATCAGCGGCAAGAAGATCCCCAGCGTGTTGTAAAGCGAGGGAACGAACTTGTCCAAAAACATCTCGAGGATTTGGACCATCGCGGCGATCACCCCGATGAAGCTAATGAATCCGAGGAAGCTCAGATCGACGGTTGAAAAGTCGATCGTTTCCGTGGAGACGAAGCCATTCATCCAGGTAAGCGCGCCTTTCTTTAACAGCAACGCATAGATCAATTGGTTCGCAGGCACGGTGATCGCTTCGATCACGACCACGGCGACGCCGAGGCCTAGTGCCGTTTTCACGTTCTTGCTGATTGCCAAGAACGTACACATCCCAAGGAAGAACGAGAGTGCCAGGTTCTCCACGAAGATGGCTTTCAGCAAAATGCTGAGGTGAGTTTCGATCACATTTTCCATGGTTCGGCTCCCTTACGCCTCTTCGATTTGTTCGGGTTTGTTGGCGCGGATGATCCAGATCAAGAAGCCGATCAGGAAGAACGCGCTTGGTGGCAACAGCATCAGGTTGTTGGGGTTGTACCAACCACCGTTTCGGTCAAGCTTCAGAATCTCGAAGCCAAGCAAGGTGCCGCTACCGAGCACTTCGCGGAAAACCGCGACGAACAGTAGGACCAAGCCGTAACCGAGGCCGTTACCGACACCGTCAAGGAAACTGACACCGGGTTTGTTCTTCATTGCGAAGCCTTCGGCGCGACCCATGACGATACAGTTGGTGATGATCAGACCAACAAAAACGCTGAGCTGTTTGCTGATGTCAAACAGGTACGCTTTGAGGATCTGGTCGACCACGATCACCAGCGAGGCGATCACGCACATTTGCGCGATGATTCGGATGCTGCTGGGGATGAAGGATCGAATCGCACTGACGCAAAAGTTACTGCACGCCGTGACAAGAAGTACGGCGATCGCCATTACGATCGAGGTTTCTAATTTGGTCGTGACCGCGAGTGCACTACAAATCCCAAGGATCTGCAGGGCGATCGGGTTGTTGTCGACGAGCGGATCGAAGACGACCTTTTTCGCTTTTGATGCTGCCATGTCTTAGGACCCCGACTTTGCGGCGTGTTGTTCGTTCAAGTTTTTGATGAATTTGCCGTAGCCATCATCGCTCGACCAGTAACGCAGCAACGTGGTGACACCGCGGCTGGTAATCGTCGCACCCGACAAACCGTCAACGGCATACATGCTGCCCGAGGGGGCGGGGCCTTTGGCGACGATCGCGGCAGGTTCGCCGGCTTCGTCGTAAAGCTTCTGGCCTTCCCATTGGGCTTTCCATGCTGGGTTGTCGACTTCACCACCCAGTCCCGGTGTTTCGGCGTGTTGGTAGAACGTCAAACCCTGGATGGTTTCCAGGTCACTGCGGAGAGCCAGGAACCCGTACAGCGTTGACCACAAGCCTTTGCCGTAGACGGGCAAAACAACTTGTTGGAACTCGCCTTCCGAACCAGGCTTCTTCACCAGATAGACCTTGGCGATCTTCTCGCGGCGGTCGACGCCTGGGTCGTACTTCACATCAGTGATCGCGACGCTCGTGTCGGGCTTTTCAGCTGCTTCACGCGGGTCGTACTTGGCTGGGTCCATGTCGGTGACGTATTCACCGGTTTCCAGGTCGACCAGCTTTTCGCTGATCCAGCTGGACAATTCATCGATTTGTTCTTTGGAAAGTTCTGCCGCCGGCAAGCCATACTCGCCGCGAGCCAAGCCGGTCGCGTCGAGGATGTTCTTTTGACGGTCGAGAACTTTATTCTGTTCCTGCTTCTCGCGTAGGCCGACCGCAGCAACGCTGACGACGGCGGAGCAGACCACACACAGAACGGTTGCGGCCAGCAGGGTTCCGATCATTGAATCACGTTGCGGCATAGCGGGCCATCCTCCGACGAACGTTCATCGAGACAACGAAGTAGTCGATCAGCGGTGCGAAGACATTGCCGAACAAAATCGCCAGCATGATGCCTTCGGGAAACGCCGGGTTGATGCAACGGATAAGAACCGTCATGAACCCGATCAAGCCGCCGTAAATCCATTTTCCAGTTTCAGTCATTGAGGCACTGACAGGGTCAGTGGCCATGAAGACCAAGCCAAACGCCAAGCCACCGACGACATAGTGCCAGTAGAACGGCACGTCCATCATCGGGTTGGTGTGTCCGCTGACGCCGTTGAGGAACAGCGACGTTCCCGCAACACCGGCAAGCACACCCGCCATGATCTTCCACGAACCGATTCCGGTTCCGATCAGAATGGCTGCTCCGATCAAGCACATCAGGGTGCTGGTTTCGCCGACGCAACCTTGGATGGTGCCTAGGAAAGCACTGCTCAAGGTGATCGGTTCGGTCCAGGTGACCGGGTCGGCTTGACCGAGTGCATAGTTCACGCCTTGGAGTGCGCTCAGTGCGGCATTGGTCTCGCCGGTCGGATCGGGAGTCGCAGCAGCCATCTGGCCAAGCGCGGTCGCTCCACTGAACCCGTCAACAGCGGTCCAAACTTTATCGCCACTGATCTGGCCGGCGTAGGCAAAGTACAAGAACGCACGGCTGGTCAAAGCGACGTTCAGGAAGTTTCGCCCGGTACCGCCGAACACTTCCTTGGCGACGATGACACCGAACGCGATCCCGACGGCGACTTGCCAAAGCGGAATCGACGCGGGGAGCGTCAGTGGGAAGAGCAAACCGGTGACCAGGAATCCCTCGTTGATCTCATGTCCGCGAAGAACACTGAAGACCAGCTCGATATGTCCCCCGACAAACATGCACACGATGTACATCGGAAGGAAGTGAATCGCGCCGAGGAAAAAACAGTCGGTGATATTGGTCGGATCATTGGTGAAGCCCAGCCAATGGTGGAAGTCAAAATACAGTCCACCTTGGTACAGTTCGCCGGCTTCAGCGGCGTGTTGGATTGCGAGGTTGGCCTGGTAACCAACATTCCACATTCCGAAAATAGTCGCTGGCACGAGGGCCATGACGACGGTGATCATCATTCGCTTCAGATCGATCGTGTCACGCACGTGTGTTTTACCGTGTGCGACTTCGCCCGGTGTGTACAAGAACGTATCAAGCGCCTCGTACATTGGATACGCGATCTGCAGCGGTCCGCCCTTAGCAAAGAGCGGATGGACTTTGTCCAGAGCATCGCGAAGTGCTTTCATTGGTTATCCGTGTCCAAAAAATTTCGGATGAATTGAATCGATTCAGAATTGCCGAAATCAAATTGCTGGAATCGATGGCGGCTAGCGCCAATCGTTGATTGGTTTATCCTTCGCGTTCGATCGTCGTCAGGTTTTCACGAAGTAGCGAGCCGTACTCGTACTTCCCTGGGCAGACAAACGTGCACAAAGCCAAGTCTTCTTCTTCTAGTTCAAGTGCACCAAGCTGTTGAGCTTGGTCGGTGTCACGCACAATCAGAGCTCGCAACAGCTGGGTCGGCAAAATGTCGAGCGGCATCACCTTTTCATAGGTTCCCAGGGGAACCATCGCTCGCTCGCTGCCACCAGTGCTGGAGGTAAATGCGAATTTTTTGCCGGGAAGCATCGCCGAAGCGAACACGCGTGTGGTGCTGTACTTGTCGAATCCGGGCATTTGCCAGCCCAGGAATTCACGCACGTTGCCTTCTTCGATGATCGAAATCTGGGTGTGATAACGTCCCAAAAAGTCGTGTGGGGCAGTGGATGTGCGTCCGTTGAGAACTGAGCCGGAGATCGGTCGGATGTTCAAGTCGCTCGCATATTCGCCATCGATCAATTCGGTGACCGAAGCACCCAAGCGGGTTTCCAGCAATCGGGGCTTGTCCACGACTGGACCGGCGAGGGAAATCACACGGCGAACGTCCAGCATTCCGGTGGTGATCAAAGCACCGATCGCGATCACATCTTGGTAGCCGATGTACCAAACGGTCTTATTTGGGCCGACGGGATCAAGCTCGTGGATGTGAGTCCCAACCAGTCCGGCAGGGTGCGGGCCGCCAAATTCGCTGACCTGCACGCCATTGACGCCATCGCCGGGGATTTCTGATCCAGGGGCTTTGCAGACGTGCACGGTGCCTTCAGTCAGTTTCGTCAGGGCTCGCAATCCCAGGATGAACTGATCTTTGCGATCTGCCATTGCGGTTGCCGGGCACGCGGCAAGCGGGTTGGTGTCGATCGCTTGAACGAAGATGGAGCTCGGCGAACTCGCCGGTGCCGGCACCTTCCCGAAAGGGCGTGTCCGCAACGAAGTCCACAGACCGCTTTCGGTCAACAGACCCGTAAGCGAATCCTTGGTCATCGAATCCAACTCCGCGACATCGAATTTGACCGCATCGGCTTCAGTCGCCGCGGGGTCAACATCGATCACGATGGCTTCGAATTTCCGTTTCTTGCCTCGAATGACGTCAGCAACCGTCCCGGCGGCAGGAGACGTGTAGGTCACGCCTTCTGTCTTTTTGTCGGTGAACAGTGGTTGACCGAGTTTTACCTTGTCACCGGGTGCGACCAACATCGTTGGTTTCATGCCGATGTAATCGTCGCCGACTAAGGCAACCTGTTTGACAGGTTTGGCGACTTCAATGTGCTGGGCGGGATTGCCGAGAATCGGAAGATCCAAGCCCTCTTTGATCGTGATCATATGGCTAGGGAGGAGCGGTGGGTGTGCATCCGGCGATTGTGATGTAGATCGCGGCAGCGAATCGCGGACGTGCCGAAAGTTTGTGATATTTTTCACAAACTCGGTCCGTGTCAAAGCCCGCGACAACAAATCACGGGCTTTTCAGACTCTTCACAACGTTGCTGTGCGGAATATTACAACTCTTTAGTGTGCCCGCAAAGGGCAGGTGGCAGATGTAGCGTCAGTCCTCAGATAAAGCTGGCCTTTAGGGAGGGCTCGGTGCCGGTGTTTGCAGTCTAGCGAGGTGATCTTCCGCAAGAGGAAGTTTTAAGGCATCTCGTCGTTTATCCCTAGGAGTGTAATTGATCTGATAGGCGCCAATCGCTGAGCCAATCACGATCTGTGTTTTGGCTTCCCGTCCTTCACCAACACGCCTTAGTTACCTTGTCTCAGTCCGAACCACTCGCAGTTTCCGATCAGAACGACGCAACCGAACGGCGCGCTGATATCCGGAATGTTGTCATTATCGCGCACGTTGACCACGGCAAGACGACCCTCGTCGATTGCTTGCTCAAACAAAGTGGTCAGTTCCGAGACACGGAGTTGAGAGAGGAGCGAATCCTGGACTCCAACGATTTGGAGCGTGAACGCGGGATCACGATTCTGTCGAAAAACATCGCGATCAACTATCGCGACACGAAAATCAATTTGATCGATACGCCTGGTCACGCTGACTTTGGCGGTGAAGTCGAACGCGTCGTTCGGATGGCGGATGGCTGCTTGGTGCTCGTCGATGCCGCTGAGGGGCCAATGCCCCAGACGCGTTACGTGCTCGAAAAAGCACTCGCCGCCGGTGTGAAGCCGATCATCGTGGTGAACAAAATCGACCGCCCCGACGCCCGTTCGGCTGAAGCTCTCGACGAAGCACTCGAGTTGCTCGCAGAGCTCGGTGGTGAAGATCAACTAGACTCGGTCGCTTACGTCTTCGCGAGTGCGAAAAGCGGCTTCGCGACAAACGATCCCGATGAGCCAAGTGAGGACATGCGGCCGTTGTTGGATCTGCTCGTCGATCACTTGCCCGGACCACAAGTCGACGCCGATTCGCCTCTGCGAATGATGGTGACGACGCTTGATTGGAGCGAATACGTCGGCCGGATCGCGGTTGGCCGCATCGGTGCCGGTGGAATCACTGCCGGTCAGACGATCGAGATGCACCAAAAAGAAAGCGTCGTCAAACAGAAGGTCGCAGGCCTTTATGTCTTCGATAAACTCGGCCGTACCAAGACCGATTCCGCTCAAGCTGGCGACATCGTCGCGATCGAAGGACTTGAGGGCGTTGAAATCGGCGACACGATTTCGATGGTCGATGCGAACAACCCTTATCCGCGTTTGGCTGTCGACGAACCGACGCTCGAAATGGTGTTTGCGGTCAACTCTTCTCCGTTGGCCGGTCGCGAAGGCAAGTTCGTGACGACCCGTCAGATCAAAGGACGCTTGGAAAAGGAACTCGAACGAAACGTTGCACTGCGGGTCGAGATGATCCCCGGCACCGAAGCTTATGCTGTCAAAGGTCGCGGCGTTCTGCACTTGGCCGTCTTGATCGAAACGATGCGACGCGAAGGATACGAGCTCAGCATCGGCAAGCCTCGCGTGATCAACCGCGACATCGACGGAAAACCGCACGAGCCGTTTGAATCGCTGCGTGTGGAAGTGCCCACCGAAGCGATGGGGCCTGTCATGGAACTCGTCGGTTTGCGACGCGGTGCGCTGGAGGAGATGAAACAGCGTGGTGAGTACAGCTTGCTGCGATTCACGATTCCATCGCGTGGCTTGATCGGGTTGCGAACACGATTGCTGAACGCGACTCGCGGGACCGCAGTGATTCACCACCGATTTGAATGCTATCGCCCTCTTGAGGCCGATGTCCCACGTCGCGCCAACGGCGTGCTGATTTCGATGGTCAGCGGCAAAACGATGCCTTTTGCTTTGTTCGCATTGCAAGATCGCGGCGAATTCTTTGTCGGGGCAGGCCAGGAAGTCTACGAAGGGATGATTGTTGGGGAGAACGCCCGCGACAACGACATCACCGTGAACCCCTGTAAGGAAAAGAAGCTGACCAACATGCGTGCATCGGGCAGTGACGAAAACGTCGTCCTGAAACCGCCACGCGGCATGTCACTGGAAATGGCTTTGGAGTACATCGAAGAAGACGAGTGGGTTGAGGTTACCCCAGAAAATATCCGATTACGCAAAATCTTGTTGAAAGAATCGGACCGCCGACGCGAATCACGTCGCTAGAAGTTGGCTTTGGTCGGTTTACTGCGATTTCGTCTCCGGCGGAGTCGCGGCTTAATTGGAGCTGGCAATTTTGGTCTGGGCAGGCTTTGTTGCGGGTGAGCGACGAACCGAGTGTGATGGGTTGGCGTACAATCACATCGGAATCGAAGGCACCCACAATCGAAAGATCGCCTCGTATCAAAACTTAGCCTCCAGCTCCGTACAAAATCGATTCCACAGACGACGGTTGCATTGTTTTGAAGCACTGTTGGGCTGCAAGACAGAGAAGGTCCATCGCGGGTGCTCCGCCGATTGTCCTCCCCAGCGGAATCGTGCTTGGTTTTCAGTGCAACCTTTGCTCCCCACATCATTACACGCCCACATCCAAAATTCCCACGGCGCCACCTCCCATGACGAAATCACGCTTCGCGTTCGGTCTGACGTTACTCGCTGCATTTGCATTCACTTCACTGTCTGGCTGCGATAAAGCTTCCACCACCTCTGTCAGTGAAAGCAGTGGCGAGGAAGGCCACGATCATGATGATCACGACGGACATGATCACAGTGAGCACGACCATAGTGCACACGATCACGGTGACGAGCACAGCCATGACTTTGCTTCAATTGTCGAGATCGCCGATGAGTTGACTGCTCTGAATACTGACATCGGCAAGCACTTCGGCGAAGGCGATCCAGAGGGTGCGCACGACCCGTTGCACCACGTTGGCGAAGTCTTGCTCGCAGCTGAGCAGTGGGTGGCAAAGATGGACGACGCCGATAAGAAGGCCAAAGCACAAGCAGCCGTTGATTCGCTGCTCGATGACTTTACGGCTGTCGACGATACGATGCACGAAGTCGACGACGTGAGCGAACGCACTGAAAAGTATGACAGCGTAAAGGACTCAATTCAAAAGTCGATCGACGAATTGAAAGGGTTGGAGTAATGGCGATCAAACGTAGGCAGCTCTCGGCTTATTTGACATCGATCTCGATCGCATGTTTGGTTGCGGTCGGTTGCAGCAGCAAGAAAGTCGGTGTCAACGGAACCAACGCGCAAACCGCTTCGAAGCCAACTGCGCCGGAATTGGTTCTCACAGAAATGCCCGCTGGCGAAGTGAGTACGCCGACCGAAATCAAAGACGCTGCTTTGGAAACCGCTTCAGTCGTACTTGCCGGACGTATTGATGCGGGGGACACGGATCCGTTTCAGCCAGGCGAAGTCGCGTTCATGATTTCGGAATTGCCGGACGAAGAGCACGCCGGTGATGATCCCGATCACGCTGACAATTGTCCGTTTTGTAAGCGCAAGTTGGCACAGGCTCCCAAAGCGATTATTCAGTTCCTGGACGCCGACGGAAAGATTCGCAGCGGGGATGCCCGCAAAACGCTTGGGGTTGTCAAAGGCGACGAGGTGGTCGTGACCGGTGAAGCGACCTTCAAACCGGAAATCGACACGGTTCTGGTCAAGGCAACCGGGCTCTACCGAATGCCGCCACGCTAGGTCTGGTTTACCGGACCGTTGTGACCGGCAGGCCCGTTCGAACCAAAGCTGCATAAAGTGGTTGGAAATGGCCCCCTCAAGCGGCGCCGAATTGCCCTGGGCCCTCCGGGCTGGTAATCTGTTGACATCAATAAAAGGCGGGTT
Organism: Rhodopirellula baltica; assembly: GCA_002901265.1. Lineage (GTDB taxonomy): Bacteria > Planctomycetota > Planctomycetia > Pirellulales > Pirellulaceae > Stieleria > Stieleria baltica_A. The sequence goes on along the minus strand of PPHI01000063.1, from coordinate 63,638 downwards.
TCTCTGGAAGTCCGCCAAGAATGAATTCCTGGTTTGAATTCATTGGCCCCTCCCAATACCTATAGCAGCAGCGTCAATGTCGGCCACCACTAAGGAAAACAACGGGGAAGTCTTGGTTGTCGGATTTAAGGACAGCAAGATCTTGGACAGTCAACGGATCGAGCTTGTCGGCCGAGAGTTGCAAGAGTCTGTGCCGCAGGCACTCAACAAAAAGTTGCTGCTGAATTTCCGCGGCGTTTCGTTCATGTCGTCCGCGATGATCACCAAGCTGGTCATGTTGAACAAGACCTGCAAAGCACAAAGCGTGACCCTGAAGTTTTGCGAGGTTTCGCCGAACGTTTTGGAAGTGTTCAAAATCACCAACTTGAACAAACTGTTCGACATTCAGGCGTCTGAAGAAAAGGCGATCGCTAGCTTCGACAAGAAAGGCTGGTTCAGCTGAGCTGAGTCACTAAAGAGTCGCCAAACGCCATGAGCACGCCTGATCAAGATTCGGGATTGTCTGCGTCCGAGTTGATCGATCTGGAACGTGCTCAGATCGGCCATGATATTCATGACTTGCTTTTGCCGTTGATCTTTGGCGCTTCGGCGACGTTGCAATCCGTCCCGACAAAGTCCACTGACGGAGAGGTTTGTCTCGATCAAGCGTCGGCAGACAAGATCGAGATGGTGAAGGAGTGGTTGCAGGACGCGCTCTCGCTTGGACGCAACATGCTCACCCAGATCTATCCTCCTGAACTCGAGCACATGCCTTGGTTGTTGGCCGCCAAGGACGCGGTGGGCAAAGTCTGTGAGCAGAGTTGTCAAGCGAATTGGGTCGCTAGTGACGATTGCCCGCTTTGCCTAACCGAGCTCGAAAAGGGTTTGGCAACGACAGCGTATCGTATCTTGATCGAATCGGTGCGGAACGCGGTTCGCCATGGAAGCGCGACTGAAATTGTCATCCGCTGCAATGCAAGGTCATTGGTGATCAGCGACAATGGATCTGGTTTTGATCCCACCTCGGTTCCAAGTGGCCACTTCGGAATTCGGGCCATGAAAGGGCGAGCCACGCTTGTCGGTCAAACTCTGACGGTTCGTTCAGAACCCGGTGGTCCAACCGAAGTGCAACTCACTTTGTCATAGCAGTCTTTAGAGTAGCGAACGCAGCGAGACGAAAATGATCAGTCCTGCATCTTGCGTCGCAAAGTAGTGGACGGTGTTGCCCGTGTTGGTATTCATCGTCGCTTTCGACAGATGGTTGATTTGATTCAGCAAGTGTCCAATCGGTTGGTCGGTGGTTTGCGCCAAGCGGAACAATCTTTGGCGCCAAAATTGGGAGTACCCCTCAAGTAACCACTGAAGTGTCATTCGTTCATGGCGTGCTTTCAGATATTTAGGGTACAGCCATCGGTAATACGAGAGGAGCATGGCAACGAGCCACATCACGATCAGAGCGGCGCATAGCACCACGCCTAGGTCGCCGGTGTTAAACATCAGTGCGATGGGGATGGTAAACAGGCTTCCGACCAGCGTTCCAATAAGCGACCAAGCAATCATTGGATGGATGTAGTATTTGGATCTTGCCCGTTCTTGTCCGTTGAGAACTTGAACGACAGTCGGTTCCAGTTCCTTGAGAAGACGAATGATCGGCTGGTTGTCGTTGCGTTGTTCGTGCTCGTCTTGAATCGTATAAGGGCTTAGTTCGTTGACCAGGATTTGGACCGCGGTCACCCAACCTTCGATCGAAGGATCGTGGTTCATCGGGAAGGCATCTCGAAATGTTGTCGGATCTCGCACAAGCTCTGCGATGATCGGTACGACTACACCGATTGCTTCACCTTCATTTGCTTCGCAGTGTGACTTAATAAGCGTCAGCAAATGCCGTCGAACTGCGTTGGATTCCGTTTCCGGCGACGTATGCTCCAGGATTTGGCCGATCGCTTCAAGGAATTCCAGTTCGTATTGGCTCGCTTCATCAAGGTGAGCTGAGTTCGATTCAATTTGGGTGAGTCGATCGTGCGTCCATTGTCTCGGGGCGTTCCAGATGGCACTGTGCAACAAGCGAATTGAAAAACATGCTCTTGTCCGAGGACTGGTTTGGCGGAGTTTCGATTCAAAGGAGTCGAGCTCTTTGGACCAGCTTTCGAAAGGTCGTTGTCGAACCAGGCGAGTCCAAAGTGTTTCTGTCAATGCATAGCATAACGGGGTGCGATTTCGTTCTGCGATCAAGCAGATTGCATCGATCAATTCGTCATCCGAGATTTCGTTGCGGACATATTCGAGCGTCAGCGACATCAATCCCGGATCGTTTGAATGAATTGCCAGTCCGTCCAGCAACTCCATCAAGAACGGATGCCGCTGATCGCTGTGACTGAAATCTGTCAGAACTGCGGTTAAGTAATACTCTTGTGGTGTTCGCGAAGGTTGCCGTCGAAGTTGAGCGAACGCCTCGTTGGGATTCGCGATTGCAAGCTGTTCTATCGATTGTGATTCGTATGAATCGTGTTTAAGGTTTGGGAAGGTCGATGCAGGTTCGGCGGAGTTTGCCGAAGGCGGGATTGTTGGTAGCCGCTGCCATGCGGAGTTTGCCTGTTCGCTGCGATCATTGTCGGCTTGGTATCGCAGTGCGCGTTCGAGTCGTTCGTAGGCTTGGCGAATCAGTTGGAACTCAGCAGGATGTTCATCGGGTTTGAATTGACGGATCGCTTTGCCATAGCTGCGTTTCAACTCGCGGCGATCGTAGTTTCCCGTCTGCAAGGCAAAGAATTGCTCTGGATCCGATGGCAGTAAATCAATCTTGTACATTCGTGTTCCCGTTCGTCCCCTGCATCCTTTCCGTCGTTGTTCGCAAACCGGGGATTGGGTCTCGTAGGCTTTCGTATGGAGAGATTTGCTCGGCTTGTTTTCGGTAGTTTTCGATCATCATGTCAACGACATCAGCCGCAGTCACATCTGGCTGTGGTGGTGATGTCGCGTCGTCGTCGGCATCGGTTTGCGTTGAATGATCGTTGAGTGGCGATTGATATCGGGGCAGGCCAGGGAGTGACCGTCGCAAATTTGGTTGCGTTGGGGCGCGCGGATCCTGTTGGTCACGAACTTTGTCGTTTTTTGCGGTCACTACGACGACCGAGATAAGAAACGCAGCTGCGGCGCACTGCACGCCGCGGTTTTGAATGAAGTTTCTAAACAGATTGGGCGCAGTGCTTTCTCGTTTCCATTTTTGGAAATTGCTTGGGTCACAGATCTCATCGATCCAAGCTCGGCTGAGATCGTAGAGGTCGGGAAACTTGTTTCGGAATTCGATTGCGACGTGTACCCGTTGGGAAACGACGCGCGACGCAACCGCTTCAGCGATGTAGCTTTCCCACAACTGGCCTGATGCGGCATGGGAAGCGACCAGCGACCGATGGAGCGTTTCAACAAAGGCTGGTTCAGAAAGTATGTTTGGCAGTTCGAGCAGCTCGTTGCGGTGGTTGGCAATCCGCCGGAATTGCGTGACGCGAGCCGCATATTCTGGAATTTGATCGTTGTCTAAGGCATCGATTTCCGATGCCAGTTGCTCGATGGGAAGCGAATAAAAATCACGCTGTAGCCGGGACAAGGTTTGTCGAGCGTGTTCGCGAAGTCGTACCGTATCAGTGGTGCGAGAGCGTTCCTGGCGGACAGGAGTTTCGGATGTCCGCGTCTGGAGACCGAACAATTCCCTTCGACGACGCAGTATCGTTGCCGAATCCCATACCGGGTTGATCTGGATTTGCTCCGCTACATACGCCTCGAATTCTTCGTCAGTGATCCGATCTTTGTTGTCGCCCGACATCATGCCAAGTCATCCTCTGGGGAGATTCCAAGGCTGGACAAACATGTCAGCAGCATCTGTTTTGCGTGATGGAATTCGTCGCGATTAGATCGATTCATCGCCGATTCGTAGAAGTCGATCGCTTGATCGAGTTGTTGTCTTTGCCAGCTTGGGAGTTCCCCCAGCATCCGTTCCGCGAAGCGAGCAAGTTGCAAGTTAGCTTGGTCTTCACGGGGGTAGAACTTTAAAGACGCGATTCGACGTTTGGCGTCTTCGACCGATTGCGGAGACAAGCTTTCAACGTGGCTGGTCAGGACGGTACGGAATTTTTTACCGCCGGGCGTGTATGCTTCGACCTCGAGGACTCCGCTGATGTCATAGGTAAAACGGATCAGTAGCGGACTACCGGCTGGACCTTGGGGGAGTGGGCTGACTTCGAGTTGGCCGACAAGCATGTTTTCAGCGGTCTTTCTGGAGTCACCTTGATACACTCGAACCGTCACGGAAGGCTGGTTTGCCGCGACGGTGTAGAACATCTCTTCCTGTGAAATCGGAATGGTGCTGTTGCGATGCAAGATTGGCGAAAAGTACCCGTCTTTGCGTTGGCCACCTAATTCCTTGCTGACTTCAACTCCCAAGGTAAACGGGCAGACGTCGGTCATGATCATGTCATCGACCGCCGCATCGCGTTCGATCAATGCTGCCTGGACCGAGGCACCGAGTGCGACAATCTCGTCAGGATTGAAACGCGCGATGGCTGGCTTTTGGAAGTAGTTTTCGACGAACGATTGGAACACCGGCATGCGTGTCGCACCGCCAACTAAAATCACATCGTCGATGTCTTCTGGGGCTAAATCCGTATCACGCATCGCTCTTGCGATCGGTGCCGAAACGCGTCGCAGCAACGGGCCGCACAGTGAAGAGTAGGTTGTTCGATCGATGTGGATGGTTTTGGGATCGCCACCAAACTCGCCCTCTTCATTCGGCAAACGAATGCTCGCAGAGTCCGATCGGGTGAGCTGTCGTTTTGCGTTTTCACATTCACTGCGCAATCGCGCGACACGGCGGGGGAACTGAAATTCGGCAACCTCAAGAGCGATGTTTTGGGTTTGCAGGACGTGAGCGACGATTCGATCGGTGAAGTCTTCACCGCCCAGCATGCTTTCACCGGCCGTTGAACGAATTTCGAGAGTGCTTTCGAAGACCTCCATCACTGTCACATCAAATGTCCCGCCACCGAGATCGATGATGGTGATCATTTTCTCGTCGTCGCGATCATGAAAGCCATGCACCAACGCTGCGGCTGTTGGTTCGTTGATCATACGGCGAACCGTCAGGCCTGCCATTTCACCGGCAAGACGGGTCGCTTGGCGAGCATGGTCATTGAAATATGCAGGCACCGTGATCACCGCTTCAGTGATCGGCATCCCGAGTGCATTCGCCGCGTCTTCTTTGAGTGAGCGTAGTACGAGGCTGCTAAGTTCGATCGGCGAGAATTCTTGGCCGCGAAGATTGAACCGACGGTCTTGGGCCATAAACCGTTTGAAGCAGGACACACACGCATCGGGTTGCGTGACGCGTAGTTCCTTTGCGGCTTGTCCAACAATGATTTCGCCGCTTTCGAGAACGCCGATAACGGATGGTGTTAGAACCGAACCGTGACTGTTTGGGATCAGTTCTGGTTTACCATTTAGAAAAACACTGACCAGCGAGTTGGTCGTTCCCAAGTCGATTCCGACACACGGGGCATTCTTTTGGGTCTCGGTCATTCAATTAAGGAGTGGCGATGGGAGCGATCGGGACTACGGCAGGCCTTCGCCTATGATATCCCATCGAAATACGCATCGCACTCGAGTCGGCGTCACCTGGAATTCACGAAAAAGGTTTCCGTCTCGCAGACGATGTGCAAATCGCAAAGTGGATTATTTGGCAAGGTCGCCTCTGTTCGGCAAGTATCGCTAAATTCGGCGGAAAAGAGCGGGTTCAGAGTTCATTGCGGATTGGATTGCGGTATTCCCGGGGCGTTGAGCACGTCTCGACAGTAACAGACCACGTTTAAGTGTGCACAGTACCTCTCGATGCGAGAGTGAGTTTGGCAGGGCCGGGTGGCGAGCTCCAGTGGTGATTGCCTTTGGGGCCTCATTCGCAAAATTGCCCCCGCGCAGTCTTCGCGTTGTGATGCCGTCGTTTCGCTCTATTGGTATTCTAGAGCCGGCTTTGTCGCAATGTTTATTTGGAAAGTGGTGCATCGCAACCGGTAGGACGCAATATGATTGAAACACCAGATCATGATCGGTTCGCCAAGTTGCAAGCGATCGATGCAGAACTTCGCTGGGCCAATCGATGTCTTTCGATCATTGCGACTGGTACCATTGGGGCCTTGCTTTATGTACTTCGCCCGGTCTTGGCTCCGTTTGTTGTCGCAATCTTTTTGACAGTGGGACTCCGCCCAATCCTTGAGCTACTCCAGCGGCGCCTTCGGACGAATCGAATAGTGGCAGTCGCGATTGTCTTTCTTCTCGTCGTTGTCTCGCTGGTATTGCTAGGTGGGGCGATCGCATCCTCGATCGACCAGTTGGCAAGCGACGACGCATATCAGCACCGAGCGGCGGCGGTTACCGAAGAAATTGCCTTGATTGCTGAGAGGCTGAACATGTTGCCCTCGGCCGGGTTTGAAGAGGGAGAAGTAAAGATCTCAAGTGGCAAGCGGCTTAGGCTGATCATCCGTCAGGGAGTTGGTTCTGCACGGGACTGGTTGACTAAAGGCATGATGTCCTTGAGCGGTTCGCTTAGCGTCGTGTTGATCTACATGTTGTTTTTGCTTCTCGGGGCAAGCACGCCTACCGGGAAAAAAAGCGAGCTCTGGGACCTGATCGAGGGAAAACTGCGGGAATACATTGTTGTTAAGACGATGATTTCTTCGGGCACAGGCATCGCAGTCTGGTTAGTGCTCAGCGTTTTCGGAGTCCCTCTTGCAGTCCTGCTTGGGCTGCTGACGTTCCTTTTGAACTACATCCCAAATTTTGGTCCGCTTGTGACTTGCGTCGTGCCGCTTCCAGTCATCTGGTTAAGTCCCGATCTCAGTCTTAATGCAATGGTTGCGTCAACTGTTCTTGCATGCGGAGTTCAAGTGATTGGAGGAAACGTCGTAGAGCCTCGCATAATGGGATCCTCGTTTGAACTACATCCGGTCGTTGTGATGCTCGCCTTAATGGCTTGGTATGCAATCTGGGGATTCGTCGGAATGCTTCTGGCAATTCCAATAACCGCTTCGCTCAAGGTTGTCCTTGAACGCATTGAGCGTACACGACCAGTTGCTGGGATCATGTCCGGCGACCTTAGCTACCTCCGGCTTGGCGCTGGAACACTTAAGTAGCATGCGTGCTTAACCGATTTTTGTGACAGCTATTTGGCGAACACAGATTCCGGGTTTTTCAGAATAGCCAGGGTGCGGTCAAATTGCGGCGTTCTTGTAGCCCATTTCTTCCACGGCGGGCTGAATGCAGTTGTCTGGCTGCTTTTGTTTGTGCTTCAGTGCGGGGGCACCAAGATGATCTGGCTCAATGGCAAATGATCAACGTCGTGCTATTGAGTTGAGTCGCGAGACAGCATTCCCGGCCGGAGTGCTGGTAAGGCAAGCGTTGGCGTACGAGCGCACTTTAGGCCTCGAACGCTTCGTCATCCAAGTCATCGGGTTCTTCGTCGAAAGCGTCGTCATCCAGGTCGACTTCGGCGCGGCGAAGTAGATTTTCTGGTGGTTCGCTTCCGTCATCGGGGATCCAGCGAATCGTCTCACGTGGTGGATCCGACAAACTATCGTCGCATTCGAGCGCGATCCAGGAAATGTCGCCTGGGCCGTCTGCTGAATCACCGTCTTCGAATTCTTCGGTGCCATTCATCAGGTACAGCGACGCATTACGAAGAAAACGTTCGACGTCCTCTGGTTCGTACTTATTCGTATCGTAGACGGCTTCCATATCGGGCAAGTCCAATTGCCCCATGCCGACGGTGTCCATCAAAGCCCAGCGTTCTTCGGTGCGAAACAGACGCACGTTCGCCCACATGTCGAGTGGCGGCAGGTCATAGTTCCAAGCGAAGTTCAAGCCTTGGCGAAGCCCGGTTTGATCGCGTAAGACTTCGCCGCCCGGGTTGAAATAGCAAATCGCTTCGGGCAGTTCGAGCAGTTCAGAGACCGCTCGCATGAGGAACTTCAGTTCTGCCATCGAGTCGTAGTCATCCGGGATCAGTACGACGTCATCGGAATCGCTGTCGTCTGGCTCTTCGGTTTCGGAGCCGAGGACATAGCTGATCAGCAACCGGACATGGCAGGTGTGTTCGGCAACCGCTTTTTCGCCTTCTTCCCATGTCCATGATTGTTCGGCGGCGCGTTCAAGGCATCCGGGAAATGCCAGAGGACCGAACTGGCCCAGCGACCAAGCGACGAACACATCCGGCGTGGATTCTGGGTCGCCCATGTCGTCCGGCCACTTTTCGGTGGACGGGGTCACGAGCAGGTGTCCGTCGACTTCGGGACGAAACTTCATCACGAGTGTTTCGGGTGAAGCGTTGTCGACGACGGATTCTTGAACACCGATGAGTTCAAACGATGATAGCGCTTCTTGGATTTTTTCCAGGGACACCGGCTGCTTGAATAGCACGCACATTCCCTGGGTGAATAAACCTTTCGCCATCGTCGTTGCCGACCTATTCCTCGATTCGGGACCGTTTGGCACGGCAGCGAATGCCGTGCGCCAAACCGCTGTTTTAACGCATCGGGCGATGATCGACGAGGCCAGATGGTCACCGATGGCGCGCTAGAGGCGAATCGGTGACCGTGAAAATGACCATTTGAAGTCCGATCCGATTGAATCGGACTACATTCCCAAGTCGCCAAACAGAGGGGTGCTCAGGTAGCGTTCGCCAAGGCTGCACATGATCGTGACGATCCGCTTGCCTTTCATTTCGGGGCGGGCGGCAACTTGTGCGGCGGCCCACATGTTGGCACCGCTGCTGATGCCGGCGACAATCCCTTCTTCTTTGGCCAAGCGTCGTCCCCAGGCGAATGCATCTTCGTCATCAACCTGAACGACATCATCGATCAAGCTGGTGTCAAGGTTCTTGGGGATGAATCCGGCGCCGATGCCTTGGATGCGGTGTTTGCCGGGCGATCCGCCGCTGATGACGGGCGAATGTGTCGGCTCGACGGCGAAGGCTTTGAAATCAGGGTTCTTCGATTTCAGGTAACGCGTCACACCCGAGATCGTTCCGCCGGTACCAACTCCTGCGACGATGGCGTCGATCTGTTGGCCGCTGTCTTCCCAAATTTCTGGGCCGGTGGTCGCTTCGTGAATGGCGGGGTTCGCAGGGTTTTCGAACTGTTGCGGCATGAACGCATTTTCGTTCTCTTCGACCAGTTCGGCTGCCCGATTGATAGCGCCTTTCATGCCTTCACCCGCAGGGGTCAGGACCAAGTTGGCGCCCATCGCGCGGAGCAATGCACGTCGTTCGACAGACATCGACTCGGGCATCGTCAGCGTCAGTTTGTAGCCCTTGGCGGCACAAACGAATGCCAACGCGATACCGGTGTTGCCGCTGGTCGGTTCAACCACGTGAGTATCGGCATTGATGGTGCCGTCTTTCTCGCCGGCTTCGATCATCGCGACGCCGATACGGTCCTTCACGCTATTGAGTGGCTGAAAAAACTCGCACTTGGCGAACACCGTTGCGCCGCCATCGGGGACCAACCGATTGATTTGAATCATCGGCGTATCGCCAAAGGCTTTGGTAGCGTCGGCGTAAAGTTTTCCACGTGGCATCTCATTCCTCCCTGGGGAATCCGGTCGTGTGCAGTGTTGCACGACTAAGTTGCAAAACAATGTTGCAAGAAACGGTTTGCAATCACCCAAGTCCGTTATCCGGTGACCGGCGAGCATGGTGACTCGTCCGTACCGGATTGCTGAATTGAGTAGCTGCTTCGCTGTCGATCAATCCTTGACTGGCAGCGTGTTTGGAATGTCATGCGATCATGACGATCGCATTATTCTACGACCCAAGTGTCACCGGATGTGAACAATGCTTGAAGGTCACCTTCACCGCGTTTTTCGCGTGCGAGTTTGACTTGGTCGTTGATTTGGTCGTTGTAAGTCGGCACGCCTTCGACATCACGAAGGACCCCAATGGGTTCCGGCATTTCTGGATATCGCATGCGAGCGAGCATCATTTGGATCGACGGGTTCGGATCCTTTTCATCGTGGATCAGCAAGTCGTCATCGGGAACTTCGCTACGTTCAACAATTTGCAGGTGGTTGCCGACCAAGCGGATGCCTTTTTCGTTGTCCTTACCGAACGTCAGCGGTTTGCCGTGTTCGAGTTCGACGACGTTGTCGGCACGTTGCTTTTTCTCTTGGGCGTAAGCCATCGCACCATCGTTGAACACGTTGCAGTTCTGGTAGACCTCGACCAGCGAAGTGCCTTTGTGTTCTGCGGCCCGCTGCAGCACCATTCCGAGGTGTTTGACGTGCGCGTCGAGTGACCTTGCGACAAACGTCGCTTCGGCCGCCAACGCAACCGACAGCGGGCTGAGCGGGTGATCGATCGATCCCATCGGCGTACTTTTGGTGACTTGCCCTTCATTTGTCGTTGGGCTGTACTGGCCTTTGGTCAAGCCATAGATCCGGTTGTTGAACAGGACGATATTCAGGTCAACGTTGCGGCGCAGAACATGGATGAAGTGGTTGCCGCCGATTGAAAGGGCGTCTCCGTCACCGGTGATTACCCACACCATTAGTTCGGGACGGGTCGCTTTCAGTCCGGTCGCAAAGGTTGGAGCACGGCCGTGGATGCTGTGCATTCCGTAGGTGTTCATGTAGTACGGGAAGCGGCTGCTGCAGCCGATGCCGCTGATAAACACGGTCTTTTCACGAGGAACGCCCAACTCGGGCAGGACCTTCTTCATTTGCGCCAAAATCGAGTAGTCGCCACAGCCGGGGCACCAGCGGACGTCTTGATCGGAAGCGAAATCGGCGGCTTTAAGAACTGGAAGTGTCATGACAATGACAGGCTTGTATCTATGAAGGCTTGATTGATTTGGAAACTTGCCGCGGTCGGTTCGGCGGCAAGGAATGATGTTCGTCGCAGCTTAAGCCGGGACCGCCGATGGCAGGTGGTTTTCGATCACTTCGATCAGTTCGCTGACCGAAAACGGTTTACCTTGCACCTTGTTGAATCCGATGCAGTCGACCAGGAACTCGCTGCGGAGCAACATGCGTAGTTGTCCCATATTCAGTTCGGGTACCAGAACCTTGTCGAACGACTTCAGCAGATCGCCGATGTTTCGTGGCAGTGGGTTCAGGTAGCGAATGTGCGCGTGGCTGACGCGGTGGCCGGCCTCTTGGCAACGGCGAACTGCGGTCAAGCAGGCACCATACGTTCCGCCCCACGAGACGACCAGCAAGTCACCGCTGGTTTCGCCGACGACGTCTTGTTCCGGGATCCTTTCGGCAATTTTCGCGACCTTGTTGGCCCGTGTTTGCACCATCAATTGGTGTTGGCCGGGTCATAGCTGACGTTGCCGGTTTCGTGTTGTTTTTCCAATCCGCCGACTCGGTGCATCAAGCCTTCGGTACCGGGAATCGCCCAGGGACGTGACAGGTTTTCATCGCGGAGGTAGGGCAAGAACGGCTCGTCCGGATCGGCTCCCTCGGGATGTTTCACCGTGATCGTTGGCAGTTCGTTCATCTCGGGAAGTTTCCATGGTTCGCTACCGTTGGCGATGTAGCCGTCTGAGAGCAGCATCACCGGAACCATGCACTCGACCGCCAACCGCCAAGCTTCGATTGCCATGTCAAAGCAATCGGCGGGCGAACGTGGTGCGATGATCGGCAATGGCGATTCGCCGTTGCGGCCGAACATCGATTGAAGCAAGTCGCTCTGTTCGGTTTTCGTCGGCAAGCCGGTGCTAGGACCGCCACGCTGGACGTTGACGACGACCATTGGCAATTCCAACATCATGCCCAAGCCCATCGCTTCGGCTTTAAGCGCGATACCTGGACCACTGCTGGCGGTCACCGCCATTGTTCCGCCAAATGCAGCGCCAATGGTGGCACAGACGGCCGCGATTTCGTCCTCCGCTTGGAAGGTGCGAACGCCGAAGTTCTTGTGCTTGGTCAGTTCGTGCAGAATGTCACTTGCTGGCGTGATCGGGTACGTGCCGTAGAACAACTCTTTGTTGCTCAGTTTGCTGGCCGCGACCAAACCCCATGCCAAGGCTTGGTTGCCCATGATGTTGCGGTACGTGCCAGGTTCGAGCTCGGCAGCCTCGACTTGATAGCTCTCGCCAAATGCTTCAGTCGTTTCACCGTAGGCCCAACCGGCGCGCAACGCGGCTTCGTTGGCGGAAGCGACTTCAGGTTTTTTCCCAAACTTGGCCTCGATGAATCGCAATGTCGGATCCAACGAGCGGCCAAACAGCCAATACACCAAGCCCATCGCGAAGAAGTTCTTGCAACGGTCAGCAATCTTGGGGCTCAGGCCGTGGTCCGAAACCGCTTTGCGAGTCAGTTCCGTCATGTTGACGCGGAACAAGCGATAGGTGTCGTTGATCACCGTCGCTTCAAGCGGGTTGGCGTCGACCTTCGCCAGTTTGAAGTCTTTCTCGGTGAAACCGTCTTCGTTGGCGATCAAGATGCCGCCTTTGCGGAGGTCGCCAATGTTGGTGACCAATGCCGCTGGATTCATCACCACCAACGCGTCCAACGTGTCGCCGGGAGTGAAAATCTCTTCTTTGGCAAACTGGACCTGGAAACCGCTGACACCGGCACGGGTCCCACGGGGGGCCCGGATTTCGGCGGGGAAGTCGGGGAACGTCGCCACATCATTACCGGCCAGGGCGCTCGTATTGGTCAGTTGGGTCCCCAACAATTGCATTCCGTCACCGGAGTCACCGGCCAATCGCACGGTGATTCCGGTGACCGATTTGACGTCTTTAGTAGTCATTAACGAATCAAAGCTCGAATTCTGTCGATCAGCGGCGGGGCGTGATCGGGGTGGGTTCTGTATTCCGTGCCAGCGGGGAAATGGCTGCCACTGCCGTGCGGAGTTCAATCCGGACGGACTGTAAGGGTTGTATCGAGTATTCCAAATCGGAAACTTTTCCGAATTCTATAAATCAGTTGCCAAAACGTAATGACCGCACGCGGCGATTCGGGCATTTTGGGCAAGAAACGGCCCTGCTTTCGACTTTTCGGTATGCAAATCGGGTCAATCAGTGCAGGTCCCTGGTTGTTTCTCATCCGCGACCGTCATTCTCCGCTCAGGCTGTCACCCGATTGGTTTGCCGCCACTCCTGTACATCCCTTTGTCGCCGGCTTCAGTCTTTCGACGCCTGATGGCAGTACCTCGCTGGCAGCAAACTCTTTCATCTCCACCCGCTCGGTTCCTGATTGAAGTGTCGCCAGCGGCAAATGTCAAAAGCGGCAATTGTCGCCAGCGGGAATCGATAGAAGTGACGCACGCGAGACAAAAGACGTTCACCAGATTGTCAACTCTTCGGCTCTGGCCTTTTGCCCGCAAGGGAACACCTTCGCGCTCGTCGGCGCGAGTCATGCTAGCGTTGCAAACGATGGTGGACCTTCGATGAACGCTCCTTGTGAGCGGTGTTGAAACCGTCACGAAGGTGTTGCACTTCGCAGCGTAGGCGGAGTCCAGCGATATCCATCCTACCAGTGTTTAGCAAAGCCAAACTTCCGGTGTTGGATGATCGATCGATTGATACGGTTCGTCGCGCTTCCGAGTTTGCTGGCGTCTTATCTCGCTGGCGTGATCCAGCTGACTGACTATTCCAGCCGCCCATCGGCCGTCGCGACCAATGTTGTTTGGAGTGATGTCGAGTCTCTTGTCGCCGAGGTTGGCGGCGATACCAACGTCACAACGATTTTGTTTTTCTACCAGCCGGGGTGTCCATGTACCGTTGCGTCGGCTCGAAGTCTGCAGCGTGCCTGTCCGCTCTTAAATACTCCCTATCAAATCATCGCGTTCGCGTATCTCCCTGAAGACGCGCCTGCGGATTGGATCGACACACGGACATCCGAAACGCTGCTGCGAATCTCGCCGATCAAATTGATCGATGATGCTCAAGGGATGATTGCACAATCGCTCGGCATAACGACGTCGGGGCATTGTCTGGTACTTGCGCCAAGACGCGGTGGCATCTTTAGCGGCGGTTTGACATCGCTTCGTGGACACGAAGGGACTGGTCCATCGTTGACCCAGTTTATTCACAGCATCAACGATGCGTCCGAGCCATTGAGCGAGTGGCCGGTGTTCGGGTGTTCGATCTCCTCCACTCTTTAGGTTCGTAAATGGACTCGGCATCCTCACGCAACAACTTATTTCAAACTCGCTATCAGAATGAATGCCGATGGGTCAATCGTTTAATGGCGAGACTCATGTTTGGCCAATGGATTTTGGGCATCTTGTTCGCGTTGTTTTGGACACCGTTGACGTGGATCGGAAGCACCAGCCAGGTGCACATCCATGTCTGGGGCGCGATTATCGCTGGCGGTGCGTTATCAGGTTTCACGATCCTTTGGCTGAAAACCTTTCCGGATGCAGCGCATACCCGGCATGTCGTTGCCGTTGCACAGATGTTGTGGTCGGCGATGTTGATTCACCTATCGGGCGGACGTATCGAGACACACTTCCACGTCTTTGCGTCGCTTGCGATTCTGAGCAGCTACCGTGATTGGAAAACCCTCGTCACTGCCACGATCACGATCGGAATCGATCACTTTATTCGTGGTGTCTTTTATCCCTTATCCGTTTTTGGCGTTGCCGCTGAGACCCCGATTCGATGGCTGGAGCACGTCAGTTGGGTGCTGTTCGCCGTCGCCTACTTAGTTCCCAGTTGTCGTCGGCATCGTAGCGAGTTCAAGGAGCTTTGCGATCGACAGACGGAACTTGAGATCGCCAAGCACACCGTTGACCAGCAGGTCGATGAACGGACACAGGAATTGGTCCAAATCAATCAACTGCTGAGGAAGAAAACGAACGAGGCGGAGAAGTTGGCAATGGTTGCGCGGCATACCGACAACGCCGTCTCGATCACCGACGCGCAAGGGAAGATCGAATGGAGCAATGAGGGTTTTACGCGGATCACTGGCTACTCTGCCGAAGAAGCTTTGGGGCGACAAATCCTCGACTTTTTACACTGCAGCGAGACAAAGCCTGAGATCGTCAAAACAATGCGTGAGGCTTTTCGGCACGGTGACGGTTGCAACCTGGAATTGGTCAACCGGCGAAAGAACGGAGAACTCTATTGGTTGGCGACCGAGGTTCGTCCGATCAAGACAATCCGCGGCGATCTGAATCGGTTCATTGTCATTGACCGGGATATCAGCGAACGCAAAAACGTCGAATTGTCACTCGCACAAGCCGAACAGCAACTGCGATCGATTTTTGACAACGTACCCGGTGCGTTCTATCGGCGCTATTTGCATCGAGATGACAAAAGCATCTTCATGAGCCGATGGATCGAAAGGATCACTGGCTATCCGGCAGACGAGTTCGTTGTCTCGGATGCCTCCGAGTCCATCTGCCATATCCGCAGACGCTCCCATTTGGATTTCATTCATCCGGAAGACGACGCACGCGTTCGCAAACATATCGAAACGTCGATTCAGCAGCGTGGTGAATTCTCGATCGAGTATCGAATCGTTGACAAGAATGAAAACATTCGGTGGGTCTGGGAACGCGGCAAGTGTGTGGATAACTGCGACGAAGACCCGCTAATTGATGGAACGGTTTTTGACATTACCGAGCGGATCGAGGCCGAGCAGGAAAACCAAAAACTGCATCAGGAATTGTTGGATGTCTCACGACGGGCAGGCATGGCGGAGATCGCTACTGGAGTGCTTCACAACGTGGGGAACATCCTCAATAGCGTGAATGTTTCTGCTTCAATCATTCGCAAACAACTCGAAGACAGTCCGATCGACAAATTGGAACGTATCTCTGGATTGATCGATGAATATGAAGGCGACTTTTTCGCGTTCGTGAAAGACGAACATCGGGGACGACTCGTTCCAGAATACCTGAGACGTTTGAAAGACTCGATGCAGGAAGGGCGTCTGGACATGATCACGGAGTTCTCCGATCTCGTTTCAAACATCGATCACATCAAAGCGATCATCTCGGTGCAGCAGTCCACGGCGAAGTGCTCCGGATTGGTGCAAAAGCTTGATGTCCATGATGTCTTTCGCGACGCGATATCGGCGAACAAGGCATCGATCCAAAGAGACAAAATTATCATCAACCAACAAATCGATGAGTGTGTGCCAGTGTTCGTTTCGGACAAGCATCGAATCCTTCAGATCCTGATCAACCTGATCAAAAACGCGATCGATTCGCTACGCGAGTCGGGTGTGCCGTCACCGACCGTGACCGTCACCGCGACTTGCACCGACGAATGGATGATTTTGAGCGTCGGTGACAACGGTGTCGGGATTCCTCCCGAACGTTTGGCGCGAATCTTTCAGCATGGTTTCACGACAAAGAAGACTGGGTATGGCTTTGGTCTGCACAGCAGCGCCAATGCCGCAAAGGAGATCGGTGGTGTCCTGACGGGGTTCAGTGATGGCGTGGGATGTGGAGCGACATTTGAGTTGAAGTTGCCTTCAACAGAGGCGTCGCTGAATGAATCAATTGATCACGAGACAATTTGTATTACAGGGGAGCGTGCGTATGAATAAGCCGATCAGTGACGAGGGGAGTCGGTTTCGCCGGATCCTGGTGATCGACGACAACGAAGCGATTCATGGCGATTTTGACAAGATCCTAAGATCGGATGCTCGAAATGAATCGCTCGATGAATTGGACGCCGAATTGTTCGGCCGCAAGGGCAACGTACAGAAGCTTTTCGATTTTGATTTGGTCCACGCAACGCAAGGCCAGGAAGGTCTGCAACTGTTGGAACTGCGCTCAAGGACGAAGAGCCATTTAGCGTTGCGTTCGTTGACATGCGAATGCCACCAGGCTGGGACGGCGTTGAAACCATTCAGCGACTTTGGCAAGCCGATGAAAAACTGCAGGTGGTAATCTGCACCGCGTATTCCGATCACAGTTGGCAGCGGATTGTCGAACGACTTGGGCACAACGATCGTTTGTTAGTCCTCAAAAAGCCTTTCGACGAAATCGAAGTCGTCCAGCTTGCGACATCGCTTTGCGAGAAACGCCGGTTGCTGGAGATCTCACTCACGCGAATGGAAAATCTCGAGAAGGCGTTTACGGCGCAGGCGGCCGAACTTCAGGAAGCCCAGGAAAACGCCGAGACCTTGATTCAATCGATTACATCCATCTTGATCAGCCTCGATTCGACCGGGCTGGTTTCCCGTTGGAACCCAATCGCCGAACACGTGTTCAAGATTCGCGAGGCACAGGCGCTGGGGAAATTCTTTTCCGAGTTGCCCATCCGCTGGGTCGACCCGCTGAGCACTGCCCATTTGATTTTGGAGCGTTCGTCGCACGGTCCCTGCCGATCCGAATTGCATTTCATCGACAACGAGAACAATCGAAAGACATTGGAAACGAGCGTCTTTCCGGTGATCGATGCCGCAACTCTCACTCGCGTTTGATTCTTGCCAACGATGTGACTCTGCAAAAGAAACTGCAATCGCAACTTGACCAAGCTCAGCGTTTGGAATCCGTGGGACAGTTGGCGGCCGGGGTCGCTCATGAGATCAATACGCCGATGCAATACATCGGCGACAACATTCGCTATGTCGAAAAGACTTTAAGTCGGTTCAACAGTTTGTTGGAGTGCCTTCCGGACTTGATTGACGAATCGATCAGTGACGACGAAATCATCGCTCGGCGAAAAACTCTCGCGAAAGATATCACCGCAAAGAAGCTCGGCTACTGGTTAACGCAATTGCCAGAAGCGTTGTCGGATTCCATTCAAGGGGTCGACGCGGTGGCGAAAATCGTGTCCGCGATGAAAGAGCTGTCCCATCCGGGAACGGCCGAGAAGTCCTACATCGATCTGAATCACATTTTGCAATCGACCATCACGGTCGCACGCAATGAATGGAAGCATATCGCCGACGTGCAAACAAACTTCTCGACGGACATGCCAGACTTGTTGGCTTTCCCGAGTGAGCTCAATCAAGCCTTTTTAAACATCATTGTCAACGCGATCCACGCGATCCAAGATCGCATCGCTTGCACGGGAATTGAACGCGGCAAGATTGAAATTTCGACCAGCCATGATGCCAACAATGCGGTGGTGGTCATTGCTGATAACGGTGGCGGTATCCCGAGCGAAATTCGGGACCGGGTATTTGAGCCGTTCTTCACGACGAAAGATGTCGGCAAAGGCACCGGTCAAGGCTTGGCGTTGGCCAGGGCAGTTGTTGTCAACAAACACGCGGGCGAATTGACATTTGATGTTCGTGAGGGTGAAGGGACGACGTTTTACATCCGTTTGCCATTCATTGCCGATGACGAAGCGAACGAGCTGGATGTCGTGGTCGCCGCCAACGGAGGCGCCCTGTGAAGATCCTGTTGGTCGACGACGAGGCACATGTATTGCGTGGAGTCTCTCGGATGATCGAGTGCGAAGCCGATCATTGGGAGGTTGAAACCGCATTGTCAGGTTCCGACGCGATCAAAATGCTCGAGGGCGACCGCTTCAACGTTGTCGTTTCGGACATGAGCATGCCCGAAATGGATGGCGCTGAACTGCTTGAGATCGTCGAGCAGCGGTTTCCCAACGTTCTCCGCATCGTGCTTTCGGGCCAGGCCGACCGCAAGTCTGTGCTGCGGGCGATCAAACCGATGCACCAATACTTGGCTAAGCCATGCGATCCCGATGTTTTGATCAATATCATTCGTCGGGCGGAAGTGTTCCAACAAATGATCACTTCCGTCGAAGTTCTCGATGCCATCGGCAAAGCAAACTGTTTGCCAACGATTCCGAAAATGATCGAGGAGATCGATCGTGAAATCAACTCTGATGTCAGCACAACGGCCTCGCTGGCAAAGGTGATTTCCAAAGACCCGATCCTTGCCGGGAAGCTGTTGCAGCTCGCAAATTCAGCGATTTTTGGACAAAGGCATCAGGTCGTTGAAATTGAACAGTGCTTGTCTCTGATCGGAACGGAACTCGTCAAAGCAGTCGCGATTTCGCTTGCGGTGTTTTCGCCGAGTCAGACGGGTGACATCGAGAAAGTAAATCACCTTTTCGCCCATAGCGTCGAAGTCGCAAACATGGCCCGTCGCATCGCCAAATGGGAATCCGTCGATTCGACGACGCTCAATACGGTGCTATCTGGCGGTCTGCTGCACGACATCGGCAAAATGGTTTTGTGGAACGCATTTCCCGATCGATATCAGAAAGTCTTGCAACGGAAGCAGGCGGAAGGGATCGCGCTGTGGAGATGTGAATTGGAGGAGTTCGGCGCCTCGCATTCAGGCATCGGTGCATACCTGCTGGAACTTTGGGGAGTTCCTGAATCGCTGATCCAAACGGTCGCAACACACCACAGTCTGGATATCTGCGCAAGATCTAGCCAAGCGTGCCAGATCCTATTCGCGGCGAACTGGATCGCCAATGGTTGTGAAGGGGAGATCGAAGAGACCGCAATCCCAGAGTCGGATTTCCGTGGTCACGCATCGGTCGAGGAATTGGCCGACTTTAGATCGAAGCTTGCCCAATGGGGACAACGAGCGTGCGATGAGTCGGAGGAGGCGCACAATGGGAACTAGTCGGTCAGTGGGAACGAGTCGGGTCCTGGTCGTCGATGATGACGAAAAACTGCTGCGCGGAGTCGTTCGCCAACAAGGCGATTCGTTCGATATTTCGACAGCCAAGGGCCCCCGAGAAGCACTCGATCAAATTGATCCTGACTGTCCTTTCGCCGTCGTCATTTCTGACATGCGAATGCCTGAAATGAACGGCGTCGATTTTCTAAAAGAAGTGTGTGCGCGATCTCCGGAATCGGTTCGCATGATCATGACCGGATTTGCCGAACTGAATTTGATCATTCGTGCGATCAACGAAGGGCATATCTTTCGTTTTTTGGCGAAACCTTGTAGCGAACAAGACATGGCACTCTCACTTCGTGCCGGGATTCGTCAGTACGAATTGGTTCGGTCCGAACACGATTTGGTTGAAGGAACATTGCATGGAAGCGTCGATATGCTTGCCGACATGTTGTCGCTTGTCAGGCCGCTCGCATTCGGCCAGTCTGTACGGGTTCGTCGAATCGTCGAAGGGTTACTCAGCCGACTTGACATCGACGACGCTTGGCAAGTCGAGATTGCCGCCATGCTTTCGTCGCTCGGGTGTGTGACCTTGCCCTCCACACTGTTGGAGAAAAAGTTCATGGGTCAACCGCTGACCAGCGAAGAACAAACTCAATTTGATAGGCATCCTGAACTGGCAAGTCGTCTACTGCACAAAATCCCTCGGCTCGAGAGTGTTGGCGACATCATTGCGGCACAAGCACCTGGCGGTTTGCAGGGCGTCCAGCAGTCACCGGAACTCACCCGGAAATCAAAGGTGCTGCGTTTGGCGTTCGAATACGAGCGTCTTGAAAAACGAAGCAAATCGCCGCTGCACGCGATGAACGAATTACGCAAATCGGCTGAGAAATTTGGCGATGAGTTGGTCGACGCGCTCGTTGATTATGTCCGTCAAGAGAAACATGCCGAATCGAGAACGATCTCGATTCACAGCCTCACTGAGGGTCAAGTCTTGGCCGAGGAACTGCGTTGCAGCGGCGGGACACTGTTGATGAGCAAAGGTCAGAAGATTACGGAATCCGCCTTGAGGATGATCGAAAATCACTATCAACACGGGGCGATCGGTGACACAGTGAAGGTTGTCAGCCTGGTATCAGAGCCGAAAGAGTCTGCGGTGTTAAATGCATAAAGTTTCTTGTGGATGACGACTGTTTTATTACTCGAGATCAGGCAAATAGCACTTGTAGTTTGGCCCTCAGACCCACCATTGTTGTGGATTGCAAAGGTAAAGTTCGGGAGCCAGGTTTATCGAATCGACAGCGATTGCTGGGGATGATTGTAGTTGAGCAGACGATCCGAACTGACCGTCCGAGTGGAAGGTCGCAGGCGGTCGGCGTCGGATGAGGGAAAGCAATCAATACCAATGTAATTGTGATCAACGCATCCTCCTTGCGATTGATACGCACCGTGTCGAGCCAGTTGGCATAGACACGTTCTCCTGCTGAAGCAAAGACGCAACTTATATGAATGAATTCTGGATCATCAATGAAAATGAAAACGTCACGTCGAGGCTGAGAAATGAGCTTCTCGAAGCAGGGGTGGCGCACCACGAAGGACGCGAAGTCGAATTGGCCTGGATTGCCAAAGAAATGGAAAACATGCTGGTTCCAGGGTGTGTCTGTTTCCTCGCGGTGAAGTCGATCGACCAAAACTTGCTCCGCACAATTAGTCGATTTCATGAGCAGGGGTCGGCCAAGGTCGTCGTATTGCTCGAAGCGATCGAGTCCGATGTCGCGTTGAATCTGTTTCGCGCGGGCGCGTCCGATGTGCTGACACTGACGGAGAGTTTTAGGTCTGACTTTATCAAGCTATTGTCACGCCTACATGCCGCATCTGTCGGTGAGGGAAAGGTTGGGAAAATCGTTTCGGTGCTGTCATCGAACTGCTACCTCGAATCGTCCTTGTTGGCTGTCAACTTAGCAGCTGCGTTTGCGAAAACGGCCGGCAAGTGTGCACTGGTCGATTTGCACCTGCACGGCGGCGACCTAGCGACGATGTTGAACATGAGTCCGACGCATACGCTGCGCGATCTGCTCACCCAGCGAATGGGTCTGGATGATTCGATGATTGATCAAGTGATTGCCAAACACGATTGCGGTATCCACTTGGTGGCGAGTCCCCCGCTGTATTCCAACCGCGAAGAATTCGACTTGAACTTATGCAGTCGAATTGTGGAATACGCAATGCTTTCGCGTCCCTACACGTTGGTCCACTGTGATCGCCCGGCATTCGGAGAACAGATGCGTGCGCTGGTTTCTAGCGAGGCAATTTTTGTCCCTTGTCGGTTGGACATGGCATCAGTGGTACGCACCAAGGGTTTGATCAAATACTTATCGGCCAACGGGATCAAACCGGACTTGATACAAGTTGTCGCATTCTTCAACGAATGTGAAAGTGAGTTGCCGCCCGCAAGCGTCAAGAAAGTGCTTCAAGTGAATGAGCTTGCGACAGTCAAGTTGGAGCCGGTCAATCAAACGTCGTCAATCAATTTGGGGGAACCGTTGGTCCTGCAGAACCCCGGTTGCCGTTGTGCACAGGGGTTGCTGAAGATCTCTGAATCGGTCACCGGCGTTTCTCTCGATCGGCAGCGGAAAAACAGTACCGCGGCCAAAAAGTCGACCTCATTTCTCGATCGATTGGGGAGTGTCATTCGATCTTCCCCAAGTCCAGCGCCCCGTTAAACGTCAAGCTAATTTAGGAGTAGGTTGAATGGACCGAGCTGTCGCGATGGCAAACAACCCGGCGCATGAAATCTGGTTTCAAAACCTGAAGGCGGAAATCCATGAGCGTTTAATTGCGGAATTGGATCTCGAAGCGTCGCGCAATGTTGACGAAGCAGTCATGCGGCAAGAGCTCCGCCTGGGTGTTGAGCGTCTTTGCAACAAGCACTCCGATCTGCTTTCGAGCGTCGACCGCGTTCGGCTGATCGAAGAACTGCTCAACGAGACTCTTGGGCTTGGACCATTGGAGCCGCTGATGAATGACCCGTCCGTTTCGGACATCTTGATCAACGGTCCGACGAACGTTTATGTCGAACGAAAAGGGGTGTTGGAACGGACTTCGGTGCGGTTCCGTGATAACGATCATTTGATCGACATTGTGCAACGAATTTCCGGGCGCGTGGGACGTCGCATCGATGAATCGTCACCGATGGTTGACGCTCGATTACCTGACGGCAGCCGCTTGAACGCGGTGATACACCCATTGGCATTGGACGGCGCGCTGGTGTCAATTCGACGCTTTTCCAGCAACGTGCTCGATATCAAGGACTTGATTGTTCGTCAAACGGCGACATCGGACATGCTTTCGTTCTTGTCCGCGTGCGTCAAAGCCAAGCTGAATGTTTTGGTTTCTGGCGGTACCGGCGGTGGTAAGACCACGCTGCTGAACCTGCTGTCCGGATTCATCGACAAATCGGAACGGATCGCCACCATCGAGGATGCTGCGGAACTGCGACTGCAACAACCACACGTCGCCCGAATGGAGACCCGGTCGGCCAACATTGACGGAAAAGGTGCAATCACATCAGGTGACCTTTTGCGGAACGCGTTGCGGATGCGTCCGGACCGAATCATCGTCGGGGAATGCCGCGGCGCAGAAGCGTTTGACATGCTGCAGGCAATGAACACAGGCCACGACGGCAGTATGTCGACCATTCACGCGAACAACACGCGTGAAGCACTTAGCCGTCTCGAAATGTTGGTCGGGATGGCTGCACCGGAACTTCCCATGTGGTTCATCCACCGGCAAATCGCATCCGCGATCAATATCGTCGTTCAAGTTGAGCGTATGACCGGCGGACACCGAAAGATCGTACAGATTTCGGAAGTCACCGGCGTACACGGGGAACTGATCAGCATGCACGACATCTTCGAATTCCGGCGAACGGGACTCGACAAAAACGGACACGCGACAGGGGTTTTCGAAGCGACCGGGGTGGTGCCGAATTGCATGTCACGCTTGCAAGAATCGGGAATCAGGCCAAGAGACGTTCAGGTTATCTAACAGCGAGCAGCGATGATTCCATATCTGATTGCCGGTATCGCTTTCCTCGCCGTCGGCGGAGTAGTGCTGCTAGTCGGTGTCTTTCTTTCGCGAGATCGCCTTCGCGAAGGCTTGATTACAGAACGCCGCCTTCGTGACCTCGGCGGATCGATGGAAGAAGGGTCGATTCTTTCGATCTTTAAGCAGTCGTCTTTGCAAACCGAGGAACACGATTCACCGAAACAAAAGTTGGTGAAAGCCCTCGCGCGTTTGATCGAGAACACTGAAATCGATTGCAGCGTTCGTACGTTCTGCTGGGGCAGCCTGGGGGCCGGCGTTGTGCTCGGCGTCGCGGCGTTTTGGTTGATCGGATGGGTTGCGATACCGATCGGTGTGTTCACAGTCTTCGTCCCCGCGATCATGTTGGAAATGATGCGTCGGGCGCGGAACCGTAAATTGATCGAACAATTGCCTGGCGTCTTCCAATCGATCAGTCGTGCGGTTCGCTCGGGGAAGACGGTTAACTCGGCAATGAGAAGCATTGCGGACCGCTTTCCCAAACCGATTTCGACGGAGTTTGCCCTTTGTTGTGAGCAGCAAGACCGAGGTTTGGCAAAGGAGTTAGCCCTCCGGAAACTGGGCGAACGGACGGGAGTCATGGACTTGCAGATTTTCGTAGTCGCATTACTCGTTCAATCGAAGTCTGGTGGCGACTTGCCAGAGTTGTTGCAAAACCTGTCGGCAACGATGGAAAAGCGGGGGCGGCTGAAACAGCGTGTCAAAACTCTGACCAGCGAAGGGCGGATGCAAGCATTCGTTCTGTTGATGTTGCCCGTTGTGGCATTCATTGCGTTGCAATTCATCGCGCCGGACTATGTCGAAGTCCTGATGACAAAAAAGGAATTGCTGTTGGTCACCGCGGCTCTACAAGCCGTTGGATTCTTCTGGATTTATCGAATCGTCAATTTCCGGTTCTAAGCTCACGGGGGTCTTGAATGGGTACTCAGGTTGTCACGATCCTCGCGGTGTTCGTTTTTACGGCGATCGTTGTTTACTTGGTGATGAGCCAATTCAACCGCTATGGGGTAACTGTCCATCGGCGGATGGAGTCCTTGTATTCGGACGGCGTTCCCCAGCAAATTGAACGAAAACAATGGATCGACCGGAAGAAACTGGGCGAGCTATTCGCGAAGCTTTCGAAGTACGGATCGCTTTCGAAGTTGG
Organism: Rhodopirellula baltica; assembly: GCA_002901265.1. GTDB lineage: Bacteria > Planctomycetota > Planctomycetia > Pirellulales > Pirellulaceae > Stieleria > Stieleria baltica_A. Next base: position 38,854 of record PPHI01000063.1, on the reverse strand, counting down.
CACAGACCGAAACGTTGCAAAAGCGACTCGCGTCGGCTGCAATTCGAAACAAGAGTGCGGTTCATTTCTTTCTCGCGGTCCGCGGTGGTTTGGTCATCCTCCCGGTGATCGTGTCGTTCTTGGCTTGGCAGTTGCATTGGTGCACTGGAACCGTGGCCGTTTACATTCTCTTTGGCGGTTCCGCATTGGGTTGGATCATTCCGATTCTATGGTTGAATAGCAAACTGACACGATACCGATCGACGTTGAAGGCGTCGTTGCCCGACTTCTTGGACCTTGTGGTCGTGTGTCTCGATGCGGGCCTCAGTTTGCAGGACAGCCTGCGGCGTGTCGCAGGTGAACTGCAATCGGCACACCGTGAGCTTGCACTAGAGATGGCGGGGGTACAACGCGACGTCGAGCTCGGCTCTTCACTCGACATGGCGATGAAGCGTTTGGCGGAGCGGACCGACTACGAGCCGGTCCAGATCCTGAGCAGTTTGATTTCTGAAGGCCATCGGCACGGGGCCAACATAGCAGACGCGTTGAGAAGCCATTCGGACACGCTTCGTTATCAACGCGAGCAAGCCGCGGAAGAAAACGCACAAAAAGCGTCGGTGAAAATCATGCTTCCCATGATGGTGTGCATTTTCCCGGCGACATTCATCGTGTTGGTCGGTCCAGCGGCTATCAAGATCTACGAAGCATTTTCGGTGAAGTAGTCGGTTGTCGTAAGTAGTCAATGCCGGGCGTGAGCTTTATGAATCGTCGCAATCAAAATCGCAAAGCGGTTGCCGCCGTCGAATTCGCCATTGTCGCGCCAGTACTGTTGCTGCTGACATTCGCATGTATTGACTATGGCCGCGCACTTGGGATACGCAGCATTGTCTGCAACGCGGCTCGAAGTGGCGCAGCATATGGTGCCAGCCACAAATACACCGAGTTCTCCAAGGCAGATTGGGAGCAAGCGGTACAGAACGCAGTGCTTGACGAATTCGCAGCCTTGCCCGTGACGGAAACCGGACCCACCGAGTACGCCTTGAGCGTGACAGAAAACGCTTCTGGTTTTCACCGCGTCCGGATCGATGTCGGATACCGATTCAATGCAATTGTGCCGTGGCCGGGTTTGCCCTCCGAATTGGATATCCGGCACCATGTCGAATTCAACCAATTTCGGTAATCAACGGTATAGACCAATGGCGCAGCATGTTTCTGGATTTCGGCACCGACAAGGATCGGGCCGACAAGGTGTATGCGCAGCAGAGACTGCGATCACGCTACCAATCGCATTGTTGATTATCTTTGCGATGTTGGATCTTGGTTTGGTATCGGCGCGGCAAAATGCGCTCGAATACTCAGTACGGCGTATCTGTCGTGATGTGACGACGCATGGTAGCGATGCGGACGTCGTACAAACGCAATGGGGACCCGCACCGATCGAATCGAATGCCGGCAGCGGTATTCCGATGGTGCAGAGCGCGGTACAGACATTGCCGACGATGGCACTCGAAGACGTCGCCGTTTCAATCGTTTGGCCGTCCGGGAGCAATGACCCTGGTGACCGTGTCGAAGTTTCTTTGCGTTATGTCCACGATTCGTTTCTCTATGGCTGGTTGCCATGGACCGAGTGGACGCTGACGTCTCGCTGCACGATGCCAATCGTCAACTAACCATTGGCAATCAAACAGGACGATGCCGTGATTCCCGTCGCTAGCGCATGCGCTATTCCAATTTTGCCCGCTGTTTTTTCACCTGACCTGGAGATCTCTGAATGAAGTTGAAACAAAAACGCCCCGGGAAGATCGCCGCGATGGTGGTGATCTGCCTTCCGGTGTTGGTGGCGATGGCGGCAATTGTGATGGACGGTGGGCTGGGAATGGGAGAGCATCTCAATCTGCAGCACGCCGCCGATTCCGCGTCAACGGCCGCCGCGGCAAGCTTGCACGCCGGCAATGATCCCGGCGTCGCTCGCGATACCGCCTATGACATGGTGGCAAACGGACAAGGAATGGATGATGCCAATGTAATCGTCAACATCCCTCCCCAATCCGGTCAGTATGCCGGACAGGATGGCTACGTCGAAGTGCTCGCTGACGAGGAATACAACTCGATCTTTAGTGGCGCGATCGATGGCGTGTTTTCGCGGACGATCAAGGTTTCATCGGTCTCTGGTATTGTTCCCAATCCAAATGGTGGTGTGATCTCCGTTTTGGATCCAGACCCTGCACACATCTCTTTTGACAGCGTTCAGAACTTGATCGCCAATCTCGATCAAACCGCACTGGTCGATGCGGCAATCAGCCAATTGGATACCACGGGAATTGCGATCGGCCCACTGAGTATCCCTGGGACACTCGCAACAGTCTTGGGCTTGGTCCAAGACACTCTCGGTGATACCGTTTCGGACCTTCTCGACACTGAGCTGCTGGACACGGTTTCCGCGATATGTCCGCCTCTCTTGACGCTCGCCGGTGGGATGGAAGTCGAGGGCTTGGGACGGTTGAACGTCAACGGGGCAGTTCATGTGAATCACGAAGGCGGACGCTTTGATGAAAAGGGAAAAGCGGCCGGAAGCGGACCTTTGCCGCCCTATGGACTGTCGTGTATGCCGCTTTTATCGACGACTCGTTTGGCAGCGAAGTACATGCACGTCGTTGGCGGTGTCGATAATCCGGCAAACTACCTGCCGTACAACACCGCTGACAAAGATCCATTGCGTTGCAATCAGCGCCCCGTGGATGACCCGCTGGCTTCGCTACCGATTCCTTCCGCTGGAGCGGCGACCAGCAACGGCGATCGCGTTACGGTAGCGCTGACTGCTGCCGGTGCCCTCACGACGGTCAATGCCGTACTGGATAGTTTATCGCCGCTATTGAAAACGTTGCTGACTCCCTTGACCGGTCCGATCATTGACAGGCTTAATCGTGTCACTTTGGAACCAGGGGTCTACGATTCCTTAACCATCGTGTCTCTTGGCGGATCGGTCGAGTTGAAGCCAGGGGTCTACATCATCAATGATGTCAGCCCTATCACACAGATGTCGCTTTGCATCATCGGCTCGGTGAAAGCCGAAGGGGTGTTGTTCTATATTGCCAAGCCGTCCTCATATCTTCCGCTTCCGGGGACGATTCAGCCGAGCGTTTTGATCGCACCGCTGATTCACACCTGCACGTTCGAAGGGCTGCAAGACGGATCGTCACCCTACAACGACGTACTGCTATTTCAAGATCGTACCGATGCTCGTCCGATGATCATCGAGTCACAAAACTTGATCGGTGCGGGGGCTTTCGCCGGAACGATCTACAACAAGGCCGGCCATGTTTCGTGGGTTGCCGGTGGCGGAACCTATGACGTAAAGATTGTCAGTGGAACACTTCGAGTCGTGACCGTAACCAATACGACGGTGTCGCCTGATGTTCCCTTTCCGCCGGCAACAACCGTCATGCTCTTGGAATAGCTAAAGAGTGATTCGGCATTTCAAATCTTGAATCTGGTCCAACGTTCGGCGTGAGTCGAACGTTTTTTTGTTGCGTGCGGAACGCTCCAACTCCGCTGCCGGAATCGTAAAGCAACTGTACCCGACTGTTCCTGCAGAGCCACGAATCCAGTGGGCGATTCGTTCCATCTCGTCAAAATCGTTCGCTTCCCAGGCGTGCTCGAGTTCTCGTACTTTGACATCGAACTTATCGATAAACTGCTCGATGATATGACGGAATTCGGGGTCTTCGGTTGGGAGTGCCGAGCGAATGGGGGCCTGCGAACTTTCGTCGATCTCGCCAGTGCGGCTGATCGTGGACAGCGTTTCATAGAGCGCGGATGCGTCAATCGGCTTAGTCAGATAGCCGCTGCAGCCTGTTTCAAGACACTTTTCGCGATCACCCTGCATGGCATGTGCTGTCAACGCGATGATCGGCATTTCAAATCCACGCTGTCGCAATCGCGACGTTGCGGTGTAGCCGTCAAGAACCGGCATTTGCATGTCCATCAGGATCACGTCGAAGTTGGTACGGGATACCATATCGATCGCGACTTGACCATTTTCGGCCATCCAGACCTTGGCACCTTCGCGCTCGAGCAATAACCGGATCAGTTTGCGGTTCGTGTCGCCATCGTCGACGACGAGCACGCTCATCCCGTTTAGCCCATTGGTGGTGATTGGTTTGCGAGGCATTGGCGTGTTTTGTGCATGCGAATGTTGTGGAACCTGGCGAGCCATGTTGTCTAGATCGATGTAGTCAACGTCACCTGTATCGATCGTCGCTGTAAACGTACTTCCGCGCCCAACAAAACTTGCGACAGAAAGCGTACCGCCCAGCGATTCAGCGATTTTTTTGCTGATTGGCAGGCCGAGTCCGGTTCCACCATATTTGCGAGTGACGGTGTCGTCGGCTTGCACAAAGGGTTCGAAGATCGCGTTGATTTTTTCAGCGGGTATGCCCGCACCGGTATCACGAACTTCGATACACAATCGATTGTCGGTTTCTTGTGACAGGTAAGCGACGACGAGCACCGAACCCTGATCCGTAAACTTGATCGCGTTACCAACGATGTTCAGCAACATTTGTTTGAAGCGATACGGATCGGTTTTGATCGTTGCCGGTACCGGGCCTTCCCAGCGGTGGTCAAGGCCGATGCCTTTTTCGGTCGCGGTGACACGTAGGATCGAGATCGTGTCGGAGATGACCTGGTGGGGCGAACAGTCCAACAGTTCGACCTGCATCTGTTCGGCTTCAATTTTGGAAATGTCTAAGACGTCATTGATCAGCGAGAGCAAGTGTTGGCCGCTTCGACGAATCGTGCTGAGGTGGTCGTCCATCTCAGAGGGATCAAGGCTTTGCCAATCACGCAACAAGACGTCGGTAAAGCCGAGGATCCCATTAAGCGGTGTGCGAATCTCGTGGCTCATGTTTGCCAGGAACCGGCTTTTCGAGCGGTTGGCTGCTTCTGCCGCTTGGGTCGCCCGTTCAAGTTGTTCGGCGCGTTTTTTCCGGTCTGTGATGTCGGTTTGCGTCGCAATGAAGTTGGTGAGGTTGCCCTGAGAATCGAATACCGGATCGATCTCTAGATTGATCCAATATGGCGTTTCGGATTTTCCGTAGTTCAGGATTTCGACGCTGACACTTTCTTGGTTTTGAAGTCGTTTGCGGATCAAGTTCTTGGTATCGGTGTCTGTCTTGACGCCTTGCAACAGGTCGCCAGGTGAATTGCCGATCGCTTCTTCGGCGGAATATCCGGTCAGGTTTGTAAAGCCTTCGTTGACCCATTCGATACATCCGTTTGGGCCGGCGATAATCACCGAGTGCCTGGTCTTGCTGGCTACCAGCGAAAGCTTTTTGATCAAGGCTTGGGCGTTTCGTTCAGCAGTGATGTCCTCTGCGGCGGCCATCAGTTGATGGGGGTTGCCATCACTGTCACGGACGAGCGAAAGTGTTAGACGAACCCAGACCTCATGGCCCTGTTTGTGAAGGTAGCGTTTGTCGATTTGACAACTCGAATCCTGCCCTGACGACAGTTGTTCAAGTGCTTTGGCGTGCAGCGGAATGTCATCAGGGTGCGTGATGTCTTGGTATCGCTTCGTGAATAATTCGTCACGGCTGTATCCGGTGATTTCGCAGTAGCGATTATTGATCCGTATGTAGGTCCCATCAAGCTTTTTGAACGCCATTCCAAGCGCAGACTGTTCGAAGCCTTCGCGGAAACGTTGCTCGCTTTTTTCGGCCAGCGAGAGCGCAGCGTCAAGTTGAACGGATTTTGATGCAAGCGAGTGCATCTCATTCACACTTTGTTTGGTGATGATCAGCAAAATGACAACTTCGAAAACAACCCAGGCGGCATGTTCAAGCCACCGCCACTGAGAGGCAGTCGCAATTCCGAAAACCGATTCAGGCCACCAGATCCCTCGTGCCCAATGATCGACCGCGATGATCAATGTCGCGGGTGCCAAAGTTAACGGGTCTCGGTAGGCGGCCAAAAATGCGAGTGATCCAAAGACGTGAAAGTGCGTTTCAATTCGACCGCCACTCAAATGGATCAATAGGGTTGAAAACAACGCTTGGCTGCAAGCGATTGTCATGCGGGTGGAGGTACGCCCCGGTAGAAATACTGCCAACGCAATTGGCATCAGCGCCAGCACGCCACCGCCGAAGAAGGCCATCACAACATGCGGGTGAATACTGCTTTGGGAACCGTTCCAAGTAAAGGGCGACGTCACAAATGCGATTGCAATTGCGGCCAACCACTGCAACCCCATCAGCACCGCGAACATCCGATCCGTACGTGAATAGATCGAAACGAATTGCTCTTTCAGAATACGACTGATCGCCGGATCGTTTGACGTTGCTGGGAAGATCAGTTTTTTGAGTTGGTTCATGGGATGATTGACTCGGTTGGGCCTGGTACTTCGCCACACAACTGGCAGCCGAAAACGGGCGTCAATGTTGATTCGATCGTTTGAGGTTGGTTCAATGCAGCGACCAGTCGCGATGCGCCAACATTATCGCCTTCGTGACCACGAGAAATCGTGATGCCGCCGGCAAAGAGTTGGTTCCCGTCACGGCTATACAGAAGCGTGGTGCCGCTAACGTCGGCAGCAAAGCGGTTCGATTCGATACCGCCATAGTCGAGATGCAGTTGGGAGTTCGGCAACTGTAGGGCCGAACGAATGATTTCGGTGTTTGCCCAGTCTCTGCCACTTCGCTTAGGGACAGATGCGACCACAACGATGGAAACCGGGAATCTGGCTAGGTCCGCCCTATCAATCACGCGTTCCAGTTCATGCAAGCTGGCGTTCGTACACGGGCAAAGCGGATGAATGAAAAACAACAGTGTGTTGCTTTCACCGGAGCGTGGGATTGAACTTGATTCTGGCCAAGTGAGTTGCGAACCGGCGAGACCACGGTCCGTTGTGGAAAACTCGTAGCGGCTGATCGCTACCCAGCCGAGCAAAACGACGGCCGCCCAGCAGACGATGATCCAACGCCAAGCCATTGACTGTTTTGGGTCGGAAGAGTCCATCAATTGCGGCATGAATATCGAGGTGGCGAAACATCAGAATCAGTTTCGCAAACATAGATCGGTGTCATGTCCGAAGCCGGACGAGTTCAAACAGACAGATCAGTTAACGTCTCATCCGATCGGTTCTGAGAGCTGTCTCGATTAGCTCCGTGCCACTGGGGGATTCCGCCGTCAGGAGAGAGTGACGGCGACGCGAAACTGTGCCGCGTTTTGCGAAGTGACGCATCCAGTGCACGTCACGTTGTCACTAATCGTCGTCTCTTGGACGACAGACAGAAGCCACTAGCTGGACGTGGTGGCAACGCTTTCATCTGCATTCGCATTTGCGGAAAGTTTTTCAACAAGCTGACCGAGGTCTTCGATTCGACTTTCGAAGAGCTTCGTCAAACGATGTTTTTCGCTGAGCGCTTGCGCCAGTTGAAGAACCTCGATGTTGTCAAAGGGCTTCTTGAGAATCAGCAGGTTGTCACGAATGCCAAAGTCCTTCACGACATCTGTCCATTGGCGATCGGAGTACGCCGAGCAGATCACGACCTGAAGGCTTGGGTCAACTTCCCACAGACGCTTGATGGTCTCGATCCCATCCCAACCCGGTGGCATTCGCATGTCGACAAATGCGACGGTAAACGGATTTCCGGCGGCGATCGCGCTTTTAAGTCGTTCGAGAGCTTCTTGGCCTTGAAACGCATCTTCAAGTTCGAAGCAAAGTTGATCTTCTTCGGCAGCGGACTCGCCAAAAAGTTGCGCTTTCAAATCGCTGAGGTCAGTCGCTGCGTTCTGTTTGAGGATCTTTTTAAAGTCGTCGTGAATCGCTGGGTTGTCGTCAACAATAAGGATTCGACGTGGATCAGTAATGACCGTGTTGCTCATGTGCGGTTTCCGAGGGCCTGTTTTACAAACAATGGTCCAAAGCGTTTCAACACACTGCGTCGAACGCCTGTTCTCAAAAACATACAGCGAAAAGAATTGCACAACGTGTCGGCGACGGAACTCGGACGATGCACTGTCGCCTCACGATCAAGCCACGTGGATGCATTGTCGCAGCAGGTTGGAGATCAACCGACACAGACAACTGTTTGCCGTCAAGTCAGATGATTCTGAATTCGGTGGTTCGTTTCCTACGATAGGGGTTCGCTAGTTGAATTGATGCGAAGTTCTTTTCGTGAATTGCCATCCGGAGTTAGTTGTGAAATCACTATGGGTTCCAGCCACGATCGCGTTGCTGGGAGTGTTCGCCGGCGGACAATTGAATGCAGAGCAAAGTGACCTGCGAACGTTGAAGTTCGGCATGTCGACGGCTTTGACAGGTCCAGCCGGTGCACTCGGACGCGAAGTCCGCATTGGGGTGGAAGCCGCATTCGCGGAACGAAACCGAAACGGCGGCATCGCAAGTCAGGAACTCGAACTTGTGGTGCTGGATGATGCCTATGAACCGAAGCAGACGGTTCCCAACATGAGAACGCTCATCGAAGAGGAAGCTGTACTAGGCATTATTGCCAATGTCGGAACACCCACAGCGATCGCAGCGATGCCAATCGCAATTGCAAACAAGACACCTTTTATCGCGGCATACTCTGGTGGTAGCGTGCTTCGTAAAGAGCCAACGGAACGGTACGTGATCAATTACCGTGCTAGCTATCTTCAAGAAACGCGAGAGATTGTCAGCGCGCTCATGCGGTATGCCGGGTGCAAGCCAAATGAGATCGCTTTTTTTACCCAGCGAGATGCGTTCGGTGATGCGGGCTACTTTGGCGGAGTCGACGTGTTGCGCGAGCATGGAATCAAGGACAAGCACCAGATTCTCCATGTCCGGTACGAGCGAAACACGATGGCCATTGAAGGGGCACTCGCGGAATTGTTGCTCAGCCCGGTGCCGCCAAAAGCAGTGATCATGGTCGGCGCCTATGGACCATGCGCAAAGTTCATCAAGCTTGCCAAGTCGTCGGGACTGGACGTGATTTTCGCAAACGTATCGTTCGTCGGCGCCGAGTCACTTGCCTCGTTGTTGGGTGACGAAGGCGAGAACGTCATCGTGACGCAGGTCGTCCCTCATCCGGAATCGGATCTCCCCATCGCTAAAGAATTTCGTGCCGCGTTTAGCGCAATCAAGAGCGATGCTACACCGACATTCGGGGCGCTCGAGGGGTACATCGCAGCCCGCATGTTGATTCACGCATTGGATTCCTGCGAAGGCGAAATTACACGCGACGCAATCGTCGACGCGTTTGATGGTCTCGGCGAATTTGATTTGGGACTCGAACGCCCGCTGTATCTGTCAACTACTCACCACCAAGCCAGCGACAGCGTTTGGCCCACAGTTATTCATTCAGAAAATGTCCAGCCGATGCGTTGGGAGGAAATAATTGTCGATGCGAAAATCGAATGAATCGAAGGTTTCAGCGACAATCGCGAAATCAAAAGCGCCGGACGGATCTGTACGTAATTTGGCGTGGTTCGGAATCATCGCTGCGGGTGCAATTGTCGGGATTCTGATTTGGTCGATGCTGCAAATTCAAAACGACCGCAACGCACGCGACGAGATTGCCGAAGCAGTCGCCGCATCGATCGCGTCGGCAAATGACCAGCTAACACGCTCGGTGCACTACACCACCCCGCTCTTCCAAGGCGATCTGATTGCCGAAAAGCCACCGACGGAACGATGGGAGTTCCTCGATCTCCCGGAGGACATGCGAACCACTGCGACGACACAGATGGGAGAGACTGCGAAGGATCTAGCAGAAAAAATTGCCGGCCTCGAAGACCTAAATCGCCGTTGCTATCACTTTGCCCAACGGTTGCAGGTCGCGGAGCAAGAACGGTTGGCGTGTTCAAAATCGACGAGGTCTGCGATCGGCGCACTTCATGCGAGCCTCGACGTAGCGGTCGGTGAAGAGGCACTGCGTCAAGCGATTCAGTTGCGAGACTATCGCAATTTGGACGGCGATGACAAGGAAAAAGCCGCGGTTGAGTTTGTGAAAACCTTCCGCCCTGTTTACCACCTTGGAGCAGAAACGGACGAAGTTGTCGAACTGGAATCGCTTTGCGACCGACTACTCGTGACAACGGATCGTGATTTATTGACCGACTTAAAGGACAACTACATTTCCGGATGTCTCTTGAGACTCGAGCGAGAGATTACAGCGGGGACACCGGTTGGACCGTTGGAAGAGTACCGCAACTTGCTAAGCAACGTGATGAATAACTTGCTCGGTGAAGGATTCCGTCGTCACTCGACGTATCAAACGATTGAGCCTGGACATGGCGGTTTTTTTAACGCGTGTGAGAATTGGCTTTTACTCCAAGAAGAACTCAATCAACTTGAGCAACTCCGCTATGCTCGAATTGACGAATTTGTAGAAGCTCGCAATCAACTTTTTACGAATCTTGCGGAGTTTTCAAATGGTTCGGGAACGGTCGCATCGCGCGCGATTCGCCAAGCGATGTATCTCATTCTGGTTTTTGGAGTGATTTTTGGTCTCGTGTTTACGGGATTGGCGAGAAAGATTTCCGATACGATCGTGACGCAGTTCACCGCATTGGAACATCAAGCGGTCGAATTGGAAGCGGCGTCGCTTGAACTGAAATCATCATCGGAACACCTTTCATTGCTTTCCCTGGTTGCTAAGCACACTGACAATGCGGTCGCCATTACCAATGCCGAGGGCATCATCGAGTGGGTCAACGAAGCGTTTGAGCGAATGACCGGTTACACACACGAAGAGGTCGCCGGATCGCACTGGTTCGACCGATTGGAAAGATCTGGTGTCGATGCGGAGATGGCAGAGGAGTTTCATGAGGCATTTGCAAGCCAACGAGGAATTGACTGTGAACTAAGCGTCGCAAACCGGGAAGGCGATCTTTATTGGGTCGCTCTTGAAATGCGTCCGATTTTGCACGAGACGGGCGGTGCCCGATACATTTGGATCGAACGCGATATTTCGGGGAAAATCGCAGCCCAACGCGTTGCCGAAACCTTGAACTCTGAACTGCGGATGGCGGAACGTTATGCGGGGATGGCCGAGGTCGCGACCGGCGTGTTGCACAACGTCGGAAACGTTTTGAACAGTGTCAATGTTTCGGCCAACGTCTTGCGTGATAGTATCGGTTCATCTGAACTGGCGTCGCTGCAAAAGATTGCGGCATTGCTGTCAGAACATCAAAGCGACCTTTCCGAGTTTCTCAGCGATACGGGGCGACGCGATGCGGTGGTGCAGTTTGTTGGTCGCGTTTCCACACAGTTGGCTACCGACCAAGATGAGCAGCTCAAAGAAGTCGATCAGTTATTCGAAAGTATCGAGCACATCAAAGCGATTGTCGCATCGCAGCAATCGTTTGCCCGTCTAGGCGGCGGTACGGAATCACTGAATCCGACCGACTTGATCGAAAATGCGATCCTGCTTCACAGTGCGAGTTTGACGCGTCACGGTGTTGAAGTCGTCAAAAAGTTCTCGGCGGCACCATGCATTTTCGCATCCAAACATGACGTTCTGCAGATCTTGGTGAACTTGATCAAGAATGCGCAGCAAGCGTCCAACGGCGACGATCACGAAGCGAAGAGCATCGAGATCGACATCCACCAGGAAGGCCCGAATGTAAAGATTTCGGTGAAGGATTACGGATGCGGGATCGAAGAGTCGAACCTTATGAAAATTTTTCAGCATGGGTTTACGACGAAAGATGAAGGCCATGGTTTTGGCTTGCATTCCTGCGCATTGGCCGCTTCGAATATGGGCGGGAAGTTGGAAGTCGAAAGTGAAGGGCTTGGGAAAGGTGCCAAGTTTACTTTGACGTTGCCGACGACTGAGTCAATCGAAAATGCCGGTCGCGAAGCTCCTCAAGAAGCTTTGGTTTGACCGTCGCTCGAGGCAAACACTCGAACGAAAGGTGAAGCCGATTTCGTTGTCTCACTTCGTTGCGGACAGCGAGATTGCCGTCATTTGATTGGATGAATTTGCCAGTGCCGTTTACCGTCATCCACTCGCCCAATCGCTTTGGTGCAAGGGGGGTGACGTAAGAAAAAGTGTGAGCTTGAAATACTCAATGGAACGGCAACTGATCGCTATTCCGGTGCATTTTGGGCGGTAGTCGGCGGATTGTCGTTTGCGATAAGACGCCACAAGTACTGTTTCATTTCGATCCTTGCAGGGGCGATTAATATGATTGGACTGGGGCAAAGACTCGTCAGTCTCGTACCAGGTAGCAAGTCGCGCGAGTACAACGCAACGCTTTCACGGTTGGAAGAGCTTTCCACGATTGTCAATCGGGCGATCGAAGGTGACTTTCCTGACGAGTTCCCGGCGACGGAGAACTATGCGGTCGGGCATCTCTATGGCGAGTTGCAGTCGGCGTTCAAAGTGCTGGACAAAACGAAGCGCGAGCTCAATCGCTATCGGGAGATCCACGATAGCCTTTTCAATAGCCAGGCTTGTATTGAATTCAATCCTGACGGAACGATTGAATCGGCAAACGAGCCTTTTTTGTCGCTGGTCGGATACAGCCTGTCCGAAATCAAAGCCAAACATCATCGAATGTTCGTCGACAAACAACTTGCCAAGAGCGAAGAGTATCGTTCGTTTTGGGCGGATCTTGCGCAAGGCATCAGTCAGTCGGGCGAGTTCAAGCGAGTGAACAAGGACGGCGACGAGATCTGGATTAGTGCGACGTACAGCCCGATCCGTGATGGCAGTGGGAAAGTAACCAAAGTCATCAAAGTGGGCTACGACATCACAGAGTCCCGACGCGAAAGGGATTCTGAAATCAATCGCGTCAATGCGATGATGGAAGCATCGGCAGCGATGGTCTTTGCTGACAACGACAACATCATTCGCTACATGAATCCGGAAGCCACCGTGACGCTGAAGAAGCTCGAGCAGTTTCTTCCCGTCAAGGCAGATGACATTGTCGGTCAATCAATCGATATCTTTCACCGAACGCCAGCGAAGCAACGCGGTATCGTTGGCGATCACAAAAATCTGCCCATTAAGACCCGAATCCCTGTCGGCCCTGAGACATTGGAATTGAGCGTCAAGGCGGTTTTTGATCCGAATAGTGTCCGCTTGGGGACGATGGTTACCTGGGAGGTAATTTCGGAAAAGGTTCAGATGGAAAAGGAGATCAAGGAAAACTCTGAACGACAGCGTATCGAGGCACAGGAAACCAACGATAAAGTCGAGTCGGTTTTGCAGATCGTCAATCGAATCGCCGAAGGTCAATTCGATTTGCAGTTCCCCGATTTCGGCAATGACGCGATCGGAAAAGTCGCCAAGGCGCTGGGACGTGCCGTCGAATCGGTCCGCGACGCACTGACCCGCGTGCGAGAAGTTTCCTCGATGGTCGCAACGGCATCAACAGAGATGACCAATGCGGCATCCGAGATCTCACGCGGTGCCCAAGACCAAGCATGCCGGTTGGAAGAGACGGCTTCCAGCCTTGAGGAAATTACACAGACGGTCCGGCAAAATAGCGAGAGTGCACAGACCGCGCGTTCGCTTGCGGATTCGTCGCGTAACGTTGCTTCTGAAGGTGGCAAAGTGGTCGGCGAAGCCGTCCAAGCGATGCAGGAGATCAACGACTCGTCGAAGCGAATTTCTGACATCATCACAACGATCGACGAAATCGCCTTCCAGACAAACTTGCTGGCACTCAATGCCGCGGTCGAGGCTGCTCGAGCGGGTGAACAAGGACGCGGGTTTGCGGTCGTCGCATCGGAGGTTCGCAACTTGGCGCAGAGAAGTGCTTCGTCGGCCAAAGAGATCAAATTGTTGATCCAGGATTCGACCAGCAAAGTCGAACGTGGCACACGGTTGGTTTATAAATCGGGTGAAACGCTCGACGAGATTGTCAACTCGGTTCGCCAAGTGACCGATTTCGTTGCGGAGATTGCATCGGCGTCCGTCGAGCAATTGACTGCGATTCAGCAAGTGAACGGTGGGGTGTCGAAGATGGATGAAGTGACACAGTCCAACGCCAATCAAACCGAAGAACTTGCTGGGACCTCGTCCTCGGTGCTCAATCACGCTCACCACTTGAACGACCTGGTGAGCAAGTTCCATTTGGGGCAACCACCGTTGCCCAAGGGGCCCCCTGCGTTCTCGGATCCGCCACCGCGCGAAATCAAACCTGAAACGCCGGTGGATGACGAGTTTGACTGGGATATGGACGCCTAGAACAAGGTCGATTGACTTGTTGGGGACTTCCCTTTGTGTGCCATCCTGAAGATTCTTTGTGCTCTAAACTCTCAGGATGGCGGAGGGAGATACTCGTGCGAGGCAATTTGGCTGCCTGACGAGTATTCACTGATTGGTGTGGAAACGCTGAGCAATTGATGCGACTGATCTGGGCAACTTTCAATGGAAAAGCTGCCCACGTCCACGGGGGACTCAGGAAACGCATCATGTCGCCGAATGAGAAGTTCACTCGTTCCTCTGTCGAAAACGTCTTTCGTTTCCAATGGGAATCAGCTAATGGTGATAAAGTTAGCAATTGTGACTTTTCGGCACAGTGCTCCGCTCAGTTTCACGACGACAGGCAATGGTGACAATTCCAATTCAGCAGGCATTCGTTTAGATGGACAAGCGCGATCAATTCGTGATCGATGCAGAGCTTAGCCCGGTACCAATTTTGTTGGCATCGGCCGATGGTGTGATACTAAAAACGAATCGACGCCTGGACGACCTGTTCGGCTATGAACGTGGCGAACTGACCGGCAAAATGGTCGAGATTTTGGTGCCGAAGGATGCGCGCCAGTATCACCAAGATTTGCGCAATGCCTATTTCGAATTGCCGACCAGTCGCCAGATGGGTTCCGGCCGCGAACTCTATGGGGTTCGTAAAGATGGGACGCTATTGCCGGTCGAGATTGGACTCGATCATCTAAAACTGAAAGGCCATCCGGTAGTGTTGGCCTCGGTGCTGGATATTCGCGAACGGAAAAAGAACGAGGCGTTCATCCGTCGCGCTCTGAACGCTGCGTCGAGTGCAATGATCCAGGTCAATGAACGAGGCATCATTGAATTGGCCAATGTGAGTGCTGGCGAGATGTTTCAGTACGATACCGAGGAAATTCTCGGTCGTTCGATCGAAATGCTGGTGCCCGAACGCTATCGCAGAAAGCACTCTGTCTATCGAACCAGCTATCTTGCCGATCACAGTTCAAGGGGAATGGGGTTCGGACGCGACCTCTTTGGACTGCGCAAAGACGGAACTGAGTTTCCTATCGAGATTGCGTTAACCCCCATCCATGAAACAGGGGGGCGATCGACAATGGCGACGATCATTGACACGACCGATCGCAAGGCGCGTGAGGAACGCACTCAGGAAAAGAACGAGCAATTACTGCGTTTAAACGAAGAACTTGCGCACTTTGCGTACAGTGCATCGCATGATTTAAAGGCTCCATTGACGTCTATCCTCGGCTTGCTGCAGTTTTGTCTGGTCGATCTCGACACCGGTGCGATCCCGGAAGTGCGTGATAATTTGATCAAGTGTACGGATCTTGCGGCAACACTTACGACGCGCATCGAAGACACTTTGCGACTAGCAAAGTCGGACATGATGCAGTCTGATTGGGAGGAGATTGATGTCGATGAGCACTTGCAGCAGATTTGGGCTGGGCTAGATGTCGGCAATGTCTCTTTGCAGACCTATCTAGCGCACAAGCAACCGATCCGAACAGTCCCCGCGAGATTTGATATCATTTTGCAGAATTTGCTTTCCAATGCCGTTAAGTTCCAGAAGAAGTCGGAGGCGGAGAAGATCGTCCAAGTGATCACGGCGATCGAGCCTGACGGGTTTCATCTGACAGTTGCTGACAACGGCATCGGGATTGCTGAGAAGCACCACGTCCGGGTTTTTGAACCGTTCGAGCGTGTTGCTGACAGTGATATCCCGGGAAGTGGGTTGGGGTTGGCGATTGCCAAGAAGAATGTGCTGCAGTTATTAGGTTCGATCGAAGTGTGTAGTGCCGAAGGCATGACCATTTTCACCGTGATACTCCCCCTGCCAGCGAACACCGCTCAATAAGGTCCACAATGGGCATTTCCGTTGTCGTCGTCGATGATAGTGAACCCGACCGATACCTCGCCAAACGAGTGATTGGGATGTTGGGCTATGAAGTCGAGGTGGTTGAGTTTCCTGCCGGTGACCGCTTTCTTGAAAAGTTCATCGATCATGACGAACGCACGCGTGTGATGGGTGATCCGCCACCGCCAACACTGGTTCTGCTCGACATCAACATGCCACGTGTAGACGGTTTTGAAGTCCTCGAAGCGATTCAAGAGCACTTTGGGAAACAGAGCGACCGCGAGGTGGTCGTCACGATGTACACGTCGTCCAACTTCAAAGATGACCGTGACCGGGCGGCCAAGTTTGGCTTTGTAAAAGAGTACTTGGTCAAGCCGATCTCAAAAGAAGACGCGAAACGTCTGATCGAAGATTACTGTCTGAACACGAGCGAATAAGCGTCTATCCGCTGTTGATTTCAGTTGCAGCGATGGTGTAATCACTGCCTCGCGGTAGCAAGGAAGTCTTGCGATCACTGTTTACGTACAGGCGTTTCGGTCAGTCCATGAAAAAACCCCAGTGGACCTTGAAACAGGTCCACTGAGGTGCAATAAGAGCCGACAATCGAGTCGAAATAAAATCCATCTCATTCGATCGCGTCATGCGACTCAACCTTGAACGCATCATGCGTCCAATGCCCCAACGTTTATCCAACAATTTGGCCTGCTGCTAACTCATCTTCCAAAACGCTTTAGCAGGTTTGCCCCGCCTCGTTGTTGAATACGCAGAGTCTATGGCGAAACGCAAAATCCACCAATATCAAAATTTGGGCCTTGCTTAAGGCTTCACAGTTGCTATCGCCGAGTTGAACGATTTTGGTTGCTAGTTTTGAACGGTTTGCCCCTAATCCCGATTAATGGACGGCGTTTCACGCTTCAATTGGCCAAATCGATCATCAGTTAATTTTGAAAATTTTCGCCCAAAGCAACTCTTTCGAATGTTTTGTGTTCGGTTTGAGTTGCGTGTTGGTCCATCACGTGAAGTGAGCCGGGCTTTTGTGCCGGCTTTCGGGTCGGCCAATCAGTGAATTGGGCGCTGTAACAGGGCTGATGTAGAAGCAGACTAGAAGTCGTTCCTTGCAGCGCGCCGCCCTATCGGTCGAAGGTCGACTTGTTGCGCAGAATGTGGTGGTAGTGCTGGGCGAATCGGTGAGATTCGTCACGGACGTATTGGAGCAAGCGAAGTGCGAACGAATTCTTGCTCAACCGCAGTGGTTCGCTTTCGCCAGGACGGAAGATTTCCTCTTCGCGTTTGGCAAGCGAAATCACCGTTGGCGGCGTGATGTCTTGATCGCGGAACGCCGCCATTGCCGAATTCAATTGACCTTTGCCGCCGTCGATCAGCAGGATATCCGGGAACGATTCTTGTTCATCTGAAAGTCGTCGGAACCGTCGTGAGACGACTTCATACATGCTTCGGAAGTCATCGATGCCGTCGACGTCTTTGATTTTGAAGCGGCGGTAACCCGGTTTGAAAGGTAGGCCGTCAATGAATTGCACCAAGCTGGCAACCGTTTCGCCGCCACCGAGGTGCGCGATGTCCATCCCTTCGATGACTCGTGGCGTCTCGCTCAGACCTAAGACTTTGCGTAGGCCAGCCAAGCCCTTCTTTGGATCGATGTAGAACACTTCCGGTTGGGCGTGCGTGTCCAGTTCACCGCGTTCTTCGAGCCGTTCCAGCATTTGGAGTTCGTCACGAAGCACGGCTGCCCGTTCAAAATCCAGTTCCTTGCTGGCGGCGAGCATTTCGTCACGCATCTCTTTAAGCAGGCGTTTCTTGCCGCCTTCCAGGAACGTTTGCAGGCGTTTGATGTCGCGGCGATAGTCTTCTTTGCTGATGCGGAAGTTACACGGCGCAGTGCATTGGTTGATGCTTGCCAGTAGGCACGGGCGAAACCATTTCCATTGCTCGTCGGTTTCGGAGATGTCGAGGCTGCAAGTGCGGAATTTAAAGATCCGTTGCAGGACCTGGATTGCTCCGCGAAGGGCTCCTGCACTGGCAAAGGGGCCATAGAGTTTGACCCCTTTTGCTTTGGGTTCGCGAGTGACTTCGACACGTGGAAAATCTTCGCGGGTGGTGATCATCAAATACGGAAACGACTTGTCGTCTTTGAGATCTTTATTGTTCTTGGGCTGGATGTCTTTGATCAGCCGCGATTCCATCAGCAGCGCGTCGACTTCGCTTTCGCAATCAACGAAGTCAATATCCGCGATGTCGCCGATCCAATTCGCGGTGCGCGCGTCTTCGGCGGCCGCTTTTAGGAAGTAGCTGCCGGCTCGGCTGCGGAGATTCTTTGCTTTGCCGACATAGATCACGCGTCCGGCTGCGTCTTTCATCAGGTAGACGCCAGGGGTTTGTGGAAACGTCCTGACTTTACGGCTGGCGTGTTCGAACCCAAGCGTTTCGGACGCTTCCGGCGTACCGGTCGGAGCGTCGCTTTCGGGCGGGAGAATGTTTTCGGTTGGGTCGTCCATAAATCAATCTGTCTATTAACGAACGAACGCAGTTGCGTTTGGTTTCACAACTGCGTTAACCGTGCGTTGTAGCCGTCCTTTCACATCCGGCGTTATTTCTTGGCCAGTGACCAGTCCTTGCGTTGACGGCTGCTGGGGATACCCATTCGCTTTCGATACTTGGTTACGGTCCGGCGCGCGACGGTCATGCCTTCTTCGGCCAATCGCTTGACCAAGCTTTCGTCGCTCAGCGGATCGCTCTTGTCTTCATTGTCGATCAGTTCTTGGAGTTTCAGCCGGATCGTGTCCCAGGCGACATCTTCGCCGTCTTCGGTCTGTGTTCCGCCGACAAACAGGCGGTGCAACGGGATGATTCCGCGTGGCGTTTGCATCCACTTGTCATTGACCGCGCGGCTGACCGTGGTGACGTGAACGCCGACCTTTTCTGCGATTTGCTGCATTTTCAGCGGTTCGATCGCTTCGGGGCCTTCTTCGAAAAACTTCTTTTGGTGGGCAACGATTGCTTCAGCGACTTTTGTCAGCGTGCTACGTCGCTGCTCGATCGATTCGATCAGCCACTGGGCACCGTTGATCTTGCGTTTGATGTATTCGCGTTCTTCGTTGCTGCAGGTTGGGTCTTGCAGGCGGCGACGGTAGTATTCACTGATCCGCAGCGTGGGGACGCGATCATCATCCAATCGGATTTTGTAATCGCCGTTGTCGTCTTGTTCCAGAATGATGTCTGGGGTGACGTTAGGCACGTAGGTTTCCATAAATGCCGCTCCCGGTTTGGGATTCAGCATTTGCAACTCTTCACGAATTGTTTGAATCAGTTCGATCGAGTAGCCCGTCGCCTTCTGGATTTGCGGCAAACGGTTGGCCGCCAGGTCTTCCAGGTGCTCGGCGATCAACTTGTGCATTTCGTCGAAGTGTTCGAACTCTGGTCGAAGTTGAACCAGTAAGCATTCGCTCAGGCTGCGTGCCGCAATACCGATCGGTTCGAGAGATTGCACGACGCGGAGTGCTTCTTCGGCCAGGGCGTAGTCTTCGGCAGAATGGTCGCTAGGCAGCAAATCGGCCAACGGGGTGCGAAGATAACCACCGTCCCGCGCGTCCAAGGTGCTGATGATTCGTTCGGCGACTCGTTCGACTTCGTCATGAATGTCGAGTTCAGCCAATTGGTGAAGAAGAAAGTCGTTCAGCGACTCTGGTCGCGATTGGGCGTTGGCCATCAGGTCATGGCGTCGGTCCGCTTCCTCTTGCATCCGATTGCTCGAGCGACGAAATGAATCGTCAAAAGTGCTCGGCAATTCCGAAACCATGTTTTGAAGACGCTCGAAGTCTTCGGAATTGTCGCCGCTATCGCGGACGACCAATTCCTTTTCATCTTCGCTGCGATTGTCACGAGAACTCATGTCGTCGAGGTCATCGACGCCCATGGGTTCGACTTCTTGCTGTTCCAGCAATGGATTCTCGTTCATCTCCTGTTCGATGCGCTCTTGCAACGCCAGCATCGGCAGTTGCAAGATCTCCATCGACTGGATCATCCGTGGAGCCAGTTTCTGGGTCTGAACTAATCGGGCCTGCAGGCCCATCGACATTCGCATTCCGCTCATGAAATATGTCTTTACGTGGAGGGATGCGCCCTCGCCTCTTGTTCTAATCGTAAAACCATGAGGCATTCCGGCATCCACCGAGATGCTCCCATGATATCTGTTTTTCGCGAGTTGGCGAGCATATCTTGTGCCAAACTTCGTGCGATTTGGCCAACTACGGCCGGAATTTGTTCCGCAGGCACTAGAACGCCTACGAATTGTATGACAGTAAACTAGTCCTAGAACGTAATCGGTGGGAAAACCCCTCACCATTGTGGCTTCGCAGGGCACTGGACACGCGTTATGGAGTCTGACGCAATGTTCACTGAATTTGTCAGAATTTCACGCCACGGGGCAATCCGACGCGGGGTTTGCCGACCGCTGTGGAATGGAGCAACGGTCGATCGGGGCTGCTCGAAAAGAGGCGTTGGGCGATCTAAAGCTTTTGCCGCCCGGACATCGCATCGGCAATCATTTCGCGATTGGCGTATTCGAGGACGCTGCCGGCAGTGATGCCGCGGGCCAAGCGAGTCATCTGAACCGGGTATTCACTCAGCAAGTTGCTGATGTATAGCGACGTGCCGTCACCTTCGACGGTGGGATTGGTCGCCATGATGATTTCGGTGAAGTTGCCGGCGCGAATCCGGTCGACCAAAGCGTCAATCGTCAGCTGGTCTGGGCCGATCCCATCGAGTGGTGCGATTCGTCCGAGTAGGACGTGGTATAGCCCGTTGTAAGCTTTCGACTGTTCCAAGCTCATCAGGTCACGCGGCTGTTCGACAACACAGATTCGCGTTTGGTCGCGTTCGTCATCGCGACAAATGGAGCACAGCTCTTGTTCGCAAAGGTTGAAGCACTGGGCGCAGTAACGCACGTCGCTACGGATTTTGCGAATCGCATCGGCCAACGCAAGTGCTTCGGCTTCGGGAACGCGTAGCAGGTGAAACGCCAATCGTTCGGCGCTTTTTCGACCGATGCCGGGGAGTCTGCCCAGCAGGTCGACCAGCTGGGAAACGGCGCCTTCGTGTTTATCCACGATTGAATGCTAAACCAGAGAAACGGGCGCTAATTGAAAAAATACGTCGACTGCCTAGCGTCCGGTGAATGACGTCAACAAGCCTTCGATGCCAGGCAGGTCCAGATTCATGTCGGCGACCATTTGGCGAATCGCATCGGCATAACGCTGCTTGGCAGCCGCGCCGGCTTGATTGGTCGCGTGCAGCGTCGCTTCTTCGGTTTCGACGATTGTCAGTGTTTCGTCGGTGATGGTGACCGACTGGACTTCGCCGACGCAGTTCACCGTCACCGTGACTCGCTCGCAAGTCGACGTTCCGGTGACGTGTTCGGATTGCATCTGCTGATTCAGCTGCTGCATCTTTTCCGGCAGGTCTTTGAACGCGGCCATCAGCGAGGCGATATTGCCGAGGTTTCCGAGTCCTTTGAACATCTGTGTTCCTAACTTTGAAAGCTGTGGTGGGTGAACGGGTGATGGATGCGACTATCGACAGGATCCCTTGCGATTCGCGTGCGGAATTGTAGCCGACCAGCAAAGTCGCCGAAATGACCGCTCCCCCCGCGGGTTTTCTCAGGTGATCGTTTTTTGCAAGTTGCACGACCGCGTCCGCTTCCGGTCAAGATGCGTCCCCATCGTCGGGTAAAATGCCCCTTGGGCCAACACTCGTTATTCCATTCCTCGTCTCGCCAATTTACATGCACTCCATCCGAAACCAACAACGCGACACTCGCCGAGTCATTCTTTCAGGTTTGTCTCGAGCTACCGCTCAGGCGATCTTGTTAGCGGGCGTTTTGGCGGCTTTTGTTTGCACCGCCAAGTCCGCGTGTGCGGAAGAGAGCTCGGCGGAAATCGCACGCCAGTGGAATCGTTTCCGTGGTCCGTCGGGCAGCGGGGTTGTGCAGGCCGACTTACCCACAGAATGGGACGATGAGAAAAACCTTGCGTGGAAAACCGAGTTGCCCGGACGCGGTAGCAGCAGCCCCGTGATCTGGAATGGGCGAGTTTATTTGACCGCCTACACCGGATACGGATTTGACTTGGAATCACCGGGGGATCGTGAAGCCTTGCAATTGCATGTGCTGTGCTATGGCTTGGACACCGGCCAACCGATTTGGGATTGTGTGATCAAGCCTTCGGCCGAGGAGCAGGAGTACGGCAAGCGATTGGGCGAGCATGGGTATGCGTCGCCGACCCCGTGTGTCGACGATTCGGGAGTGTATGCGTTCTTTGGGCCATCGGGATTGGTTGCCGTGTCACTCGACGGCGAGATGCGTTGGCAGCGAACACTTGGGACCAAGACGGCGGGATTCGGTGCGGCGGCGAGCCCCATCCTTTATGACGAGTTAGTCATCCAAAACGCGTCGATCGAGTCGGGGACGCTGTACGCATTGGAAAAATCCAGTGGCGAAGTTCGCTGGCAAGCTGATCAGATCGAGCGAGCTTGGACCACGCCGACCATCGTTTCGTTGGGCGAACGTGACGAGCTTGTCGTCAATCAAAAAGACGCGATCTTGGGGTTTGACCCGAGCAGTGGCGAGCGACTGTGGAGGTGCGACGCGATCGAGGATTACGTCGTGCCATGTGTCGTCGTCAATGACGGAATGCTTTATTGCAGTGGCGGCCGATCCAGTAAGACTTTTGTGATTCGGCCTGGCGGACGAGGCGACGTCTCGGAGTCGCACTTAGTGTGGGAGCAATCTCGCGGTGCCAACGTGACGACTCCTGTGGTCGTCAATGGTCACGTGTTCTGGTCGCATGACAAGTCGATCGCGTTGTGTTTGGACGTGGCGACGGGGCAGGAGGTGTTTCGTGAACGGTTGCCGACCCGCAGTCGTGTTTATGCGTCGATTGTCAGCGACGGCAAGCACTTGTTTTTGACGACGCGTGATAGTGGCGTACTGGTGATCGATGCCGCAGGCGAGTATCGCGAGTTGGCGATCAATCGGCTGGGCGACGAAGGCGAGCAATTCAACGCGACGCCAGCGATTGCGGCCGACCGGTTGCTCCTTCGCAGCGATCGGACGCTGTATTGTGTAAAGAAAGAAACGCCGATTTTGTGAATTTGACCTCGAAGTTGACGTGGCGTCTGGTGGTCTGTTCCCAGTCCCAGCTGGCTATAGAATGGGCAGGTTTACACCGTTTTACGTCCGGTTTCGCCCCTTTGGTGCTGGGAATCACCCGCAGTCAAGATTCCTACCCTCCCGAATTTTCCGATGCGGACTAATATGGGGACAGACTATTACGCGATTGAAGCACCGGTCTTCTTCGCTCCACATGACTCCTAAGAAACCAGATACTGTAGTGATACGCCCGATCTTGCTACTTGGACTCGTTGCCTCCACAAACTTGTCCGTCATGGCAGACTCGCCACAAGACGTTCCCCCGGTTGAAGTACCCAATGCGGTCGCAGCCACGGAAGCGGATATGAAGCCCTACGGGGAAATCATCGAGCACACCGATCAGAAGATCCAAATGGTGCCGATCCCCGGTGGCAAGTTCATGATGGGAAGCCCCGAAGACGAAGACGATCGCAACGAGGACGAAGGCCCTCAGCACGAAGTCGAAGTCGAGCCGTTTTGGATGGGCAAGTTCGAAATCACTTGGGAGCAGTACGACGTTTGGAACGAGTCGGTCGACCAACGGATGCGTAAGATGCTTTCGAAGTCGAAGACACCTCGTGACGTCGCTGTCGACGGCGTTTCGAAACCGACCGAGCCTTACACCGACATGAGCTTCGGTATGGGACGCGAAGATTTTCCCGCGATCTGCATGACACAACACGCCGCACGCACCTACTGTGAATGGCTGTCGGCGAAGACCGGACGCTACTACCGTCTGCCAACCGAGGCAGAGTGGGAATACGCCTGCCGCGCTGGAACCGACACTGCTTACTCGTTTGGTGAAGACGCCGACGAACTGGAAGAGCACGCGTGGTTCTATGACAACAGCGAAGACACCTCGCAACGCGTCGGTCAGAAGAAGCCCAACCCATGGGGCTTGTACGACATGCACGGCAACGTCAGCGAATGGGTGTTGGACCAGTACACCCCTTACGACAAAATCAAAGAGACGTTGAACCCCTTGGTGGTTCCCAAGACGCTCTACCCACGTATCGTCCGTGGTGGCGGTTGGGATGATGATCCGGAAGTCCTGCGTAGTGCAGCTCGCAAGGCATCCAACGAAGATTGGAAACAGCAAGACCCTCAGGAACCGAAGAGCATTTGGTATCACACCGATGCACTGTCGGTTGGGTTCCGTGTCGTTCGCCCATTGAACGTTCCTTCGAGTGAGGCACGTTCCACCAAATGGGACAAGACCGAACCAGAGCAGAAAGATCCTGAAGAATAGGCTGGAACGAATCTTACGGCCGAATCAGTTCGCAACAGCCAAATCGGCATGTTCGCTGTGCGGATTCGGCCAATTGGATTGAATTGAGCATCGACCCACGTCGATGGACTATCACACACAAGCGTTAAAGTTTTCTACCCCACGTCCCGCGAGTTTTGACAAGATGACTGACAACAATCGTCGAGAGTTTATTAAGAAATCTACGGCTGCGAGCGCTGCGTTGACGATCGCGGCAGCTGCCACCCAAACTGTTCACGCTGCCGAAGACAACACGATTCAGGTCGGTCTTGTTGGGTGTGGTGGACGTGGTACCGGTGCCGCAATGCAATCGTTGTCGGTCGAGAACGGTGGCCCCGTCAAGATGATCGCTTTGGCGGACGTCTTCGAAAACAAAGTCAAAAGCACCTTGGCTTCGCTGACCACCAACAGCAGCCTGAAAGACAAAGTCGACATTCCCGAAGAGCGGCAGTTCGTCGGTTTCGACAGCTACAAAAAGGTCATGGACGCTCTGGAGCCAGGTGACATCGTCATCTTGCTACGCCTGCTGCCTTCCGCTGGGTGCACTACACCTATGCGATCGAGCGTGGCTTGAACGTGTTCATGGAAAAGCCCGTGACCATCGACGCGCCAACCTCGGCACGTTTCTTGGAAATCAACAAGGGCGCGTTGGCGAAAAACCTGAAAGTCGGCGTCGGCCTGATGTGCCGTCACTGCCCCGCTCGCCAAGAGCTTCATGACCGTATTATGAACGGCGAAATCGGCGACATCACCATGATGCGCGCTTACCGTATGGCTGGCCCAACGGCGACCGCAGCGGTTGAGCCAAACACCGGTGACCTGAACGAACTGCAGTTCCAAATCAAGAACTTCCACGGATTCTTGTGGCTCAGCGGTGGTGCGGTCAGCGACTTCCTGATCCACAACATCGACGAATCGTGCTGGATGAAGGACGCTTGGCCAGTGAAGGCAATCGCTTGTGGCGGACGTCACTACCGCGATGGCTGCATCGACCAAAACTTCGACGTCTACTCGATCGAATACACCTTCGCCGACGGTGCCAAGCTGTTCGTCGACGGACGTACCATCCCAGGTTGCAAACGCGAATTCGCTAGCTTCGCACATGGCACCAAGGGTTCGGCAATCATCTCGACCGCGTCGCACACGCCGGCCCGTTCGAAGCTGTTCGGCAACCAAGTGATGGAAGACAAGAACGAGATCTGGGCGTTCCCACAACCAGAACCAAACCCATACCAAGTGGAATGGGACGACTTGATCGCCGCGATTCGCGAAGACCGCGAATACAACGAAGTCGAGCGTGGTGTGATGGCCAGTGCTGTCACCAGCATGGGACGTATGGCCGCTCACACCGGCCAGGAAATCACGCTGGACGAGTTCATGAAGCACGACCACGAGTTCGCGCCGAATGTCGCCGATCTGACCATCGATGGACCGGCACCGTTGCAAGCCAACGACCAAGGTAAATACAGCATCCCAATGCCCGGTTTGGTCAAGAACCGCGAATACCTCTAGGCCAAGACCTAGCGGACGCCTGCGTGTTCAAACGCTGATCACGCGGGCGAACGTCGCTTGATCGCTTTCATTGCAGCTAACGAAAAACGGGCGAGACTTGAGTTCAAGTCTCGCCCGTTTTCTTTGTCGGTCAGCTGAGTTGAGGTCGGATCAGTCGTTACTTGATTGAACCATTGTTGGCTGCACCGCCCTGCGATTCTGTCGCGATCTGAGGCGGCAGGAACGCTTGGCGGTTGATCTTCCAATCCGCTGGCGGTTTTTGCGGGATGAAGTTGCCCATGAATTGGCGGATCCCGGCGTTGATTGCGTTACGCTTGACGTTGCTGAATTCGTAGTGATCCCACTGAGGCGCCAACTTCTCGTGAAAGTTAGGGGCGTACATGATCATTACTTCCGGTTCAAATTCGGCACTCAAGACAACCTGGACCAGTTTGTATTGTGCACGGTCTTCTTGCAGCTTGGGCCATGCTTGGACCAAGTACGTGTTTGCTTTCGGGGCCTTTTCCAGGCGAACCCAGTAACGTTGCTTGATTTGTGCGGCATCAAGGTTGAACACAAACGGCAGCGGGCTGTTGAAAATGTTCGTGCCCTGCATGTTTGGTGGCAGTGATTGCACGTTGCAGTGCCGTTGTTCGCGATCGTATTCGATCAGTTCAACGCCGTTGCAGATCCAGTACTCGCCGTACTTGTTTGTCGTGGTGCCGTATTCAGGGGCGCCGTTCTTCATGCCTTTGTAGAACATGATGCTGTCGACGCGAAACAAACCTTTGTCGGGGTTCGCGTATTTGACGACGCCTTCGGCTTTGTGGGCATGAACACCAGCTGGAGCGGCCAGCAGGTCAAAGTGCCAGCGTTCGAAGGTGCACTCGAGCGTTTTGGTCGACTGGCTTTTCGCTTGCCAGGAAGTCAGGACTCGATCGAGCTCTGCCTGTTCTTGCGGCGAAAGTGGCGGGAAAGGCTGCGTCGCCGCTTGCTGCTTGGCACCGGCGGCTTGCTGTGGCTGTTGTGCCACCGCAGGAGTTGCCGAAAAACACGCACCACAAAGGATGCTTAGCAGTAGGGATTGACCGCGATTGAGTCGCTTTTTCATAGCCAAAAGCACCGTCCTTGAAGGCTTTGGATACGGAGTTTAAAGAGGCAAACGCATCAATTCGCCCGCCAATGCGGACTTTGTATCAAGTCGACCCCAAGGATCGAAAGGTCAGTCAGGCCGATCAGGGCCGATCAGGGCCGATTCGCTCATTACGGCATGGTGTTTTCACGGAATCCGTTTCAGGGAACGGCGGCTTGCCCCAATTTATGACAGTGTTGATCGCGGCACCCTTGCAAAATTCTAGAGTTGTAAACGCCATCAGAAACGTTGGCCGGAACGCAATCCCCTAATTCGAGCCTGGTCGTTTGCTATCAACCGGCTCTTCTTGCCTGACCGGTTAATGGCGATCACACGAATATGCCGATGAGAGAAATGTCTCGGACTGCGCCGACCTTGAAGGCGTGGTTCGGGCACGTCGTCTCAGACACATCTCGCGACATCGCAATCTGTTTGATGGCAGCGTTTTGGATGGCAGCGCCATCGAGTCGTTCAGCCGCGGACCGGCCCCGTCGTGTTCCACGGTGTTGTCATGGTTTTCAGTCGCCAACTGGGGGTATCAAATGCGACTTTTTCATTCAGCAAGCCGACAAATTTTAAACCGGCGACAGATGGCTAGCCTGTCGATCGGTGGACTTGTTTTACATCACACGCGATTTGCTTCTGCGGACGACGCCCCCACCGTCAAAGCAGTTGATGCGTCTTACCGAAAAGAAACTCCAGTCAGTCTGACCGTCCGGCTCGAACCGGTCAGCGCTGATTTTGATGGAGCAATCATCCAAGCGATTGCTGTCGGCCCGGCAGGAAAAACGATCGCGGTTGCGGGTGATGACCATGGAATCCGAATCTTGGATGTACCGAACTTGCACCGACACGTGCTGCTGACAGGGCATTCAGATTTGATTCAAAGCATTCAGTTTGATCGTACCGGCCGCAGGTTGGTTTCGGCCGGCAACGATGGCGAGCTGATCGTTTGGAATTGTCGCGATTGGTCGATTCAGCAACGGATGCCGACGACCCATGCATTCGCCGGCGTTCGATTTTCGCCGGATGGCAAGGAGTTGGCCGCGGTCGGCTTTACGGACGAAGTTTTCATCATCGGGCACGCCGCCGAGAATCCTCATCCGCGTGTTCTGTGCGACTGTACGGATCTGCGATCGGTTGAATATCGCCACGACGGTGAGGTCTTGGCAGTCGCCGGACGTAGCGGAAAGCTGCATCTGTTTGAACGTCAGCAATACTCGTTGATCGGCGAATACGCGATTCATAACGGGCGGACCCATGACATGCAGTTCATTGGGGCTTCTCCCGTTCTGGCGTCGGTTGGCGAAGATGGCGCACTGACGTTGTTTGACACGCAGTCTCGCGAAGTGATTCGTCGCACGCCGGTTGCCGACGGAAAGCTGTACGCGGTTTGCGTGATCGATCAAAAGTTTGTTGCCGTTGCCGGAAGTGATGACACCATCAGTCTGGTGGAAATGTCGACGGGAACGGTGGTTCAGCGTTTGACGGGTCACACCGGAACGATCACTTCGCTTGCTTCGGTCGGGACGCAGCTGTTTTCTGGTGGCTATGACGCGACGCTTCGCAAGTGGCAACTCGACAGCATCATTGGTGGCGCGGATCGGATTGCCGAACGCGAAAACGTCTTCGATCGCTAGGTTTTCACTTTGTCTTTGTCGGGCACACGGAGGTGCCACGAGTGATTCTGAAAAAGAAACGATTGCGTCGACCTGTACGACCTCAAGTACTGGAGCGTCGGGAGCTGTTTGCCGCAGACCCGATCCATGTCGGCGTCGTTTATTTAGAGACTGACTACTTAGAGTCCGACAACGATGTCGGCAGCGATTCGCAGGGCGACAAATTTTTGTTGTCCTTTACGGGCGGTGCCGAAGGAACAACGCTGAATCGGATTCGTATCAGCACGGACAAAGATGGGGATGGACTCTCGATCGGTGATCCGATCTTTGATACCCAAGTTGGCGGCCGCGGCAAGCTCGGTGCGCACGATTTCAAGATTCTAAAGATCGAAACAACGGACGGTCGAGTCGCCACGGCGACTGCGACGGTTGCCGACGGCGGACAGGAATTGATTCTTGACCTGACCAATTTTCGATCCGGCGATCGATTGGAATTTACGATCGACGTCGATGAAGTCTTGCGAATGCCGTCCGATTTGGATGAATTTAATGATCGATTGGATGTGATTACATCGGGTCAGGAATTTCAAGATTCGATTCTCGAAGCCTTTTTTGAAGCACCTCACTACGAGCCCAGCGTCGCTGACGTTCTGTTTATCAATGACTATGAATCGCCACAGCGCGTCCATGGGCTGAATCTTCCGGACGACGACGGTACCGGCCCTGATAGTCGTCCCAACCGCAGCGCCGCCGCGTTGGGGCAGGTCGGCCAGACGCCGATGCCGATTTCGATCAGCGGTTCGGTATGGTTGGACAACAATCACGACTCCGTTTGGCAGCCTTCCGAGATGGGACTTGCCGACGTCGAGCTGACTTTGTTGGCCAAGAATGCCAATGGCAACTACGTCGACACCGGACATCGTGTTTTTACCGACGCCAACGGTCACTACGAATTCGATCGTTCGTTGGGGTTGATGCCTGGCAACTACCAAATCGCCGAGACGCAGCCGGTCGGGCTCTATAGTGTCGCAGCCATTCCTGGGACTGTGGAGGGTGTGACGACGGGGTTCGCCGAAAGCGTGGATGTGTTGTCGTCGATCGAAATCTCGCTGGGCGATACCGATGCGATCAATATGAACTTTGCCGAGGCACAATCGGCATCGATTGGCGGTTACGTCTATCGCGACAGCAATGACAACGGGATCCGCGAAGCTGGTGAAACCGGCATCCCCGGTGTGCAGATCAAAATCGTGCCCGTGCAGACAATCTCGCCCCAAGAAACCGTGTCCACGGTGACCTTGAGCGATGGCAGCTACTACGTAGCCAATCTTGCACCGGGGACTTACGAAATCATCGAAGTGACACAGCCCCAGGGGCTGCTCGATGGAAAAGACACTGCGGGGACGATCAGCGGCGTGACTGTCGGTCTTGCTGACGTGGATGGAGATGCCATTCGCGGCATCGATCTAAACGGCGGCGTCGTCGGAATCGAATACAACTTCGGAGAGATCGAAACAGGTGAAATCAGCGGTGCAGTGTACTTGGCTCGCCCCGGACAAGCGTGCTATCCGACTTACGATCCCAATCTGGCTGAGCCACTTGGCGGCGTGATCGTTGAGTTGCGTGAACCGGACGGGAATGTGGTCTCGCGAGTGACGACGACGCCGATGGGTGTCTATCGTTTTGATGATGTCCCACCCGGCGAATACAAAATTTATCAATACACGCCGGACGGGTTGTTGGATGGCACTTCATACGCCGGACAGATCGATGGAGTGACGAACGGCCAAGCGGTCGACGGGACTTTGATTCGACAGATTTCGATGACGCCAGGTGGCATCGGGACGGACTATCACTTCTGTGAAATCGCCCCGGTGAAAATGTCGGGATACGTCTATCACGATCGATCAATGGACGGCTCTCGCGATGCCGGCGAAGAAGGAATCGCGAATACCACGGTTTCGTTGGTCGACGACTCGGGAGCAACCGTCGCGACCACACAAACGGACGCAAACGGATACTACCAATTCGAAAATTTGGAACCGGGCAACTACACGCTCGTCGAGCAACAGCCGCAGGGATACCTCGATGGTCTCGATCGGGCGGGCATGATCGGTGGTCAAACCGTTGGCGTCGCGGGTGATGACCGCATTACCCAGATCGAGCTTCCGCAAGGGATGGCCGGTGTTGAGTACAACTTCGGCGAGCTGTTGCCTGCATCGATCGGCGGCCATGTGCATGTCGATCTTGATGGCGATTGTATTCGTGACCCCAATGAAGTCGGTTTGAACGGAGTGACGATCCAGTTGTTGGACGAGGACGGCAACGTGGTTCGTACGACGCAAACCGCGATCGACGGGATTTATCGATTCAATGATTTGCAACCGGGACGCTACACCGTTGTCGAAATCCAACCCGAAGGCTTTTTCGATGGCGGTGTCAAAGCGGGATCCGAAGGCGGCGTGGTTAGCACCAACCGGATCAGTGAGATCGATCTCGGAACGGGAATCAATGCGACGGATTATGATTTCTGTGAAGAGCCGCCGAGTTCGCTTTCTGGAACCGTGCATGTCGACAATGATGGCGATTGCATTAAATCGCCGTTCGAGCGTGGAATACAGGGCGTCCTGATCGAGCTGCGTGACGGTAGCGGAACGGTCGTCGCGACCACCCGTACCGATGCGGACGGAAACTACCAGTTCGTCGGACTTCGCGGTGGTGATTACACCGTTTTCGAAGTGCAGCCAGAGGGGTATTTTCAAGGCGGTCAGGTGCTCGGTTCAGCCGGTGGTGCTGTCATCGGTGTTGACCTGATGGCGGTTTCGCTCGCACCGGGCCAAGATGCTGTGGACTACATGTTCTGCGAATATGAACCGGCAAGTTTGTCTGGCACGGTTTGGTCCGACACGAATACCAACCAACGGATGGATCCTGACGAAGACCCGATCGCGGAAGTCATTGTCAAGTTGATTGACGAGTCAGGCAACGTTGTGCAAACGACCAAGACGGACATCAACGGGTTCTATAAGTTCACCGGCCTTGATCGCGGTCTTTATGCGATCCAAGAAGTCCAGCCAGAAACGCACTTTCATGGTGGCCAGATTGTTGGCAACCTCGGCGGGCGACCATCGGGCGACGATCACCTCGTTAACATCCAAGTCGGGGCCGGCTTGACGGGCGTTGGGTATGATTTTCCGGAAATCCCACCCGCCGAAATCAGCGGCGTGGTTTTCATCGATGGCGCCGCGATTGAAACCACTGAAGAGATTCCGGCCAGCGATTTGCGTCAATACAAAGACGGTCAACTGACGTCCGATGATACGCGGTTGAATGGCGTTCGAATCACCATTTTGAATGAATTCGGCGAACCGCTCAGCGATGACGCGTTCTTGTCTGGCGACGCTGTCACACAAAGCGTCGTATTCACCGATCAAGACGGCGTGTTTCAGTTTAAAGGTCTGCGTCCCGGCACGTATGTGTTGTCGCAAACACAACCCAGCGACGATGGCTTGCAAGATTCAATCGACACGCCGGGAACAACCGGTGGATTGGCCGTCAACGAGGCGGATGAGTACAGCGAATTCCAGACGCAGTGGATCCGATCGGTTGTCCCACAAGGAAACTCCGACACGATTTTGGGAGTGCATGTTTCACCGGGCCAGGTATCGAATGAGAACTTGTTCAGCGAAGTTCGTGTGAATGTCACTCCCGTCGAGCCGCCTCCGCCACCGCCGCCTCCGCCACCACCGGAAGAGCCGCCACATAACTTTTTGACACTCAAAACGCCCGAGCCGGAGTCCATCGCGCCTCCGGTGATCGAGTACTTCAAAACTCCTGACCCGATTTATTCGATTCCGGTGCCCGAACGTGTTTTCCCGCCTTCGATTTTGGGCGAGGTCGACTTCGTGACTTGGCACTTGAGTGTCATCAATGGCGGTCATCCACGTGGCCAGATCGCGTCAAGCGAATCGTTTCTGAAAGTCGCGATGCGCACCGAATCTGGCGACGACGGTACGGGGCATCAAAAGGATCGCGGTAGTTGGAAGCTGTTGACGATTGATGGTCAGGTCCGCCAAGAAAGCGAAGCGATTCAGCTTGGTGCCAAAGATGCGATCGGTCTTGCCGGTGATTTTAATGGTGACGGCACTGACGAGGTCGCGATCTACATCGAAGGCCACTGGTATGTCGACATGAACGGCAACGGCGTTTGGGACGAAGGCGATTTGTGGATCATGCTGGGAACCGAAATGGACCGCCCAGTGGTCGGTGACTGGGATGGAGATGGTAAAGACGACATCGGCATATTCGGCCGGAAATGGGAACGCGATTGGCGTCGCATCAAAGCCGGTGCCGGGTTGCCCGACCCGTCGAACCGTTGGCGCCGCTTCCTCGAAAATCGTAAAACGCTCGGATTGGTTTCCATCGAAACGCTTCCCGAAGACTGTCGCCAGATGGTGCGAAATGGTGATGATGCCAGTTTACGCGCGGATGCCGTCGACCACGTTTTCCAATATGGAGAAGACGTCGACACGCCGATCACGGGTGACTGGAACGGTGATGGCATCGACCAGATCGGTATCTTCCGAGCCGGGATCTGGGTACTGGATGCGGAAGGTGACGGAAGGCGAAAACTGGGCGAGGAACGCTTCGAGTTCGGTAAACCCGGTGACACTCCGATCGTCGGCGATTTTGATGGCGACGGAATTGACGAAATCGGTGTCATTCGTGGTCGTCGCGTGATCATTGATACCGACGGCGATCGTCAAATCACCGCCGCCGACGACCAGTTTGATCTTCCCGAAGTCGAATCAGGAAGCCAGCCTGTTGTGGGCGACTGGGACGGTGACGGCCGAGACGAGCTCGGTTGGTACCGCGACGCCGGATAGAACGGCGATTGAGTCTTCGGAGACGGCACCGGGCGTTCTGCCGGTGCCGTCGGACCTACGGCAGGTTCCTATTTGAAGGTTGGCGTTTTGACAGCGCCCGTTTCGGCCATGTCGACCGGATCAACGACCGCATCCGCTTCCAGGTCAAGCTCAGGGCCATCGACGCGGTGTGTCGATCCCTTGGCTTTGATCATGTAGGTGTCTTTCGAGTTGACTTCTCGTTGATAGCGACGGCGATATTTGTCGCCGTAGCCATAGCCGATCGATTGGTATCCGCCACTGGCACTCGCTTTGTACGCTTGGTTGCGTGGGCTGAGCTTGTTGATCACCACACCGATCACACGTGTGCCCGACCAGCGGAGCATCGACAGTGCTTCCTTGGCGTTTGGTTTGCAACGATGCGCGATTCGCATCACCATGATCGCGGCGTCGACGTAGCTAGCCACGATCGACGGGTCGCTGACCATCAACAACGGTGGCGTGTCAACGATGATGCAGTCGTAGCGGTCACGGGCCCAAGCGATGATCTCGACCAAGTCGGGCATCGTCAGTGCTTCCGCGGGGTTCGCCGGAAGCGGTCCACAGGGCAACACATCCAAGTAATCGATCGAGGTTTCGTGGATCGCTTCGGAAATACCGATCTCGCCGTTGAGAACGTTCGCAAGGCCCTTGTCAGACTGCAGGTTGAATCGCAGCGATAGCCGCGGACTTCGCAAATCAAGGTCGATCAAAAGCGTTGTCTTGCCGGTTTGTGCGATCGAGCAACCGACGTTGGCGGCCAGCGTGCTTTTGCCGTCACCAGGCAACGGACTGGTGATTTGGAAGACCTGGCTTCCGTTCTTTTTGCGTTCCAACATGATCGCCGTACGAACAGCCCGCACCGCTTCCGCCGCGGGTGAGTGTGGTCGATGGACAACCGAAATTTTGTCACACAGGCTGGACCCGTTTTCGCCGTCCATCGAATCGTGTGCTTTCACACGGCTGCTATCGACAGGAATGTGCGTTAGGACTGGAGCTCGCAAAGCCCGTTGGACCTCATCCGCACTGCGGAACGTCATCGACCAGAACTCGATCAAGATCGAAAGGATACCGCCGAGAATGAACCCAATCATTCCGCCGGCGAGCAAGTCTTTCTTTTGGTCCGGGCCGATCCGCGCGGCGCCGCCGCTGCCCCAAAGTTGATCGACTATGATTCCACCATCCATGTCAATCAGTTTCAAGCCCGCGAGTTGTTCTTCGAGCTGGATCAGCATCCCTTGAACACTTGCGATTCGACGTTTGTACGACGATTCGTCTTCTTCGAAGTGCTTCAATTCGTCGGCCGCACGTTTCTCTGCTTCGATTTGCAAATCCAAATCGTCGATTTCTTTTTGCGTGACCTTCAATCGTTCCTGTAGCCCGCAGATGAATGCATCGACAAGTTCCGATGCGTTTGACTTGTTTGTCGGCGACGAGCCGTCTTCTGTTGGAAGGTCTTCGGGGGCGATTTCCTTTCGCCGCTGCTGCCCCATTAGGTTCAGTTCATGCAGGCGACGTTGAGACGCTTCGATTTGTGTTGAGAGCGAAACGACTTCGGGGTGAGATGCGCCAAAGGCCATCTGCATTTGTTCGAGTTTGATCTTCAGCGGAACCAAGGACTTTTCGATCTCGATTTGCTGGATACCGATATCTTCTTTCACGTCCATCAGCTTTCGCATTCCGAACGGGACATCACCCAAGTCGTGTGCTTCGTCGCTCAGTTCGCTAATGACACGGGCAACCAATTCAGGGTGTCGTTGTTGCGTTCGCATGTTCGTGACGAACGTCAACTCTGTGCCGAGTTGGCGTCGACGGCGTTCAAGCCCTTGACGCATCGTTTGCAGGTGGTCGTAGTGTTGGCGGTGAGGGTTAATCACGTTGCCTTGAGTGTCCCATTCAAGGGGCGCTTCGCGGCGAAACTCTTTGTAGTCGCGTTCCAGTGCAAGCTGCTGGGGAAGCAATTTGTCTTGAGCCTTGTTGATCAACCGTGTGAATTCGTTGATCGTGGACTCACGCTCTTCTTGAAAGTGGGCGCCGATCGCGCGGCTCACCGCATCGACGGCCGCTTCGCATACCTGCGGGTCGTCATGTTCGAACGAGAGCACTGCGATCAATCGATCGTGTGAATCTTTCAGATCGGTGACCGAGTCAAAGCGAATCCGTTGGCGAACGAGTCGCATGACTTCTCGGTCGGTCAGTCCGCGTACGGCGGCGACTTCACGGAGTTGCCTGTCGTTCTTGACGCGGCCGACAATGGCGCGAGAGTTGATCAGCGATTTCAGCAGTTGCCCACTCGGCAAGCCGCCGCGGATCAGCCCTGTCGAAGTGTCCAACGCCATCGGGGCGTCGCTTCGAAACATGAGCTTGGACGTTGCCTGATACTGCGCTGGCTTTTGGCGATGATACCAGTGCCCAACACCGACACCGATGACAACACAAATCGCAACCAGGTATCGGAATCTCCACAAGATGGAGAGCACTGCCTGGCCGTGCTCATCTTGGCTACCATCCGCGATAGATCGCAGATCATTCGAGGATGTTGAAGAGTGGAGAGGCAGCATGGAAGGAAATCGGCTCGAGGGTAAACATGGTAACTGTGTCCAATTCGGAGCATAGGTTGTGGTTACCCCCAAGCGCACAGGTTTGCCCTTGGCCAGTGAGGTCTTTCCCTCACGCCGATTTCAATTGCGTTTGCAATACCTTTCAACCAGCCATCAGCGGGGAATGTAACGCAGGATGAATCGCTGCTAAGAAGTGCTGGCAAAACCGGTCAACGGTTTTGCCAGCGTGTCATCGTTGGTTATCGGTAGAGCTTTAGAGAGACCTTGGTTCCGTGAACCGGAACAGGCTCGCGATACTCGACACTTTGACGTTCGGTTTCAACGATGTTTTTCAGTTCGTCCCATGTTTCGCGATCGCGTTTCGGTGACTTCGCTTTCTCGTTCGTAAATACGGTGATCGTGTCCCGTGGGCCGGCATGCCGAATTGCCCAGCTGATCGCCTTTCGAGGGTCAGCGACCAAGCGAATCGCCGCACAATCTTTGACACCGTCAAGAATCAGGTGTGCTCGTCGCAAGAACGCTTCGTCATCCGAGTCGCCCGTCACGATGCATCGATGGGAGTGTCGTTCGATCATCGAACCGATTCGTGCGAGCTCGTGTGCGTCATAAAAATCACCGAGCGAAAGGACACACCAAGTCTGTCCGCCAACCGTCGTTGCGCGAGCGGTTCGTAGTGACGCTTGAATTCGATCGGGGCGACCGCCATTTTCCAAGACGACTGTTGCCCGACCAAAGTCAACCATCCGCTGGCAACGGCCCGGTATGCTTCGCAAGGAAGACAGGCTTTCGCCAACTTGATGGACTGAAAAACCGAGGAGCACACCCAGGGTTGATGCCGCGGCGATGTTTGACGCCATTGTATAGCCGCAGAGTGCCGTTTCCATCATCGCGCTGGTGTCACCGGCGGAGAGCATGATCGTGGACATGCCGCCAGACTGGTCGATGATGTTTGCCCCGAATTCGCAACCGGTGGTTGTTCCGTATCCAAGGCTTTGGCAGTCGGCTTGCGCGATCACACGGTCAATTCGCTCGTTGCCTTCGGGAGCGATAATGACGCCGGAAGTTGTCAATCGGTCTGTCAGGCATTGTAGCGAGCTGGGGCCGAAGTCTTCGCCAGGTGCATCTTTGCCAGTCACCACCAAGACATCGAATTGGATCGCATCGTATCCGCCAGTACGTGCCGAATGATCATCGATTTCGATGATGGCCGCTTTGCACATGCAATCTGCGGATTCGCCCAGCCAATTAATCAGTGCTTCACCACATGGCAGCGATTGTTCGCAGGTGTCTGTCATGACGCCGTCGCTACTGCCCAAGTCGGTTTGGTAAGCGACACGCATCCCAAACGATTTCATCATGGTGGCCAGCATCAAGCTGGTTGATGTTTTCCCGCTCGTACCCAAGACGCCGATGGTTAGCAGGCGTCGATCGGGGCGGTTGTTTCGTTTGGAAGCGATCATTGCCAACGCGTGATCAACGCTACTGACAACACACTGTGGCAGCGGGCATGGCAAAAGCTGCTCTGTCAAAATACCTTTCGCGCCACGAGCCAAAACCGTTGCGACAAATTCCGCGGGGTCGCCGACACCGACGCGATAGATCGCTGTGTCTTCCTCGCCACAGGTTTTAAAGTCATAAGCGATCGATGTGACTTCCATGTCATCACAGCCAAAGTACTTGGCATGTGACAAGGTTTGCGAAAGCAACACATCGGCTTCGAAAGAGGACGTGTCGACTTCGACAGAAGCCGCCATCATTTCAGGCATCCAAATTCGCGGTTCGGATTTGCGGATCCAACGTGTGCGCTGAAAAGTGTCAGCCGAAATGGATGCTGGGTAAGCAGCCGAGTCACGATGATTGAACGCATGCCGCATGGGATGGCCTCCGTGCACATCTTTTAAATCAGACTTCACATCGTGCCGAGCGATCCATTCGCTCTCTTATCAGGCACGCGGAACTCCTATGATTGTTCTTCGTTCCACCAATCGGTCAAGGTCGATTTTCTATTCAATCACAATCTAGAGCAGACCGGCATCACGCAACATCAATTGCAAGTCCGTCCACGCAGCTTTTTTCGCTGCCGGCTGACGCAATAAATAAGAAGGATGGTAGGTGACCAACACTTTGCTATCAAAGTAGCTGTGGAACTTTCCTCTCATCATTCCGACGGACAGTTTGTTGCGCAGCAATGCTTGCGCGCTGATCAGTCCCAAGCAAACGATGTATTCCGGACGCAAGACATCGAGTTGTGTTTCGAAGTACTCGCGACAGTTCTCGATCTCGGTCGTTTCTGGATTACGATTGTTCGGCGGTCGACACTTCACTGTGTTCATGATGTAGACCTCCTCGCGTTCGAACTTGCACGCTTGGATCATCTTTGTCAGAAGCTGCCCTGCTTTCCCAACGAAGGGACGCCCTGAGATGTCCTCGTCACGTCCGGGGCCTTCGCCGAAGAACACGACGCGCGGCGAAACGTTTCCTTCGCCATAGACCGTCTTGGTGCGGCACTTCGATAGGATCTCGCACTTGGTGCAAGCGGCAACGCGATCGTTCTCACCCGCCAACTTTTGTTGCCGCATCTCCACCGGCAACGAGGGTCCAGGGTAGCTCATGCCGGCGTTGTCGTTGCCGGCGGCAAGCTGGAACGCGGGGGGCAGGGGTTGGG
>PPHI01000029.1 GCA_002901265.1 Rhodopirellula baltica | reverse complement strand
CAATGTGTCCGCTCTTGCGCCGCGGGCATCACGATTTCCATCGCTTGCCGAGCCCCGCCTCGTGTCGCCCCGCCTCGTGTCGCCCCGCCTCGTGTCGCCCCGCTGGACGCCCCGATTCAACAGCGAATGGCCGCGCCTCGCCCACCGTTTCACGTCGCCGTTGGGCAGGAGATTGACGTGGCTCGGGTTCTGCGACAGGTGCAGGTGCGAGGGCAGACTGAGTTTTTGCCACGGGGGTGGGCTTAGGTGCCGGCTCAGGCTTTGTTTCAGTTCCTGGCTCGGGCGTTTCCGCCTTTGGTTCTACCTTCGATTCCTTCGCAGGCTTCGATTCTGCGACAGGCTTTCGCGTGCTTTGCTCAAGTTCCGCCTGTCTGGCGAGATGAACCTGCGCTGGTTCGTGATCGAAGGAATAACGGACGTCGTTGAGCTCGGCGTTTCCGTAGTCGAGTGGGTCGATCGCGTCCTGGTTCCATGGTCGCACCGTTTCGATCCGAACCTGAACAGGTTGCCTTGCTGGTTCGGCAACAGCGGCAACTTCTTCAGAGTCAGCGATTGTCTCCGCAGGACCTGCTTCGACCTCGGTCTCTGCAGCAGCCGACGTTTCGACAGCCGCTTCGTGAGCAGGAGACTCAACGACTGCAGCTGAAGCAACGGGTGCTGCTACCTCAACCGTTGCTTCAACAGCTGGTACTTCTGGCTCTGGTTCCGTGAGCGTTGCAGTCGAGGCAACTTCAGGAACTTCCTGAACTGCCGGAGACTCTTTAACCTCAGCTACCTGCTCTGGCTCAGCAACGACTTCCGCCGCAATCGTTTCTTCGACAGCCAGTTCGTTGGCAGCAGG
Source organism: Rhodopirellula baltica (assembly GCA_002901265.1). Classification (GTDB taxonomy): domain Bacteria; phylum Planctomycetota; class Planctomycetia; order Pirellulales; family Pirellulaceae; genus Stieleria; species Stieleria baltica_A. Next base: position 186,474 of record PPHI01000029.1, on the reverse strand, counting down.
CTCAACGACTGCAGCTGAAGCAACAGACGCTGCTTCTTCAACGGTTGCTTCAACAGCCGGAACTTCTGGCTCTGAATCCGCGAGCGTTGCAGCCGGCGCAATTTCAGGAACTTCTTGAACCGCTGGCGACTCTTTAACTTCAGCCACCTGCACCGGCTCGGCAGCGACTTCTGTCGCGGCCGCTTCTTCGACGGCCACTTCGCTGACAGGCGGCTCAACGACTGCAGCTGATGCAACGGGTTCTGTTTCTTCAACCGTTGCTTCAACAGCCGGAACTTCCGGCTCTGGTTCCGAGAGCGTTTCAGCCGAAGCGACTTCAGGAACTTCCTGAACCGCTGGAGACTCTTCAACCTCAGCAACCTGCTCTGGCTCAGCAGCGGCTTCTTTCGCAATCGCTTCCGCGGCGTTTTTCTCTGCTTCGTTCGACCGTCGTCCGACGTCTTCGCCATCTTCGTCGGCATCTAAACCATGAGCGACGGGTGATGTTTCACTATGATGGAACGAATCGAAATTGGCGTCGGTAACGGCGAGCGCATCCGTGACGGAAACGACTTCACCCACGCGGAACGTATCGACAAACGTCGACAAACTGGCAAGTTGTTCCGCGAGGTCGTATTCGATTTCAGAGTGACTGCTTTTCGGCTCGACGCTTGACGCCTCGGACACCGAAGTCTGCGATTCTGATTCGACATCCGCTTGCCCAACCGGCTCATCGCGATGGACCGCTTCTTCGACGCTTGCCGCGATTTCAGTGACATCGTCGACAGCAGTCTCTAGATCTGTGGTCGACGCATCTTGAAGCTCTCGAATCTGATCGAGTAGCGTGGCGACCGATCGCTCAATCACTTCCGATGAACGATCAAATCGGCCGAGCAATTCACCGGCCTGGTATTGATCGACCGAGAAACGGATCGGCACCACCGAGCCGGCAGCGGTCGTCACAATCGCCGAACGGCTCTTTCCCGAGCCGCTCGAACGTTGCAACGTCGCCAATGGCTCGGACGTTGATCCGTCTAACGAGATCGTCGCGACGAATCCGTCCGGATCGATCTGCGACAATTCAAATTGATTTCCCAACCAACGCACCGATCCCCAACCAGACGGTACCAATAATTTGGACGTCCCTGGCGATTGCGGATCATCTTGCGGTGGTGTGGAGTGGTCCTCTTCCGGTCCCATACTGAACGACAATGGCTGGATGGTCTTGGGGCAGACCTGGAAGCACTTTCGTCGTCAAAGATGACAGCGGATCAATGATTCGGTCCGAAAGCCCCCGTGCGAAAAACGGCACTGCCTACCGCCATCCCATTCGGAGTATTCGGAAATTGAAGCGATGTCCGTGAGCCCTCATCGGCGTCGAACCACTATCGTGGCTCGATGGTCACTACCCCAAGCCCACGTAACCATTGTTCACACAACGACGGCCACACGGACGCACCTGGTTGGTCCTTGGCCAACCCCAATCCATGACGACCTTCAGGAAACACGTGAAGTTCTGACGGGATCTCGTGCCGAAGCAATGCGGAGTAGTAATCGAGACTGTTTTGCGCCGGAACGACCTTGTCCGCCGCCGTATGAAACAAAAAGCTTGGCGGCGTCTGGTCGCTCACGTGTACTTCGCCGCTCGTATCAGAAATCAATTCCGCACTTGCGTCTGCACCCAACAGGTTTTGCTGACTGCCACGATGCGTGTGAGGTTTTCCAAACGCGATCACGGGATAGCACAAGATGCTGTAGTCAGGACGGGAAGATACACTTCCAACACGATCGCTCGAGTCGTCCGGTTGACCGGCATAGCGAGTCGACACCGTGGCGCACAAATGACCGCCGGCAGAGAAACCGATCACTCCGATGCGTTCCGGGTCGATATTCCATTCCGCCGCATTGGCACGCAAGGTTTGAATCGCTCGCTGTGCGTCCTGCAACGGAACGGGATGCCCGTATCCTTTTCCCGCGTTGCCTTTTCCTCGCAGCCGGTAAGTGCAAATCGCAGAGGAAACACCGCGTTCCTCGAACCACTCGGCGATTTGATACCCTTCGTGTCCGATCGCATGACCGCCATATCCTCCACCCGGAAGAATGACGATTGCCGCGACAGGATCGCTCGCATCCACCAAAGTGCAAATCAATTTGGGCACGTCACCGTCACCCTGTTCGCTTGACCCTGGTGGCATTCCATCCCACAGGGGAATCTCGAACTGCTTCGTACCAGGCTCTTGTGCGTTCGTTTGAGCACTGGCGGGAGAAACCGAAAGACAGACTGCGAGGAATGCGGCAGCGGCAACCAGTAGATTCTTCATGGCAACAAAATCGGCGGGAGGTGGGCAGGGAAACGTTCCAGTGTAACCGGATTCGCCCATCCGTGGATTTTGTTCAAACAAGTCAACTTCGGCTTAGCAGCAAACTCAGGTAACTGCGTTTTTCGCTCTCGTCCAAACCCAATGTTTCGGCAAGTCGGTGAATCCGCTCCCCGGCGGCTTCGACAGATTCACCTTTTTCATCGTCGACGAGCAGTTCGATTTCGGCATAGGTGCCGACTTTTTCGACTTCGTCAACCGTGACCGAGAATCCGTCATGGTCGGAACCGGCAGGCCATTGGAAAGTCCGGCGTTGTTTGCAAACCGTTGCCACCGTTTCAAACCCAAGCGACAAGAACAACTCTGTCATTTGGTTGCCGTCAGAATCTGCGGGTGCGAGACACCACTCGATTTCCTTGCGTGCTTTCAGTGCCGATTGATCGTGACCGGTCGACTTGATCGCCAACTTTGGACCTTTGTAGGTAACCGACGCAACTCCATCGATACGTCGAATCCGCAGGGCTTCTTTGGTTTGCACAAAGTCCCGACACGGATGCCTTAGATAGGTATCCGCATGAGACTCGACCACTTCGTTGACCGCACCGAGTTGTTCGAGCTTCTCGATCACGACAGAAGGCTGATCGATTTTGTATTTCGTTTCCACTTCAAGCATGACAGCAACCGATTAGCGAGCGTCTTCGTCAAGATAGTTACGGATCAAGTTTGCGACTTTCAGATCCTGTTCTCCTTCCACATGGCGACGCAAAATTTGGACGACCTGAGGCGTATTCAATTTTGCAAGTGACGCGACAGCTTCCAACCTGTCCCAACGACTGCGGCTGGCTAGCAAGTCAACGTACCGTTGAATCTGAATCTGCTCGGGTGACCGAATTGAATCGCTTTCTTGTGAACCTTCGTTGATTGCGTGGATAGTGGAGGGTGTCGACGACGTTTGCATGGTCGGGCGTACCAACCGCGGCTCTGGCTGGTTTGCTTCGGACTCACCCAACTGGCTGAGCACGACTGCGGGTTGCTCGACAGACTTCAGTGATGCAACCTGCTTTCGGTAGATCTTTGGCGGAGCGGGTGGCCAATCCGTCCAACTAGCGTCCGTCTTCGCGACCATTGATTCGGGATGCGACGCGATTGCCATCGGCTTCTCTGTAAGCTGTGTTTCAAGCAACACAGAAACGGCTTTCATCGCGGTCAATCTTGCGGCATCGTTTTCATCCGATAGACCGTCGGGCGATTCAACAAGGTCTTCAAAGATCGCTCGAGCAACTTGGCGAGCGTGTAGACAAACATGCTCCGATTGACTCATTGCGAGATGCTCGGTCAATGCGGAAGTCAGTTTCCGTGCCAAGTAGCTGCGTCGTTCAATTTGGCGAGCCACGGGAATCGTCGTCCACTGCGAATTCAACTCGAATAGTCGCCCCGCAGATTCCTTTGACAACGCGATGTCTTCGCAACAGAGGGCATGGATCAGCAAATCGACTTTGTCGTGGTCGTTTTCGATCTGATCGATTTTACGCAATGCCGATTGCTCACCCTCTGCATCCAGCTGACCATCGCCGGATGCGTTCGACGCGAGTTGATCGTCAATCACCGCCACACGAAACTTTTCAAGACGGGTTTGTGCATAGGTTACGGCAACGAACATCACCACCGCAATCAACAACCACTTCACGGTTGATGTCACCGTCTCGCGCGACCGTTTACTCTCTTCGGCAAAAGGTGAAAACGGATTCGGCATCCGATCCAAATCACGCTGGTCCATCGATCCGTCTCTCATTCAGCAGCGGTGCAAGTTAGAACTCCAACCGGCATCTTCGTCGAGGCACCGATTTGACCGCAAGATCAGGTGCAAACCCAGCTTTTGACAGCAAATAGTCTTCATGGATCAACGTCCCCAACAGTGCCTGCGTCTGTTCAACAGACAGGGACTTAGTTGACCCGCAACTCTTCGAGCTTCGCACGATAAGCGTCACGATCGGCTTGCCATTGTTGTCGGATTCGCTTTGCCACGTCGACGCCGGAAAGGGTGTCAGAGATCAAGCTTGGCAATGTTGTTAGCTGCGTCGCCATGTGTTCTTGGGCAACAAACAAACAATTGCCACGTGCATCGATCAAGACCACAGCGGGATAGGAGTTGATCTCGCGAAGAACGCTTGGTGCGGAAACGATCAACCAATCCGATTGATCAATTCCAATCTGACGAAGCTGCCCGGCTCGTTTTGGACTTCCCACAGCCACCGGACGGACCTTCTCGCGCATCTCCGCAGGCAAGTTTCCCAGTTGCAAGGACACAAAACTGATCAGCTGCATATCATCAGCAACGTCGTCTCCTGCATTCGGATCGGTCAACACGAAGAGGGTCAACAACCGATCGACCCCACGTTGACTGACATCGAACTGGTCTGACGCATCACGCACTCTGAACGGCGACAACGAGGTCCCGACGAGAGAGTTGGGCGGACTGGGTGGCAGCGGCAAAAGCGATCTCACGAATGCCGGTCGCTGAGGAAAATCGCTACCCGGCGCCATCGAGAAGGCATCGGCGCCGGGACTGAACGTTGCACCGTCAAGCACCAACTCCAATGACAGAATCTGATATCCATCGACAGAAAATCCCATTTCGGCGACGGACGTCGGCAGCTCGACAAGCTTGACAATCGAACGCTGTCGGTCGATCCAAAACCGATAATTCTCGCCTTCAACTTCGGCAACGACGACCACACACAATGTGCCTTTCAATTCATGCATCGACTCATACTCGATGCGGCTCGGTTGCTTGCCGCGAAACAAATTGGCCATGGGATCGGTTTCAAGCAACCACTCCAACTGCGGCGGCGGCCCACCCAATCCGGCTTTCATTTTTTCGGTCAGCAGCGGGTCACGTAACATGCGTTCCAAACTGGGCCTTGGTACCGAGGGATCGTCACCACGCAGCCTGCCACCAACGACAACTTGCCCGTCGTGCATTTCGGTATTCGGGTCGGCGATCCAACCCAACGTTCGCTCACCATCCGACCAAAGCCGCGCGTCGTAAGCCGCGACACGGATTTTGTCTCCGTCGAGATGAACGCTCATCGGTGCCGTTTGTTCGCTGCTTCGCCCGTCGCGTTCGACGACCATCCGCACCATTCCCTGGTCTCGATACGAGGGTTCACTTCGGTAACGAGCGATTACATTTTCGAGGTACTGTTCGGGCTCAATCGAAGGCAGTGTTGCGTTTTGCACGGATCCATCATCGCCCGATTCAACAGGAGCGGTATTCATGCCGCACCCAACCAAGATGATCGCCACCGCAGAAAACGCGACGACGATTCCGTGCGTGTAACTCAGTGGAACGCAACCACTTGCCCCGATCCAGCTGTCGACGTGATTTCGCGTCCCGGCCAAATTTTGTGTACCGGCAAAAGGGTTTCGATAGAACATGGGGATGGCCAAAAGTTTGAAAGAGTAGCCACTGTGATACCAAATCGGCCGGATTGGACGCGAGGCGGTTGCACTCGCGGGCAGAAACCGGCATAACGCGCCGTCAATTTCCCCATTTCGACCTTCGCACTTTGCTCGATTTAATGCTGCTCTTCTCGCTTCAAGACGCGAAACTCCAAGCAACCGAAACCTGGGAACTCGCTCGATCCGCTGGCGATCGTTGCGAGAACGTCAGCGAACAAACCACCAGTGCGCTACAATCCCCGATCGATTTCCCGGCTTTCGAGGCAGCTGTGGTGCCTGGTGATCGAGTCGCAGTGGCGCTTGACCCCAATTTGCCTGCAATTGACCAAATCGTTTCGGGGGTGGTGACGGCGATCCGCAAGACCGAAGCCGGGGAAATCGACTTGGTCCTCTGGGACGAAGCCAGCGACGCGACGCTCGAGCAAGTTCGTCAAGCCGCCCCCGGCTGCAACGTAACCCGCCATCGGTGCGACTTTCGGGCGGACCTAAGCTACTTGGCAGCGGATGCCGATGCGGACCCGATTTACTTGAACCGGTTCTTGGTCGAAGCAGACTTGGTGCTGCCAGTGGTCGCGATCCGCCCGAGCCAAGACACTGCAAACAATGACGTCACCGGAATTTTCCCTGCGCTCACGGATTCGGCGACCCGACGACGAGCGATTGAAAATTTGGTGCGATCGGCGCCCTCGAGAAAGATGCCCACCGGTAATCCGATCGACAAAGATGTCCCGTGGTTGCTCGGCGTGCAATTGATGTGTGGTGTGGTCATCAATCGCTCCGGTGAGGTTCAATCCGTTGTCGCGGGACCCGTCGAAGCGATTGCTGAACAATGCATTCCTTTGTCGCCGCCGGATCAGGCTGACCTCGTGATCGTAACGCTCGATGGCCCACCCCAGCAACAAACTTGGGACAATACGATCCGTGCGCTGCGGGCAGCAACGGGATGCGCAAACCCAGACGCGACGATCGTCGTCTGGTCGCATCTCGACCAATCGCCGGGTGGAGCGCTGCTTGCGATCGACGAAGAAACGTTCGACGGCGCATTCGTCGAAGCAACCGACGACAACGATGGGCTGCCCGTATGGGATCCGTTTGCAGCCCACGCAACCGTCTTATGGCCGATCCTGCAAAATTACCGTGTGATGCTGCACAGCCAACTGGACTCAGACGACATCGAGCGGCTGGGGATCGGCGTCGTCGACTCTCTTGCCGGGCTGTCGAACCTTTCCCGGGGCTTTGACAGTTGCGGTGTCGTCCGTGCCGCAGGTTTCACTGCCAACCGCTAGCGTCCCACCTACAATTCGCTTGGCCAGACCGGTATCTTTACTGGCCGAGTCGATGCCTCCGCGCAAAGCCCGTCCCTTTCCCAACGGGCGATGGGCCTCTTCACACCGGCCCTCGCCTTCTCCGTAGCCGCGTTCTAATTGTCATGACGACAGCAATCGAAAAGACGTACAAGTATTGCCCACGATGCGGCAGCGAACACTCCGATCCTGGCAAAATCCCGTTCCGTTGCACCGAATGTAACTTCACCCAATTCTTCGGACCGGTCGCAGCCGTGGGTGCCTTGATTGTCGATGAGTCGAATCGGGTGTTGCTCGTCCGCCGCTCCCGAGATCCTGGCAAAGGCTGCTGGGGGTTGCCCGGTGGTTTTGTCGATGCGGGCGAGACGGTCGAACAAGCGTTGACACGCGAGATCGCCGAGGAGACCGAACTCTCCGTCGAGTCGATGGAGCTGCTGATGACGTTTCCAAACCAATACAACTATCGCGGTGTTGTCTCACAAGTCATCGACTTGTTTTATATTTGCCACGTTTCGAATCCCGATGCGATTCGACTTGAACCGAGCGAATTGGACGCGTTTGTTTGGACGGTCCCTGATCAAGAACACCTCGATCACATGGCGTTTGATTCCAACCGCCGTGCCGTCGAACGCTGGCTGGAAGATCGAGAAAACGCGTGAGAACATTGCTGCTGGTCCCAACTGCAATGGAACGACGCCAGATCGAACAATCGATCGATGGTCTGCCTGATCAATGGTCGATTGAGACCATCGGATTCGGTGTCATCGCCGCGGCAATTCGCACGACCGAACTGATTCAAAAACGCCATCCCGAACGCATCATCGTTATTGGAATTGCCGGCTTGTTTCCGGTTGATGACCCACAACATCAAGTGGGCACAGCGACCTGGTTTGATGAAGTCACGATCGACGGGATCGGAATCGGGCAAGGTGATGACTACCAATCCGCTTTCGAACTCGGCTGGCAATGGCTCGATGGCGACTCGCGCGATGGCACGACGCTGCGGGTAATGCCTGGACCGGATGCGCACTCTGACTCCCAAGCCGCTCCACGTCAGCTACTCACCGTGTGTGCGGCTTCTGCAAATCCCGCCGAAGCTGCTCTGCGGAAATCTCGATTCCCAAACTCGCTGGGCGAAGACATGGAATCGTTCTCCGTCGCGCTAGCAGCCAATCGTGCTGGGATTCCGATTCAAATCCTGCGAGGATTTTCGAATCCGGTCGGCCGGCGAGACAAACAGGAGTGGCAAATCGAAAACGCGCTGACTTCCGTCGCGACACAGTTGCGCCAAGTCACTTAGTACTGTTACTGAAACGAATCGCTCGCACTTGCATCCCAAGCTTCCATGACTGCTCCGATCCGACTTGGAATTTCGACCTGCCCCAACGACACGTTTACGTTCCATGGCATCCTGGAAAACAAGGTCGACCTGCGCGGATTGGAATTTCAAATCGAGCTGCTTGATATCCAGCAATTGAACGATCGCTTGTTCGCCAATGCGTTCGACGTTGCCAAATGCAGTTTCCACGCGGCGCTTTTGCTGGCCGATCGCACGCAAGTCCTCCCCAGCGGATCGGCACTTGGGTTTGGGGTCGGCCCATTATTATTGGCAAGCGAAGCGGGATGCACGCCAGAATCAGAAAATCGCTTGACGCTGTGCCCCGGCGAACACACGACCGCGACGATGCTATTGAAACTGTTCTATCCCCAGGCGTCACGTGTGGAGCAGGTTGTGTTCTCCGACATCATGCCCCGCCTGCAGGACATGACCGCAGACTTTGGTGTTTGTATTCACGAGGGCCGATTCACTTGGCAGCAACAGGGCCTGACTCTTGTCGAGGACTTAGGAACTCGCTGGGAAAACGAAACTAAATGCCCACTCCCACTGGGCGGACTTGTCGCACAACGCGAACTCCCTGACGAGCTTATCGCGACGATTCAATCCGTAGTTTACGACTCGCTGCGATACTCGCGAGTTAACCCGGACCAAGCGCTACCGACGATGCGAAAGTACGCGCAGGAATTCGATGATCAAGTTCTGATGCAGCATGTTGACCTCTACGTCAACGACTGGACTGTCAAACTGGGCGATGTCGGTCGAAACGCACTCCACCAGCTCAACCGTCGTGCGGTCGAAGCCGGTCTTGTCGCCAACGACGCGACGCCGATCGAAGTTTTTCAAGGCTGACCACTCAACGGATTGCGACCATCCAAACACATGCGGCGGGTGCGGTCGCACCCATCTGAATCCTGAACTATCGATCACATTGCGCGGAACGATCGGGTGAATCAGGCGGTTTGCCGGACTCATCGCGAGGGAAGACAGCGCAAAGCATTGATCGTTTTGTGAGCAATCGCATAGGCTATGCCGATTGCAACCACTCCAGTCAATCAGAGATCAATGACCAAAAGCGTGCTATTTGTCTGCATGGGCAACATTTGTCGGTCACCCGCAGCCGAAGCAGTGATGAAGCGATTCGCCGAAGAATTCCGCGTCGATGTCGAAGTCGACTCCGCAGGAACTCACGGCTATCACGTCGGCGAACGTGCCGACCAACGGATGCGAACGGCCGCCGAGGCCCGCGGCTATGAACTGACCAGCCTCGCTCGCCAAGTGACCAAAGAAGACCTCAAACCTGGACGGTTCGACCTCGTCCTTGCGATGGACAACGAGAACTACCAAGGTCTACTTCAACTGGCCGGCAAGCCCGTAGACCATGTCCGGATCTTCAGCGACTACCTCGACGACAACTGGCCAAACGATGTACCGGATCCGTACTACGGCGAGGCTGACGGGTTCGCAAACGTCCTGGACATGCTCGAAGAAGGCTGCCCAGTGATTTTGCAAACCCTGGTCGGAAAAGAGCTCTTTGACGAAGGCTTCTAGAACGCCCCGTCTGCTTGTCGAATGATTTTCAGGTGGCGCTTTTCGCGCCGCAGAAGGCGACGCTGAGAGAGACCAAATCTGAAAACCAACAGGCGACTAGGCAACCGCTTTGATGCGGATCGCGCTCGCTTGGCCTTGCGGTGTGATATTGACGTTGATGAACTGGTCACCTGCCGGGACGCTATTGTCCAGGCACGCGTTGATTGGGCATTCGCTATCGAGCGGTTCGACGTTTCGAATTGGGAACAGCGAACCGCCTAAGCTCACTAAGCTGGCGATGGTTTCGACCATCCCGCCGCCGGCACCCAAGTTACCGAAGTGACCTTTGGCAGTCGTCACCGGAGGCTGCTGCGAGACCGGACCGAACACATCGACAATGGCTGCCGCCTCTTGCCGGTCGCACTCCACAGTACCCAAGCCGTGGGCGTGAATGTGCCCGATCGCCGATGGGGCTTCTTCACCTAGAGCAGCACGCAACACGTTTGCAATTGCGGTTCGCAAGAATTCTTCGCCGCTTAGTGGCCCAACGGCACTGCTGCCATAGCCAACGATTTCGCCCAAGATATTCGCACCGCGGGCTTGGGCGTGCTCGAGTGATTCACAGATGATCGCACCGGCTCCTTCGCCTAGCACGCTGCCGTCGCGGCCTTCGGCGAATGGACGGCTCATCGTGGTCGGATCGTCTTGGCCCGAAGCCAGCTTTTCCTGCATCGCGGCATGCAACGAACGCAACGGGTGAATCCGCGACCCGGTCGAACCGACCACCAACACATCCGCATGGCCGCGTGAGATGGTCGAGAACGCTTCGGCGATTGCGGCGCCGGCGGACGCTTCACGAACAGTGATCGAGTTGTTCGGGCCACGCAGGTCGTTGTAAATCGCAATGTGACTGGCCGGCATGTTGGGCAAGTACTTTAGCAACCAAAGTGGGTTGACCTCTGGTTTGCCCTCGCTGCCCCATTTGTCGAAGTGGAAATTGCCTTCGTCATCGACACACTTGGCGATACCCGAGGCGAATTCCTGGGGCAACGACATGATGTAGTCTGAACCGTAGACGACACCAAAGCGTTCGCGATCGATTTCGCAGTCATTGATTTCTGCGTTGTGCATCGCCAACTGGGCTGCGGCGACACCCATTTCAATTTCGCGGCACATCACCTTGCTGCCCTTGCGGATTGTCCGCTGCAGCTTTTTGTCCATGGGCCCATAGTCGCTAATGTCACCGGTGAATTCCGATGCCTCAGCGGCATAGTCAATCGACAGCACGCCCTGTGGGACCTGGGTCAGCGGAGTAATCCCGCTCTGCGATTCGCGCAATCGCTTGACCAGTTCTTGGGGGTCGTTTCCGAGAGGTGAAATGACGCCGGTACCCGTAATAACGACCCGGCGATAAGCGACGTTGTCCATGAATCAATTGCAACGACAAGGGGAACAGTGAATGTGGCGGCACATTCTAAGCTCTAGGTGATATAGCAAAGAGGGGGCATCGGCAACAGACAAAACATGCACCAACATCCATGCGTTTGTGCAGTCCACCAGCCGGGGTACTGCACAGACGACTGTAGCAGCTTGCCAAGCGATTAATAGCGTCCACGATTGGGGGCGGTCGGCCCCTGCGAAATCTGTGGAACCATCGGCGTCGTCGTCAAATTATCTGACGCGCGGCCACGGTACTCGATAAACATTAGGGCGTCCGCACGTCCCGCCGTCATCCCAGTAATCATTTCCAGGTTCAGCAGCGGCACTGCGGCTTGCGGCCGCTCGGGACTGGCGATCACACCGCAGGAAAGCAGCAGCACCATGTCGGACGGCCAGCGGAATCGCTCGTGCAATCGCCAGCTGACAACTTGAGGGACATCGATTTTCGTGCGGTAAGCGGTGCCATCTGGAAGCGGCAGGTCCAACTCGACAGGCTTTAGCTTATCGACTTGATCAATTTCTGCTTTGATCACGCAATCGAGTGCTTGTCGATCAACGGTCAACAGCGGGCTGATTTCCAAACGATAGCCTTCTTGGATTTCGCCGGTTTCAGGTTCGTAGGGTGGCCAACCGGTCGAAGCAGGCTTCACATTGCGAACGTAGTTTCGCCCGCGAGTACTTGCCAACTTCTGAGTTTGCCCGTTGTAAGTAATCAGATCCAATGCTTGAACTTGTCGCGTATCGGTACGCTGACGCAGCATTGCCATCACGAGCGCTGCGTTTTCTTTGCTCAGCAACCACGCTTGCACACCCGGTGAATCGACCGCAACGTGCTGCATCAGCAAGTGCGCCCGACTCCGCCAGTTCGGATTGCCAACCGTCATTACTTTGAGTGACAGGACCTGTGGGTCTTTTTCGCCTGCGGTAAAACGATCGACGATTCCGGCGACCACTTCGGTCATCTCACGGGTGTGGTAAACCGAAAGCGTATCGCGGCTGGCGTTCATGTAACCGAACGGCGATGTGAACCAAGCATCGGTGCCGGTTTCTCGCAAAATCCAATCGATCACGGCCTGCTCGGGGTGGTCGTGATTCTGCAAATACCCTGTGTACGGTCGCAGGTCAAAATCACGCGATTGTTGGCCAGCCGTTTGCGGCAGCAGCTTTCCGCCACTCGAATTACCCAGCGAGTTGCGTTGGTTGTTCGGTGGAGGCTGAATGCTTTGCATCGCACCGCCTTGTGTCGGCAGCGGTTGCGGCTGGCCAGCAGCTGCATTTTGGTTGGGAAGACCTTGCCCAGCTTGCGCCTGCAGTGACGCAGAGGCTCCCCCAGGAAGGTCAAACGCTTGGCCGTAAGCCTCGTTCGTGAGAGCTCCGGCCGAGGTGGCACATGCGAGTGCCAGTGCTACGGAAAGACGCCGCGCTGACAGAGTTGACATCCAATTTGAAAGAAAAGTACGCATGTCCCAACCGGTTTTGCGGAATTCAAATGCGATTTTCAGAATTTTTTCCAATCGCTCTAAAGACGCTATAGCGGGATAGCCATACCGGCGGCAAGGCGATTTCGAAAAGTCGCCCGTCAGCTGTGCTTTTGTCTAGGCGTCGGCCGCGTGTTCCTGCAGTTCTTCGAGCGACGCGAATTCCAGCGTCGAGATATGCGTGGCGGAGAGCACCACTTGAGGCGCCATCCCGGCATCGAACGCTTCTTTCCAACGTGTCGCACACAAGCACCAGCGATCGCCCGGTTTCAACCCCGGAAAGCGGTACATCGGGTTGGGGGTTGAGAGGTCGTTGCCACGTGATTTACTGAACTCAAGAAACTCGGCCGTCATCACCGCACAAACTGTGTGCAGCCCCGAATCTGAGGCACCGGTATTGCAACACCCGTCTCGGTAAAAACCGGTTACCGGATCGGTACTGCACTCGCCTAACTCTGTCCCCAGTACGTTCTTCGCCATCAATAACTTCTGCCAGTTTCAAATGAACAATCGCAAGCCACGCCGCCAACCTGGGCGGCGGAGGTAGAGTGTAGCGGTTTGCCAACGAGACGTGGGAGCGTCGGCGAATGCTATGCGTGGCCAATCGAAGCAAACGCGGTATGATGGGGCTCGAAACCGTTTTCCTCGTTCGCTCTGAATTTGTCGCCCCATGGATGTGCCCCCCGCTTCAAACTCGCGTCTTCTGGAGCGTCTCACCCCCGAACAGCAAAATGCGGTTGTCCATATTGATGGCCCGATGCTGATTCTGGCCGGTCCGGGTAGCGGCAAAACTCGTGTGGTGACCCACCGGGTCGCCCATCTGTTGGAATCGGGAATCCCCGAGTGGCAAATTGCGGCACTGACGTTTACGAACAAGGCTGCCGACGAAATGCGGGCCCGGGTCGATTCCCTGGCCCCAGGCAAACAGGTCTGGATGGGGACCTTCCACCGTTTTTGCGCGCAACTGCTCCGCCGCTATGCGCCGATGGTTGGGCTGCAAGAGAACTATTCGATCTATGACACGTCTGATTCAAAGCAGGCGATGAAACGTGCAATCGAAGCGGCCGGCGTATCGACCTCGCACGCGTCACCCGATCAGATCTCGAACCTGATTAGCAAAGCGAAGAACAAACTGATCACCCCTGAGGTCTGGCAGACCCAAATTGTCAGTCCACAAGAAAAGGTCGCTTCGCAGGTCTATCCGGTTTATCAAAAACAGCTTTTGGTCGCCAACGCCGTCGACTTCGATGACCTGCTGCTGCACGTCGCGACGATGTTGCGCATGAATCCGGAACTGCGTTCTGACTTGGATGCGCGGTTCCGGTACATCATGGTCGACGAGTACCAAGACACAAACTTGGCACAGTACGCGATCGTCCGCGGACTTTCTGTCGACCATCCGAATCTGTCGGTAACCGGCGACCCGGACCAGTCGATCTATGGTTGGCGCGGCGCCGACTTGAACAACATCCTGGATTTCGAGAAAGACTATCCGAACGTCAAAACCGTTCGCCTGGAACAGAACTACCGCAGCACACCGAACATCCTTCGCGCAGCCGACCAACTGATTCGGCACAACCGCCGCCGCAAACAAAAGGACCTGTTTACCGAAAACGACGAAGGCCCCGCAGTCACATTGAAGTTCTGCTCGGACGGTTTCGAAGAAGCTGACAGCATTGCCGATGACATCGTGAACTTGGTCGCCAGCGAAACGGCGAAGCCAAGCGACTTCGCGATTTTCTGTCGCATGAACTCGCTCACACGATCAGTCGAACATGCGCTGCGTGGACGCGGCGTGCCCTACCAAATCATCAACGGTGTCGAGTTCTATCAGCGCAAAGAAATCAAAGACATCTTGGCGTACCTGCACTTGGTCAACAACCCCAGCCACGATGTTGCGTTGATGCGGGTGATCAACACGCCAACACGTGGGATCGGTGCCAAGACAGTCGAACGTTTGCAGGCGTTTGGAGACCGCCACTCGATCCCGCTGTTGGAAGCTGCGCGCCGAGTTGACGAGGTCGATTCGATCGCGAAACGCAGCCAAACCATGGTCAAACGCTTTGTCGATCTGTATGACAAGATCGCTGCCAAAGCGACCGCATCACTGGAAGAAGTGATCCGCTACGTCGTGCAAGAAAGCGCCTACGACAAGTATCTCGAAAAGTCAGCCCCCGATGGCGAAGATGTCAGTCCACTGGCCAACGTGGACGAACTGGTAACCGCGGCCGCGGATTTTGATCGTCGCCACCCCGATGATGGTTCCCTGGATGCGTTCTTGGAACAAGTCGCCTTGGTCAGCGACACCGATGCCTTCGACGATTCCGATGAACGCGTCACGCTGATGACGCTGCACGCGTCAAAGGGGTTGGAATTTCCACGCGTTTATATCATTGGCGTCGAAGACGACCTGCTGCCACACAAACGTTCCAAAGACGATGACTCGCAATTCGAAGAAGAACGTCGATTGCTGTTTGTCGGAATCACCCGTGCCGAGTACTCGCTTCAGCTCAGCTGCTGTAAACGCCGGATGATCCGTGGCGAATTCCGCCCAGTCATTCCGAGCCCATTTCTGAACGAGCTGCCACTGGAAGAGATGCAGCGAATCGATTCGGTCCAGCGCGGCGCATGGCTGGACGACGTCGATCAAAGCACGCCATCGGACTGGGACATGCCCGCGATCCAAATCGACCAAGACGGAATCAATCAAGATGCCGATACGTCATTCGATTTCGGAGCCAACGATCACGCCAAAGAAGACATCGCACAGTTCGAAGATGTCGACTTGGATTCCCCGCCGCCAGAGCCCGAGAAGGCATCCGATCCGGTACCGCAAATCGGAACCCTGAAAACGGCTGCCGACTTGATGACATTCAACCGACCGCCCATCACCGCCTTCCAAGAAGGCACTCGGGTCCGCCACTCCGACTACGGCGTCGGAGTCATCACCGCTGTCAGCGGTCGTGGCCCGAAACGGATGGCAAGGGTCGAGTTTAATGAAGGCGAACACAGCTTCCGGCTCGCGTTTGCGCCACTCGAACTCGCCGATTAGCGACAACCACTGCGTTCAGGCTGCTTGTCCACCGGCTGATTGCTGACTGCCCACCGGCCAACCCAGGAGCGGCTATGATTAGGGATCCCACCCATCCCCGCCACCTGGAGGCCTCTGATGCCTAATCGACGACAATTCACCACCGGAACGATCACCGCCGCGGCCGCACTTGCCGCCAACCATTCGACCGCCGCCGCCAGTGAGCGGATCCGCGTCGGCGTGATCGGTGTCGCGAATCGCGGCGGGCAATTGATCGATGCGTTCTTGCCACATAGCGACTGCGAAATCGTTGCGGTCTGTGATGTCGATTCAAACACACTTGGCAAAGCAGTCAACAAGCTCGACGGCAAGCCGAAACCCTATCGTGATTTTCGCCAAGTGATCGATCGCGATGACATCGACGCAATTGTTGTCGCAACACCGGATCACTGGCATGCGATTCAAACCATCACAGCATGTGACGCTGGTAAAGACGTTTACTGCGAAAAACCGCTTTCGATCGCGGTCAACGAAGGTCGCGCGATGGTCAATGCGGCTCGCCGAAACAATCGCATCGTCCAAGTCGGAACGCACCGCCGCAGCAGCAAGCTCTATCGCGAGCTCGCCCCCCAAGTACAAGACGGCATGATCGGCAAGGTCTGCGTCAGCCGAGCGTTTCGAACCAGCAACATGTACCCCGATGGCATCGGAAAACTCGCTGCCAGCGATCCGCCGAGCACGCTGGACTGGAACATGTGGCTTGGCCCTCGTCCCGAACGTCCCTATCAGGACAACATCGCGCCGTACAAATTCCGCTGGTGGAAAAACTACTCTTCACAAATGGGCAACTGGGGCGTGCACTACCTGGATGCGATTCGCTGGTGCACTGGCGATGAGGCCCCAAAATCGGTTTGTGCGATGGGCGGCAACTTTGCGATCGACGACGACCGCACCATCCCCGATACGATGCAAGTGACGTTCGAATTCGAATCCGGACGACTGGCAATTTTTGGTCAGTACGAAACCAGTGGCAACCGAGCCATTCAACAGGGCGAAATCGAACTACGCGGCACCGACGGCACCTGCTATGTCAGCGAGCGCGACTATGAAATCGTTCCAGAATCTGGCGGCCAATTCGCCGACCGTGGCCCGCGGATGAAGCCGCAGAAAAAATCCGTTCCAGGCGGAAATGCTCTACTCACGCAAGATCACGCCAGAAACTTTTTGGACTGTATCAAAAGTCGTGAATTGCCCAACGCGGATGTTGAAATCGGCCATCGCAGTACCACGATGAGCCTGATTGCAAATATCTCACTCGCGGTCGGACGACGACTCGAGTGGGATGCCCAAGCCGAACGTTTCATCAATGACGACGAGGCAAATGAGCTACTGCAATACGATTATCGCGCGCCATGGAAACTTGGCTAGCAATACGCAGGTGACACTTACAAGATAAGTCAACGTGCCACTGCCAAAGCAGCGTTCTCTACCGCTGCTTTGGCGTTGTGGAAAGCGAGAGGGGGTGAGATCGAACTCAAAGATCAAGCGGCCGCTGAGATCAACAGGCCGCTGACGCTATTCCTGAATCGCACGTTTGCGAAAGTAAGCTTCGATCGCATCGCGATAGTGGGTCGGCAAATCACGACTGATTTTCTGTAGGGCTTCTTTCCGCTCAGCAGGCGGAAGATTTCCCCAACCGGGATCAGACCCAAGATCTTTCTTCTTGACGTTTCCGTCGCCCGAGCCACCTGCGATTTGGCTGTCTTGCATCGGCGACTCCTGGCCGCCCTTGGAGCTTCCTCCCTGGCCGCTTCCCTGTTGTTGTTGTTGTTGCTGCTGTTGTTGTTGTTGTTGCTGCTCTTCCAGCTTTTCAATCAGCTTCGACAGCTTGTCGATGATTTTTTGTTCTTGACCGTCGACTTTTTCATCGCTGCGTCCGAGGTCCAGTCGACGCGAAACGTCGGTCATCAGGCGAGCAATTTCATCGAGCGAGTCTTCTTTGAGCGGTTTGATATCTGCGACCATCAATTTCGCAACACGTGTGAACCGCACCGGACAAGCGTCTTCGTTATCGAGCAGCATTCGCAAATCGGCCAATGCTTCTTTCTTCATCAGCAAAGCGTGGTAGCAAGTCGCTCGGTAGAACAACGAGCTTGCCGGATCAATCGATTGAGTCGCATCAACTTCGGCGATCACAGGCAACGCTTCGTCGTACAATCGTCCACGAACAAGCGAACGTCCCAGCCAGGTTCGAACGGTCATTCGAATCGGCTTCGGTAACGACTCGATCGCTGCATATTGAGGGGCGGACGGATCGATACTCGTCGCGGCCGCGATCGGATTGATCGTTGTCGTCTCGATAAGCGAGCGGACAGAGTCGTTCAGGCTGGCGATTGCGGAAACAAACGCGTCCATGGGATCCAGCTGGCGACGATTAACGTCTTCGATGAAAGCCACGGTGGTCTGATCGACAACCGAAGGGACCACACCGTACTCATCGAGCGATTGGCGAAGGACCATCGCCATCTGGTCATGATTGAGCGGTTTCCAAGAACTCTCGTCCTGCAAGGCGTCATCGGCCGCGACGTGAGTCAACAGCACACAGGCGACAAGGAAGAACCAAAGGGCAATAGCAAAGGTCTGCGACCGAACAGTCGATCGGGAGTCAGCTGCGAGCGACGTCGTTGTCGCGTGGTTTTGCGTCACAATAAGTCCGCCTTTGTTGGAGTCGACTATTGATTGCGCCTCATCAGCAAGTCGCGTGTTATTTTGTACAACCGATCCTGCCTTTCGGACAAGTTTTTCAACATCGGAAGCAAGTCTTGTGCCGAAGTCTCATCTGATTGTAGGAGCCCTGAATAGCGCTGTGTCGTGGTTTGGATCCGTTTTTCCATGGTGCGGATCAATTTCAGCTCGGAAATTGCCCCCACAAGCGGCTGTTCACCGGGCTGTCCTGCCTGCTGCTGACCCGATTGACCTTCTTGCTGTTTTTGCTTTTCGAGGTCTCTTTGAGCCTGCTGCAAGGCAGTGATCATTTCTTCGATCGCAGCAAGGACATCTTGTTGAATGCCTTGTGTAACGGCATCAATCTGAGAATTGCCTAAACGTTGGGCAATGCGATCACTGTCATTTCGGATCTGCTCGACCACCTCAGGAAAGGCAACACTTGACCCCTCCTCCCGGAGGAGCAACATTGCCCGGTCCGCTTCGACCGTAATCTTTTTCTGCTCGAACGAGAGATCGCCGGCACGCAAATCGGTTTGCCGGTTTCGCTGCGACTTGGGTGTTTCGGCAAGCTGTGCGGTATCTTCGAGCACTTTTGACTGCATCGCGGCCATCTTTTTCAACCGACTTTCCAGGCGAGCGAGTTCCCTCTGCATCTCCTCTTCGCGAAGTTGACGCAAAATTTGCTCTAACTGGTCGATCGCCTGACGCAAATTTTCCTCCGCCGCAATCTGCTGCTCAACCGCCTCGTCACGCTTCGCTTCCTCAAGTTCTTTCTCAGCCTGACGCATCTTCTGAATCGCATCTTGCAACTTTTGCTCGGCCGCCTGCTGTGGCGACTGCTGACTTTGTTGCGACTGCTGGCCCTGCTCTCCCTCTTGGCCCTGCTCTCCTTTCTCACCTTGCTGGGATTGCTCCCCTTGTTGGCCCGGCTTGCCTTGCTGGGATTGCTTGGACTGCTCGCCTTGCTGTCCTTCCTCGCCTTGCTGACTTTGCTGTTCCAAATCCTTCGAATCACTCTCAGAAGATTTCGGTTCGCCAGAGGAATCTTGATCGGACTCCTCGCCAGGTTTGGGCTCGCTCTCGGATGGCGATTTCTCCCCCGACTCTTCACCTGATGCGTCGGATTGTTCGTCGTTCGAATTCTCTTCCGCACTATTGTCCGAGGATTCGCTGTCGGAAGATTCGCTGTCGCTCGAGTCAGCGTTGTCGAATTCGTTCTCCTCGGACATCTCACGCTGCAGATCTTCACCGCGGTCTCGCAGTGACTTTTGTTCTTTGCCAAGCTGCTGCATGTCCGCACCGTTTTCGGTCCGGGCGCGGGTGCTGCGCTGCGATCGCTCGATACGCTTGAGATCTTTGATCATTTGCGCAACGCGTTCTTTTTCGTCGCGAATGCGGTTTGCTCGATCCTCACTGGTCAGCAGTTTCAGGATTTCTCCCAAGCCTTTGGTCGCGGTATCCTGATTATTGATCGCGTCGGAATACTTTTCATTGCGAAGCGAGTCACTCGCAGTACGCAGCTGTTGGAGGACGAATTTTTCGCGGGATTCCTTTGCCGCGCGTCGGAGCAGCGCCGCACGCTCAGGGTTTTCCGCCGCCTCGACATCCGCCAAACGAAGCAGCAATTCCTCTAACCGCTGATAGCGATCGGCGACACCATTTTGCCGCGATGCCAAATCGGTTTGCTGTGCCCAAGCGGTGGATCCGCCGACGAGGATTCCCCAAACAAATAGGATCGCACACCACAGTGTGACGCCGGGGAATCGATTGGGCTGTGACATAGTTTTGTCCAGATCGTTAATCAAACAGGCTCTTGATCGCGTTCTTGCGTTGTTTCTTGGTCTCTTCTTGCAAGGCTTCTTGGTCTTGGATTAGACCACGGACCAAGTCCAAAAGTTCATTATAGCTCTCCAAATCCAGCATCTTTTCAAGGACAGCCGACAATTCGAGTAGAACCCGATCTGCGGCCGCGATCGCTGTATTGGTATTATCCGTTGCCTTTTGTGCGTCTTCGACAGTCAATTCGATCGCATTGATCGCTGCCATCAACTCTTGCATCGCCCCATCGACTGTCGCTCGGAGGGGATCGCGAACACCGCTTCCCAAGCGTTCCTGTCGGTCCTGCGAATCAATCCGATTGTTGACCATCTCCTGCAGCAAGTCATCGAGCGACTCGGCAATGCCGACCAATTCCTGAGACGTCTTCGTGGCTTGCAATCCGCTTTGTTGCAACCGCAGTCGAATGATTTGCAATGCCCGCGATCGACTTTGTTCGCCATCAGCGTCCGCGTTTTCTTCGCCGCCGTCTGATGCATCCTTGCCGTCGAATCCGTCGGCTTTGAATTTTGCTAGCTGATCCCGCAAGCCTTGTGTTTCTGTCACCGTTTGCTCCAAACGCGTTCGAAGTCCGAGTTCTCGACGCTCAAGCAATGTCAGCAATTCTTCGGGCGTGACGACCTGTAGTCGAAAGACTTCACTCGTCGTCAAATGTGTGCCATCTAAATTGAAACGATCTTTCGCTTCTGCGTAAACACTGATTGAGCGCCCTGGCACGAGAGGCTCGATCGTTTTTGAGTTGGTCAATTCCCGCAAGTCGACTTGGGTATCGGATTTACCATCACGGTCTGGCGTCATGCTGACTGACAATGGCGCGGCTGCATCAGTTGCTCCGCCCGATTCCGGCGTCTCGTTTTCTGTGTCGTCGGCAGGACTGCGAGCAACCAGCGCGGTCAGCGAATCGACGCCATAGTCGTCTTTGACTTGGCATTCAATCGGCAACAATGCAATCGGGGTGATCGCCGATTGAATCCCGCGAAGTTTCAGATCGATGGTGGGTGGTTCATCGACAATCGCGCCGACGAAGTAGCGAAATGGGGCTTGAGCGCTGATTCCGTCTGGGCTCGCCGGAACCAGCCGGATCGCAGTCGGATTGCGGAATTCGCCGAGATGCACTCGAAACGACCGACGATCCTTCGCGACTTCGATCGATTGGGCGAGCGTTTCTCGTCCTTGATATTCCAGCGACACATCCACATGGCCGATTGGCGAACTGGTGACGGCTTCCAACGTCACGTCGCTGCCTTCGCTGATCCGCAGGCCTGCCTGATAGGCTGTTTCAACGTCGAATTCGCCATCGGTACCAAGCGTCGATGATTCCCGCAGGTACTCGGGATAGCGTACCCGGACATTCATCTCGGCGATCGCTGGGGGCTGTACCGCTTCGACACGAAAATCATTGAGACGGTCGTCGAGACCGAGTACTGAAAACGTAAACGATTCACCCAGATTGCTTAGCGGCGGGCCATCGAGAACAAAAGCCTGGTATCCGTCTCGTTCTCTGCCCACACGACGAAAGTTGGACTGTCCACGCGTCCCGCTTTCCATTTGGTAGTACAGGGTACAGACGCTTGGGACTTCAAAGTCTTCGGTGTTTGCTTGAATTCGCAGTGTCGGATTGCTACCGATTGGCAATCGCACGACACCGTCGGTGAACTCCAGACGATTCATCTCTTCCGGCGCGGTAGAGGCTGCCGAGATCGTTGGCACATCAACACCAACCATTTCCAGGTGTGCCCTGCGCGGCCATTTGGCGTCGGACATCAATGTCAACCTTGCGGCAGCGCGCGCAAACGCGTTGGGACTGTACACGGCAAACGCAATCACCATGATCAACAACGGGCCGACCACCAACGCTTTGTGAACCAACGGTTCTGAACGGAAGACACGTTTCGGGTCCACTCGATCAATTTCGGCGGCCGCTTCTTTGCAGACCATCGCCAACAAATCGGCCGAGTGCGCATCGCCATCACGACCCGGCTTGGAAAGCTGCACGGCGGTGACCAAGCGACCGCCCAAGGATCGATGATGGCGTTCGACCAATAGCGCCAAGCTGTCGTCTGGCAAGCTGCGATTGAGCCGTGACAACAGCATCCGCGTCATCACCAGCAACAACGTCAATCCGACCCCAAGCACCAACACGCTCCTCGCCGAGCGTGGCATCTCGTCACCGCCAAGCGTGACAGGGACGTAGTCAATCAACAGCCCGATCCAAAAGGCGGCGAGCAAAATCGCAGCCATCGCCAACAGCGAATCCCAAACCACATATCGCCGGATTCGTCGACGCAATGATTCGAGCAGCGATTGGACTTTTGGGTCAAACATGTTCGAGTCGAATTCTCTAGTTTCGGTGCCGCCGTTAGACCGGCGCTGGTGTATTTCAACAATCAGTAAATTCGGGCAATCGCGGTGTCATGGTCGAACCCGATCAGGCCAATCGGTGCAACCGGCGAATCACCCATTCCATCGTTAACATGCTGGCGAGCAGCCACATCAGCACCGCGTTGCGGCGCATCGCAAACATCGAATCGGGAGTCCCTGGCAAGACTGTCAATTGTGGTTGTGGGCGGATCGTTTCGGTCAACTGCGAAATCAACGTTTCACGATTCTCGAGTTCATCAAGTTTCCAGTATCGCCCCCCCGTGGCGCTGGCAAGCTCCGCCAACGCTTCGTCGTTTCGCTGAGGGCGTTCCAATTCAATCGTGGGCATCCGCACCGCAACGTTCTGTCGCAATTCAACCGCTTCCAACGTATCACCGAGGGTTAATTGCAACTCGTGATCACCTGGCTGGCGAACAACAAAACGCCCGTCATAGGTTCCCGGACGAGTCTCACCTTGCACAGGAGTTAGACGTACTTCCTGTGGTGCCCCTTGAGGAGTCAACAAAGTCGCTTTGACTTCGGACACGGTTAGCGGTTCGAACTGCTCGTCGGTCAACACGGCCCGAACCGAAATCGTATCGCCTACCATTGCCCGTTGGTTATCTACCAACAACAACCCGCGATTGCTGTCACGCAGCAAGCGTCCCTCGCTCACCCATCGAATCAACTTGGTGTAGTAATTGTCGAAGTACGCAACACTTTCTCGCCGCAATCGCCACATCTCGCCGCTGCCTTGAAAGTAAACGCGACCAGCACCGTAAAACTGGCTGGCCAAATAGACCGGCAGCGAATCTGAAATTCGTGTCGAGGGATCCGAGAAGTACGCATAGACCTTTGCAACCGGTTTTGCCGACCGGACACCGACGTAGTCGTACACTCCGCCGAATGAATCCCAGGCCTCGAAACTTTCCGCCGGATCGTCGGTCACCCACAAGAACTCCGCCCGTCTGGCTTCGGTTGTAAAGTCAAACGCCCACGCTGACTCGCCACCTTCACGACCGCTTCCGGTAATCAGACCACGCGTCGAAAACGTGACCGGATAAAAGCCGGCGATCTGTGAGACACGCGGATCGGTACGCAACCGCAACCAGCGTGGATGATAAACCGGACCGCCGATGATAATCATCCCGCCCGCTTGCGATGCGACCCAGCGGTCCAACAATTCGAGTTGCTCGGCGGTGATTTGAGTCCAATCGGGATCGAACATCGCGATCGCATCGTATTCAAACAACTCCGCCGCAGTCGCCGGGAATTCGGAGACCAATGCGTCCGCATCTTGGCTCATCCCCGGTTGGCCCGACTGCAACCAAGCGTCCAATCGGATCGATTTTTCACGGTAGAGCAAGTTCCGTACGAAGCGATATTCGCGAGTCGGTCCGCCAGCCACCAACAAAACACGTAACTTCCGCGCGACAACTTCGTAGCGGGCATCCCGGACGTTGTCGAGTTCGTTCTGGTCATTCGCCGGGGCGACCACACGCACAGCCAAACGACGTCGTCCAACAGACTCTGGTTCCAACTCAAACTTGACCCCAATCAACCCGCCGTCACCGTTCAAAGTGACACTTCGAGTATCGATAACTTCTGTGGGCAGGGTCCCCGCATCGTCGCCTTCTGAATTGTCCAGGGCATCAAGCAGCTGCACGTCAATCTTAAGTTCGCGACCACCGGTCGCTTGCAACACCGCCGAGACGGCGAATTTGTCATCGGGATAAACACGCTTCGGGGCATCAAGATCGACAATACGAATGTTGGTTGGCGCTTCACTACTTCCAAGTCCGACCGGGTAAACGGCGATTTCGCTTCGCTTGGCCATTGATGTCGCCGAAGCCACATTGGTCCCGCCATTGTTTTGCCCATCAGACAAAAGAACGATCCCAGCCAAGGTCGTCGGGTCGTGGCTTGCCAAAACACTGCTAATCGCGTCACTAATCCGACTCTGCGAGGCAGACGCGGCGATCGCTTCGCTCCAGTTGAGCACCTTGAACGAATCCGGCAGTGCATCCGTTTCGTCGTCCGATGGAGTGGAATCTTCGGGCAATGCCTGTTCGTCCGAAATCCCCAGCATCCCCGCCAGTGTTTGCTGCGTACGAACACTGTAAGCGCCGCCGACAAGCACAATCCCAACACAAAGCAAGCAGGCGCTGACTGCTAATAACCAGCCCACTGTTGTTGAGCCCTGGCTGGTAGAACTGCTTTTCGATTCTGTTGGTGCGGACACCTTTCCGAACGCACCCGCAATTAGCGATGCAAGCGACGCTAACAACGCGATCGCAATCAACGCCGCACCGACCAATGCGGTCAGCGACCGATTCCCATTGCCTTCAGTTCCCGCATCACTATCGTCGCTATTGCTGTTGGGATCCATTTTCGCAGGCGCGTCGATCCCTTGCGCTTCCAGCAATACCGGTTCGGGTGTTTCGCCAAAGCCGTAAACGCTGACACGGTGTTCGTCGCCTAACTTTTCGCTTAGCTTGCCTTCGTCAAGCAACTTCGTGACGCTTGCGATCCGACTATCACTTCCTGGACGCTCTGATTCCGCCAAGGACATGCTTTGACTGGTGTCGACCAGCACGACCACTTCGCTTGGCCGGACGATCTCGCGTTGCGTCCGTCGCTGTAGATCAAAGAAAAAGAAGATCAATCCGACGATCGTCACCAAACGCAAAAAGACAAGCGTCCAGCGAACGGGCTTGGAAAGTTCAACCGTATCACGGCGATAAAACCGCACGCAACCGGCAACAATCAGTGCAAAACCGACGAATACGATCGCCCAGATCCACCATCCGTTGATCGAAGCGGCGCGGGCAAATTCGAAGACTATTTGGTCGGAGGCTTTTTCGTTCACGACGCCCGTCCTCCCGTTGACGTGGATCCCAACCCGAAACTGCTCACCGCGCCTCCTGCTGGGACTGGTCCGCGCGATGAACTGTCGATGCCTTTGGCGTGATAGCTGGCCAGATAGGCGAGCGTTTGTTCGATAGCAAGCAGTATGCCCAGCAACACCAACATGGCGAGACCGAATGCTGAATTACCCGCGTACTGATTTTGGTTTCGCCAATCGTCGGCGGAGATGAATTGAATTTCGATTGGCAAGAGCGATTGGCGAATCTCGGCGAAATCGGCGCGTGCCAGATCGCCTTCTCCACCCGCGATGGTGCTCGCGACCGGACGAACCGATGGCGTGCCTTCGGTTGACATGATGCCCCACTCGAACAATCCCGGACGAAGGTATTCGTCGATTCCCATTGCGGCCGAAATCAGCATCTCGGTTGGCTTAATCGAAAGTACAGCTAACTCGTTGGGATCGGTGCCAGCCTCGGCTTTCAATTCGACGACCGTTCGTGGCGGTGCTTGTGCGGGCAACGCGAGTTTGACTTCTGGAAAGAAATCTCGGGTCATAAATCGGTGTTCAATCGGGTCGGTCACCAATCGCGACGTCGCTGCTGAGGCACCACTCCAAAGCTTTGCATTGGTCAGCAGCATGAACGGTACAAAGGTCGGGTCACCTGCCCAATTTGTCCACGTTCCGTCTGGGGCGGTCAAAACAGTAACGATCGTTCCCGCCCCGAACGTCTGCTCCGTCACCAGGGGTGCGCCGTCGCGTCGTTTCAGGACCGTCCGAAACCGAGACGCATTGGGATCTGCTTCATCAAGCGATGGTTGCTCCTCGGCGGCCAGCGTCCAACTCTGCTCGATCCCAATCAACGACAGCACCGAATCGCCAGCACCACGGAGCGGATCAAACAGCGTGTCTTCATCACCAAATAACACGTCACCAGTTTGCTGATCACCGCCGATTTCGAGCTCGGCAATTTCATCCAGCGGTCTCGGCAACAACCGACGGCCTTGCGAGAGCAATGTTTGGTTGTACCGATCGCCTTGAACATCGCCGCCGAGGAACCAAGCCAATCCGCCACCATCGCGAACGTATCCGTCCAACGCAATCGCGGCAGCCTCGCTGATTTCCGGCAGGTTGATCAAGTAAACCGCCCGATATCCAGTCAACGTTTCCTTTGTCACGCTACGCAAAAATGCCGGCGGCTTGATATCGGGAACCGCACCGATACGAACTTGGCTGCCTGGATCGAGAACAGCCGCGACTGTATAAGCGCCGCGTTCTTCCGGATCGCCATCGACAATCAGGACGCGTTCGGCGTCGGACAATGGCAACGTGCAGACACGTTTGTTGTCAATCGGCAGCGCGTCGACGGGCAACTCGACTTCGATCGCGTGCGTCCCCGTTTCGCTGATATAGACCTGAAACGTTTTCGTGATCTCTCCACCTGGCGGAATCGACTCGATCACCAAGCTTGGCAGTGATTCGCTATTGCCGCTGACCTGCCGAGACGGGTCAATCCCTGTCACGTCGTCTCCGTACCGAATGACCCGACATGCCAGCGTAACGTTTCGCACCACCAGATCGGAAAAGTTTTTTACCGTCGCGCGAACGACGACGGGTACGCCGGCAACCCAGACGTCTTGAACCGGAACCAGGCGTGTAACGGCTAAGTTCCGTTCGGGCGATGCCGCACAATCAATCATACGTACTTGCGCGTCCACTTCGAACGCTCGCAAAGATTCGGCAATTCGTTCGGTCTTTGCCCAATCGCGAGAGCGAAAATCGCTTGCGATATAGAGGTACTGCTCGTCCGAATCCATTCCGCCCGCCAACTGTGCGGCGAGGTCGATTGCCGGGACGAGGTCGGTTCGTATCGCAGAAGCGTTGGTCGCGATCACGCGAGCGATCAGACTGCTGTCGCTGGTAATCGTTTGCGCTGACAAATCCGCCGCGGCGTCACCCGATTCGTTTCCGGCCTGAACGGCCAATGCCGCCCGACTGGCTCGCATGACTGTCAACTGATGATTGCCATCGCTTGCCGCCAATCGCTCGGTCAATTGGGCGAGTGCTTCGAGTGCACGGTCGTAGGTCGTTCGGTCGCCCGAACCACTCACGTCGCCCATCGAGTAGCTGTCGTCCAAAATCACAATGTGATGCGTTGTCTGGCCACCGAGCACGCCCAACAACTGACGCCCTCCGGTCCATCCGCACAACATCGCGATCAAAACCGTTGCGATTGCGAGTCGCGCCAGCAGCAACAGAAACTGCCGCAGTCGCAGCCACTTTTTCTGCTTTCGATAACTGGACAACAAGAAATCCATCGCCGCCCAACGCTGACGTCGATGCCGCAGCATGTTGATCAGGTGGACCAGCGGCGGGACCGCGATGAATGCGAAACCGGCCAGCAGTGCAGGATATAAAAACACTCTCCGGCCTCCTTACCGACGCAGTTTTGGAAGAGACAAACGGTGCGACAAAAATTTTGCCAACAGCGCGTCAAGCGGCTCACTGGTGCGCACTTGGATGTAATCGATCGAAAGCCTTCCGCACGCACGTCGCGTCTGTGTGAGGAATTCTTCGAGTGCAGCCAAGTATCCTTCACGCAGCGCACGCGGGTTGCAATTCAGCATGTCGTCGTTTTCTAAACCTTCGAAACGCGTCGCGCCGTTGAACGGAAAATCGATTTCATCATCGTGCAGCACATGAAATAGCGCGACGTCGTGGCCGCGGGCACGCAATACCCGCATTCCTTCGACCAATGAATCGACGCCTAACAGATCCGAGACAATCACGATCAAACCGCGCCGCGGAATCGTTTGCCCGACCTGCTTGGCAACTTGCACGAGGTCTGTCCGCCCATCCGCACCGACCTGATCGAGCAGTGACAAGATACGCAGCAGCTGTTGTTGGTTGCTTTTGGCGGGCAGGCTATCACGCATCGCGGTATCGAACGTGATTAAGCCGCAAGCGTCTTTTTGGCGAAGTGCCAAATAGGCGAGTGAAGCTGCGATCGATGCCGAATAATCAAACTTATTCGAATCGCCGTCGCCATACGCCATGCTGGCACTGCGGTCGACCAACAGCGTCAACCGGAGGTTTGTTTCCTCTTCGTACTGTTTAATGTGCAACCGATCCTGGCGCGCGTACACCTTCCAGTCGATGTGTCGCAACTCGTCACCGGGGTGGTACTGACGGTGCTGCAGAAACTCGATCGATTGTCCGAAGTACGGGCTGCGGTGCATGCCAGACAAGAAACCTTCGACGACACGTCGTGCGGTCATCTCCATCCGACGGATGCGCTGCGTGACTTCAGGACGCAAAAATTCTTTGGAATCGGGCATCGCGTGATAACTCGTCTTCGGTCGTTGGGGTCGCGGCAACGATGCGGTCAATCACATCGTCGCTGGTCACACCGTCACTCTCGGCAGCGAAGTTCACGACCATGCGGTGACGCAAAATAGGTTTGGCGAGTTGCTGGATGTCTTCCACCGAGACATGGAAACGGCCTTGTAACAACGCCCGTGCCTTGCCGCCCAGGATCAGGAACTGCACAGCTCGCGGGCCCGCCCCCCAACCGACCAACTCATTGACAAAGTCCGGCACGCCTTCGTCACCGACGCGAGTTTGCCGAACCAGTGACAGCGCGAAACGCACGACATGGTCGCTGACGGGAACCTGACGCACTAAGTTTTGCAACCGAATGATTTCTTCGGCGTTTAGAACTGCTTCGACAACACCGGTGTCTTTGCCGGTCGTTCGCCGCGCAACTTCGAACTCTTCGTCGAACGACGGATACTTCACATAGACCTTGAACATGAAGCGGTCTTGTTGCGCTTCCGGCAGCGGGTAGGTGCCTTCTTGTTCGATCGGGTTTTGTGTCGCCAACACAAAGAACGGGTTGGGAAGCTGGTGGCGCGTCCGCCCGACGGTGACTTGGCGTTCCTGCATCGCTTCGAGCAACGATGCTTGGGTCTTTGGTGGAGTCCGGTTGATCTCGTCGGCCAGGATGATATTGGCAAACAGTGGGCCTTCCATAAAACGGAAGGCGCGGTGTCCGGAGTGACGGTCCTCTTCGATGATTTCCGTCCCGGTCACATCCGCCGGCATCAAGTCAGGCGTGAACTGAATCCGTGAGAACGACAGGTCCATCGTCTGTGCGAGCGTGCTGATCATCAACGTCTTCGCCAAACCGGGAACGCCTTCGAGCAACACGTGACCGCGGCTGAAAAGCCCGATCATGATTTCGTCGATTACTTCTTGTTGGCCGACAATGACTTTAGAGAGCTGCTCGCCGATTTGCTGTTTGGCCTGATTGAGCCGAGACGCATCCGCCGCCGAAAGTTCGCCCTGCCCTGTTCCTTCATTTTCTGCCGAGTTACCGGCTGTTTCGACCGACATCTGGTGTGTATTCCTTGTGCGGGTTCAGGTCGCCCAAATTGTCCAAGCTGTTTTAGGATACCAGCTTTTTCAGGATACCAGCACAGCAACCGAGGGAATATAGCGGCTTGTGCGCCAATGCACCCTGAAAAGGGGTCTAAGGGACGCCATCTGCAGGCGGTTGTGTACCGATTCTGACCTTGATCCTTACTCAGGCCCACCCTATTGTCAGTCGACAGGGTCGTGTTTCACGCGATGATCCCAGCGAGGATTGCTGGTGTATCAAATGCTTTCTTCGGGGCACCGGTTACCACGAGGCACAGGGACGATGCGAAAGTGGAAAATCAGAACCAAGATGATCGCAGGGTTAACTGCCTTGGCGATCGCCTTCGCAACCCTGGTGTTCAGCAGTTGGTCGCAAATGTCTCGCGACCGAACCCTGGCAAATGAAATCGGTCTTCTCGCCGACGAAATCGATCTCGCGCACGGTCTGATCCGACTGACCGAAAAATTCAAAGGCTCGGTCTACGATCTACAAACCGTCGGCAACGAAAAACAACTTCGCCCCCATCAACCGCTGCACCTTGAACTGCCGGCCGATTGGGGCCGCATCAGCGAAACGATCAGCTTTGACCTCGATCGGTTGCAACGCGCGCTCGCCACCTATCGCAAAAAGATCTCCGAACAATCCGAAGGCGAAAGCGAAGCCAAACTCCTGATCGATCGCGATCAACAACTCAAGAATCTGGCCGCGATCGAAAGCCATCTCGCCGACATCCAAACCGACTGGAACCAATCCGAACAACTCCAAGATCAATTGGAACTGTCATTCTTTCGCGCCGACTTGACTGCGAAAACGCAGCAGGTGGAACAGCTAACCGCAACGAATTTTGAAGCGGTTCAAGGCGCGATCAAACAGTTTGGCGAGAAAGTCGACAACGAGCATCGCGCGAAACGAAACACGTTCTGGGGCCTAACGATCGCGGCATTCATGGTCATGCTGTTTCTGGCCTGGCTTTTCTGGACGTTGATCGTCGTCCCGTTCCGAACGCTCATCAAAGGGTCCGAACTGATCGCCAATGGACACCACAAACACAAGATCCTGCTCGGTACCAATGACGAAATCGGCCTGATGGCCGACACGATCAACGAGATCACGGACGGTTTTAATAATGCGGTTGCGAATGCGACGCTGGCCTGGAAACGCGCCGAACAGGAAGTCCGCGAGCGCACCCGCGAAGCGATTCAGAACGAACAACTCGCCAGCGTCGGATTCCTCGCCGCGGGAGTAGCTCACGAAATCAACAACCCCCTCGGCGCGATCGCCTGGAGTGCTGAAGCCCTCGAAGAATCGCTCGACGAAATCTCTGAAGAGGACGGCGAGACGGTCGACGAAAGCTTCCTCGCCGAATTGCGTACCAACCTGGGACTGATCCAGTCGGAAGCGTTCCGCTGCAAAGGGATCACCAAGCGACTGCTCAGCTTCTCGAAACTGAGCGACAGCAGCCGAGACACAGAAAACATTGGTGAACTGGTCGAACGAGTCGTCGCCTTGGTTGGCAAAGTCGGCGAATACCGATGCAAAACCATCCAAACGCACCTTACCGGTGATGTCCGTGCGTACTGCAATGCACAAGAGATCCAACAAGTGGTTTTGAACCTGGTCAGCAACGCCCTCGAATCGGTAGACACCGCCGGCAAAGTCGACGTCTATGTTCGCCAGGAATTCGATCCGCTGACCGACCGCCGCAACGCGATCATCTCGGTCGAAGACAACGGCTGCGGCATGAGCCAAGAGGTCATGGACCACCTTTTCGAACCGTTCTTTACACGGCGTCGTGACAACTCTGGAACGGGCCTAGGGCTCAGCATTAGTGCCCGCATCGTTTCCCTGCACCACGGCGCGCTCACCCCCTACAGCGACGGCGAAGGCTGCGGATCAAAAATGGTCTTACGGTTGCCGACCGAAGCTCCTAAAGAAGTCTCTCCCACAGCACTTCGAACGCCGTCGCTCCCCACGTCGACGTTTGCCCAAACGATCGCTGAAGACTCCGAACTGATAAGCAAAGATGTCGAAAAAGTCGCCTGAATGTGAATCCATGCACGTCTTGTACGCCGACGACGAGACGACGCTGCAAACCTTGATGAAAAACCAGCTGGAAAAGCTGGGACACAGCGTCGTGGTTTGCCCCGACGGGCCGACCGCTGTCGCCGCGCTCGAACGCGAACCCTTCGATTGCCTGATTGTCGACCTGGACATGCCCGGCATGAAAGGTGCCGAAGTCATCGAGCGCGCAAAGAAAATCCGCCCAGACATCGAAGCGGTCGTGATCACCGGCAAGCCCGACCTGCAATCCGCCCTGACCGCCATCGATAACCACGTCTTTGCGTTTCTGACCAAACCGTGCAGCTTTAAACAAATCAAGTCACTGCTTAGCGAGGTCTACCATCGCCTCGCCGGATCGCGCCGCCTGGCCGCTCTCGAACATCGCGTCCGCCAAACCGATGGTGACGGGCAACTCGTCGGCAACGGATCCGCAATGGATCAAGTTCGCCAGGTGATCAAGAAAGTTGCCCCGACGGACAGCACCGTGATGATTCGCGGCGAAACCGGTTGCGGCAAGGAACTCGTTGCACGCGCCGTTCACAACGCCAGCTTGCGAGCTGGGGAACCGATGGTTTCCATCAACTGCGGAGCGCTCCCTGAAAACCTGATCGAAAGCGAATTGTTTGGCCACGTCAAAGGCGCCTTTACCGGTGCCGACAACGCTCGCGTCGGACTGTTTGAAGTTGCCGATGGGGGGACGATTTTCCTGGACGAAATCGGCGAACTGCCGCTGATGATGCAGGCCAAACTATTGCGTGTCCTCGAAACCGGTGACATTCGGCGACTTGGCAGCAATCAATCAAAGCGAGTCGATGTCCGAGTGATCTGTGCGACACACCGCGATCTAGAAAAGATGGTTCAGGAGGACCAATTCCGCGAAGACTTGATGTTCCGCATCAACACGTTTGAAATTCACGTGCCGTCGCTTCGTGAACGCACCGAAGACATCATGCCCCTCGCCGAACACCTGCTCCGTCGCCACCGTTCCGACTGCGATGACAACGATTGCTTTACCGCCGAAGCCACTACCGAGCTACTTGCCCACAAATGGCCAGGGAACGTTCGCGAACTAGCCAACGTGGTGGAACATGCGGCGATCCTTTGTGACAAACTGCCGATCGATGCCGACTGCCTGCCAAGACACTTCAGCCGACGTAAATTGCGAAATGAGATTCGTGAATCCGGCCCGATGACGATTCGCGAAATGGAAATGATGGCTATCGATCGCGCGATCGAACGCAACGGGGGCGACAAAAAAGCCGCCGCCGAAGAACTCGGGATCAGCGTCAAGACGCTTTACAACAAGCTGAACTCTGCCGAAGAAAAAGCGGCGTAGCCGAACTTACTCCTGTTCCGCAGCTTGCAGTTGAATTCGAACCTCGGTCCCGCGACCGAGTTCGCTTTCGAAATTCAAAACGCCTTCATTCTTGTCCAGGATCGATTTGCAAATCGACAGCCCCAAGCCCATTCCTCGCGACTTCGTCGAATAGAACGGTTCAGTAATCTGCTGAATCCTCTCGGCCGCAATGCCCTCACCTTGGTCCGCGATCGTGATGCACACGATCCCGTCTTGCGACCGAGTCGCGACCTGCACCGTGCCTCCGTCCGCCATCGCGTCACAAGCGTTGCGGACGATGTTGCGGACGACAATTCGAAGTTGCTCTTGATCGACCATCGCGACGGCAGGTTCACCGTGATGCTGCACCTCAAAACCGATCGACTCCAGCGATGTGAATTCACTCGCCAAGACATCACGAACCATCGCGGCGATATCCGTCGCCACACGTGACGAACTTCGCAGTAGCGATGACTCGGAAAGCGCGGTCACGATTCCGTCGATCACACCAACTTGGCGTTCGATTCGGTGTAAATGTTCGCGGCGTTTCTCCTCACTGACGTGCTCCGCATTCAAAAGAAAATACGCCGAACTCTTGAGCACGTTCAACGGATTGCGAATTTCATGAGCGATCCCGCCGGACACTCGCCCCATCGCCACAAACTTTTCTTTTCGGACCAACTCACTCTGCGTTCGCTGCAACTCTTGGGATCTCAATTCGACCCGCTGCTCAAGCTCTTTGTTCAGCTTGGAAAGTTCTAGCTGTGCCTGACGAAGATCCGTGATGTCGCGCACGACACCGGTATAAAACCGATCCGCACCCACGTTGTATTCACTCACCGCAAGGTGTGCGGGAAATACGGTTCCGTCCTTGCGACGCCCATCGACCTCGCGACCGATCCCGATAATCCTCTTCTCACCGGTACGTTCGTGACGCTGCAAATACCCATCATGCTGGCTCCGATCGGGCTCCGGCATCAACAGGGAGACGTTTTGACCAACGATTTCGTCGGCGCGATATCCAAACAATGTCTCCGTTGCCGGATTGACCGACTGAACCGTGCCCTTGCGATCAATCGTAATGATCGCGTCGACGGCATTGTTCAAGATTGCTTCGAGCTGAGCCAGGCGTCCGGCTGATTCGGTAGGAAGATCAGTGGTCATTCACTTGGCCCCAATTCAAACTGCTACTCATCATCATGTTCACTCACAAAAGTGATCCAGTGTGTCACAGTTGCCGCTTCTTGTCACAGGGGACTTGATTTCACTCGGTGTATTCTGTCGCAGGACACCGCATTTAATTGATTGAATGCAGGATCCATGAATACATTGATGTGGTGTTTTGCACTAGCGTGCCGATGTACATGCGGCAAGGGAGATCCAAAATCCCAGTGCGTCCGCCGGCTTTCCCATGATGCTAAAATGGGCTCCTTCGCTTGGTGTGATCGCAATCGCCCACGAAGCGCGACAGTGCGGCACAACTGGGCATCGGTGCACGCCGCGAGTTTTGAATCTTGCTGAAAAATACGGGGAAAAACGCCATTTCCTGTTTCGGCATTCGCCTTGCGTGTTATGCCTAGCGTTTACTCAAGGTTCCACAGTCTCCCTTTTCTACGATGACCGAGTCGCCCATCAAACTGTTGCTCGTCGAAGACGAAGATGATATCCGCGAATCCTGCGCACGCTGGATGCAACGCAAAGGACATCTCGTCAGCACTGCCGCGAGCGGTGCCGATGCACTTAGCCTCTGCGAGCAAAGAAGCTTTGACGTTGCCGTGTTCGACATGAACATGCCTGGAATGAGTGGCATTGAACTGCTGCAACGTGTCGTCCAACAAAAGCTCGAAATGGAAGTCATTATCCTGACCGGGCAAGGCACCATCGAAGCTGCCGTGGCGGCGATGAAGATGGGTGCCTGTGACTTCTTGACCAAGCCCTGCTCGCTTGGTGATCTCGAACACCACTGCGTGCTCGCTCGCGACCGCGGTCGGCTGAAACGAGAGAACCAACAACTCAAAGCGATCATCTCGCGGAGCAAACCTGCGATCGAGATGGTTGGCGAATCGCCATCGATGAAACAGGTCATCAAGATGGTGACCAAGGTCGCCCCAACCGACAAACCTGTACTGATCCTTGGCGAAAGCGGAACGGGAAAGGAAGTCGTCGCGCGAGCGATCCAACAAAACAGCCCGTTGGCCGACAAACCGTTTGTCACCATCAACTGCGCGGCCTTGCCCGAGCAGCTGGTCGAAAGTGAATTGTTTGGCCACCAAAAAGGCTCCTTCACCGGTGCCACGGCCGATAAACCCGGGCTGTTCGAAATCGCTGACGGCGGAACGCTATTCATTGACGAGTTGGGCGAGTTGCCGTTGTCGCTGCAACCCAAATTACTGCGCGTCTTGGAAGACGGATCGATGCGACGGATCGGTTCGCATAAAGAGCGGATCGTGAACGTTCGAATCATCGCCGCGACCAACCGCAACTTAGCGGACGACGTCGAACAAGGCCGCTTCCGCGAAGACCTTTATTACCGCATCAACGTTCTGTCGCTTGAACTGCCACCGCTTCGTGATCGCCCCGGCGACATCGACCGATTGATCGATCATCACTTGCCTGTTCCATGGCACATCGATGATGCCGCCCGAGAAGCACTAAACCGCTACTACTGGCCCGGCAACATTCGCCAGCTGATCAACGTCATACAGCGGGCAACGATTCTTGCCGATGGCAACGAAATCACCCCTGATGACCTGCCTTCAGAAGTCATTCGTGACCTCGATGGTGAAGTGAACCACGGCAACGGATCACTCAACCACTCCGACTCGAATGGCACCAGCTCCGACCAAACGGTCTCCTTGCCGAATTCGCTGAAGCTGGACGATGTTTCCAAACATCATGTCCTGCGTGTTTTGGATTTGCAAAACGGCAACAAAGCCAAAGCCGCACGTGTACTCGGCATCCATCGCCGCAAGCTGTATCGGTTGCTCGAACGCTTTGCCAACAACGAATCGGAAAGCACGGCAACCGCTGAAGCGTCCTGAGCCACGCGACTCGGGAAACAGAACGGAAGCCGGCCTGGTCCAAAGATCAACGGCTACAGGATCTGTTGCATGATCAACACATCAAGCGGTCGATCGAATTTAAATCCGACTTCGCGCATCGTCCCGCAGAGCTCGAACCCGAGCGATTGACAGACATGCTGCGAAGCGGCGCTTTCCGAAACGATCAGCGCCAGCAAGACATGGAAATCCAGCTCACGCGCAGTCTGGATCAGACGAGTCATCAATCGGCGACCGATCCCACGTCCCTGGAAACCTTCGGCGACGTAGAACGACGCTCGGTAGTTCGCTGCCATGCCTTGCGGTCTCCCCACGAAGAGAGCGCCCCCCACCCCACGACGACTCCGTCTGCTTCTGCAACGAACACCGGAAAGCGGTCACCATGATCTCGAATCCATTGCTCGCGATCACTTGTCGTTTTTGGTTCGGTATCAAACGTCGCTGTCGAATTCAGGACCGAGTAGTTGTAGATGTCAGCGATTGCGGCCGCGTCGCTTTCTGTCGCGCGGCGGAGCGGGATATCGGTCATGGTTGGACGGTCGGTAGAGACGAAGATTCATCGAGAGTGCTTTGATTTGCGGGATGATAGCGAATCGTAAATCCGTCCTGAAGTGATTTGCGGCTAGGTCAAACAAGTACACTCGCAATCACCGATACCGGAATAGAAAAAGCCCCAACCGAAGTTGAGGCTTTAGCGTTGATCTCGATTGAAGCGTCGCAAGGACGCGTCCTACGGCGTCACCTTAGCGGGCGTCGTTCCACCACCATGCGTCCGACTTTGCGGCAACCAATTGCCCATCCAATTCGGCGTCAACTTTTTGATCGTGAACGACTGGGAATGCGTCAACCGAAACGCCGCCAGATGCAGTCACAACCCACCCGCTGCGGCCTTTGATGAAGCTGCATTCAGGTGCGATCTTTTGAGGAGCTTCGAACATTTGCGGTGCCAAGGTTTCTTGGTCACGCAGCACAGCCAAATCCAGTCCAGCGTGATGCTCGAGGTTTTCTTGAACGATCAGTGTCGACACAACGGTCAGGTCCATCAAGTTTTGAAGTTCACCGAAGATTGGCATCTTGGACGCCAAATCGGTGAAATGCTCGGTCATCGAATCGGCCCACTTTTGTGCCAACTTATCGCTCGCTTCGGACGACGTCGAACCGTCTTCGGCAATGACGTCTTGCTCGGTCTTCGTTTTGATTCCTTGGCCGGTCAGCTTCCAAACGGTGCCTTCTTCGTTGCGGGTCAGGCTGTCGTAATCACATGCCATCCACCAGCGTGGGTTGCGGTTGCCTGCGTGCGAACCGTTGCGAGCCATCTGCAGGTAGCTTGGCAATTCGCGAACTGGAGAATCAACCAAGGCCATCGCCAGGCGTTTCATTTGATAGTCCGCTGCGACCATCGTGCAAGCGTAGCGGCTGGTCGCGGGAATCCCGGTTAGTTTAATGACCTGCGGGCCGAGTGCTTCTTTCATTGCCGCTTCGAAAACGGCTGGGTTTTGGCCAGGGCGAAGTCGCATACGGTTTTGCAGGGCCATGAATCGTTTGCGGCCTTCTGGAGTCGATTCGATCGAGCAGCTGATGCTTGCTTGGCGAGCGTTTTCGACATTGCGGAGGGCAACGACCAAGTCTTCCAATTGCAAAATCGCGGCACCACTTTCTTTGCCGACAATGCTGCCCGTCTCAGAAATCGTCCAAGGCTCCGCTGGCCCCGAGATCACGATGTCGTTGTTGTCTTTGTCAACGAAGACGTAGTCGATTCCGGTCAATCCTGCCAAGTAGCGAATTTCGGCTGGCAAGCGTCCGCCTGACTGACGCGACTGCTCAATCGCCCGTTGCAAACCGGCCAACGAGACCATGCGGCGATCGGCAGCTGAGGCCAGATCACCTTGTGCGACACCGACTTCGTTCCGCAGCAAATTGACCAGCTCTTGGTTCTCGTCCACCGTCGCGGTCCTTACGACCCCCGCCGGATCGATCGAAACACCACCGACACGGTTACCGCCGCCGCCACCATTGAATCCAGCCGTTGACAGCGTTGCGACCGTGACTAGGCAGCTCATTGCGACTGCGATCATCAGTCGAGCATGGCTTAGTTTCATCGAATAAATACTCCGAGATGGAATTCGGTTGAGGCCGCTAATCCAGATTGAAAACTGGTCCCAGTAGGCGGCAGAAAAGTCAAAAGTGGAGGCGGAAGATAGTTGCAGTAAAGAATAATTACCACGGAAATTGCTCGCAAGCTCGACCCTCGCGCCGATCAGCGGTTTGCCCAAACCAAAATGGCGGACTATTCCGCTGATAACGTTTGCCGAATGGGGGGATTGGCGGTCCAAACGACTCAACCATCACTCGAAACGTTCGCCGCACGATATAATTCAGCTCCAGCACGCTGAATCAGGCCCCCTCCCGGCCCTCACGATTGGTCGGTCAAAATCGGACGGTCGATCCATGCGTCTGTTCTTGTCGTTTTGCAACGGAGTTTTGACTTGAGTGACAGCAGCTTGACGATTTCAAACGGCCCCTCACGCTCCGACCGCTCCCAGCCTGCCAAACCGAGCAGATCCGGCGAAAACGTTTTGCAGAACGACGCTCGCCCCCAAAACGATCCAGCACCCGCGGCGGGAATACCAGGCGCTTACCTGGTCATGCACACCACTGGACGCTGGAGCGATGTGTTCCGGTTGTCGGCCCCAAACGAAGTCATTATGGGCCGGGCCAGCGCCAACCCAATCTCCATTCGCAGCGAAAAAGCCAGCCGCCAGCACGCTCGGGTGTGGTCCACCCAAGACGGGTGGGCTGTCGAGGATCTGGGCAGCCGAAATGGGACACTTGTCTCTGGGAAACGGCTAACCGCTCCCCAGCTTTTGGTTGATGGCGACCGGATTGAAATCGCTGGCCATTCAATTCAGTTTGTCCATCAAATCCAATCTGCCGAAGGCCCGGTCCAGTCTCGCCCCCCTGCCGCGACAGACGATCACCTGACGATGGCGATGGACTCCGCTTCGATCACCGAACGGCGATCCCAGAGCGGCTATTTCAAATCTGACATTTTGCCTGATCGCACCGGCGCCCGAGACAGCGAACCGCTGACGGCCGGTTCGTCACTCGGAAACGACAGCGTTCGCGCGACCTTATTGCAACTCGCTTTTGACCTAGCCCGCGTCGATTCAGTCAGCCAAGCGATCGACTTGGTGCTCGACCGATTGTCCGAGTCAATCGAAATGCGCTGTGCGGGGGCGTACGTCATCGACGCCAAATCGAAGTCATCCGATTCACCGATTCAAGCGAAACACTTCGCCTTGGTTGCCACGCGCCAGAACGAACATGCACTTGGGTCGGTGACCTATCGTCGCCCTCCCGATGCCGCGATCCAAGCAGTCGTCAGTCCCGAAGGCCACGCGATCCTAGCCCGCAACGTTGCCGGTGACCGAACGCTCGCCGCAGAGAACAGCCAAGGCGAAATCGATGCCGTCAGCATGATCCTTGCGCCGGTGATTGATCGCGACAAGAAACTGCTCGGAATGCTGCACCTTCTGACGACGGACAGCGACACAGTTTTTGACAGTGACGACCTAGGCTTTGTCCTTGCGGTCGCTGAAATCTTGGCCGAATCACTTCGCAATCTAAGCGTTCGCGGCAAACTCGATCGCTCGCTGAGGCGATCACAAAAACAAATTAAAGCACTCCGCGAACAGCTGGGCGACAAAGTCCAGATTGTCGGGCAAAGCGACGCGGTCCGCCAAATCATCGAACAGGTATCGATGGCGGCACCGACCGGCGCGACGGTGCTGGTCCGCGGCGAATCAGGTGTGGGTAAAGAACTCGTCGCTTCGGCGATTCACTATGCCAGCGGCCGCGCCAATGGGCCTCTCGTTTGCCTGAACTGCGCCGCACTTTCACCATCACTGCTCGAGAGTGAACTGTTCGGCCACGAAAAAGGTGCCTTCACAGGTGCCACGGACCGCAAAGCGGGAAAGTTCGAATCGGCCGATGGCGGAACGCTAATGCTGGACGAGATTGGCGAAATGGATTTGGATCTCCAAGCCAAATTGCTTCGCGTGCTCGAGGGGCACCCGTTCGAAAGGGTCGGCGGACACCAGCCGATCAAGGTCGACGTCCGCGTCGTCGCGGCAACGAACCGAGACCTCCAAGCGATGGTTGGTGAAGGCAAGTTCCGCCAGGACTTGTTTTATCGATTACATGTCGTCGAAATCTTGGTGCCTCCGCTTCGTGATCGTGGCAAAGACATCGTCTTACTGGCCGAACATTTTTTGGCTGGCTTTAACGAGAAGATGGGTCGGCGGATCAACGCGATCACCCCAGCGGCACAAAGCATCCTGCTCGATTACCCGTGGCCGGGAAATATCCGCGAGCTTCGCAACGTCATTGAACGTGCGGTCGTGCTGAACGCGACCGAGTCGATCGATACCAAGCACTTGCTGCTGACACCTGCGGCAGTCGGTGGATCGGCTCCCGCTGCCGCGGCGTCGGATTCGCCAGTCGAAACGTCACTGGCGGATTTAGAGAAAGCTCACATCGAGCGTGTCTTGCGTCATACCGAAGGCAACAAAAGTCGTGCGGCCAGCATTTTGGGAATCGAGCGAAGCACACTCGATCGCAAGCTGAAACGATTCGCAAAAGACGGCACGACTTGGTAGCCCGTCTCATACTGAGGGGTTCGCCCCACTCAGTGTGTGTGGAACGCTTTGAAGCCGAATTCTTTGAACCACTTCTCCCACTGAACCGCTTCTTCGTGGGATTTTACCGGCAGGTCTTTTTGCTTGGCGCAACGATATTTCACGTCGAAATGGCCGGAGTGCTCTTCTTGCTTGACTTCGCAACCGAGTTTCTTCAGCGTCGCGGTGATCGTTTCGACTTTTTTGGTGTCGTGGATGTGCTTCGCCTTCCATTCCTTGCACTGATAGTGGACGACTTCGCCGGCTGACGCGACAGCGAAACTGGCGGAAAATGCCATCAAGAGTGCGACAATAACGCGTTGCATGGTTGACCTTAAGGGGGGAAAGCGGTGGGTGGAATTGTGCGAGATGGGATAAATCATGGGTGCGATTGGCGTCAAGAGACATCTAGACAACGCTCGTCTTGCCAAAACCCCCTTCGCTCTCGACAATCCACCGCTTCAAACGAAGATTGCAACTTCCCCGCAACGACACAATGAACCAAAACCCGAACAAAGGTCCTGCCGCCACGCCCGGCGAAGGCGAGGACGCGACGGATCCACGCGTTGCCCGACGCGAGAAAATGTCTCAAATCGAAGCCATGGGATACGATCCCTTCGGCAGCCGATTCGACAACCGAGACATGCTCGGGAAATGCATCGACAAAGCCAGCGAGATCAAATTCAAAACCGAAGCCGGCGACTTGATCGACCTGCCGAGCTTTGACGATCCCGACCTGGACTATCGCCAGTGGAAAAGCGACCAAGGCCCTGGCGAAGAAGTCGGACCAACTGTTCGCGTTTCCGGTCGGATCATGTTGATGCGGACCAAGGGAAAACTGATCTTCATCAACATCAAAGACTGGACCGGTTCGATCCAGCTGTTCATTGGTAAGCAACAGGTCGGCGAGGAGGATTTCGCACTCGCCAAACTATTCGACCTCGGTGACTTGGTCGGTGCCGAAGGACGCTTGGGCCGCACCAACACCGGCGAGCTGACGGTGTTTGCCGAAAAGCTGTACTTTCACACCAAGATGCTTGATCCTCCACCGGACAAGCACGCCGGTTTGACCAACGTCGACCTGCGTCAGCGAATGCGATACGCAGACCTGGCGTTCAACGAAGGCCCGATGGAAACCTTCGTCAACCGAACCAAGATCATCAAATCGGTTCGAGCCACACTGGATGCCGACGATTTCTGTGAAGTCGAAGGTCCGACCCTCCATGTGATCGCCGGTGGCGCCGCCGCACGCCCCTTCGAAACCCACCACAACGCGCTGGACATGCCGCTAACCATGCGGATCGCGCTCGAGCTGCACCTGAAACGCTTGATGGTCGGTGGCATGGAACGCGTCTACGAACTCGGACGTGTTTATCGCAACGAAGGATTGAGCCCCCGCCACAACCCGGAATTCACCATGCTGGAGGCTTATCAAGCCTATGGTGATTACGAAACGATGATGGACCTGACCGAACGTGTGATCTGCAATGCGATCGAAACGATCGGCGGCGGGTTCAAACGCGAGTTCGCCGGTCAAGAAATTGACTTCACCCCGCCGTTCAAACGCGAGACCTATGCTGACTTGTTTCAAGCGGCAACCGGTGTCGACGCGGCCGACGAAGCAGCGGTGACCAAGTACGCCCAATCACTGGGACTGGAAACCAAAGGCAAACACCCCGACGTCATCCGCAACGAGATCTTCGAAGAGAAGGTCGAGGACACACTCGAAGGCCCGATCTTTGTGATCGATTATCCAGCCAGTATTTGTCCATTGACCAAGCGTAAACGCGACAACCCCGAGATCGCCGAACGGTTCGAACTGTTTATCTGCGGCATGGAACTGGCAAACGCTTACACCGAACTGAACGATCCCGACCTGCAACAGCAACTCTTCGAGACCCAACTCGAAGGGCTGGACGAAGAAGAGTCGATGGCCAAAATGGACCACGACTTTATTCGCGCATTGCGTCACGCGATGCCACCCGCCGGCGGATTGGGAATCGGTATCGACCGTTTGGTG
This sequence comes from Rhodopirellula baltica, assembly GCA_002901265.1. Taxonomy (GTDB): domain Bacteria; phylum Planctomycetota; class Planctomycetia; order Pirellulales; family Pirellulaceae; genus Stieleria; species Stieleria baltica_A. The sequence goes on along the minus strand of PPHI01000029.1, from coordinate 143,234 downwards.
ATGATCTTGACCGGACAGAAATCAATTCGGGACGTCATTCTGTTCCCAGTGCTGCGCCCGACTGAATAAGACGACGCCTCGCAATCAACTGATGACACAAACGAAAACGCCCACGTGATTCGATCGCGTGGGCGTTTTTTGTTGGCCGGTTGTGTCGAGAACTAGCAGTCGAATTCGTCGACTGGCTTGGGCAACGTGAACTCGGGCTCGAAAGCGCCATCGAACGAGTACACGTCATCGAAATCTTCGCGACGATCAGAGTCGCTTTTTCGCATTTGTTCGATGCGGATGAGGTTGTATACGATTTCGCCGAAATCGCTGGTGGATTTAATCCCCCAGGTCTTCAGCACCATGCGTGCAAGATAACCGTACTGGTCGATCGCGTAGTGCCGACATCCTTCACAGAGCTGTTGGCCGGTGATGTGGCGGGCGACAGCGCTAACTCCGGAGTCGCCGCTAACCGACGCGCCAGTCAATTCGGGCAAGTGCTCTTGGGTGAACTGCAGTGCCTCGCGAACGAACTGATACGCCTCGTATTTGTAACGAGCGTCTTCTTTCAAAAGTTTCCGCATTGCTTGAAGCGGCGAATTGGACAATTCATGACTCATCGTGCAATGACTCTATTCGATTTTGCAGCGTGTCGGTCAGTGATGGACGAGGGGCAATCGCAGAAACGCTGATTGTATTTTAGTTTAATGGTTCCCGCTGTCGCGAGATTTCTGTCGCGGACCCGACTTGTGTCCAGCCCCCGACTTGTGGTGACCACCGGCACTTTGTGGCGGCGGCATCTTGGTGATGCTGACCACACGGTCAGCCGCCAACATGATTCGCCGTTTGTCTTCGGTACGCACTACCAATTGTTGCGAAAGAATGTCCTGAGCCAAGACCGTAGCCCTCCCATCTTTCGTCAAAATCTGAGCTCCGACCGGTGGCAACTCCTCAGCGAGCTGCTCATAGGTGTCGAATTCGTATCTTAGACAACATTTCAATCGGCCGCATCGTCCGGAAATTTTCGTCGGATCGAGCGTCGAGCGTTGCAATTTTGCCATTTTCATCGACACCGGTGGCATCTTACTCAGAAACGTCGCACAACAAATTGGTTGTCCACAATCCCCATAGTCGGCCATGATTTTGGCTTCATCGCGGACCCCGATTTGTCGCATCTCAATTCGCGTCTGAAATTCGCTGGCAAGGTTACGAACCAATTGGCGGAAATCAACTCGCCCCTCGGCTAGGTAGTACACGACAACCTTTTCGCCGCCCAGCAGTCGTTCGACATCCACCAAGTCCATCCGTAAACGCAACGCATCAACACATCGCTGGCAGGTCGCGAGATCTTCGCGAACCAAGCTTTCAATGTGGTGCCATTGTCGCGAATCATCGTCGGACAGCGAACGCAAAATCTTTCCCGCCGTCGGCTCTTCCATCGAATCGAGTGCCGCCGGAGTGGCTTCGCAAAGGACGGTACCAATCTCGGTTCCACGGTCCGTCTGCACGACGACACGATCGTTGTAGCGATACCGCTCGCGGGCATTCATCACACCCAAGATGCGCATCGTGCCATAGCGAACGACGTATTCCAAACGCTCTGGATGTTGCGGGTCGTCTGAGTAACTGGAATCGGGTGTCATTGAGTAACTTCGGCAGACCCACTCTCTGGCAGTGCACTGCCAGGTGTTTCAAACGTCCAGCTCTGCTTGGCAACGGCAACACCGTTCTTGCGAGTACCGACCATCAGGCAGCCTTGCTTGCCAAATTCCAAAGCCCAAACGCCGCTGTCAGCCGACAGCGTTGTCGGTGAATCCTCCGACATCACGTGAACCTTTCCGCTAACTTCCGCTGCCGCTATTTGGCCACTGGGAGAAATCGCAATCCGAGTGATCCAATCGGATCCCTTTGCGATTGCACTGGGGGTCGCGTCAGGTTTCGCTTCGACACGATACAGGTTGCGATCGCTGGAGCCAACAAGCAAAGTCGTATCGTTTTCGTAAGCCACGGACCAAGCCGTGTCTTCGCCAACGGAAACAACTCCGACCGATTCAAGCTGGGGCCAAGAAAGTAGATGCACTTTGCCCTCACCGTCGCTTGCCGCCAATTGCTCGCCGCTCGGTGAAATCGCGAGACAAGTGATCGATGCTTTCGAAAGTTCTTGCGACTTGGACACTTTCGACTCTGCCAAGTCCCAGACATACAGCTTGCCGGATTCGTTGCCCGCGACAATCGATTTTCCATCGGGTGCAAACGCAATCTTCTGACACCAACGTTCAAAAGCTTTATCAAACTGATTCGGTGATGCCGCTTCGACGTCATAGACAATCAGATTGCCTTGGTAATCGGCGCTGGCAATCGTCTTTCCATCAGCCGGTGTGGCGACCGTCCAAACGGCCGCCGGATGTTGGTAAAGCTCTTGCAGGTGATTCGCGTCGCTGCCTTCGAACTTGACGACTGTTGACGGACGAAGGAGCAACCCTGTGGCGGTTCCGGCGACAAATCCGCTGTCGCCCAGCGAATCAATCGAAGTGATCCACTGCGAAGTGGTGTCGATCTCTGCACCCGATTCTTCATTCCCTTCCGCCCCTGCCGGTAATGTGGACACGGCGAGAAGTAACAGTGGAAGTAGTTGACGAATCGGGATTTTCATCATTCGCATTCGCTTGAGGAGATGGCGGAGGCTAACGAACGTCTTCGCGGTTGACCGAATTCGATTGTATCAAATTCACTCGTCGGTGACGCAGCCTTCGCTCGCGGTTTTAACGTTCTTGATGTATTTGTAGAGCGTTCCGCGGGTTGCTTTCAACGCCGGTGCTTTCCATGCATCACGTCGTGATTGCAGTTCCTCGGCCGAGACATCGACGTCCAACGAGTTACTTTCTGCATCGATGGTGACAATGTCGCCGTCTTGCAGCAATCCGATCGGCCCACCGATTTGTGCTTCGGGTGTCACGTGTCCGACGATGAATCCGTGGCTGCCACCGCTGAATCGACCGTCGGTGATCATCGCGACGTCGGATCCCAAGCCGGCGCCCATGATCGCACTCGTCGGCGTCAGCATCTCGGGCATGCCCGGTCCGCCCTTGGGTCCTTCGAAGCGGATCACAACGACGTCGCCTTTTTGGATTTTCTTTTCTTCCAGCGCGGTCAGCATCAACTCTTCGCTATCGAAGCAGCGTGCCGGTCCGGTGAACTTCAAGCCTTCTTTGCCTGTGATCTTTGCGACCGCACCTTCGGGAGCCAAGCTGCCTTTGAGAATACGAATGTGACCGCTGGATTTGATCGGATTGCTGACCGGGCGAACGATCGATTGACCTTCTTTCAATCCAGGAACAGACTCGACGTTTTCGGCAAGCGTTTTGCCCGTCACGGTCAAGCACGATCCGTCCATCAAACCTTCTTGCAGCAGGTACTTCATGACCGCTGGCGTACCGCCGATCGAATGCAAGTCTTCTTGAACGAACTTGCCGCTCGGTTTTAAGTCGGCCAGGTAAGGAATCCGATCGCTGACCGATTGGAAATCGTCGATCGTCAACGGCACACCAACGCTGCGCGCCATCGCGATCAGGTGCAGAACCGCGTTGGTGCTGCCGCCGAGTGCCATCACAGTAACCATCGCGTTTTCGAACGCTTGGCGAGTCATGATGTCGCGTGGCTTGATGTCTTTTTTCAGCAACTCCAGAATCGCGTCGCCAGCTTGGCGGCACTCTTCTTTCTTCAGCGGATCTTCGGCAGGCGTACTGGCCGAGTATGGCAACGACATGCCGAGTGCTTCGATCGCGGTCGCCATCGTGTTGGCTGTGTACATCCCGCCGCAAGCCCCCGCACCGGGGCAGCTCTTCTCGACGATTTCCTGGCGCTCGTCGTCGCTGATTTGTCCGGCGATGAATTGGCCATAGCACTGGAACGCACTGACGATGTCCAGCTTTTCGCCGTTGCGGAAACCAGGACGAATCGTTCCGCCGTAGACCATGATCGCGGGGCGATTCAAACGGCCCATCGCCATCAAACATCCCGGCATGTTCTTGTCACACCCGGGAAGCGCAACCAAACCATCGTACCACTGTGCCGCCATGATCGTTTCGATCGAATCGGCAATCAGGTCGCGACTTTGCAGCGAGTAGCTCATTCCGTCGGTCCCCATCGAGATGCCGTCGCTGACACCGATGGTATTGAAACGCATCCCGACCATCCCGGCCTTTTCAACGCCAGACTTTACCTCGGCACCCAAGTCCAACAGGTGCATGTTGCAGCTATTGCCTTCGTACCAAACACTGGCGATCCCGACTTGCGGCTTGTCCATGTCCTCGCGGGTCAGGCCGGTCGCGTAAAGCATCGCCTGAGATGCACCTTGGCTTTTCGGCTGGGTGATTTTGCTGGAGTATTTGTTTAGCTGAGTCATGGACGAATGGACGGTGTAAAAGGAAGGGGGACTCGCCGTGCCGCCGCGCAAAGCGACCGACGGAGGAACGTATTATCATGAACGCTTCCCATTTCACAATCCGTCCCCGTCCCGCCAGGCCTCCCACCATGCGACCGATCTTCTCTCGCGAAAACGGTACACGCCGAATTTGCCGATCCTCCCGATTTACGGACTCAAACTCTGGATTCATGACCGATTGGCTGGCCACCGCGATCGTGATCACCACCTTTTTGCCCAGCACGCTGCTGATCGCCAAGAAATCACGTGCGGCAAATCCTGGCGAAACGGGCAATCAAGCTGCTGCGGTCGATTCCACGGAATTTAAGTCGCTGTTTGACGGCGAAACACTGCGTGGCTGGGAAGGAGACAAGAAATGGTTCACCGTTCGCGACAAAACCATCGTCGCGGGCAGTGCGACCGAGGCCATTCCACACAACTATTTCCTGTGCAGCGAAAAGACCTATCGCGATTTTGAATTAATCGTCGAAGCCAAACTGGTCGGCAAAGGCGACAACGCGGGCGTGCAGTTCCGTACCAAGCGCATCCCCAACGATACCGAAGTCATCGGCTACCAAGCCGACATCGGCTTTTTCGCAAACGGCACTTGCTGGGGAGCACTCTACGACGAGTCACGACGACGTAAATTCCTGGCCGAAGACCAAGAAAAAGCTCAAAAGGCCGTCAAACGCGGACAATGGAACGAACTACGAATCGTTGCCAAAGGCGATCACATTCAGATCTTTTTGAACGGCGTGCAAACCGTCGACTACACCGAACAAGACCCAGAGATCGAAAAAGACGGCGTGATCGCGTTGCAAGTTCACGCCGGCCCACAACTCGAAGCGATCTACCGAAACGTCCGCATCCGCGAACTGTAGCGTTTCAATGGCACCACGGCCTTGCGATCAAGTTGCCTGATCGCGAGACCGTTTCGAAGCAACGAATCTTCGGGGTTCAGACCGAAATTACTTCTGAATTCCGAAGCGATGAATCGTGACTTCCTTCATCGCTTCACCCGGCGACAACAGGGTGCTTTTGAATTCTGGCTTGTTGGGCGCGTCGGGGTAGTGCTGCGTTTCCAAGCAGAAGGCATCGTGCGAGCCATTTCCGGCAGTTCCGGGGCCGCCACCAAGGTGGTTAGCGGTGTATAGCTGCATGCCGGGCTGGGTCGTTTCGATTTCCAACGTCCGTCCGGAATCAGGATCAACCACCAAGGCCGCTTTACGCATCACCCCGGCTTGGCCGCGAACCGCGTAGCAGTGATCGAAGCCCTTCGTTGCGGGCAATTCGTCGATGTTTTCGCCCAGCGGAGTGGCGGTGCGAAAATCCAGTGGCGTCCCGGCAACGTCGTTCAGCTTTCCAGTTGGGATCAGGTCGTCATCGACATCCAAGTATTGGTCGGCTTCGATGGTCGCCAAGTGGTCTTTCGCGGTACCGGTTCCGGCACCACCCAAATTCCAGTAGCTGTGGTTGGTCAGGTTCACGTGGGTTGGCTTGTCGGTCGTCGCCGAATACGTGATCGTCAGCTCGTCGGCATCATTCCATGTGTACTCGGCAACTGCCTGAACCGTGCCGGGGAAACCGTTGTCCCCATCAGGGCTGGTCAGCGAGAACCGAATGCCGACGTGGTCGTCCGCTTGAATCGGCTCGGCCGACCACACCAGGTAAGAAAAATTCTTCTTGCCGCCGTGCAGTTGGTGTTTTCCATGGTTGACGACCAGAGGATACTCTGTGCCATCGATCGTGAATTTGGCATTTCCAATTCGGTTACAGAATCGGCCGACCGAGCTTCCGAAATAGGGATGCCCATCAACGTACGGCTGCAATTTGTCGAAACACAGGTTCACGTTCGCCAGCTCGCCATTTCGATCCGGAACTTCGACTTCCAACAGCGTCGCGCCAAAGTTCATCACGCTGACCCGATGGCCTTTGGAATTGACCAAGGTGTATCGGGTAATCGGTTGACCATCGGCAGTTCCAAACGGTGTGGTTTCTATCATCATCGAACGATCGTTCTGTGGTGGCTGGGCGGGCAGGGTTAAAACGACCGAATCAAACGCCAGTGTCACGCCAATCGCGACGGCACCGACAAGGACGGACCACGATCCGGTCAAAGATTGCTTCATCATGACAAGTTGAGATGATCAATTGAACGGGGCAGAGAAAACGAAATCGTTCAGGACAAGACTCGATGCAGAATAGTGTAGTGCCCCGCGAGGGCTCACAAAACAACGCCACCGTCGCACGACTGCGGGAATCGACAACCTGGCAACAGGAATTCCGCCCGCTGGTGATCGGAAACGTCAACATCGGCTTCCCGGTCGTCCAAGCGGCACTTAGCGGATATAGCGATTTGCCGATGCGTACGATCGCGCGACGGTTGGGCGCCAGCTATTCAGTTTGCGAAGTCATGCTGGACCAGTTTCTGCTGGCACTCAACAAACGCCAAAAGACGAAACACTTTTTGGACATCCACCCCGAAGAACATCCTGTCGGCGGACAACTGATGGGTGCTGAACCCGAACAGTTCTCACAAGGCGCGATGAAACTGGTCGATGCCGGTTTCGACATCATCGACGTGAACTTCGGATGCCCCGTTAAGAAAGTCCTCGGACGATGCCGTGGGGGCTTCCACCTTTCGCAACCCGAGGTCGCGATCGATATCTTGCAACGGACCCGCGACATGGTCCCAGACACCATTCCTGTCACGGTGAAAATGCGGCGTGGAATCGACGACACCAACGAATCACGCGACGCGTTTTTTCAAATCCTCGACGGCGCCTTAAATGCCGGCCTTGCCGCAGCAACTGTCCATGGCCGAACGGTTGTTCAGCGCTACGTCGGTCCCAGTCGCTGGGAATTCCTGGCCGATGTGAAGTCTCACGTCGGAGACCGCATGAAGATCCTTGGCAGCGGAGACCTGTTTTCCGCCGATGACTGCTTGCGAATGATGCGTCAAACCGGGATCGACGGCGTCACGGTTGCGCGTGGAGCCATCGGCAACCCCTGGATTTTCTCCCAAGCGATCGCACTCGCCAACGGAGAACCGCTGCCCGATCCGCCGAGCTTGCATCAACAGGCGGCCGTTCTAATCGACCACTTCGAGCTGTGCGAAGAAAGCTATGGGGAAACCCGTGCCCCCTTGCTGATGCGGAAATTCGGCATCAAATACAGCCAGTCGCACCCCGACCACGAAAATGTTCGACTGGGTTTTGCCAGAATCAAATCACGCGACGACTTCGACACCGTCCTTGAAAAATACTATGGCGACAACGGCCCCGGACGTCACGTGCCTCGCGAGTGCCACGGCAGCCAAGAGGAATAGCCACGTTGATGCTGAGCCAAAGTGCTGCCGAGCCAAAGTTTCGACGCCCGCCGGGGATAGGCAATCATTTCACGTTGGTGGTAAACTCTGCGACATGAGCGAACAAGAATTTAGCGACCGCGTACGTCAGCTACGCAACCTCGTGGTCATGGCTTTTGCCGATGGATCCCTCGGCGAACGCGAAGTCGACTTCGTCGCACAGCGTTGTCACGAATTGGGCCTCGGCGAAGCGGAACTCAGCCAAGCAATCCGCTACGGACTTGGTGATGATGCGGCGTTGGAACTGCCAACAGAAGGTCCACAACGTGAAGCTCTGCTGGTTGACCTGATCAAGATGATGGCTGCCGACGGGGTACTGGACGAGAACGAAAAACGCTTGTTCGCGCTCGCGGCAGCAAAGATGGAAGTCGGCGCCGAACGACTGAATCAGCTGCTGGACGAAACGCTCGGATCGATGGACTGAGATTTCGTGGCGAGAATCCTGATCACGTCCGGTCCGACGCGACAATACCTCGACCCGGTCCGCTATATCTCCAACGCATCAAGCGGACGCATGGGATCTGCCCTTGCCGATGCGGCACTCAAACTCGGGCATGACGTTACCGTGATTAGCGGTCCCGTCGCTGTCGAGTACCCCACAGGCGCGGATGTTATTCCCGTCGTCACAACGGACGAGATGCTGGCCGCCGCAATGGAGCACTTCAAGCTGTGCGACGGAGCAATCGGTGCTGCCGCGCCGTGCGATTACATGCCGCGCTATGTGAACGACCAAAAGATTGCCAAGACGGGCGATCCGCTGACCTTGCAGTTGGTCGAAACCCCTGACGTCGTCGCAACACTTGGTCAAAACAAACGCCCCGATCAGTGGGTCGTTGGGTTCGCGCTCGAAACGGAAGACCGTCGCTTTCGTGCGACCGTCAAACTCGAAAAGAAACACTGCGACCTGATCGTGAGCAACGGTCCAGCTGCGATTGACTCAGACGAGAACGAAGTCGAACTGATCGGACATGACGGCGAAGTGCTAATCAAACTTCACGCCGACAAGCAAACAGTCGCCGCCGCGTTGGTCCGAGAGATCGACGCACGTTTGATACGCCACACCGCATAAGCAAACTCACCAGCCCTACGAGACGTCGATGACTGACACGGTTGACCTTTCCACCACACTTGGCCGACTCTCGCTACCCAATCCGATCATGGTGGCATCGGGGACGTTTGGCTATGCCCGCGAGATGCAGAACATCGTCGACGTGTCAAAGCTTGGTGGAGTGCTCCCCAAAACGATCACAGCTGAACCGCGCGTCGGAAACGCACCTTGGCGAACCGTCGAGACCAGCGGCGGATTAATGAACGCGATCGGTCTAGACAATGACGGCATCGATGCGTTTCTAGAACATCACCTACCGTACTTATTGACAATCGGTGCACCGATCGTCGTCAGTGTCGCCGGCCGTACCGAAGAAGACTTCGTGTCGCTCGCGTCGCGTGTCGGCGAGAAAGGCGTTGCCGCGATTGAGCTGAATCTCTCCTGCCCCAATGTCAGCGGCGGAATCGATTTTGGGATCAACCCCGAATCCTGTCGCAAGGTTGTCGGCGCAACGCGGGCAGCTTGTGATGTGCCGATTCTGGCCAAGCTAACGCCCAATGTCACACGCATTGCCGAGGTTGCACAAGGTGCCGCCGATGGTGGCGCCGATGCGGTCTGCCTGATCAACACCGTGTTGGCAATGGCGATCGATTGGAAAAAACAGAAACCAATCTTGGGCAATGGCATGGGCGGGCTAAGCGGTCCTGCGATCAAGCCAATCGCGCTCCGCTGTGTTCATCAAGTCGCTTCTGCTGTGGATGTCCCAATCATCGGGATCGGCGGCATCGCGACCATTGACGATGTGATGCAGTTCCTGGTGGCCGGAGCGTCCGCCGTTCAAATTGGTACGGCGAACTATTACGACCCGACCGTCTCCACACGGCTCATCGAACAACTTCCCAACGCGCTGGCGGAGCTCAATGCTTCAAGCGTGAAAGAAGTCGTCAAGACGCTGAAGTTCTAAAACGACACTCTGCTACTCAGACAATGCGACTGTGGAATCCTGAGCGTAAGCCGGAAGCTCAGCGGATTGAGCCTGCGAAGCGGCGATTGCACAAAGGATCACAAACAGCAACGCCAATGGCACACGTAGTGGATCAGACATTTCATCATCCGGTTGTTGCGGGGCAAGCCAATCGAAGCCCGACCGTGGTGCCGAGCTTGTTTTGGATTTATCTCATTCGGTCGCAAAAAGCCGAGGCTGATCGCCGGGAAGCAATTCTCACCATCCCGACGATCGCTCCCGAAACTGCCCCCCAAAGCAATGCGTCCTTCCAATCGACCTCTGGAGACGACGGGTTCTTTGGGGGTTCTCGGTCGAGCGCGGTCCGCCAACTCGCTTGTAACGCTTGGCGGGCGGCAAATGTCGCAGCAATTGCAGCAGCATAGGCCAATAAATTTTCCGTTGGTCCAACCCCAACGTTTCTTCCATTCGGTTCATCATGCCCAAGCACTCGGCCATTGAATTCGGCCTTCGCGTTCTGAGCATGTTCTTTCAGTTCATCAATCACAGTTCGTCCTATCGGTTCTGGTCGAGAAGCGGTGTCCGATTCGAGACTCAGACTATGGCTTCATCTTCCAGCCAACGACGATTCCGAACGCGAATGCCCAGCAAGCAGCCACGTCGGGATGATCCTTCGCATAGTCTTTCGCCAAGCTGATCAAATCGCGAGCGGGTTCTTTCACGTAGTGCTGCGCGGCACCCTGCCCATACTCCATCGCTCGCTCTGCAACACGATGCGAAACGTCATGCGCCTGCGAGGCATTGGATTCGGTACCTGCGGTTCGGTTATTCCCAGACATATCACATTCTCCTTGTAGAAGTTAAATTTCAAACACTAATTCTGTGCGGTGTAGTCACGTCGGTACTGACCAGGCCCGGTGGCCGTTTCGGCACGAGCTTCACCCATCGACGGGAAGTCGAAGTCTTCGGCTCGGATTTGATTTCGGGCCGAAGAGCTCGGACTAACCAGCGTGGCCTTGAGCCATTTCAAGCTCTCGACAAACTCGGACTTACTTTCTGACATCGCGGCCGACGCCTTTGTCACTGCTCCGGCTGCGAGCCAAAGCAGCAAGCCCACAATGACAAACGACACAACCGCAATGACGACAATCGATGCCCCTGCCGATAGCGACGTCCATTCATGAATCCATACCCCAAGTCCAACCAACAGAACCGTTAGTGCAGACCCGGCGAGCGTCACCGCCGCTGTACCGGCAACCACTGCACTCGCTAATTTGCGTCGCGCCGTTTGCGAATCGACCGACAGGAGCTGCCATTGCAGTTCCATCAAGTCGATCACGTCACGTACGACCGCACGCATTGGCGACGGCTGATCTTGCTGACGAGGACCTGAATGATTCATTTCATTGACCTTTTTACGACCCATCCGATCAACGCGCCACTGGCGAGTGCCACTAGCATTGAAGCTTTCGGATGGTTGGTAACGACCTGCGCAACGCGACCGTTGCTTGGCCCTGGTAAGTGTTCCGATCCGTCGTAAACTGGACGGTTCGCCAGTCGCTGCGATGACGGCGTCGGTTTTTCAAGTGGTGCGATCATGGTGCTGTTTCGATTAGAGGAACGACTCAACGCCCCGCCCTCGATTGACTTGTCAACACCGACGACACATGGCCCGCCGCAATCGATACGGCTTGCCGCACGGCGATCGTTGCAACGACACCAACCAAACCGCCGATCAAGCTCTTCTTGGTGGGCTCGATCGACTCTCGATCAGTCGGCACACGTCGTTCGATCACAAAGTGCTTTGGTGACGGCGACTTGCTGGGCACCAGCAAGTACCCAACAACCGCAGCCGCGCTCAATAAAGCTGCCGGATGTCGACGGAAGTGATACTTCCAGTCCGACAGCTCTTTCACTTGGTCGCGAGCTTGATCGACCTCGTAGGGCAAGTTCGTACGGATCTGCTGCATCCGTTGCTTGATTGCTTGCGCCTGCTTGTCGGTTGCGAGTGTTGTTGCCATGTCAGTCTACGGGGTCAGGAACAAATACTTTCTGCCGATAGCCGACGCCTTACCGGCGTTTACCCAAAAAGAACAAGGCTCCGGCAGCAATGCCCAGCCCGAATGCAATTGCAATCGACTCCCTGGGTCGGCTCTTCACGGTATCGACGAATCGCTCGGCATAGTCTTCGGACACAGCCGCGGCATCGCGATAAGCTTGCTTCATGTAATCCGCCGTTTCGTGTGCCATGTGCTGCGCGGCCTCGCCATATTGATGAGCGGTCTCGGCGACCTTTTCACTGAGCGACGGATCAAGAATGCCATCGAGGAATTTCTCAACCTCGTTGCGGGTCGCGCCGGTTTTCTTTTGTACGACGCCGACCAATTGTTCCGCAGAACCACGAGCCATCTGTAAATCATTCTCTGTCAGTTGGCCCCAGTGCTCACGCAAGCGACCTTTAACTTCGTTCCACTGACCGTGCAATTGTTCTCGATTAATCATCTCAAAACTCCTTCTGTTGGTTCGTCAATGCGAAGCCGTTCGTTACGGCTTTGAGTTCCCGAGAAGGCTGTGCATGTGCCATGCCAGAGCTTGAAGCGGAATGCGAAATTTCGCCCAACAGCACGACCACACCGTGAATTGCCGTATCAAATGCGGCTTCAGGGAAGAGCAGCAAAGTCCTTCATCACGCGATGTAGCGAGCGGAGCACTTGCCAGTGAGACAGCCTGACCTAGTAAATGAGCGATCGACGGTCATGGTGTATGTTCTTCTTCCACCGCAGAAGATTCGATCACTTGCCATTTCCAGACAGCGACTACGCCAACGTGAAGTGCATGAGCGCCAATAAAAAAGGCGTCCACGAAATGTGAACGCCTTTTTCAAATCAAGCTATAAAGTCGGCATGACTGCACTCGCAGTCGAAACCTAAGCTTCCTGCGCTTGCACCATCCAGAGGTGCTTCTCGAGCGGACCCGAAATCGCGATCAACATGTCTTCACTGATCGGATCCAAATCGCCGACTTGGTCGATGGCCTTGCGCAATCCATCAATCGTCGTCTTAAGTGCATCACCAACATGGGCGAGGGTCGCGTCGACATTTTGGAAACCGCTGGGGTATTCCTTCAAGTCCGTGTTCTTCGCGACCGTCGACGCTCGGCCGTCAGCGGTCACACCAAGCGCGGCGATGCGTTCGGCAACTTCATCACTCGCCGCGCGGACGGTGACGATTATCTCATCGAGCTGCAAGTGGACCGACCGAAAGTTCTTGCCGATCACATTCCAATGAGCTTGCTTGAGAAGTAGCGCCAGATCAACCAAATCGACGAGATTCTGTTGCAGCAAGTTGGTTGTGGCTTCAAGTCGTTCGCCTTCAAGAATGGTCCGCTTGAAAGGTGTCGTGGTCGTCGACATTCGTTGATTCTCCGTTCGAGTCTACGTGTTGGGCTGCTTCGTTTCCGAAGCGATTGACACTGTGAACAGATGCAACTGCGATGCCAAATGCGATCGCGATTCAGATGCCCGACGAATTCTGGCCAGACGATTGATGATCAGCCACATAACGACGCAGTTTTGGAGAGATCGTCGCCACCTGGAACGCCTGTGCGAATGAACCCCAACTGTCGGAACCACGAAGTGTTGCGAAAAACGCCATCAAGAACTGTTCTCGATCAAGCGGCTTCGACGCGAACGCACTCGCACCGACCCCTTGGATCAGCTCTTCGATCATGTTGTCTTCTAAGCTGCTGACTACCAATACAGGCAACTCGGCAAACAACGGGTCTTCGCACTGCCGCAAATTACGGATCAGCTGCACGCCATCTCCACCGGACATGTCGATGTCGGTAACGACAATACTCGGAACTCGATTTTGAATCGCATCCCAAGCCTCTAATCCATTGCTCGACTCGACGCACTCGAAACCGAGTGCTGATAGCCAAGAACTAATCGCCACACGTGTGCTGCGCACATCGTCAACGATTAAACAACTTCCAACGAACTGTCGCACGCTTAACCAGTGAAGTGAAAAAGTGGTGAATCAATTTGGTGCGGGACAAACCGCAATCCGCCAGTGGGCCGATCAGTGCACCGCCAACCGATGATTGAAATGAACGACTAGTGATTTGAATAGTCATTGATCGCCCTGCCCCGCTAGGACAGCAACTTTCAGACCATAGCCTAGAAGCCTCTCCAATGCCGGGCGAGTCCCCTTTGCGTCCCCCGTTAGGGATGCAGGCGAAACGGAAAACCAGTTTCCTTCGAATCCCCCATCCTCCGCGAGAGTGCTGCAACGTTTAGCACACTGCGACAGGAAAAACAAAGTCTCTCGAACGACTTAACTTCGGATTCGGAGCTACCTTTCCGCCAAAAACGCGAATCGATTTTAATCCGGACTCCTAGCTGTTCCGTTCGAACAACTGCACGCATTGGTTCACCAGAATCCCACCACGCAATTGAAACATTTCCGGACACTCATCGAAGATTAACGTTGCGGGCAATTGCAACTGGTCAAAACCGGCTCGCTTTGCATCTTGCACACTTGCACCAAATACCACAGATCGAATTCCGGAAAAAACGATCGCACTTGCGCACATCGGACATGGCTCACACGTGCTGACCAATTCACATCCAGCAAGCGACGTTTGTCCAAGTTTTGCGCACGCTGTCCGAATAGCGATCACCTCTGCATGGCCGCTCGGATCGATGTCGGATTTCACTCGGTTGTGGACAATCGCCAGCGCGTCACCGTTTTCCGAAAAAATTGCAGCACCGAACGGACTCTGCCCCAGCGCGATACCAATTTCAGCCGCTTGAATTGCAAATTTCATTCGCCACTCGGCGTTCTCAACTTTCATGCTCGCCCCATGATTTGAACTACAGAACTCGATTCCCTGTCGACGGATATCCGCCGAAAACGCCTCAACTCCATTTCATAGCAGACTCACTCTTGCACACCAGACATGCTGGCACGGGGTATGCATCCTTGGCGAACGACCTGAGTCAAAATCAATCAACATCGTTTTACAGCCAGTCCCCCCAAAAATCGCATCGGAAGCGTGAGAGCAAGATTACAACAACTCGTCTACAGAATCAGTGGCAGCTACTGGTTCGTCCCCACCATGATGGCGATCGCATCCCTGATTGCTAGTCGAATCACAATCGCGGTCGACCGATCCATCGGACTCGATTGGATCGAAATGTTCCCCGCTGCGGCACTCAATCAACCTGAGGGGGCGCGAGCCCTGCTAGCGACCGTTGCCGGTTCGATGATTACTGTCGCCGGCGTCACGTTTTCACTGACAATGGTGGCGGTATCACACGCGACCTCGCACTACGGTCCACGTTTGCTAGACAACATTATGCGAGATCGGGGAAACCAAATCACTTTGGGAACGTTCGTCGCAACGTTTCTGTTCTGTCTGATGGTGCTGCGCACGGTACGTTCGGCAACCGACGACACAGGGCCAGACAATGATGCTTTGCAAACTGCACTGTTCGTTCCTCACCTTTCGGTCCTGATCGCTTTTATTTTGACGCTTGCCAGTGTGGGTGTTTTGATTTATTTCATTCACCATATCCCGGAAAGCATTCATATCTCCAACGTGCTCGACAACATCTCGCGCCGTGTCGAAGCCAAGGTGGATGATCTGTTCCCCGAAATGCTTGGCGACGCCGCCGAATCGCTCGATCAAAAACCAATCGATTGGTCTGATGCGATTCCGATCCGCAGCCAACACTTTGGATACCTCCAAGGGATCGACGAAACCGGTTTGATGGAATTCGCTGGTGAGCGACAAGCGGTGCTGCAGTTGCTTGTTCATCCGGGGAATCGTGTCTTGATCGGACAAACGATTGCCAAATTGAAAAAGCGTTCATCGGTCGATACAGGAACCCCTGAGAATGAGACACCGGATGAACTTGCTGCCGCATTTCACCGTTGCCTGGCGATTGGCAATATCCGCACGCCCACGCAGGACTTGTTTTTCATCCTGCACCAATACGCCGAAATCGCGATCCGCGCACTCAGCCCTGGTGTGAACGATCCGTTTACGGCGATCCAGTGTATCGACCAAATGGCGCACTCGATCGTCTTAATCAACCAACGCAAGCTTCCGTCGCCTTTCCGCTGCGATGAAGACGACAACCTTTGCATCGTCACCAAAAAGCTAACCTGGGAAACAATCATCGGCGAAACATTCGACGTGCTGTTCCCCTATGCAGTCACGGACTTGAACGTGAAGCGACACCTTGCCGATGCGATCACACAAATCGAAGACGTTTCCAACCAACCCGAACTTGATGCGGAACTCCACCGGATCAAACGGCAATTGGAGGAAGCATCGGAGACGCAGGATTAAATTTCGTCCGCTGCGGACTCTGGTTCACCCGATTCATATTGACGCGTTATCGACTGAATCTCAGTGATGGAGATGTATCCGTCGCCGTTGTGATCGAACCGGCGAAACAGTTCGATGGGCCCGATGAATTCCAACTCCGTCAAATCGCCATCGCCATTCGCATCAGCGACTTTCGCCCAACGTGGCAAGTTGTTTTGGCCTTCGATTTCGAGTCGCCGGAACATAAACCGCTGTGCGTCGGATGAAGGATCGCCCATCGTCAATTGAAGCGAGATCGACTCCGGGATCCGATCTGCTCGGAAGGGCATTCCCACAGACCGAATTTGCTCGGAGGCTTGGTCGAGTTCCCTTTGCGAAAGCAGACAATCATGATTCTGATCCAGGAAAACGAACATCTGGTCAGGGAAATTGGCCGCTCTCCCTCGAACCTGTGAGGTCCAATAGGGCTTGGGGCTGTCGTCTGGTGTTTCCGTTTGTGCCTCTATTAAGACTTTTTCCGCGATCTTCTCAAAGCTACCCATCGGTGTGAATGCCGTCACGTCATTGGCCAATGAAACACAGACACTTCCTTCATGCGAATTGATCCAAACGCTTCGATTGAATGTCGGATCAACTTGGACGATTCCTTGGACTTCGGGATCGACCCAAACGGTGATTGGCATCGGTATCGGAGAGGCAATGTCAATGGTCACAACAATGGCTGGAGAAACCTGCTCAATCGCGGCTGCTTCGTCAGAAGTAAAACGGCCGTCTTGGTCACCGTCGAATTTTTCTTCCACCGACTCATTGGAATACCAAATTCGATAGTTCGAAAAACCTCCCAGGGTATACGCCATGTCGCTCCAGTTGCTGTAGCCACCGAGATTCATTGCGACTTCGCCACGCCGCGACGCACGATTATTGCGCCAGGGGTCAGCATCATTTTCAGTCGTACGGGTGAGTTCTTCGAACGAAAGACAACGGTCGAGATTGCGATCAAAATCCAGCAACAAGCGGTCCGCGAGATTCTCCAGTTCCGCCTCATCGATCAGTCGATCATCGTTGGCATCGATCGATTCAAACAGCGGCGATGCGTGTCGACTGATCCACTGCATCGCATCGGTACCAAACAAGCGGAATGGTTTCGAACTGGAAGACATTCGAAACAGGAATCGGGTCAGTTCCTCTCGGTCCACTCTGCGATTCGTATTGCGGTCGTACTGCCGAATCAGCGTTTTCGACTGACCGTCAATCATTTCGGCAGAGGTTGCAAAGATCGTTTCGTGTTCGCCAACAAAGTCGAACAAGTCGTCCCACTTTGGAACCTCCCCGTCTGACTTTGGAATCAAGCCCAACAACGTATCGATCTGTGATTCGAAGACCTCCTCCAATGGCTTGCCGTCAATCAAGATCCGAATCCCAATGATCAGCACGCCATCGCTCGCGGGAATCCAAAGCAACTCGGTGGAGTCAGTGGGCGGACGATCATCGAATGGCAAGATCAACGTTGTGTTTTCAGCGCCGACATTGTCGCCCACCAATGCCCCCACCAATTCCTTTTCGGCGGCGACACTCAACGTGTCATCAAGCTCCGTTTCCAAGTCAACTTCGGCATCGTTCGATGTATCGGACAACAACGCCGATTCAACAAGATTCGCTTTCGTATCGCGATTGTCCGGCTCGATTGGCTCGATCGATGCGCCGCATGTTGATCAAGTTCAGACGTCGAGTTGTTCGGACCGCGATTGCAACCGATCAATCCGAAAACCAACAGCAGCACGACTCCCAACGTCTCACGACGATGAGCATCGCGACAAAGGCAACTGCCGACCGCATCTTGATTCCAAGGCATCGCTAGCCTAACGCCGAAACAGGTCAACTTGAATTTGAATCGGTTCATCGGATTGCCGGAGGGACTCACACCACGACGTCCTTGATCACTTTCCCTTCAGAGATTTTGATGGGGCGACCGTCACTGGTCATGTTTTCGAGCTGCGGATCAACATTCACCGCACGACAGAGTGTCGCCATCAGATCGCCAGCTTCCATGCGTCCGTCAACGACTTCGGATCCGTCTTTTGCCGTTTCCCCATAGACTTGTCCGCCTTTGACACCGCCGCCCGCGAGGACACAAGTGAAAGCCTGTGGAAAATGGTCTCGTCCTGAATTCTGATTGATCGTCGGTGTCCGTCCGAACTCACCTGCCCAAAGGATTGTGGTGCGTTCGAGCAAACCTCGCTCAGCAAGTTCGTTCATTAACGTTGCCCAGCCATTGTCAAGTTGCTGGCTGAGCGATTTAACTTGTTCAAAATTATCGGCGTGTGTATCCCAC
This sequence comes from Rhodopirellula baltica, assembly GCA_002901265.1. Taxonomy (GTDB): domain Bacteria; phylum Planctomycetota; class Planctomycetia; order Pirellulales; family Pirellulaceae; genus Stieleria; species Stieleria baltica_A. Next base: position 124,776 of record PPHI01000029.1, on the reverse strand, counting down.
CCCAGCCCGTCCCCCAAGGCAACCTCAACCATCGGCACACCACGTTCGATTAAACGGCGTGCCATCAGGCATCCCTGACCAAACGTCCCCTTCCCGTAGGCTTCACGCACCTGATCTGTTTCTTCGGCAAGGTTGAACGCGTTCTTACCATCGCTTTCCAACATCGTGAGTGCCGAACGATACATCGTGTCCTGAGCGACAACATTGGGCAGGTTTCGCTCCGACAAAAAGTCCTGCTGTGCCAGATCCCATAAGGCTTGTCGCTGTTGGTAGCGCCGCGATCGGACGGGAACCTGTGGGGTTAAGTAATCGACCTTTAGCGATGCAAATTCATCCGCATCGTCGCGGGCTCCGGAACGCACGTGTGTCGGTGCGAATTTGGGTCCCAACAAACCAGGGCTATAAGCGGCAGGAGCGATCGGCGCCGGCGCCACCGAGATGTATCCGGGCAGCGGACAATCCGAATGAGGAATCGCCTTGGAAAGCGCGCAACCGATCGCGGGATATCGCACCGGGCCATCGACCTTGTTGCCGGTGTGCATCAAGATTGCACCGCGCGTATGGTCGCCCTCTTTGGTGGTCAGCCCCCGCAAAATCGCAAGACGCTCGGCTTGCTGTGCGAGTTTCGGCAGGTGCTCGCTAAACCGGATACCCGGCACCGAAGTCTGCGTTTCTTTGAGCGGACCACCGACCGATGTCTGCGGTTTCATATCGAAGGTATCAAGCTGGCTTGGTCCGCCAGCCATCCACAAAACGATGCAATGGCGTCCTGCTTGCGTCGCAGCCTCAGCAGCTTGGCAAAGCAACTGATGCCGCATCATCGACATGCCGAAGGCAGACGCCGGGCCGATCCGAGTCAGCAGACTACGTCGCGAAAATGTCATCACAGGCTCCGTCGGTTTCTAACCAATCGACTTACGGACAGACAAAACACTCCGCCGTGTTTGCCAACACCCAAATCAGATCGCCAAATTTCTCGTCACGCGTCGCCTCGATTGCTTCGTCTCCCAAATACGCCAGACATCGTTTGACTTCGTCGTCATTGGGGTATCGCGAAACACATGCAAGGTAAATCACCTCGACCCGTTGTGTGTCATCGTAAAACGGTGCGTTCACCCCGGCGATCAAGCCGCTGGATTGCTCCGCCGTTGCTGACATCATTTCCGGCCCATTCATCATCCCCAATGCCTGTACGACACCGTGTGAATACTCCAGCGGGGTCGCGCCGCTGTCGCGCATCCGCTGAGCAAACTGCTGACGCATGAAGATGGTCTGTGAACCCTGCGCAATATCAGAAGTCCCGCTGCGGATCACGTTCTGTTGCAAGCTGTCGTAGTACTGTTCCGGCGAAAGTGTTTTTGTATGCATCATCGCATACGATTCAGCCGCAGGGCGATGCGTCGTCGATCGACTGGTCCGCTGATAGGCGTCGGTCTTCGCGATCGTTCGATAAAGCTGCTTTAAATCGAACCGTATCGAAATGAAATAGTCCGATAAATAACGCAGTAACTCCGGATGAGTGGCGTAGTCGATTGAATCAATTTCGTCGACCGGATTGACAAGTCCACGCCCAAACAGATGGGCCCAGACGCGGTTGACAGCGGCGGTGGCGAAATAGGGATTGCTACGCGACGCTAACCAGATCGTCAATTGTCGGCGTCGGAAGTCTGTCGGATCAGGTTCGGGCGGCTGCTCAACGCCCAGGTAACGTGGTTCGGCAATACGATCGCTTTCCGGAAACGTCAACTCCTTCCCAACGCGATCGCGAACCACATTCCGCTGCTGCATCCCTTGTTCGGGAATCTCCAACTGAGAAAAGAACGCTGCGAAGGTCCAAAAATCATCCTGCGTCCATTTGCTGAATGGATGATCGTGGCACTGCGCGCAATCGATTCCAATCCCCAAAAACAACCGCGACGTGGCTGAAGCGACCTTCACCGGATCGGCATCTCGCGTCGTATAGAACATCGTCGGGCCGGGCTCGTCGCCGGATGCGGTCAAGAACGCCCCCACAAAATGATCGTAGGGTTTGTTTTCACGAAAGGCTTCGCGCAGCCACGTCGTCAGCGATTCCAAGTCATTTGACGCAAGCAAACCGGCATCCTGCGGCAACAACGCGAGTGAGTACCGCGTTGCCATGTGGCTAGCGAACCGAGGCGATTCCAACAACCGTTCGATCAACCGTGATCGTTTTCCTGGTTCCTTGTCAGAGATAAACTCTCGGACTTCCCAGATCGGCGGCGCGACGCCTGCGAGGTCCAACCAAACACGGCGGCAAAATTCGGCGTCGCTGCTTTGCTCCCCTGCCGTTTCTCCGTCTGCTGCCAATCGCTGATTGATCCAAAGATCGATCTGTCCCGTCGGATTATGAAACGAACGGTCCGGATTGGCTGCCACCTTGTTGGCTCGATCGGCAGCGGTAGCATCGATCGCGATAAACTGTGTGGCAAACGCCAACCACAGTACGATTCGATTCGCCACAACATTTCCTCACGCTATGAGGTCGTTTGATGAGAGACGTTGATTGTAACATCTTTCATCGAGTGGCAACGAAATCGATGGACAGACAGCCGCTACGGCTGCGGGACAACGACGGTCTGCACCGTCGATCGGGCACCAAGCTCTTTATTGGCACTGACGGCTTCGGCAGACAATGTAAACGTTTGCGGCTGGTTCGACTCCAAGACGATGTCATAGGTCAACGTTTCGCCGCCACGTAACGTGCGGATTTCAATGTAGACAAACCCACCCGTTTCGCTGAGTGACGCCGCGTCATCGTTCGGGTTGAACCTTTGAACAACACGACGAACATTCACCCCTTCAGGAAGGTTAAATTTCAACACCACATTCGAATCAGGGAACCTCGATGGGTTCGACACTCGCAATTCATAGCGAATCGGTTGATTGACGATCACATTGGTCTGCGGCCCGGTAAGCACCAACCCAAGGAACTTTGGCTCGGCGGCCGGGACGCTGGGCGCAGGTGCCTGAGGCTGAGTCGGCCGGGGCAGCGGCGCGTCGCCTGGAATCGTGGGCGTTGGTTGGGCGGGCGGCAAATTGGGAGAATTGTTCGGTTGATTCGGCTGAGTGACCGCAGCGGGCAAGATTTCAAAGTCCATCCGTTCGCTCGCCCGAGCACCTTGGTCACTCACAGCAGCTAAAACGAGGCTGCTACGTTGGTTTGTGCCAAGCGCCCGAAACATTGCTTCCAACGTTTCACTGGTCTGTGGTTCCAAACGAGGAATCGTCCAACGAACCATAAACTGTCCCGCAGCACTCCCAGGAGTCAAATATTGTTGCGTTGCTCCAATAGGTTGAACCTGTGGATCGTAGGCCATCGAAACCTGGACATTGTCCAGTGGAACTTGGCCATCATTAATCACAACGGCTCGGAAAAGTTGTTCTCCACCGACCGACATTTGGGTGCGTCCGTCAAGCGTTACACTTAGCGAAGGCGTCGCGACTGGTTGATTGATCACAACGACACAGGATTCCGTATCGGCGCGTTGTCCGCCATCCGCAGTCACTTCGACTTGGATGCATCGCCGGCCGGCACTCGTCGGAATGAACGCCACAAGTGCGTCGCTCCATGTTTGTCCCGGCTGCAGGGGGCCATCGTTTTTCTGCAACTTCACTCTCGGCTGATTGCTTTCCGAGTGGATCATTTCGCTATCGCCCTGGGCGATCAACTGGACATTTTCCAGCGGGCGCGGTCCGGTGTTCGTCACGTCGATTTCAAACTCGACGGGCTGGCCCGCGACATGGTTGCCTTCGCGTGGCGTGACGGTCAAAACCAATGACGGACGGTAGATGTCAACCGTTACCGAATCGCTGGCGAATAAACCGCCGGCAGCTCGGGCTTCAAACGGCAGGACGACCGATGTTTCTGTGACCACGTCAACCGACAAATCCAATTGCTGTTTCGCAGGTAACTGCCCCACGTTCCAGACAATCGCATTCGGCAAGTTCTGTACAAAGTCCGATTCGGTGTCTTGTGCACGCACACCTTGTGGCAACGTCAGAATCACACGCACGTCGTCAGCAGGTTGGTCTCCCGGGTTCGATACCCTTGCGACGACCTTAAACGGCGTTCCAAAGGACGCCACCTCGGGACCGACAGTCTCCAGTATCAACTGGGGTGAGCTCCACGTCACAAACGTGTGGCCTTTGTATAATTCCAGCGGCGGCATGTTGTCCGTGTCACCACCTGGCCGCACAACCGTCATTTCGATCGTCGCGGTTCCCGAGGTGCCGGGGACAGGGATCAGCTGGATGGGCGCCAAACCATTGTCATCAACGATCACTTCCGCTTTCGGCGAGCCTCCCGCCGCACTTTGGAACAAACCCAATTCGGGATGGAGCGATCGATAGATCACTTTCCAGCCGCGGGCTGGCAACGCACCTTCGCTACGCATGACGCGCGTGGTCAGCGTAACGGGTTGCCCCGCAGGCAGAATTTCATTTTTGGGAAACTGCACCGACGCGTCGACCCAATAGATCGTCGCGGTCGCTTTGCGTTGATCCCAACAATCACTCTCCGGTGCCAGCACAGTCACGTGGCTCGTCCCTTCACTGGGACTGCTAATGCTGATCCAGGTCTGGCCTTTTTCCAATTGAATATCGTCAGCGGGATTGAGGTTGCCCCGCGTGATCTTCACGCGTTTTGTACTGGTCACGCCGAGTGCATAAGACGGATCCTGTTTTTCCGCTTTCTTGATTCGTGCCAGCTTGTGAACGACTCCCGGATCATCATCGCCGACTTGAATAAACGTTCCAACACTGTCCGGCGTCAGCATCCATTCCAGTGGTTCGCCCATTTGCAAGTAGCCGTCTTCGCCGCAGATCCCGGACAACAAGATGACTTCTCCGCCAACCGGAGCGACGATCTTTTGCGGTGACAGCAGGATGCACCCGCGTTTGCCGCGGTTTGGCAAACAGCAGCTACGTCGTTCGGCCGTTTCGTTTCCAATCAAAACGGCTGGCGGACCGTTTAAACAGTCGCCAGGACACATCGGACCGGGCACACAAGGCGCGGTTGCCCCTTGCTTGATTCCACAAGCACCGCCAAGCGTCGAACCGCCAATCGGGGTCGGCGGAGCGGTGGCTACAGGCGGAGTGATGCAAGCTGGCGGCGGGGCGGGTTCAGAAAACGCTGGCTCTGGAAACTTGAACGGTTGCAAGTTCAGCGGATCACCGAGTTTCTTGAGGCAATTGCCGAGTTTGCATTCGCCGCCAGAACCGGGCAGCGCAAGCGTTGTCGTTGTTGGCAGTGGATTAAAGATCCGTCGTCCAGTCGAATCGACTGCAGGTAGACGCAATCGCGAACAACCGCCGGCCGTGATCACGATTGTCGCAACCAACGTTACCACACACATCGACAGCGTCACCAATGACCGGCAACGCGAACCGGTCGCGTCGGGTTTGGCATGCTTCGGTGATGGGATACGTTTCTTAGCCACAGATCGGGGTCACAGGTCAGCTATTGACTGGATAGATCAAGACGCGGCCATCATGCAGTGACAGACCTCGTCCGCCGAAACGTAGCACGCTAGATGGGGTGATGATGCGAAAACGCAACCTCGGATGATGCGGAAAACCAACGAAGGTGTACCGATGATTCCGATCTCACCGATTGCGCACACTGATCCTTGCAGTTTGCCGGTTTTAAGATTTACAAAATCTAAATGCGTTCTCAGCAAACGGGACGCTCGGCAACCGCTACATCGATCAAGATCGGTATCATCGCGACGCGTCCAGGCACTGGCTGAACCGGCCCTATCGCATCGTCCGGCTTCCTCGCTGTCGAGGAATCTCGAGTGCTCACTCGGGCGTTTTCGCACAGGCCAGACGTGCGTCCTGGCACGGCGTGGCTTTCGCAGAGGCTGATCGCCAAAGAATTTCCGAACGACAATTCAGCGATGGCATCGGGTCGTCAGAACTCATCGCTGCGTGAAATGCCCATGTTTCGCGTCTGTTTACGACACGGATGGCTCACACACCATCGCCCGAGATACATGCTGTCAGTCGTATTCGCTCGGCGGTTTGCCCATCGGTACTCGACGTGCATCAAAGCAACTGCGTCAGCCATTGCCTCGATTGCAAGTCACCACGATGTCTAAAACAGCCCCCGACACGTTCCGGTTTGGTGTGCTTCAAGATCGCTATCTCGGCGAATTGAAAGAGCAACTGTTTCAACGTCTCAAACGTGAAGCGGAAACCGATGAATCGCATCAAGCGTTGATGCATGAAGCCGGAATCACCGATCCGGTATTGATCTCCGAGCTTTCTGATCTCGGTATTACTGCCGAGTCTCTAGTTGTGATGCGTATGTTGCCGCTGGTGTTGGTCGCATGGGCCGAAAAAGCGGTCGATCCGTCTGAACACGCCGCCGTTTTGAATGCGGCAAAGCCGCTTGGGATTACCGAATCCAGCGTCGCGTATGTACTGCTGGAGCATTGGCTGCGGCAACGGCCCCCGGCAGAAAGCTTTGACGCTTGGCAGCGCTATGTACGTGAACTAACCCAAGGTATGTCGGCATTCACACGAGGCAAGTTCATCGACCTGCTTCGCACACAGATGACCAGCATCGCAAAGGCGTCTGGCGGGCATCTGGGATTCGGCAAAGTTTCCCGGCAGGAACGCCTGCTGATCGAACGATTCATCACTGCCCTGGAAACGGCGGAATAACCCACCCAATAGCAATCGGTCGTCCAACATCGAAGGATTCATCATGAACGATACAGACACGATTCATCAGCGTGGACACGTGCTGGAAGATTTGTATTTCCGCCGTGTCGATGACACCCTGCTGCAATCGATGCGCGAAAAATCGAAACGTGTAGCAATGCTACGCGAACTCGCCAACATTGCGGCTGTCGATGATCCAGAGTTGCTTAACCACATGCTGGACTTGAATATCAATGCCAGCACAATTGCCGCGTTCACGCTGACGCCTTTAGTGTTCGTCGCTTGGGCCGACGGAACCGTAACGAGCGGCGAACGGCAGATGGTGATCAGCGCCGCGCTGACACGCGGCGTTTCCGATAACCCGTTGGCATTTATTCTTCTAAAACAATGGCTGGATGTGCGTCCGCCACGAGACTTGTGGGAGACTTGGAAAGAGTACGCACAAAAGCTGCACGAATCGCTGCCGGCCGAGACAGCTGACAGTGTTGCCGACCGCCTGATCAGCAACGCAAAGGTCGTCGCTAAATCCTCAGGCAGTGTGCTTCGCCGGGGCAAAGTCACGAACCCGGAACAAAAAATTTTGGATGCGATCGCCGAGACGCTTCCCAATCGCGGCGGATCGATCGTCCGCGTCGATCCGCACGATTGATTACTGCTTCTCGCCAGTCACGAGCGTTGACGACTAGACCATCAGCCCCGTCAACGCTCCATCGCCGCAGAAATCTGGATTGCCAAACGTTTGCTCTGGCATGCCAATTCCTTCGAGGATGCTGAGCAGCAGACGGTTGTGCGGGACATGGCCAAAGTCATACGCTTCGCCAAAGCGGAAGTTCAATCCGCCGCCGACCATGACGAACGGGATGTTGTCGCGGGTGTGCGAGTTGCCTTTGCCGAGCTCGTTCGTCCAGATGATCGTGGTGTTGTCCAATAGCGATCCGTGCCCGGAGGGATCAGGCGTTTCCTTCATGCGGCGGGCCATATGCGCGACTTGTTCGGCATACCAAGTGTTGATCTGAATCAACTTCTCGTACGCGTCTTCGTTGCTGTCCGGTTCGTGAGACAAACCATGGTGACCTTCATCGATCCCCAACCACTTCATCCGTGGCTGGCCGACACTGTTGGTGATTTGGAAGGACGCGACCCGTGCAAAGTCAGCCACAAAGCTGTTCACCAACAGCTCCGTTTGCATCTTGGTGATCTCCGGCATGTTGTTGTTTTGCTCTTCGATGTTTGCCGGCAATGTTGGTACCGCGTGCGCGGCCCCGTCGTTCTTGGTTGCGGCAGCAAATTCGGTCTGCAAATCTTTTTCGACATCGCGAACTAGCCCGAGGTGTAGTTCCAACAGTTGCCGATCTTCGCTGCTCAGCGAACCGCCGATCTTTTTGAAATCGCCCGCCAGATCGTCCAGAACACTTGCCAACATCTGCCGGTTTTTCGTCTGGCCGTACAGCTTGTCGAACATCTGATACGGGTCGCTGATCGGTGCCATCGGCTGGTTGGGGCCGCCGTAGGACATACGCGTCCATGTGTCTGCACGATCGGGCACCATCACACCGAATTCAAGCGAACCGAATCGCGTACGTGTCGCTTCATTGGCTTGAAAGCGATTGCGAATATGTTGGTCAACCGAGATCCCCATCGACCAGCCGGCCGGCGTGTCGCTGCCGCCCTGGATGTCACCGGGGAACAGCTCGATGCCGGTCAATAGGCAACCGATCCCGCGCATGTGTCCGTCACCGTCGCCATTGATGCGGTTGCAGATGCCTTTCATCGTCAGCATCTGACTTTGGAAATCCGCCAACGGCGCGAGGATGCGTTTCAGGTCGTAATCGGCACCGGTTTGATCAGGCCAAAAGTGTTTGGGGATCACACCGTTGGGGCTGAAAACGAACACGACGCGTTGCGGTCGCGATGACGCTTGTGCGGCGAAACCTAAACTGGGAAGCCCGACCAGGAACTTGGCCGCGGCGGCGCTAACTCCCAACTTGGTCATGAATTCACGTCGCTTCATCGGTTTTCTCCTCATTGAAATCGGACATCGCAGTCTGCACTGCGATTTCAACAATCAACGCACGCATATTGAATTGTGAGTCGCGAAACGTTCGCGTCAGTTCATCGAGAGTGTCTTCGCCAAACGCGGCGACTGGTTGTTTGACGAAATACTCGAACACACGTTCCACAAAGGCGCGGTGCGCGTCCTCGTTGTTCGCCAAAAACCGAGCCAAATCGCCAGCCGATTCGAACGCGACGGCTTCGTCCGTTCGTGTGACATAGCCACCGGTCGCATCAATTGGTTTGCCTTTTTCCAGGTCTCGAAATCGCCCGACGGCATCGAAATGTTCGAGCGAGAATCCGAGCGCATTGATCCGCTGGTGACAAACCTGGCACGACTGCTCGCCCGTCTGCAACTCAACACGTTGCCGTGTCGTCAGATCCGGATGCAGTGTTGGATCAAGTGGCGCAAATGCATCCATCGGCGGACGTAGCGTCCGGCCGAGGACGCGGCGAATCAGAAAGACACCACGGTGAATCGGCGAGGTCGTTTCAAAGTAGCTCAGGTGACTGGTCACCATCGGATGCGTCAGCACACCGAAGGTTCGTTGTTGGTCCGCCTGGCTCGGCACCATCGATCCCGGCACAGCCGTTTCACGTGGCTGGAACGGCGTACCGTAGAAATCAGCGAGCGACTGATTCGTGTAGTTCCAATCACGCAGGAACAACTGTCGATAGTCGCTGTCTTCGCTCCAAAAAATGTCTGACAACTGCGTTTCCAGCGACCGCCGCAGCTGCATCGCGAGCTGCTGATCAAACCCTGGAAACACCTCTTGGCTCTTGTGGATTTCCGCAGCCGGATCGATGTCCAACCAATCGAAGAACATCGCCATCGCTTTGCCGTCCAAACGCGGATCGCGCAGCATCCGTTCGGCCATTTGCCGGACGCGTTGTTCTGGATTGGGCTCGCCAAGTTTCAGCTCGCCCTTGCGGAGATGTTCGAGGATCCATGCGTCCGCTGGCAACGAGTCATACAGTGTCATTGCCAGACGCGACGCGATCCGCATTTCCGGCGAGACATTCGGGTTCGCGGCGGGATACAAAAAACGCGGCGACTTGATGATCAACAAACACGAGCGCACGATCGCGAGTTGGTCATCTTCGGCAGCGGCGAGTTGGTCTTCGATATAAAGCTGCTTCGCATCATCATCCAGCTCACCACGAAACGCGACCGTCGCGATCTCGGTCAGAAAGCCTCGCAAGCGTTCGCGGTTTTCGTCGCTTTCGCCGCGATGATTGCGACGGTATTGCGGCCACAATCGTTTGACCGCGATCGCGCCAAATTCGAAGGCCGCTTTCGTGACGGCGTCTTCCCAACCACGATCGACTCGCGTTCCGCGTTCATATCCATAGCTACGGTCATCCGGCGGCAACTTGGTTTGTAGCGCAAACGTGCTGGGGAACATACTTGGGAACAAGTTTTCCGTCGGGATCACTTGTTCGACACCGCCTGGTGGCACCCAACGCAACGAAAATTCTGCGGGCGGCTGCTCCGTTTTACGGTTCCGCTGGGTGTAATCAATGTAGACGGGATATTGGCGACCGCCCAGCAAGTGCACAGTACGACGGAACTCGGTCTTGCCTTCGGATTGGACGTGGTTGTCGATCAACACTTCGTCCTGATGACCGAAACGCAACTTCATCGAACAGGTCGAGTGCACGACAATTTCGTAACGTCCGGTGTGTTCGACGTTTAACGAACCGGTCCAATGGATATAGAACTCTTTCGGATCCACGCCTTCGACGGGCGCGTCATGTCCGAAGTTAAAATCCAGCACCGCGTCGGTACGTTCGACTTTTAACTTGCTGTTGTCCCAGCGGTTGCTGTCGAAATAGCTGGCATTCAACCCGCGTTTCTTTTCCAGCCACGGACTGGAATAGAAATGTGTGTAGAGGTCCGCCAAGCATTGTTGCAACTGCCGTGCGGTCAGCCGCGACAAGTCAACTTGCGCCGGACGACTGCGCAGTTGTGCCGCTTCTGAATAAAACGTGTGGTGGATGTACTTGGCGACCGCCTCGGCATCCTCACCCACGCAAGCCTCCGGGTCTTCCTCTGGCATTGTGTCGGTGATCGTTTCGGTGAGTTGGCCGATCGATGCATCGCCGACCAGGGCATCCGAGTACCCGTCGGTCTGACCAATCCCGTTTTCACCGTGGCAAGACAGACATTGCTCACGATAAATCGCCTCACCTCGTTCCAGAACATCGTCGCCCAAAGCAGGTGGGCTGCTCAGCGCGGTCAACGACAGGAACAATCCGCAGCAACGCCACGCGCACGCGGTTGCATACTTCATTCGAATCTTTAAGGCGGGGTATTTCATATCGGTGAGACCATCTCGTTCCCCACCCATTCGGTGGAAACGAAATCGCATTTTCCTGCCACTTCATTTACCGGCCGTTATCAATCCACCTCATTGGCGTGGATTGTGTCGGCTTTGAACTCAGCGAAGATTTGGCAGGTCGTCGCGGAAAGGTGGGAATTTGACGCGACTGAAGGGGTGGGACGCACCTTATTGTACCCAGCCGGCGGGTTAAGTTGAACTGCTGTTCGCTTTAGATGCGATCAATGCCTGGGAAGACGCCCAAATTTCCCGCACGAAACGCCCCTTTTCTTAAATGTGTTTTTTCTGCGATACTGTGCGACTTTCGAGGACAACACACTTACACCCTTCCCCCCAGGATTCGCTTCAGCCGCTCTCTGACGGAACACTCTGTTTGACCCTAGCGGACCGGTTTGGCCCCAGGATTTACGAGACGATCTCCATTGTCCGATCCTGCCAAACGGTCACGCCCTCGCCATCGCGACTCGGTCATGCAGGTCTCTGGACGTCAGCTGCGGAAGAGCGGAACCGCAAGCGAATCAGAAAGTAGGAACTGGAATGCTCAAAAATTTCTCGCCAAAAGCACTCGGCATCAACGGTCGTCAGAGTGAGCTCATCGAACTGGCCCTGACGTACGGTTTTGCGTCGATGGACGTGGACATGTATGAAATGTTGCGTCGTGCACAGCGTTCGAACGCTGAAGACGCGACCAAATTCGTCCGCGCCGCACTTGGCGAAGGAACTGGCCGACTGGAACAAATTGGCGGTTTCCCATTGGAAGTCGATTTGGACGCCGAAGACGCTGCCTTCACCAGCCAACTGGGCACGCTCCACCCACTGTCCGAACTGGCCGAAAGCTTGGGCGTCACCCGCGCCTACATCACTTTGCCAGCTTCGACCGACCGCATGCCTTACCACGAGTACTTCGAGCTGCAACGTGGCCGCATCGCCCAAATCGCCGAAGTTTTGGCTCCCCGCAACATCAAATTGGGTGTCGGCTTCGACGCGACCAAAGAATTGGCTAACCCAAAGCAATTCGACTTCATCCGCAACGTCGAAGGCCTGATCGCTTTCGTTAATGGCGTTGGCAGCGATTCGGTCGGCTTCATCATCGACACCTGGGACTGGGTTGTCGGCGGTGGCGCACTGGATCAACTCAGCGAACTCGCTGGCGACAAAATCGTTGCCGTCCGTATCGGTTCGCTCGCTGATGACGCTGACGCGTCTAAAGCGACCCGCAAAGACTGCGTTCTGCCCGAGCAAGAAGGTGCACTGAACCACGTCAAAATCGTCAAGCAATTGGCCGCAGCTGGCTTCGAAGGCCCGATCTCGCCTGCCGCTTCGCCATCACGCTACAAAGGCCAAACTCGCGAAAACACCGTGACCCAGGCTCAAGAAGCGATCGACGGCATCTGCTCGACAGCAGGCTTGGAAGTCAAGCCTTTGCCGATGGAATTGATCGACGAAGACGCGATGAACGAAAACGCAGCCCCAATGGCATAGGCATTCAGCCGAACGCGTACAATCATAGAGGCCTCGCAGAAATGCGAGGCTTTCTTTTTGCCACCACAATCGACTTGCCCCAAACGCCCACCAACTCGACCTACCCAACACGATGAAACAACGACCAATCGCATTCGCCGCTCTGCTTTCCGGATCACTCCTGGCCGGACAACTGACCGCACCAGCAGCCGACTGGACCCAGTACCGTGGCCCCAACGGTGACGGCAAACTCGCCGAGACGATCCCCGGGCAATCCCAAGTCGAACTCAATGTGCAGTGGACCGCTGACACCGCACTTGGATTCAGCTCCTTTGCCGTTGCCGATGGAAAAGCAATCACCATCGTTGTCGATGGCGGAAAAGAATCATTGGCTGCCCTGGATGCCGAAACGGGCAACAGCCTGTGGAACTACACCATGGGATCGAACGATTACGGTCATGACGGTGGTAACGCGGGCACACGCGACAACCGGGGCGGCGACGGCCCACGCTCGACACCAGCGATCAGCGGTGGCCTGGTCTATGCCTACGACTCGCACCTGGTGCTTCACTGCGTCGATGCGGCAAGCGGCGAACTGAAATGGAAGCACGACGTCGTTGCCGAATTCGGCGGCAAAAACATCCAGTGGAAAAACGCATCCAGCCCTGTTATCGACGAAGAACGCGTCTATGTCGGTGGCGGCGGAGCTGGCCAAGCTTTCTTGGCGTTCGACAAAACCTCTGGCGAGTTGAATTGGAAGACCGGCGACGAAACGATCACTCACGCCACCCCAGCGCTCGCACAAATCGACAACCAATCCCAAGTCATCTACTTTGTCCAGTCGGGCCTCGTTTCCATCGAAGCCTCCACCGGCAAAGAACTTTGGCGAACGGTCTTTCCGTTTTCTGTTTCGACCGCGGCATCTCCGATCGTCAACGGCAATCAAGTCTATTGCTCAGCTGGATATGGCGTTGGCGCTGGACTGTTCGAAATCGGATCTGACCACAGCGTCAAAGAAGTTTGGTTCAAGTCGAACGAGCTGATGAATCACTGGAGCACGCCGATTGTTCACGACGGGCACTTGTACGGCATCTTCGAATTCAAAAAGTACGGCCGAGCTCCGCTGAACTGCGTGAACTTGCAAACCGGCGAAATCATCTGGTCCGAACCAGGCTTCGGCCCCGGCAACTGCATCCTGGTCGGCGACAAACTGGTCGTCCTTTCGGATGCAGGTGAAGTCGCGATCGTCAACGCGACGCCAGAGGGTTACCAAGAACTGGGTCGCAAAGACGTTCTCGAAGGCAAGTGTTGGTCCACCCCAGCATTCAGCGACGGCAAGATCTACGTTCGCAGCACCACGCAAGGTGCTTGCGTAACCGTCAAATAGCTCGGAAACCGTTTCCTCGGCGGCTACTCACCCCTAGCCGCCGAGATCAGAAAATCGACCAATGCCTGATCGCGGAAGAATCCTTCAAACAGATTGTGCCCCTGCCCACGGATCCGTTTAACGGTCATCAAGTCTGACTTCCCGGCTTCTCGATACGCCTGTGCAAACGCGTCGGAATTCGCTTCGATCGGAACCACTTTGTCCTCCGTTCCGTGGATCAAGTACACCGGGATTTTGGCATCCGCGATCTCGCCCGCTTTCTTGATCGGGTTGAAGGCGTCTTGCTGGGACAATAGTTCCTCCGCTGTCACGCCATAAACTGATGCGGCACGCTGCACGCCGGGATAACTGGTGTAGTCAAACACCGGGTAGATCCCCGCGATCCCACCAACGCGTTCGGGCCTCTCGATCGCAAACCGGCTGACTGCCAGACCACCGCGCGAGCGTCCGAGTAACGCAGGCTTTGAACTGAATCCGCGACGCACCATCTCGTCACAAAGTGCGTCAAACATTGCCTGACAGTGCGGACTGCCGTAGCCTTCACCAACATCGATGCCTGCAACGGAGACACTGGCATCAAGCAACCGACGGAAAATCCATTCTTCGTTCGCATCCGGATATTGGCGTAGCGTCGGTGCATAAAACACCCAAGGCTTCTGCTTGGGTTCGAAAGGCTGGTCCGCTTCGATCAAGAACGCGTGACGGTCGGCAACACGAAACGATTCACCGCCCAGCAAATGCTGTGTTCTGGGAACCTGGGCCGCCTCTTGCGCTTGCAGCATCGTCTCGCTGGTATGTGCGAGCCCTTGTGCTTTTTCAAGCTGCTTCACATTCAGATCTTCGGACGCCAGCTTGGTCATCTGCTGCGTCATCGATTCCCATTCATGAATCAAAGCTGTCAGCTTGTCTGCTTTGGGAATTGCCAAGTCAACTTGTTCGGTGCGATCTTGCGACAGATCATATAGCTCCCAAGGCTCGTCTTTGGGAGCGACTGCTTTCCAATCGCCGACGCGGATCGCTCGGTGTGCATCATGAAACCACCACAGCGTTCGTGCATCGGTTACTGACGCCTGATTGATTTGATTTGCAAAGCTTTCGCCAGGCAGTGGCGGCGTTTGAGGATCCATAGGAACTCCGGCGATCGACAACAATGTCGGCACCACATCGATCACATGATGAACACCGCGGCGAATCTGACCGCCTGATTGGACTTGGTCAGGCCATGAAAGCAGAAACGGGGTAGCGATCCCGCCTTCGTGCGTCCACGTTTTATGGCGGCGGAAGGGCGTGTTGCAAACGGTCGACCATCCCGGTCCCAGACACAGGTAGCTGTGCCCGGATCCTGGCGAGGCGTTCGGATCATGACCATCACCACGCACCATGATTTCAGCACTCGCACCGTTGTCCGACAGAAACAGGATCAACGTATTGTCCCAAGCTCCCATCTCGCGGACCTGATCGAAGACGCGTCCGATCTCGATGTCCATTCGATGGATCATCGCCGCATGCAACGTCATCTTGGTCGCTTGGAAACGCCGCTGCGACTCGGTCAGCTGAGACCATGGTATCGGTTTGTTGACTTCACCTTCACCAAGAATCTCGAATGCTTCAGGAAAGTGATACGGCGGACCGAGCTCGCGCTCCACCGAGGCTGGTGAATCGACAGCGGCTTCCGGAAGGATGCCTAGCTTTCGCATCGACTCAAACCTGCGTTCTCGAATCACATCCCAGCCCACGTCATAAACTCCCCTATAGACGTCGATGTCTTCGGGTAGCGCATGCAGTGGAAAATGCGGCGCGGTGAATGCGAGGTATTGGAAGAACGGCTTAGACGAATGCTTCGCTTGGTGGTCACGCAGGTTCCTGACCACATCGTTTGCCATCGCGCTGGTGAGGTAAAAGTCATCGCGAAACTGCAGCGACCGCCCTTCTTTGCCGTCGTGATCCGGCAGTGGCTGGAAGTACCGGCCGACTTGATTTTGCGAACTGACGTCGAAGCCGTTTTCGAGTGGCTGACCGTCGAGATGCCATTTGCCGGTGTGGTACGAACGATAGCCGGCATCACGCAGCAACTCCGGAACCAGCCACGCCCAAGCAGGTCGCGATCCGCGTCCGCCGCTAGGGACACCGGGCAAGTAGTCGCGCCGAATCTGCTGCGCGTAGTAGCCCGTCATCAACGAACCGCGAGTCGGCCAACAACGTCCCGTGTTATAGAACTGCGAGAACCGCAGACCTTGCTCAGCGATCGAATCCAAGTTCGGTGTCTGAATTTCACCGCCGTAGCAGCCAAGATCCGAATACCCGAGGTCATCGGCCAAGATCAACAGAACGTTCGGCGGCTGTTCTGATTGGGCCTGAGTTACACCGACGAGAAACCACAACGCCAATACCACGGCCATGCGCACACGCATCAATCGACCTCTCATCGCACACCTCACCGTCACTCGACGAATCATCGCACCAGACGAAACAATCCCCGCCCTTTGTCTTGCACCATGATAGAGCAAACTCAGGATTGCCACCGCCAGTTATCGACAAGCATCCGCAACGCATTCACACACCATGGACAGCTGCAGCTCCGTGGAACGAGCATTGATGCGTACTTGACTCGCCCCGGAGGGGCCGTCTTTGTTAGCTCGGGGTGGAAGCCCCGAGTTTCAATGACCACACAACGTAATCGCCCCGGAGGGGCCGGTGTTGCTGCCGTTGTCCCGTCGACTCCGCCTCCACGTACTCGCACCGAAAATTGGCTAAAGCCTAGACTCCAGCGAATACCGTGCTGCAGCGATCAATCGTCCAAGACGCTGGACCACGTATCCCGGATGACCTCGAGTTTTCTCTCAACGGAACGGAGCGAGATGTTGACTTTGTCCGAGATTTCACGATTTGAATGACCGGCCAGTCGTAACTTGACAATCCAACGTTGCAGATCGTCCCGCAGTAGATCCAACAGCGATTGAAACTGCTCGTCCATCAGTGCAAGCAGTTCGGGTGACGGGGCGTCAGAAATGATTTCTGTAAATTCACCGGGTGAACCACTGTTGGCGGAAAGGACCGAATCGCCTCGCACCAACCCGAGTCCGCGTTTTTTGCTGGTTTGACGGCGGACTTGATCGACAGCTTTATTGGATGTGATCGCGACCAGCAGAAGCCAAAGGTCGTGGCGGTTCTTCAGTTTTTCGAAGCGACCGTTTTTTGCGCCATCACAGAGCACAAAAAACACCGTGGTAGCGACGTCTTCTTCGTCCTCGACTCGGCGTTCGGCATTTCCCAGCCGATTTCGAGCCAACGCGACCAGTCGATCAAAATAGCGTTCCCAAAGCTCTGCCGCGGCGTCCGATCGGCCTTCCTTTAACCGCTCAATCATCAGTGTGACGGAATGTGAGCTCGTTGTCGGATCAGGAGGGTTGTCTGTCATTGAAACGCAGTCGTGAAATGGAATCCAACGGTTGACTGACGTTGGCTCGTCAATCGTACCGGCAAACCGCCGCATCTACGGATGCTCTTTTCCGTCGGAATTGAATCGCCGATGCAATCAATTTTTATTTGAAATCTTGGCGGTGGCGTGATTTCGTTTGCGAGCAACGGGGGACGGGGCATTCGATTGCCAATTTTTCAGCGCATTCAAGAAACGAAAAGTGCACGACAGATGATCAGCCCAGCATTCCGCCTGTTTCGAAAACAACCAAAGTCACGCACCCAAATCGCACGGAAAACGGGACCGCGTCGGATGCTGATGGAAAAATTGGTCAAGCGAGAACTGCTCGCGGCGGATCTCGGCATCGTTGACGAGGGATTGCAATCCGGGTTTCTTCAAGAGCTGCAAGACTCGATCAATCGCGACATCCTATCAACTCCCGCGCCCTTGGTCGGCAGCGCGTTGGCAGGAGAAATCAATGCCGGGCAATCGCAGTCCCAAACCTCGATTTCCAACCAGTGGTTCAGCCATTTCGAAAACGAGTTTGCATCCTTGGACTTTGATTCCAATGCGACGATTGCGGAGGTGAAATCCCAGCTGGCCGGTGTGCTCGGTGTTTCACCGGATGCGGTGCAGGTCACTGGGAACGATGGCGATAGCGAAATTCGTTTCGAGGTCACTCTTGCCGAATCGATCAGTCGCGAAGCCGCCGTTGCGTTGGATTTGATCGGCGCGGATCCTGAAATCGAATTATTGCTGGGCACCGAGGGGCAAGTCGATTTGGACTTGGCGATGCAGTATCGATTGACCTTTGGCGTCGTGGAAGACTCCGATGGTATCAGTTCGTTTTATTTCGATACGGAAACGGCGGACGAGTTGATCATCGATTACACGGCCACCGTGCGAGAGGATTTTAATTCTGGCAAGGGACGCGTCGGAGTTTTCATTGCCGACTTTAGTGAGTCGCCGGATCATGAATCACGCTTCACGGGAACCTATACGATCGATGTACGGCAATCCGCCACGGGCGGGGTCGCAGTGGATGGAACTTTGGTCGGCAGCGGGGCAGTCCACTTGGACATCGACGCGTCCTTTTTCCCAAACATCAATCTGAACACAGACCTGATCAATTTGGGAGTCACCGCGGAGGGGCGTGTTGAGTACGACACGCAACTCGTTTTCGCTGACGGTGAAATTGACAATTCCGGCAACGCCGTGACGGTCGGTTTGGATGAGGTCGCGATTGATTTGGGAAAGATCTACTCGGACTTCATCGATCCATTTGTTCGGAAGCTTCAAGATCAATTGAGGCCGGCCAAACCGGCAATTGATTTTTTAATCGAGCCGATTCCAGTGATTAGCGATCTCTATGAGATGCTGGGCAAAGGCCCCATAACAGGGCTCAGCCTCGCACAACTCGAGCCTGATGATCCGGCTTCGATCGCAATTCACGCGGTAGATGCCATCTTGAACTACAACGGATTTGGTTTAAACAGCGAAAACATTCAGTCGCTGTTCGACATCGAGTTCGAAAAGGTTGACTTTGATCCGAAGGCCATCCGTGATCTCGGCGACGAAGCTCGCAAGAACATCCGGGATTTGAAAGACGGCTTGCTGGGGATTGATCTATCGAACACGCTTTCAAACCCTGAGGGGAAGGCCGAATTCGAGCGGAGCATGGAATGGGGGACGGACTTTGGCGGTGCGTTTGATCTTCCATTCTTGACGGACCCTGAGATCCTGGCGGGTTTCCTAATGGGTGACACGTCCGGAGAATTACTGACTTTTGAGGCCAACGCGGAGCTCGGGTTTGATGCGGGGATCTCAATCCCGATCGCGCCTTTGTTGAATTTGGCACAGCTCAATGCGGGACTGTCGGTCGGACTGGGGCTTGAATTAGCTGCCGGCTATGATGCGTTGGGAATTGCCCAACTGTCTCAGCTTGCGGACTTTTCATCCGAAGCGGCCTTGGAACAGAGCCTGCGAGACAATCAGAATCTGCTGATCAGCGGGTTCTACATGGATGACCGAAACGACCTAGCCGGCGTGGTTGGCGAGCGTGAAAACAGTGACTACGACGCACCGGAAGTCTCACTCACGGTGACTGCCACCGGAGGAATTTCGGCGGGGCTGGATGCCAAAGTCGTCAAGGCAACCATCGGCGGTGCCATTTTCCTCGAAGGCACGCTCGAACTAGACCTCAATGACCTTCCCGATCCCGACGTGGACGTTAAGGATTGGGAGGACGTGCTTTCGCCCCTGTGGACCCCCAGCTTTTTGGACTCCCCGGATCAGTGGAACTATGACGGACGGATACGTGCCGCCGAGCTTGCGACGATTGTCAACGAGAATCCGCTGGCCGTCGCAAATGTCAACGGTAGCCTAGAGGCGGGATTGTCCGCTTCGGTGACCGTGGAAACCTTTGGCATTACCGTCTTTGACAAGACGTGGGAATTGGCACGGGTCAAGTTGCTCGATGGAACGCTGTTCGAATCGAACGATGCGGCGCTATTGCGCGATGCCAATCAATCACAACTTGGTCAGGTAGTTGACGGTGAACTGCAGTTATTCATGGGAGACACCGCGTCCTTGCGAATGGATGCACGACCGGATGTCGCCGACGAGACCTTTACAATTAGGTCTCTCGGCCGATCAGACGGCGGTGGTGAAACACTGCTCGTCGGCTTTGAAGCCGATGAGGAATCCTATCTCCGCATCTTTGAAGGGGTATCGCGAATCGTTGGTGCTGGCGGAGAAGGAAACGATCAAGTCACGGTTCTCGATGGTGTTACGTCTGATGTAACGTTGGACGGTGACGGCGGCGACGATACGTTCTTCATCGATACCACGGGAGTTGCAACTCTGCGTGGCGGAGACGGTCAAGATCGACTGATCGGTGGCGCCGGGAATGACCGGTTGGAGGGCGGTGATGGCGACGACTATCTCGAAGGCTTCGGCGGTGATGACACTCTGATTGCTGGGCTGGGCAACGATACGGTCTATGGAAGTGCCGGCAACGACTCGTTGTTTGGTGACGCAGGGGCGGACGACCTGGACGGAGGTGTTGGCGACGATGTGCTGAAGGGAGGCGATGGCGACGACATCCTTCGCGGCGCCGAGGGGGCCGATTCGATCGACGGTGGCGCGGGTAATGACATAATTCGATTTGGCTTCTTGCTCAACGACCCTGATTCGATCGATGTGTTGCATGGTGGAGCGAACGAAGACATCGTCGAAATCTATGGGACGGAAGAGGCGGATGAACTGACATTGGAATCGTTGGCCGACACACCGGGAACCTTTCACGTTTTCAGTGACCTGGCGAACTTTCAATTCCGTCTGCCTACCAACGCACTGGAACGCGATATTGAAAAAGTCCGCGTGAGTGGATTGGGTGGGGACGATCTTCTGAGTGTGATCGGCGAGCTGAACGTCGAGACCGTCATCGTCGATGGAGGAGAAGGTAACGATACGATCAACGGATCCGATGGCCACGATTTGTTGTATGGCGGCGGGGGAGCGGACACGTTGTTCGGCAATGGCGGCAACGACGAAATCCATGGTGGCGACGCAGCAGACAGGATCTTTGGCGGTGAAGGCCAGGATGCGATTTATGGCGACAGCGGTGCGGACTATATCGACGGCGGTGCCGGATACGATGTGATCCATGGAGGCGATGGCGATGACGAGATTCATGCCGGAATCGGACTTGCCGGAAGTACGATTTACGGTGAGGCAGGCAATGACATGCTGTTCGGCGGTCATGGTGCCGATGCAATCGACGGAGGTAGCGGAGATGACACGCTAGCCGGCGGCGGAGGCGACGATAAGTTGCTTGGCGGTGAAGGCAATGACTCGCTTGCTGGTGGCGTGGGAATCGATTTTGTTCAGGGTGATGCGGGAGATGACATTCTGTTTGCGGTTATCGATCCGGCTTTGTATTTGTCCGAACTTTCCGACAGCCAGATCAACGACTTGATCGCTGAAATTCAAACGGCACAAAATCTTGCCAGCCAGACCGAGGCATTGCATTCACTGTTGCTCGAATTTGCCATGGGAGGAATGACCTATTCGCAGCAAGACGAACTAAAGGGCGCACTTGAGACGCTGAAATTGCGAGTCACCGACTTGGAACGGCGTCGCATCGATGACGCACTTGACCAGCTGATCAGTCCTGAAACTGAGTTAGGCAACTCTAGAGTCATCAACACACTGGATGGTGGTGCAGGAAACGATCAATTGTTTGGGTCAATTTTTGCGGATGCTTTGATCGGTGGCGAAGGGCATGATTCGATCGAAGGTGGTGGCGCTTCCGATACGGGTGGCTCCAACTCGGGCGAAATCGGATTGCAGGACGAACTTGGAAACCACATTTTGACGGCGTCGCAGGAAAACGGAATCCTGGAGATCAAGGCGACCGATGGCAACGACCAACTGTACATCTCTCAATTCGATCGGACGGTCTCCGTTAAACTTGGTACCCAAGAGTTTTGGTTCTCGCCCGTCGACGATCAGGCGTTCTCCGAAATCCGGATTCTAGGTCTTGGTGGCAATGACTATATCAATGCGACAGGCACCTTTGATTCCATCTTGCGTCTGGAAGGCGGTCAAGGCAACGATCAGCTCCTTGGCAGCGACAGTGGAGACATTCTTGACGGCGGAGATGGCGACGATTTGTTGTTCGGTCGCGGCGGCGATGACGAACTGCATGGTGGATCCGGTGATGATATGCTGCGGGGCGATGATGGCAACGATCAACTGTTCGCAAAAGATGCCTCTGTCGATTGGATCTCATCCCTCGAGCAACAAATACAGTCGAACAGGGCGAGTGGTTTCACCTTTTCGATCTATCGTTGGTCGAATTGGAGTGTGCAAGACCCCAACGACCAGAACTCAGTCACCGAGCCTGTTCTCTTGGACTCGCTGGACGGTGGCGAGGGCGATGATGTGCTTCTCGGTTCGGACTTGGAGGATTCGTTGATTGGAGGAGCGGGAAACGACCTGATTTTGCATACGACAGGTGATGACATCGTGTTCGGAGGACTCGGTGATGATCGTTACACCTATCGATTCGGCGATGCCAGCGAACGAATTGAATTGTCGCTCAATGAAAGCGGACGGATCGTGGTTAGACGACAAGATCTGTCCCAGCCTGCGGAAACCGCAATCGAACTGGTTCATCCGCAGGTCAGCGAGATTGAATCGATCGGCGTCGAATCGCTCGGCGGTGACGACCAGATTCACGTCGAGTTTGGAAACAATTCACTGATCGATTTACACCTCGATGGTGGTGACGGAAACGATTCGTTTCATATTGGAAAAGCACCGGTGAACGTCACCGTGATTGGTGGCGGTGGCGATGGTGATCATGCCTTCTTTAAGCCTGGGGACGCTTCCCCTGATCTCGTTCTAAGCGACAGCTTTTTGACAGGGCAAGCCGACTACGTTTTGGCCGGACTTGAAATTCTGACGCTTGAAGGAGACTCCCGAAACAACAAACTCGACGCAAGCGAATTCACCGGCGAAACACATTTGTTCGGAATGGCTGGCGATGATCAACTTTTGGTCGGAAACGGCGGCGGAACGGCTGATGGCGGCTTGGACCTCGACAGCGTTGAGATCCATGGAACGTCGATTGAACTGGACGGTGATCAAGTCGTTCATTCTTCGCAAACCACTCCCTCTGCCGTCACGAATTTGGCGAACATCGAATTTGTCGGTCTTTACGGCGACGATGGTGACAACACGATAAACGTTCTCAATCGAAACAATGTGCAAGTCTTTGCGGGCGGGGGAAACGACACCATTTCATTCGCTGGTCAAAACCATGAAATATGGGGCGGTGATGGTGACGACCAAATTTTGGCGTTGGATTCGGAGTTGGCCTCTCAAAACAATTTCCTCTATGGAGAAAATGGCAATGACATTATCACGGGAAGCAATGGGGTAGACCACATTGAGGGCGGAGACGGAGCAGACCTGATCCGAGGGGAAGGCGGCAATGACATCATCGACGGCGGCAACGGCGAAAATGAGCTTCATGGCGGAGGCGGAAAGGACGAAATTCGCGGTGGCGAACATGCCGATCTGATCTTTGGCGACGGAGGCAACGATCGGATTTGGGGGCTTGGTGGAAATGACATTCTTTATGGTGGAAGTGGAGACGACTACATTCGAGGGACAGATGGAGATGATTTCATCTTCGGCGGCGATGGAAACGATGCGCTGTATGGTGATTCAGGATCCGATCACATTTGGGCCGAGAATGGTGACGACTGGGTTAGCGGTGGATACGATGGGACACGCGACTATCTCGACGGTGGAGACGGTTACGACATAACCAAGCAGATCTTCTACAAGTACGGTTTCCTTAAAAGCAAAGTCCGCTGGCAAGAAGAAGTATCCAATTTCGAGCAGGAAGACCGAATTCACGAAAGGTGGTAGGGTCGACCGTGTGTCCAACGCCCTTGAGAGAGGCAGATGCGGTTCAGCTTTGACTCTCTTTCTCAATGAGGTTCGTGGGCGCAGCTCCTGAGCAGTCAATCAAAATCCTAGTTGCGATCAACTTCGCAACTGCAAGGCCTTCTGGGCGGTGGAGCGTCTTGGGAGCGGTGGTGGGGAAAGTTCTGCGGTTTGGCAAACCTTGCGAGTGGGTGACTGTGATTCAAGTCGTACTGGTTGTGTTCTCGATAACCAACGTACTGACGCTTCCCTACGAACCACCGTGGATTTGAGCCTAAATCGATGACGCCACCGCCAACTCTCTCTGTGCTAATTCGATATTCGGCGATGGCTTTGCTTGCATTGGCAACCGCCGGAAGCTGTTTTGCGCAAGACGACGATCCACCGTTCAGTACTTCGGACACCAACGTGGGCTACGTCGATTGCGCAATTCCTATGACCCAAGTACGGTTTCGCTTTGATGCGGCCTACGACAATCCGACACCGGACCGCGCGGAATTTTTCTACCGTGCTTCGACGGCGGCGACCGGTGTTCCGATTTCTCCGGCGGAAACAAACGTCAACTATCAATCCCTAAGAACCTATCTCGAATTCGCTCCGAGTCCACTCTGGTCCTTGTTCTTAGACGTTCCCGTCCGCTTCATTGATCCGGAACGTAATGACAACGAGCAAGGTTTCAGCGATCTGGAACTCGGCGCGAAAGGTATCTTGTGGATGAACTCCGAACACGTCGTGACGGGACAGCTTCGCGCCTACGTGCCGACCGGGGATGCTAGCCGACTCTTGGGAACGGACCATGCGAGTCTTGAGCCAGCCCTCTTGCATGCGACGCAACTGAGTCCGTTAGTGAGTTGGGAAAACGAAGCTCGGTTATGGATTCCGATCGACGGCACCGAGATCAGCGGTGAACCATTCGCGGGACCGATCCTGCGGCTTGGGACCGGCATTGGCATTGACCTCTACCGCCAAGAAGCGACCTGCTCAGAATCATCAAAGCGTCTTTCGCTCGTGAGCGAGTTTGTCGGTTGGACAATCCTTGACGGGCTGGCAACGGTTCCCGATACGGCGACCGCCGCCAAAATCATTTCGGTTGATGGCGACACCACGGTCAACACCAAGCTTGGCCTACGCTGGTCAGATTCTCGGCGAAGCGTTTTTGCCGGCTATGGACGCTCATTGACAGGGCATGTTTGGTATCACGACATCGTTCGCGCCGAGTACGCGATACGATTCTGAACGACACAAGGTCCTTGCCACAGAGCCCCATCTCTTCCCAGATGGCTTCATTCACCGCCGTCCGTCGGCGGCGGAATCGAGTTCAAATTCAGTTCATCGAGCAAGTCCTGGAAGTCGGTTCGGCCGGAGAGCACGTCTAGCGGCTCGACGACCTTTCCATTCTCCACAATCGCATCCATGCTTGCTCCCAATTGAATTGCCACCCGAAGATCTTTGACAGCGTCTTGGCCGAACGATTCTCGGATGTCTTTGTGTTCCGATTGCGTCGCGTCGGCATATGCTTTTGCCCGCCATCGCGCGGCGTCGAGTCGTACGCCACGCTCTTGGGAGAACGTTTTCACACACTCACCGATCGCTTGATCCATCTCAAATAGATCACCACTTTTTTGCAGCGTCTTGATGAATAGGGAGTAGTCCTTTTTTAGATTGCCACGAAATTCTTCGTTGTAAGGATTGGCTTCGAAACACTGTTGGTGAACTTTGATCGCATCGCGGAGAATTTTGCCGCACTTGTCGAACTCGTTTTGCATGTATGCGACAACCGCCACATTGTATCGAGCCGTGGCCATGCGATTGCGGTATTCAACGTTTTCTGGAAAGTCTTGTGTGAGTTTCTGTAGGGTGGATTCTGCGCGACCGAAGTACTCCGACGCTTCTCCGAGTTCATTCTGGCTGCCCTTGATCGATCCTCGGGTGTTCAGCGCATTGGCAAGTTCGCTTTTCAGGCTTGCATATCGAGGGAACTGAGCAACAAGTTCGTCCAGCGACTCGATTGAAAGCAAGTTCACGTCCAGGGCGTCGGTGAATTGTTTTTCGGTAACCAGCGTGTTGGCGAGGTTGTTTCGAAAGATAGCCACATCCTGTCGATGCTCGCGGATATCAGCGAAGTCCGAGTGCAGCTCGATCGCCTGCCTGATTTGCTCTTTGGCCTCCTCGGTCCGCTTCTCTTGTTTCAGCAGAATGCCGTAGTTGTTGAAGGTTCTTCCCAAATCCAAGCGGTAGCTTCGAGCGAGCGAATCGTCTGACGTGCCACCGCCGGCGTCTTTCACGAGTGTTCCAAGCAGCTCAATCGCTGCTTGATAGTCGGGTTCGGCCAACTCCTGTCGCCCTTGTTCGCTGAGCATCACACCGCGGTTGTAGAGCACTCGGGCAAGTAGGTGGCGTGAGTCGTCGTCGGAATCCTGATCTCTCATCAGTTCAGAATAGAGTGCCTTCGCTTGCTCGATCGCACCGAATGCAGGTTCCGGATCGCGAGGTTTCAGCAGCAGCGCCATGGAGATATAGCTTTCGGCCAAAGCAAGCGAGTACTGTCGGTTGTCTGGTTCGGCCGAGATCAACACAATCAGTTGCGTAATCGATGCTTTAAGGGCCTGTTGAGACCGATCGAATTGATCCAGGATGCGAAACACGTTGCCGATAGATTGATGCACCATCGCAGCGTCAAACTGCAGCGATCGATCTTCGGGACGCTGCTGCAGAAACCGGTTGTAAAAGTCCGTAGCCTTGTCGAGCAACTCGACACGTTTTTTTTCTTTGCGCGGCACATCGGCCAACAGTTTGGCCTGCTCGACCATTTGTTCGACCGCCACCAAAGCGATCTGCAAATTTTCAACTTTCTGACGTCTCTCGGATTCCACCATCGATGATCGCTGCTGCGATGTTTTTGCAAAGTGGAGCGTCGAGGAACCGAACACCAGCAGAGAAATGATGAGACACGCCGCAAGTCCGGTGATCAATGGACGTTTGCCGCACCATCTTGCGATGCGTTTACCAGGTGAGATCTGACGAGCCAGGATTGGCTCGCCACGCAAGTAGCGATCCAGGTCGTCGGCCAGATCCTGAGCGGTCGAGTATCGATCACTTGGATTTTTCTCCAGGCATTTCATACAGATTGTGTCTAAGTCGGCGCTCATCCGAACTCGACTGACCGATGCTGGAGGTCGCGGCGTTTCGTTTTGAACTTTCATCAACAGGCCGATGACCGTTTCGGAATAAAACGGGACACGGCCGGTCAATATCTCATAAAGGATTGCCCCCAACGAGTAGATGTCGGTCGCCTCGGCGATTTCATTGGAACGACCAAACGCTTGCTCGGGCGACATGTAAGCCGGTGTGCCGAGCACCTGCCCGGTGCCGGTCAATTCGGTCTGGCTGTGCATGACTTTGGAGAGACCAAAGTCGGTGATTCGCGGATTGCCGTGTTCATCCAACAGGATATTGGCGGGTTTCAGATCTCGGTGGATAATTCCTTTCGAATGAGCATACTGAACCGCCCGGGCGAGCGTGCGCACGAACTCGGCGGACCGTTGATCGCCCATTCGCTCGTTGGAGATCAATTTCTCGAGACTGGGGCCGTCGACGAACCCCATCGAAAAAAAGTGCAGACCGTCTTGTTCCCCGATATCAAACACCGGGACGATGTTGGGATGATCTAAACGGGCTGCTGCTTTAGCTTCGTTTTTAAAGCGTTGGATTTCACCTGCGCCGGCGAGGTTCCCGCTCAGGATCATTTTGAGCGCGACAATCCTGTTGGCTTCGATTTGACGGGCACGAAAGACAATCCCCATCCCTCCGCGCGCGATCTCGCCAAGGAGTTCGTAACCGTCAAACTCGACGAGCGGCAGACGAGTCGATCGTGGCGGTGCGGTGTGCTCTCGATCCGATCGAGTCTGGGTCAGACATTGGTCCCTCGGTATCTCGCTTGTGTCACCGGACACGTTTTCGAGCGAGAACGCGTTTAGGATTTCGGTTTCAAAGTTTGGGAATCGTTTAACAACATCGTGCGGACGAATGGGCAGGCTGTTCTGATTCCAGTAGTGAATGTCTAGCCGCAATAGCTCCGTGAACAAGTCAGGCTGGACTGGCGAGTCGAGTTGCTGGAGGAACTCGCCGAGATCGGGGCGATTACCGGCGAGCCATTGTCGCTCATAGCGATCACAAATCACGTCCATGCGTTGAAGTGGACGCTGCTTCGCGAGCGACGAATTCTTTTCCTGATCGGTACTCAACGATTCGGTACTCCCATCGACCAAGAGTGTAGCTCCGCTGCGGGGATCCTACCAGCCACTCAATGAGCAATGGTGAACAAGCAATCTCGGGGTTGCCCCCGCAAGCGCCCGACGCCGACTCCCCAGAGTCAAAACAGACGCAACGCATTCACACACCATGTACGAACGCAGCTCCGTAGAATGAGCATTGATGCATATTAAACTCGCCCCGGAGGGGCCGTCGTTGCTAGCTCGGGGCGGCAGACCGTGAATCAACCAGGCTTTACTGGCGAGCAAACGGTACACACTGCGTCTGGCGACCGAGATGACCTTCGCATCCGCAACGCATTCACACACCATTTACAACTGCAGCTCCGTGGAACGAGCATTGATGCATATTAAACTCGCCCCGGAGGGGCCGTCTTTGTTAGCTCGGGGCGGCAGCCCCGAGTTTCTGAGACCACACACCGTAGTCGCCTCGGAGGGGCCGGCGTTGCGGCCGCCATCCCGTCGACTCGTCGTTCACGCCATCGCACCGAAAATCTGCTGGAGCTTAGACTCCAGCTGGACCTTCCATTTGGCGATTCACATCTGTCTTGATTGCTGCCTCACTCTCGCTGGTGCGAGAGTGAGTTCGAAATCTTGATGACCTACCGAAGCGGACTAACTGGTCTGCTGGTTGGACGCGATGACGTACTCGTTGACGATGTCGCCTTTGGCCAGATGCTCGTCAAAAATGCGGTCGATGACCGCTGGGGTACAGAAGCCGTACCAGACATCGTCCGGCAGCACGCCAATAATCGGGCCTGCTTTGCAGATGTCGAGACAAGCTGATTTGATACGGATCACCGGGGCATGGCCGGCCTTGCGCAATTCGCGACAGCGCGTCTTCAAGTGTTTCCAAGCTTCAGCCATCGCTTCGCCTTTGCAACACTTGCCGGTCTTTCGATCCATGCAGATCACCAGCACATGACTCGATCGCCCGAAGCCTAACTTGACGGCTTTCTTCGCCGCCGACGCGACTTCGGGCTTTCCATTCTTGACGTCTTTCATTCGTCGTCGCGATTGATCACTGGGTTGGAAATCCCAGCGTCATTGACTTCGGGGGAAGAGACGACGCCTTCGACTTCCTCGCCTTTGGCTTTCATCTTCCGCTGAATCGACTCGCCGATCACGTTCGTGATCTGCTCTTCGTCGAGCTCTTCCTGTTCGACCAATTCTTTCGTCAGTTTATCCAGGTCAGCGCGATGTTCACGTAGCAGTTGCTCGGCACGTTGATCGGCTTCGAGCAAGATTCGCGAGACCTCTTCGTCGATCAGTTCCTGCGTGTGTTCGCTAAACTGACGCTGCTGGTGCATCTCGCGGCCCAAGAACGGATCCTCGTCGCTGGTCTTGTAGCAAACCGGTCCGAGCTTTGGACTCATCCCCCAAGTCGTGACCATACGTCGGGCAATGCCGGTCGCGCGTTCGATGTCGTTTTCCGCACCGACCGTCGGCTCGTCATAGACGATCTTTTCAGCGGCGCGTCCGCCGAGCAGCACGATCAATTGATGCTCAAGTTCCTTCTTGCTGACGTTTAAGCGATCTTCGTTGGGCACGTACTGCGTCACGCCAAGTGCACGTCCGCGTGGGACGATCGTTACCTTGTGAACCGTGTGTGCACCGTCGAGGTGCCAAGCGGTCAACGTGTGGCCGGCTTCGTGATACGCCGTCTTTTCCTTTTCAATGCCTTTCAGTACTTCTTCACGTTTAGCGCCCATCAAGATCTTGTCGCGGGCGTAATCGAAGTCGTTCATGTCGACTTCTTTCTTGTCATTGCGGGCGGCCCACAACGCAGCTTCGTTGACCATGTTCTGGATGTCCGCACCGGTCAGACCGATAGTACCGGCTGCCAAACGGTCGAGTTTTACGTCGTCAGCCAAAGGCACGTCGCGTACGTGGACCTTGAAGATCTCCTCGCGGCCTTTCATCGTCGGGCGATTGACGGTGATGTGACGATCGAAACGTCCGGGACGGAGTAATGCTGGATCCAAAACGTCCGGGCGGTTGGTTGCGGCGATCACGATGACCGCTTGGCTTGGCGTAAAACCATCCATCTCGCCGAGGATTTGGTTCAGCGTTTGTTCGCGTTCGTCATGTCCGCCGCCAAGACCGGCGCCACGTTGACGACCAACCGCATCGATTTCGTCGATGAAGATAATCGCGGGGCTGTTCTGTTTGGCTGTCTGGAACAAGTCACGCACACGACTGGCACCGACACCGACGAACATCTGAATGAATTCGCTACCGTTGACCGAAAAGAACGGCACCTCGGCTTCGCCGGCAACGGCGCGAGCCAACAGGGTTTTACCGGTTCCGGGAGGTCCGTTCAGCAACACGCCTTTCGGCACGCGACCGCCGAGCTTTTGAAACTTGTCCGGCGTCTTCAGGTAGTCAACGATCTCTTGCAAGTCCGCTTTGACGCCTTCCAATCCGGCGACGTCTTTGAACGTCACCGTTTTTTCGTTGGCTTCGAAACGCTTCGCAGGACTTTTTCCAAAGCCCGACAGGAATCCGCCGCCCATGATGTCGTTGCGGGTCCGCCGGATCATCATGAACACGAACAGCAACAGCAGGATCGGCAGCCCGACAAAGATCAACAGTTGGAACATCTCGCGCGAGTTATCGCGGTCGAGGTATTCGAACGGCACTTTCGCTCGGTCCAAGTCGTCTTCCAAGCGAGCCGACGATTCGGAATCTAGCGACAAGTTGAAATAGAACTTTTTCTGCAGCTTGACCGGGTTGCCGTCTTCATCCTTTTCGACGACGGGACGGCCGTCTTTGATGACCGGCGGCGCTTCCGGTTCGACTTTGAACGTCCCATACACCCGGCCTGCACCGATGCGGACCGATTCGACGTTGTTGTCTTCAAGCAATTCGTTCTTGAAGAAGCTGTACTTGATGCGGGACCCGTTGTCCTCGGTTCTCCAAAACAGGATCGCGAAAGCCGCCAAGATCACCAACGCGATCAGCAGGCCGCTGTTTCGACGTGGTGGATCGCTTTTTGCTTCCGGTTCTTCGCGACGATTTTCCATAAGTGTTTTGTTTTAAGTGCGACGCGTTCGCTGGCGAACGCAGATTGAGAGTAGTGATTGTTTGGGTGAGCAACCTGGAGGTGTTCGTGGCAGGTTGCCAGAGCTTGGTCGAACGAAGCAAACCCAGTGCCGTTTTCTGTCCAGTGCCGTTTTCATCTCCGAAAACAGTTTGCCGCCTGGTTCCAGTTTATCGGCGTGTCAAAACATGGGTTGGGGTTCCGCCGTGGTTGGCGGTCCCTGGGGGCACATTCCGTCGTGATTGGGCCACCTTAGTGAGGATTGTATCAATTCCTCGGAAAAACCGAATCCGCCTCGACGCCACCAAATTGACTTAGCTTCGCCAAGCCGGTGGGACGCTACGGCCTGCCGATTCGGCATCGTCCAGGTGAGCCTCGACCTCGGACCTCCCCAGATGTCGGATTTCGCACACCTCGTCAAATGTGAAGCCTTCACTAAACAGCCGCCAAGTCCAATAGGCGTTCCGATGCGATTGGGGCTGCTCAGCGCTGCCGCCTAGCGAATTGCCCATCTGACCTACACTTGGCAATTCAACATCATCGGGCTCGTCATCCCAATCCTCTTCCTCCGCACCAGTCTCGTCTGTGTCGTCCTGGTCACTGTATCCATGGGACGGGGCCGGAACGTTGGACTCGGTGGGAACACTAATTTTTGCTGGGGCGATTTCCAAGTCGGACGGCGGATCAGATGCACCGTCACCGAGTTCTTCCAAGTGCAAACTCTCGCTCGACCGGATCACTTCCAAGATGTCGTACCCGTGTTGCTCCATCGTCGATGGACCGATCCCGGCGATTTCTTCGAGCTCGCTGCTCGTTGCAGGACGAATTTCGGCGAGCCGCTGCAACGTCGCGTTGCTCAAAACACGAAACGCAGGGATACCAAGCGCGGCAGAAGTTCGACGCCGCCATCGTTTCAGCGATTCGCTGACCGCTTGAGTCAGCTTTTGTTCGGGGCTGGTCAAATCATCCAAGGTCACTTTGATTCCGGTTGACTCGGAATCAGATGATGTCGCGTCCGCCGCGTCAATGCTGCTGTCGGAATCAAGTTCTTGTTCGTCTTGATCGCCAACATCGGCTGATTCGATATGCGCGGCTGCCGAGATCAGCGATTTGGCCAAGCTTTTATTTAATGACGCAACGAAGGCGGGCGGCAGCGGGGCACGCAAATGCATGACTTCGCGGCCAAGGTCACTGATTTCGACAGTCGGTCGCCGTTGATCGACTTCGCGTTGGACGGCCATCCCGTGATCGATCAAGGCATCGATGACACGGCACAGTTGGCTTTGTTTCATCGCCGACAACATGCCGTAGGTGCTGAGCCGATTGAGTTTCCACTGGGACATCTTTTTGTTCTGCGAGCCACACAACATCTGCGCGACCATCGTTTTTCCAAACCGGCCATGCATCCGTGTGCAACCGCTGAGCACCACACGGACGCCGCAAAGGATCGCTTTCGTTTGCGCATCGCTGACTTGAACGGGAGCGGTACCGACACCTCCCACGCAGCATCGATCGCACTTGCCACAGTTCTTGCTGTCGGGATCACCGAAGTAATCCAGGATCACACGTTGTCGACAACCGCCGCTGCGCGCGAAACCGATCACCGCGTCCAACTTGCCGTACTCGGCAGCCTTTCGACGGGCGAGTTCATCGAAGTCGATGTTGACGAGCTCAAACGGCACGTCGCGTTGGACAAAGTGAACGGCACGGCCACGAAACGGCGGGACATAGTCAAACCCGTTCAGCCGACCCAGCTCGCGCAGCGTTCGCATCAACTGTTCGCGACTGACATCGGCTTGCCGAAGCAATCGATCGGGGCGAATGAACACGTCTTCGTAGCGGCGTTTTTTGACGAAGTGTTCGATCGCTTTCATCACGCGGCGACGCAATTTCGCTTCACGCGGCAAGTAGTCGACCAGCGTCGGCGTATCGCTATCGATGCGCACCATCAATTGGTTCTGGCTGCTGTCGAGTCGCCGAAGCACGCCTGCTTTTGACAACAACGATTCGGACATCCCGATGGCTTCGGCACTATCGGCACCAACGGCATCGCGGACTTGATCGAGTGTCAGTTCGATCGGATCTTCGGGACGGGCCAACAAGTACTCGTAAACCTTTTGCACCGTTTCCTTGGACGGGTAACGGTTCTCGATGAAGTACTCTTGGGTGTAGCGGTCGTTGTAGGAGAACAGCAGTTTGCAGGAGCTTTCCAGGCCGTCACGTCCGGCGCGGCCAGCCTCCTGGTAATACGCCTCCAGCGTGCCCGGCATGTTGTAGTGGACGACGTAGCGGATGTCGGCTTTGTCGATGCCCATCCCGAACGCGTTGGTCGCCACGATCGCGGCCAAATCGCCAGCCATGAATTTCTCTTGGACGATCCGCCGCTGTTCGGGATCCATGCCGCCGTGATACACGCCGACGGGCCGACGGATTTTTTCAGGCAACCATTGCCCGACGGTTTCACATGCGCGGCGTGTGGCCGCGTACACGATCCCCGTTCCGGATTGAGTCCGGATAAAGTCGGTGAGCTGCTGATCCTTTTCGGCTTCGCCTTTGCTTTGCGTGACTTCGAGAAACAGATTCGTTCGCGCGAACCCTTTGACGAACACCTGTGGCTCGTTCAGTTCCAAGATCGCGCAGATGTCTTCGCGAACCGCTTCGGTCGCGGTTGCGGTCAGCGCGATCGTTTGAACGTTTTTCAGATAGCGTTTCCGCATCTGGCCCAAACGGGCATAGTCGGGCCGAAAGTCGTGCCCCCATTCACTGACGCAGTGTGCTTCGTCGATCGCCAGCAAGGTGACGTTGCAGTGTCCGAGCGTTTCGACAAACTGGCTGTTTCGCAATCGCTCGGGGGCGATGTAAACCAGTTTCAATTCGCCGCGTCGCATCGAATCCATGACGTCTTGTTGTTGACGCAGGTCCAATGTGGAATTGATCAGTTCGGCGGCGATCCCGTGCTGACGTAGCGTGTCGACTTGGTCCTTCATCAACGCGATCAGCGGCGAAACCACAATCGTCACGCCATCGCGAGCCAGCGACGGCAGCTGATAACACAGACTTTTTCCGCCGCCGGTAGGCATCACGCACATGACGTCGTGCCCGTCCGCGACCGCCTGGATCACCTCGGCTTGCCCTTTTCGGAAACTGCGCAGCCCGAACCGTTCGAGCAGCTTGGTGTTGTCCGTCGCGAGCGAATTCATTGACCGATCCATCCCGAATGTCGATTGAGTGCTGCGAAAGTATACGAAACGGGCGAAAAAACAAAGTCACCGTCTTTGCCGGTGATCTGCCGGGCATTGGGCATCAGCGAACACGCCATCAAGCATTGCGGCTGGCGCTGCCGCATGGTTTCGGCGGCGCAGCTCGTTTATACTTCACAGGTTGCGAATTGTCCCACCAGGTGGGCAGGTCGCGCGAATACCGCATCCCGGTGCCTTCCCTCCAGCGTTCTCCCCTTTTTGTATTGCCATGACCGTTTTGTTCCAACCATCGACCATTTGCTCCACGGTCCGCAGAAAGACTTTTGGCCTGTTGCTCTTGGCCGGCGTCATGGCATCCGGTGCCTCGGCTCAGACACCTGTTTTCACGGACGACTTTGAATCCGGAACCGACAAATGGGAATTTCTGGATCCCAAGACCTGGGACCACAATGCAAAGCACGGGTCGCACGCGATCGAAATCACCGCCCGGGAGAGCGACTACCAACCGCCGGTACGTAGCCCCCACCACGTGGCCTTGATCAAGGACCTGTCGCTGAAGAGCTTTGAGCTGACGTTTCGGGTCAAGAGCACCAAAGACACAGGAAACCACCGTGATTGTTGCGTCTTTTTCAACTACAAAGACGACCAGCATTTCTACTATGTCCACTTGGGTGCCAAGCCGGACCCCGCCAGCGGCCAAATCATGATCGTAAACGAGGCCCCGCGAGCCCCGCTGACCAAAAACGAAAAACGCACGCCATGGGACGACCAATGGCACCAAGTCAAACTGATTCGCGACGTCAACAGCGGCGAAATCAGCGTCTATTTCGACGACATGGACGAACCACATTTGACAGTCGTCGATAAAACCTTCACACAAGGCCGTGTCGGTCTCGGCTCGTTTGACGACCTCGACGCGTTTGATGACGTCTCGATCATCGAACGGTAACCACACCGCCAACCATTGAACCTCACCCTCGGTTTGCCCCAAGGAAACAAGTTTGCTTATGAGTGATTACGGCATGTTCAGCGATGACTATTACGTCAATATGAACCTGGCAACCGAACTGGATTTGCCACAGCAGCGCGAATCCGTCCTGCACTTTTTTGAACAAGTCCGCCGCCGTTTCCCCTCTATGGCCAACTTTTACTCGCGTGAAAAGAGCGAGTTCATTTTGGAAGAGGAAAAGGAACGCGGTGCGCACCAGTGGGTTTCCACCGAGCCACGCCGACTGAACAGCGGCGCGCTCAACCCCGAATCACTGGAAGCAGCGTTCGAGTTACACCGAACGATCCTAGAATTGGTCCCCTACGAACTTTCAATCACGCCGCTGGATTGTGAATCCCTGAGCGTGATGTTCGGTTTCGACTATGGGTATCGCGGGAACCACAACGAGATTCTGACCAAAGCGATCGGCGTCGCGCCGGCTTTTGAGCGGTTGGTCAATCAGCCCTACGGCAAAATGTTGTCCAACGAGCCGTCGATCCATTTCGCGCTGGACGAGGACTGCCGCACGCAGTGCCGGGTGAGCTTCGAGTCTCGCACCACGGCCTATCAAGTTCGCACCGGCGACTTCAGCGAAGATCAATTGAGCGTCTACATGACAGTCCGTCGCTTCGACAGCTTGGGACCGAACGAATCCTTCCACGAAGAATTCTCACGTCTAGCAGCGCTCGGCCGTGACCTGATCGACGAATTCCTCGTCGGCAGCGTGCTGCGGCCGCTGCAAGAAGCGATCTCGCTGCACTAACTACTTTGCACTCAGTTCTTTGACTGACTCAACGAGTGCAATTGCATTCTCCACGGGCGTCTCTTTTAGCACGCCGTGGCCGAGGTTGAAGATGTGACCGTCTAAATCCTTGACCGTGTCCAGCAATGCTGCGGCACGTTTGCGAATCAGCTCCGGCTCTCCCAACAACACTGCCGGGTCCAAGTTGCCTTGAACGCTCTTGTCGTGGCCGATTCGGTCCCACGCCTTGCGTAGCGAGATTCGCCAGTCGACACCGACGACGGTACGACGATCGCCCCGAAGCAGCGGGAGTAGCTCTGGGTTGCCGGTCGCGAAATTGATCACCGGGACGCCGGGGGCGATCCCGCTGATGATCTTGTCCATCCAGGGCAGCACGAATTCGGTGTATTCGCTAGGCGACAAACATCCCGCCCAGCTATCGAACAGCTGCACACATTGTGCGCCCGCCGCAATTTGGTGGTTCAGGTAAACGGTAACGGCTTCCGTCAATGTCGCCATCAACTCCGCCCACGCACCGCCGCTTGGTGAGCTCAGCGAGGCGTACATCAGCTTTTTGGTGTTCATGTAGACCTTGCTACCGCCGCCTTCAATCGCATAGCTGGCCAGCGTGAACGGTGAGCCCGAAAATCCGATCACCGGCAGATGCTCGGGCAGGTCTTTACGTGTTTGACGCACTGTCTCGTAAACAAAGCCCAGTGATTGAGGATCTTCCAAACGCTTCAAGCGGTCAATGTCAGCTTCTTCGCGAATCGGGTTGTGAATCACCGGGCCGTCGCCAGCGACAAACTCAAGGTCAAACCCGAGTGGCTCGAGCAACGGCAAGAGGTCCGAAAAGATGATGGCGGCATCGACGCCCAATCGATCGACCGCGGTGCACATCACTTCGCTGCAAAGCTTGGGGTTGTAACACAGTTCCAGGAAGCTTTGGTTGGCACGGACTTCGCGGTATTCGGCCATGTAGCGACCGGCCTGACGCATCAACCAAATTGGCGTGCGTTCGGTCGCTTCGCCACGACAAGCTTTCATAAACAAGCTGTCGACCGAAGGGTGTTGCTGCGAAGCGTCGACGTTTTCGATAGCCATGTCTTTGGATTCCTGAATCACAATATCCGATTGACGCCAGCGGCGTTTCTGCGCGATCAAACTGGCCGACTGACGCGCGGACTCGACCACGAGGTGTCCCATTTTGGGGTGTGACGGTTCCATGTCAGCCTGTAAATCACATTCGTTCAACATCTGAGTTGTCGTTGGGCCGATCGAGATGATCGCGGTCGATCGCAGGCCTTGGCGGAGCTGTTTTGAGACGCCCATCTGTTCGGCCATCCGCATCATGTTGACGATTTGATGAGCGCTGGTCAGCAACAGGATGTCGCGTTTGCCGTCGGCGAGTGCTTGGATGTTTTCACGCAGCGGGTCGGTTTGCTCGGGGAATTCCCAGCCATAGACACGCACCGGCGAAACGATTGCTCCGCGTGCTTCCAAACCGGCGATCAGTGATGCGTTGGAGATGCCGTACTCTTGCAGCCCGATGACTTGGTTGGCGATCTGCACCTTCTCGTGATCGATGTACTGCAGGATCTCTCGCCACGTGTTGGGTTCGCCAACGCGGTGGGTCGGCTGGATCCCCAGTTCACGCATTGCGGCGACCGGTTTGGGTCCGCGGCAGATGGTGGTGATGTCGGACAGCGCGTCGATGAAACGCTGGGTGTCGACGTGTTTCTCGATCGCCTTGACCAAGAACCGAAACCCGACGCCGGTCATGAACACGACGATCCCGATTTCGCCCGTGATCACGCGATACGCAAAGTCAATTGCCTCGCGATTCGGCTCGATGGGCACTTCACGCATCGAAGGGCTGACATGGGCCACACCGCCATACCGCTGGATCAGACGCTCCATCTCGGACGCGCGGCGGCTTTCGAGCGAAGCGACGTGAAGACCGGAAAAGTCAGCATCAACGGACATGGGCACTACGTGGGGAAGGTTCGAGGGTGGAAGGTGAGACACCGGAAATTGCCGCTAGAACGCATCGGCAAACTCTAGGTCGGCAAAACGGCTTGTCGTTGGGGCCGAATTCATCCAGAAGACCGGCTGACGGCATTGTAGAGGTTTGCCGCTAGGTTACGATTACCCTTCCGTTTTTGCCAATTGGCGTCGCTTTCTGAGGTTGTCCCTCGTGTTTTGCACGAGGGCAGATTCGAATCCGTGAAAGCTGGCAGGCCAGTCGGTCCCCCTTCGAGTCCGTGATTCAGCGTTTTCCGATGCCACGCAGCCCGCTTCGTTCGCCCCGACCATCGATCGACCTGTCAAAGCACTTGATGTTGATGCGTGGCTACTCGCAACACCCCGCCGCGGAGGAGACGCTTGCCGACATCCCCACGCAGCTGTGTAGCGAAGTCTTGTTTGGCAACGACGCACCGCTCGAATTGGAAATCGGCAGCGGCAAAGGGCTGTTCCTAAAAACGGCGTCCGAAACGACGCCCGAGCACAACTTTCTTGGGATCGAGATCGTTCACAAGTACGCGAAACACACTGCGGCACGCCTCTCCAAAGCACAACGCGAAAACGCTCGGATCATTTCCGGTGATGCCGGGCCGCTCGTCGCCGACCGTATCCCAGATGGGTCGCTGGAAGCAGTCCACGTGTACTTCCCCGATCCCTGGTGGAAGAAACGGCATCGCAAGCGCCGAGTCGTCAACGAATCGAGCGTGCAAAACTTCTTGCGAAAGCTTCGCCCGGGCGGACGCTTCCATTTTTGGACCGACGTGTTGGACTACTTCGAATCGACCGTCGAAATGATCGCGGCCGTCACACCTGAATTTGGCGTCCCGATTCCGGAACAGAAAAAACAGTCCACGCACGACTTGGATTACCGCACGCACTTCGAACGTCGCAGCCGTCAAAACCAAATCCCCGTGTATCGCGTGCGTTACGAAAAACGCGGTTAAGGTATCCGCCGCGAAGACAACGAGCGGTCTGCTATACTGTTGCGGCAGAACACGTTTTCTCTGGAGTCGACACATCGAAAATGCGGGATGAGCTTTCGATATTACTGGTCGAAGACGACGACGACACTCGCATCACATTGACGGATGTGTTGGAGATCGATGGGAACGAAGTCATCGTCGCCAGCTCGATCGCCGAAGCCATCGAATTGCTCGACGCCAGCATCGCAATCATCATCTTGGATCGAAAGCTTCCTGATGGTCCCGCCGAGCGGCACATTCCGCAACTACGTCTGAAAGCCCCCGATGCCGAAATCGTCATTGTGACTGGCTATGCAGACATGGACAGCACGATCTCGGCCTTCCGATCGGGTGCATCGGATTTTCTGCTCAAGCCGATCAATCCCGAAGCCCTGCGTCACACCGTTTTTCGCATCGTCCAAAAGAAGACGACGGAGCTGAAGCTTCGCAAAGAGCAACGGTTTGCCAATCGCGTCCTGACCACGGCAGAAGCGATCGTCTTGGTATTGGACCTCAAAGGCCACATCATTCGGTTCAATCCATACTTCGAAAAGATCAGCGGCTGGAAACTGGACGAGGTCCAGGGTAAAGACTGGTTCGCGACCTTTGTGCCAACGAGCACCTTGGAATCGATTCGTGATGTGTTCTTGTTGACCCAAACCAGCGGGTCGTCGACTGGCGTGATCAATGCGATCATCACTCGCGACGGAAGCGAGCGTCAAATTCGTTGGTGCAACACGACGCTCGAACGCGATTCCGGCGAAATCGAAGCGGTCTTGGCTGTCGGCGTTGACGTGACCGAGTTTGTCGACGCACAAGCCAAGGTCGCGCAAAGTGAACGCCTCGCCGCGATCGGCCAAACGATGGCTTCGCTCGCACACGAAAGCCGAAATGCTTTGCAACGAATTCAGTCCGGCCTAGAACTGCTCGAACTGGATATTGGTAATGATCCCGAATCAGCAAAGGACTTACTGACGGTCAAACGCGCCGCAGCGGATCTGAATTCGCTACTCGAAGAAATCCGCTCCTTCGCCGCACCGATCCAGCTCCATTTGGTGCAAGCGGACCTGCGTGACGTTTACCAACGCGCATGGCGAAATCTGGAATCCAATCGCCAGAATCGACAGTGCGAACTGGTCGAATTGGACCATCGTCACCAAATCAAAACGACGATCGATACGATGCGTCTGGAGCAGGTATTCCGCAACCTGTTTGAGAATTCGTTGGCAGCGAGCAGTGATCCCGCCACGATCAAAATCGAACTCGATCAGGCTGACCCTCAGCAAACACGCATCGTGGTGAGCGACAACGGGCCGGGACTTTCGAAGGACCAGTGCGAACAAATTTTCGAGCCGTTTTACACAACCAAATCCCGGGGCACCGGACTGGGTCTCGCA
This sequence comes from Rhodopirellula baltica, assembly GCA_002901265.1. Lineage (GTDB taxonomy): Bacteria > Planctomycetota > Planctomycetia > Pirellulales > Pirellulaceae > Stieleria > Stieleria baltica_A. The sequence continues at coordinate 84,339 of PPHI01000029.1, read as the reverse complement.
ATCGTCAAACGCATCGTCGATGCACATCAAGGAACGATCAAGGTCCTTCACTGCGTCTCGGAGCTGGGCGGCATGTCTCTGCAAATCACACTGCCCAACCAAGTCCACAACAGCTGGACTTAACGCGTCGAAAATCTAGACGGCCAATCGCTGGCCCGGCGTATAGCGAACTTCCATCATTTCGATCTTTTGACGGGTCGCTTGCAGGACTTCGAACGCTGCGTCACCGATCGTGAAGTTCGCACCTGATTCGGGGATTTCACCAAGATGACTGAGCACATAGCCGGCGATCGTTTCGTAGTCGTCGCTCTCGGGAAGGTCCCAGTGTAATCGATCGTTTAGATCGTCGATCATCACACGACCGCTGACGACGACGGTGTGTTCGTCGATGACGTCAAAGCGTGTTTCTTCCTCTTCGTCAGATTCGTCAACGATTTCGCCAACGATTTCTTCCAATGCGTCTTCGATGGTGACCACGCCCGCGGTCTGCTGGAATTCGTCCAGCACAATCGCCATGTGGCTGCGACTGTGCAGGAATTCGCGCAACAGGAATTCCACGCTGCGGTCGACCGGAACCGTCCACGCGTGTCGCATCAGCGATTCGAGCGACTTTTTGGGGGCACGTCCGCCTGCAATTTCAGGAAGCAAATCTTTGACGTATAAGATCCCCACGATGTCATCCAGATTCTCACGGTAGACGGGCAATCGGGTTCGCCCGGATTCGATGACCGTGCTGAGGATCTCGTCCCAACTGTCACCAATCTCGACCGCGTCGATGTCGCCCCGAACGGTCATGATATGTCCGACATTCTCGTCGTTCAGTTCCATCACGTTCTGGATCATTTCCCGGACGCCGGGGCCAAAGATCCCGGCATTCGTTCCGGCCGCCGCAATGGTACGGATTTCATCTTCGATCAGCTCTTCGGAATCATCTTCATGCTCGTTTTTACCTGACAGGCGTGCGGTCAAAGCTTCGATGATTTCACCCGGTACTGAAAACGGATTCATCACCGACGAAAGCGCTCGCCAAAACGGCCAGGTGTGATAGAGCACCGGTGCAGACGCAAAGCGGGTCACCACTTCGGGCAACCATGAATGGACGAACATCATCGAAATGATCGCTAACAAAGTCCATGCGAGCAGCGAACCGATTTCCCAGGTCAAACCGATCGCTTCGGCGTCTTGTTGCGAGATAATCAGTGCCGCGGTCCCTGAGACCAAAAACAGCACCGTGCCGATCATTCGCAGGTATTCGCTACCTCGGATTACCGAGTCCTGGTGTTCGAGGACGGCACCGAATCGGTCACGATTTCGCTTGACGCGGCAGAACGCTTCGAGAGATCGTCCTGCAAAAGAGTCCAGAAGTTCCGCCCCCAGGCCACCGACGCTGCTGAGTAGAAAGCCGCTTGCCGAGATCAAGAAATAAGGCAACGGACTGTTCATGCCTGCGGCGCCTCGTCCAGCGCGATGCCCAATTCTGACAGGACTGCTTGCTCTGAATCACGCATCGCTTGACGGTCGTCGTCTTCGTGGTCGTCCATGCCGCCGATATGCAGCACGCCGTGGATCACATACAGCAACAATTCGGTTGCCGTGTCGGACCCGAATTCGATCGCGTTCTCGTGTGCGGTCTCGACGCTGACGACTAATTCGCCTTCTAGATGTGTGCCATCTTCGGCGTAGGGAAAGCTGATCACATCGGTCGGGTAATCGTGTCCGAGATGTTCGCGATTGATTTCGTGAATCGACGAATCATCGGTGATCATCACGCCCAATTGCCCGGATCGAAAGCCGCGATGTCGTGCGGCCGCGATCGCAGCTTCGGCGATTTGTTGGTTGGAAAGCCCGAGGGTCTCTTTCCAGGACTGGATGCAGTCTTCCCAGATCAGATCGACGCAAATCTTGGTGTCCGAATCGCTCATCGAACGATCAAGCGGGCTGCTGGCTGGGGTATTTGACACGAGCGTGATAAATGGCGGTAAGAGATTTAACCAAACTTTTTCGGACGAGGTTCAATTGGCGGAAAGTCAGTCCACATTCGTCGAACTGGCCGTCTGCCATTTTCTTTTGGGCGATTTTATCGACCAAGCTTTGGATACGCGCGGGGGTAGGATCGACCAGCGTCCGGCTGGCACTTTCCACCGCATCGGCCAACATCATCACAGCCGCTTCCAGCGTCTGTGGTTTGGGGCCGGGGTAGCGGAAGTCCTTGTCGCTGACTTCTTTTTCGTCTGGGTTTTCTTCGCTGCGTTTGGCAGCTTCATGGAAGAAATACTCGACCAGTGTGGTCCCGTGGTGCTGCAGGATCAAGTCGATCAACGGCTGCGGCAAATGGTGATTCCTCGCGAGGTCGGCACCATCTTTGACGTGGGCGATGATCACCAAAGTACTCATCGCTGGCTGCAACGAGTCGTGCTGATTCACGCCATTTTGGTTTTCGATGAAGTACTCCGGCTTGAACATCTTGCCGATGTCGTGGAAGTACGAACCGACTCGGACCAACAGCCCATTTGCGCCGATCGAGTCGGCGGCGGCTTCGGCGATCGATGCAACATTGATGCTGTGGTTGTAGGTGCCGGGGGCACGCTGGGCCAAACGACGCAACAGCGGGTGACTGGCATCGCTCAGCTTTAACAGACTGAGGTCCGTCTGCACGCCAAAGAACTTTTCGATGAACGGCAACACCGGTGTCAATGCTGCGGCAGAGACCAAGATAAACACGCCCGCTCTCACACTGTCCGTCGCCAGCATCGTCAGCACGTTGATGAACGTCATCTGACCGACGGGCGCAACCTTCGGTGCCGTGATCTGACTGACCGACATCGTTTCGCCGGTTACGATCCCGACCCCGACCATTGTCAACATTGTCACCGCGGCCGAGATCAGCCCGACAAACAACAGGTGACTTGTCGACCGAATTCGACCTGTCAACAGCGTCGCGCTTGTGGTCGCTGCGGCCAACATCACCAAGTGACGAAGGTCTTCGTTCAAAAAGAGCGTCACGCTGATACTTGCCGCGGCCATCAACAACAACGCCAAATCGCGACCGTAAACGATTGCCGCGATGATCGAAGCGACGACCAACGGTGCCAACTCACTGCGATAGCGATCATTCGCAGCCCAAAAACTCAGCCCGATGGTTGCGACGATCAACAACAGCATCTTCGACAGCTTGACACGATCCATCACCAACGAGCGATCGTCGACAAAGAAAATGTACGAGCCACAAAGCAAGTACAGCGCGGCGACCATGCCCGCATACGCCGCCAGCCTGGAGACGCGGTCGAGCATCCCACGATAAGTGGTCCATTGCAGGTGTTCCTGACGGAGCAGCTTCAATTGCTCTTGGTCGAGTGCTTCACCGGCAGAAGCGAGTTCGGACCGGCCGGCGTAATACTGTTTCATGACCGGGGCAACATTCGCCGCGACTTCGGCGCGAGCCTTATCACTCGCTTCGTTGTCATAAGCGAGTGTTTCGTACTCCGGCAAACGTGCTCCGATCCAGCGGCTAATCATTTTGGCCACTTGGCGGTACTTGTCTGTATCGCCATAGAGCAAACGGAACTCGTCTGCGAGCATCTTCTCGATGCGTTCACCCATCAAGGCGACCTGTACGTCTTCGACGCTGATCGTGACCGCGTCTGCGGGGTCGACGTTGTAGACGCGAATGAACTGTTGGTTGCCCTGTTCAGGATCATGCTTCAGCGATTGCAGAACGCCGTAGTCGAACTCGTCCTTGACGAGGTGCTTGAAAGCCGTCTGCAGCTTTTTCAATTCGGAGTCGTTCTTGAAAACTTCTTTTAAAGCGGCGAACTGGTCCTGTGCAGTTGGCCGACTGCCATCGACAGTTTCCGGGGTTAGCGGATCGTTCGCGATGAATTCTTCAAAAGCGACTTTCTCGTCATTGTTCATCTCGTCGATCGAAGGAGCTTCGAGGACGACGAACAAGCGGTTGTTCAGCCGCGCGCCGAGTTGCTGCAGGGGTGCAGGGTTATTCCGATAAAACACCGGCACACCGAGGATTTGCTGCAACCGTCGGGCGTGGGTTTCGATCTCGTTTTCGACTTCGAAATCGACTTTTGCGATCACGTCGCGTGTGGGAATCAAGCCACTGCGAAATGCGAACCTAGGTTCCCAGGTTCTGCAGATGATCAGCAATGCGGCAGCGGCAAATAAACCGATCGCAGCTCGGACGGCCCAATCGGCTTTGTCGCTATCGATCCACCATTGCACAAACCGAGGCTTGGGAATTCCCAACGACTCGATTCGCTCTTGACGGGTCCGCGTCTTGGATTGACCATTCATCACATCGGATCACAGCCCAGTGAAGGGACTAGCGATCCAGGGTTTCCTCGCCATTCGGGTTGGATTCAGCGACTACACGAACGCCGCCACGTCGCTGTCGCATCGGAACTGCAGTGTCATCGTCGTCATAAGCTTCGACGATTCGTTGGACCAAGGCATGCCGCACGATGTCTTCGCCCGACAACCTTACCACCCCAATTGCTTTGATTCGGCTTAACCGCCGCAACGCGTCGTGCAAGCCACTGGTCACGCCACGTGGCAAATCGAGCTGCGTGGCATCGCCGCTGACCACCATTTTGCTGCGTTCCCCCATTCGGGTCAGGAACATCTTCATTTGTGCGATGGTCGTGTTCTGCGCTTCGTCCAAAATGATAAAGGCATCGTTAAGCGTTCGCCCTCGCATGTAAGCCAAGGGGATCACCTCAATGATTTCCTGTTCCATTAACTCGCGTGCACGGTCGTAATCGACCATCTCTCCGAGTGCATCGAGCAACGGACGCAAATACGGGTTCAGCTTCGCCCGCAAGTCACCCGGCAAAAATCCCAGGCTTTCGCCCGCTTCGACAGCCGGGCGAACCAGGACGATCTTGCGAATCTGACCGGCTTTGAGTGCCTCGACAGCAGTTGCAACCGCGAGGAACGTTTTTCCACAACCCGCTGGGCCTGTTGCGAACGTCAAATCGTGCTCACGGATGGCGTCGACGTAACGTGCTTGCCCGGCGGTGCGAGGCCGGATTCGACGCCCCGCGTGACGAATCTGAATGTCTTCGCCGCTAGCAGCTGCCTTGGCCGGCTTTTGTCCGTCACGAGGCGTTGCGCCTTCTTCCACCGCGGCGGTTTCAACGTCCTCGCCACCGATGGCACCTTGCTTTTGGATTTTGTGCCGCAGCTTTTCAAGCGCGCGCAGCGCACCGTTGACGTTCTCGCCCTCGCCAGCGATTCGCACGCGTCCATTTCGATGCGTGATCGTGACATCGAACAACTGCCGCAGAATTCGTAAATGCTGGTCACGCGGTCCGAAAAGCTGCAGTAGCTCGTCGGGTGCGCTGACCGTCAATGTGGCTTCAGTCATTCAAAAGGGGCCGACTGCGGGCCGTCATCTCCTAAAACGTTGGTGGACGTCTTCGTGATTGATTTCAGTTCGTGGTACTCTCATCTGGCAGAAATCCGCCGGAGGATGCGTTTATCGTATCGCTCTCGACTTCGATCCACACGCGATTATTACCCACCAACTCCGGACACGAAGCAGAAAAATGCTGGGATACTGGACGCGATCAGCGAATCGGTAACATCCCATACCCCCCCTAATCCGGGAAGCAGGCTGCCACTGTCCTTCACGCCACAGTCACGCTTGAACAGTGATTCCGCTAAATCGCCGATCATTCCGGAGATTGCCAAGGACGGGCCCAGGACCAAAGCCCCCCAAAGTGGCTGCCCCAGAAAACCGGCCAAACCAGATTTGACGGCTTGCCCGGAAACAGCACCTGGCGCGGACACGTTGCTTGCGCCAATCGCCTCGAACAAGACAATTAGGCAAACATAGGCGACAAGTGTCGATGCGATGATCCCACCAATCGATCCTTCAATTGTCTTTCCTGGCGATAGACGAGGAATCAATTTGTGACGACCGAGCATACGCCCGGAGAAGTACGCCCCCATATCAGCGACTTTTGTCACTAAGACGGTCGTGATCAATGCCGCTAGCCCAAATCGCCCGGGCAACCCAGGGCCATCCAAACTGCGCACAGCCACCAGTATCGCCATCGGCAATCCGACATACATCGATACGAAAACAGCCGAGCAGGTTCGCCGGATGGCTCGTCCAAGTTCGACTTCCTGGTGAAGGCCATATTCACGCATCTCGGCCATCAGCATGACAAAGGTTGCAACAGTAGCTGCCAAGACAATCCAGCCGAGTCGCCCGACAGGACAATCCGATGGATACGTTTCGCCGGCGATCAACCACAGATATGGCACCGCAGACGAAAGCGAAACCATCGTCGCTCCCATCACTGCCGTCTTCGGACGAATGGGATGCCCACCGCGTTTCAGCATCGACGACATCTCCCATGCGGTACCGATCGCGAAAAACGCGAGCAGCGGCATCAGCCACAGCCCGGCCGCACCGTCGACCGCCTGAAAGCTATCCAGGCAAAGCAAAATGACCGTCAGTGTGATGAGGATCGTGCTCGAAAAAATACGATCACGCAGCATTAATTCAGTTACCTCGTTGCGCCAGCTTTGGCACAGCGTGCGGTTTTGTTTTGGAAGGATCGCTTGCGATCTCTATTGGCCAACCGAAAGGCCTCCGAATCGCCGATCACGATTCTGGAAACTCTCCATGGCACGTTCAAATTCGATTCTCGAAAACTCGGGCCAACAGGTCTCCGTAACCCAAAGCTCGGCATAACTCAATTGCCACAACAAGAAGTTGCTCACCCGCAGTTCTCCGCCAGTGCGAATCATCAAATCTACATCAGGTAGACGGCTTGTGTACAACCGATCGTTAATTGACTGTTCGGAAATCTGATCGATCGAAAGCTTGCCTGCTTGGACATCTTCGCACAGCAACTTCGCCGCCCGAGTCAGTTCATCGCGACCACCATAGTCGATCGCGAGTACCAACTTGGTGCCCGTATTGTCAGCGGAAACACGGATCGTTTCATCGATTTCGGCAATTACCTTTTCTGGCAGCCGATCACGGCGTCCAATCACTTGCAGACGCAGATTCTGCTTCATGATCAACGGCCGTTCTTCGACCAGGTACTGCTGCAGAAGTTCCATCAGGAAGTCGAGTTCTTCCTGTGGCCGCTTCCAGTTCTCGCTCGACAGGCAGTACAGCGTAAGCGCCCCGATTCCAAGCTCGGTACACGTTTCGCTGACCATCCGCACGGTATCAACGCCCCGGCGGTGCCCTTCGATCCGCGGCATGCCACGGGCCTGAGCCCAGCGGCCGTTACCATCCATGATGATCGCGATATGTTCCGGCAGGGGGCCGCGTTTATCGGCGGCTTCACCTGCGAGATCGCTTGATTGATCCTTGGCGTTCATTTCGTGATCGCGCGTTGAAGCGTCTAGGCTCCGATCGGCTGCAGGTTCAACTTGTCTGCTTGCGACGTGAAGATAGTTTGCGATCGATCTGGCCCGACAGACAACACACCGACCGGGATACCAACCAATTCTTCGACACGACGCACATAGGCAATTGCGCCGGCGGGGAAGTCTTCTTCGCGGCGAACTTCATCAACCGGTTGCTTCCAGCCCTCGATGGTTTCATAGATCGGCTTGCATCGACGCAATTGATCGGCGTGGCTGGGGAAACGAGTAATTCGCTCGCCATCGAGTTCGTATGCGACACAAATTTTGAGCTCATCCAGATGGGCAAGAACGTCCATCATCATCAGCGCCAATCGCGTCACGCCACTCAATCGAGCTGTGTACCGTACGGCAACTGCGTCGAACCAACCACAACGGCGTGGGCGCCCAGTGGTGGTGCCAAACTCGTTGCCGAGGGTACGGATTCGGTCGCCGGTTTCGTCTTCGAGTTCGGTGACGAAAGGGCCACCGCCGACGCGAGTACTGTAGGCCTTGCAGACTCCCAATACGGTGTTGATCCAACGTGGAGGCACACCGGCACCAGCACACACGCCAACTCCGCTGCTATTACTGCTGGTCACAAACGGATAGGTACCGTGATCGATATCCAGCAACGCCCCTTGGGCACCTTCGAACAAGATGCGTTTGTCAGCTTCGCAGGCATCCAAAACATAGTCAGTGGTATCGCTGACCATTGGGCCCAAGCGATCCGCCCATACGGCAGCTTTGGCGATCACCGTTTCCGGCGCGATCGATGCGAGTTCTTCTTCCGATGCACCGAGGCTGCGCAAGATGGCTTGCTTTTGCTCGGCAACGACGCGTAGACGTTCGTCACGGGTCGGTTGAATCAGGTCGGTCATGCGGATCGCATGAGTCCGGCCGACTTTGTCGCGGTAGCAGGGTCCAATGCCGCGATTGGTCGTACCGATCGATTCACCACGAACGGCGGTGGCGTTGATTTGACGATCCTCGGCGATATGCCAAGGCATCACCAAGTGCGCGCGCTCGCTGATTCGCATGTTCTGGGCGCAATCGATGCCGCGTTTCGCGAGGCCATCGATTTCGGTGATGATGGTCTCGGGATTGATCACCACGCCAGGCGTGATCAAGTTCTCGACACCGGTATGCAAAATACCGCTAGGAATGTGATGCAGCTTGTAGACTTCGTCGCCGACCACGACCGTGTGGCCCGCATTGGCACCACCTTGGTAACGAACAACGAGATCAAACTGAGGAGCGAGCAAATCGACCAACTTGCCTTTTGCTTCGTCACCCCACTGCAGACCGATTACGCAGGTTCCCGACACCGATTCACTCCGGAGGCAATTGTATCGGCCGGCTCTGAATCAATTCGCCGGCGCAGAATCCAAAAGCGTAAACTTCAAAGGTCGCGGTGACAACGGGAGCGGATGAAAGAGCGGCCAGACATTTCGGCTTCCCGACAATTTCATCGCAGACTGGGGAATTCTGGAACGAAAACCCCGTTCCGACCGACGAGTCCCCTGTCTATACTCGCCCCGTCGCGAGGCCCCAAGTTGGGGTCGATTCCGGTGCAAGCCTCGTGAATGCCTTTTTCGCCTCCTTAAAACAGAGATAATGTCGGACTACAGCCTGACCCACCTAAAGCAGCTTGAAGCAGAAAGCATTCATATTTTCCGAGAAGTTGCCGCAGAATTCAAAAACCCCGTGATGCTCTACAGCATCGGGAAGGACTCGTCCGTCCTGCTGCACCTCGCACTCAAGGCCTTCGCCCCGGCGAAACCGCCGTTTCCACTGCTGCACGTCGACACCACCTGGAAATTCAAAGAGATGTACGACTTTCGCGACAACTACGTCGCGAAAGAACTCGGCCTGGAATTGCTGGTCCACATCAACGAAGACGGTCTCAAACACGGCATCAAACCGTGGGAAGACAGCGAGCGTCACACCGAACTGATGAAAACCGACGCCCTCAAAGCTGCGTTGGACAAGTACAAATTCGACGCCGCCTTCGGTGGTGCACGCCGCGACGAAGAAAAGAGCCGAGCGAAAGAACGCGTCTTTAGCTTCCGCGACAAGTCGCACCGTTGGGATCCCAAAAACCAACGGCCAGAACTGTGGAACCTCTACAACGCTCGCGTCAACAAGGGCGAGTCGATTCGCGTGTTCCCAATGAGCAACTGGACCGAGTTGGACGTCTGGCAATACATCCACCTGGAAAAGATTCCGATCGTCCCGCTGTACCTGTCCGAAAAACGCAAAGTCGTTAAACGCGATGGCATCCTGCTGATGCGAAATGACGACCGTATGCCGCTACTGGACGGCGAAGTCGAAGAAGAAAAAATGGTTCGTTTCCGAACCCTCGGGTGCTACCCACTAAGCGGTGCCGTCGAATCGGAAGCGACAGACTTGGTCGACGTGATTCAAGAAATGTTGTTGGCAACCACCTCCGAACGCCAAGGTCGAATCATCGACCAAGACGAAGGCGGTGCGGGAATGGAAGAGAAGAAACGCCGCGGTTACTTCTAGTCACTTCCATCTGATCCGGACAATCCTCGAAGCGCCGTTTGCCGCAATTCGGCGCAACGCAATCGGCTCGGCCCACTCGGCCTTGCCACGTCAATCCAACTCATTTTTATCTTCCCATGTCGCACCAATCTGACCTGATCGCAACCGATATCAACGCGTATCTGAAGCAGCACGAAAACAAACAATTGCTGCGTTTCATTACCTGTGGCAGCGTTGACGATGGAAAGTCGACGCTGATCGGACGCCTGCTGTACGACAGCAAGATGATCTACGAAGATCAGCTGGCTCAGATCGAAGCGGACTCGAAAATCGTTGGGACCACCGGCGGAAAGTTTGACCCGGCACTTCTGACCGACGGTCTGAAAGCGGAACGCGAGCAGGGCATCACGATCGATGTCGCATACCGGTACTTCAGCACCGCAAAACGCAAGTTCATCATTGCGGACACGCCCGGTCACGAGCAGTACACTCGCAACATGGCAACCGGCGCGTCGTCCGCCGACCTTGCGATCTTGATGATCGACGCTCGCCACGGCGTTCTGACACAAACCAAACGGCACTCGTTTATTGTGTCGTTGCTGGGGATTCGTCACATCGTCGTGGCCATCAACAAGATGGACTTGATCGATTACGACGAACAAAAGTTCGAAGCGATCTGCGACGACTATCGCAATTTTGTGACCCGCCTGGACTTGCCCGATTTGCACTTCATCCCGATCAGTGCACTCGACGGCGACAACGTGGTTGAACGCAGCGAGAAAATGCCGTGGTACACCGGTTCGACACTGATGAACTTCTTGGAAACGGTCTACATCGGTAGCGATCGCAACCTGCAAGACTTCCGGATGCCGGTCCAATTCGTCAACCGCCCCCACTTGGACTTCCGCGGTTTCTGCGGAACGATTTCGTCCGGAATCGTTCGCAAGGGCGACGAAATCATGGTGCTGCCCAGCAAGCAAACGTCCAAGGTAAAATCAATCGTCACCTATGACGGTGAACTTGACGAAGCATTTGCCCCACTTGCGATCACGCTGACTCTGGAAGACGAAATCGACGCGTCACGCGGCGACATGATCGTTCGTCCCGGCAACGTACCTAAGTCTCGTGATTCCATCGAAGCCATGCTGGTTTGGATGAACGAGGAATCGATGGTTCCGGGCAAGACCTATCTGTTCAAACACACGACGCAAACGATTCCCGGCACGATCGACACATTGAACTATCGTGTCGACGTTAACACGCTGCACCGCGATCCCGCGCCGGAGTTGGCACTCAACGAAATCGGACGCGTCGGCATCACCCTGTCGGCACCAGTGCACTTCGATGCCTACCGCCGCAACCGTTCGACGGGTGCATTCATCGTGATCGACCGGATTACCAACGCCACCGTCGCCGCAGGAATGATCCTCGACAAAGCAGGCGACGGTAAATCCAAATCGGTTTGGGACGAAGACACTTCGGCAACCAGCGGCGAAGACGTCGATATTTCGGCCGTCACCGATGATGAACGGGCCGCACGATTTGGCCAAAAACCCGCGACTGTCCTACTGACCGGTTTGACTGGGTCGGGCAAAACTTCGATTGGACAAGCGGTCGAACGAAAGCTGTTTGACTCCGGTCGCGCGGTGTCATTGATCGATGGCGAATATCTTCGTAAAGGACTCTCACGCGACCTTGGCTTTAGCGCCGAAGACCGCAGCGAAAACCTGCGTCGAAGTGCTTACCTGGCACATGCACTGAATGATGCCGGTATGATCTGCATCGGCAGCTTCGTGGCACCTAGCGAAGACGTCCGCAACCGAGTTGCCAAAGTGATTGGCGAAGATCAATTCTTCGTGGTCCACGTTGCCACACCAATCGAAGTCTGCCGCGAACGAGACAGCAAGGGACAGTACGCCAAAGCAGACGCAGGCGACCTGCTGAATTTTCCCGGTGTCACGGCGGACTACGAAGCTCCTGCATCACCAGATTTGGTTGTCGATACATCGAAAGATTCGATCGACGAATGTGCGAACCAGGTCATCGAATTGCTCCGCGGCAAATCGATTATCAAATAGGGGCCGCCTTCTCAAGGAGCCGACACGAACGCTCGTTCGACGGGCGTTTCAGATGGCTTTTTCAAGGTGAAGACCAACCATCGTCCCTGTTTCTGATGAGGCAGGTTGTAGTTGGTCGCCGCCTGGAAAGTGAAGCTTAGCAGTCGTGGATATGAAGCGGCATACGCCAGCAGCGCGCCGCTGTCTTCGTTGGCTTCAACCCATTGCCGATCAAGCAAGACTTCGGTCATCGCATTCGGATTCGGCGGAGGCAGCTCACTCGAATCAGCCAGTCGATCAGCATCCACCTTAGCACCATCGGTCTCATTCACATGGACGACAAGGTAGCCGTCGTCACTGCGGAAGCGCAAACTGGGAGTTTTGCCGTACCATGGCTGGCCGTCGAGATTCGAGCGTAACTTGGCCCACTTCTCATTTGCCGATTGAAGTTGCTCGTGGACGCGGCTCTCCATCTCTTTGATCAACTCCGTCCGAGCATTGGCGATACAGATCTGTTGCACTTGGTGTTTCGTTTCTGCCATTCGTCGGCTCGCGACTCGATGGACGAGGCGACCTCGCAAACCAGGCATGCTGCTCGAAATCCTTCGGTCAGACTCAACCGGCGTCACCGTCCCGGTCGGTTCCCCTGGGGTAAAACCGCTCTCGTGATCGAACGTCGCGACCATTCCTAAATCGAACGCCATCTTGCTGCGTGAATGGATCGTGGCCGGGCCTTTGTTCCCCTGGGTATGAGCCACGAAGTGCCCTTGAAACCGAATCTGCAGCTTTGCATTTTCATCAGATGGAACAAAGTTGATCAGAATGGTTCCGTTCACATCAGCCGAACCTCGGTTGCGGACTCCCAAAATACAGCAATCGACATCAGTTTCCGTCTGCAACTCGGATTGTGGCGAGAAGACCTCATCCGAGACGCGGACGACGATCGGCGCGTCCAAACCTTCGAGCCGCTGAGGCGAATCGGACCAAGCTGGTGTAGATGCAATCAAAAGGCCGCAAAAGGCTGCTGTGCAGGCCAGCGTCTGTGTGACTGAAAAACGTTGTCGCGACTTGGGGGAAACCGCGAATTTGTATTGGAATAGCGGGAACATCGAAGCTGACCTGCAACCGGGTGACGAGGGCAAGACTCAGAACAGTTCCGCTGGAGTGCAAACCGTATGCCGATTCGATTTGAACGACATCCCGACTCATTTCGTCATTGCGAAAGTGCAGTGTATCGCTAGGAAAGCATCTGATCGCGCAGTTGCCGTCTTTCCTCGAACGAACGCCAACGACGAAAGGCTTTCCAAAACTGCGTCACCGAAGCAAATAGAAATAGGACCGCGATTCCAAGTGACCAACTAAGCAACGATTGCTCGTCCAACGTCACGCTGCCAATCTCCGCGCCAGACAAAAACGTATCCGTCGGAACGAATTGAAAGTTTTGATTCAGGACGACTACCCCCGGGATCGCCACAAGACCGCAGACGACCAACGCCAGAACGCCAAAACAAAGTGCTACAACAATCCCAAGTCTCGACGATGTCGTCGGTTGTGATTTTGGTGCCGCGTAAGGATTTTGCATTGCCGGTCGCTTAGCGTTTGTCATGACCCAAACGGTGAATCGTGTTTTCAATCGTCCCCATCACTTGCCGGCCATCCTCACCCAACAGCTTGTAGGAAATTTGCATCGTCCAAGTCGGTTGGATTTTCGGCAAGACTAGCTTCACCGTTTTGCCGTCCTCCGAAACGTCAACCGATTGCACAGCCAAGAGTTGTTCGTTGTATCGCGGGCTGCCGTAGTTCTTTGTCCGTTTCAAGTCCCAAGTCTCGACCAAGTAGTTCGCTGCTTGTGAGGCGGATACAGGTTCAAGTGGTTCCGAAAATGTGATGACCATCCCTTCGCCGGTAGCGTTTAGGGCAACGGGCAAATGCGAGGGTTCTCCGGTTGCACGAATCCGGTACAGGCCTCCGGGACTTTCTTCTTGATCGCTTCCCCATGCCTGCATTCCACAAGCGTACATTTGACCGTCCTGCGGACTAAATCTTGCTCGCATGATTCCAGTTGGAAATCTCGGTAGCGGAAGCTCGCACATACCGCCTTGCCACATGTCATCAATTTGTTCGTGTGGGACGATAAATACTTTTCCATAGCCGTAGCTAAGATTTAGCAAGCTGCCTTTCAGCGGGCCCCACGCATCGCCTTCGACCCAAACGAGTTCTGATGGCGATCGATCGAACGGTTTGTTCGGCCAACAGAGTGGCTGTTCCATCGCATCATCACTGGAGTCTTGTGGCGCATCATAAGAATACATGTTGCCATAGAACCCGCCTTCGACAACACGGTTAATCCGGTTCATGGGGTTCCAGTGGCCTTCCTGGTCGGTCACAAAGAAGCTGCCATCAGGATTAAGACAAACACCATTTGCCGCCCGAAATCCGTTCGCCAAAATCGTTGTTTGCTCGCCATCGGCGCTGACTTTTAATAGCGTCCCATGATGCGGCACCAATGAATCCCGTGCGTGACGGGCACTCTTCGCGTAATACAGATTGCCCGCATTGTCGGCCTGCAACCCCATTGCGAATTCATGAAAGTGATCGGTGACCTGATGGTCGTTGTTAAAGCATTCGTAGAAGTCAGCCTCACCGTCACCATTTAGATCGTTGAGGACAACAATCTGATCGCGACAAGCGACATGCACGCGGCCGTTGACAATTTTGATGCCCAAGGGATGAAACAGCCCCGACGCAATGCGTTTCCAAGTTAGCGTACCCGATGGATCGCTGATCCCATCGACACGCCAGACGTCGCCGTCGCAACAACAGGCCACCAGTGCGTTGCCTTCGGGATAGAAATCAAGTCCTGACATTCGCAGCCGACTCTTCCACGGATTGTCGATCGGGCGAGTCAACGTATCGACCGAAAAGGCGCCGGATTCAGCGCCGCGCGAGATTTGCGTCTGCAGTTCATGCCACTGCTGCGGTCCACCTTTCGTGAATACGTTCAAGTCTTCTGTCTCTGTCCATGGCATCGCGGCAAGCGATTGAACATTCAACTCACTCGAAAGTCTTATTTGAAAATTGACTGGTGTTTGCTCTGCAGCAATCGCAACGACCGAGTATCCGCCTTGCTGACGAATTTCAAATCCACCACTGGCACTTGCGACGACCTGACCTGAGGGCGCCAGACGCAATTTCAAATCATTCGACGACTTGCCGATATTCAATGTCCGTGTCCACACGCCGCCTTGTTCAACCGATGTAAACGAATGAGATTCCAAAACATCAGCATTGCCCACCGAATAGGACACGATCACTCGCTCAGCATTTTTATACAGGCCTCGATAACGTGCCCAGTGTCGTGGCAACGGACCATACGCGCGCCCGTCCTTTCCGCGCAAGCGAGGATCGTCAAAGGATCCTGTTTTGGGATCGGCCCACCCGGGCCCCGAGACAGAACCGAATGCCAATTGACCGACCGTGCGCGGCGTCAAATTATGATTGCCGTTGAACAGAATTCCGTGCCAGTCGATATAGCCCTGACCTGACCAAGCGCCGGCAACTCGCATCGTGTCGTGGTCGAACGCAACCCAGCGTGATCCTGCGGCGACACCGCCCTGGCCAGAGTCCAAGCGAATCCCGATGCCTTTGTATGCGAAATTGACGTCGTCAGGCCAAACTTCAGCAGGCGGGCGTCCCTCTTCACGTGCCTGTCGTCGTTCTTCATCGGTTATACCGAGACGCGGTTTGGTATCGGGTCCGGTGATCTCGTAAGTGCTGATCAAAAACGGCCCATAGTCCATCTCGAGCCACGGCTCGTACCGCACCGCGGCCGGTCCACGCAGGTCTCCTTTTGGCAGTGACGCCAGATAAGTCTCTGTAACCGGGACGTACTGATCCGCGTTTTGCTTTTTCAAGTACGCTTCGCGGATGTAGTGAATGACGTCGTATTTTTGCTGCGGGACAAGTTGCCGTTGAGGCAACATCATCTTAAAGCCATGCGTGACGGTCTTGTAAATTGAATACGGATCGCTCCCGTTTTTGAACTTGCCGAGAGCGAACCGCAGGGCATTGGGGAGTGACCCAGCTTCCTTTTCCGTACCGTGACAATTGATGCATAGCGAGTTGTAAATACGTTGCCCGTTTGCAAACGAGCGTTCGCCAAGCGACGCGATCATCCCCGCATGGTCGAGATTCGCTTCGTAGGCCGGCAGAGGCGGGGCGGCAATCGAGCCTGGATCTGGTACCAGTGATGCTGCCTTTTCAGGTCCCGCTTGCCCCAACGCGACCACAAACGCGACCAGGTCAAACACATCCGTTTCGTCGCCTAATTGATTGATCAAACCAGTCGGCATGACAGACTTGGCTGGCTTTCGAGCTTCGATGTTGGCGAGTGAGATTGACCGAGGTGCCTCTTCACCTGGCACGGCAAGTTGAACCGTCGTCGCAGATTGCTGGCGGACCAATCCGGTGACGACGACTCCGTCATCAAGTAAGAAGGTCTCAGCAACATAGGGCGCTAAGACCATTTGATTTGGTCGAAGAATCGAATCCAGAACGTGTCGGAACGTTGCTCGCTCGCCGAGTTCCGCCAAATCCGGACCGAGCAGTTTTTGCCCTTCGCCGATGCTGTGACACTGCACACAGCCTAGACCTGACGAATAAAACAGCACCCCGCCACGCTCGACGTCACCCAAGACACGTGACCGCTGAGCTAACTCAGATGCCGATCGTCTGACCAAGTCGTCATGCAACCGCGACTGGGCGTGAAGACGGACGCCCTGGCCCACAACGGCCAAGCAAACCAACAATACTCGAATCATTCTGTACGTCCCAGGTGAGCGTTTCAGAGGCGGGGCGATCTCGAAGCGATAGCACTCGATTCTCGTTCACGCCCACTATAAGGCACTCTTGCCCGGGACACACGTTTTTCGGCTTGGCTGGTCTGCCCCAGCCCAATATTGTCGTTCTGTCTTCCCAATCGCCCCATCAGAGGAGATTCTCAGCAGCCTATTGATTGTTGGCACCAGGCGCCGCAGGGATGTCATCTTGGTCAGTCACTTCGATTTCTGGGACATTGCCCGGACCAATCATTTCGCTCTCTGGTAACGCGGCAACAACCATTGCTTGTTCAAGCGGGTCCAAGCCGAGTGAAAGCTGCAATTCTCCAAGAGCAAGAAACCAGTCCTGCTGTGCTTCGACCAATTTAATCTCGGTCTCGTTGGTCTTTGTTTCGAGCAGATTTAAATAGATCAAATCGATATAACCCTGTTCGAAACCGATGCGATAACGGGCCAAGGTATCGAGTGCCGCGAGAAAAGCTTCTTCACGCTCATCAACAACCTGTTCGGCTAACGACAAACGGTTGTTTGCGACGGCGATTTCGGTCGCGATTTTGTCACGCGTCAAACGCAGTTTTTCAGTCAACTGCCGCATCTTGGCCGACGTCGATTGAATCTTACCGCGAGCTTTACGACGCTGAATCGGCACCTCGCTTTGGATTCCGATCACCAATTCGAATTCGCCTTTATCGTCTTTACTGGACGCCGGCGGACCCACATCTTGGCTAGCCTGTGATACGAAATCCAACGTCGGCAGCATATCGTTACAAGCAAGTTGTCGATCCCAATTGACTTGCTGTAGCTGATACCTCAGCACCAACGGCTCGGGCCGCCGCGTGAGTGCTGCCGCTAACTCCTGTTGCAAATCCAATTGCAAGTTGGATTCAATTGAGGGGAATCGTTTGGGCAGCCATTCATCTTTCGGAACCATCGGCTCCCCTGCGTCATCACGAAGGTACAGCCCAAGCTTGATCGACGACGAGCGAAATTTTTGCTCGCTCTTCAGTAATTCGGCCTTTCGCTCGGCGATCAATTGACGGTTGAAAATCAAGTCAACCCGCTTGAACTTGCCAGCCTCAACACCCACTTGGATTTGCTGAGACCTAACCTCGGCCAGACTCAGTAGCTCTCGCTGTGCTTGCAGAATCGCGCCCGACGCGACCCACTGCCAATAGGCCTGATTAGCGTCACCGGAGGACTTCAAAATTTGCTGAAGCAACTGCGGACCGGCCGCTTGCTGGGCCAACGAGGCTTGAAACACTGCGACACGTTGAGCATCGAGCGCACGGCCGCGCAGCAACGGTTGCACCCAACTAATTTTCCCTTCGCCGCCTTCATGAGTGGCCCGCTCGCCATACCAGGGCTGAAAATAACCGCGGCCAATGCGGTAACCGGTGGAGAGGTAACCGCCCCACCACAGCTGTCGTGCGACGCCAAGGCTGTTGCGATAGTTTTGGTAGAAACCGGTAGGCTCGGAGAGCGACTCGGCCTGAAACTTGGTGTCATACGCACCATAGGCCGACACTCGCTCGCCAGTCGCAACGGACGCGATTTCGCGTGCCTGTTGAATTTCTGGATACGAGCGGTAAAGGCTGGCGACAACGTCCGCCAACTGTAGTTGCTCGTCCGCAACCTCTGCCATCGATTCCGTCCCACCGATGGCAATCGAATCGTCAGCCTGAATCACCTGATCGTCAAATGCCGAGGCTTGGACGATCGCCGACGATGAATCCTCGTTGGACTCCGGATATGCGACGGCGTTGGGGTTTGCCACGAACGCATCAGATTCGACCATCGACAAGAATGCGGCAAACGACTCGCTATCGTTGTGAGTCGGATCGTCAGCCTTCACCACCGAGCTAGCCAGTGGAGCGATCGATAGCGATGCCACTGCCAACGCCAAGCGGAGTCGCGTTAAGCTTTTGGAAGCTTGACTTTGGGGGCCTTTTCGTCTTTCGGCTCTTTGTCCGAAACGATCGGCGGGAATCCGTTTAGTTGACGCCATACTTCATAACCAAGTGGAACTCGACGCAGCAATACCCATCCAGTTGCGCGTACACCTTGACGAAGATATCGGCTATCCGGCCATCCATTCTCCCGCTCGAAATGATTATCGGGTACGACGATTACACGGAAACTTCCGTTGCCATCATCAGTGGGGAAAACTCGGTTGACTTTACCGCCAAAGGACCCCACCGCCACCGAGGGCCAACCGACAAACTGTACTGCTGGCCAGCCTTCAAACTGCATTCGGACCCGGTCGCCTTCTTTGATCAACGGCATATCGTTGCCATTAACTTTCATTTCGACCGCGAGTTGATCAGCGATGGGAACGATCACAAACAATCGCTCGCCCTCTTTAATCGTGTCGCTGCCTGCTCGCCCGTACCACTGCTGGATGTAGCCTGATCGGGGCGCTCGAATTTCCAAACGGTCCAATTCAGAACGTTTGTTTCGGACGTCCAAAATCTCTTTCTCGATCGTGTTCAATTTACTGATCGCATCAAAAACCTTGTTCGCGGCCTCTTGGTTCTTGATCGAGATTTCCTGCTTCTTGGCTTCGATCTCTTCCTCTTTTGAAGCCAGCGTCGCATAGACCTCCTGCACTTTGTTTTCAGACTGCAACACCTTGGCGCGTTGCGCCGCGACGGCCTGCCGCTTTGAGATCAATTCTTCTTGCGAAATCAGCCCCTGCGGAAAGACACGTTCGGCAACCTGCAATTGGTTTTCTTTATTTGCGAGATCAGCCTGCATTGCCGACACTTCGTTTTTGGACTGCTCCCATTTCTGTTGTGCGGCCTCGAGTTCGCGTTCCAACGAATTCTTTAAGCTCGCACCGCTTGACTGCTGCAAGGTTTCGTTTTGCCGCGCGACTTCTAAACTGGCCTTCATCGCGGCTTCTTTCGATTCAAGCGCGATGATCTGGTTGTCAAGTTGTGCGACACCGTCTTCGGCGAATGGAGTCATTCGTAAAAGCAGTTCGCCTTGTTCGACGTAGCTACCCTCGCGCAATCCCGGTTTGACGTAGCTGATCACTCCTTTGGCTTGACTGAGCATCGGTTGCGGACGCTGCTGCGGGTCGAGGGCCACGACCACACCGGTACCACTCGCTGTCTGCCGCCAAGGCACAAAGACCATCGCGAAAATCGACAGGATAAGTCCCCAAAACGTCATGCGGCCTGCGATTCGCACGAACCGACCGGTTCGCACCATCTGCAGCGCGGGGAAGTCGTCTGCGGAGATGTTGCTGGTTGCCATGGGTCAAAACTGCTGAAATGAATCGATTGTGAAAGCGAACGAATCGGGGCTCTGCTAGTTGGCGTGCCCCTGCCAGAACCGTTTTATTGGTGGATCGAAATCTTTTCGTCACAGCGATCGATGATGTCTCGATTCTGAGTTGCGATCAGCACCGTTGTGGGTGGTCCCGACTTGGATAAATATTCAAAGATCACCGCGCTCTCATCAGCTGACAAATAGTCCAAGCAGTGGTCAAATAAAAGCACTGGAGGCTTGAACACAATTGCACGTGCAATCGCCAGCTTCAGCGATTGAGTCGCGTTCAATGGTGCGCCGTCGGTTTGCAAACGGGTATCAATGCCTTGTGGTAGCCTGACAATTAGATCCTGCAAGCCAACCGCTTCGAGCGAGTCTCGAATCGAACTCAGTGTCAAATCGGAACGCCCGAGCCCGACGTTTTCGCCGATAGTGCCATGAAAAATTTCTGGCTTTCCCGCGTATCCGACGAGCTTTCCCGGATCGGCAAGCGCGACTTCGTAGGCATCGAATCGTTCAACTTGGACACTGCCTTGGCTCGGTCGAATCAGCCCCGATACGGCTTTTAGCAATTCCGATTTGCCAAACGAACTCTGGCCGGTCAGCGCGATCATTTTTCCGGCTTCGATCGTCGTCGCGGGTATTTTGATTTTCGACGTGGCGGATTCGAAAACCAGGTCGCTCCAACGGATCGGCAATGCGCCGTACGACAACTTGCCAATGTCACCGCGAGGGTCGTACGACAGGTCCAACAGGTGCCCGACTTTATCGATCCCGGCCATCAAATCATAGAATTTTTCGAGCGACTTACCCGCCTTAGCGAATGCCCCTACGACGACAGTGACGACCAACTCGCTGGCGATCAATTGGCCGAGGGTCAACTGACCTTGGATCACCAACCATCCGCCGAGCCCCAAGAGCGTTGTCGAAGCGACCACCTGCAAACTTACGGCGAAGATGATCTGCCGGATGACCACACCGAACTGACGCTTACGAGCCTTGACGTATTCACTGGTCAATTGATTGGCACGCAAGATCGCTAGCGACTCGCCACCGCTGATTTTGAATGCCGAAGGCATTGCGATAACGTCTTGTAACCAATGGGCGACCGCATATTTCGTTTTCGATTCTTCGATTGCCGTGCGAATACCGCCACGTCCGAGGACCCAGGTTAACACGACCATCGTGATCACCAACACGATATCGAACCCGAGTAGAAACGGATGATAAAACGCCAATAAGACGAGGCCCAAAATTGTCGTCAGGACAATCGAAATCCCGTCAAGTAACAGCGTCGCGCTGGCCTTTTGAATGGTCATGATGTCAAAGACACGGTTCGCCAACTCGCGTGGGAACACGTCAGACATCTGCGCCCGATTGGCTCTCGGAAAACGGTGCGCGAGGTCGCCAACGATACGTACGAATTGCCGACGCTGAACAAGCTCGACAACCCACGTTTGCAAGACATTCAAGACGCCCGCAATCCCCAGACACACCAACAACATTGCCGAAAGGATCAGCAAAGGCTGGAAGTAGATGCCCCAGCTGACGACATTCACCAACCCTTCGATCACCAATGGTGTCGCCAGTCCCAGCACGCCCGCAACGGTCGCAAACAGCACCACCAGGAGGATGTCGTAGCGGTCGAGCTTCAACAGCGAAATAAACCGCTGAAGCGGTGACAGATGATGCCCTGCATGATCACCAGAGACGTTCGGATTGGTGGCTGAAAGGGTTTCACATTCCATCTCTTTCTTCGCCACAAACATTCGGAACTTGCCTGAATCCTTAAGCAGTCGATCCAATTCACTTTGGGTAAGTTCCAGCGATGTCCGCCGCTGGTCAATCTCGAGCATTTGCAGCCGTTGGCCGGATCGCTTTTGCGCGACCAACCACTTACCGTCGCCCAAACGAAACGCTATCGCATAACCTTGTCGAACCGCGGCAAACGTTTCCGAACTGGAAACATAGTTTGTCGGTCGCAAAACAATGCCTGCGTCCATCGCAACGTCGACGACTTGTTGCAACGCCTCTTCGGGCGACAGATTTTCGCGTTCCACCCGTCGCACTGGCCGTTTGTCCAGTCGAAGATCGAGAGCGACAGCGATCGCCTCGACCACCTTTTCGATGGGGCGAAAGCCTTTCAGGTTTGGAGTTGTCGAATCGTTTGAATTGGAATCCATACTCAGTCCCGTGGCGGTAATCGTTCCCGTCACAACGGCCGATTTTGAAGTTCTAGGGCAGGGTCCGACAACTGTACGGACAAGGCGAGCGATTTGGCAACGCTCAAATCCTGGTGGGCATCAACCGGTGTTCACTCTGCGATCTGAAGTTCGCGTTGACGAAACTGGAGGCCCGAGTACCACCAGATCGCTGGCAACCAAATGGCTGCACCAACTGCGCCGCCGATCGCAAACGCGGCCTGGCGTACCCCGAAGAGTGCCGCTGTCGTGGCAGCGGTCCCGAACGCAAACAACAATGGCGGAACCAACGCCAAACCGACCAACATCATGAACACCAACACACGAGCGCCTTGAAAGACGTCGGGCGTCCCTTGTGGCATCGGTCGAATACCAGTCGTGACAGAAACAAAACTGATTACAGAACTCAGGATGAGTGCGAAAACCAGCCCCAGTAGCAAAATAGACACCGCGTCAAACCAGGGCTGTGTGGTCAACGCGATCGCGGGAATTTGTAAAACGCACTGCACCGCGAATAGCGTCGCAGTGCTTCCAGCCGTGGCTCCAATCGCGATGGCGTAGGGCGAAATCGGCAACAAGTAATACCATGTCAGTGTCCGTGGCGGTGCGGTCAGCCCACCCGAAGTCCCCATCGCCACCAAAACGCCCACATACGCTGCCACACCAAATGCTCCCCAAGACACGAACAATCGCACCACATTGGGGATCACTTCGGGGAACACTGTCACATAAACCGAAAGACCTAACGAAGCCATTAGGCTCGCGATCGTTAGTCCAATGAGAAGTTTTCCTGTTCGCCGCCAAGCACTTGTCAACGACAGCCAAGCGACCGGCCCCAAACCGCTCATGTACGGGAGTGCTGGCAAGCTGAAGCGGGCCTTTCGCTCGCGCCCAGACTTTGCCATCCCGGAACTCCCTCGTCGCAGACTTTCCAGTCGTTGCTGTCGCCGGGCCACTCCTTCCACGGCCAACTCGGCAAATCCGCTACTGAAGAGATAACAACTGCAGGTCGTCAGCCCCAGGATTCCGCACGAGATCGACGCGTATTGCAGCAGCTTTAACGTGTCGGATGCAATCGCCGTTTGCACAAAGGGATAGAACGGTGCACCAAGAATTCGCCCCGACCAAGTTGCCGCGATCGCTTGGACAAACTGATCGAACTCAAAATTCGATAGGTGTTGCCTGAATACGAAAACGCTTTCCAACATCAAGACGAACGTCGACGTGATGATCCCCCATCGAAAACAAGCGATCATTCCCGAGGTTAGCCGTGGTTTAATCAACGTGTAATGAAACGCCAGCATGATCATCGTCGCAAACGTCAGCACAACACCGACTAAGCAAGCATCCCACCGGGCCACATGCGGACGGAGCACGACGCTTCCGACACAAAATAGCGGGAGCAACGCAAGCGCAACCGTAATCAATCGATATGACAGAATCTGTGTCGACGTGAACGGTCCGGCGAGAATGAACTGCAATTCGGGTGGACGCAATTCGAGCATCCCGCGACCGCTATCAGTCAAGATCAACCCAAAGAAGACGAGCGAGAGCATGATCGGCAGCACCGGCTGCAACCGCCGTACAGAGCTGGCCATCTCCGATTGATCTGGATGGAAGGCGATCAGTATCGATGGCGCCACCCCAAAGCCGAAGCAGCCAAGTATGAAGACCACGAAGATCAACCCCGTTGGCTTGCGACAGATCTGGCCGAACTTTCGCAGAGCCGCAAAGGCAAGTGCCCCAATCAATCGCAGCAATGCCGGGTGAATCATGATTCTTGGTCGACCGTTTCGGGCTGTCCGGTCAGATGGAAAAAGACGTCTTCAAGCGACCCACGCTCGCCGCCATATTCTCGCCGAGCTTCGGCAAGGTCGCCGGAATAAAGCACCTCGCCACGACGGATCAACACCAAGTGATCCGAGAGATCGTCGACGAGACTGAGCAGATGCGAACTCAACAAGACCGTCGCACCGCGGTCAGCTTGTTGACGAATCGTTTCCTTCAGATGTCGGATGCTAGGCGGATCCAGACCCGTCATCGGTTCGTCGAGAAGCAGTACATCGGGTTGTCGCAAATAGGCACAGACGATCGCGACTTTCTGGCGCATGCCACGTGAAAGTTCTGACGCCAAGGTGTCGCGTTTTTCGGCCAAGTCGAATAACTGCAACCATCGTTCGCCATCCGATTCCCATTGCCGCAATCGAAATGACGACGCGATGAATCGCAGGTGTTCGAAAACCGTCAATGATTCGAAAAGCGGCGGGTCATCTGGGACGTAGGCCAACCGATGCTTGGCCTGCAACGTTTCGCGAGCGAGGTCGAACCCGGCAATTGTGATCGTTCCGTTGGTCGGTCGCAGGATTCCGCACATCGACCGGATCGTTGTCGTCTTGCCTGCGCCGTTGGGCCCGACCAGTGCCGCGACCTTTCCCGCCGGTACAGAGAACGTCACGCCTTTGACAGCGGTGAAGTCTCCGTAACGTTTCACGAATCGTTGCACATCGATCACAACATGTCTCCGGAGAACTATGCCTGACGTTTCGAGAGATCGATTTCGTACAATAAGATGACCGTCACATCACCGCCGGCAAAGGTGTTCATTGGGCCGCTACCTGATGCCGGTGCCGGCGAGTGCCCACCGCTAATCGACAAAACACGGATATCGTTTTTTCGAATGAAACGGTTGATTTGTTTTTCCATGTCTTCCAGTTCGGTGTCGGTCGACTTGAAAATCTTTACCTGCTGCACGTGTCTTCTCATCAAGACGAGGGAATCGGTTAATGCTCAACGAGTCTCGCTCGAGGGCGCTCAAAATCTGTTTAATCTACCATAGCAGGAATAAAACCCTGGGCAGACGGGGCGTCGTTTGATCCCTGGCCGTGACGAAAGAGCAGCGACGAAAGAACCGCACGGCTGACTAGTTTTCTTGCAGCAGTTGAGCGATTTCCTCGTGCCCATATTCGCGTGCAAATTCGAGAGCACGATCGCCATCGACGTCACGCATCGACCGATCTGCCCCCGCTTCCAGCAAAACCTTCACCACGCCCATATTGCCTTCAGCTGCTGCCATCATCAGCGAAGTGAAGTTTTCGCGAGTTTCTGTCTCGTTGATCTCTGCCCCTGCGTCGAGCAAAAGTTTGACGGTCGTCGGTGAGTCCAAACTTGCCGCGTGGTAGAGCGGAAACTGACCCTTGTTATCACGTTTGTTGACGTCCGCTCCTGCTTCGATCAAGACTTGGCAGACTTTGTCATGCCCGTTGTAGGCGGCCATCGTCAACGCGGTGAATCCGCTGGAATCTGCGTCGTCGATTTCCACCCCTTTGCCAATGCACGACTTGACAATTTCTATGTTGCCTTCAAAAGCAGCCTTGCGGAACGCTTCAGGCGTATACGTCACCTCCGAGTTGCGTTTCGCCGCAATCTCTCCGTCGGCGACTTGGACATCGTTGTCTTGCTGGATCGCTGCAAGTTCTGATTCACCGTTGTTAGCAGAATCCGAAAACAGAAAAACAATGGCGGCCGCGAACGCGATGAAAAAGACAACGGTCAAGGCAAGGAATCGAAACATCAGCGGTCACAACATGATAGTGGGTGGGGCACATGGCTGAAGTATAGCGGCCCCTGTCGAGGCTGTATTCCCGGTCCAGCGGGCATCGTAGAGTTCCACCAAATTTCCCAATCCGACCCCCGTTGCAGAATCGATTTCGACATGACCAGCCGTGTCATTTCGGTTTCGATACTTCTCCTGTCGCCGGGGCAATCGAGACAGTCCCCGGGACATTTTTGCAACTTGATCCCCGCCGGAACGATTGTGTTCCGGTGGGGAATCCCCCAACGAGAAGGAGCGTCGCGGTGGCAAAGTATTACGTCGGGTGTGGACAAACGGAACTTGTTTTGGAATCCGAATCGATCGAGTCAGCAGCACTCGCTGTGATGGATCGCGTCTTGGTTCCACACCTCTGGATTTATGACGACCCCGGACTGTCTGACCGTGATTGCTTGGAACATCTAATGCTGGAAGCGCTCTTGCACCTGCCGACCGAGATCTTGGTCAGTGAAATCGGTTTCGGCGGTCGCGACCAAATCTCGATTCCTTTACCCGACACCATCCAACAATGGCACAACTTCATGGTTGGGATGCGTGAGATCTTTACCGAAGCCGGACTCGAACGGAGCGTCGCGGTGTTAGCTGGATCAGAAGTCATCGCCGAGGCGACTTCCGTTCGGAGACTACCACGATGATCACGTCAATCGAGTTCATCACCGTGGATGCGCCACCAAGTTCGCGCTTGTTCGACCGTCCAGGGATACTTGGGGATCAACTGGTCAAGATGCTTGGCCAATTCATCGACCGACCCAAATCGATCATCAACGCTTTTCGCCATACACCGTCTAACGAAGGCAGTGACTTCTTCGGGAATCTCTTCATCGCGATGCACGCTGATACTGATCGGTTGCTCGGTCAACACCAGAGCGAACAGCGATTCCGGGTCACATTCGATAAACGGAGGACGGCCTGACAACAAGAAGTAAGCGATACAGCCGACCGAATAGAGATCCGAACGCGGATCAATCTTGTTCGGTTCTCGATACCGCTCGGGCGCCATGTACATCGGCGTCCCCGCCCAAATCGTTTCCGTCGTTTGATATGAATTAGAAGCTGGGTGCAACGGTTTTGCCAAACCGAAATCAAACACCACCGCCCAATCACCCACCGACGAATCCATCGACATCATCACGTTTTGCGGCTTCATGTCTCGGTGAACGAGGCCCAAGTGATGTGCTTCACCCAACGAATCGCAAATTTGGCGGAGGATGAATAGAACGCGCCCGATGTCTTGAATCCCACTTCGTGCGACCACATCATACAACGTGATCCCTTGTAGGTACTCCATCACACAGTACGCTTCGCCCTCTTCGCCACGTCCGTAGTCATAGATGGTGACGGTGTGTGCGTTGCTTAACGATGAAGCCAGTTTCGCCTCGCGATCGAAACGCAAACGGTCTTCGAGATTGTCACGATCGGCTCGCAACACCTTCAGTGCCGTTTCACGTCCGAGCTGACTGTGCTTGGCACGATAGACAACGCCCATTCCTCCGCTGCCCAGCTCGGACACGATTTGATAACGGCTCAAGGGGTGTACCGCCGCCTGAGCAATCGCGGTGCGTTTGGCAATCATGCTCGCCGCCAAGAACGCTGTCAGGGTCAACATACATCCCAGGGTGATAAACCCGTATCGGACAATCCTTGCCGTTTGGAACGCCAAGTCACTCGATCGTTCTACGACGACGCCGATTTGGTACTGTTCGATCCATCTCCATGCGCCAACCACCGAATCCCCAGCGTAGTTCGGGTATGGCGTTAACATTGATCCGTTGTCGCCATTCGAAACGCCGAAGACCGCGTACGTGAGCGGCTGACGCCGGCGAAGTTTAGTGGCCAGTTGATCCCTGGCTTTCGTCTCTCCCGGATCGCAGACACGGAGCCGACACGCAACCATCCTGCGCGCTTGACCGCCAGCGTCGCTGACGTTGGAATCGGAAGCGAGCAGTCGCTCCACGGCCAGTGCGCTGTTGCTGACCATGGTGCCAGAAACGTCAACCGCGTAGATATCTTGTCCACCCGCGAGCGATGCTTGCCGGAAAATCTGATCAAAGCTTTCGAACATCCCGAAGCCATGAATCAAGATCGTCGCCACAACATTTGATTCGTCATCTAAGATTGGCAACAGTTCAGCCATCACCGGTTCGGAACTCAACGCGGTGTCTTCGCCCAACAAAGGTTCCAGTGTCCCCGGTCCAAACAATACCGTGTCACCATGAATTGCCCGCGCGAGATAGCCTGCGCCGCCAGGCGGAACCTGCGTACCGATCATGTCGCTGCGTTCATCTGATGCCGCGATCACCCGTCCGGTCCGGTCCCATACTGAGTAACGGACGCTAGAACGTCGCGAAAGAGACTGGAGTTGCGATTGGATCCGGCTAGCGACAGGATTATTTTTCAATCGATTCGAATCGGCGTCCGACCAATCGCTTTGCACAAGTTCGACGATCGCACGGCGGAGATCGTCTTGCTGGCTCCATGATTT
Organism: Rhodopirellula baltica; assembly: GCA_002901265.1. Taxonomy (GTDB): domain Bacteria; phylum Planctomycetota; class Planctomycetia; order Pirellulales; family Pirellulaceae; genus Stieleria; species Stieleria baltica_A. The sequence continues at coordinate 55,990 of PPHI01000029.1, read as the reverse complement.
GGCCAAGTTCGCTTGGTCGTCCAAGAACCGCTGCACATTCAATTGCACATTGTCAGCGACACCTGCCAATTCGTTGGCCGTTGACCCGCGCAAGCTTTTTACGACCGTGGAATACGTCCACGCGCCAACAAGGATCGTCGGCAGGATGGCAGCCAAAAAAAGCCATCCGGAATTAAATCGCCGATGTCGTCTGACTTTCGATTGCCACAACCCAGGTGATGGTGGCCGACGCGGCGGCGCGGCTTCGTCTTGATAGCGCGGCGAGGCATGGGTTCGCTGTGCACCCTGCATCGTAACCTGTGCAATGTCCCCTCGGTCTTTACTGACGCGTTCGCCGCTTGAATCGGTCTCCGAACGACCGTGCTTCGATTTGGCTGACCCTGATTTGCTGGGGAGTTCACGTTTGCGTCGATTGAATTGACGCTGCGTCCGCCCCGAGGACTCGCCACTGGCGACACGCTGTTCGATTGCTCCCGATTCCGGCATGAAGGGAGAAAGAGTCGGGCTCGATGCAGTTTGGCTGGGCGGCAGTACCGGATGCTTCGCAGAATTGCCTTCAAGCATCGCCGAATCAACGTCATGCTCGTCCAACAGTGATAGGACCTCGTCGACTAACGTTGGATCGTCGCCGCACTGTTGCCGCAGATAGTCCCGATGTTGCTCCGTCGGCAGTTCTTCGACGGCTAGAAACAGAGCGCGAACCTTCGCGTAGCGTTCGGCATCCATCAATCGATCTCGGGTTCCGAAGGCGAATCGCCGTCGAGCTTTTCTTCGTCGCGGCGCAATTCGCGACGCATCCAAGCACGGCTCATTGCCCACTCTTTCTCGACCGTTCGCAGACCTAGTTTCATCTCGGCAGCGATTTCCCGCATGGTCATTCCGCCGAAGAACCGCAATTCGACGATCTTAGCCTGCCGCGGATTCAGACTGGCAAGTTGCTCCAACAGGTCGTCGAGCGCGACAACGTCTTCGTCACGATTGAGTTCGAACGTGACGTCGTCATGTAATTGGCGTCGTTCCCAGTCGCCGCCGCGCTTTAACGACTGAACTTTGCGAGCGTGATCGACCAAGATACGTCTCATCACCGTTGCACCGATGGCAAAAAAATGCGTTTTTCCTTGCCAATTGATTCGCGAGTGATCCACCATCCGCATGTAGGCCTGGTGAACCAACGACGAGCTACTCAACCGGTTCCGCAGCGGTTCGTTTTGTAAAAACCGCCCTGCCAAACGACGCAAGTCGTCGTACATCGCCGAGAAGAGCTTGTCGGTCTCTCCTTCACCGCCCTCCTGGCTTCGATTGATCAGTTCGGTCACGGACGTCATGATTTCAGCTTCACTTCACTCGCAGTCTACGTTGTCACGGTTGCTCAACACTCATTCCACGTCATCGAGGCTTGCAACCCGACACGAGCGTCCCAGACGATTGATTTCAATGCCAATCGACCACAACGATTCTGCCCAAATTGCCCCATCCCAGTTTAACCGATCCCGGTCAAACTTGTATGACTCCACAGTGTGTCCCGGTGCATTCCGCATGGCACAAAGGGCAATGCAATGGAATCGCATTGAAACGACAAGTGAGAACGCCGTTGCGATCGTTTAAGGGGCGTTATCCGGTTTTTCACGACGGAAGACAGCAACGATGTCGTCAACCGGAATGACAAACAGTTGATTGTCATGCTCCAAATCAACCGGGATCGCGTTCTTGGGATGAAATAAGATTTTGTCGTACTGCCGGAGCGGTAACTCTTCGTCGTTTTCGACCACTGCACTGATGGTGACGATCCGCCCGGTGATCGTCGGAATCTCTGCAGCATCGGGTAGTGCAATACCACCACGTGTTTCGCGTTTCGGTTCGTCCTTGCGGACCAATACTCGATCCCCGATCGGCTCGACATACTCGAACGTCGCGTTTGCAGTTTTCTTCTTCGCCATTTCCTCTCCAGAACACAGTTTCGTACGGGCGATGCCGCTTTTGAAGCGGCGTCAGACATAGTTTCGCCGTTGTCGCCCTTCGCGTACACCCGGGATTGCCCTCGCCCTAGCCGGGGTCAAACCGCTTGGGTGAATGACAATACACCAGGATCATTGCCGATTTTGTCCGCCAGACAACTCTGTTGGGGACGACGTGAGAAAATCCCCTGCGAATTTCCGCTAACCGGCAAATCTTGCCGGATCCTGCGACATCGACTTCGGCGAGATTTACGGACGCCGCTGCATCCTCGCTGAACCCTCGTGGAGATCTAGCCGATTCTCAGGCAAGGCGGTTCGGAATGCCACCACCTATTCCCTTAGTCCGATGGTCATGCAATGCGCAAGGATGTGAAACGCTCCCTCTTCGTTTGGCCGCTTTCAGCGGCGACTCTCGTCATCAGCATTGGTGGCGTCACGCTCCAAAAAGACGCTTTCATCAAAGCGTTGGCGCGACGTGCGAACGGCCTTTGGCTGTCGCTGGCTCACCCCGATGGCGAAATCAGCCTCCCGACGATGGGACAAATTGAGATCCGCGAGCCTGATAGCTTTGTCGTCGCTGAAATCCCAGCCAAAGTCGTGAAACACGACACGGTCAATACCCTGCCATCGGTCACCATTAAAGCCCCGGCGTTTACCAAACCCGAAACGAGCGTCACTGCGGCAAAACCGGTTGCGCCAAAGCTGTCCAACAGCCTGGCAACAATTGAGTCTTGGCTCGACGCGCCAATCAATATTCAGCAGCCAGCAATTATCGGAATTCCGGCCGACGCCGTCCAATCGCCGACACTGCCCGCACCTTCACTGAACAGTCAAAGCGACTTGTTCGGTTTTGATCCGGTCATGGAAACGGTTTCTAACCGCACGCCTGCCCCATCGGCCGATGCCCCTGTCATCGATCTCGATCCCGACTTGCTGGACCGAACCGCTGGTGCTTCTGTACTGGAAAAAAGCGAGCTCTCCGGCAACGAAGAACTGCAATTGCCGCTGGTCGGCCAAGCGGATACCCCTCGCGTCGATCTTGTTCCACCACGTTTGGCCGAACGACCGACAACGAGCGAACTGAGCGACCAACGCAACGAATCGACCGGTGCGTCTCCAACGCGAATCGCCAAGGAATCGCGTTCGCAATCTCCGCTTTCTGCAGAGTTGCAATCCGATCTGTCAGCTCAGATGATCCCTTCACTGAACGACAGTCAAGGCATGCAGCGAATCGACTTGGCGGATGAAACGCCCGCCGTCGCCGATCTGTCCGAAGACGACAAGACACGCCCACTTGCCGAAGCCCGTTCGAAAGCCTGGCCCGTGGCGACCAAACTGCTGGAACAACTTGACCAGCTCGATCGTGTTGTCGCCATGCAACCCCGCGAGAACCTAATCGCATCGACCGGTGTTCCAGTCGGTCCTGAAATGGTGCTCTCTTCTGACGACCTATTACAGTGGTCGGCTTCGGTAAGAGACGTCTTGCAACAATTGCCCCAGGCAAAACGACTCGGCGACGAACAAGTCCTTCACATGCTGAACCAGTTGTACCAATCGTGCAGCTACGCGTTCAGTCACGCCGAGGCGATTCAGTCTCGAAGCGAACAGGTCGCATGGCTGCAAGCGGCGTTCTCGATCCAACGACGTTTGGCCGTCTGGGGACCAATCTACCAAATCAATTCCGGTGATTTCCCACAAACTCAATACGTTGGCGACGACCTCATCGGCGCTGTCGCGGCGATCGAAAACCTGAAACAATCGCTACCCGAAACAGGTGACATCGAGGGCTGGAATCAATTCCTGTTGCTTGGCGAATTGGAACAAGCTTTCACAAACGGAACCGACGGTGAACGTCAGGAGCTGTCGCAAAAGTTTTTGTCGCGAACCCAATGGCCAAATCTCGAAGATTCTCATCGCCACTGGCTCTCCGGTGACGCCGTCCAATCGGTTGCCAAAGCCATTCGCCCTTGGGCAACGGGTCCGATCGACTATTCGGCTTTCTTGCACCAAATTGAGAAAGCGGAATCAAACGCGATCGACTTGGTCACCGCCGAAGTCGCTCAATCGATGCAAGCACTGCGATACGCGCGGCATAGCAGCGTCCAACGTCTGGCTGACAACATTGATGTTTTCTATCGCAACGCCAACGTTCGGATGTCGATCAGCGATGAAATGTTGAACCAGCTTTTGCCAGAGGTCCCCTCGCGCAATGTTCCCGTTCGCACCACGATGCTAGGCAGCCGCGTCACCGGTGTGAGCACGATTGAGAGCCAACTGGGACTTCGTCTGCGTCCGGCAGTTGGGTCATGGGAAATTGACTTGCAAACCGATGGTAGTGTCGCCACACGAAGCGTGGGGATGCGTGGTCCGGCCGCCGTTCGCACGTCCAGCAACAACCCGTTCTCCGCTTCAACTGCGATTTCGATCAAGCCGTCCAATATCGAATTGGGCGCAGTTGACGTCAGCGTCGGTGGAACGTCACGGCTGCGAGGCATCCACACGGACTACGACGGATGGCCGTTGGTGGGAAGCTTGGTCCGCACCTTCGCGGAAATGGAATACCTGGAAAAAGCGTCTCTGTCGAATCGGATCGCCCGTCAACGGATCCAGGATCAAATTGGCGACGAGATTTCCGATACCGTTCGCGAAAAAGTTGACCAATCGAGCGATCGGTTTAGCGAATCGGTTTTTGGTCCACTGACACGATTGCAACTGCAACCCAAAGTCGTTGACATGCAATCGACCGATTCACGATTGATTGCCCGCTATCGAATGGCAGGCGATTGGCAATTGGCTGCGATGACGCCACGCCCCCGGGCTTTGGCCGACAGTTTGATGAGTTTGCAAATTCACCAATCCGCTCTCAACAACACATTGGAACAATTGGTTCCACAGAACGAGGTGATGCCGATTCGCGACGTGTTGACGCAATGCTTTGATCTGCTCGGCATGGGCGACAAAACGGTTCCCGACGACATCCCCGAAGAGATCCGCATCCAGTTCGCCAAACACCGACCGATCACCGTCGAAATCGAAGACGGCAAGGTATGGGTCACGATGAGAATCATCCGACTTGAAGACGACGACCACCTGAAACTGCGAAACTTTATCGTACGTGCGTCCTATGTTCCACAGATCAATGGACTCGACACGGCACTGGTTCGCGACGGTCACCTGAGCATCAGCGGCCCCGGCATGTCGATGCGAACTCGATTCCCCGTTCGTGCTGTCTTCAACAAAGTCCTCGCACCTTCACGACCGCTGCAACTCACCTCCGGCGATTTGCTGCAGGATCGCGTGTCGGAGGACACCAAGATCACGCAATTTGAACTCCGTGATGGTTGGATCGGAATGTCGATCGGCCACATGGAAGAACAACAATCCGTTGCCGGTCGGCCACGCGGCATTCGGTAATCCACTTCTGGTGTGGAACGCGCGATGTCAGTCGATCGCGTCGGTTGCGGACCCGGCAAATTCCGCAGCAGACGCATTCGGCTGGCACCGTGTTTTTCTTAGCCTCGCAATCGCCTAGCTTTGGCTCGTGATCGATTCGTGCTTGGCGATCGCCAGACTGATTAAGTCTTTGCGGTCGATGCAGAAATCCATGATTCGCTCGAAACCGGAATCGTCGCCTGCGACTCTTCCGCGTACAGCGATTTCCAGTAGCTGTGGCACCAGCGTCGCTGCGGGTACATCTTCCGGCGCGTGCGACACGGCGAACTCAATCGCTTCGATCGGTCGCCCGACGCGATCTAACAAGTCGATGTAAGTTTCGAGCGCACCGGTGCCGTACTGGTACGTATCGACCGAGACCGCTTTGCGTTGGAACAACTTCAATCCGGCTTCAACGTTTTCACCTAGCAGAATCCCATAAAACGCTGCGTAAGCGGGATAGAAATCGACGAATGGCTCGTCGCCAGGATACTGAAACTGATGATGAAGCTGCCGACCGTACTGCGTCAGCTCCCACGCCTTTCGAAGCTGCTTTGGGTCAGTCAACACCGACGCGATTCGGACGGCCGCTGACAAATGAGTCGTGTCGAGATGGTAGCCGCCTTCCTTCAATACCCACGGCCTGCCTTCAAGCAACTCGAACAGTGAATCGTCTTTGCTGACCGACTTGTCACTCGGCGACTTGCCACGGTGCATGATGTCTTCACGAACGAGTGATGTCAGCTCGCGATAGAAGTGATCGAGGAGGCAATTCGCTGCCGCCTGTCGATCCGCCTTGCCGCGTTGCGACACGAATTGATCGTAGATGGTGATACTGTTGCAGGTGCCTTGAAAGTCGAGTACGGATTGATATCCGCGTGCGACATCGACTCCTTCATGCAGCAACACACGCTGCATCTCGTCGCAGTTGTCCTGCGTGATTGGGACCTCAGACAGCAACGAACGCAGCAACCCGTTGTCACCCAACGGACGTAAATACGTGTAGCCTTCCAAGATCCTTTCTTGACGGATCAACATCTCGCCCGACTCACGACACGCTTCCAGTAGACCGGATTCGAGTTGTCGTTCCAGTTCTTCGCTACGCAGCGGTTGGTCATCACTCGCCACCAACGGCAGACCGAGGCGATCACGGATCAACAATTTGCGAGTTTCAAAAAGCTCCATCGGCAACTGCTGTTCGCGATAGTAATCCACTAGCCCCTGCAGAATCTGAGTCCCGTCGCTGCCAGAACGTCGGACGTTTTCGAGTATTTCAATCGCAGGCTCGGAGGCCGTTGTCGTTTCGGTATTCATCGGTGGGATAATCTGGAGGTCGTCTCTAAAAAGCGCTCTAGGACTCGCCGGTCGAACTGTCCCCCGAGCGGAGGTCCGCCGCGGCAGGGTCGTCAAGTCGCGGAAGCGATGACGCATCGGTGTAGCGATGCAACGCGTCGAGCAAACGCTGTAGCTTTGCAGCGGCAGCGGGAAGCTGCGTCTCGCTGTGGTCCGTCATGTCCGCGAGCGGACCAAGCATTTCGTCACATTGGTGACTGATCTCGATCGAAAGCGACTTGGCCACGCGTTGACGCTGTCGGCAGAGGTCCAAACGTTCTTTGGCTCGGGCCACGCGTTTTTGAGCCTCCAACGCACTGACTCGGTCCGACGCACGCGCTGCGGCCTGTTTACGCTGTAACTCGTCTTTCGATTCCGTCAGCTCACGTTCGGCAAGTTCGGTTTGGTGCCGCCAATAGCGTGGCACTTCATCGGTGTAATATCGCTGAGCCCGGTGGACGCTGATGCGGATCTCTTGCAGCGTTTTCTCCCAATCGTCGGCGAGCTTTAATAGCCCCTGACGAAACCGTTCGAGTGATTCAATGCTGCGAACGTCGCTGGTCGACATCGATGGCCCGGCAAAACAAACAACGAAATAGACATGGTGGACGTGCCAAACGGCCGCTACCACTCGATCCCATTTTAACGCGCCGCCCAAGCATCGCGTAGCCGCTGAAGCCCTTCCGCCATCGAAATACGAACACGATAGCCCAGCCGCTCCTTCGCTGCGGTGATGTCGAAATAGTGATGCTTTGCCAACTGGGCGGCTACAAAACGCGTCATTGGCGGCTCAGCTTGTCGCCCAAGAACCTGATACGTCATTTCCAACATCGCCCCCACCGAATAGGCCACCCGATACGGGACACGTTTCCTTGGAACAGGAACGCCAGCCGCTTCGCAAATCGTTCCGATCCAATGCCAACAATTTACAGGCTCATCTTGGGCGATAAAGTAAGCTCGCCCCCCGGCAATTTCAGGCTGCCGATCAAGTGCATCGATCGCATCCAAGTGAGCCGCCGCAGCGTTGATCACATGAACGGTGTCGATCAAATTCTTACCGTCGCCGACAATTTTGAGCTGCCCCGCCTTCGCTCGGTCGATGACGCGTGCCAGCAAGTGTGGATCGTCCTCGCCCCAGACCAAGTGGGGACGCAGTGCGCAGGTATGCAGGTGTCCTAATTGATGTGACGCCAACACGGACTGTTCCGCAGCAGCCTTCGTTCTCGGGTAGGCACACAACCAACGTTCCGGGTACGGCGCGGACTCGTCGAGCTCGCATTGGTCCTCCCCGTCAAACGTCACACTAGGGCTGCTGGTAAAGACAAGCCGCTTGATTCCATTGCTGCGACAAGCCTCGATCACATGTTCGGTTGCTGAGGTATTGATCCGCTCGAACTGCTCGTCAGGTCCCCACACTCCGGCAATCGCCGCGGTATGTACGACAACATCGACGTCCCGGATCGCCTCCAGCGTGAAGGCTTTGTCAGTCAGATCACCCTGGCGATAGTCCACGCCCTTGGCAACAACGTCGGGATAACTTCCGCGCGAGACCCCGACAACTTCGTCGCCACGCTCGAGCAACTGATCGACGATTTCTCCGCCGAGAAACCCCGCAGGTCCGGTGACTAGTACTCGCATGAACGACGCAAGGGAGGTGGGACAGTTGACAACTCACGAATTGGAAGAGTTGAACAGAAATCGAAAGTCCCAACAACCTGCCGCGCCGGCGTGGTCGATCGACGCGTCGATGGTGGCTATGCGGCCTGCTTTGCTGATGCGTCAGCTGAATCGATTGGCGCCGCGTCGAATTCAACCGCAGCGATCTGAGTCGGGTCAAAAAAGTTGGATTCATGAAACGGCATCGAAACACAGGCTTCGCTGCGTGAACGCCCCGCTTGAAACACTTTCTTCATGAATTGGATGCCATCTAGATTCCGGTCAAAGTAGCGATAGACATTCCGCGAGATCCGTTGTCGGTCTTGCGCGGGCATTGCCGCAGCTCGCTCGACTGCTTTGACCAAACCTTGGCGTCCGTGAAACGCAATGCAGGTTTCCCCATCGCGGAGCTCCGGATGGAACCGATCTCCATATTCAATGATCGGGATCACTCCAACACTCATCGCTTCGATCACGTTGTGACACATCGGCTGTGAAGCGCCCGGGCAGCAAACAAAGAATTGGTGCTGTGAAAGTGTTGGTACCCAGTCTTCCAGTGCGATTGGGTTGATGGACGTATCCAGCAAGTGAATGACGCCATCACTTACGTTGTCGCGTTCGGTGCAAACACGATCCGAAAAAGCCTCCTGTAGCGTGGAAACGATTTCCAATCGCGAGATCACACCAAAGCGATCTTGCATCGCCGACCGACCATATCGCTGCTTTTGATTCCCCGCAAAAAAGACCCCGCGTTTCTCTTGGCGGCGTAGCTCATCTCTCTGCAAAACTGCGAGATCGGATATCTGTCTGGGATGCATGGGATACGGCATCACCATCGTCCCGGGAATCACATCACAGCCGATTAGCATGTGGATCAGATGCTGCCCCGCGTGTACACGCAACGCATGATGCTCGGCAACATCCGATAGCACCACGGCGTGTCCGGGGAAGATTTGATTCGGTGAGAGCCAACGCACATTACCGAGAGATAAAAATGACTTGCCAAGCGGCTTGTGTGCGATCGCGGCAAGCAACCACTTCGAACAGCGAAGATGAATCTCATACTCGGCGAGTTGCGCCGTCGCCGCCAGACACGCGAGGTGCCGACCACAATCAAACAACAGTTGTTCGGTATACAGGTCGATCCCGATAACGCCACGTGCACTCGAGTGCTCGGAGCCGCCGCGTTTTAAAAGCGAACGCGCCGTGCGAATGCGTGACGGATACCGCAAGAGGTGTTTCAGTTTCATCGGTTTGGTTACCCTACGCCGCGCGGACGTTTTCACCTGAGAACGCTTTCGGAATTCCCATATGCATCAATGTGCGTTCAGCCGCATGCTCAGTCGCAATCAACTCTGCGCAAGCATGACAATTCCGCCGGACCTCGGGGAACTGTTGAAAAGCTTGATCAAGGATCTCGGGGATTTGATCGATCGACTGATAAATCCAGCCGACCGCCCCGCTGCCAAGACGTTGACTACCAAGTTGCTGTTCACCGAGTTGCCGTTCGACCCATCGGACTTGATCGGCCAACCAACAGCCGTCCGGCACAACCACCGCGGCACCGCGGATCATCATCTCCAGCAGCACTCCGCTGCAACGCGCGACGTACCGCTTGGGGTTATAGAGAAACAATCCGATGTCGGCACTGTCGAGCCAGCGGTGATAAGCATCGCTACCAAGATTGCCGTGACGGATTTCCAGTCCTGTATCATCGCTGCATTCACCGTCGTGAATGGCTTGCTGATAAAGATCTTGCATGGAAGCCGGAATGACCCGTTGCCATCGCTTTGGATCACACTGAAGCGAAACACAGTAACGTCCGGTCCGCAAATGCTGGGGTTCCAACAGTTGCATCAGACGCTGCATTTCATCACGTCCTTTCTCCACACGTGGCAATCCAGCAAGCAACAGTTTTAAACGCTTCGTATCGCTGCGCTCGCTACGTGGTGAGTTGCGTTCTCCCCAAGGCGCACGAGTCGGATAGGGAATCGCAGTTGCATGGACACCGACCTGCGAAAGTTGCTGACACAACGGTTCCGTCGTTGCATGAAGTCGAATTTGATGGCCGCCAGCTTTTTCGATCGACTTGACGGCGTGATTGACCTGTTGCCCAAACAGCTGTGCGCGGCCGTCATGTTGGTCTTCAAAAACAGCAAAATGAAAAACCACGTGAACTTGCAGCGGGACCGATGCGGAAGACCGCTGAAAGTTCTCCAACGCATGAGCGAGAGCTAGTATTTGAAAGTCGCCGCCCGTGTTGATGACCACGACATCATTCGCCTCGGGCGCGAACGCTTCGAGAGCCTCGCGAAATTGCCGTGACCAAGTCTGCAACATTTGCTCGGGACGTCTCGCTGGCCGACACAACCGATCGGCCGCCAATTGACGCAGCCGCTGAAAACGCGGTCCTGCTGGGCGGCCCTGGATATCTCGTTGGCAACGTGACGGACCATCAACACCCAAGGACCAGTTTTCCATCCGCCGAACCGAAAACCTCGGTTGCAATTGAAAAACGTTCAATCGAGGATCCGTTTCACCAGCACGAACGACTTCTCCAAGCGCAACGTGGCTGACCAAATGGGGCTCGTAGCCGATTTTCCCCGCCCCCTCAGCAAGCAAGCTTGCCAATTCCAAGTAGTGGCCCCCTATGGAACGAACGTTGTCGTCAACGAATAGGAGTCGCGGTTGGCTGGAAGAAATCGACATTCGGTCCTTCGAGTCGAAATGGAAACGTGCTGTTTGAAGTCCGGTTCATAGCAACTTTGTCGCTTCAGGTCCACGTTAGCAATTGACCAATCCGGTTGTTTCACGGTGTCTATCACACCCTAAACGGACTAGAAAACGTCAAGCTCTCGGAGCCTACTCACCGCACAAGGATGCCGGAAACAACCTTGACAGAATTCGCGCAATCTTGCTAGCAGCATTGTTTGCGAGGGCCTCAACACGCGCCCGTCAAGAGATCTTGAATTGTTCCTGCCGACCATTGCCTTTGCCATGCCCAGCCCACTGCGACATCGCCGCCAATCCGTTCGGACCGCATTTGCGTTTGCCGGACTTTTGGTCGCGCCGCTAGCTTTCGGCGTATCCCAGGCACCAGCGGCACCACCAAATGCATTTCCGTTCCCGGACTTGATAACGCCAGAACAATTGCCAGCCGCCCTCCCTTCGGTCCGCGAAAATGCCGCCGCTAGCATTGTCGAAGCGGAACCCGTTGATGTCCCCGCGTCTGAGTCTTACGTTCTGCTTCGCAACGACAACCTGCTTGTCGGCCGCGTCCTCGTCCTTGGTGAACAGATCGAGATTAAACGCGGTGACGGGTCGGTCATCCGAATCCCAAGAAGCCAAGTTGGCCTGATCGCCGTAACACTCGACAAATTGGTTGAGCATCGCACAAACAATCGTTTTGCTAGCGACATCGAAGGGATCCAACGTGACGTTCGCTGGTATCTGCGAAACGACATGATCCGACAAGCTGCCAAAGACGCATTGCTGGCGCGATCGATTGACCCAAATGACTTCGAAACACAACGGCTGCTGAAACAGATTGCGGCACGACTTCGAACAGAACTTGACCGCGCGACCAACCCAAACAGTGGAAACGATGGATCAGTCCAAACGGTCTCTCACGAGTCGCCGGTTTCAGATGACATGGTGCCGGAAGGTGGCCTGAAGAAGGCCCTGCCAGACTTGACCGAATCACTTGGTATCGATGAGGAGTCGCTGTACTTTTACCAAGCTCGCGTTCAACCGATCTTTATGAACCGATGTAGCGGTTGCCATAGCAAACACGACAACAACGAACGCGCCTTTCAATTCCACCCACCAACTCGTGCTAGGTGGGCCCCTGAATCGACTGCACGCGACAACATTGCAGAGATTTTGCAGTTCGTTGATCGCCAAAACCCGCAGGAAAGCGAAATTCGCAACCGAGCACTCGACGGACACGCTGGGCCGAAACACACGTTCGGCAAGTCCGATTCGCCAATGATGCGCTACCTCGACCTGTGGCTGTCTACCATCACAGAAACGGCTAGCCCGACTCGAAACGCAAACATCATCGAGCGACCCGAGTCAGCCCCAAATCCCTGGGCTACCGATTCGGCATGGAATGACTCGGCAAGTTATCCCCCCGCGACCGCGGCCAATACGCCAAGTGCACCAAACCCTTGGGCGGACGAAGTGGGGACTGTAGATCAAGCCGCTAGCTTGCCACCACATGACGTCCCCCACTTTGCGAACGCGCCGCTCCAACGGATCAGCGAAAAGGTCGATCCGTCACCGACTGTAGAGAACCCTTTTGACCCGTCGATCTTTAACCGACGTTTTCATTCGGATGATTCGCCTGGAACGCCTCGCCCAATCGCTCGAGAACCAAAACGGCTACCGCAGCGCCGATAGCGAGCCCCACCAGCAATACCAAACTGCCGTCCCACTCGCCCGGCGGCACCGAAACCATCACGCGTTCTTTCATCTTCAGCGATGCGGTTTCCGGCGTTGGCATCTGCAACGGCCAAAGCTTTTCAACGCTTCCCAACATCAGTCCGATTAACGCTGCCATCGTGACGTCTTTGTGCTTGTGCAACAGCCAATGCAAAACGCGTGAAAACGCGAGCAGCCCAAACAAGCATCCGAACGCAAACACACCAAGCGACATGAGTGCGTTGGCATCAACCTGTCCCTTTGCGAGCTCTTTGATCATTCCTGTGATCGGGTGATAGACGCCAAGCAGCAGCAGGATGAATGCGCCGCTGATACCGGGCAAAATCATTGCGCAAATGGCCACCGATGCCGAGAAAAACAGGTACGCCAACGATCCGCCTCCATCCGTGGGCGACAATCGACCGATTGCGACTGCTGCCGCCGCGCCTGCAACCACGGCGATGACACCGGCGGGCGACCAAGCGGAGATAAACTTGCGTACGATCCAAGCACTGCCGATGATCAGCCCGAAAAACACCGCAAACGTCTCTGGCATGCGGTTATCGAGCAGCCAGTGCATCAGCCCGGCAAGCGTCACAATCCCGGTACCGATCCCCAGGCCGAGCGCCCCCAAAAATCGTCCATCAACATAATCAAAGGCTTCACGAAACTTTCCTTTGAAAAGCATCGAGACCGCGTCACTATCGATTCGCCGAATCGCTCCGATCAACCGTTGATAGTGCCCCAGAATTAGCGCGACGGTTCCGCCGCTGACCCCAGGAACAGTGTCCGCGGCTCCCATACAGAACCCCCGAACGACATTGATGACATCATGCGTCATCCCGCTTGGAGCGTTGTTGGATGAACGACCAGGCTGCCGGCTGTCAGGCTGCTGGGCAATGTCGGCATTGGCACGAATCTCGGCATTGGAGGCGGTTTGTTCGGACAATGCGGCCTCGTGCTGCGGCTTCTGGTCGGCGGCGGTCATCGGGTGGTTCCCATTCTCTATGCTGCAAGAAATACTTTGGCTGCAAGTTTCCTTCGCAGCATCACTAAGCCTCAAATCACAGATTCAGCCCGTGGTCGAGAACATAATCCAAACGATCGTCTTGGCAATTGTCCAGGGGATCGCCGAATTCTTGCCGATCAGTTCGTCGGGTCACTTGGTGATCATCGGGGCGATTTTCCACCAGCTTACCGGGGCAGTGCAAAGCGAATCACCCACAATGGAAATCATCCTGCACGCAGGAACACTCGGTTCGATCCTTGTTGTTTTCTGGCGTCGGATCCTCGACCTGCTCAGCCGCGATCGACGTGTCATCCCTTTGATCATCGTGGGCACAATCCCCGCTGTGATCATCGGTCTGACGATCAAGTCACAGTTTCCAATGATCTTGAAAAGCCCCATGCTCGCTGGTGCGATGCTGCTTGTGACCGGCGGCATGCTCATCGTGTTAGGCAAACTTCCGCAGCGCGACGGCCACTACCAAAACCTCTCTTTTGTCGGCGCGATCATTGTCGGCTGTTTCCAAGCGGTTGCGATTCTGCCAGGAATTAGCCGCAGCGGTTCGACCATCCTTGGCGGTCGATTACTGGGCCTGAAAACGGACGACGCGGTGACATTTTCATTCTTGCTGGCCATCCCGGCCATTTCCGGCGCGACTGTTTTGGCAATCAAAGACGTACTGGAAGAATCCGCCCCTTCGCACAGCCCGGTGGAACTTGCCGCCGGAGCGTTAATCTCATTTGTCGTCGGCATCTTCGCACTGAAATGGCTGATCGGATGGAGTCGCCAAGAACGGCTTCATTGGTTCGCCGCTTGGTGCATCCCGGCCGGCATTATCGTCCTTGCCCTTGGCTGGATGAACTTGGTTTAAGTTGCGACGTTGCCGACTTGCGACGACTGATGAACCTCGAATGTATCTCGCACGTCACGGTTGCCTTCGGCGACCACATCGTCCGACATCAGCACACGCTGAAAGAACAACATCAGCAACGTACAGAGATAGCGCCGCCCCATTTCACGCATTCGCAAATTGGTCGATCCCCAGGTGCGTCCTTCCCATCGAATCGGAATCTCTTTGATCCGATAGCCACTGATCAGCGCACTTAATGACATCTCAAGCGTAATATTGAAATGGCATGCGCGATACGGCCCGCAGCGATCGACGACTTCGCTACGGTAAGCTTTAAACGCATTGGTCAAGTCGTTCATCTGAGTCCAAAACATCCACTGGACCATCTTGTTGACAATGCGGTTGACGACCAACTTGATCCGTGGATATCGCTTGACCTCAGCCCCCGGAACGAAACGCGATCCAAAGACACAGTCATATCCTTCACGGATGGTGTCATAGTAGCGTTTGACGTCGATGGGGTGGTCGGAGCGATCACCCATATAGATGACAATCACTTCGCCGCGTGCATACTGCAAACCCGTTCGAATCGCCCGCCCAAATCCACCTGGCGGTTGGCGACGAATCAAACGGATTGACGGCCAGCGAGACTTGCGTTCCAACACAACCGATTCCGTTTCGTCACGGCTATTGTCGTTGACCACAATGACTTCGGTGCGGATACCGAATTGGTCGACCAACGTCGACATCAGATCGTCCAAGCATGGCCCGATGTTTTCCTGCTCGTTGTATGCAGGAATGACAATCGAAAGCTCCGGTCGTTGCTCCAGTGTTTCGCTGCTCGAATTCGTCATTTGCGGATCGAAACCAACAGTCCACTAAACTCGTTGGCTTTGCGCAAGTAGGCCGCCCGCAACGCCTCCCAGAACAAGCATCACGATGAACGCGCCGATGCGACCACGAGGCTTTTGGAAGACAAAATAGAACAAATAGACCACCGTCAGAGAAAGGAAACCGGTGTTACGGTTCTCCTTGAACGCTTCCACAACAAGCTTGCCGAACGCGCCGAATGAGACCATCGCACAAGCGGTCCCAGAAAGCTGCAAGAACGTCCGCATGGCATTGAAGGATGAATTCCCTTCAACCGCGTTGGCGGACATCAGCGCCATCACAGCCAGTGCGGTCGCGCTGCCTAGAATGAACAGAATCAGGCCCAACATCCACCACGGCATGCCAGCCTTTTCTGTCATGTCACGTTGCAGTTTGTCCGCCCGCCGCATGTCTTCGGCTGCACGCTCAAGGGCAAGCGCCCCGGGTGTGATATCCAAGCCAGCCGTCAGGTGCCCACGAACCATCTCGCCAGTCGCTTTGTTGAACCCGCACTTGGTGCATAGAACCGCCTCGGCAGACATCTCTGCGTTGCAGTTCGGGCACAAGGCCGCGATGTTGTTGCTGAAGCCCTCTTCATCAAAAAGGTCATTCAGAGGGTTCCCAGCAGCAGTCGTCCCAACACTTTGTGCGGCCGGAGCAACGGGCACTTTAATCGGACTCTTGCACTTGGGACAGTTCACCGTTCGTCCGGCAAATTGCTCTTTCACAGCAAGAGATTGACCGCATTGGCAACGAATCGGAATCGGCATAGGTTTGGACGCGACGGAGGAGTGCGTGGGAAAGACGCTCAATGGGGAAAAGCAGGGCCGAACGCCAAAGCCCCAACGGGTGACGCCTCGTTTCAAGACGCCACGCCGTGAATTCTAACCAGATTTTTGCCCAGCAGGAATGTTTCCTCCATTCTTCTCCGGACGCCGTCTCTGTCCAGATTCTCACTCGCGTCACAGCTGTCGCGGGTGACAGAATTAATTTCCACTGATCGGGTTATTCCCGTTGTAGCAGCGATTGCCCTACGGGCGGCTGCCCACAAGGACTACGTCGCGTCCCTCAGACGATCGACAAAATCTGGAAAGGCGGCACGAACACGCGTCCAGTTTGGAATCGCTTCGGCGCCGTTGGGGTCGGCCCGAAAGATATCGGCCGCAGCAGTGATACAGCTCGCGAATGCGTCGATCATCGTTTCTTCGCCGTGTCGGTCGTAGTCCAAACCATTGATCCGGGCATCGGCGGCATATTGGCGAATGCAATCTTGTGCCGTTCGTAAAAACAGACTTCTTAATGTGATGAACGCGCCATCGCTGAGAATCACGCCTTGGCTAGCCAACGTGCGATAGATCGTCGTCAAAATATCCGTCGCCATCTTCATCAGCCCCGCCTGCTTGTTGTGCAACGAAGCGTCCTGATGTTTGTGCTCATACAAACGGCAGAGGTCAGCTTGGCAAACCCGCTTCAGCGACGTGTTGCGAAACACCTCCGCCAACGTGCCAACTTCCAATCCCCAATCACTAGGAATCCGGTTGGATCGCGCCAAGTTTCGCGTCAACGAAAACTCACCGGAGAGCGGATAGCGAAAGTTCGCTAAGAAATGCACGAAGCGATTGTCCGGATAAATCTTCATCAACGCACGAAGCAGCGGCATGACCAACAACCGAACCACACGTCCATGCATCCGATCGGTCACGCGTGCATAGTACGCCTTGCAAAACTCGAAATCGAGCGCCGGATGCACCATTGGCAAACACAATCGCGACAACAACGTTCGATCATAGTCGACGATATCGCAGTCATGCAAAACGAATACTTCGATCGACGGATCGGCGAGCAGATAGCCAAACGCCGTCCAAACACTGCGCCCTTTTCCAGGCGTACTGACCGGAATCCCCGCGTCGATCAATTGGTCATAGAGCCCTTGGACTTTCGGCCCGTCGGTCCACAACACCCGGCAACGATCGCCAAGCGGGGCGACCTTTTGAAGTGTCTCCTGGTAGTCAGCTTCACTCGGCGCGACGCCCAACGTAACCACGATGGTGTCGACATAGTCCGCACCACGAAGCTCTTCTACGATGCGTCCGAATGGTTCTGCGCGCATATCAGATGCGGTCACCGGCAACACCAAACCCACTTTTGATTGCTGCGTCGCCGAACGCAACATCTCTTCCATCTGATCCAACCCACCGGTCTGCAAGTCGTGGATCGTTGTAATCAATTCGTGCTGATAGAAGTCAGGCATGATGCACCCCGAAGCTTGAAAAATGATCCACGCCTGCGTCTGCCACAGTGGCCTGACGTGAGAGGGCGTGGACAGAGTTTCCGCGCATCAAAGGTATCAATCAACCCCATTCAAGACGCACCAACCAGCCAGATCACGCTGATTGGGTGCGATTGAGGCGTTCAGAATGCCGCAAACGGCCCGCTGTGTCAGCAGCGACCTATTTCATAAACGGGTTCGCATAGACGGTCGGCAGTTTCGGTTCATTGGACGCCGACAAGGCTTCCTGAGACGCGTTGTCACGAATCCAAGCTTCTAACTGTGCCGCGGATTGATAACCGACAAGATCGCCGATCACTTCGCCATCCTCTTTCAAAATCAGTCGCGGGATGCTGCTGACGTCGTACTGGTCTGCCAAGTCTTGACGGTGGTCGACGTCGATCTTTCGGACTTCCACTGGCAGGTTCGCTTTCGCCAGGTCAACCAGCTCTTTGTCGACCATGCGACATGGCGGACACCACGGCGCACCAAACTTCATCAACACCAACCCAGACGACCCCGATTCGGCATCGTCAAATGGGTCGACCTGATGAGAAGCGGACGTCACCTCAGCGGACTCGCTGTCACCTCCAGACTCTGACGAATCGCCGAAGTCAACCGCCATCGCGAGAAACGCGATCGACCCCACCACGCCAATCAGAAGCAACACATATTTCATTTCTATTCACCAACGGATGAAAGCAAATCGCGTTCGGCCGGTCAGCCAACCCAGGAGTTTTCAGGAATCAGCGGCTGACGCTACAGCCCGCTCGGCCAAACGTTGCTTCTTAGAAATGACGGAGCAAACGGGGGATCCGCCAGATGAAAGCATTTTTTTGAACCCCTCGTGCCGCCACGGCCCAGCCGGAACAGCTGGCCTAAACCGAACCGCCCAATTGACGGATGCCCCCCAGCTCAATCAAGTCAATACAGCTCAATCCAGCGACATCAGACGTGGCATCTGTCGTAACAAGAACCTCGGCAACACTGCCAAACACTTGCCACTGACAGGATCGATTGCAACCGAAGCGGTGAATTGCTGATCAATGGCCGCACCGCCGATCGCGCCCTCTGCAACGCGGAGAAACTTGTTCGCCTTGCTGGCATCATCAACCCAAACGACCACCGGCAAACGATCAAAATAGGCCTGTGTGCCGACCCACCAATGTTTGGCATCACAAACACGCACCTGCAAACCTTCGGGTGCCAACACCTCGGCAAGGGCATCGGCGGCGGAAACACCTGGCCCCATCTTTGGCATCATCAAATCGCCTGGCCCGAGCGCACGCTTGCTGACTTCCAACCAATTGACGAAAGACGTTGCCCCGTTGGTTCGAGCGATCCGACGAATCAATGATGACATCGCCAAAGGTTCGTCCGTCGCCCCACCAGAATCGCCCCCGGAAAGCTCTGGCCATGCCTTTACTTGCGATTCATAGGAACCTAGCCATCGCGACACATTCTCGTCGCTGACCTTTCCCGGTTTTCCACGAACCCGTCGAATCGCTTCGCAAACCAAGACCGACAGTTGCTTGGGCCCAAGTTCCACAGGAACCTGCACGGCATCAACATTCTCGTCCGTCTGTCGCAACAGTTGTCGAGCAAGTTTGACAGCCGATGCGTGGTCGTCCAAATCACTCAAGTCGATCGCGTCCGTCAGAACGGCCGCAAATCGGTCCTCGAGTGGATGCACGCGGACGCCGTAAGGTTGCTTTTCGAAGCTCGCACCAATCGCCTCGCAAGCAGACGTCAACGCCTCTTCAATATCAACCCACTTTCCAACCGGCAACGGTACGGGGGTCGTCAACGGAGTCCCCGTAAGGTCAAACGAAATCCATTCAACATCGATTGGCACGCCAGTCATCTGGGACAGCAACATTGCAAAGTCACCAAGTGGATAACCGTCCGGGCTGGCGGGCTGGAACGCGATCGTTACGCCCAGTGCCGCGGTCAGATTGACGGGAGTCGGCGCCGCAACGGCGACTTCCAATTTGAAGTCGTCAGACGCCGCCCGATCGAGTTCGATTTCGTCGATGGTTTTCGGGGCGGGCGCGTCACTGGCGAGGTGAGGGCGGTCAATGTCCATCCCGACTAAAAACGGTTTCAACGCGTCTGGCAATTCGGTCAATGTTGGCGCTTCGGGACCCTCGTCGCGATCGCCCCCCGGCGTTGCAGGCTGAGCCGGATTAAATCCGTCGAGTGGATTCCCAGGCAAGAGCGGATTGTCGGGTAGCAATGGGGTATCCGGCAGCAACGGATTCTGCGGCAATAGATCACCGGGAATCGCAGAGGGATTGCCTGGCGGATCCGTCGGCTGCGATGTTTCGGTGTCGGTTTGCTGGTCGGGCTCCACAATGTTCGTGTCGGTATCACTCACGTCCGTGGCATCTGATTCAGCTGGCTCGGTAGGAGTTTCAGCAACGCTCGGCTGACCATCAACATCATCGATTTCGGCGGAGCTCGAATCATCCGTATTTGCTTGATCCGACTCCGACTGGCCTGGCCTCTCAGCCGGATTATCGAGCGTGACTTGGCCATTCCCATCATCGCGCAACAAGACAGTCAACAGAATGATGATCGACAAGATGGCTGCGACCGAAGACAACGCGATGACAACCAGCCGACGACTCTTGGCAGATTTATTACTTTGCCAATCCAGCGTGCTTCCGAATTCAGACGGCGGTGCCGCGGCATTCGTCCCATCCGCGCCATCGTCTGTGAACGTGTCTAACCCACTGGGATCAGCAAAGCCGCTCGGCGCCGCTCCCGACAGATTGGCGACGGTATCGCTATCACCAACAACAGGCGGGGGCGCGGTTGTTTTCGCGGCACCGAACCCCGGTTGGGCTGCCTGCCCCGGATCAGGCAGCGGCGGTTCGCTGCTGAATGAATCTTTGGTTATCGCGTCCGAATCGACCGGACGATCACCGATCGCGATCGGCGGCACCACATCGGCCATCGAACGCGACAACTGCACCATCGATTGGCATTTTGGACAGGCCACGATGCGATCGACGAGCGACTCACGTCGAACGCTTAGCCGACTGCCGCAGGTAACGCAGGTCACAGTGAAAGGTTGAAACGACAAAAAACCGCTCAGGATTTGGGACGACCGTGGTGGGAACGACAGGCCGCGCCGCCCACCGAGGACTCGTTGCGAGGCCTTCTTATCTTAACACGGAACTACAGTGATCTGGACACATTGGTGTGGGCCTGACAGCGGCAGATCGCTAGGATGCATCATAGAAATGTGACCTAAATTGTAGGAATTCCAGTCAACGTAAATCCCCACCGTCCGCCATTTTTCGCGGGCACAGACCCTAAAGTCGTTAAAGTTGTTTACATCCCCCATGCTGGACACTCGGCGTTACGACGATCGCGAACATTTGCTGCTGGCATCGTTCGCGATGCACAGTCGCGATACCGCTGGGCGTCAATATGAAGAATCCGATCACACCTATCGTGGGCCGTTTGCACGTGACCGGGACCGCATCCTGCACAGCAGCGCGTTTCGACGGCTGTCAGGCAAAATGCAGGTTTTCACCGGCGAGATGGGGATCTATCACCGCACCCGTTTGACCCACACGTTCGAAGTCGCGTCGATTGCTCGCACGATGGCTCGCGTCTTGCGATTGAACGAAGACCTGACCGAAGCACTCGCACTCGTCCACGACATCGGGCACCCACCCTACGGTCACTGTGGTGAAGACGCACTTAGCGATTGTATGCAGCACGTCGGCGGTTTTTCTCACAACGCGTTTGCGTTGGTCATCGTTGAACAATTGGAAAAACGCTACGAGTCATTTCCTGGTCTGAACCTGACCCGCGAAATCCTTGACGGCCAAGATGTCCGCGCCCACAAAGCCGAGGCCGCCGTCGGACGATCCCCACTGCTCGAAGTCCAACTTGTTGATGCCGCCGACTCAATGGCATACGACGCCGCAGATGTCGATGACGCATTGCAGTTGGGCTTGCTGACGATGCGCGAATTGAGTGAACTCGCGATCGTCCGCCGCGCGATGTCTTCGATCGCCGCGAAACAAGGTTCCGGCGAAGTGCGCCAACAGCGACAGTTGCTTGTCCACGAACTGATCGATTTGCAGGTCACAGACTTCCTAGAAGAAGCGACCGAAAGCTTGATTACCTTCAATGGGCAATCGGCAACGGATATCCGTGACGCTGGCGTGCGTCTCGAACATAGCGATCAACTCAGCAGAGAACGTGCCGAACTGGAAGCGTTCCTGTTCGACGCGGTGTATCGCCACCCACGGCTAATACCGGTTCGCCGGGCCGCATACCACCGGCTTCAAGACATGTTCGAAGTCCTGGTCAACGCGCCAGAACGATTACCGCTTCGATTCCGTCGACGCTGTGACGATCAACCGGTCGCCGCCGTCGTCGGCGAATACCTCGCCGGAATGACCGACAGTTTCTGCGATCAACAATATCGCTACGCTACCGACGGCAGCACCGGACCACTGGCCGATTGGTAGTCGCCGTTACGCGGACAACGTCGCCACGATCGGAGCACCTTTCGTCACAATCACGGTGTGCTCGAACTGCGCCGTCAAATTGTCAGGATGCCCCAGCAACGTCCAACCATCGTGCGATTCGGTTACGCGAGTGCTGTGCGTCGACAAGAAAGGTTCGATGGCTAAAACCTGGCCGTATTTCAGTTTTCGTCGGTCGGCCGCGTCGAAGCAACTGACAATCCCCTCTGGCTCCTCGTGCAAGCTTCGGCCAATGCCGTGGCCTCCAAGGTTTCTGATCACCTTGAACCCATGCGCTTTTGCGGTCGACTCGATCGCTTGACCAATCCGGTTGATCGGTGCGTTAGCACGAACACCGGCAAGAGCATTTTTCAGTGCGAGCTCCGCCGCTCGACAGAGCCGCGCTTTCGTCTTCGAAATTGGTGGCACCACAACGGTCCCACCCGTATCCGCAAAGTAGCCATCGAGTTCTGCACTGACGTCGACGTTCACCACATCACCCGGCTCGATCTTGCGAGGCCCAGGAATGCCATGCGCCGCTTCGCGATTGATGCTGATACAAGTCGCGCCCGGAAATTCGTAAATTGCTCGCGGTGCCGATGTCGCACCAAATTGCTGCAACAGATCGGCACCCAATTGGTCTAACTCTGCCGTTGTCATCCCCGGCTCGATCGCGCCAAGCATCGCATCACGCACTTTGGCGACCACACGTCCGCTTGCCATGATTCCATCAACATCGTGCTGATTTTCGACGGTCATTGATACAGGTCCTCGGGGCAAGCAACAAAGTAGGTGAAAAGATCGGACGGTTGCCAAATTCACCAGCAAGTTCAATCGATCCGATCACTCGCTGACAAGACCAAATCACAGCGAAACGGCCCTTTCGAGCCAACGGCGCAGACAAGGAGGTATTCCAAACACGCTAATTGGCCTTCTTCTTCGCAGCCTTCTTCTTCGCAGCCTTCTTCTTCGCAGCCTTCTTCTTCGCAGCCGAGCCGCCTCCGGCGTCCAGCAACTTGATGAACGCAGGCGGCAGTTGCTTCTCTCGTGCGAATTCGATCGCCGTGCAACCGATGACGCCTGCACCATGGCTCACCAAGGCTGCGATGACGTTCGCCTTTGGCTGTGGGCTCTCCATCGCTTTCATCAGCGGAGTGCTACCATGAAATGCCGCGTTCACATCAGCACCGGCTTCCACTAAACAGTCAACCACCTTGGGATCGGTGATCTTCGAATGCAACGCATTCCTGCCATTTTTGTTGGGGCCGACCGAGGCGTGATGAGCCAATAAAGCGGCAACCAATTCTTGAGCATTCTTTGGCGCCGACGCTGCCTCCATCAGTGGCGTGATCCCGTATTCGTTTGGAATATCCGGCGACGCCCCCGCATCGAGCAACAGTTTGGCCGCGACGAGATCCCCTTCCTCACAAGCTTCGCACAACGCAGTCGCCTGAAACTGATCGGTTTGGGCGTCTGGATCCGCCCCATGATCGAGCAGCATTAGCGCTATCTTGTAACGCCTATTTTGGATCGCGAACTGTAGGGCCGTGCGATTGCCACCATCAAACAGTCGTTCGTTGATTGGAAACCCATCCAACAAACCGTTCTGAACTGCTTTCTCATTGCCCGTGCGGATCGCGCTCGCGAACGCTTTGACCAATGCTTTCTGATTCACATCAATCTCCTATGTTTCCGCACAAACTGACAACCATCCCAAGCTCGAAAGCAGCCGTCGCTTTGGCATACAGCGCGTCGACCGCATCTGATTCACTGTTTGCATAAGCAACTTGGATATGGTTCGCTTTGTGGCGAGCCATCATCTGATTCCGGGACACGCCACGTAGGACGGCATGCATGATTGGCCACTGGGAAGTCGTCGCATCCCAACGCCGCTGCGTCTCTTCGGGCGGCAACTCGATAGCATCGGCCAAGCCCAGATCCATCTTCAATCGGTCGTCTTCGACATAGATCCGCGACCAAATGACAACGCCAGGCTTGCTAATGCCGCGCACGGTACTGCCACCGGATGGGAAATACATCGGAGGCTGCCGATACCCTTCGGCACCATTCCAGCCACCGACGAAGTGGGCCGGTGGCGCGGCGCCGCTGATTTCCAATACCCAGACTTCTTCGTCGGTCGTTCCGGAAAGATCACGATCTGACCAACGCAAATCGTGCAGGGTGTTTTCCGTCGGCTGGCCAAGTGCCGAATGTACCCTTTGTGTGAGCAGTCCATCCAATCCCGCGCACTCGTCGACTTCGTTGAAGTGCGTTAACGCACGATTCGGATACAGCACCTCGGCCCCCTCCCGATCCATAACCGGCGGCCGATCGGTATTGTTGAGCATGCCTTCAACAAGGTCGCTTGCCGGAAGCAGATCTTTCAACCCTTGCTGATACTGGATACCGATAGCGTCGCAACCAAAATCCGCAGCAATTCGTACGGCGGCGACATACATTCGGCATTGGTCCAAAATCTGTGCGTCCGTCAAGTCACTCGTGTGCTCAGGTCCGGTATGGAACTTCATTCCCGCCTTGTCCAACCAATCACGAACTGCCTGTGCGTCTGATTCTGAAA
This sequence comes from Rhodopirellula baltica, assembly GCA_002901265.1. Lineage (GTDB taxonomy): Bacteria > Planctomycetota > Planctomycetia > Pirellulales > Pirellulaceae > Stieleria > Stieleria baltica_A. The sequence continues at coordinate 31,130 of PPHI01000029.1, read as the reverse complement.
CCTGCTTGGTTTCGAAGTACAGGGCAGACTGGCTTAGGCGTTCCTTGAACACTCCCGTCGCGTTCAGAAGATGATCGGGAATGATCGCGTTGAACATCCCCATGCAACCTTCGTCAAAGACGCCCAAAATCGCTTTTTCGCGGCGCAGCGTTGTCGCGATTTCTTGGCCGGCCTGACGCGCCATTTCACTTGCCACCGACGGATCGAACGGTCGCACGTGTGTCGTGTCATGTTCCACCTCGCCGCTGGTCAGCCAACGACTGAGCTGCTGCGTGAACCATTCGTCGTCGAACGATTCGCTCCATAGCGAACTGTATTTCACACCGGCTTTACTGAGCGATCCGTTGAGATTCAACAGTCCGACCAGCCCCGGCCAAGTCCCCGACCAATTGGCCACGGTCAAAATCGGTCCCCGGTGCGTCGTCAATCCGGCCAACACATGATGAGAGTATTGCCACACCGCTTCGGCGACGATCAATGGGCTGTCGGGGTCAAGCTGGCGAAACACCTCAAGACCTTGACGCTGCGACGCGATAAAACCGTGCCCGCGCTGCACATCAAACTCATGGCCGCGTTTAACAGTCCAACCTAATTTCCCAATCGCCGACGAAAGCGCGGCTTCCATCTCCGCTTGGGCCGCCCAACAAACTTGGTTTGCAGATTCTCGCAAATCGCCAGAGGCGATCAAGGTAACAGTATTTGCCATCTATCTTACGGTGGGGAAAATGAAACGGTGGGTGGGGAGGGATCTCTGTCTGACGATAACAAAAGAATCGCCATCGCGATTCTAAGAAGTTGGATCGGTCTGGCTTGACGATTGAACTTGCTCGGCAAGCTTCCGATAGCGCCGATAGATCTCATCATACGTGTTCTGGTCAGCAAGCTTGGGTTTGACAATCCTACGCTGATCTTCAGGAACGGACGCCATCGCAGTTGCGGCTTGAGCAATCGATTCGAAACCGCTTTTGTCGGTACCGGCAGCAAACATCCCCAGAACCGCAGCGCCGACTGCCGGACCTTGCTGCGAAGGATGAACTTCGATTTCGCTGGCCAAGACATCTGCATAAACTTGAATCAAGGCGGGATTGTGATGGGGCAGTCCACCGGTCGCGACAAACTTGTTGATGGCAACACCACCTTCACGAATCACGTCGACGATCCAACGAAGTCCAAACGCTGATGCCTCTAAAAGCGCCCGATAGAGATGCGCCGGTGTGGTCTGGAGCGAAAGTCCCGTCCAAGCGCCTTTCACGGCTCCGTCCATCAACGGTGTTCGGCACCCGTTCATCCAGTCCAAACACAACACGCCTTCAGCGCCAGCGGGCAACTTCATTGCATCGCACGCGAGTTGCTCGAACGAATCCAGATTCAGTGTCTTTAACAGCCAAGCAAAAGCGTCACCCACCGCCGCCTGTCCGGTCTCATAGCCATATAGCCCCGGCAAGATTCCGCCGTCGACGATACCGGCAACACCAGGAACGGTTCGAAAGTCAGGTGCGTTCAACATGTGGCAACTGCTCGTTCCCATGACCATCACAAGCGTCCCCGCTTCGGCTTCGCCAACACCGGGAACGCCGCTGTGCGCATCGATCGTCGCGGCTGACACAGCGATTCCTGCACGCAACCCCATTTGTGTCGCCATCGATTCACAGAGGGTTCCGGCACGTTGTCCGGGGGACAGCATCCGCCCTGGCATCTTCTCCGCTGCGGCCTCGGCCAACCTGGGATGCACGGCGGCTAGATATTCCGCGTTGGCATAGCCGGTGTCCGCGGACCACAGCGCCTTGTATCCGGCTTGACACGTCGACCGAGGCAGCGATTCGGCTGCACCGCCCACCAGTTGCCAGACAAACCAATCGCCCCCTTCAAGCCAAACCTCGGCGGCATCGGCAACGTCTGACGCAAGCTCGATCGTTTCGAGCAGCTTTGGAAAAAACCACTCCAGCCCAATGATTCCGCCATAGCGATCCAAAAACGCTTCGCCTCTCTGCTTGGCGATATCATTCATCCTGGTCGTCTGCTCGATCGCACCGTGATGTTTCCACAACTTTGGCCAAGCGAGTGGAACGTTTGCGAACGAAGCCAACTGACAGAGTGGCGTCCCATCCGCAAGTGTTGGCAGCATCGTGCAACTTGTGAAATCAACGCCGATGCCAACGACGCGATCGGGATCAATCGAACTGGCCTCGAACACCGCGCGAGTCGCTACGACAGCAGAGTCGATCCAGTCCTGTGGACATTGCAAGGCATAGCGTGCGGGCAGCGGCTGAGAAGCCCCCGGAAGGCGATCCAGAATTTGTCCGTTCGCATAGTCGTTCGAGAACACACCGAGCTCGCTGCCTCCCGCATCAATCAAGACGGCACGAACAGATTCGGTACCAAAGTCCAAACCGAGAGCAACAGGAAGATCATCGGACGGCGGTTGAGCCGGTGTGCGCGCAGGCATCGTCATCGGAGGGTGGGGAGGGGGAGAAGCTTGCCAGCACAGGATTCTATCAGCGTCTACCTGCACCGTGTGCTTTCACCATCTCTCAGCAACTGTGAACAATCCAGGCACTGCGAACAATCACTGCCAACAACTGCGAAACTGACATTCGCACCTTTCTACGGCACAACAAGCGTGACGCGTAACGGCAGGCTTTCGATCACCATCGGAAGCCTGCCGATATAATCGCCATCGAGTTCGAAGGCGACTCGCTCGTCCGACTCGATGCGAATCCGATGCGTTTGAAAGCGTTCGATATCCTGATGCCGCTCTAAACTCCCGCTCAACGCTCCCGCGACATAACGCAGCCCACTGATCAGGCCACGTCCCGACATTGCCACCACGTCGAGTTGGCCGTCGTCGTCGATTGCGGTCGGTGCGATTTGCAAACCCGCCGCGTAGCGTGGCAAATTAAAGACCATCGCCCACCGGCAAACCGTTTCGTCGATCACGGTATCGTCGTCTGCCAAGCGACTGATGCGGATTTTGGGGAACCGATACCGCTGCAACGTTTGCAAGATCGGAGCAACATAGCTGGATCGGCGAATGTGACCTTTACGGCGAAGATGCAATCGCCGAACAACTTCGGCATCAAAGCCGGCAGTGGCCATGATCAGAAACAGCCGCCCATTCGCGGTCGCCGCGTCGATGCGTCGAATTTTTCCGCCAGCGAGTGAAGCGAACACCGCTTCAGCCGTCGACGCTTGGCCGACCATTTTCCCGACCAAGTTCTCCGTCCCCATTGGCATGGGCAGCAACGGCGTCTCCGGAAGCGTGCGTGATGCGACTAGCCCAAGTGTACCGTCACCTCCTGCCGCAATCACAACCGGTTGGGGTGCGCCGACATCGGCGGCATGCCTCGAAATTCTCGCCAACTCATCCGGACAGCCGACTTCATGAAACTTCAATCCACGCTCACTCAACAGCTGACGAAGCAGCGGGATCTGCTCTCGATTGGCGCCGCTTCCTGCTTTCGGACTCGTAAACAGCAGAATCGGTCTTGAAAGCAGATCCATCGGTGGGCACGGCACAGCGAGAGGAACAGAACAGATCGACATCACAGAAGCAGCCTTGCGTATCAGACGCCCTTTGCGGTGAGTAAAACCGATGCCCGGATGTGAAACGCGAGGTTTCACAACGAAAGCGGCAAATTTCTTTTCAAATCGGTCAGACACTGCCCGTTGAGTGCCTAAATCTGCCTTGTGGCGGCGCTGGATTGATTGATACCACCGCATCTGGTGCAAAACCGTCCAATGCGCGTAATGCATCGCGCCCGGATCGATCCGGGTGATCGAATGGTTCGTCATGGAAGACGGACTGCCAAACCTGCCGGAATAGCTCGTTTTCGCCCTATGGAACTACCCAACAATCTCGGCCAAACAGCCAAGCACTTGCTGATGGTATTTGTCATCACGCTCGCCGGAGCGGGACATGTGTCCGCGCAGTTCGGTGGTGCGGGGGGCATGGGAGGTATGGGAGGCGGAGGTGCCGGCGGAAGCGGCGGCGCCCCGGGGCCTTCCGAGCGTCCCAAATTCCGTGACTTCAAACACACCACAGACACCCTGGGAATCGGGCGTGAAAGCGGCGATCAAGTCGTCTCTGCCGTCACCGTCCAAGGCAACAAGTCCGTCGGCCAGCACGAAATCCTACAAAAACTGGAAACCAAATCAGGTCGATTCTATCACCGTGAAACGCTGCTAGGCGACGTCCACCGATTGAATGAAATGCGGGTCTTTGACCACGTCACCTTCCGCACCGACGAAACCCCGAAAGGCGTCGCGGTGACGTTCATCGTCCATGAACGACCACTGATTACCGAGGTGATGTTCCACGGTGCTCGCGGGATGAATGAGCGTGAATTGGCTGGACGTGCGGGCCTTGCTGTCGGCGACCCACTCAGCGAGTTCGCTGTCGAATCGGCCCGTCGCCGGCTGATCGATTTCTACAAAGAAAAGAAATTCAACCAAGTCACGATCACGACATCGATCGGTTTCGGTGATGTCCCCGGTCGCGTCGTGTTTCGGATCAACGAAGGCCCTCTGGAACGAATCAAATCAATCGACGTCATTGGGAACACGATCCTGAGTGACGCCCGATTGAAAAAAATCATCAAGAGTCGCGAAGCGCCGCTCGGAGTGGTCCTCTGGGCTTTCAACTCCGCTGATCTTGCACAAATCGACAAAGACGTTGACCTTTTGGCGGCACACTATCGCAATCTCGGATACCTGACGGCAACAGTCGGCCGTCAAATCGAGTACGACAAAAGCGGCAAGTACCTACACGTCACCTTTGTCGTCAACGAAGGCAAGCGGTTCCAAATTAAAAACATCCAGATCGTCGGCAACCGCTTTGTCACGGAAGATTCGCTGCGTCAGCGGCTCGAATTGAAACCCGGCGACATGTTCGACGGCACCGTATTGCGACGCGATGTCGGCGAGATCGTCTATGGATATGGCGAGCTAGGGTTTATCTACGCCGATGTCCAACCGCAAACGATCATGCGGGAAGAAGAAAACATGGTCGATTTGGTCTACAAGATCGAAGAAGGCGATCGCTGGAAAATCGGCGAAATCCGCGTCAACATCGAAGGCGAACCGCACCTGATGCGGGAAACCGTGATGCTGAACTTGCTCGACCTGCACGAAGGTGACTTCATCGACCGCCGACTTTTGGAAGTCGCTCGCCGACGGATGACACGTGGCCAATTGCTGGAAACGAATCCGCAAATCGCGGACCCACCAGACATCATCGTCGAACCGAAGGAGGATGCGTACTAATGAACGCTCCGACCAAACGATCGACCAGCTCCATTGCGAAACACTTCAAGAATCCTTTTTTGCACACACGGCCAACGATGCTCCGACTTGATCGCCATGCCAACTCCGACGCAAGTCAAACCGACGTGTCGAAGTCGACGGGTGCCACACGCCTTTTCAAAGCGTGTGCGATGGAACTGAAGTCATGCCTCTGGGATTCGCAAACGACACAGAGCAAACTTTCGCTCAAATCAATCGCCGCTGCGGCCGTCGCTGCAATCGGTTGCTTCGCCAGCGATGCTTCGGCACAACAGTTTGACCCGTATGGTGGCGGATACACTCAAACCGCTCCGCAATACGCTAATCCACAGCAAACCGCGACACCACGGAACTACACCCCGTCGCAATACCAAGTCCAGCCGGGCCTGAACACACCGCCAAGCTATACCAACCAGCCGGCTCCCCAAAGCCAGCAGGGCTACGGGAACCAGCCTAGCTACGCCACATCCGGCGCTGGCGTTCCGCAGCCGCAAACAAACGTACAGCCGGCCCCATCTGTTGCGGCCGCCCCTGAATTTCCACCACGGATGTTCGGGCCCCGCACCCAATCGCTGATGCCCGGCACTTCTGTGCCAGGAAGCGGGACTGCGTATCCGCCAATCGGGACCGATCCGGTCTACACACCCAACGTCCGCACCGCAGATTTGCTGATCAACGGCTTTCCCGCGCGAACCGGGCGAATCATGCTCGGTGGTGCGGTCAATAGTGATGCCGGGGTGACCGGACAAATCACAATCGATGAACGCAACTTTGACATCAGTCGCTGGCCGCGTTCTTTCAGTGACCTGTTCAGCGGCACCGCGTTTCGTGGTGCCGGCCAAACGTTTCGACTGGAAGCCGCACCCGGCAGCGTGTTCGACCGATACAGCTTGCAATTCGCCGACCCAAACTTGTTCGGGTACCTTCCGATCAGCTTCTCAGCCAGTGGATTCCTGTACGACCGTCGGTTCAATGACTGGGACGAAGAACGCCTGGGCGCGAAAGTGTCCCTGGGCTATCGCATCACTCCCGACCTGTCATTGGCAGTGGGCGTCGGCGGGCAGAACGTTGACATCAGCCGACTCCGCTTGCCCGGCGTCTCTGCCGAGCTCGACGCTCTTGTCGGCGACAACGAACTCTATACCGGCAACATCACGCTGACCCACAACACGCGTGACAACCCGATCCAGCCCAGCGAAGGTCACTACTTCCAATTCAAATTCGAAGAAGCGTTTGGTGATTTCGACTACGCCCGCTTCGAGCTCGAATACAGAACCTACTGGCTGCTCGCTGAGCGAGCCGACGGCAGCGGAAAACAAACGATTTCGTATAGCACTCAGTTTGGCTACAGCGGCGACGATACCCCGATCTTCGAACACTTCTTCGCCGGTGGCTACGCGACTCTACGCGGTTTCAATTTCCGCGGTGCTGGACCGGTCGCGGGCGGGCGCAACGGGATCCAAGTTGGGGGCCAATTCGAGTGGCTAAACTCTGTGGAGTATATGTTCCCCATAACGGCAGATGACGCGTTCCGAGGCGTCTTATTTTGCGATTTTGGTACCGTCGAAGAAAGCGTGAAGCTGGATTCTGATACATTTCGTGTGTCCCCCGGTGTTGGATTCCGTGTTGCGATCCCAGCCCTTGGACCTGCACCGCTCGCATTTGACTTTGCATTCCCTGTCAACAAAGGCGAATTCGACGACGAGCGAATGTTCAGCTTCTACATGAGCCTCATCAAATAGCCTGCGTCCCTTCCCCTGCGTTCGAAGTACATGTCCGTACCGTGGTCCGAACAGATCCAGCAGCGGTACCGGTGTGTGCTCACCGACGACCTTCGCGCCTGGTTTGACGACGAGATTTGGCGATCCGCTGATGATGGCGGTGGCCAACGATTCCTGCTCGCGATCGAACCGGAAGCCCTGTTGGCACCAGCCCCGCATGCGGTCTGGCCGGCCCTGATGCCATGCGATTTCCTGCCGCTGATTTCCAACGGAATCGGCGACCACCTTTGTGTTCGCCTTGGCCAAAACAATCGCCCCACTGAAATCGTTCAATGGTTCCATGGCGGCGGCGACTGGATTCCCTGGGGATCGTCACTCTCCGAAGCAATCTACTTCGACTCGGTACGGCAACAACTCCCCGGCGGACAACGCGAGCATGCGTTCGCCGCACTCGAAGATGACTCGCCCCCCCGCGACTCCCACGCGGTCGACGACTGGGCGATCGGGCGATTGAACGGACGCGTCAACCAACTCACGCCGAATAATGCCCCCGAACAGCTCGCCGAGCATCTGCTTCAATGCAAACTCTCTGAGGTCGCTGTCCGCTGCCAGCTTTGCATCGCGGCGATCGACAACCCAGCCCTCCAAGAGCTCAGCCATAGCAAATGGAAAAGCGTGCCGGCTGTCGAGAAGCAACAGTACCTGTTTGATTGTCGCCTCGTGCCGCAATCGCTCGCATTAAATATCGGCCTGCAAAGCGATACTGCCTGCGCCGCACAGGACTGGGCCAAGGTCGCCGAACACTGCCAAGCGATCGACACACGGCGACACGACCTCGCCTGGGTCTACGACTTATGGGGCTACAGCTTTGAACGGAGTGACAACCGCGAACGAGCAATTGCATGCTACCGGAAAGGCCTGCAGTGCTCAGTATTCACCGACCAAACCGTTCGCGTCCGGACACACGCTTTCATCAACGAAGGCCAAAAATTCTCCGCCTCGAGGTTACAGCAACTTGGCTACCGCAGCGCAGACCCGAGTGAGCAAGAGTACCTAGACTGCCTTGCCGCCAACGACGCTGCCGACCGCCGACAAATGGTGTTCGACCACTTTGCGAACCGAGCCCAAAACGCCGCGCCCAATGATACCTACCAAGCACTCATGAAAGCCGGCTGGGACCTTGGCGCAGAACCGATGCCGGCTTACGGAGAACTGCTCAGCCAGATCGCCAACGCAGCCGAATCGGCTGGCATGGCCGCCGTCGCGACGCTCGCATCGACACACCGCGACTGCTTCAAAGAACGCTACGGAATCTAGGAATCGCGTTTGCTCCAACGCAGCGTGACAACCGGCAACTTCCTGTGCCAGCACCAACTGAGCCGTTACGCGCTAACGTCGGTTACCAACGATCGGGATACAGACACCAGCCAGAATCGCTAGCACCGCAAACGCTGAGCACGAGCACGAGCACGAGCACGAGCACGAGCACGAAAGGCATTAATGCACGAAAAAACCGACGCTAGCGTGCGTCAGCAAATGAAAATCCAATTTGCAATCCGCTCGGCTCCCCTCTTCAACCGCAGCATTTTCACCTGCGGCCATCGGATCGAGCGACTCATCACTTCGTCCGCCACAACAAGCGGACGAAGGAACGATCAGCCTTGAACTAGCCAGCCATTCTGGTGATGCGGTTTCCTGGCTGCGCGATCTCGGCAGCGTTGGGCTGGTAGCGATACTGCATTAGATACGCGTCTTCGATCGTGTCGTCATAGAAGTCTCGCAAGACACTGATCGCACGGAAGCCGAGCGACTTAAAGAACAACTGGGCATCCAAGTTGGTTTCGCGGACTTCCAACATGATGCGATTGCGTCGTTCGTGCGAGAGCTTGCCGAACAACTTGCTGCACATCGCGTTGCCGACACCGTCGCGGCGGTGATCGGGGTGAACTGCGAAATTCAAAATGTGCAGTCGATTTTTGTGCAATTCATAGATCATGAACCCGACGATTTCGTCGTCTTTCTCAGCGACCATCCCGATGCAGTTCCGCTGACGCAGGCAGCGGATAAAGTCATCCTCGTTCCATGCAAATTCGAAGCAGGCTTTCTCGATTCCGAGAACCGATGGCATATCCCGGCGGATCATCCAACGAATATGTACACAGACCGGGGTTTCTTTGGCTTGTTTCACTTCTGGTCTCCTTTCCAGCGCGACGAGTGCCCCGGCCGGCGTTTGGAAATACGCGGGGACATCGAATTAGTTCCGTCAACCAAATCAGCAAAGCGTCCCGTTCATCAAGCCGTTTGCCGTTTCGCGAAAAATAGCAGACGGCCTTTGGCGAACCAATACGGATTAGGGACACTTTCGCGGTTGACCGAGATCAGTCGTCAGTGCTGGAAAAAACAGGGCACGCAAACGTACCCGTGATCAGGTGTCATGGTTCACCTGACCCCGGGCGACACACGCGTTTGTGGGGCAAGGTTATTCAAGCGGGTTGTCGCTTTACCGCCAAGCAAAAAAGCCGCCGAATCGCTAAAAAACTGGTACTAACTCAACGCAGCTTGCCAAAGCCCCAAGGCGGGATTCTGGATGAAATAGAACTCGTTACCATCGGCGTCTTTATGCCACCCGTCGGTCAACGTTTCCGGGTTGTAGCGCTGCATCAACTCGTTGATATCGCCGGGCGTGTAATTCACCGAGCGAATTTCGTCTGCAGAAAGCTTCCCGGCCGCATAGACGACTTCGAAGCGGTTTTCCGAGGAGCCATGTACCAAGTGGGCAGCCGCCGAAGGGTTCGCCGCGAGGTCCTCGTTATCACGCACCAGATCGACGATTTCTTTTTTGGTCAGGTAGCCATAACGACGAATCAGTCGATCGATTTCGTGATCTTCGCCGAACTCCTCCACGGCAGGCCCCAATACGGTCAAGCGACCGCCATCGGCGATTGCCAATCGAGTCCGGTAGATGGCCTTGTTGCCAAGCCAGGTGCTCTTGAATTCGTTCGGATCCAAATACGCGACAATATGCTGAGGCGGTTTTTCCAGGTGGGTGATGTTGACGCGATACGAAAGATCCGCCGCTTTGAAAAACGTTTCGTGGTCGTCCCCGATATAAAGCCCACGCGTGTGAAGTGCACCGTCAGGCATCTGCTGGATGACAGTCAACGCATACAGCAGTGGCATCTCGCGACAAAACTGGTCTTGGGCATAGTTCAGGATCTGCCGCAATGGCGTGTTGGCTTGACCGAGCGTTTGCTCGATGCCGTAGACGGCGCTCAAATAGTGGCTTTCATTGATTCCCTCCGCGCCACCGGTGCCAACAAAGATATTTTTGTTGTAGTTCGCCATCCCGATCACTTCGTGCGGCACAACTTGGCCGATCGAAAAGATCAAATCGTGGCCACCGTCGCGCAGCAACTTATTGACCTGTGCCTGCCAAGGCCTGTCGTACAATCCGCCGGTTACATTGGAAACGAATTCGGCTGGGACAGTCCCCAAAGTCACGACGTCATCACGCCAGCGGTGTGGACGAAACAAGTCTAACGGGACACCGGGAAACATATGGTCCAGTTGCGCCGGCTTCATCGGGCTGTGTGTTCCGAGAGCTGGCATGATGTCGGCGATCGCGTCCCCCAGCATTTCGTAGCACAGCGAAGTAATCTCGCCTGCGCGGCTGAACAAACGCGTGTGATCGGGCGGCAGCAACAAAGCTTTCTTTGGTGCGCCGATCTTTTGAAAGGTCTCGTGCAACGCGGAACGCAGATCATCGCTCGTCAGCGACGTCGACTCGCTTCCGGTTTCGAAATAAATGGTCATGGGTAGGAGAGGGCGAAGAGTGGCAACGGAGGGAGCGGTACAAGCATCGAAAGGATAGAAGAGGCGTCAATGAGCAACCAGTAGGGTGTCTCGCGGACACACGATGGGTTTTAGACTCCGGCGGGTTCGATTGACGGCTGGGGTAGATCTTTGCTACCCAAAGTCGGAAGACGTCTTTTTAGCAACGATGACCACGGCCCGATGAACGCTTCCGACATGATTCCCTTCCGACGACTTGCCACCTTGGTCGCGATCGTTTCGATTGCGCTGGTGACGCCTCGCCGGTCCGCCGCCGAATCGCCCCTGGTTGACCGCTGGTCGCCCCCAGTCGAATCTTTCGAAACATTCCCGTTCACGCAAGTTGACTGGGAATCGATCGACAGTCCTGGGACCGCTGTTTCAGAGATTGCGTTAGTATCCGCCGAACTTCCCCTCGACTTGCCTGCCCTTCCGTCGAGCGAACCAAACGTCAAAACGGCGTCGATGCCAATCGGTGAGGCGATCGAATCAGGGCAGACCGGTGAAACGATGCCACTGGCCGAAGATTCGATCCGTTGGTACCAAGTGCTGGCAATGGCTGAAAGACGGCTGGAAAAATCACGCCGAGTTTGGCCTCGACGGCAGCAGCGGCAACTCACGTACGCTTGCCCTACAAACCGGTTTGGAGATGAAACGCAGTACCGAACGGTACACGTTGGAACTCGATTTCGATTACCGCAAAGCGACAACGCGCGGCGTCACAACCGAAGACAACGGGCGATACAACCTTGATTACAACCGAATGTACAAGGACTCGCGATGGTCAGCCTTTGGAAAGTTCGGTGCCGAATGGGACCAGTTCAAAGCGTTTGACCTGCGTCTGAACTTCAACGGTGGTGCCGGATATTATTTTATGCGCAGTGACGACGCGACACTCGCAACCCGGTTCGGTGCTGGTGCATCGAAAGAAATCGGTGCCCCAGATGATTCGTGGAAACCTGAAGCAGTGTTCGGCTCCGAAGCCAACTTTCAGGTTAACAAACGAAACCGAATCAAAGGCAAGCTGGAGTACTTCCCGGCCTGGGAAGACTTCTCGGATTTCCGTTTGGTCGCCGACGCGGCGTGGGAGATTTTGCTCGACGACGCCGAAAATCTGTCGCTAAAACTCGCCGTCACCGACCGCTACGACAGCACTCCACAGGGGGCGCGTCCGAACGACGTCTATTATTCGATGCTGCTGTTGATCAAGTTTTGATACGCGACCGACGATCTTCTGTCCGCACAACGAAAAATCCGCAGAGAATCCAAATGCCATGCTGGCTTCGGTTCCCTGCGGATCGCAGTTTGGTCAGATGCGTTCGCTTGGCTTAGATCAGCTTGGTTTCACCAGGCACGGCGAAGCTTGACTCGGGACGCGAACCTTCGTAATCAAAGTCCGCCGGGAACAAGTCCTGCTTCGATTCCTCGGTCAAGAAACTCCAATCGACCTTTTGACCGGTGTAAGCAGCCGTTCGGCCAAGGACTGCGGTCATCGAGCTGTCAGCGGTGTCTTTCAGTTCGACGATCGGGTTGCCGGCACGAATCGAATCGACCAAGTCTTTATGTTCTTGACGATAGGCATCCTGAATGTTGCCTTTCATTGACCAGATTTCGTTTCCTGACTTGTCATAGATCATCGCACCACCGTTGCTTCCCAAGATGGTCGCCGATCCATTGGATCCGTAGATACGATTGCCGACTTCAGATTGAGTCCCACGGATCTGACGACACATGAACGAGACTTGCCGGTCGCCGGAGTAGCTGAAATCGACCGACATGTTGTCCCACATCTCGCTGTCGTCGGGGCGAGTAAAGCGTCCGCCACCTGCGTAGGCCGATTCCGGTGGGCCGCCCATGACCCAGTTCATCACATCGACATTGTGAACGGCTTGTTCAGCGATTTGATCGCCTGACAACCAGACGAAGTGCATCCAGTTGTAGATCTGGTACTGCGTATCGGACATGCCTTCTTTGCGAGCGCGATACCAAATGCCGGTGCTGCAGTAGCGAGCGGTCATGTTGATCACGTCACCGATCGCGCCTTCGTGAATACGGCGGATCGCTTCAACGTAGTTGGTTTGTCGACGGTACTGAGTCCCGGTAACGATTGCGGTACCGTTCTCTTTGGCCAGTTGATGTGCGGCCAAACAGGTTCGGTAACCGGTCGGATCAACACACGATGGCTTTTCAGCAAAGACGTGCTTCCCAGCCTGGACCGCTTCCATTACATAGGTTGGACGGAACCCGGGCGGAGTCGTCATCAACACCAAGTCGATTTCTGGGTCGTCAAGAATCCGTTTGTAGGCATCGATACCGACATAGTTCTTCGACGCATCAACGGAAACCTTTTCACCGAATGTCTTCTGCAACCGTGGCAGGATCCCGGTCGCTTTTCCCGGATCAATATCAGCGGTCGCGACCAGCTTGATGTTTTCATTGATCGTCATCGTGTCGCTGAGCGCGCCGCTGCCGCGTCCGCCCAAACCGACAATCCCAATTCGGACCAATTCGGTGTTTGCCGCGGCTGCGTCGGCGGCATGTACAGCCGGTACGTGCATGGCTGCGGCACCCACGGTTGATGCCGCGACCGAACCTTTCACCATAAAGTCACGTCGTGATGACTTGTCTGATGCCTCGCTTGGCACATCGGGGTTGGAGTGATTGGATGTTTCGAAACGGTCTTGCATCACGAGAAATTCCTTAGCGGTAAAGTTGGCGGGGATTGATGCAGAATCGAGAGCTCTGCACCAGATCGAATGACGGAGGGAGGAGCACGCATTCTAATCGCCCGGGCGAGCAACGTGTATCAACAACGTCGCGAGTGGCCAACGCGAATCCCCCCGACGATCTCAATCCGCCACCAAAAGCCTGACAGTCTGCAAAAAGCCAGCTCCAACAGGAAAGTTGCGGCACGAACGACAGCGACAATTGACCGTCATGACTTCATATTTGCAGTCATCAAGATGCCCGCCACGCGATACAATCGCCCCCCAACGCAAACGACACAGAACACGCCGACGGAATCTAGAAAGGGATCCATGCCGCCGAAACGGCGTCTATCGCCGCCTTGATGCAGCCGGTCAAGGCTCTCGGAATCGCGCGCCGCAGCATTCAAATCCCCTTCGTGACACCGCTCATAAAACTGATAAACTTTAGAAATGACAGAACAACAACCAGCAAAACCTGCCGACCCGATGGTCGCACCCTCACGTGCCATCCGCCCACGTGGAACTGAAGATAGCCGTAAACTTGCCGCCGCGGCGGCTACCGTCGCGATCGACAACAAAGCACAAGAAGTCACCGTCTTGGACGTATGTGGCCAATCTGCCGAATTCGATTTGTTTGTGATCGCCACCGGGCAAAGCCGACGCCAACTACATGCCATCAGCGAACAAATTGACGACGCCCTCGAAAAAGGGCTGGGCGAAAAACGCTATGGCAGAGAAGGCTACGAAGAGAGCCACTGGATCGTGCTCGATTATGGCAACGTGGTGATCCATCTATTCGATGAGGAAACCCGTGAGTTCTACGACCTGGAATCTCTGTGGGCTGACGGTACCCCCATCCCACTTTCTGATCTCGGTGTGACAGCGCCCCAGTAATCCATTCCGCTTCCCCCCGATCGCCTTTCTTTTGCTCTACCCTTATGCCGCGACCGGGATCTGGGTCGCGCATGGTTATTTGGACCTACGATGCACATCCCTCAATTGCTTTCTCAGCGATTCGCGGACGCGATCGCGCGCAGCCCTTTCGCTGACCAAGTTGACGATATCCAGCGATTGGCCGGTATGATCCGCATCGCCGGAAATCCGAAGTTCGGTGACTACCAAGCCAACTTCGCAATGCCACTTAGCAAAATGGTATCGGGCAGCAACCCACGCGACGTTGCACAACAAGTCGTCGACCTCGCCGACCTCGACCAAATTTGCGAAGCACCAGAGGTCGCCGGCCCAGGGTTCATCAACCTGAAGCTACGTGACGATTTCATCACCAACAATCTTGTCGCCATGCTCGATGACCCACGATGCCTCGTGGGCCAAGTCGATTCGCCGAAGAAAATCCTGATCGATTATTCTTCGCCAAACGTTGCCAAACCGATGCATGTCGGCCACATCCGCACGACAGTCATCGGGCACTGTTTGGCACAAACCCTGGCCTTTATGGGCCATGAGATCATTACCGACAATCACTTGGGTGACTGGGGTACCCAGTTCGGGATGATCATTTATGGATACAAACATTTCGGCGATCCCAATGTCGTCGCGGCGGACCCGGTTCCAGAATTATCAAAGCTGTACCGACTCGTCCATCAACTGATGTCTTACCACAAGGCTGTCAGTTCGCTTCCAAAGCTTGACCACCAAATCGAAACGCTCTCCCTACAGCGTGAAGAAGCTCTCAAGGAAGCCGAAGCGGTCGAAGGCAAAGAAGCGAAAAAGAAACGCAAGCTTGCCGACTCGATTTCCAAAAAGATCGCCGGAAGCAAAGAAGGGATCGAAAAAGCCAAATCGACAATCAAGGCTATCGATTCCGATCCCGAGATGAAGTCGCTTGCCGAGAAACATTCCTCGATCGCGACCGCAGTACTTGAAGAAACCTCCAAACTGCACGCCGGAGACGAGGAAAACAAACAGCTGTGGGAACAGTTCCTTCCCCACTGCAAGGACGAAATCAATCGTGTCTACAATCGTTTGAATGTCTCCTTTGACCACACGCTAGGCGAATCGTTCTACCACCCAATGCTCCGTAAGACGGTCGACGATTTGCGTGAACGGGGC
Organism: Rhodopirellula baltica; assembly: GCA_002901265.1. Lineage (GTDB taxonomy): Bacteria > Planctomycetota > Planctomycetia > Pirellulales > Pirellulaceae > Stieleria > Stieleria baltica_A. Next base: position 15,520 of record PPHI01000029.1, on the reverse strand, counting down.
TTGGCGACGGAAAGCGATGGCGCGATCTGTGTCTTCCTAGACCAGTTCGATGCCCCCATGATCATTCAAAAACGCGATGGGGCTTTTCTTTATGCCACAACCGATTTGGCGACGCTGAAATATCGCGAGGAAGAGTTTTCGCCAGACGAAATTCTGTATGTCGTTGACGCGCGTCAAAGCGAACATTTCGAAAAGCTGTTTGCAGTTGCCGAGTTGACCAAACTGACGACGGCGAAACTGGTCCACGTCAGCTTTGGTACCGTTCTCGGCGAGGACGGCAAACCGATTAAGACACGCAGCGGCACACTCATCGGGTTGGAAAGCCTACTCGATGATGCGGTCGAAGCTGCCTATCAAGTTGTCTGCGATCCCGATCGGATTGTGAACTTGGAACCACCCATGGGAGACGACGAAAAACGCCAAGTCTCTGAAACCATTGGAATAGGGGCAATCAAATACGCCGACCTATCACATCACCGTACTAGTGACTATCAATTTAAACTTTCCAAGATGGTTGCCTTGTCCGGGAATACTGCGACTTACGCCCAATATAACTATGCGAGAACCCCAAGTATCCTGCAACGAAATGGCGTAACCGAAAAGGATGTACACCAACGCGTGGCTGAATCCGGTCTCATCTTGTCGCATCCCGCCGAACGCGACCTCGCATTAATGCTGATGCGTTTTGAAGAAGCATTGTCCAGCGTTTATGACGATTATGCGCCGAACCACCTCGTCGACTATGTCTATGGACTCGCCGAGTCATTCGCCAAATTCAATACGCAATGCCATGTACTTCGCGCCGAATCAAATGAGATTCAAACAACGCGATTGGCGTTGGTTGTTTTGACAGGACGAGTGCTTCAGCTAGGTTTGCGATTGCTTGGTATTGATGTCGTCGAACGCATGTAGATAGCAATTCGTTCAGCGACGCGTTATTAGTGCGCTAAAAAACCATGTATAAGCATCAGGTTTATCGGGGGGGACCTTGACGAACATGATTGACACTTGGTTTCAATGCCTTATTTTTACGAACGCGTGAGATGCTAGCCTCTTAAAGTAGGCGAGACACGGAGGGTTAATTCGATCCTTTCGCCTTCGCAAATTCAATGTTCCGAAACTGATACATGTGATCCGGGGCAACCGCGGAGACGGTTTCTTGGTGGTACGTTGAGGCTTAGAGTCTGATCGCAGGTCGATCGACAAACGCATCCTGACGATGATCGAATCCATTCACAAGTTTCTGGTACCTGAAATGGAAGAGGGTATTTGAGAAACCAATAGGTAACAAAGATGGCCAAAAAATCCGGTGGACCTAACAAATCTCTCGAGATCCGTAACTTCCTAGCGAAGAACCCCGAAGCCAAGCCTCGCCAAGTGGTCGAAGCGATGAAGGCTAAAGGGATCGACGTCTCGGCTCAATTTGTCAGCACGGTAAAGTCGACCAGCAAAAAAACTGGCGGCGTTCAACGTCGTCCGGGTCGTCCTGCCGGCACGACGAAGAAAGCAAGTGCAGCGGGACGCCGTCCAGCAGCAGCTTCGTCGGGCAACAAAATCTCTGTCGACTCGCTAATTCGACTGAAAGAAGTCGTCGAAGAACTCGGCATCGAAGAAACTCGCGTTGCATTGAACACGCTCGAAAAACTGAGCAGCTAAGCGAGTCGAACTTGCGACGGCCCAGCTAATCATGGCGGGACCGGGCAGTTCACAACCTTTCGAATGAAAGCCGTCGTATTCATCGCGAATACGAACGGCTTTTTTTGTTTCTAAAGATCAAAGATTGGCCAGCTCGAAATCTCGTTGACCGACGCCCCAAACGGTGCCGCAAAAGCGTGATGCCCTCCAATGCCGCTGGACCCCAAAGCACGCGGCGGGGTCGAGAACTATCCCCCCGTCGTGATGGATGACGGATAAAATCCTTGGGTCCGGCCGCTTCCCAAAACGCAACGGGGGTACTTCCCGCGCCGTTCACGCGTTGTGTATTGGAGCCAGCGGCGGATTGCACGGCATAATTGTCAAACCCGACACAGTTTTTTGTCTCGGTCAATAAAGCGGTCAGCCGACTTTTCCAGGCTTGGTGTAAACTGAGGCGAGCCTTCGCCCCCCTTTCGAACTGCCAGAATCTGTTTTCCACCCATGCAAATTCAGTCTCCTGAGGACTTCGCCCGCCGGATTGTTGATTTGGGACTCGCGGACCGTCGACTCGTCGAAAGCGCTATGGGCGAACTTGGCGGATCGGAATTCACGCTCGACGCGGTCGTCAATCAGATGCAACGGCGTGGTCTGGTGACAACGCTGCAGACAGAAAAGATCCTACGTGGTGACCGGATCGGGTATTTCTATGGCGAATACAAGGTTCTGTACCTGATCGGTGCCGGTACGTTTGCTCGCGTGTACCGGGCCAGCAAAGGCGACAAAGTATTCGCGGTCAAAGTCCTACGTAAACGCTTCCGTGACGAACCAAAGGAAATGGAGCAGTTCCTGCGCGAAGGCCAGATGGGACTGAAACTCCGCCACCCCAATATCGTCAGCATTTACGAGGTAATTGCGGACCCGCGCAACCCCTTCTTGGTCATGGAATTTGTCGAAGGGCAGACGCTTCGCGACCTCGTCCGATTGCGCGGCCAATTGCCTGTCGACCTGTCACTTAAACTGATGGCCGAGATCGCATCCGGTTTGGCCCACGCGGCAAGCCTGGGGATTTCGCACCGCGACTTGAAATTGTCAAACGTACTGATTTCGTCGGATGGAAAAGCGAAGCTGGTGGACTTTGGCTTGGCGGCATTGAGCGACCGGAAAAACCCGGACCAAATCGCCGATTGCCCGAACGCTCGCGCAATTGATTACGCGGCGTTGGAACGTGGTACAAACGTCCGCAAAGACGACCCACGCAGTGACATTTTCTTCGCTGGCAACATGCTTTACCACATGCTCGCCGGAACCCCAGCGCTTAGTGAAACACGCGACCGCTTGGCCCGATTGAACGTCACGCGATTCCAAGAAATCAAGCCGATCAACGAATACGTCGAAGGCCTGCCTGGCTTGGTCACCCAGCTGGTAGGCAAGATGATGGAGTTCAGCCCAAACGAACGAATCCAAAGCGCGGCGGCGCTGACGGCCGAGGTTCGGCGTGTGATCGATCAATTGGAAAAAGGTGTCACCGCGCCCCGTGACGAATCAGACAACACACCGGGCCAACAGTACGAAGATGACGACACGCCGACCAACGAAGGTGAAGGCTATGTCGTGATGCTGGTGGAATCCAAAGCGAACTTGCAAAATGCGATTCGCGAGCGTTTGAAGGCGCGTGGATATCGTGTCTTGATCATCCAAGACCCCAACCGCGCCCTTGCCCGATTTGAACAGGGCGAAGAAGCCGCCGCAGACTGCGTGATCTTCAGTGCGGCCGAGCTCGGCACGTTGGCGCTCGAAGCGTATAACAAATTTGCCACCGACGATCACACCAGCGAAATTCCGTCGATCCTGCTGGTCGACCGCCGCCAGGTGAAGATTATCGGCGAAGCAAAACGTGGTCCGCGCCGCCAACTGCTTGCACTGCCACTAAAAGTTCGCGAACTGCGTGCCGGGTTGATGAAAGTTCTCGCCGGCACAGAACGCCGCCCGATGGGTACTTACTAGGCACCATGCTCGGTGCTACTTGGTCGTCCAAACCGGCTCCGGTTGGATCTCTTCGGCCACGGGCGAGCCTTGGTCTTTCCGGCCACTGCCTTCGAACCGACTGATCAGTTCGACAGACATGTCGTGATCGCAAGCGATCTGGCAACTCAAGCGAACGCCGGGTTCAGTCACCTCACGAACGCGTAAGGTTTCTTTCTCCGCCTCGGTCATCTTTTCCGGCTCACCGTCGACGATGCGAACGCGGCAAGTGGTGCATCGCGAAACGCCACCACAAGCGTGCAGTTGGTCCGTACCACCCTCTTCGACCAGAGCTTTCACCAGTCGCTTTCCGGCGGGAACCTCAACAGTCGTTTCCCCATCAATTGTCAACTTTGGCATCCGGTAAATTCCTTTCGTGAAGTGAGAAATCCGTGACGACGGATCATGAAGTTTTCGTCGAGCGAGATTCTGTGGCCAGTTGGCATCGCATCCTGTCGCTCCATCGTTAGAATAGCGTGTTGGCCACCGTCCTTCACAGCGGCCTGGTCCCGAGACGGGCCGCCACCAGCGGTTTTGATTCGACGGGAACGACACAGCGGAACACACAACGGCTAGACGATACACCGAGTATTCGACCGTTTGACGTTGCGGCAGGAGAAAATCACGCGCGATCGACCTGCCCTTGGCGATAGACGAACAGGAATTGATTCAAGCATGGATTTGATGACGGAGAACTTGCCTGCGGCGTTCGGATTGCTGCTAGGCGAAGCAGTCTCCAGGCTCGTGGATGACCATCACGAGTCGTTGGACAAGCGGGCCGCGATGCTGAAAGTCGAACAACCAAAGTTCGCCCAAGGCGAAGGCAAGATCTCGTTCGAGTTTCGCTTGCGCCCCGATCGCAATCCGCCTTACGTGGTGCAGCTCGACATCGCTCCGGAGATTGACGAGGACGACGATTCGGATTCACCGCTCGACCTCGCCTTGCGTGCCGACGTGCAATGCGAATGCCGTGACTTTGCCCGCCAAGCAAAGATGACGGACCATGGCCGCTGCAGTTGCACGCTTGCCGTCGCTTGGTGGCTTCACGAGCAACTCGCCCGCCGAAGCAGCGAAGAAGTCCTGCTATTCCTTAGTGACTTGAAAGCCGACAACGTCGCGGCGGGACGCGAAGTCGTTTCGCAAATCTTAAAGCTGACCGACGAAGCTCAGGACGACACCACGCAAGCAGACACCCGCGTGCAGTGGCGTTTGAAAATCACGGGTAACCTGCTTTACGGCCCGGTCGCGATCAACCCGTACGTTCAGAAACTGAAGAAGAACGGCAAGGGCTGGTCGCGCGGTCGGCTGGCAACGACGTTCGACTTGGTGCGTCCGCAGCCCGGTTCCAGTTCACTTGATTGCCAAGTCGCGGCATTGGTTTCACAAGCCAACTTGGACGCGAACCGCGAGTACTACAACCTTTATCAAGCAGTCGACTTGTTGGTCGGTCATCCGAACTTGGCCTGGGACGATACCAACGGAACGCCGCTGGAAGTGATGCGTGGCGAACTAGGTATTTCACTGCAACCTGTCGAAATCGATTCGCTCGATGACGAGCAACGATCAGGTGAGATCGTTTCGGATGCCGAATCTGATCCCAGTCGTCGTAAGACACTGTATCGTGTCGGATTTTCCGTCCCCGGAATCGACATCCAAATCGACCAATGCGAATTGGTCCTTGGCAATCTACATCCGGCGCAGCCCGTCGTCATGATTGCCGAGACTTCCGGCAACCGACTGATCCTTGCTCGACTGCGTGACCGCCGGGCAACACGCTTGATCTCGTACTTGCTTCGCAGCGAACTATCGGAAATCTTGGTCGACGACGAAGCGGCATCGAAACTGTCGCTCAAAGCGGGCTCGCTTGGCCAGTTGGTACGAATCGACCTGCCAGGCCAACTCGCCGGGCCAATCGAAGATGTCAGCGCTGAACTGGTCATCGAGCTTCGCCCACGCGGCGGCGCCGGCATGTTCCTGCGTTTAGCAATGCTGGATCCGCGATTGCATCAAACGTTGACTCCCGGCGAAGACCCGGCAACGGTTCCGGCCTTTACCGACGACGGCCCGATCCGTTTGAAGCGAGATCTTGCTGACGAACGAAAACGTGCCGCGACAGTCATCAATAAGTTCTCGCTGCAAGAACTCGCTCCCGAAGACGCCTATCACTGGGTTGCACAAAGCGACGAGCAAGCACTCGACTTGTTGTCAAAGCTTTATGAAGCCGGCGACGACGCACCACGCATGATTTGGCCGGAAGGCGAAACGATTCGTGTCCGCGGCGAAATCTCACCTTCCGCACTACGCGTTCAAATCGACGATTCGAAAGACTGGTTCGGTCTGTCCGGTACCGTTTCAGTCGCCGGTCGCGATGTGAACTTGGCTGACCTGCTTCGTGCTGTCACCCAGCGACGTGCTTTGGTCCGGGTCGGTGATCGCGAGTTTGCCAAAATCAGCGAATCGTTCCGTCGCCGCTTGGAACAACTTGGCGATACCTTGGTCGACGATCGCGGTAACCTTCGTGTCGCCGATGCCGCAGTACCGGTCGTCCAAGAAATCTTGGGAACCGATGTTCCGATCGAAGCGGCCGCACGATGGACGCAAACGATCGAGAACCTGCAATCGCTGAAGGACTTTAATCCTGATAAGCCGGATTCACTGGACGTCGAATACCGCGACTACCAGCACGAAGGCTACCGCTGGCTGGCACGACTCAGCCGCTGGGGAGTTGGCGGCATCCTCGCCGACGACATGGGTCTTGGTAAGACAGTTCAGACGCTCGGCGTTTTGGTCGATCGAGCCACCGAAGGCCCCGCGCTCGTCATCGCCCCCACCAGTGTTGGCGACAACTGGGTCCGTGAAACGGAACGCTTCGCCCCGGAACTGAACCCGCTGCTCTATCGCGAATCCAACCGGCAAGAACTAATCCAATCGGTCGGACCGGGCGACATCGTTGTCGTCAGTTATCAATTGGTGCAGCGTGATGCCAAACGCTTTGCCTCGAGAACTTGGAACACGCTGGTTCTAGACGAAGCTCAATTCATCAAGAACGCCCAGACAAAGACGTCACGCGCGATTCGCGATGTGAACGCAAACTGGCGCATCGCCCTTTCCGGTACTCCACTTGAAAATCACCTCGGCGAATTATGGAGTTTGATGCGAACGATCAGCCCAGGACTACTGGGTTCGTGGGATCGCTTCCGCAATCGTTTCGCCGATCCGATCGAACGACATAAAGACCAAGAACGTCGTGAATCGCTGGCCAGTCTCGTGCGTCCGTTTATTTTGCGACGGACCAAAGAAAACGTACTAAAAGAATTGCCGCCACGAACCGAGATCACGCTGCGGGCACAGCTCAGTGGCGAAGAACGCCAACGCTATGACGACGCTCGTGTCGCCGCATTGGCAGAGCTTTCGGGTGCCGCCAATGAAAAGCCAGGCGAATACCGCATGCGAACGCTGGCGTGGCTAACCAAGCTTCGTCAACTTGCCTGTCACCCACGCCTAGTCGATCGCTTGTGGGAACAGGGCTCTGCAAAACTCGACTTGTTGGCAACGCTGATCGACGAACTTCGCGACGGCGAACACCGCGCGTTGATCTTCAGCCAATTCGTCAAACACCTTTCCCTTGTCCGCGAACTTCTCGACCAACGCGGCATCAAGTATCAATACCTTGACGGTGCCACCCCCGCAAAAGAACGGGCACGACGTGTCGACGCGTTCCAAGCCGGCGAAGGCGAACTGTTCCTGATTTCTTTGAAAGCTGGGGGAACGGGTTTGAACCTTACGGCGGCTGACTACGTCATACACTTGGATCCATGGTGGAATCCCGCCGTCGAAGACCAAGCGACTGACCGTGCGCACCGCATCGGCCAGGAACGCCCTGTTACGGTGTACCGTTTGGTCGCCGCGGGAACGATCGAGGAACAGATCCTGGAAATGCACGCCGACAAGCGAGAACTTGTCGCTGGCGTTTTGGATGGCACCGATCGAGCTGCCAAGATGGATACCGATGACCTCATTCGCCTCATCAAAATCGGTGACGCAACCCAATGATCGATATCTTTGCGGAACAGCCATGGTTAATCGCGGGCATGATCTCAATTGTGGTCGGTGCCCTGTTTTTCGCCTGGACGAGCACGGGTGAAAAAACGCTCGGCATCGCCGCATTGATTACGGCTCTATTGCTTCCTTGCTCGTTTTTGATCGCCAACGTGATCGAAACCGACCGTGAATCGATTTTGCGCATCATTGATGAAACCGCAACTGCCGCTGAAAACAACGATCACGAGACCGTCGCGGCCGTGATCGCCGACCGTGACACCCGGCAACGTGCACTGAATGAATTGCCAAACTATGAATTCCAACGCGTTCGCGTCGGCAACATTCGGATCGATATGATTGAAGGCAGCATTCCTCAAGAAGCCACCGTGGACTTGGACGCAACCGTTCGCGGTGGGCTAGCCAGTGGTGCGGTCAAAGACATGACGATTCCACGGCGTGTGATTTTGACAATGCAAAAGCAACCCGACGGTAGCTGGCAAGTCACCGACTACACCCACGTTTCATTGACCGGAGATCGAGACGGTTTCACACCGAATCGAATTTAAAGCCGTTCGACATACACGAAGTAGGCACCAAACTCTTCGCCCGACGCGGTTTCAAAGCTCGCCCACAGCTTCGTCGATTGAGCTTCAAGGTCCAGATCAAACGCCACTTCGCTGGCCGTCGCGTCCACTTCGCTTGACTCCGATCGCTTCCCGATGACCAGATTGGCTCTGACTGCGGCAATCGCTTTTCCCGGCGTCTCACGATACGCCCGATCGCCAGGAACAGGTTTGCCGGCGGCAAGCGACTGCGTCAGTGGGCCGTTGACTTCGACCGGCCATCGGCGAAGCAGGAAACGATAGCGTCCCGGTTCGGTAACTTTAACGTTCCAAAATCCAGTGTTCGCATCGCCGTTCAATGCCGCACGAACTTGAGACTGGTTCCATGGCGTCATCTTCGTCGTGATCCAGTCGTGGCTTGTCAGCCGTGCGGGGTTGTCAGTCGGATGCCCTAGATGTATCGCTGTCGACTGAGCAAAGCTCGGTTCCAATTCAGCCCACCATTGATCGTAGAATTCACGCATCGCCGCAACGACATCCGGGTGTTTCTCTGAGACATCTTTTTTCTGGCCCGGATCGACATCCATATCGAACAATTCTTTTCCGTTACATAGTCGCCAGCGGTCCGACATCACGGCAGAACTTTTCCACTTGATCGGATCTTTCACTCGCTGCGAATCGGTCACCAAAAAACGGTCCGGCCAGTCCTCGGCGCGATCGAAAATCAGTGGTGAAAGATCAACGCCATCAAAGGCAACCTGGGGCGGTGGAGCGATGCGACACATTGAAATCAGCGTCGGTACCACATCGACGTAGCTGGTAATGGTGTCAACATCACGTCCCGCATCCAGTCCCGCTTCCGGCCAACGGATAAAGAATGGGACTCGATGTCCGCCGTCGTAATGACTGCCTTTTCGACCACGCATTCCCGCATTAAAAACTTTGTCGCCCGAGGAAGTCCCATTGTCGGTTGTGTAAATGAAAATCGTGTTGTCAGCGATATCGAGCTCATCTAGCAACTCCCTTAGCTTGCCAACATTTTCATCAATGTTCGCAATCATTCCATAAAAGTTCGCGACATGTTTCCCCTGCTCCGCATACGGTTTGCTGTACTGTTCTGGCGAATGCATCGGGCCGTGTGGGGCATTCGTAGCGATGTAAGCTAGGAACGGTTGATCCTCAGCAACGGATGTGCGGATGAAGGCTTTTGCGTAGTTAAAAAACACATCAGTGCAATAGCCCTGAACCGGAGTCACTTCACGGTTATGCCAGTATGCACCGTCGAAGTACGCATTGTCCCAGTGATCCGGTGTTTGACCGACCCCGCCACCGCCATGACGCATGACTTCGGTGAAGCCACGGTCTTCTGGCCGGTATGGATAATTGTCACCCAGGTGCCATTTGCCAAACATGCCAGTCGCGTAGCCAGCTTTCGAAAAAGCATCGCCGATCGTCACCTCGTTCTCACGCAGCATCGACCGTCCCATGATCGTATGCCAAACACCGGTTCGATTCGTCCAGTGGCCGGTCAAGAACGCCGCCCGCGTCGGAGAACAGGTTGGGGCAACGTGGTAGTCTGTAAGTCGAACGGATTCGGCATACAAGCGATCGAGTTGTGGAGTCTGCAACACGGGATTCCCATGACACGACAAATCGCCATAGCCTTGGTCATCCGTCATCACGATCACAACGTTGGGCCGTCCCACCAGCGTCTCATCCGCTGCGCAGATTTCGGTCGGTCGAACAAAGACCGGCAACGCAACGTGAACGATGCAATACGCCGAAAACAAAAAACGGAATCGAAACATGAGAGCACCGAAGAGGTTGATCGAGAGCGTGGGGAGGGCACGCCGACGAGTTCAACTTCACACGTTCATCATCAAACTCGCTGGCGGTCGAGTTCCATTTTACAAGCTTCCGGTGTCCGACGTGGCACAACCGGAGACGAGCGAAAACATGTTTGGAACTCCACCGCAAGCGTGATCAAAAGCATGGCGTTAATCGAAAATCAAAAGGCTGTTCACAAGACGTGCTGGCCCGTCTCGAGTCAAAAACCGGATTTCGGTCCTGCATCCTTTTGACCGTCTTCTCGATCATCGCGTAGCAACAGAATCAGTGCCTGCTCCAACTCTCGAGGATGAAAACCATAGGGCCCTCTGCCATTTCTGAAAGCCACATTCCCTTGCCGGTCAATGAGGTACAACCGATTCGGCATGCCACTGTACATCTCCCCGACCGTGTCACCCACATCATCAACAAGAAACGGCAGGTCCATATCCAAATGTGATTGACACTGCTGCGCAACCTTACGTCGCCCGTCTTGACTGGTCGGTTGGGGAACGTCAATGCCAACACGTTGGTTGCTTGCCATCTGCCATCCATCGCTCGGATGAGCTTCACGAACGTAGACAAGAAAAAACTTGGCGCGTTCTTGATAGGTCCGGTATAGCTTTTCGATGTTTCCAGACTGACTACGGAACGGACCACAAGTGAAATTTCCGAAGATCAAGACAATTGGCTTTTCACCAACTTCGTCGGAGAGAGTGACCGTTTTTCCGTTCAAATCCACCAGCGAAAAATCCGGTGCGATTTCACCAACGCGTGGCCCTGATTGCAGCGAGCCGATTTCTTGACGCTGTAGCGCAGCGATCAGCGTACTTCGCGAAGGACGGTTCGCACGACGTTCGTGGTCTACGGTGTCCGGCGGCTGAAATTGGTCCCGCAAGTCATCGAGCGTTAGATAGCTCGCATTGCGTCCCGCCACTTGGTCGTACAGTGCGGAAAACTCCTCGCGAGTCACCTTACCATTTGCATCACGATCCGCCATGAAAAACATCATGTAGCCAGGCGTTCGTTCGAGTGAACTTTCGGTCCAATCAAAGTCGTCCGACGAAAGCTGTTTGTCGCCGTTTCGATCCAGGCGGGCAAAATCGTTTCCGTTTCCGCCAAACTCTTCTCGAGTAATTTTTTGGTCGGAGTTCGCATCAAAGGTGTCTGCAATCGCGAGCCACTCGAATCGGCTATTCGCTTTTGACATCGGGAACCAGCCACCATAGCCCCCCAGCGCCGTGCCGTCGATGATCGCGTCCAACATGACGATTGGCTCCGAGTCGGGAGCGAAAGCGTTCCGCAATTCATTGGAAATAACAGTTGCTTGCGGCGTAAGCTGTTCGCCATCCGGCGTGATTTCCGCAGACGGTTCATCGCCCCTCGCGTTCGACGATGTAAAAGCAACCGTAATGGTCAAAAGAAAAAGTACATGGTGTCTCATATCTGACTCGTCTTAATATATGTGTGGGGTGGTCGTCACAAAGTTGCAACGTAACTGCGACGAATGGATGTCTATGGCGTCAAGCTTCGAAAGACAGTTGGAACGGGAGAGGTGCCGACGATGTAGGTGACATTTCGCGTGAATGACTTGGAACGAGAATCGATCAAGGACAGTTCGACCTGACAGAACAGGTTCGCATCGACAGCATCGCCTTGGTCTAATATCTCAAACGAAGCCAACTTGACCCCAGCCTTCCAGTCCAGGTCTTGTACGACAATCGGTGCATCATTGATTTGCCAAGAATCAATCGGATCGCCACGTCGCCAGCTCTCTAAAACCGACTCCAGTGTTGACCGAGCCAGGGTGGGATCGACCAAATCCGCCTTCGTTGACTTGCCGCAACCTGGCAATGCGACCGATAGAACGACAACCATGAAAAACAGACAAGGAACGACGATGTTCCTGAAACATAGCAACATTTTGGAAACCCAATGGGGAAACATTACAAACTCAAAAAGCGAACAAAGAATACGACCGACCAAGGACAGGCTTTCGCACATCGCTCAAGCCAGAATCCCTGGCTGTTAAAGTTCGCTCTCTAAGGTTTCACCACCCGCTCGTGTACCAATCGCACGCCACAACTTTATATTCACGCTTTCGGTCACAAAGGTGACGGACCCATCGCAGCGCAGCATGTGGGCACCGCCTACGTGCCGACTGCTCGCCGGCATCGTCGCTTTTGTCGGATAGAATCCGCAGGAACGACGATTGGGCACGTCGACATGCAAGTAAACATGCTGCCCGTTGATCCAGGGAGCGCCCATAAAGATCGGGAACTGGGTCGCAAGGTTGTCCACATCGGTTTCGTAACAAAGCCGAATCGCGTCATCTGGCGTCAATGGATCGCCGCTTCCCAAAAACACATCCGATTCGACGCTGATCATCCCATTGCTACCGTCGGTCAACATGCGCTCGGCAAACGCAGCGGTATTGCTCAGTCCGTCGAGAACGTCGCGGAACTTTAGTTGTCTTGCACGGATGAATGGACCGTCTTGCAACAGCGGGTCCTGCCAAATGTGCTGGCTGCCCACGTTGGCCATGTAATTTGTCGCACCGCCAGTTTGTGGTTGTGGATTGTCCAAATCGGATGGGCAACGGAACGTATGGACCTCTGTTAATCGCGCCGCACTGTTGACCGGATCCGTCAATGGCTTTGCGAAATCGATTTGTTCGTGCAATGCAGATTGCTCGATAAACGGCAACACCTGACTGAGTGCCGAATACCCGGGACTGTTGTTTGGCGGGCGTGTCCCACCCCAAGCGAAAGGCAGCGATTTATAGCTACTGTGGTAGTTGTGCAATCCGAGACCGATCTGCTTCATGTTGTTGCTGCACTGCATCCTTCGCGCGGCTTCGCGAGCCGCTTGGACGGCAGGCAAAAGCAAACCGACAAGAACGCCGATGATCGCAATCACGACTAGCAACTCGACCAATGTAAAACCGCTCCGACTCTTTTTATTTTTCATGGCTATGATTCCAAATTGATTCTTCACTCGGCTGATCGACATCTAAAAGAACAGCACCGACCAGTGACGAAAACAAACACTGCGAACAAGTAGATGGCGGTCCGGTCCGCAAAGACACGGATTCCGAATCGTCAATGAACGTTTGTTGTGCGCAAGCAGCAACTCAAATCAAACTTGAGCGACTACGAGCGAGCGAGAAGGGCGGTCTGCCAGCGCATGCGAAACCCAGAGCGAGTGCAACACACAACGATGTGTCGGAAGCTGATCAGTCCTATTGCAATAAGGATGCTGAACCAGCGACGAAACACTTGCGAGTTGAAACAGGACTGGGATTCTTTCGCCAAGACATTTCGGCTGCAAGGATCACAACGCGCGACGGCCTCGATTGAAGAGACGGCGATACGTTTGACGCAATGCAGGAAAAGCTGGGAGAGGCTTAGCAGGCTGCTGATTTTCGAGTGTCGTCTTTCGCTCTGCGAAGAAGCGTTCTCTAACGCTGTTTTTGCGGAGCAAAAGGCGATCGAGGGACATTGCAAATTTGAAAATCAACAGGCCGTCAGCAGAGGCCCTAAAGAAGCCGAGGAGGGCGAAAGATACTGGCGTTCAATTCTGATGCGCCAACAGGCTGATCAGCGAACCATTCCCGCACTACTCCAATGTCGTCGAGACATCGAATCATCAACATCGCCACCACTTCGCCACGAGACGGATTGGTTGTGTCAGAAAGATGCGTAAGCGGGATCTCGGGTGCCTGAGAACATCCAGGTCCATGACATGGACGCGGGACCGTCGGCGGCACCGACAGTGGCAACGAATTTGCCGCCGGGGCAAAGTCAGCCAGCCGGAACTCGGTCGCCGCATTCGATTGAGACGTTAGATCGTGAGCATTTCCCATCTGCAAGTAATCGCCACACGAGCCAAAGGCACGCTGTTGACAAAAAGCAAACCCGCACCCTAACAACAGCAAGACTGTTGCGTATCGAATGGCGGCAGGGTTGAGAAACGACAAGATAAAACCGTCCTGAAGTCGAGGCTCGCCGAAATTGAAAAGCGGCGAACAGCGACTTGAACATAAGCCATGCTGGGCAATGGTTACATCTCCACCACCCGCGAACCCGTTGAGGCTATCAACTTGCCCTGAGAAGTCAAGCAAAACGAATCAGGGCGATTTCACTTTTCAGAAAACGATCGGCCAATGAGCCAAGACACGGTTCGATCAAAAACCGCGATCCGAAAGAAACGATTTCAAAAGTGGCAACCAAGCGTCTTTCTCGGCGCCGGTATCGCGACCACCAAATCCGTGACCGCCTGTTGAAAAGATGTGTAGTGACGACGGAATATTTTGCGCCTTCAATTTTGCAAACAAACCGACGCTGCCCATTGGGGTCAATGGATCATCAAAGGCATGTGCAAAGAAGAACGGCGGCGTGTCCTTCGTCACCTTCAATTCTTCATCCATTTCGACCGAGTTACGTTCTTTGGTCAAATAGGCGGGATAGATCAGTGCTGCGAAATCAGGACGCAGCGACGCTTGATCATGCTCGTCCTGGGCTTCATACAAACGTTCGGTTTCCAACGTCCCTCGGACAACAGTATGACCACCTGCTGAAAATCCCAGGACGCCGATATGCTCCGTCGGAAGTGACTCGATTGCCCCGGAGCGAACCAGCGAAACGCTGCGTTGCATATCCTGGGCGGGCGGCAACCATTTCTTGTCTTCTTTTCCCGTTGGCACGCGATATTTCAACACTGCCGCGCTGATCCCATTGCTTTGCAGCCAAGAGGCAATTTCGGTTCCTTCCAAATCCCAGGCCAGGATACTGAAGCCACCACCAGGGCAAATGATGACCGTCGTTTTGGAACCTTCGGCCGGATAAACATGCAACTGTGGCGTGGCAACATTGCCAAGTCGAATCACGTACCGGTCGGCGACGCGACCACCGTTTGGTTTCGTTTGGTCGACCTCTGGATCAGTTGGCGCATTCCAGGTGGGCGGATCTTTCGGCCAAATGTTGACAACCGAATCGGCTTTCGCCGTTTCGTGCGTTTGGCTCTCGTCATCAGCAACAACGGTTCGAATCGAAGTCAGTGAGACGCAGTGAAGCAGCGCGCATGCGGCAACCAGTGATGCGCCAATTGGGGAACGTAGTTTCATCAGTTCGCGGCAGGTCAGTAGAGAGGGGCGGGGAGAAGATCGAACGATCGACGCCAGTATAGCCGAACCGAACAGGCGGCCTGGGCCACGAACCGCAGACCAAACTTAATTGCCGAGCGCCTTTAATACTTCGCCAGCGGGCACCGGAGAGACGGCATCCAATGGACTGTCATCCCGTGCGAAAAACATCAGGTGCTGCCAAGGCAATTCGTTGTATTCGCGCACCAGCTTGAACCCGTTCGCTTCGTACTCTTTCATGATCTGACGCTTTGACATTTTATGCAGCAATTTGATCGGAACCGTCGGG
>PPHI01000014.1 GCA_002901265.1 Rhodopirellula baltica | reverse complement strand
ATGCGTATCATAGGAAACAGTGGTTCCGTAACATCAAATGGGCGCATTCAAGCACCATGCTCTCGGCAGTCTAAACCCGCACTTGCGGCAGTGGCGTTTAGCTTCGGAGCACCTACCCGTGCGAACGGTTGTGATAACGGGGTTGCGGCCAAGAATCATAAACTCAGGAACCAACAGCATCCGCGACTACCGTTCATCACGTTGTTCGTACGATCCCCACGACGACAGCCTGCAGCATCGTCGCTGACGACAAGTTTACCCGATCCGAATCGAGATGGGAAACGGAACTTGAATGTCAGGCGTTGGAGGTTCGCACTCGCTTGTGCGAAACATCTGGGAGATCGCAAATCGACTTACGTGCTATATTCCAATCTGCATGTTTGAGCCGCATTCATCAGCGCACGCATCAACCCGCAACGCCAGATGCGAATAACAGGCAACTGCGGTTCCATTGCATCAGCTGGGCGCATTCCGGCTCAATCTGCTCGGCAGCCACATGGCAAACATGCGGCAGCGACGCTTCGCATCGGCGCACCTACCTGTTCGAACGACCGCGATAACCGAGTCGCGGCGCTTGATTTCCCATTGTCAAAACCGACGACTCCGCGACTTCGGTTCATCGCATGGTTCGCCGCTCTTGTGTCAGGTAACGATGTTCGGCGGATGATGCGGATTGTCAGAAGTTTGGGTTTCGGGATGGGTTGGTTGATCTTTGGTGTCGGCCATCGTGTCGTTGCGTCGAGATTTGACCAGGGCACGAAGTACCGATAGCACCACCGCCACGCCCACAAACACCAGAAACGCTTGGAATCCATAGATCAACGGTCCGAGGGTCAAATTAGCGCCATCGACGGTCAGTGCCTGCAAACCGTCTTCTGTCATCTGGGCAGGATGTAAATCCGCCCATTCACGTCGCAGCCGCCATTTTTCAAGTATATCTTGCGCGGAAAACTCGGTTGCAAGTATTGCAAAGCCAAAGATCGCAGCGAGTTTGCCAACGCGACGCAACCAGCAGTTCTTGATGACGCTGAGAGCGATCAGGATTCCGGCACCGCACCAAACCGCAGCAGGATACATCCATGACAGCGAGTTGCTACGTGAAGACTCCCAGATTTGGTCAAAGGTTTCCATTTGAGTCTGCGATGCAATTCAGTCGGCGAACGATTTCGATCACGTGGCCGCCGCGAACGACTGACCACTTCATTGAACATAGCTCGGCGGCTCACGTGCATCGTGTTGTTCGCGATCTACGCTGGACGACAGTATGCAGTTCGCCGCTGACGACAAGTCTACCCGATTGGCATTGCGAGGGGTAACGAGTTGCGAACTAGCAGTCGGAACGTCAGGCGTCGGATTGTCTTCAGCCGTGCTCGTGCTCAGCAACGCGGTGCTCGTACTCGCAATCGGTTGCCAGGCGTTGGATTGTCTTCCTCGGCCGAGTCGACCGCGCACCAATCAAACCGTGACATTAAATGCGATCACTAGGAAACAGAGGTTCCGTGAAATCCGATAGGCGACATTCGAGCGCAACAATCAGCAGTACTGAAGACAGACGCCGGACACTGCGGTCACAACTATCCGCGCGAACGTTTGCGATCACCGGGCGGCGGCGAACGACCTGGAAACTAAAACCCAAACAAAGCCACCTCCGCCGCTCCGTGTGCATCGCTTGGTTCGTCGTACTCTAAGCCCAATCAACCAATTGCAGTATCGACCAAATTACTAAACACGAGATCCCAAGAGCAAAGCAAGCAAACTGCACGGCTGAATATACGAAAAGCCGAATCCCGCTTCCATTGAGCGTACCCATCGTCAACACATCTTGACCATCTGGTGGAGGCAAGCGTTGTGCAATTCCTGGAAGAGCAAAGAGAATGAAAGACGCGGAGATTAGGGAGATCAAAAAGCAGAACATTGCCGCGATTACCCAAATCGGATATGCGGATTCTTTGATCGATACACTACCGGATACAGTGGAATAGCCAATGAGGGTGATCACAGCCGACTGTGTCGTGGCAATCCATTTTGACCAATCCGCGAGTAGCTTTAAAGCGTCGAGATCGTTTTTATCCATATCGAATTTCTAGGACTCCTACGACGAACGGTAGGCATAACCGAGACGCGGCAAGCGACTCACCACTTCAACAACCGTGACTCCGCGTCTTCGGTTCATGCCATGGTTCGCCGCGACTATGCCAGTCGTGACCGCACCACAAACATTGTTTTGCGATGGGTGTGCGTACAAGTCGCGCGCATCTCGGGCAACGGTTAAGCGGGAGATCATTGTAGCATTCTCGAATCACACGTTCGACCGCGTTTTTCTCTCGTGCGGCTTCAGAAAGTTCGAACGCTGCAACGGTCTCGGCATCGTCAACATGCCCGTCTCGTTGTTCGACAAATCGGTACAGCCGCTGAGCTTTATCGTGGGAAAGGTCGGACGTGAGGGGGACGGAGTATTCAGTTGTGCGACGCTCAAGTGGGTTCATGAAATGACGGCAGTGTTTTGCGACGTACGCCCGCAGCGCAACCGTATCGTCGTAGTCCGCGGTGGACATTGCGATTCCACAAAAGCTTTTCTCGCCGGTAGTCGTCATCGCGATTCAAAGGGCGACAAATAAGATAGATCTCAGTCGGCGAACGGCAGCGATCACGCGGTCGCCGCGCGAAATCATCCACTTCAAAAACCACGACTCGGCGACTCGTCGTGCATCGCATTGTTCTGCATCTTCCGATTATGGACCGTCCATTCGGTGAAGGACAAGAACGTCTGCGACATTGTCGTCATCATTGAGTACTAGGGCAACATACCAAAGGTGAGTTACAAGAAATCCGGCACTCTCCGTTCGTTGGCAATAAAGAAATCGAGAATCCGAAATCGACTTGTAATCACGGTCATCACCGATGATGCCCGGACTTTCAGCAAATGATGCATTGTCTCGCAGGTCACATTCGAAGCCTGCGTTTTCCATTGCGACGCGAGCCGTTGCCAATGGTGTACCGACTGGAATTCGCTCTGAAACACCGGCAATCATCTCATCGCGATTGTCGGCCCGTATTCGATGCGAGGAAAGCGAATGGCATCCGCAAACGAAGAGCAAGCTCAACAGAAGTGTAAGGCGTTGCATAACTGATTCCATTCAAATGCAGAACGTTGGGCATAACCGAGTGGCGGCGGATGACCAACCACTTCAATGACATCAACTCCGCCACTTCGGTTCATGCCATGGTTCTGGCGTCACGCACTTTCGATTCCCGGTGACGTGACGCTACTGGGAACCGATGAACATACTCGGCTATTTGACGAGCAGCCAGTACAACATGGCACCAACGACCACACTTACAACCCAGCATGCACTTGCGATTCGTTTCGCGTAGGGTGGATAGCCGGTTGCTCCGGGCTGCAGCGAGGAAGGAATGAGAGGGTCAAATATGCCAATCACTCCAAGTAGAATCGCGCCGGGAGCGATGAAAAGTCCAGCAACCTGTACCCGCCCATCCAATATTGCATAAACCTCAAGTCCAACGAAAAAGACTCCCAGAATCAGGCATGCAACTGGAATGGTGAACGTTGGAGCAGGGTCCATCATATTTGGATCGTTAACGCTCATTGCAATCGGAGGTTCATGTTAAAAGTTCACGCTGCCTTCAGTGCCAGAACGATTGACATAACCGAGTTGCGGCGAACGACCAACCACTTCAAAGACATCGACTCCGCAACTTCGGTTCATGTCGTGGTTCGCGAGGTACCCACGACCACAGTCCGCACTACATCGCTATCGACAAGTCTAACCAATTGGAATCGCCAGGGGGAACGAGCATGGTTTTTTCGGCCGGCGTATAGGGCGTTTGAACAGCTATCTCGGAGCAGAAATCAAACCGTGATATCAAGTGCGATAGTACTTGTTTACCAAGCTAAAAATTGGTGTTGGTGAATTCTGCATGATTCGACAACAATTCGGAGATCATGGATGTTCCCAAGACCACGACCGATTGCCTAGGTTGCAAGCAGCAGCAACGAATCAT
>PPHI01000086.1 GCA_002901265.1 Rhodopirellula baltica | reverse complement strand
CGTCGACTTCTTGTCGCGACAAAACGGTGGGCAGCTTCTTGGGACGTTTACCGAACGGAACGGCAGTGACGGGCCACGGCATGGGCTGGGTGTGGCGATAGTAAAAGCGTAGCGCACAGACGGCTTGGTTGAACGTGCTATAAGCCAGCTTGCGATCCTGGATCAGGTGCAACTGGAAGACTCTGACGTCTTCGCGGGTTACTTGGCTGAGCGGCTTTTCGATAAAGTCAGCGAAGCGGCGCACATGAAAGGTGTAGGCATCAATGGTTGCTGGTGCCAGATTGCGAATGACCATGTCTTCGGCGAGACGTTGCGTGAGTTCGCAGCGACGTTTTTGATGAGGCGTCATCGGAGAGATTCCTTGAAGTGAAAACGGAACGATGAGGGCGAGCAATCTGCTCGCCGCATTCACTTCAAACGTGGGCCGCCGAGTTGCTTGGCGCAAGTCAAACCAGCCGAACAAACACCAGGGAAAATCCAAGAAACGAACCAGCGCCTACAATCGGCCAACCGCTCCAAGCGCGTCGAAAAGAAAAGAACGAACGAATGCCGGCCATCAGCAAAAAAAGACAATCGCACGAAGATGTCAGCGGACGTGAACTGCTGCGATTAAGTTCAACGGCTTCGTTCACCGAGGCACGGCGAATGAGTTTGTAGTAAATCGATTGACGCCGACTCCGTGCCTTCGCGTGCAACGAATAGTTCGCGGCGTCCCCACGACGACAGTCCGCAGTTCGCCGTTGTTGACAAGTTTACCCGATCGGCATTGCGAATGGTAACGAGTAGCGAATTAGCAAACGGAACGTCAGGCGTCAGGCGTCGGATCGTCTTGAATCGTGCTCGTGCTCAGCAACGCGGTGCTCGTACTCGCAATCAGTTGTCAGGCGTCGGATTGTCTTCTTCAGCCGAGTCGACCGCGCACCAATCAAACCGTGGCATCGAGAGCGATCAATGGGAAACAGAGGTTCCGTAAAATCTGTATTGCGACATGCGTGCGCACCAATCATCAGCATTGAAGACAGGCGTCGGTCATTGCGGCCACAACCATCCGCGCGAACGGTACGAATCACATGGCAACGGCAAACCACATGAGCTCAAAATATAACCTGAATCCGTTGCTCATGTACATTCGCTGGTTCCGCCTCTCAGTTGTTTGATCGAAATGACCAAATTGGAATTGGTTTGGTAGATGCAAAGAGTTTGGATGATCGACTTCAAAGCTAACGAACCGCGCCCGATGCAAGGTAAAACACCCAACCCAAAAATACACAACCGACCGCTCCGCCCCATATTGCACCGGAAATGATTGACTTCCGGCCACCAATGAGCAATGCAAGGGGTATGGCGATTAGCACAAAGGGAACGACGAAACACAGGATTATCTGCGGCCAGGCGACAAAGGAGTAAACTGAATTGCGTGGAGAAATGTCAATTTGGAAAGAAGCCGCGCAAACGGCCCACGCCATCACGTAAACCATACACTCCCCTATCGAACAACGTTTAATGTTCCCTGACCTCTCGAAATTGGCGGAACGATACGGATCACGTGGTCGCCGCGAACGACGCACCACTTCATTAAACTCAGCTCAGCTCAGCGACTCTCGTGCACTGAAACGTTCGGGGCGGAAATGGGAGAATCAATTCTGGGATGAAGGTGCGCGCGAACCGCAGCGGCTTAACGCGAGCTCGATGAATCGGCTCGCTTGCCGCTTATCCTCTTGACTTCTGACCTAAAGCGATCCAATGGTTCGTCGAAGTACGATCGGCGACGGTGAGCAGTGAATCGCTCAAAGCTGAGCAAAACAACTTCACGCTTTGACATGCGGCGAGTCCTAGGACCATGTTCAGGTGTTTGTTGAGGACATGGCAAAAACGGCGTCACCACTGAAAATTGCTGTTATGAGTCAGTTGCGTGACTATCGTAGTTTTCGATCTCACGAATCCACCACTTTTTCCCGATCCATCGAGTCGAACAAGCGGCAACAATCGCCAGAGCCGGGATGTGTAGATTCGTGAAATCTCGCCGGTAGACAGCTGAAATTCCAAACACGATAGCCAGGAGCAACGCAAGTCGAGCAATGTCCCTCCAATCGCGACGGTCCAATGTTTTCTTGGGCATACCTGTTACGCTTCAGCAGTAGGATCAGCAAGCAATGTTAAAACCGACGAACGATTTCGATCACGTGGCCGCCGCGAACGACCTACCACTTCAAAAACCTCAACTCGGCGACTCAGCTGCATCGTCGGGTTCGCCGCTGGCTTCAGTTGCGTTTATAACTGTATCAAATGTCACCACAAGGGAATCTGAGCGATCCGGTCGCATCTGCGATCGGATGCAGTCAAACGGATCGATCCTCGATGAGTTGCAGGACACGAAACACCATCGGTCGCCAACGAGACTCCACTCCCCACCAACGGTTTCCGCGAGACAGACGCCGAAAAAGCAACCAAGTGCAAAGATCCGTTGCTCATTTTCCAGGTCGGTAGCGTTGTCATGTAGCGAATCAATATACATGTCTAGCCATTCGACTCCGCCACGATCAAACGAGATGTCTGCGTCGCGGTAGTTTCTTGCGAACCGACGAAACGTCTCGGCCTTCTCATGTGGCAGGCATTTCATGTGCTTCTGTCGGCGAACGGTAGTGATAACGGGGTTGCGACGAACTAACTCGAACTCAAGAAACAACGGCGTCGCAACTCCCGTTCATCACATGGTTCTGCCTATTGCTGCTCAGGCTTGCCACCCAGATGCATCAACGAATCGTCAACACCAAATTCAGCTTTTAGAGCACCTGCCAACCGGTCTGCGATAGAGCGAATTTCGTCTTCGTGCCCATCTGCGGCAAAAACTAAAACAGTTCCAAGATCTTCCTTCCAATCGTACCCAGACCATCGGAATCCGCCAACGTATTCGTCACCAACACGGACTCCGCGTTCATCTGGCGGCAATCGTAAACGCATAGGTTTTCCGGTCGCGGGATTCATGCCCATTCGCGGTGGTGGGTCGCAAAGGTGAGAATCGGTTGAAGCGATTGCGGTCCATTCCGAGCGTTTGAGTACCTGGGTATCGCCGTCGAGAATCTCAATCTGTCCGATGTAATATTGCGGCAAGACGCTTGGTGAAGACATTGAATTCTCGTCTTGTTGGGAGCAGCCAATCACAATTAAAAGGACACAGGAAAACAGCGGGAAAGCGTAATCTGTCACGAGATGGCAGAACGGTTGTGATAACGGGGTCGCGGCCAAGAATCATGAACCCAGGAACCAACAGAATCCGCGACTACCGTTCATCACGTTGTTCGTACGGTCCCCACGACGACGGTTTGCAGCATCGCCGCTGACGATAAGTTTACTCGATCGGCATCGCGAAGGGTAACGGAACTTGTATGCCAGGCGTCGGATGTTTGCACTCGCTTGTGCGAGACATCCCTTGAATCGCAAATCGACTTACGCGCAATACTCCACACAGCCTTCGCTAACCGAGTCATCAGCGCGCATCAAACCGCAACATGAGACGCGAATCATAGGAAACAGAGGCTCCTCGAAATCAGATGGGCTCATTCGAGCGCACCGATCAAACGGTGACATCAATTGCGATAAACAGGAAACAGCGGTTCCGTGACATCAAGTGGGCGCACTCGGGTTCTGCATTCTCGGAAGTCAAATACCAAACATACAGCAGTGACGCACAGCATCGGCGCACCTACCCGTGCGAACTATTAAATATGGGTACTTCGTAGGCAGATACTGTAGAGAATATCCGTCGTTGATGCGAGAATAATCCAGACCACCCATTTTGATGATGGTCAAAAGATTCGTGTTTTAGTGTTCAGAGAACAGGCTTGACGGCTGGCTCGGCAGGCGGTTGGTTTTGAGATTTGATGCCTTCCAAAGCTGGTCTTGGCCCACAAAACCAGCAGTGGAGGACGCTACTTTCGCGGGGGACGCCGATGAAATAGCTGAGCTTTCTTTGCTTGCAACTCGTTTGGGTTTTGAGGCGAATTTTGGGATACTCGACGGTTCGTTTCGTAACTCAGATTCAAGGATGGTTGCTCCATGGCCGAT
>PPHI01000019.1 GCA_002901265.1 Rhodopirellula baltica | reverse complement strand
CGAGCGACGATGCTGCGGGCTGTCGTCGTGGGGACCGTACGAACAATGAATTGCACGGGAGAACGGGTGTCGTGTTAAATGGTCTGCTTGCGAGTCTTTCGTCCGTTCCCCGTGAATTCTACCGTTCGCGCGGATAGTTGTGACCGCAATGACCGACGCCTGTCTTCAATGCTGCTGATTGGTGCGTAGCAATCATGCCCAGCGGAAATCACGGAACCTCAGTTTCCTATTGATCGCAACTGAAGTCACGGTTTGATTGGTGCGCGGTCGACTCGGCCGATGAAGACAATCCGACGCCTGGCAACCGATTACGAGCACGAGCACCGCGTTGCTGAGCACGAGCACGATTCAGGACAATCCGACGCCTGACATGCCGACTGCTAATTCGCGACTGCCCCCCTTCGCAATGCCGATCGGGTAAACTTGTCGTCAGCGGCGAACTGCGAACTGTCGTCATGAGTAGACCGCGAACAACTCGATGCACGTGAGCCGCCGAGTTGCGTTCATTGAAGTGGTCAGCCGTTTGCGGCGGCCACGTGATCGAAATCGTTCGCCGACAAAAATCGCCACACCTAAATGGCAAACCCGTACGAACCACCGACCGCAACGATAGTTGCTCCCAGTCAACGCGACTGGGATCGCGATGCCTGTCCATACTGCCTCCATCAGCAAAGCCTTTGGGACGCCATAAACACGATTCGTAGGTATCGCTGCAATCATTGCGGGCAGCCGCTGGTTGTCACGCTACCGCGCGTAATCTCCCACCTGATTGCGATTTGCTTACTGCTCGTTGTTGCGACGTACTTTGTCTGTCGTTTCGTGTTAAACTTACAGCTCACGGTGGCCATACTCTCAGCGAACCTCATTGTGATTCCACTGAACTTCATTTTGCGTTACACCTTTGGATACTTTCATCCCGTTTCTCGCCATTGGATTAGGTCGCGCGCTCAACTGACTGACAGCCAAAACCATGCTGCTGCGGATTGATCCGGGATTCCTCGTTGGTCCGCTCTTCTATGCGTTGCGAGGTGGCGAACCATGAATTGCACGGGAGAACGGGCGTCGTGTTTGATGGTCTGCTTGCAAGTCGTTCGCCCGTTCCCCGTGAATTCCGCCGTTCGCACGGGCAGGTGTGCAGGTGCTGTACCTCACTGCCGCAAGTTCAGTGTCAGGGTGCCGAGAATGCAGAACCCGAATGCGCCCATCTGATGTCACGGAACCGCAGTTTCCTGTTGATCGCACCTGACGTCATCGCTTGATTGGTGTGCCCGAATGAGCCCAACTGATTTTAAGGAACATCTGTTTCCTGGGATTCGCATCTGATGTTGTGGTTTGGTTGGTGCGCGGACGACTCGGCTTGACAAT
Source organism: Rhodopirellula baltica (assembly GCA_002901265.1). GTDB lineage: Bacteria > Planctomycetota > Planctomycetia > Pirellulales > Pirellulaceae > Stieleria > Stieleria baltica_A. The sequence goes on along the minus strand of PPHI01000019.1, from coordinate 2,853 downwards.
GCAATACAGCGTATGGCGCGTAAGTCGATTGACGATCATCCATGCGTTACGCACAAGCGATTGCGAACATCCGACGCCTGACGTTCAGGTCCCGTAACCCTTCGCGATGCAGATCGAGTAGACTTGTCGTCAGCGACGATGCTGCAAGCTGTCGTCGAGGGGACCATACGAACAATGAATTGCACGGGAGAACGGGTGCCGTGTTTAATGGTCTGCTTGCGAGTCTTTCGCCCGTTCCCCGTGAATTCTACCGTTCGTCGGACTGAAAATGGAACAACCGCTGCACAGTTGCATGACGAAGGCCGTGATCGCAGACGGCGACCAATTGCGCACCGGACCGAAGTGGATTACGTCTCGACGTGGCCGACTAAAACTATATTCCAACAGGCTTGAATGCGGTGATTGGACGATCGCGTATGACGATATTTGCGAGGCCGTCTTGTCGTCATTTCGGTCGCCAATACTTCGCATCCCGGGATACGTTTTGGCGGTCCGAACCGACGATGACACTTACCACTTCGGACTGAATGGCTGGCGGTACTGGAATGGCGAACTGCCTTTCCCGGTCACGCGGCAAAAGACAAGACTGAAAATGTCGCCGATCAGCATTGTCGCGCGTGCAGTGCTTATCGGCTACGCTGCATACTTGGTTTGGCAGTGGATTGCTTCTCGTTGATCCACGCCAACTCCTTCGGTCAAATCGCCGACGCACAATCCGATGCACGGGAGCGGCGAAGTCGGGCGGTTTTGAAATGGACAATCTTTCGTCGCCGCCCCGTGATCGGTGTCGTTACCCCTTGAAGAATGATCCGTGACGCACTTTGATGACTTGACCGAGTGCGATTATTTCGGTCAGGAGCACGCACACGCTCTTCGTGCAGTTGGCTGGCTCGATGTGGACGAGGCGTTTCGCACGGGACCAACTGACTCACACAGCTTCGCGAAACTCAAAGAGCTTCTGATCGACCCATGGCAACCAATGGTTTTTGGTGGCGTCCACGAATGCGAACTCTGCCAGTTCGATCCACCACACAGCCACGCAAACCTGTTTGTCCCACATGGTTCCTTGATCTTCGTTTGTCCGGAAATGATTGCGCACTACATTGCCGCGCATCACTATCGCCCGCCCGATGAATTCTGGAATGCCGTGACAGCGTGCCCAGATACACGTACAATGCAGTACAAGAAACTACTACTCGAGAGTGGTGGCCGAACTCTGGTTCCCAAACCGGGGTAACAATGCCGTGAACCGAAGCGGCGAAGTCGGCCGGTTTTGGAATTGAAAATCTTTCGTCGCCGCTCGGTTACGGCGGCCGTTCGCGCGGATGGTTGTGACCGCAATGACCAACGCCCGTGGTCATGCCCATCCCATCTTCGTGTCCTTCGCGAACTTCGTGGTTTAAATGTTTCGTCGACGCCTCGATCGGTGCAAGGGAATGTCGCCCATCAGATCTCACGGAACCGCTGTTTCCTATTAATCGCAATTAATGTCGCGGTTTGATCGGTGCGCGGTCGACTAGGCCGATGAAGACAATCCAACGCCTGGCAACCGATTGCGAGTACGAGCACCGCGTTGCTGAGCACGAGCACGATTGAAGACAATCCGTCGCCTGACATGCCGACTGCTAATTCGCAACTCGTTACCCTACGCACTGCCGATCGAGTAGACTTGTCGTCAGCGGCGAACTGCAAACTGTCGTCGTGGGGACGCCGCGAACTATTCGTTGCACGCGAAGGCACGGAGTCGGCGTCAATCGATTCACTACAAACTCGTTCGCCGTGCCTCGGTGAACGACGACGTTATCGCTCAATGCGACATGGATATGCCAGAAATGATCGCTGAGTCCTGGGACAAAATTATTGTTTGGCTGCAAGCCAATGCTCCAGCCAAGAGTCTCGTGATATCCGGACCGGCAACCGCCACACTGATCGACGAGGTCGCGTCACAATTGGGGATCGATTTCCCTGTTGAATTAGCCGAGTTCTATCAGCTACTCGACGGTGCGGAATCTTGCGCCGCCTTCCCATCGCCTGACGATTACGACGACATGGCATTTACTCCAATGCCGCTCAATGAAATCATCTCTGACTGGGAGAGCCAGAAGGAACTTGTTGAAGTTGGGCAGTTCGACGATTGTACACCACAATCCGACACCGGAATCATCGACGAGTGGTGGAACGTTGGCTGGATACCGTTCGCAAGTAACGGAGGTGGCGACTATCTGTGCATCGATACCGCGCCCACCCGTGACGGGAAGAAAGGACAAGTGATCTCTCATTCACATGAGTCGGGAGAACATAGGTTGCTGGCCAACTCACTCTCGGAGTACCTGTCTGTCCTTTCGTCGGATTTCGAATCTGGCAAGTATGAATATCATGCGCGATATGGTGTGCGGATTCCTGTGGAAAGCGTCACGAAAGCTGAACCAAGGGAAGAGCACGTACGAAATCCATGGACATTCGAAAGCGAGACCCTACCTGCAGCAAATGATGCTTTCAGAAATAAGGACTATGCCAGATGTGTTGAGTTACTGGTGCCGTACGAGGATATGCTTGACAAGGTCGCTGCCTCGAAACTTGCGCTAGCCCGTAAGCGTTGTGAGTAAATGCGATAACCAGTAAGGATTTGACTTCGCGAGCTTGCGAGCCGAAGCTCAAGTCCTCTGTTCAAGAAGCCCGTTGATCTTCATTTGGGCCGTTGTTTCACTCTTGGGATTCGCTTCGCCTGGCTGTTGCTTTCCGATCCCTTTTTGCCGTCTCGATTAGCTTGCTGTGCTGCGAGATTGGGGACGACTTCATCGCCGATCGCGTCACGTAGGCGATCGACTTGCCCAGCTTATTTGTTGCTTGGCG
>PPHI01000075.1 GCA_002901265.1 Rhodopirellula baltica | reverse complement strand
ATTCAAACCAGCAACGCGCAAAGCACGTAAGGCTGCCGCCGGAGTCAAGCTGCAACACCCCGAATCACCGCAAGAATACAACTACCGCGTCACGCCAGAGATCGCTCAGTTATAAAATTGGCGTCCCGAGCGAAAGGCGACAATGGTTTGTTGTGGATGGGCAGACGGGAGCCTGCGGTACCGGGAGTGACAAGGCGGGAGCCTTGCCACGAGTTTTTGATGGGGATTAGATCGGCCAAAGAGTGAAATTGACCTTCGGCCAATGGCGATTGTTGGCGGCCGTGGTCCTACACCGTTGCCGTAGGCTACGGTGAGTGAGGCCTTCGGCCAAACGTTTTTGGAAAACGCAAGGGGCATGATTAGGCAGGCGGGAGCCTGCGATGCAGTGCGTGGCAAGGCGGGAGCCTTGCCACGAGTACGCGGGCGCTACTTTCGGCGGAGCGAAAGGCGACATTGGTTTTGGTTGTGGATGGGCAGGCGGGAGGCTTGGCACGTGTGCGCTGGTTTCGGCGGAGCGAAAGGCGACAATGGTTGATTATTTTTTTGCGGCGGCGTTGACGTCTCGGCGGTATGCTTTGGGCGAGACTCCGGTTTGTGATTTGAATTGCCGGTAAAACGTTGACAAATCGTTGAAGCCACATTCAAACGCGATTGACGCGATGGACAGCCCCGTTTGTGCGAGTTGATGCTTTGCATGGTTGACTGCTAAACGACGAACGTGAGTCAACCAGGTCTCGCCGGCGATGTCTTGAAACAAACGTGTGAACGTTCGCCGCGACATCCCTAGCGACTTGGCCGCGTCATCAATCGTTGTCGCTTCATAAAACTCCGTCGCCAATCGTCGCAGGTAATCTTCCATCGCCTCGCGGTCGTCGTTCGCCAAAGATTTGGGCTGGTTTTCCAGCGCTTCGACCGCGTCGATTACCCATTCAACCATCCGGTATGCCGCGCCGATCATCGCGACGTTGCGTGATTTTTGCTGGCTGTGTTGAAGGTGGCGAATCCGGCGAAGCTGCGTTGCGAAACGTCCGGCCGTGTATCCGCTCGTTGGGACAACGCCAGCAGGGATTTGATCCAACGTTTGTGACGCAAACGCGAAGTGCCGTCGATCGATACAGCAAATGTACAAACTGCTTGCCGCGTCCGGAGCGTCGGCGATGCGGTTGGGGGTTCCCGGTGGAACGGCAACCAGTTCACCATGCTGGAAATGGGTCACGCGATTAGGAAACTCGATCACCCCACGTCCACGAAGCACGAACAGAAGCTTCAGAAATTCGTGCTCACGCCAATCCATCGTGAACTGAGGCGAATGATGACTTTCTAAAACCAGGACGCCCCAAGGCGGCATCACCTCGTCCAACGGTTTGTCGGTCAGTCTGCTTGGGTCGGACACAAAAGTGCTGTTCAGAAAGTTGGAGAGGAGACGGACTGAAAGGCTGGCCGACTCGGTTTGCCCGATTTGCAAAAAAATAATGTGGTGGATTACCAAGACCCAGTCAATCGGTTTTGCTAATTTCTCGCCCAGCCAATCAGAAACGCTGCCCGATCCGCCATCTTGCCGAAGTTTCCATGACCGAGATCAATCCGACCGAATTATTGAAGCCCAAGCGGCGAATCAGCGGAATGTCCGCGATTCTTTTGCCGCTTGAGCAAGGCAACTCCGTTGACTGGTCTGGGTTTGACGGGCACGTGCGGCGGACTTTTGATGCCGGGTTGGTTCCCGCGATCAACATGGATACCGGGTATGGAAATCTGATCGACGAAGCAACGCGTGCCGAGACGTTACGGCGTACGAAAGGCATCGCCGAAGGTCGCGACTTTATCGCCGGAGCTTTTGTCAGTGACGGTCCCGGTGCGACATTTAACAAAGAACAGTACGCGCGTTCGACCGAACAAATTCAGTCCTTTGGCGGGACACCGATTTTGTTTCAGTCCTACGGTTTGGCGCACCACAATGACGCGCAGGTGATTGCAAACTATGAAGCAATCGCTGCCAATTGCGACCGCTTCTACGCATTCGAATTGGGAACGATGTTCGCACCGTTCGGCAAAGTGTATTCGCTAGAAGTGTATCGCCAATTGATGCTGATCGACGAGTGTTTAGGGGCAAAGCACTCGTCGCTCAGCCGCGACTTGGAATGGCAGCGATTGGTGCTGCGAGATTCCGTGCGTCCGGAGTTTAAGGTTTTGACCGGGAACGACTTGGCCATCGACATGGTCATGTATGGAAGCGACTATCTGCTGGGGCTGAGCACCTTCGCACCAGAGGCGTTCGCACTGCGTGACCGAATGTGGGAACAAGGCGACAACGCGTTCTACGAACTCAACGATTTGCTTCAGTATTTGGGCACGTTCGCATTCCGCCGTCCGGTGCCGGCATACAAACACAACGCGGCCATGTTCTTGAAACTTGGCTCGCACATCAAAACGGATTTGACTTACCCGGGTTCGCCAGAACGGCCGACTTCGGATCTCGAGATTCTTTCGCAAATCCACGAGGACTTGCAAACAAAGCTTGCCGCTGCCCAATAACCTCAACCTCGCGACCTGTCTCTTCCAACCCAACGTCCTTCCACCCACTCCTCATCCATCTATGGCGACCTTTCCACGTCTCGCTAGTCTGAAAACGTTTCAAGATTTCGATGCTCGGCTGGCCGAGCTCGGTTTGTCGATGCCTCGCGACGCAGAGGTCCAAAGCGGTTCAGACAGTCCGATGGCGGCGCCGGCTCAAGTCGGAGAACTGACGATCGGCAATCGCTACTGTATCTTGCCGATGGAAGGTTGGGATGGGACACGCGATGGTTTGCCGACGGAATTGACGAAGCGTCGTTGGAAGAACTTCGGGATCAGCGGGGCAAAGTTGATTTGGGGCGGTGAAGCGGTTGCGGTTCGTCACGACGGGCGGGCCAACCCGAACCAGCTTTGTATGACCGATCAATCGCTTGGCGAGATCGCGAGTTTACGCGAACTGTTGATCGCCTCGCACCAAGAGCGATTTGGCAACACGGATGGCTTGGTCGTAGGGCTGCAACTGACACACTCGGGACGTTATGCAAGGCCGAACCACAAAACGCTTGCCGAGCCGAGGGCTGTCCAGCGCAACCCTGCTCTCGATCCACGTGTGAATCTGCAAAGCGACGCGGGCCTGATTCGTGATGACGAACTGAAAACGTTGATCGATGACTTTATCAAGGCCGCCAAAATGGCCAAGAACGTCGGCTTTGACTTTGTCGATGTCAAACACTGCCACGGTTACCTGGGGCACGAGTTACTGAGCGGCGTCGATCGCCCGGGGGAGTTTGGCGGCAGCTTTGAAAACCGCACACGATTTCTGCGTTCAATCGTCGATGGCATTCACAGTGAAGCCGCAGGGCTGGAGATTGGCGTTCGCCTGAGCATCTTTGATTGGCTGCCCTATCACAAAGGGCCAGACAATGTTGGCGAGCCTGATCCGCTAGGCGATCCGCGATTGGTGTTCGGTGCGAATCCGTCTGCTGACGCAATGGATTTGAATGAGCCGGCGAAGTTCTTGGAACTGATGCAATCGATGGGGATGAAGTTGGTCTGCACTACCGCAGGCAGCCCGTACTACACACCGCATTTGCAAAGGCCGGCATTCTTTCCGCCGAGCGACGGATATGATCCGCCGGAGGAGCCGTTGATCGGGGTTGATCGTCAAATCATGGCGACGGCGGAGCTGAAGAAACGTTTTCCCGAACTGTTTGTCGTCGGCTCGGGTTACACGTACCTGCAGGATTATTTGCCGGGCGTTGCGCAGGCTGTTGTACGCGAAGGATTGGCCGATTCGGTTGGTCTCGGGCGGATGGTGTTGTCCTATCCGGATTTGCCGGCCGATGTCCTGGAGGGGAACATGCAACAACGCAAGAAAGTCTGCCGCACGTTTAGCGATTGCACGACCGCACCACGTAAAGGCTTGATCAGTGGCTGTTATCCGCTCGATCCGTTTTACAAAGATCGCCCTGAGCGAAAAGAATTGCTTGAGCTGAAGAAGCAATCCTAGCGGTCGATTGGTTTTCAAATCTGTTCTGCCCC
>PPHI01000067.1 GCA_002901265.1 Rhodopirellula baltica | reverse complement strand
CGCCAAGCAACAAATAAGCTGGGCAAGTCGATCGCCTACGTGACGCGATCGGCGATGAAGTCGTCCCCAATCTCGCAGCACAGCAAGCTAATCGAGACGGCAAAAAGGGATCGGAAAGCAACAGCCAGGCGAAGCGAATCCCAAGAGTGAAACAACGGCCCAAATGAAGATCAACGGGCTTCTTGAACAGAGGACTTGAGCTTCGGCTCGCAAGCTCGCGAAGTCAAATCCTTACTGGTTACCCGCGATTGGCAAATCAGTTTCGAGTGCCGAGCGAGTCAATAAATCGTTCGATTTCACCACCAGCTTTGACGGAAAAGCCGCTCGGTATCGACAGCTCGCGGAGCCGAATATCGTTGGCGATCCAAACATCGACAGTAACGTTGCGCTGCTTGCATTCGCAGCGCCCGTTCATGACGTCGTCCGACGGACAGGTTTTCTTAGTCGACCAGTCGATCGATAGTTCGTTTTGCTCTTGGTCGGCGAATCCTGTTTGAGGTTTTTCCTCTGGGTTGTCTACGTGCATCTCTCCCGATCGCAGGATGATCGTCACGCTGGTGCCGTCCGATAGAATAGCTGCGAGCGATGCCAAGTGTGTATTGAACAGTTCCGTGTCCCCGCGATAGTACGCCGTATTGCCATGGGCAGAAATCCAACCGCCGACGCATCCGGGCCCTGCCTCCACGATGTCGCGTTGCCCGTATCCGACAGTTAGTGCCTGTGCAACATTTGCGGCAAGAAGGAATGCAGCGAGAGAAGCAGACAATACGAGAAAGCGTGCCATTGTTTTACGTCCGTGTGGTGACATGAGATTTAGTCGGGTAACGATTTCGATCACGTGGCCGCCGCGAACGACTGACCACTTCATTGAACACAATTCGGCGGCTCACGTGCATCGAGTTGTTCGCGGCGTCCCCACGACGACAGTTTGCAGTTCGCCGCTGTCGACGAGTTTACCCGATCGGCATTGCGAAGGGGAACGAGTAGCGAACTAGCAGTCGGAATGTGAGGCGACCGGTTGCCTTGAATCGCGTTCGTGCTCAGCAACGCGGTGCTCGTAGTCGCAATCGGCTGCCAGGCGTCGGATCGTTTTCCGCAGCCAAGTCGACCGCGCACAAATCAAACCGTGACATCAGTTGCGATCAATAGGAAAAAGAGGTCCCGTGACTTCCGCTGGGCGACATTCGATCGCACCAATCAGCAGCAATGAAGACAGGCGTCGGTCATTGCGGTCACAATCACACGCGCGAACGGCTTCGTTCACTGAGGCACGGCGAACGATTCTCAGTTGTCAACACGCCCGAATTCGCGACTCGGTTGCATTTTTTTGTTAGCTGACAATGGATTCCACGTCACGGCTTAGATCAACCAGAACGGACTCCGCGTCCTGTTTCTTCATCTTTGACAATGGAGAGTCCGGGGAATTGACGGCCTGAAAATGCGCAAGTTCGGATTCGGCATATCGCGACGGTCCCACAATCACAGGTAGGATTTCCACACCTCGTTCTCTTGCAGCATCTAGCAACGGCGGCAATTCATTTTTTGCAATGAAGTCCGATGCAAGAAAGTCGGCGCTAACTAGCAATATGGCCGCGTTCGCTGAGAATAGGGAGTTGTCAATCTCATTCCTCCAATCCTGCCCTGTCCGTATTCGCGAATCATCCCAGAGGTCAATTGCGCCATCGCGAACCAATGGCTTTAAATGCACCTGAAGTCGATCACGCCATCGGGAGTCTTTGTGGCTGTAGCTTACAAAGACCGTTGGTGATTTGTCGGTACTCTCGTTCTCGCCAACAAGAGGGGCAATAATTACCTGCAGAAACTCTTCTAGGACCTCCGATTGATTTATCTGAGTAAACAGCCTTGCGTTGTTTTGTAAATCCCACTGATGTTCCCGCAAATAATCAAAGAACGGAGTATTGTTCGGTAGTATTGATGCGGCATCAAACATCAGCCTCGCATCACGTGGCCAGTCTGGATGCCCGTCGCCGTACAGTGATCGAGGAGACGTAATGTCATTGTCCGTTACGTAACAAGAGACTACGAGTGTATTGTCATCCCGCAAAGACTCGACCGCTTTGACCACTGCGTCGGGTGTCGAATCTGTAGGTTCGCCATCTGAGAGGAAGAATAGGACCGTGCCGGAGGGGTTGATCCGTTTCTTTTCCGCTGCAATTCGTTTGGCGACAGTTTGTACTCCTTCGAGCATCGGCGTGGCACCAAACATCTTCAAAGCAAGCCCTTCGACGTGTGACTTGTACCGCTGCCAGTCGTTCGCTAACTCATTGACGCCAATTGTCGTCGATCCGCGTGCCGCCCCCTCAAGAAGGTCGCGGACGGGCGGGCTCGAAAACGTACTAAAGAATGCGCCGAGTGGATTGCCGAATCCAAAACCGTATGCGAAGAGTTTGACGCGGTCTCCAGATTCCTTGCCGGAGAGTGCTTTTGCACGCTCAGCGAGATTGCCCAATGCAGATTGAAAGCTCTGCAGACGATTCTGCGATGGGCCCGACGAGTTCCGTATCGACGAGGTCATCGATCCAGAGACGTCGACGAGCAAACCAACGAGGAGAGGACGGTCTACAGTTGGAGTCTCGAACATATTCTTCATTCGGCTAAACGAAATGCGATCTATCCGGGCACCGAAGGTGCAGGGATAGATCGTGCGTTGAACTTTGTCGCTTTCGGCTGGCGACGGAAGACGCCTATTAGAACAAACCGACTCGTCACATGCCATCTGTTTCTGGCAGGATGCCGATCCCCGGTAAGTAAGGCTGCTGCCAGTTACTATCGCATTCAGGTGCGTCCCTTGCACCTTCACCCATGCTTTTCAAGTGAGCGGTGCACCAATCGTAAAATCCGTCTCCCATTGCCGCGTCCCACAACCGTTTTTCGCGGCGTTTCAAACTCTCGCGGTACCACCATGGGCTACACTGAGACTCAGCGCCCAACACCACCGCCCAACTCGGCTTGGCAAGCACTTGACTGAGCACCACTGACTCGCTCCCGCAAGACGTACAGCGAAGCTTACGTTCTTCGTCCGGCTCCGTGTCGGACAGGCCCGTATCCGCAACGCTTTGACTCTGATCGAGCACCCCATCACAACCGACAGATTGCATTGCCAACCGGTACGCCTTGCGTCTCGAATTCGACCAGCCTCCAAAGCAGCGAGTTTTCGTTAGCTGGGGCGGTTGGATGTGCAGACACCAGCGGCGAAAGAATTCGCTTGTCGATAACGTCATCGGTACTTGCTCGCGAGATCCGCCTGTGCGGTGACCTTCGCGAGCCAAAAACGTCACTTCGTCACGAGTCGCCGAGACGATCCGATGGTTGCTGATCGGGCCTCCGGTGACGTAGCGCGTCAGGTAGCTCACCACATGCTTCGCCTGACTGAGCTCACTTGGTGGCGGCTCGATATGACTGACCCATTGCAGCTCGTCCAGTCGGGCGAGCAACTCATCCCAGTTGCCTTCATCTCGAAGGTGCTCGGTACTCCCAGAAAACGAAAGCTTTCTATTTCGGTACAGCTTCTTGAGCCCACGCAAAAACGCTTTGCGATAAGCGTTTCGCAACGCGATCGCATCAACAAGGTATTGTCCGATTTGCCCTGTTTGCGGCGAGCGAGCTTGGTGAACACCGTCGCCTGCCACATCCGGCCCCGCTCCGGGAACCAACGCATGGACATGCCAATGCGCATCAAGCTTTTGATTCCACATGTGCAGAACCATCAATGCCGCAGGCTCATAACCTTGTTCAGAGGTGATCGTTTTCTTAAGTGCCTTCCAGGCGGACTTGAAAAGCAAATCCGCAATCTCTGTTCGATTCGCCAAAGCGATCGCTGAGATTATCTCTGGCACGGTAAAGATGACTTGATAGTGATCCACGCCAGTAACGATCAACTGTGACGCCCGTTCGTTAAAGTCAGACCGCTTGGCACCGCTACATCCCGGGCAGTGCCGGTCACCACAGGAGTTGTGCAACTTGGTTGTCTCGCCGCACTCCTCGCAAGAGTACCATCGTCCGCCGAGTGCAGCGGTGCGGCAAAGGGTGATCTTCGCCAGCACGCTTTGCACTCCCATCGTGGCGGCACCGTCACGATGAGAATCGACATAACTCGCCGCCGCACTGCGGATCAGCTGATGAACGGTTAGCTTTTCTTGCTTGTGTTCTCTTCCGGCGGGCTGTAGGTCGGCAATTGCTTGACCGGCAGCCAGTCGAGCGGACTCGGCGCTGCCGCCAAGTGTTCGCGACGGCAGTGCAGATAAACCATTGTGGTGATGAAGCTCGCGTACCCGAGTAGCTTGCTGATGGTGAGCAGATCCACCCCCGCTTCCAGCAGGCCGGTCGCATAGGAGTGCCGAAGCACATGAGGAAAGACTCTGCGCCTGATCCCCGCTTTTTCGGCCGCGACTTTCATCGCCTTGCGGATCGTCGTGTCCGCGTAGGGCTTGTCGGCCGGCTTGCCCGGGAACAGCAAGTCGCTCGGCC
>PPHI01000028.1 GCA_002901265.1 Rhodopirellula baltica | reverse complement strand
CTCATTGCCGCGGCAACCATTTCATCGCATGCGGCAAACGCTTGAGGCTGCCCCGTGTTGGTGTTGACGATGACGGCAAAGTCGCTTTCGGGTAACACCCAGATCAATGAAAACATGTTTGTGTTGGAGCCGGCGTGATTGAGTGCGGGGCCGTTTGGTGTGGGGACACAGATCCAACCGCATGCGTACTTGGCACCGGGACTGGTGTGATCGACCAGCGGTTTTTGAAGATGGTCGAAGGACGCTTGGGTTTTCAAAACCAAACACACCCAACACAAACATGTTTTCATTGATCTGGGTGTTACCCGAAAGCGACTTTGCCGTCATCGTCAACACCAACACGGGGCAGCCTCAAGCGTTTGCCGCATGCGATGAAATGGTTGCCGCGGCAATGAGTAAACTGCCCCAATCGACGTCAGGCCCATCCGCCAAATCGCCCGACGGCGACGATTCGCAAGTCGATCCGAAACGACTTGTCGGCCGCTATCAGCTGACGCCCAACTTCATCTTCGACGTCAAACTTCAAGGCGATCGATTGATGGTTGGCATTACCAACCAGCCAACGCAGCAAGTGTTCGCTGACTCGCCGACGAAGTGGTCGTATCGAGGCGTCAAAGCTCAGCTCGAATTTCACGTCCGGGGCGATGCCCCCGCCTATGCGCTGACGCTCCATCAGAACGGCATCTCCCAACGAGCCAAGCGATTGTCTCGGTAGCCATTTCGATTACAAACAAATTTCGATCGGCAAGAAATAATGCGGGACCGTTTTATAGCGATCCGCAAGGATCTGCAGCGTCTCCCACCGCGTGATGTGCGACTCTTGCTCCAAATTCGGCTGCACTTGTGGCAGGTTCTCCAAAAGCGATTTCTGCACCAACATCGCGCGGATCTTCTGCGTACGAACCTGTCCCGCACGCTCACAGGTCAGACAGATCACGTATTCGACACGGCGTATCGATTCCCCCGCATCACGCCGCAAGTGACCGAGTGAGAATCGCTCACTGATTTCATTCAACACGGCATTCAGGTAGAACCAACAGTCCGCTTTTGGGATCGTGATCAGGGGGTCTGTTTCGGTGGTTTGCTTGGCCAACGAAACGATTTTGCGAGACGCCGACGAGTTCAAAAAAATCGCATCGACATCCATTTCTAAAATCGTCCGAATCCGCAGGGTCCCTTCGTCGATCGAGGTCAACGACACATTCAAGCGGTTCATGAAATCACGGCGCAGCCAGCTCGACCGCGATCGCTTCCCGGCGAAGTACGATGCGGTCGCCGCCGCCAGTACGATCCAAACTAGTTCCGGCCAGTTTTCGGCAACGTAATTCAATAGCGATTCAATGATGGCGTTCATCGTTCTCCAGCTCTGATCCTAAAATCGCGTCCCGCACCGCCTCACGCTCGATCTCGCAAGTCTCTCAATTTAACGGTTAGAATGACACTTGCCTGCGGGTTTGGTTCATTGTGTGACAACGTTGAATCAACGAACAGTCCCGGACTCACGAATCAAGCCAAAGCATCGACCATGCGCTACGTACCTACGCCATTGCTTCTCTTTTGGCTCGTTCTCAGTTTGTTCGCTGGGAGTTTGTTCGCACGCGGTATGTTCGCAGCCATTGGCGACCAACACACAGCGAGCGCCGACGGCGAACCATCGTTTTCGATCTCCAGCAATCGAGATGACGACGAAGTCACGGTCAATGTCGATGACGACACGGTGTTGTTCTCTTTACGCAGCCCTCGCGGGATTGGCCGAGCAACGATCGAGCGCAACGACGAGCATTGGCCACCGAAAATCAAATTGCGGCTGTACCTCAACGGTCTCGAAAAATTCAAGCTGGTCTGTGGTGACATGACACTCGAAGCATCAATCGTCAGCCAGACCGGCAAATTTCGCGTTTGGAAGGGCGGCTCCGAAGACTCGCCACTGGACCGCGAATCGCCGTTCTGGATCAAGCTCGACGCCTTCGACGAAGATGGAAAACCGATCGCCCTGAAACCACCCGTGCATGGCTACTTTGAACTACAACTCCCCAAAGCGGCCTTCGCCGAAAATGCAAAAACGATCACACTCCACTGGATCGATTTTTATCGATAAAGATCGGGACGCCGCCATTCATACACGTCAACTAAGCCGAGCCATTGGAAGCTGAATTTCGATTTACTGAAGGCCCCAACGATGGCCAAATCGCATGAACCGATTCGATTGTTCCCGAAGAAGTCAAAACGTTCTCTACGGAACAACCAACTCAACGGAATCGGGCTAGTGGATTCACAACACTAGGAATGGGGTGTGACGCCGCACTGAACGTTCAGCAGAATGTCTGCTTTGCCTAACCGCTCGCACGCCGACGTGACGATTCTCATTTCAGCAAACACCTGCAACGATCTGATTGCCGCGACAGTAGCCCAGACTGCGAATTGATGTCTGAAATGAAGTATCGCCCCGACGTCGACGGACTGCGAGCGATCGCGGTGACGCTGGTCGTGCTCTTTCATGCGGGATTAGGGTTTACCGGCGGCTTCATCGGTGTGGACGTTTTCTTCGTCATTTCCGGTTTCTTGATCACCGGGTTGCTTCTCAAAGAACACGACGCCGGCACATTCTCGATCACCCATTTTTGGGTCAGACGCATCCGGCGTATCATCCCTGCCGCGTCGGTAATGGTCGTGGCTGTCCTGGTGGCGAGCTTCTTCTTTCTGCTCCCTGACGACTTCGTGTCGACGGCAAAGTCTGCGATCGCACAACAAGTCATGTCTTCCAACATCTACTTCTGGAGGAACATCGATTACTTCGCAGGACCAGCAGAGCTGAAACCGCTGCTCCACACCTGGTCGCTTTCAGTCGAAGAGCAGTTTTACGTGTTCTACCCTGCCCTTTTCATGCTGCTGCACCGCCTAGGACGCAAGACGCTATTGTGCGTTCTGTCGATCATCGGGCTACTGTCCTTTGCGTCCAGCCTCTATGGCGTCCAGCACGACACCAGCTTTGCGTTCTTCCAGCTGCCCACAAGAGCTTGGGAACTGATCATCGGAGGCATTGTTTGCTTTCTGCCGAGCCCGAAACGCATCCCATCCTGGGCGATCGCGTTGACCAGCTTCGTGTGCCTTGCAATGATCCTATACACCGGTTGGTGCTACAGCTCGGCAACACCGTTTCCCGGTGCGGCGGCGCTACCGCCCTGCTTTGCCACGGCCATTTTCATCTACGTCAATTCCGTACGAGTCTCCGCACCGGCAAAAGCTATCTCAGCGAAACCGATCGTCGCGGTCGGTTTGATGAGCTATTCGCTTTACCTATGGCACTGGCCGCTCTTCGCGTTTTGGCGAGGCTTCTATGGTGAACCCGAGACGGTCCCCGCACTTGTGCTGCTCGCGGTCTCGTCGTTGATCGCGTATTGCTCTTGGCGTTTTATCGAAACGCCACTTCGCCGCCCTGCCCCGTCGTGGACCTACAAAACCTATTTCTTTGCCGCAACACTTTCCACGATCGGAATCACCACTCTTTCGGTCGGGATCTGGCAGATGGACGGCATCCCGAATCGAACTCCGAAAACCCAAGCATTGCTCCCGACGGTTGCCCTGCCGACCATTCCCAAATGCAACTTGAAAGACGCCACCAATATGGGCTTCCCAGTGATTGGTAACGCAACCGAGTCACCGAAGGTCTTGTTTTGGGGTGACAGTCACTTGCATTGCATGTTCGACGCGATCGACCAAACGCTGAAGTCAAACAGTCTTGCCGCAGCGTTCGCGACTCATGGTGGATTCCCACCGCTATTGGATGCTTGGTGCCTGGGACGTCCGAGTGAAGCCATCCTGACGTGGAACGACGCGGTCATGTCGTACATTCGCGAACGAGAAATTTCGGACGTGGTTCTTGTCGCGCGGTGGACGATGTACGTCGAAGGCCTGCCGAATGGCAGCCGTGAAGTGATTGTCGTCGACAGCGAAACCAAACCAGACCAGGAACTTGACGGATCTACGATGGCCCGCAGCTTGGCTCGAACGATCAACGCGATTGAGCAAGCGGGGGCACGAGTTTGGATTCTGACCCAAGTTCCGACACAACAAGGCTTGCCTGCCAGACGATCGTTTTTCGCAGCGACGTTTGGTAGTGGCGACGTCAAGGGTTCGTCGTTCGCATGGAACCAAGACCGCCACCACAAGGCGAACGCGATTATCGATCAGATGCGATCGGCGAACACCAATGTCCTCGACACATGGCAATTCTGTTTCGACGAATCGAAGGATTCAAAGGTTGCCGACGAAAACGGTTGGTACTATCACGACGACAACCACCTCTCCGCCTACGGCGCGAAGCAGTTACTAGCCCCCCTGCTCAACCAACTCTGCAACAAACTCGTCGACCCGAAAACGAAAACCGTTCCACCGGGCAATTGACTATCAAGTGTCGCCTTTCGCTCGGGACGCCAATTTTAAAACTGAGCGATCTCTGGCGTGACGCGGTAGTTGTATTCTTGCGGTGATTCGGGGTGTTGCAGCTTGACTCCGGCGGCAGCCTTACGTGCTTTGCGCGTTGCTGGTTTGAATCGCTGCTTCATCACAT
>PPHI01000010.1 GCA_002901265.1 Rhodopirellula baltica | reverse complement strand
CATCATGAGCGTGATGCGAACGTGCATGCAACGACTGGCTGACCCATTTACATTTTTGCATCGTCAATTAACAAGCCCGACGCCATTGCCGCTGCCTCTGCCCATCACCGTGCGGTAAACAAGTACACCGCGACATCAGTTGCGATCACCAGGAAATTGAGGTTCCGTGAAATCCAATGGGCGAGATTCCTGCGCACCAATCGAGGCGTCGACGAAACGTTTAAACCACGAAGTTCGCGAAGGACACCAAGATGAGATGGGCATGACCACGAGGCGTTGGTTATTGCAGCCAGAGCTACCCGCGCGAACGGTCAGGATCACACGACCGCGGTGCACGATTCACCACTCCAACAACCTCGACTCCGCGGCTCGTGGTGCATACGTTAGCTATGCCCGATCAACCTAACCCTCAACTGAGAACGACAATTCATTGTCTAGGTCGACTCTGACGAGCAACGAGTGCTCGCCCCACAATCCAGCATCGTTGTGCCAGAATTCAACACAACCTGTTTCACAGAAGTGAAGGCCCTCCAATTCCAACATCGATGGGTGCATCTTCATGCCAGGATCTTCCTCTGCGAGTTCGGAAGCGACCGAATCGAGCAGGAACTGAGAAACCCGTCGTCCCAATTCACTTTCAGCGTGCATTATCTGCTCGGCGCGCTGGAGTGTCTGCGGGGCGATATCATCATCAGTGGCGGCAAGTGATACGGTAACATCGGCCCCGTTCCATAACGTATTGCCCGAAAACAGGTGAAGTCCGCGATCCAGAGTTAGGCTTCCAAACCGAGCATGGGTGACCTCGACTGGAACCGTCAGGGCCTCCGCATTCGCAGAGAGATCTGCTGGACAGTGGTCAGGCTCCAATCCCTCTACGATGACAGCACGAGTTGCCTCATCAGAAAACAACGCACGTACGCACTGATAGCTGTAGGCTTTAAGAGCATAGACGAACTCATCGGAATTTGGCACCGCGCGTGCCAACACAAGCTCCTCTGTACGAACGTCCTGTTCACCGATCTTCCACGCGACGAACGAAAAATTATGGACGCGGTATCCCCCGCCTAAGACGCGAGCAGACATCGTGCTCTGTGGTCCCTCACCGACAATGCCGTGGATGACCACAGGGTCAGAAGAGTAAGTCTTCCGAAGCCGCGACAGCTCCAAGTCAAGCGGTTTTCCGGAGGCGGGCAGATGTGACTTGATTGGAATCATCGCGAATTGGGCCTTTCTTTCAGGGCATAGCGGCAACAATCACCTGGCCACCGCGAGCAACTTGCCACTTCATTGAATACAAGTCGGCAGCTCACGTGCACAAAACCACTGAAACGTTCGAGGAGGAAATGGGAGAATCAATTCTGGGATGAAGGTGCGCGCGAACCGCAGCGGCTTAATGCGAGCTCGATAAATCGGCTCGCTTGCCGCTTATCCTCTTGACTTCTGACCTAAAGCGATGCGATGGTTCGCCGCCTTTTCTAGTGGAGCGTGACGAAGACGGACCTGGCGTGAGAAACGACTCGTTGGACGCAATCGCCTTGTTAGAGTCGCTGACGACAATGCCAGTGTCTAAATCGAGAATGCAAAAGCCAACGTACGGTGACGCGCCCCATTGTATCCGTAAAAGTCCCTGGTCAGTTCGTTTCAGCAAAACGGGGGCAAGTGATTCGTCCGGAATTTTACCAAGCAAGCGTCGAGTCGTATTGCCGTCGTCAGTGACTATGTCACACCAATAGTGGTGTTTCATATCTGGACCACGTAGATTCACTTTCACCGCAGCGTCGGGGATCTTTGTCGAGACGACAATCGCTGGCAGCTGCCACGCGACTGCGTGACGAAGCCACACGACCCCAGTTGAACACAGAGCTGCCAAAAAAACGACGAAGAACAGTGTTTTCAGTGAGAACCGCAACTGAGATTGCATTGCGTGGATGCTTGGTTGGCGAACATTATCGATAGCGGAGTTGCGGCCAGTCGACTTGAATTTGCGAATCAACGTCGCTCGCAACATCCGTTCATCGAATGCCTCTGCCTCCACTACCCATCCGAGTCGAGGTTGGAATCCAGCAAATCGATCATTGCATAAACGAATTGGCGTCTGGAATGGTTTAAGTGTAGGCGGTTACCAATGGTCTTGTCCGCCCATCCGCGAGCACTGCCACCGCCTTGCCGGAACTCCTGCGACATCGCCGTCCAATCGCAGACCATTTCGATCAGATCGACATCGGTCATCTCGTTCGGGTCGGCATGAAAATCGGCGTGATGGCGGTTCGTCGTGATGTGGTGATCGATTGCCGATCGGACACGCTCTTCCATCCCGTCAGGGTATGAGAACGGTTCGCCGGTGCGGCGGCAGCGATGAAACTCAGTGAGCCAGATGTACGGTATCCGTTCTTCGGGTCCGAATTTTGACGCGTCATGAACGCGCGCACGCTCATTTAGTTCGTCGGCGTGTTCGGTCACTGATGCCATCACAGTCAAGCATCGACGGACGCGTTCGATGTGCTCCTTGGTGCGGCGCTCAAAAAAGACGACCATTTGTGGAGTTGGTTCAGATGTTGTCATTACGTGATTCGTCTGATAGCAGAACGGTTGAAACCACGCGGGACGGGCGAACGACTTGCAAGCAGACCGAAAACCGCGACTCCTGTCCTCGCACGCGTTTCATGGTTCGCACGTTTTACGTCCAGGTTATCGCGGAAACAACGACGATAGCAACGATCGCAAGTCCAATGATTACGAGCATAGCATGGGCCAACACCTGAAGCCAATCCATTACAGTTGGGATCGAGCGACCATGGTCGTCGCCATCGGGAAGTAGATCTCGGTACGAAGCAACAATTCGCGTGTCGAGTGGAAGCACAGGCACAAAAACAAAGCACCACCATTCGACAGCTTGCCGGACTGTTGGTTCCAAGCCCGCGTCGATCATTTTCTGCGCGGCAGTACCAGCGAGCGTGCGACGATGTTTGAAACCGTACAAATTGACGTCGGCCACGTCGCCAAACACTTCGTGACGCGATGAACCTTCGTCGATCAGCAGAGCCGCGAGCTCTTCGTCGGTGAGTTCAAGCAGCATGGTTCTTGCTCCTAATTCACGCGGCGTTGCACAGGGATTGGATGTCAAATTAGATGCTCCCAGTCGTGCAAACGGCACCCGTCACCGAGGACGGACATTTGAGATTCCATTCGAGTAAACGCGCAAGCCGTCCTTCGGTGCACGGGATGGTTGTCACACCTTTATGGATTTTCGTCTACACCCAGGATCGATGGAGCGATTGCTCAGGTGACATCTCCAAAATCTTGGCCGATCACTATGGCAACAAAATGTGATTTAGCGATCGCTCGCCAAAGCCGAAGTCTTGCAGGCAGCTTATCTATAAAGTCCGCGACCGAGTAAAAAACAACGGTTGCATATGCTTGAGCAGGATCAACCGATACGCAGATTTCTCGTTTGTCCCTTTGGGTGATATTGCCAAACGAAGAACGGCTAGCGAATCGTCCTACGTTGGAGACCGGAGAGACAGTGGCGAATCTTCCGCGACCGTCCAATGTGTGTCGGTGTGTCACGGTTGTCCTCCGATCCGGATCGAGGAGTTGCGGAGCAATCCGGTTCAGGACGGATTCGGTCGTTTTCGCATCGCCGGTGAAATAAGGAGTCACGTTCTCAGCCGGGGCTTGGGGCCGCCGGTGCAAACCAACGCAACGATGGAGATCCCTGCAGTATCGGGCCGCATACGATTTTTCTCTGCGATAGCGGCACGGATCAAGCGGTCGCCGCGAACGATCCTCCACTTGAAAAAACACGACCTAGCCGTATGGTTGCTCTGCATGGTTATGTCGAGCTTCCAGAGTTCGGCGGACAATCGCAAAGCAGATTGGTGAATTCACTGAACGAAGCCGCGACAGGTTCCGTGAATTCATCATACCGAATCTCTTCGATCTCTGCGTCGCCGTACCAGTAGCGTATTTGCTCTGGGCTTGATTTTTCAGCATCGTAGGTTACCACCGAGTGCGGTGTGGTTGATCTGTCGAAGCAGAGTGCATTGCATGAGACATAGTCGAGCGGTGTGAATGAAAGAAAGTACAGCTCGTCATCGGGGTGCATGGGCACGCCCGTTTCTCGGTGAGGAGTAAACAGAGAAGCGAAAGGCACAAGTCGATGTCCGCTGAAGAATCCGTTTGCATCGCACCCGATCATGTTTTCAATGCCCCAATCAGCGACACGAGCGTCACGCTTATCGTAACAGTCTTTTGCTGTGCGAAATGGAGGTGCGAGTTTGCTGTGTTCGTCAAGAATGGTGAGGAAGAACGCAATTCGAAACGTGTTGCCGTGTTTGGATTGGAAGTACGGATTTTCAGGAACACCGCCGTGAAACCGTGGTAGCAAACGGAGAAACTCATTGTCGAAAACGATGCGATACCAAGCCCCTGCGTACTTGTTTACCGCACGGTGATGGGCAGAGGCAGCGGCAATGGCGTCGGGCTTGTTAATTGACGATGCAAAAATGTAAATGGGTCAGCCAGTCGTTGTATGCACGTTCGCATCACGCTCATGATGATCGACTGGGCGTTTGCGCCGGCTTCACTTCGGTTGCCACCCCAGACCTTTCGATTGACGACCGCCGGCCGAATCGCTTGTTCGCCACGCCAATTGGTTG
>PPHI01000037.1 GCA_002901265.1 Rhodopirellula baltica | reverse complement strand
CCATTGGGGCGAGTGTTGAGTCATACCGCGCACGCCCCGGAGGGGCCGGCTTGGTTAGCGCGGGGCGGGAGCCCCGAGTTTTAAAAAACTCACCATGCAATCGCCCCGGAGGGGCCGGCGTCGCTACTACGATGATCCGTGGCCAACACGTATGATTGAATTTGCGATTTGCAATGTTCATTTTGCAATTTGCAATCCAATCCAACGGCAACGTTTTGGATGAGTGCAACGGAACCGTGGCTAGCGCCATGCGGCTAATGGGAGAGGTGGCTGCATTGTTGCGCGGCCTGTGTCTTATCAGCCGCATTCGCGCTAGCGAGCGGTTTCTTGTATGTGCCGAAGGTCCAGCCAACTACTTCGCGGGTTGGTATCGATTCGATGCAGAAGCTGCTCAACCAATTGGCAATGCCACGAAAGAATTGAATCCAGAGAGTTGGAATGGTTTGGGTTGGGTTAAGAATGTCGTGGATCAAACGCATTTTGAAGACACGTCGCTTTCGATGTTCCAAGGGACTTGGTCTGATTAGAAGACGTTGTTCTTGCTCCTTGATGTGACGGTTTTTGATTGGATGAATAGTTACAACCAGTTCGTGAGTGCGTTTGATGGCGTCGTCCGATTGCTGACTTCGAAAGAGATTAAGGACGAAATCAGCCAGCGTTTTGGAACGAATCCAGGAAGCGTTATCCCTTCGGATTTTTGCTACAACCGATGGAATAAGGGGGCCAACGACTCGCCGTTGTTTGTTCGGGTTGGGCAAGGCGAATACCGATACCTTGGGCCGGACGTCCCTCATACTTGCTTGGTCTATTGGCGACCGCGATGCGCTGTCGAAGATGTCGTTGTTGGAGAGCGGGTGAATGGAACGCTCACGTTGTACGATCAAAACCAGGGTTGCTCGGAAGCGAATTCAACTGACGTGTCAGAAACTACGTTGCCAGGAGTTTTGGCGTTAAGCCAAAGCCAGATCGAGTTGCTGTACGAAAAATACATGGAGATCTTGGCGTTGGAGGTCGGCGAATTCGGTTGCCAGCCAACGGAGACTCGGCATTTGTTGGGTAGGTTGGGAGAGTTTTATTGTGCTCGAATGGTTGATGGGACTTTGGCATCTCAAGTAAATCAAGCCGGGTTCGATGTGATTGGCAAGGACGGTCGCCGAATCAGTGTAAAGACGACTGCCCAAGTATCAGGGGTCGTTTCGATCAACGGGAAGACTGCGAATCGTGCCGACGATTTGATGGTTCTACGCTACACGAATGGCGAGTTTCGTGTTGTTTTCCACGGAGAGATAGGTATTGCGATTGATGCCGCACGGCCCTATCAAGAGAGTTTTGAACTCGATCTCAGCAGGGCCATCAAGTTGCCAACACGCATCGAGATGCTTGGTGAGCAGCAGTAGCAAGTCTGCATTGATTAGGTTTCCGCGACAGCTACAACGTGATTTTACCAATCCCGTGCCTCGCGCTGCTTCGTGATCAACACGCAAGATTCAATGGTCGATTTGCAATGTTCATTTTGCAATTTGCAATCCTGGCCATCGGCAACGTTTGGGATGAGTGCAACGGAACCGTGGCTAGCGCCATGCGGCTAATGGGGAGCAGTGGTAGAGAACGCTACTTTCGCGGAGCGAAAGGCGACACTCGAAAGTCAGCAGGATGCTAAGTGTCTTGATTCGCATCCAGAATGGAGCCAACGCAACGGGGGTTTGATTCGTCGCTGGTTTGTGAACAACACGCATGATTGAATTTGCGATTTGCAATGTTCATTTTGCAATTTGCAATCCTGACCATCGGCAACGTTTTTGATGAGTGCAACGGAACCGTGGCTAGCGCCATGCGGCTAATGGGGAGCAGTGGCAGTGAACGCTACTTTGGCGGAGCGAAAGGCGACACTCGAAAATCAACAGGATGTTAAGCGTCTTGATTCACATCCAGAATGGAGCCAACGCGACGGGGATTCAAATCGTCGCTGCTTCGTGATCAACACGCAAAATTCAATGGTCGATTTGACCGAGCCGGTGGATGCTGTGTTGTCGCACCGGAGGCTAGATGGGATGGATCGCTGGGATTTGTATTTCCCGGCGCTTGCTTATCCCGCGTTTTGATCTTCGCCACTGGTTGTTAGTGGCTCTTCTTCGATCGATGGAAACAACGCTGGTGTGTTGGCTTCGTCACGCAGCAACGCTTCGTACTGTTTGACGACGGGGCGTGAAGCGATATGAGGATTGCTGTGCGGGCGGGCGGCAAGCAAATGCTGTTGAGCTTGGTCGGGCGTCATTTGGCGATACTTCATCAGCCAGCAGACTGCCACGGTTGCACTGCGAGCACGACCGGCTTTGCAGTGGATGTACACGGTGTCGTTTTGCAGCTTGTACTTTTGGATGAATTCAACAGCCGCTTCGATATCACCTAACCTTGGGTGGGTGAAGTCTGTCGTCGGGATATGAAGTTGTTCGATGCCATGTTTGTGGTATTCGATCGTCGGACCGGCGTATTCTTCGCAGGTATTGACGACCGCGCGGACACCTTCGCCACGCAATCCGGCAACGTCTTTGCCGAACGGGTACGCACCAACAATGACGTGCTCGTCGATGCGGTCCCACCAGCGGCGGACGTGCAGCACCCTGGCAAGGAGGTAGTTCCAGCAGAGTGTGGGAGCGAAAACGGTGCGGGCGTAGAGGCGGGAAAGCAGCGGCATATTTGCGATTACGTGAAATCGATTCGGCGATCCGACCATTCTATCGCCGTCTGTTGTCAACGATAATTGCAACTTCGCGTAATCGACCCTGCAAATGCGTCATTTGTCCACTGTCACCAGGACGCTTGGCTTAGGTGACGCTATCGGCGTGATGCACGCCGATAGTAGGAAAGTTTTTGCTGGCAAGAGGAAACATCGATTGGGTGTTCTCTGTTGGACACCTCGGTCGAGTGCGTTCCAGCAAGTGACGTTCCAGCAAGTGACAGTCGCGAATTACTGTTTGCCGATGCAGTACAGAGCGCCACCGCTGCGCAAGTACAATTTTCCGTCGCTAATCGCAGGAGACGCGGCAAAGCCGGTGGAGTCGGTCAAGCGGTTTGTGGCGATCACATCCAGTTCTGGTGTGGCGGACACAATATGGCACTCGCCCTGATTGGTCGGGATGTAAAGTTTTCCGTCGGCGATGACTGGCGTGGCGTAGTCGATGTTTCCGAAGCCCCCGCGGCGCCCACCACGGCCACCCGATTCGCCACCGGAACCGCTGCTGCTCGGCAAACGCCGTTGTCCAACGCGGTCACCGGATTCGGCGTCATACGCCGAGATCACGCCGTCGCTGTAGACAAAAATGTGACCGTCGTAGGCAATCGGCGATGAAAAGCGGCCGGGAATGTTCGCGTCCCAAACGATATGCGTTTCGTTGACGTCGCCGCTTCCGCCGGTGCGGACGGCGACGGATTCGCCACCGCGTCCGCCGATCGCATAGACGATATCGCCGACAACGATAGGGCTGGCGGAGGTTGTGTTGTCAGTGGTTCCGCGGGAGTACCAGCGGAGTTTTCCGGTTTCAGGGTTCATGCCCCAGACTTCCCCGGGGACCATCAAGACCAAGTCGGTTCCTTCGTCGGACTTGGCCAAGTTTGGCGTGCTCCAGGAACCCGCAAGGCTGGCCGCTTCTGACTTCCAGGCTTCGTTGCCGGTTTCTGTATCGAAAGCGACCAGCGATTCACTTTCTTCTGATGCGGTAACGATCAGCAGTGATTTGTCACCGGATTGGTAAAGGATCGGGCTGGCCGCAGAGCCCCATTTTTGTGGACCACTGCCGGTACCGACGCTGCGACGCCACTTTTCGTTGCCGTCGAGGTCATAGGCGATGACACCGGACTTTCCCAGAAAAACAAAAACGTTTTTACCGTCACTGACCGGGGTGTGGCTGGCGTAGCCGTGCGAAGTGACACCTGGCGGGCTGTACGGATCTTCCGGCAACACGGCGTCGATTGTTTTCGTCCAGAGTTGGCTGCCCGAATTAGCATCGAAGCACGTCAGGTGCCGCTTGAGGTCGTCCATCTTTTCGTTCTCACCGCCGGTGCCGTAACCCGAATAGCTGGTGACGAAGACTTTGTCCGCGACAATGATGGGGCTGGAGACGCCTCGGCCGGGAAGGTCCGCTTTCCAGAGAATGTTTTCGTCATCGCCCCACTGCTCGACGAGGCCTTTTGCGTCTTGGGCGACCGAACTGCCGTGGGGGCCGAGAAATCGAGTCCAATCGGATGCTGATGCGATCGAAGCGGTTGCTCCGAGCAGCGAGCCGGTCAGGAGTGCGCCCATCAGTGGGGCGGCCAAAAGGGAAGTGAAACGACGTCGTGCCGAATTTCGGTTAGGACGACGACTGGCAATATCACTCATCGAATTCACTCCATGGCCAGTCGGACGCCGGCCGTTTGTGTTGGGTGTGTAGGGGCGTTCGCATGGGACCGAGCGTTTCAGCGCTGCGCGACGGTGGGGCTTCGGGTAGCCGTGTGAACCCCGTCGATCGGGCAAAGTTCCGCGGAAAGTCGTTTCGGCGTGATCGTCTCGGTGCGGTGTCGCGAAGTTTGGCTTGAAAGCAAATTACGGCGGGAATGGCCGACATTTAGGCATCTTTCTTGCAGGGCACCCGAACGCGGGCATTGTCGTCTCCGTAGTGGAGAATTCGCGATAAAGCCGGCTCCAATTCGAGTCGGATCCTGCATTAGAATGCCAATTCCACAAACCGTCCAACCTGACTCCTACTGAGTGAACTCGATGAAACGTTATGCCTTAGCTCTCATCTGCTGCGCCGCGACGGCCGCGATGACGACGCGTCCCGCACAGGCGGAAGCCGATCTTGATGTCGGTTCAAAAGCCCCTTCGCTAGACATCGCCCACTACTACGAAGAAGGCGATGCCAAAGTAACGGACTTTAAAAAAGGCAACGTCTATGTTGTCGAGTTTTGGGCGACTTGGTGTCCGCCATGCGTGGCCAGCATGCCGCACCTCGCCGAATTGCAGCAGAAGTATCGCGGTGACAATGTGCAAATCGTCAGCATCAGCGACGAAGACGAAGAGACCGTTTCGGCCAAATTGAAAGAGCCCTATCCGGGGAAAGAGGAAACGTTCGCCGTCGTGACCTCGCCGTACACGTTGACCAGTGATCCAGACGGTTCGTCACACAAAGACTACATGCAAGCCGCTGGGCAAAACGGGATCCCCGCCGCGTTCATCGTTGGCAAGTCGGGGATCGTCGAATGGATCGGTCACCCGATGGAGATGGACGAACCGTTGGCCAAAGTGATCAACGATTCGTGGGATCGCGACGCGTTCAAGTTGGAGCGTGAGCAGCAGAAGCAGTTTGAAGAGACATTGCAGCAGTTCGCGATGTTGGCCGGACGTGGCAAAATCGAAGAGGCAGGCAAGATCCTTGAAGAGCAAATCGCCTCGGCGCCAAACGAAGAATTCAAATCCAATTGGATCAACATCCGTCACCAGTTCCGCTTGTTGACTGGCACCGCGGTCGAAGAAGACTTCGATCACTACCGCGGTCAGCTGAAAGAGCTGAAGGGGAATCCGCCTGCACTGTTGAACTTCGCGATGCAGTTGTACGGCATCGGCCAAAACGGTGGCGACCTGGGACCGTTGGTTGGCGATATCACTTCGGCACTGAAGGCCGAATCGGAGACCGCCGAAGTTGCCGAACAAAAGGCGGCCTGTTTTGAAGTGATGGCTCGCTACTTTGCGATGGAAGAAGACTACAAATCGGCAGTTGACGCACAGAAGAAGGCGTTGGAGTTGGCCGAAGGCGCTTCAAGCGCGCAAAAGCGTCGTTTGCAATTGCTGCTCGATGAACTACAAAGCAAGCTTGAAGGCGGCAGCGACGAAGCGCCGGTCGAAGAATAATTCGGCGGTCGGCGAATAGGCAGGGGCACCCTGCGTACGCGGTCGAACGACAAGGCACGCATTCAACAGATAAGGCACGGGCGACACGGGAATCAGAGATTCTCGGTGCCCCCGTGCCTTGTTTTATTGAGGCCCGTTGTATTGACTGAGCCACTGTGTCGTGTGTTCTTAACTGTGCGACAATGTGCTGCCGCCGAGTGGTTTGATTTGATTATTTCCTTGCCTGATTGATACGTTCTGGGATCCCCATGGCTGAGTCTGCTGCTAGTCCGTCGTCGCAATCGCCGACGTTGTTCGGTTGGATGCAATTGGTCCGTTTGCCGACCGTATTTACGATTTTG
The DNA here is from genome assembly GCA_002901265.1 of Rhodopirellula baltica. GTDB lineage: Bacteria > Planctomycetota > Planctomycetia > Pirellulales > Pirellulaceae > Stieleria > Stieleria baltica_A. The sequence goes on along the minus strand of PPHI01000037.1, from coordinate 309,039 downwards.
GCCGATGTCAGCGGCGCGTACTTATTGGTCGCGGGCGGCTTGGTTTCCCCGGCGCGTTTTGCGATGGTTTTGTTGGCAGGCGTTTGTTTGTATTGGGCGGGGATGGTGTTGAACGATGTTTTCGACGTCGAGAAAGACCGCCGTGAGCGTCCACAGCGACCGATTCCGAGCGGTGCCGTTTCACTGTTTGCCGCCCGCCGCGCGGGTTGGGTTTTGTTGATCATCGGTGTGATCGTGGGGGCTGCCAGCGGTTATGTCGATGTTGGTGATGCGGTCGCAAGAACGTGGTTGCCTGCCGCGGTTTCGGTGGCGCTTGCGTGCATGATCGTTACTTATGACGGTCCGCTAAAGCCGACGCCGTACGCGCCCGCCGCGATGGGCGCCTGTCGCTTCCTCAGTTTTCTGTTGGGGGCTTCGGTGGTATTGCCGGTCGTCAATGGTGCCCCCGAGATCCCGCGATTTGTTTGGTCGGCGGCACTTGGCTTTGGGGTGTACGTGATGGGGATCACAACGCTGGCCCGCGATGAGGCAATGGGCGGTGACCCGACGAACCGTCGAACGGGGTTAGCATTGATCCTGATTGGGATCTTGATGTTGGCGTTTGCGCCGGGGTTGGCGACCAAAGAGCAGCAGCTCGGTTTGGCGGTTCGTCCCTCGGGGCAATTCGCAATCATGATGGTGCTGATTGCGGTTCCGGTGGTGATTCGCGCGGCCCGGTTGCAAGTCCGTTCTAGTCCGAAGGCGATCGGCATGACGATCCGAGCCGCTCTGTTGACGATCATTCCTTTCTCAGCCGCGTTCGCATTCTTGGGTGCGGGGCAGGAGTGGGGACTCGCCGTGTTTGCGTTGGTGGCGCCGGCGATCTTTCTGTCGGCAAAGTTGCAGGTGACTTAGTCCGACGAGTGAAACGACTCGGGTTTCATGCGATTAGCGGTTAAGATGGTTGCCGGCGGAGCGTTTTGTTTGACGGCATCGGTATGACCACAGGAACGCATGACCAAAGAAACGATGATCCCCGGGTTCCATTGCAGCAGTTTGGATTTCCATGATGTCATGGATCTGATACCGATCCTGGCCGAGATGGGGTTCGGTGCGATTGCGATCGCACCGCGACGTGGGGTCTGGGATCTGGGGTTGCCATGGTTTGAAAGCCGAACGGCAGAGATCGCCGCGATCAGCAAAGAGCATGAATTGCGAGTGGTGATTGATTTAGACTCGCCATTTTTGGATCGGCCGCGGCGGCCGGAGGGGTTCTCGCTGGCATGCGATGTGGCCGCGGAGCAACAGGCGGCGATGACCAAAGTCCAGCGGTGGATCGAAGCGACGGCAGAGATGAGCCCGCTCGCGATCACGTTTTCCACCGGCCGGGGGTGTGGGCAAAGCGAGGGGACGCTCGAGCGACTAGCCGCCGCGACGACTCCGCTGGCCGAACGCGCCGCAGCAGTGGGGACGTGCTTGGCGCTGCGACCGGTGACCGAGCATGCGATTCCGACGGTGGCCCACTTTGAGCGATTTGGGCAATGGGTTGGCAATGATACGCCACTTCGGCTGGCTGCGGATGTCGGGGAAATGGTCGTTGGCGGCGAGTTTCCGATCGGGGCGCGGCTGGCGAGGATGCAGCACCGTCTGAGCTGCGTCTATCTATGCGAGCCTGATTTGGAGCGTGGCGGTGACCAATCGTTTGGGCAGGGCGATATCGATATGGGCCGGGTTTGGGAGGTGATGACCCAAAGTGGATTTACGGGGCCGGTGATCTTTCGGGCATACGGACATGGCCGGACCGGATTGGCGTTGGCAGAGCAAGCTATTTCGGTGGTTCGCGAAAACGGCGGCAGTTAGTCGGCAGATAATTGTCGAAATCGGCGACCTCCCGACTAGAAAGCTTTCAAATCGCTGTTGACTGAAATTGCGTGAAACCCGAAAAAAGTGTTTCACACGGGCAAAACTGCTGGACCCGCCATCCTGGACACTCATATCATGCAGTGTTCGCGGATGAGCCAATTCGGGTGTCCTGAGAGCGTGTTAGAGATGAGCGGTAGTAATGGGATTGTTGAGTGATCCAGCATTGAAGGCTGGTCTTGCATTGCTGATTATGACCGTCCTGTCTGTGGCCGCATTTTTCCTCGTGGCAAGGTTGCGCGACTACACCAGTGGAGACTGGGAGCCGAGTGCTGACGAGCCTTTAAACTTGCAAGAAATGCGTTTGAAAGGTGACATCAGTGAAGAAGAATTCCGAACAATACAGGCAGCGTCTCGGACTCAATCCGGAGACGGCGAATTGGCCGAGGGTGTCGAATCGGATTCCGAGTCGAAACCGTCGGGTTGATCTGCCTGACCAAATGAACTGGACCTTCCATCGATCCGCTTTGTGGATTGATTGATCCATCGCCGGGACGCGAACACCTTTTCCGCAGTTGGCCCTCCCAATTTCAACTGGGCTATCGGCTTCGGAAACCATTTACCCAACTCGTTTACCAACCAGGGTTCAGGCATCCGTTATGGATGACTCCTTGTTGTCCCCTCCCTCCGGTCTTGACCGGTTTCGGACAACGATGAGGTTGCCTGGACATTGGGCCGAACCGTTCGAAAGCAGTTCTGTAACGTCTCGTATGATTTGACGGGATGCGTAGCGCCGGTGCGAATGGCAATCGCCTGGCAACTCCCTACGTAGTCAAATTAGATGAGGCTGCACGAACGCAATAGGAGTCGTTTATGCCCGTCAAGGATAACAACAACAGCACTCGCGGTAGTTCGTCGAACAAAAAGAACGCTTACTGTTCGTTTTGTCGAAAGAGCTATCGTGATGTCGGCCCGCTGGTCGAAGGACCTGGCGACGTTTACATCTGTGCCGAATGTATCGACCTTTGCCAATCCATTCTTGAGCAAGAGGAGCGCCGTCGTGGACCGAGCAAGAAACTCTTCAAAGAGATTCCCTCGCCACGCAAAATCGTCGAGCATCTCGATGAATACGTGATCGGCCAGTCGTCTGCCAAACGCGTTTTGGCTGTCGCCGTTCATAACCATTACAAACGTCTGACCAGCGGTTGGGAAGGCAACAGCGAAGTCGAGATCGAGAAGAGCAACATCCTGCTTTGCGGACCGACCGGAAGCGGCAAAACGTTGCTTGCACGATCACTCGCCCGCATGCTGGATGTCCCCTTCGCGATCGGTGATGCCACCACGTTGACCGAAGCCGGCTATGTCGGTGAAGACGTCGAAAACTTGTTGCTGAAGCTTCTGCATGCGGCTGACTTTGATGTCGAAGCGGCACAGCGCGGTATTCTGTACATCGACGAAGTCGATAAGATCGGAAAGACCGGCGGCAACGTCTCGATCACACGTGACGTGTCCGGCGAAGGCGTTCAGCAGAGCTTGCTGAAAATGCTCGAAGGCACCGTCGCCAACGTTCCACCTCAAGGCGGACGGAAGCACCCCGAGCAACAGTACATCCAGCTAGATACCAGCAACATTCTGTTCATCGTCGGCGGAACGTTTGTCGGTATCGAAGACATCATTCGCCAACGGCTCGGTCACAAGACCTTGGGCTTCGGCGAAGGTGCCGGAAAAGTCAACGAGCAGACACCTGCGGAGTTGGTCGCCGAAATCCAAGTGGAAGACGTGATGCAGTTCGGGTTGATTCCGGAACTCGTCGGCCGTTTGCCAGTGATTAGCTACCTGCAAGAGCTGGATGAAGAAGGACTCGTTCGAGTGCTCCGGGAGCCCAAGAACGCTTTGACGAAGCAGTTCCAGGCACTCTTCGAAATGGAAAACTGTGAACTCCATTTCACCGAAGGAGCATTGCACCAGGTTGCCCGCCGTGCCCTCGATAAAGGCGTCGGTGCCCGAGGGTTGCGTGGGATCCTGGAGGAAGTGATGTTGGACATCATGTACGATTTGCCCGATCAAGAACGCGGCAAGGTGTACACGATCGATGAAGACGTGGTCGCGGGCAAGTACAACTTGTTTCAGATGCCTACTACGAAGAGTGCTTGATCCGATTAGGTCAGCCCACGTCGGATCCTTCTAGCGGTCCCCACTTCCATTAACGATAGCGCCGATGGCCCCCCCGCCATCGGCGTTTTCTTTATTACGGCCGCAGTGCTTGTCGCAATCGTTTGGGTTGGGCGTCTCCCATCAGCCGCCTTCGCGCTAGAGAGCGGTTTCTTGATTGGATGCTTTCGGTGCAAGCCAATTAGCAATTTGCAATGTTCATTTTGCGATTTGCAATCGTTTCATCGTCGGTGATTTGAGGTGGTGTGCCGGAACCGTGGCTAGCGCCATGCGGCTAATTGGATGCTGTTTCGGTGCGAAGCGATTTGTAGTTTGCAATCGTTTCATCGTCGGTGATTTGGGGTGGTGTGACGGAACCGTGGCTAGCGCCATGCGGCTAATTGGATACTGTTTGATTGCCGCGATCGATTGGGTTGGGCGTCTCCCATCAGCCGCTTTCGCGCTAGCGAGCGGTTTCTTGATTGGATGCTTCTGGGTGCAAGACACTTTGCAATTTGCAATGTTCATTTTGCGATTTGCAATCGTTTCATCGTCGGTGATTTGAGGTGGTGTGACGGAACCGTGGCTAGCGCCATGCGGCTAATTGGATGCTTTCGGTGCGAACCAATTTGCAATCGTTTCGTCGTCGGTGATTTGGTGGTGGCGTGACGGGACCGTGGCTCGCTTCATGCGGCTCATTGGATACTGTTTTGCGGCCGCAGTGATTGCTGCGATGGTTCTCATCAGCCACAACAAAAAACGCACCGACCATTTCTGATCGGTGCGTTTTCGTTGCGGGAATCGCTTGGTCGGGTTCGACTAGAACATGAAGATCGAGTCGATGCCGAAGGTGGTTTGGTCGTCGCCTTTGTCCAGGCCGGCAACCATGTCGTCGTCCCAATCGAAGCGGATTTCGGGACGAACGATGACGTTGGCGTGTGGTTTGATATTCAAACCGAACGTCAGAGCGTAGATGTCGGTCTCGGTTCCGTAGTTGCTGAAGACACCTTCTTGGTTGTACCACTCGAAACGCCCGCCAGCGGCCAAGCAGTCGCTGATGGTGTAGATGAGGTACTGGTTGATGTCGAACGTGTTACGAACACCGTTGCTTGGTAGTCTTCCGTGTCCAAGTAGTCGGTTTGGAAGATGTACTGCAGGTTGTCGCTCAGAGCAACGTCGGCAACGATCGAGTGCATGTAGCCTTGTTCGCTGGTGGTGCGGTCGTCTGCGAAACGGCCGGCAACGGTAGCGTAAGTGACCGAGACGTCGTCGCTAAGCGAAACCGAGATGCCGCCCAAGAACGCGTCGCCGTTGTCTTCGAAACCGCTATCCCAACCGAAGACGTATCCGCCGTAGACGGTGACATCGTCGCTGACGTTCAGCGTTGCCAGAGCACCCGTGTGGGTAAACGGCTCGCTGTTGTACATGGTGTAGGCGTGGCTATAGAAGAAGTTGTCCGGGGCGGTAACGACTTCCCATCCGATGATGGTGTAGAAGTGACCGACTTTCACGGACAGATCGCCGTAGCCAGCTTCGAGGTAAAGTTGTGGGATGGCATGACCGTAGTCGTTACCATTGTCCCAGCCGTTGTCCCAGTGATCGTTGTCGATGCCGAACGATTGGGTGTCGGGAGCATCGGTACCATAGATGTAATCGATGCGTCCGCCGATGTCGAAACCGCAGGAGGTGTCGATGGCCTTTTCGGCCCACAGCCAACCTTGGTGCAGTTGGAAATTATCGGGTCGGCTGTTGAACAACGGCAGGGCGTTGTTGTGGTAGCCCATTTGAACCCAGCCGCCGGCTGAGATTCCGCAGGCTTCACCGAACAGGCTGAAGGGATCGCCTAGTTCGCAATTTCCGAGCTTGCCACCGAACAGTCCTGCGCCACAGCCACATCCGCTGTCGCAACCACCGCCGCAGCTGCCGTCACAGGTAGCATCGAAACCGATGGATTCGCATCCGCAAGCGGGTTCCGCACAGCCACAATCGGCCGTTTCGATTCCGCAGCTAGGTGCTTCACAATCACAAGGCGTTTCACATCCGCACGTCACTTCGTCACAGCTGACCTGGGCGACTTGGCCCATCGCGCCGGGCGCGGCTTGGTAAACAGCTTGGTAGTTTCCGGCAGCGGGGCCACCGGCCATAGCGGTTGAGCCGAAGCACAACATCGCGAGAGTGGTGAATAACAATTTTCGTTTCATGGGTCTTCCTTTGAGTCCGCTCCGGAACGAATCCTTTCGTTACGGGATCTTGAACTTCGATCGGGTGTCATCGGAGTGCTTTCGCGGCACACCGACGACCGCTTCGTCCGCCTGGTGCGGGACGTCGATCGAGAGCCGCTTGATCATCTTCCACGAGATGTATCGGGATGATTGCGCCAAAAAATCTGATGATTTTGATTTTCGCATTTGCCCAGGTTTCGCTGTTTTAACACGCGGTGTTAATTCGTACCGGTCGCGTCGTGTTTGCATTCGCGAAAGAACTTGCCTGATCAGATGCAAGCAAAAAAAAAACGGCCGCCCTTCGAATCCGAAGGGCGGCCGCTGGAGATGATGATCAGGCTGCTAAGCGAGGAAGTCGCTTAGAACATGAAGATCGTGTCAACACCGAAGGTGGTTTGATCGTCGCCATCTTCTAGGCCGGCAACCAAGTCGTCATCCCAATCGAAGCGGATTTCGGGGCGGACGAGGACGTTGGCGTGTGGGCGATAGTTGACGCCCATGGTCAGAGCGTAGATGTCCGAATCGACACCAGCAGCGGTACCGTTGAGGAGGTTTCCTTCAACGTTGTACCACTCGAAGCGACCGCCGACGGCCAAGCAATCGCTCAGGGTGTAGATCAGGTACTGGTTGATATCGAACGATTTGCGGTTCAGCGTACCGGCGTTGTCTTCCGTATCGAGCAAGTCGGTTTGGAAGATGTATTGCAGGTTGTCGCTCAAAGCAACGTCAGCAACGATCGAGTGCATGTAGCCTTGCTCGGTCGTGATGCGGTCGTCCGCGAAACGTCCAGCAACAGTAGCGTAGGTAACGGTCAGGTCGTCGCTCAGAGCAACCGACAATCCGCCCAAGAAGGCGTCGCCGTTGTCTTCGAAACCGCTGTCCCAACCGAAGACATAGCCACCGTAAGCGGTGACCGAGTCACTCACGTTGTAGGTAGCCAAAGCACCGGTGTGAGTAAACGGCTCGCTGTTGTACATGGTGTACGCGTGGCTGTAGAAGAAGTTGTCCGGGGCGGTAACGACTTCCCATCCGATGATGGTGTAGAAGTGACCCATTTTAACGGACAAGTCGCCGTAGCCGGCTTCCATGTACAGCTGAGGAATGGCGTGACCGTAGTCATTGCCGTGATCCCAACCGTTGTCCCAGTGATCGTTGTCGATACCGAAAGATTGGGTATCGGGTCCATCGGTACCGTAGACGTAATCGATACGTCCACCGATGTCGAAACCGCACGAGGTATCGATTGCTTTCTCGGCGTACAACCACGCTTGGTGCAGTTGAACGTTGTCGGCGCGGCTGTTGAACAAAGGCAGAGCTTTGTCGTGGTAGCCCATTTGGACCCAACCACCAGCGGTCCAACCGCAGTGCTCGCCGAACAGCGACCATTGGTCACCAAGGCAGCAGTCGCTAAGCAGTCCTGGCAACAGCGAACCGGTTCCGCAACCGCATGCCGAATCGCATCCGCCGTCGCAAGCGTCTCCACAAGGGTCGCAACCAGCATCGACGGCTTCGCAACCGCAAACTGGCTCGCCGCAGTCGCACGCGGCCGCACAGTGAGAAACCAATTCAATCGAGTCGTTTGCGCTGGCGGTCATGCTGCTCGTGTAAGACGCGCAGGCAATCGCAGCCAGCATGGCAATTTTGCTAAGCTTCATCGCTTTAAATTCTCCCGAATTCCATTTTCTGGGTGTGATAAAAGGGCAGGGCAACAACGAGTAACGCCCGCGACCAAGGTACGCGGGCCGTTGCGACCCTCATTTGGTCGGGCCAGCACCTCTCCGAACATTCGTGTGTCCTTTCGTCCCCCGCGGTTTCGCAAAATTGCCAATCCGTGGATGCTCAAAAAGAATTCGCTGTTGGAGCTGCGACTTGACCTTCTGACGCGTCGCCTCTGTCGTCACCAGCCTTATCGGGAAGCCGGGGGACTCTTTTGGTCTTAAAACGAATGAATTGTGAAGGCTGAAAACTTCCGCGGTCCGCGTGATCTGCCTACGTAAACGGGACTGATCAGCTAGACTTTTCCGATTGCGGCGGCTTACGCCGCTATGGCATCTGCGAGGTACTTGGCGTGACCGAAATTGGACAGCAAAGTTCTCACCGGTATCGCAATCGCGGGTTTTTAGCCAAACTTGAGGCACCTCCATTCGGCCCCCGAGTTTCATAGTAGATCTCTCCCATGGCATTTTGGCGTTCAAAAAAACAGTCCGAAGAATCCACCGCATCTCAGCCCACCGCCGAAACGTCGGGTGCGGCGGATAGTCGATTGGGGAGTCCCGAGGGCGGATTGATGGGACGGTTCCGCAGCGGGCTCGAAAAGACTCGTCGAGCACTGAACACCGACATCCGGGATCTGTTTAAAGACGAAGGCCGATTGGTCGACGACGAATTCTTGGGGGAACTGTTTGCGAAACTGATTCGCACCGATATGGGCGCCGGACCCGCCGAGGAATTACGCGACGAAATCGCCAAGAAATTCCGTGGCCGCAAGGTCCAGCTGGCCGACGTGGTCGAGTCGATCACCGAGCAGACCCGCGAGATGCTGCGTCAGGACGAGGCTCCATTAAAAATCGGTGAAAAGCCCAGCGTTGTCTTGGTCGTCGGGGTCAATGGAAGTGGCAAAACAACGTCCATCGGGAAAGTGGCTAACTTCCTGGCCACCAGCGGTAAAAAGGTCGTTCTTGGTGCCGGAGATACCTTTCGCGCCGCTGCGGTTCAGCAGCTGACCATTTGGTCCGAGCGGATCGGCTGTGACATCGTGACGGGTAAGCAGGGCGTTGATCCGGCGAGCATTGCCTTTCAAACCGTCGACAAAGCGATCGAAATTGGCGCCGATGTTGCGATCATCGATACCGCGGGACGTTTGCAAACGCAGTCCAACCTGATGCAAGAATTGCAAAAGATCCGTCGCGTTGTCGAAAAGAAGCTTGGTCGCGAGCCCGACGAGGTGTTGTTGGTCCTCGACGCAACCGCGGGCCAGAACGCACTGAGCCAAGCGAAAGGCTTCAGCGAAGCGGCCGGATGCACAGGAATCGTGCTGGCCAAGCTCGATGGCTCGGCTCGCGGCGGTGTGATTCTGCCGATCCGCCGTCAGTTCTCCTTGCCGGTGAAGTTTGTCGGACTTGGCGAAGGGATTGACGACATTGCCAAGTTCGATGCCGATAGCTTTGCCAAAGCCTTGTTCGCCGATTGATCTTTCTGGCGGTGATCTGTTGCCGCTCTCGCTAGACGAGTTCTCTGATGTTGCACCTACAATCTGAATCGACCACCCGGTGGCTGTCTCAAGTCGACGAGCACTTGGACGAAGTCCTTATCGACCACGCGCACTGTGAGCGCAAAGCGGCGTCGACCGCGATGAGCTTGATGAATTCCTACACCGAAAATCGCCAATTGTGCGAAGAGATGGCCAGGATCGTCGAAGAGGAGCTCGAACACTATTTCATGGTCTTGGACGTCCTGGAAAAGCGTGAGATCCCATTTCGGCGTCTGCAAACGGGGCACTACGGTCGCGAACTGAATGCATTGTGTCGTCCACAGGAACCGCATCGCGCGGTGGATCGATTGCTGATCGCGTCTTTGATCGAAGCCCGCAGTTGTGAACGGTTTCGATTGTTGGCCGAACACGTGCGTCCTCGCGACGAAGAGTTGGCCGAGTTTTATGCAGGGCTATTCGAATCAGAAGCTCGCCATCACACGACCTACGTCAAACTTGCCGAGCACTTTGCGGATCGTCAATCCGTGATGACGCGTCTGGACCAACTGTCCAGTGACGAAACGGCGATCATTGCCAAGGGCAGTTCGCTGGCGCGAATGCATAGCTAGACGTCGATTGTTTCACGCTGACGCGATCAAGTGATCGGTGTCAGCGCATCGCACCTCGACAGTCCGTGTGTTTCACGACGTGGACGGAAACAGCTTGCGGTGATTTCACCGGTTATCGGCGGTGAAGACGCGACTTGTCATTGGGTTGGGCCACCGCAATGATCTTGGTGCGGGCGACGGAAAACGACGCTCGCACGAACCCATACGCAAAAAAACTGTTCGACAACAAACGATCAAGGGAACTGATCGCGATCCAAAAACGGAATGACTCCGGATGACGTCGATGACGATTTCAGGAGTCCCGCAAAATGGATATTCAATTCGCGAGAAGCGTTTCGCTGTTTGTTGTGCTTTGTGTTTCGCAGTGCCAAGGGGTGCAGTGCCAAACGGTTTTGGGCAACGGACCGAGCGTGCGATTTGATATGCCCGCGGTCGTCCCCGCAATCGATACCGGGGTCAGTCCGTCGCACCGTGAAGTCACGATCGCATTTCCCCTTTCTTCGTTGATCGTCAACGATTCGAGCCGCGGGGCTTTGGTGCCGCCGATCGATCACTTGTTGATTCGATGTTCGATGCGCGATCAATATCCCGTTGTGGGGTTCTTGCCCAAAACTGAACTCGAAACCGACTATGCCGGTCCGATCGCGGTGACACAGAAACGCGAGACCTCGGACAACGTTGGACTGAATGTCGATAGCGCTTACCATCCGTTCGGTGCCGGACATTTGGGCGCGGATTCGAGCGACAAGGATTCCAATTCGTCGCAGTACAGCAAACATGCCCCGATGCAAGCGGTGGTCGCATCGGGAACGACCGACCGTGGACGTGGCGTTTATTTCAAGCTGCGTTGGACATCGCAGCAAGTGCTCGAAGGCGAAAAGGTCTTTCAGGTTTCGTTTGCCGTGCCGAACGGATGGCGGGGCGGATTGGTCGATGTCAGCGTAGTTGCCAAGACGACCAGCAAGTCCCTGTTCCGCGAGGACAAACTCGAAGATCTTACTTCGCAGCAATTCGTCGTCGCGGTTCACCAAGAAAGTGATATGAAAGCGGCGGCGCTCGCGATGCGGTTGGCCGACTTGGATCACAAGTTGGCCGAGATGTCACGATCGGACGTGGGAGCGGCGACGCTCGCCGATTGGATTCGTCAAACATTCGTTCCGATGGCGGATCGCAAAAGCCATCGAGAGGGATCCGCAAAGTGGTACCGCCGTGTTGTCGATGGTGACGCGGATCCACACATGGACAAGGAACTCGCCAAGCTGCCGATGCCGGTACGTGTCACGGTGCTCGACTACGCCGATGCGTCTCGAAGTCTGACGCAATGACGCGGGACCGTTGACACGGATTACTGCCTTCCGGCATCCCTGGTACATTTGTAGCGTGCCGGCGGCAAGTGCGAGCGCCGCCTTTATCGCAAGACGCTACTAATCCATCTGACGGTTCTATGACTGATTCGCAACAAGACGACATCGGACGCGAAGTCGACGCGGCCATGCGGATGTTCGAAAAATCGAAAGTCGGCGAAGCTGCCGCGATCACACCCATTCGGCCGTCGCGCGTGTTGTTGGTGTTGGACGGTTCGCCTCAAGATAAAACTGGCATCGAGTCAGCGGTTTACCTGCGAGAGCAGTTCAATACCGAGACATTGATCCTGGACGCTCGAGTCTCGATCGACGCGGATCTCGCATCACAGGCGGTGGAGCATCTCACGGGATCGCGTTCGATTTCGGCGCAGGGTGAGGAGTCGTACGACAAAATCCTGGCCGCCTTGTCGGCGCACGAGGTCGACTTGGTCATCGTCCCCTGTCCATTTGGGCGTGACTTTGACAAGGTCGGAACGGACAGCGCAGGCACGGTGATCGACGTGCTATTGTCGCGTTGTTCGGCGGCGATGTTGGTGACACGCCGCAGCGATCAATCGCTTGCCAACTGCGCATCGCATGTTGCCGTCGTGGTAGGCAGCGAGTGCGACGTGATCTTTCGATCCGCCGCATGGGCATTCGGGTTGTCCGCCGAATCGTCGACCGTCGATTTGAATTTGGTCGTCGAGAAAGAACAGTTTGAAAACATTCGTTCGATCGTCGAGGCGTTGTCCGATGGGACGACTTTGGATACAGAAGCCTTTACCGAGGCACTTGCCAAAACCCATCAATCGATTCACCAAGCGATGGCAAAGACGGCAACCGAATTGGGGCGGAGTTATCACCTGCGACCGTTGGCGGGTGAATTGTCACCGCCGAATCCGTTGCAAAACCAAGACAAGCTGTTGATCGTGCTGCCACTGGAGGTCGACGACCGTTACGGGCAGGGGTTTGCGCACGATCGTATTCGCCGCAGCCCACACCCGGTGCTGGTCGTCCCAGGACATGTTCAACCAGAACCACTTTAAGGACAAAACGATTCATGAATATCGGTCATGTGAGTTTGCTAAACGCGATCGTGTTGATCACGTTTGGGCTTTGGGCCTACTTCGGCTCGGAGACACCGTCGCCAACTGCGTTTATTCCGGTTGTCTTCGGCGGAATCTTGCTTGCTTGTAATCCTGGCGTACGAAGCAAGAATAAAACCGTTGCCCACGTAGCGGTCCTGGCAACGTTGTTGATCCTGTTGGGGTTGATCATGCCGCTGAAAGGCGCGATCGGGCGTGGCGACACGTTGGCGATCGTACGTGTCGTCGTGATGATGCTTTCAACCGCTTGGGCGTTATACGCCTTTATTCAGAGCTTCATCGAAGTCCGAAAACAAAGAACCGCCGAAGCGACTTCGGCGGTTCAGGATGATTCGTCTTCAACGCAGTAGCGGCGATGGCTGTTTGCTGCTAGCGGTACAGCGAGAACGCAGGGACGGTCGCGATCGTGGATGGTGTGCTCGCGCCTGGTGCGGCGTAGGGATCTGACGGCATCAAGACGTTCGTCCGCATTCCACTTTGTGTGGTGTTTCGCATCGGCGGCGCGCTGGTGGCTCGTCCGACGGTGTTGCTGGCGACCATTGCTGCTGGCGTGTTGCTCACCGAAGCACGATTGACCGGCACGCTGGCAAGACTGCTGGCATTATTGTTCATGGGCACCAAACGCGATGCGACGTCGGAACCAACTTGCGGGCGGTCATTGCCGCGAGCGACCAGTTGCAGGTCTTTTTCGTAGTTGGTTTCGTAGCGAGTGATGCGGTGTGGGACGTCGCGTTTTTCGGCGACATATTGGGTGCTGTACGTGGTGCGATCGACGACTTCGTTGCGGGCTTGCCAATGTGTCACAGGGACCTGGCGGTAAGCAACCGTCGGTTGGCGGAAGGGGTTCCAGCGACCTTCTAGATAAGGCATCCAGTGGATCTGCGTGACCGGTGAATAACTGGTCCGATACTCGGGACGCGTCTCTTTGACGGTTTGCGGCCGATAGTACGTTTGGGTTTCAATTCGCTCGTCCACGACCGGACGGACGACCTGGCGGGTCGTTTCCCGATAGATGTCTCCCGTGTTGGGATCCTCTTTCATTTGGGTGGCAACAATTTGTCCATGGGCTGATGTGCCGATGCCAGCAATGCTAGCGGCGACAACACATCCAACTGCCAACCCACGCAACAATTCCGTTTTTTGAACGTTCATGCTCGATTTCACTCCCCGCCGGATTCCTTCCCAGCGTCAATCCTTCGTTTAAGACAAGAACAGGATTTGCTTCCTTCCCAAAATCGGATTAACTGTTACCCAACTCGAACAATACCCGGCAGGGTCTGCAAAATTGATGATCGACGAAAAGCTTTTGAAGTGGGTGCGATGCCCGATCACCGGGCAAAATCTGCATCCGGCGGACGATTCTCTACTGACCGCGTTGAACGAAAAAATTTCAGCGGGGGACTTACGCGATCGCTCCGATCAGCTTGTTGGCGAAAGCCTGCAGGGGGGATTGGTCAGCGAGAATGCTGAGTATTTGTATCCTGTTCGCGGAGGAATACCCAGCTTGGTTGCAGACGCGGCAATTGAGCTTGGCGACTGATTGGTTCGGTATCTGGATTCAATCGCGGGGTGTTTTGCGTTCGATCCGATGGCACTTGCGAAGTCAGTCGTCATAGTGATCGACCCGATGTCCAGTGTTTAACCACAGGTCCAGTGTTCGATCGCGCGCTGGTACAGATCGATGCCCTGTTGCAGTTGATCGATCGAGATCCATTCGTCGACCGTGTGAGCTTGCGAAATGCTGCCGGGCCCGATAATCATCCGATGGCTCAGTTCATTCCAGACTCCGCCGTCGGTCGCGTAGCTGACCGTTTTCGCTTGGCTTTGTGAAAGCAGTTCCATCGATTTGATATGCGGGTTGTCGGGCGAGGTCCACATCGGACCACAGCCATCGATCATTCGAACTTCAACGGCGTTGGCCTTAGCGACCTCGGCGACTTCGGCAACCAAGGCTTTGCCATCGATCTCGGGCATGGTACGAAAGCTGATCCAGGCATCGCTCCGGTCGGGAGTAATGTTGATCGCGCGAGCGTGGTCGCTGACACCAAAATTCCAAGACAAGGTTGGTGGCGTAAATCGATCGTCAAGAAGCGATTCGTCGGTTCGGGTGCGCTGGCAGATTTCGAAGATCGTTTGCAGCACCGGCACCATCGCTTCGTTCGCGTTGACGCCGAGAGCGGTCGCGCTGTGCCCGGCTTTGCCTTTTGCGTGCAGCTTGATCCCGCCGATGCCTTTGTGTGCGTGGACAACTTGCAACTCGGTCGGTTCACCAATGATCGCGACCGGGTCATGTGCGACCAGCGACTGAAACGCGGGGCAGTGCTGCGCGAGCTGTTTGGCGCCTTCGAAGCCGACTTCTTCGTCGGCGGTGCAAACCACCCACAGCGGCGCCGTCTGTTTGGATTGCGGGACACGTTCAATCGCTGCCAGCATTGCAGCCAGTGAGCCTTTCATGTCGCAGGCGCCGCGACCATAGATTCGGTCTTCGGTTCGAACTGCTTTAAAAGGATCGGCGTTCGGTGACGCTGGCTTCGGTGACGCTGGCGTGGGGCCTTTCCAAGACTGTGCCGGAACGACGTCGGTGTGACAAAGGTAAGCGAGTCCGATTGGCGAGCTATCTTGCGGCGAGTATTGTGAGCTTGGTTGGCGAACGGCGACCAAGTTCGATTTCGTCACACCATTGGGGTCTTGGTACTGCGAGGTGGTGACCGCAAAGCCCAGACTTTTCAGAAGAGCGGCGACATGCGCATTCGCGTCCACATTGCTCGCGGAGCTGACCGAAGGAAAGCGAATCAAATCCGTGAGATGGCGGATCGCAAGTTCGGTGGATGGATCGAAAGGACCTCCATGGGCCACGGACGTCATGAGAACTCAGGTGGGTAAGCGAGTGATCGATCGGGCTGGATCAATCGTAACGCTGTCGAATCATTCGATAAATGCCAGTTGCCCTCGGTTCGCCGTATCGCGAACACGAAATACTTGAGTCACGTCAGGCGTCATAGCGTAGTTCGTCATCGAACCACTGTTGCCCCAATTCTTGTTGGTATCGGAACAGGCGTTCGCCGGCGATTCGCAACCGGCGACTGACTTCGCGGCCGAGGTTCATCATCACCATCGCGTATTGTTCGGTGTCGACTTTGCAAAGTTTTGACAACGCGATGTAGGGCACACGCACGGTGCTGCAAGCTGTTTCCGCACGAACGGACGCGAATCGTTTTTGAAAGTCGATCAGTGACATCTCGCCCACACATCCCCCCGTTTCGACACGGGCGAGCACGATTGCTTGTCCGTTCCAGTCACGTTCGACGACGACGCTGCCGGACCGAATCACATACAGGCTGTCTCCAGGGTCGCCTTCGTAAAACAGAATTTCGCCTTGTGCGAAGTCGACTTCAGTGGACTGCTCGAGCAGGAAACGCAGGGTCTCCGGTTTGAGTCCGCCACAGATAGGAATTTTTTGGATCAGTTGGGTTTGTTCGAGCAGCATTGCCGTGGTCCGAATAGCCTGTTTCGAGCTTGGGGAATGTCGACGTCGGCAGCGATTGACGAATCACTGGTCACTCTATCGTCTCGGATTGGGCAGGGGGTGTCAAAGTTTTCCTGCAAAGGTGCGACATCCAGTGGCTTGGCCTTTGAACCCGCGACGGTTCATTGAATAAACTGGGAGGCTTACATTACCTTTTCTGAATGCAGGCGACGTGAGTATTCAACCGAGTTCCATCATCGAGAAGCCGTGCTGTGATACCGATCCGGTTGTGATGGGGATCGATTTGGGTGGCACGAGCGTCAAGCTGGGTTTGTTGCGTGGTGACCAGGTGCTCGCACGTGGATCGATCCGCACCAGCGATTACGACCAGCCGGCGGATGCGTTTGTCGCCGCCCGAGGATTCGCCGAACAGAGCCTGGACCAACTGGGTTTGTCCTTTGACCATCTGCACGCCGTTGGATTGGCGATGGCAGGGGTAATCGACGAAGCGACAGCGACGCTGATGGAAACGGCCAACTTGCGTTCCTGGCATGGCATTGGCTTCTATCGGGAGCTGCGACGCGTGTTCGAACGGCCCGTCGCGGTGATCAATGATGCCAACGCGGCGGCGCTTGGTGAATCGTTTTACGGTGACCATCGTGCCGACAGCTTGACGTTTCTGACGCTGGGCACCGGTGTCGGTGGTGGAGTGATCGTTGCCGGCAGACCGATCAACGGTGTGCACGGATGCGGCGGCGAGATCGGCCACGTCACGATCAATTATGGCGACGACGCTCGTGTGTGTGGCTGCGGCAAGCCCGGTCACTTGGAAGCGTATGCCGGCGCGGCGGGCATCGTACAAACGGCGGTGGAGATGGTTGAATCGGGTGTTGATGATGCAAACGATTCGATATTGAACAGCGTGGATGAATTGACACCCGAAGTGATCGCGGATGCTGCCGAACAAGGCGACACGATCGCGCTGCGGGTCGTCGGACAGACGGCGGTTTACTTGGGACGTGCGATCGCGATCTTGTCCCATGTCGCAGATCCAGACGTCGTGTTGCTTGGCGGTGCGGTAACCTTTGGCGGCAATGCCACCTCCACCGGACGTCACTTTCTCAATACCATTCGAAGCGAGACTGTTCGTTTGTCGCTCCAGCAGATCGGCTCGGCTATCGAGATCGATTTTGCCACGTTGGGGAATGATGCCGGCATGCTTGGGGCGGCCCGACATGCGACGTTGGTCTCTCTATGAAAACATTTAGTAAACGGAAACACGCGGGCAATTTTGTGACGCCTCCGACATCGATCCCCTATCGGGTCTTTCCCGAAGCTCGTGATGCGAGCGAAGCGGCCGCACTCGAAATCGCAACCTTGGTACGAAGTCGCGCCGCCGAAGGACGCACCTGCGTGTTGGGACTGGCGACCGGATCGACCGTCGTCAACGTGTATTCGGCGCTGGTCCGTATGCATCAAGAGCAGGGCTTGTCGTTTGCAAACGTCGCGGTGTGCGTGCTGGACGAATTTTTGCCGATGTCGGCCGAAAGTCTGCAAAGCCATGTGCGTTTCATCAACGAGCATTTGCTCGATCATGTTGACGTTCCAAAAGACCGCACCTTCATCCCCGACGGGACGACCGAGCAGGAGCAACTGGCCGAATATTGTGTCCGGTTTGAAAAACGTATCGAAAAGCTTGGCGGCATCGACATGCTGTTGCTTGGCATCGGACGCACCGGACACATCGGTTTCAATGAGCCGGGTTCCGGGACCGATTCGCGAACAAGGCCAATCACGCTGGACGCGATCACGCGAATCGACGCGGCCAGTAATTTCTTTGGTGTCGAAAACGTTCCACGTCGCGCCATCACGATGGGGGTTGGGACGATCCTAGACGCCAGACGGATCATTCTGCTTGCGTTTGGCGAAGGCAAGGCGTCGATCGTCGCCCGCGCAGTCGAGGGTGAAGTTGCGGCGCGAGTCCCCGCAACGTTTTTGCAGCAGCATGACGATGTCGAGTTCTTTCTCGATAGCGCCGCGGCAGCAAACCTGGAACAGTTCCGAGCGCCGTGGCTTGTCGATGAAGTCCACTGGGATGACAAGCTGGTACGTCGAGCTGTGATTGCCTTGTCCCAATCGATCGAAAAGCCGGTCCTCATGTTGACCGACACCGATTACAACAACAACGGCTTGCAAAGTTTGCTCGCCGAGTATGGATCGGCGTACGAAATCAACTTGAGTGTGTTTCGGTACCTACAGAACACGATTACCGGTTGGCCCGCCGGAAAACCCAATCAACCCAATACCGTGTTTCCGAAACGGGTGATTCTGTTTTCGCCGCATCCAGACGATGACGTGATCTCGATGGGCGGCACACTAACGCGAATGGCTGACCAAGGTCACGAAGTCCATGTTGCTTACCAAACGTCAGGCAACTTAGCGGTCTTCGATGGTGACGCACTGCGGTTTGCCGAATTCGTCGTCGATTTTTGTGAGCAGTACGACATTTTGACGGAGCCTTGTCGGCAATTGACGTCCAAGATGATCGACGCCCTGCAGAACAAACAGTCTGGCAGTATCGATATCAGTGAAGTTCAGCAATTGAAAGGCCTGATCCGCCGAGGCGAAGCCGCAGCCGGGGCTCGTGTTTGTGGCGTGCGTGACGAACGATTGCACTACTTGAATTTGCCGTTCTATGAAACCGGCAAGGTGCGGAAAAATCCGTTCGGTCGAGAAGACATCCAAATCACCGTCGACTTGCTGCGCTCGATTAAACCACATCAAATTTATGCCGCCGGCGACTTAAGCGATCCACACGGAACGCACCGTGTTTGTATCGATATTATCTTTGCCGCTTGCGAAGTTTGCCGTCACGACGATTGGTTCCAGTCCACGGTGATTTGGTTGTACCGCGGTGCGTGGCAAGAATGGGCACCCCATGAAATCGAAATGGCGGTCCCACTGAGCCCACAAGAAGTCGATCGAAAACGCGACGCGATATTCAAACACGAATCGCAAAAAGACCGGGCGTTGTTTCCCGGTTCCGATGCCAGAGAGTTCTGGCAGCGTGCGGAGGCCCGAAACGCCTTGACCGCAAACATCTATGACCGACTGGGATTGGCCCAGTATCAAGCCATCGAAGGATTTGTGCGTTGGAAAGGTTTCCAGCAAGACGGCGATTCGTGAACTCGTTGGGGCGACGGCTCGCCGCAGTGGCAGAGTTGATTCCGTACGGTGTGCATGTCGATATCGGTTCGGATCATGCGTACTTGCTGCGCTGGTTGCTGCGAACGGAATCCATCGAACGCGGAATCGCGATTGAAAAAACGCCCCCGCCGTACGAAAACAGTCGCAGGACATTGGCTGGTTTAAATGCCGAGGTTCGATTGGCTGACGGGTTCGAAGGACTTGTCCAAGGCGAAGCGAACAGCGTCAGCCTTTGTGGAATGGGCGGACGTCTGGTGACCAATTTGCTGGAGGCCTATCCCGAACGAGTTCCGTGTTGTGTGATCGTTGCCGCGAATGACCACACCGACTCCGTCCGCCGTTGGGCAATTCGATCGGGATATCAATTGGTCGACGAGGCATTTGTGATGGATCGTCATCCGTACATGATGATGCGATTCGATAGGTATCATGATGCCGATGCGGCAAGCGGATGTGTCGATCCGGCGTATGCTCAGATCGACCAAGACGTGGCACTGCACTTTGGGCCACTTCTGATTCGCAAGCGTGATCCCGAGTTCGTCGACTACCTGCACCGCGACCTTCGCCGTCTGTCGGAATTGCCAAAGCTGACCGCTGAATCAGCGAAACGATTGGAAATGTTGGAATCGTTGATCGATCCGAACGAGCAATCGTGAACGCCGCTTGAAGACTTGTTATCGTCAATTGATTGGCGAAACGAATTGATGTCTTCGTTCTATTCTTTGAGGCGTCGCAATGAAAAAATGGCCCGTTGCTTTTCTGTTCTCGGTGGTTCTCTCTGCCAGCAGTGGATTCTCGCAAGACATTCCATTGGTCTATCAAGTTGAAAACACAGGTGATGAATTTTCCAAGCCGGTACTGCCAACGTTCAACGACTTGCCGGTTCATCGACCACTGACGGACCCATTTCAATGGTCTGGTACCAACGAGCGATCGACAGCATTCACCGATTGGAGTCGCCGACGTAGCGAGATTAAAGCAGAAATCGAACACTACGGGATTGGTGAAAAACCGTCACGTCCGGAGGAAATCAAGGCACGTTTCGAAGACGGCGTATTGACGGTCGAAGTAACCGTCAATGAACAGACATTGACGCTTACTTCCAAAATTGTGCTGCCGTCCGGCGATGGTCCTTTCCCCGCAGTCATTGGGATCGGAAGGGGAAGTGGAAGCCTGCCGACGGATATTTTTGCAGACCGTGACATCGCACAGATCCCGTTCAATTTCGGTCAGGTGATGTCGCATACGCAGACTCGTGGAAAAGAGCCGATTAATCGTTTGTATCCGGATCAGGTCTCGATGGGCGCGTATTGCGCCTGGTCTTGGGGTGTCAGTCGTTTGATTGACGGATTGGAACTTGTCAAAGATGATTTACCGATCGACTTGAAGCACCTGGGCATTACCGGGTGTTCGTTTGCCGGAAAGATGGCTTTGTTTGCTGGGGCATTGGACGAACGGATCGCGTTGACCATCGCACAGGAATCTGGCGGTGGTGGGGCGGCGGCTTGGCGCGTATCGGAAACACTGGGCAATGTTGAAACGCTCGGAAAGACGAGTCGTGCATGGTTCCGCGAGGACATGTTTCAATTCGCGCGGCGTGTGACCAAGTTGCCCTACGACCATCACGAATTGATGGCGATGGTCGCTCCACGCGCGCTGCTGGTGCTCGGCAATCCGGATTACGAGTGGTTGGCAGACGAGTCGGGTTATGTCTCTTGTCGAGCAGCCCACGAAGTCTGGCGGGCATTTGGGATCGGAGATCGTTTCGGTTTTTCGATTGTCGGTGGTCATCCGCATTGCCGATTGCCCGATAGCCAACGCCCTGAGGTGGAAGCCTTCGTGGACCGATTTTTGCTTGGCATGGAGGAAACGGAAACCGATTTCACCAAGCATCCATTTCCCAACGTCGAGTACGTTCACTGGTATGACGGTTGGTTAACTGGAAAGTCGACGTATCCTGAACCCGATATTTCCCAAGTCGAATCGCAATCGTTTGAGGTCGAGTGCCTAGTGGCTACTACACCTTGGGAGCTTCTTGACGACAAAGACGCTTCTGGCGGCAAAGCGATCGTGGTTGCGGCAGGTGACAATCAGTTGCAGGCACCTCAACGCGATAGCGACGGGCAAATTCAACTAACGTTCAAGGTAACGCAAAGCAGCAAGTACTACGTCTTTGCACGCGTCGATTGTCCCAGTGCCGACGATGACTCGTTTTGGGTGAGCGTTGATGGTTCCACCTACGCTGCGGCGAACGGCTTGCAAACGGTCGGTTGGCAGTGGGTGCAACTTGCCAATGCGGCATTACGACCAGGTGAGCACACGTTGACGCTTGCGCATCGGGAGAACGGTGCAAAGATTGACAAGATTGCGGTGACCAATGACCCGTTGGGCCCCGAAGGCTTGGGCGACGACGCGATCAATCAGTGTGACTGATTTGGGTCAGGTCTCGAATTCGACTCGTCGATCGGCGAATCGAATTCGTCTATCGAAGGCTTTGTTTCGGCACCAATTTTCATCAAGCGTTGGTGCCGTTGTCGCCGCCGCGTTTTCTCGCGTTTCTCTTGGCTGCGAACCCAAGGGTAAACGATGCACAAGATAAAAGCGGCGAGCAACAAGAATGGAAGCACAGCAATCGATTCCTACTTGTCTCTACTCCGCGGCGTCCGTTTCGGGCGCCGGGGGTAGCTTGCCGCCGTTGTTGCGTGCGGCGGTGAGATCCGATTCCAATTCACGAATGATGGTCGGGTTGATTTGCTTGCCCAGCATTTCACGCGTTTCCTTGAACATCAAGTCAACTTTGCGACGCTGGTTCGCATTTCGGTTCCCAATCTCTTTCAAGTACTGACCTTGTTTCCGGCCCATGTCGTTGGCGAGTTCTTCGTTCGTAGGACGGTCACGAAGGTCGGTAAGCATCTTTTCGGCTTCTTCGAGTTCTCCGTTTCGAAGCCGCATCCGGATTCGCGCCGCGAACAGTTTTCGAATCGCAACTAAGTCGATGATCGCGTTCTGTACGCCACGGATGTAAGCCTCCGCTTGCAAGCGAATGTCATCACCGGTTAGGTCAGCAGTTTCCAGCGGCGTGTTGCCAGGGACGAGCGGGAGACGTGCGAGGACGGCACCCCCGTTTTTCACATACAGCAATCGCAGCGGATCATCGGTGTGGGGAATGACCAGTCGACCGTTCCAATCGGTCCGTCCGACGAAAGTCATTGATTTGCCCTGCAGTTCTCGCTGGTAGAGTTCGTAGCCGATCAGTGGCTGCTCTGGATCTCCCTTGGCATGCAAACGCAGGGTTGTGCTCGGCAATTGTGGCTTCAGTAATCGGGCCATTTTGAACGTGCGTTTGTTCGCGCGACCTGACAATCCGCCAGCCATGCCGGAATAAAAATCCATTTTGACGTTGGGACCATCTCGTTCTGTGGCGAGCAAGTAGGCCCACTCGATCGGCCCGATAGCGATCGGTTTTCCGTTGCGGTCGTTCTTGCGAATCATTGGCTGTAGGACGTCGCCAACAGAAATATCCGCAGGCGAATCGCTGCTGGTAATCAGACGCGATGCGCGAATCATTGCTGTGGCTGATTGGGTGCCGGCGTTATCGATACGAACCATCGGCGAAAAGCTTTCTGTGACGGTGTAGGCGATCACGCCAGGCAGGTCGACCGAGGTCAAGTAAGGTGCGCTCACGACGGGGCCAAACGAACGCATCAAGGTTTCCATCTCGACAGACGAAACGGTCGTGATGCCTTCTTCGTCAGCGATTCGGACGATGAAGATCTTGTCGTATTGGTCAACCGCTTTGGTGATCAGGTCGTTGATCGGCAAAGAAAGCATTTTTGCTTTTGGCTTATCAAGTAGCGTCGCCCTGCCGCGACTGACCAGCATCGCTTCGGTGTTCGGATCCGCCCAGCGTTCGACCAGACGCTCGGGATCGGTTTCGACCGGTGTCAGCAACGAGTCTGTCCCGCCAAGTGTGATGTCGCCACCCTCAGCGGCTCGTTTCTTGACCAAGTTCATTAGGCCTTCGGTGGCCAGAATCGACGAAACGTAGCTGCGCAAGCTGGCGACGGACTGAATCCGTACGGCGTCTTTGTGGTCACGCTTCACGGCGATGACAGGATCGGATGATGCGATCGAGTCATAGGTCATTTCGTCCATCGAACGAAACGCGGCCGTGGAGACCGGTGTTGGCGCATCGGCAACGTCGGTTTGCCAGATCGAAAAGAAATCGCGATCGAGGTGTTCGAGCAACGGTTCACGTAGCGAATCGGCGTTGTACCGCGTGTCGCGTGAAGCGACCCAGATCAGGACCTTATAGGGCGAGTAATCCCAAGGCAGTTCTTCCTTCAGGAACCCGGATTCATCCTCGCCGCCTTCGCCCGTTTCGTCCGATAGGATTTCTTCGGTGTCGTCTTGTGCGACCGTTTCCAGCGTTGGCATCACAAGTGCAAACGCTAACGCGGCAATTGGTGTCAGCCATACGAACTTGCTTCGGCCCATCAAATTGTTACCGATCAATGTTCCAGCCTCCAATTGCCAGCGTTTTGGTAGAGAGAAACGATTCGGTTGCCCATACCGGTCAGCGACCTGCGATACGCAAACGATTCGACCATTTGCCAAAGCGGCAGCACGGGAAGCTCGTGATGAGAGATCGCGTGCAAGTCGAGCAAGCGATCACGGACGTCTTTCCAGTTGAGTGCTTCTTCCAGGCGTCGTAGGCCCAGTCCGACGAGTTGGTCTTCGCTTTTGGCAAGACCGTTTGGGCCGAGCAATCGACGCGCGTCAATGATCGGCTCCCAGATCGCGGCAGAGGTGTAAACCAAGTCCGCGGTGTCCGGTGCCGGATATGTTTCGCCGATTGGCAGTTGCACGAGTTCCACTTCGAGACCGATCAATTGCCATTGGCTCTTGATCGCTTCGCAGGCGACACGTGAAAGGTTGTCGGCGGGGAACGCCAAGCGAATCTTTTCCAGCGTCGGCGGCGGTTCTTTCTTGCGTTCCGCCTCGGCAGCTTTCAGGTTGATGCTCAACTGTTTAAGAAGTTTCGCCAAGCTGGGTTCAAACGGACGAGGCAGAATGCTGGCGTCGTACGCATATCCCAACGGGTCTTCTTGGCTGAGCCCGGCGGGGAACGGTCCACTGAGGACACGGCAACCGTCGAAGCGTTTGTTCTCGAGCAACTCGCCGTTCAAAATGTCATCGCGGTTGATCCCGTAGAGCAACGCGCGTCGGAAGTTTTTGTCTTGAATAAAGGCGTGGTCCGAGCACGGCACCAGCATGTGGATCGTCGGCAAAGGATATTCGACGACTTTGATTTCGCGGCGTTGTTTTAGCGCGATCGCGTCGGCCGGGAACAACTGGTCCAATACGTCGACTTCGCCAGAAAGCAATTTGGAAACCGCGTCACTTCCGGATTGGCAACGAACCTCAACGATTTCGCGAGGTTTGGATTCATCGCTGCTTCCACGTCGCGCCTCGTCGGTCAACATGAATCGCGTTTCATTATCGTCGAGCGACTCGACGAAGTAGTCGCCGGTCGGGCCACCGACTTCACCACCAAACCAGCTCGCATCGACGTTCAGTTGCAACAAACAGGTCGGCAACACGTGGGGGCGTCGCAGCAAACAGCGGACGCGTTGCGGGCCATCGATACCGATTCCAACGACGGAGGCCGCCCAAGGCGAAAAGTACGTGTCAGAATCGGGAAGGGCACGCTGGGCAATACGGTCCGCCAGCACATCGACTTCGATGCGGTTCAATGGCGACGGCAGTTTGTCTGTTTCGAGCTGCAGTTCCAGTTCCGTGCGATCTGGATTCGTTTCCGTATCGCCAAATAGAAAGTCATACTCACCGCCTTCAGGGGCGGCGCCTTGGATTTCGAAAAGGTTGCGATAAAGCAGACGTCCAGTACGGCGGGCGGCCCAGTTATCGAGACGGACCGGATCATAAACACGCGCCGCTTGGAGCACGCCGACGGTGATCAAGGGATAGATCTCGTCGATCTTCTTGACCAGTTCGACTCCGTTTTCGATGTCTGGTTTTAGGTACAGACTCTCGCGTGCGAGTCGACGTGCGGTGCGGTAGTCTTTGGCGCGCACGGCGGCGATGGCTTCCGTGCGTTTTTCGAGTGCCATCTTAAGGAACTCGTCGTCCCATTTCGTGATCGCGTCCAAACTGTAGTCGGCGTAGTCGCTTTTCAACCGTGCGAGTAACTGCTGAGCGCCATCGAGTTCGCCTTCCTCGACCATCGAGTCCATCAATCCGTTGGTAATGCCACTGATTGCTTTTAGGACGTTGGACTGTTTGAACCGCGAGTCATAGCGATGCAATTCTTCGAGCATTGCCAACGATTCGGCACGCTGATCACCGCGGGCACGTTGAATCGCATTCCGCCACAGAAAATCACATCGGAGTTCCTTCAAGCCTGGTCGTCGCGGGTAATCACGGATCAGAATCGACAGAAACGGATAAGCACCAACAAAGTCTTCTCGCGCGATGCGTTCGGCGACTTCGCGTTCAAGTCGCGTTTCCCAAAAATCGATGCGATCAATGTCTTTCCACTTGGCGATGAACTCATCGGATTCGATCCCCAGGATTTGAAATCGCAGCGTTCCTTTCTGGGCGGCCACCGAAGGCATTTCACGAAAGGTCATCAATCGGGTTTTCGCCCAACCGCCGCCGGCTTCTGGGGTGAAATAGATGATGTCGTGCGGACTTTCTTGCAGCAGGCCAAGCCCGGGATCTTCAGGAGCACCGGATTCGGCGTAAGTCAGCAATTGTGCTGATGCCGTCTTGGTGAATCCCATCCCGATGGCGAACCCGGCGAATGCCAGCGTTAGCGCTGTGATACGAACGGATAGTTTGAAACGACTCATCAATTGACTCCCCCGTTGGGAATATCAATTACATAAACCACACCTTCGGCACCGGGGACAAGCAATCGTTGGCCGAGTGCCAACGGCGTTGCCGAGAACGGTTGCCGTAATTCGGTGATCCCTTGCAACTGACCAGATGCTTGATCGATGGAAACGACCCACCCGGAGTCGGCCGCCAATATCATTTGCCCTTCATGAATCAAAGGCTCGCCGACAGGGATGCCTTTGGGGACGGAGACACTGAACGTCGGTTGGCCTTCGATGGAAATGCCGTGCAACGTATGGTCGTCAGTCATCACGATGGCTTGATCACCGGCAGCAACTGGCCCCCAGATCACGCGTCCTTCGAGTGATAGTTGAAACTTTTCTTGAAGCGAGTTGATGTCACGGCCTTGGATCATATCCGATGCCGGGCCGGCGATCGCCAAAATCACGCTGCCGTTAATCCCGGCGATGGTTCCCAGCGGTTCGCTGGGCAATTGGATGTCGGTAAGCTTTGTGATTCGGTCGCCTACACGCACGCGGTACAAGCCTTTGCGGCTATCGGCGACAACGATTTGTGTCGGGTCGTCTTTCAGGGCGATGCTGTTGGTCCATTTGACTTGATCACCCGGTGTGCTGAAGGGTTGGAATGGGCTGCCGATTTGTGATCCGGTCAGATAGTCCATGTAAACGCCACGGCCGTTATCGAGCGTCAGGAAGACGCCTTTGCCGACAGCGATTCCTGATCCGTTGGGGTGTCCGGATAACAGATTCAGACTGACCAAGCGAATCTTCTCCTGCGGCCGTGTGGGGTCATAAACGATGACCCGCTTGCCACCGTCACTGGTCGCCTTGTTGAGCAATACGCTGCGTTGATCGTCGATCGGCAATGGGTTTTCGAATCGCATGATCACGCCCGAACCGCCGACGTTTTCGATCGGGTTGCGTGTCGCACCACTTTCGATTGCCGAGCGATCCAGTTCGAACAATGCCGCTTGCGTGGTCATCGCATGAATGCCGGTTTCGGCACGCCGCAGCATTGCGACTGGGGCGCCAATATCGTTTCGCCAGAATTCGTCACCGGTCTTGGGGTCAACAGCGGACACTCGGACTCCGGAGGTACCACGAAGCTGTCGGGCATGGACGAGCGCGTCGCCGATGATCAACGGCTGTCCGAAGAACTTGTCACCGGAGTCTTTCGTCCAGTCCGAGATCACGCGACCGCGGTTGACTTGCAATTCATAGCGTCCGATTCGGTCACCCGTCGTCCACATTTGGCTCCGTCCGACAGCCATCTGTGTCAGAGTCGGATGGCTGAACGAAGCGGGCAGCTTGGCAACGACCGAGACCTTGTCGGTTTCGATGCTTGGTTCGACATCAAGGACAGCGATCTCACCCAAGTCGGTCAGGACCACCATGCGGCGTTGGTCGACGACGATTGGTGCGACCATCACGTTGCCACGCAATCGGAAAGGGGTTTGTGCTTGGTGAATCCCGGTTCCGTTTTCGTTGACCCCGAGTACGTGTACCAGGCAGTAATCCGAGCCTTTGTTCTCGACCACAAAGAGATGGCCGAGCAACGGCTGCGGGGGCACTAGAATCGTGCCTTGGGCGTGACCGAGGTAATAGCTTTCGACACTCTCGCCATTGTTCCGGCGTAGTACATAAAGGTTGCTGTGATCACCGGGCAGATACATCACCGAATTGCGATCGTCGATGCCGGGACCGGTTTCAAGGATCTGCGGAATCGACTCGGCCCACTTCGCATCGCCGGTTGTCGCGTCGACGGAAATCAGTCGGCCGCTCTTGGTGGCGATAAAGACGTCATCGCGTTCAACCACCGGCTGATTGAATTCCTCGCCGATTTGCAATCGCCAGTCGATTTTACCTGACCGTCCGTCACAACGGTTGATTGCCAACGCCGCCGATTCACTCAGCAAGACGGCCTCGCCTTCGTCCAGCCGCGTCGGGCTGTGCGATAGTGAGTCACCGACATAGCGTCGCCACAGCAGGCTTCCGTCTTCGCCGTTGAATGCCAGGACACTGCCTTTAGCACGGAAGAACAGGACTTCATCGCGAAGGTCGATCGCACGATCACCCGAACGCGCGGTCAATACGATCGGTTTGATCTTCGATTCCGGTTCTGGGGCGATCAATTCAGGAAGCTTGGAACTGGATTCGACCAAGCCTTGTTGGATATCGCTCGCTTCTCGAATCAGCTTGACGAGTCGTTCATTGTCGGCGAGTTCTGGGAACGCACGTAGCAAGTCGAATCGCACGTCGTAGGCGGCCTTGGTGTTTTTTTGGCTCAGCAGCTCCGTCATCTCGGCGACCGCCGCGTCCAGTCGTTCGTTGCGAGTGATGTCGCGGACAACACGCTCGCGTTCTTCGCTGATTGCCTTCAAACGCCCGGACAAAGTGGTTCGCAAGACGCCGGTCATGTAGTTCGGATTTTCGGTCAGTTCCATCTGCCGATCGAGTGCTTCAAGTAGTTCTCGTTTTTCGCTGGTCTCCTGTTTGTCGGCCGCTTCGCCCGCGATGTTCTCAGCGATCTTGACCAACAAAGCGGCCAGGTTTCCGCGTTCTTCGTTCAGTCCTTCTTCGGGTTCAATCGGCGGCAGAATCTCCTTTGCCACTTGCGTCGCGTAGGTCGGGTCCGAGTTCCCTTCGGCACGGTACAGCTGCGTCATCGCGATCCGGGTGCGGGCTAACGAACTGTATTCGTTGGCTTCGCCGAAGGCGTCCAAAAAGTCGAGGTAGCTGTCTTGGGCGCCGGTGTAGTTTTGATTGTCGTACAGATCGTTGGCGATCTTGATGCGGTCGTCAGCGTCGCCACGTCGTAGCAGAAAGAACAGTGCCCCGCCGGAGATGATCAGGAAACCGATGATGCCAAGAAAACCATAGATTTTGAACGAGTCCCACTGGCTTTTCTCAGGCACCGGGCGACGGATGCGGCTGGACGAGGACCGTTCACGTGGAAAGTCGCCGCCGAGGACATCTTCGCTGCTCGCGGCGGAGGGAGTGCCAACCGGGGACGCATCGACGGCAACCGCTTCGGCTTCGATCGGTTCGGCGAAGACTTCGACGGGCTCGGCTTCGACTTCAATCGGCTCCACCTCGATCGCGTCCATGCCTTCGATCAGATCGTCTTCGACGACTTCGGCGGCAATGGCGGACTCATCGGGATAGTCGCTGCTGCGTAATTCGCCAATCAGTTTAGTGGCTTGAAATCGCGTCAACTGACCGTTGTCGACCAGCAACTTCGCAACCGCTTCCGGGGTGACGTTTGCGCCACCGGATTTTAACTGTTCGCGTAGGGCGTCAATGATTTCTTGATCGAGCAAACCGCGTCGTTCCAGCTGGTCGATCAGTTCGTTAGCAAGCATCGTTGTATGTCAAAGGAAAAGCGAAAAGTTCGGTTCGAAGATTGGTTGTGAAACGCTAGGGCAGAAATTCGAAGGCTGCGTCAATCGAATTCTTCTACCTGGGTCACTTGAGTTTCGGTGAAGCCGGCGATGGTGCCGGCGTCCATGGCGTCGACGAGGAATTGCAATTTGCACATCTCGTGGACTTTGATCACCAACCGCATCGGGCCACCGGTGTTGGCCCGCTTCAGCGTGCTGATCAAGTTCTGTTTCCCGGGCGTTTCTTCTTGCCAGTCGGCGGCCAAGACGAGGAATGACCCGTATTCGTCGACCTGCAATTCGATCGGCGTCAGGTCTTCTTCTTCTTGTTCGACAACGGTGGTACTGGGAGCGTCGGTTTGCTGACGCGGCATTTGAATGGATTTTTGCAAACTGAAGGCGGCCGTCACCATAAAGAAGATGAGCAACAAGAACGTCACATCGACCATGGGCGTCATGTCGAGTTCTTCTTCGTCGCGCGGTTTGCGTTTAAGGACTTCCTCGTCGTCGTCTTCATCCAGGTCGGCGAGGGCGACGTTCGCATCGGTCACCGGCACGGAGGCGATCGGCGTTGGTGTGGAGGGCACGCCGGATTGACCAGAGAGCGCTGCCGCGACCACGGGTTCGGCTTCGATCACGTCGACGTCAATCGCCTCAACCTCGATCGCGGCCTCGGGTTCCGGCACATGGACTGCGGTATCGCATTCGGGGCAGCGCACGCGTCGACCGGCCAACGAATCGTTGACCTTGTTGATGGCTCCACACTGCGGGCAGGTGACAGGAATCGACATAAGTTGAAGAGTGGTTTAGGACGGATCGAGTGTTGGCGGACAGCGTGCTGACAGACGGAGTGATTACAGGCACGCCGTGTATCGAGCAAATCTGGCTATTGCGGGCGCGGTTGACGACGAACGGTTACAACTCTTTGACGGCAATGTAAGTTGACGTGATATCCTCGAATGCGTCGCCGATGATCTTCTGCACGCGGGTCACTTCGCCAACTTTGACCTCGCCATCACCCATGATCATGACGTGGTTCTTTTCGCGTCCCATGGTGCTTTTTAGTTCCTTGCCGACGTATTCGACGATCTCTGCGGTTTGCAGTTCTTCGTCGGCACTAAATTCGCTGCCATCGATCCGTTTCAGGATCACTTTGTCTTTACCGGCGGCTTCGATAAAGACGACGGCAGAGTCCTTGGCGCTGATCGCGACACCGTTCTGGGCTTCAGGAATATCGCCCATTTGCGTCGGATCCATCTTGCTGCACACGACAAAGAAAATCAGCAACAGGAACGTGATGTCGATCATCGGTGTGATGTCCATTTCTTCGCTGTCACGGCTTTTCCGTGGCATTGCGAAGTCGTCATCACCGTCGTCGTCGATCATGTCATCAGCCATCGCTTACACCTGACCTCCGGTGCGAGCCAAACCCGTTTTGAATGCTTCGAAGAAGCGAGCCAAACCGGAGCCGACCAAGTCTTCCATTTTGGCAATCTTGATATTCAAGTTGGCAACCAGCAGCATCAGTGGGATCGCGATCGCCAAACCGCTGGCGGTCGTGATCAGTGCCAACTGGATGTCACCGGCAAGCTTGCTGGGTTCGACCGACGTCGCGGTTGCCAACGTTTGGAACGCACCCATCATCCCGAAAACCGTACCGAACAGTCCGATCATGGGAGCGCTCTTGATCACAGTGCTGATCCAGCTGAGGCGGTATTCCAAATCGCTAAGAACATCACGTTGGAAGCGATCCATCATCGCCCGGCGGGCACGTTTGTAGCCAAGTTGGCGATGGTTCACGGCGAGTTCGATCATCTGCGGGACCGCACGGGTGTCGCCGTCGCAGTATTCCAACGCGCCTTCGAAGTCGCCTTTGCTGAGCAGTTGCTCGATGTCGTCCATGAACTGGTCCTGTTCTTCTTCGGTCTTGAATCGTTTCTGACCGACGCGGTTCCATACGACCACGATGCAGTACAAGCCCCAAAGTGCGACGCCCGCGAGTGCGAAGTACGTCCCGTTGGCGATGATGCTAAACAAAGAGATCTCAGCGATCATTGAAGTCGGCTTCCTGAGGTAAACGAGAGAAGGTTGAGTTGTAGTGTGGTGGTTTGATGGATGTCGTCGATTGCCATGCGCCGATGCGAAGGCTGCTAGCGGCCAACGCGGTATCGTTGACTGACGATGCTAAAGGCAAACCCGTTGCCTTCGGCACTGCTTTCGAACACGGTTTTGGCGATGTCGTGTGGAAACTTCTTGCCCTTGCGTTCGCAGTATTCCTTTTCCATTTGAGCCAATCCATTTTCCAATTCGCTTGGAATGAATCGGATCACGTTCCGGCCGGAATAAGCAATGCCGGCTTCGCCAAGCAGTTGGCGGTCGAACTGCATCAGGGGGTTGGAGAGTTTCCACGAGAAGTACAGCCGTTCTTCGCTTTTGGGGTCTTGGTTGACAGACTTCTTCGGCGAGCTGGAAAGGTTCGATGCCATGTCGATGACGTTGGGACCACCGCCACCGAAGGCGGCAAGTTGGATGTTGTAGAAATCGAGCTGACGGGCGTAGTCCTTTTTACCTTTCGCATTAAACGTTAGCTCCCAGCGTTCCCAACGTCCGATGATGTCATCGCCTTCGCCTTCTGGTCCGGGGGGGCGACTGTCGCCTTTTCCGGTGCCCTGGGTCGATGCGGTCGCGTTGGTATTGGACGTTGTTAAGGAAGCGGCGACGCTACTGACCGCATCAGTGACCGCTTCGATCGTGTCGGCCAGCGTCGGTTCCATCAGGTCTTCGACTTCTTCAGCACCTGGCGGTTCGAAGTCGCGCTCGAAACCTTCGGGGTTCTCGCCCCGCCCTGGAGGGTTTTCGATGATTGGTTCAATCGCTTTCACTTTTGGCTCACCGCTTAACAGCCAAACGATGAACATCATCAAGACAAATGCACCGAGAAAAAGAATCAGCGCAAGGAACAGCGAGGTCACCGAATCAAATCGGCTGACCTTTAACTTGGCGCGCTCGTGCTGACGTTCGTCGCGAAGACGTTCCCTGGCGTCACCCGCCTCTTGTTGTGTTCCAACAATCGTCGTCATCGTTTACTCAATGGCCTCCAATCGGCATCGCAACGAAAAGTATTTCCGATACAAAATTCTTTCTCTGTTCGTGGTTCGCACAGCTTACGGTAGTCTGATCGGATCGGGCCAATCGAGCGACCCGAGATCGTGAAAACCGGGAAAATGATCATCCAAAACAAACCGCATGGGCCTCACGATCCAACCCCGCAAAATCAATTACTTTGCTCGGATCAAAAAAAGGAGCCGTGAACCAATTGACGAAGCACGGCATCATACCCTACGATCCTCGCAAATTCGAATGAACCAACTGGTCAGGTAGCTCAGTTGGTAGAGCACGGCCCTGAAAAGGCCGGTGTCGCCGGTTCGAGCCCGGCCCTGACCACTTCTCAGTTTCATGGTTCTTCGAATTTCTTCGCCCCTACGCTTTGGGGCCATGGTTCCTTCCGAACCATCGAAGTTTTTCCACGATTCCGGATTTGGATTCGCTGCGAAAAGACAGGCGGGCGCTTCGTTCTGGCTGCCCATCGTCATCCGGTTACGCAACACCGCCGTCCGCGCAGCAAGCAGCCTTTTTTCCGTTCTCGATGCGGCAAGCTTCATTGCCATGGTGGACGGAAAATGGAGGTTCAATGGAATGACCGGGGCTATCTGGCTGGGTCGGAAATTGGTGCTCGGCGTTGACGTGATACGAACAGCGAGACGCTCAATCAAGTTGGGCGATAGCCGCTAGCGGCAGCGAACCGGCGATGTTGAATCGACGATCGCAAAAACCTGGTCATCGGTCCGGTGGTAGCGGTTTGTCCGGTCATTTCCTTGCCGCGTCAGTCCGCGGCAAGGTGGAGCATCATCAGGCACTGACAACCAAGTGGGGGAATAGAGATCGGGCAAAAGAATTTGGGGAGCAGTGGTGGCTACTCCCGCAGGTCCCGATCCGCGTTCCAAGTTAGGCAGCGTCCGATTCCCGGCACGCCGTCAGGTACCGGATCAGTTCCTGGCGTACTTTCGGGAACAGGAAGAACAGCCCCAGCATGTTGGGGAATACCATCGCAAAGATCATCGCATCCGAGAAATCGATGACTGATCCGAGCGAGACAGCCGCGCCGATCACGATCACGGTGCAGAACAGCAGCTTGTACGACAAGTCGGCCGCTTTGCTTTTGCCGAACAGGAACTTCCACGATTGGATTCCATAATACGACCACGAGATCATCGTCGAGAATGCGAAGAGGAAAATCGCGATCGTCAGGACGTATTGGAAGCCGGGTAGAACGCTGTCGAAAGCCAATGAGGTAAGGTCGACACCGCCCACTCGCACGCCGTCAATCAGGACCGCTTTCGATTCGACATCACCCCATGTGAACAGCGTGCCACCGTTGTAGAGCACGATCACCAATGCGGTCATCGTGCAGATGACCACTGTGTCAATGAACGGTTCCAGAAGTGCAACCACGCCTTCCGATGCGGGGAACTTTGTCTTGACCGCGCTGTGCGCGATCGCGGCCGAACCGGCGCCCGCTTCGTTGGAGAACGCCGCTCGTTGGAAGCCTTGGATCAAGACACCCATGATGCCGCCAATGCCGGCTTCAGGCGTGAACGCCCCGGTGACGATTTCTTTGATCGCCCAGGGGACGCTGGTGATGTTCAGTAGGATGATGGTGATCGCCGCCAGGCAGTAAATTGCCGCCATCAGCGGAACGATTTTTTCGGTCAGGCTGGCAATCCGCTTGATGCCGCCGATGATCACGAAGCCGACCATGATCGCCATCACAATTCCAATGATGGTTCCCGAGGCGCCACTGTCTTCCATGCCGAAAAGGGTTTTGATTTGCTGGGCCGCCTGGTTGGC
This sequence comes from Rhodopirellula baltica, assembly GCA_002901265.1. Taxonomy (GTDB): domain Bacteria; phylum Planctomycetota; class Planctomycetia; order Pirellulales; family Pirellulaceae; genus Stieleria; species Stieleria baltica_A. The sequence continues at coordinate 274,720 of PPHI01000037.1, read as the reverse complement.
CTGGAAGGCATTTCCGCCGCCAAACGATGCGCCGACACAGAAGATCGCGAACAAGGTCCCCATGACTTTTCCGGCGCCAGACCAACCGCTGTCGCTGAGGCCTTTTTGCAAGTAGTACATTGGCCCGCCATGGACCGTGCCGTCTGGTTCGACATCGCGGTAACGTACGCCCAGCGTGCATTCGACAAATTTTGTTGACATGCCGAGTAGTCCGCAGACGATCATCCAGAACGTCGCCCCGGGACCGCCCGTCGCGACGGCAACCGCCACACCGGCAATATTTCCCAGCCCAACCGTTCCCGAGACCGCAGTCGCGAGTGCTTGGAAGTGCGAGACTTCCCCGTGTGCCTCGTCGCGGATCGTGTCAACTAAGTCGCCATCCAATTCGTTGACTTCGACATGCGTGGGGATCTGTTCCCCTTGTTTTTCCAGTTCGTCGTAGTGTCCCCGGACGACGCGAATCGCTAGCGGGAGCAATCGAATATTGGCAAAGCCGAACGCGACCGTGAAAAAAGCGGCCCCGAAAACTAGCAGCAGGACCACAAAGGGGACGATATCCAGGCCCGGTATGGGCAGCTGGAAAAACACGATCGAACCCCAGGTGTCAGCGATCGGCTTGAAGGCCGTGTCGATCGCTTGGTCGATTCCGGTCGGTGCCGCTTCGCTCGCTTGAGGGGGGGGAGGTGTCTCAGGGTCTGTCTGAGCTTGGACCGTGCCGGTCAGCTGAGTGACTATGATAGTCAGCAGGAGCAAGCCAAAAAGTGTCATGCCATTGGGCATGATTCGAGACAACTTCATCGAATTTCCCGGGATGTTACTTGAGTCGTAGTGATAGCCCGGGGAAATAACATAGTGACTTTCGCGTTTCAATGCGCCGGTGATCCAAGTGGATCATTGAATGAATGCCTAATGTCTTGAAATCCCAGCACTCCACGCCGCTAGCGAGTCGAACGGCGGTTGGTAATTTCGAAACCGTTTTGTCTTGCGGTCTTCCGACCGGTCAGTCGCAATCGTGTAAAACATCGCGATCATGAAAAGAATCTGCATCATCAATGTCGTTGGACTGACGCCTCGCTTGCTTCCGCATGGCGAGACGCTGTACGAGTTGGCCGGTCGTCCTGACCCGTCAACACTTGCCGACGGCGGCGACCGCTTCGCACCTTGGACCAGCCCGCTGCCGGCGGTGACGTGTACTTCCCAAGCCACAATGTTGACCGGCTTGGCACCACGCGACCATGGGATCGTTGCCAATGGGTGGTACTTTCGAGAAACGCAGGAGATCAGGTTCTGGCAGCAGGCGCGGTCGCTAATCGAAGCCCCCACGTTCTACGACGACTACGAAACGGCCAAGATGTTTTGGTGGTTCAATCAATCGTCGACCGCAAAGTACAGTTGCACCCCAAAGCCACACTACGGTTGCGACGGAAGCAAGGTCTTCGATGTGCTCGACCATACCGGTTGTGACTTGGTCAAAAAGCACGGCGCGTTTCCATTCTTTAGTTTCTGGGGGCCAGCCGCCGGGATCGATTGCAGTCGATGGATCGCCGAAGCGTCTGCCACGGTGATGCGGCAAAACAAGCCGCAGGTCACGCTCGTTTATCTGCCGCACCTCGACTACGACTACCAACGAAAAACAGAACACGATCCTCAGCGTGTTGCCGAAGTTGACGCGTGTGTGCGAGTCGTCAAGCAAGCTGCCGATGACATTGATGCCCAAGTCGTCGTCGTTTCCGAGTACGGCCTGGTTCCTGTTCAGAAGCCGGTGCATCTCAATCGCGTCTTGCGACAAGCTGGGTATCTGGGTGTTCGCAATGGGCCGTTCGGCGAAATCTTGATGCCCGGGGAATCGAAGGCATTTGCCGTTGCCGACCACCAATTGGCCCACGTTTACGTACAGAACCCCAACGATATTCCCGCCGTTCGGCAGTTGTTGGAAAACACAGACGGCGTTTGTGGCGTTTACGATGCTGACGAATTGGAACTTGATCATCCACGCAGTGGTGAGCTGATCGCGTTGGCAAAAAGCGATGCGTGGTTCACGTACTACTATTGGTTGCAGGACGAGTACGCGCCAGACTTTGCAAGAACCGTCGACATCCATCGCAAGCCCGGCTACGACCCGTGCGAGCTTTTCATGACGAGCAAGCTTCGCGCCGCCGGTCGGCTGATGCAAAAGAAGCTTGGGATGCGATACAAGATGGACGTTATCCCGCTTGAGCCGACCTTGGTCCGTGGCAGCCACGGCGTGCATCCCGATTCGATTGACGGTCCATTGATCATCGGTCCTGGTGGCAAGCAATCGTTGCCGACCGACATGCGTGACTTTGCCGGCTACGCAAAGTCTTTGCTTGAGTAAGCGTCGCGGAGTCTACCGACCCAATTCGATGCGTCGAAATCCGACGTCAATCGCGAAGACGCAAAGCGCGATCATCAATAGCCAGGGCCACAAGTAAAACGGCTGTGTCGCGGTATTGTCGTTGGGTTCGAGCACTGATTCGACTGACGGATCAAACTGGCCATCGCTTACCGAGGCGATCCGTCGTAGCATCGTCATGTCGGTCGGCAGCAATCGTAACTCGTCGCTGTATCCGACCGAAATGCCTCGCGAGACGCGACTTGTCTTGCCACTCGATTGGGTTTGTGCCAAGTCCAGGTGGTAGTCGCCACGTCGATCCGTTTCAACGCTTGCTTCGAATCGTCCCGGCGCCGTTTGCCGCATCGCGATTTTCTGGCGTCCCAAGTTGGGATCGATCACGTTCAATTCGGTGGTGGCGTTTTCGATAAAGGCCCCGTCATCGTTGACCGAATCGAGTGCGATGTGTGTTTGGTCGCCCTCGCGGCGGACGTCAACGAAAACACCTCGGTTGTCTTGCTTTCGCATTGCATGGCGAATGATCTGTGCCCAAAACGGGCCGAAGTCGGGCCAGGAAAGCCATTCGCCGGCCCAGCGGTTTTTGGCGTCACTAGTAAATGCGACCGACATGCCCAGCCCGTAACGCCACCATGCCAGCAGTGGATCGCCGGACTCACTGGCCAGGATGAATTCGGCCGTCGGTTTTGGACGCGTCACGACATAACCAAGCAGCAGCGGCGAAAGTTCCAAGTCGATTCCTTCGAGGACGCTGGTCGGCCGCACCGTTTGGGCAATGAAAGGCAATTCGTTGATCGCCGATTTGCTCGCTTCGACCGTTTCTTTGGCAAACACCTGAGGAACGGAATCAGCTGAGTCACAAAAGTAGTAGCGCCCGCCGCCAATCTGCGCCAGTTCTTCGAGTAGCGCTTCGCTGGAACCCTGACCAAGTGCAACGGTCGAAAGCGTGATCCGGTTCGCCGCCATGTCTGTCGCGGCACCTTGAAAGTCGCCCGCGGTGGAGACCCCGTCGGTCATTAGAATCACGTGTTTGAGTTTCGCTGCCGCAGGACGGAGGGCATCGAGTGCATCCACCATGCCGGGGTACATGTTCGTCCCGCCGCTCGCTTCGATCGTGCTAATCGCGTCGATGATTCGCCCCTTGTCGGATGTAGAGCGAAGTTCCGAGACCGTGTATGCCGAACCGTCAAATGCGATCACACCAATCGAATCTCGCGGCCCCAGCAATTCGACAGCCGCCCGTGCGGCATCTTTTGCGAGTTCGATTTTTTGACCGCCCATCGAGCCGCTCTTGTCGATGACCAGCATCATCGCCAGTGAAGGTTTTTCGCGTTCCTTTTCAAAGTTGCTTCGCACCGGCAGGATCTCTTCAATCTGGGTACGGTAGTAACCGCCAAGGCCGAACGATTGATCGCCACCGAGCATTACTAATCCGCCGCCGAGTTCTTTGACGTAGATGCGAAGCAGATCCATTTGCCGCATGGTCATCGCGGTCGCGGGAACGTTTGAAAGGATGACGCATTCATAGCCTTGGAATTCGGTCAAGTCGGCTGGTACGCCTTGAGGCGGTCGGACTTCGACGTCGATCGACTGTTCATCCAAGGCCCAACGCAGCGCATCGGTTTGGTCGATATCCGGATCGATTAACAAGACACGTGGCCGGCCTTCGGCATACACGACAGTGGACGATTGATTGTTGTCCAGCAGCGTGTCTTCGAAACCTCGTAGCCTTGCCGCGAAGGTTTCTTGGCGTTTCCCCAAGACGGTTTGGCGAAATCGAAAGCGGTTCTCGCCTTTTTTGATTTTTACCGTTTTGGGTTTGTCCTCGCCGATTTGGATATCGCCACGGTAGAGGTCGATGAAGCCTTCGCCGTCACGGTTGCTGCTGACGATGACCTCCACATAAAACGGTTGGCCTTGGCGGACTTGTGTGGGTGCTTCGACGCGTGTCAGTTGCACTTCGGCTTCGCTGCGACTCGGTAGCGGTACCGTCCAGATCGGCACCTGCCCGTCGGCTGCCGTCGCGATCGGGTCTTCGCCTGCGGTGCTGTTCCCGTCGCTCAACAGGACAACGCGGCGCACACGTGACGGCGGCATTGATGCGATCGCCGTGCGAATCGCGGCATCCAGATCGGTTCCACGTTGCGTTTCGTTGTCAATGTCTGAAGCCGGCTCAGCCGGGGAACTATCCGATGCTTGCTCGTTGTCTTTCGCAGGCTGGTCCTTGTCGGTTGGTTCCCAAGTCTGTTTCAGCGGTGCGGGGCGTTTGGAAAATTCCAAGAACCGCAACTCGGCATCATTCTGTTCGTTTAGGCGAATCGCTTCAGTTAGGAATTGGTTTGCTTTTTCACGAGCCGCTTCATCGATGCTTTCACTTCGGTCGATCGCAAAGACCAACATCAGTTGATCCGTCGAACGCATGATGACGGGGCCGGCCAGAGCAGCGGCGAGCAAGATTACGACCGCGATTCGAAGCACCAGCGAAACACGTTTTTGCCAAGCCGGAAAGTCGCTAAGGGAGCGAAAGTGATACCAGATCAACCAAGGCAACGCCGGTATCAAAAGGTACAGCCAACTGAGTTCAGACCATTTCACCGTCATTGATCCTTTTGCTATGCGACCACGCGTCGCTGAAACAACGCCCATTCGGCGATGACCAAGCCACACGCGGCAAGGACCAAGTAAAACCATGGCGAACGACTCGCCGGAGGCAGCGGTGCGCTCGAAGCGTCTGAAAATTCAGGGATGCGTAGATCGCTTTCGACTTCGTCGGTTAAATTCACCGCAACGCGTTCGCCGGTCGTTTCGGTGTTTGCCGCTGCCTCGATCGCTGTGTCATTGGGAGCGTTGGTGTCGTCTGTTGTCAGTTGATAAACACCAACATGTGGAAGGGCCCCGAGTTTGGCGAGCCCATCTTGGACCGTGATCGGAGACGAATGGCCTTGCGGATCGATCATTGTGCCCAGCATCGTTTGCTCGCTGTCGCCAACATCCCAAGGCACCTGACTGGCGATCCCCGTGGCAAGGGCAGGGCGTATCTCACCTGTTTCTCGCATGAACCAATTCATCGCGTTGGTCATCAAAACCGGAAACGCGATCCGCAATGGCAAGTCACTGGAATCGAGGTCTGATGCGAGCAGCAATATTCGACCACTTTCGCGTTCGATGGAGACGCAGACTTTGTCACCCGACGCTGTTTCCAAAAGGACGTTGGCCGTACCAAGATTTTCATTGACCGTGATGTCACGTCCGCCTGCCAGGATCACGTTTTGCATTTGCACGTGTCGAAGCAGCGGTGAACTGGTCTCTTGTTTGGCGATGATCGGGTTCTCCATTGCCGGGCCGATTTGCCAAGCGGGTTGCTTGGCATCGTCCGAACCGTTGACCGAGATTGCGGGGCCATCGGCGGGGATGTCCACAAACAGTACCGGTCCGTCGGGAAGGCTGTCCGGGATCGCATTGGCAAAGATGTGCAAGCTTGCTTCGGCGGGGTCGGTTACGATGCGAACCAAAGGAATCGATTCGAGAATTCGGTTCAAGTAAAACGATTCGTTCTCGCCGCCGATGACCAGGTGGACGGGTATTTCTGGTCGATCGGGAAGGATCGCGCGGGCTGTGTTGTCGACAACCAACGCATCGTCAACCTTTAGCACTCCCGACAGCACGCCACCGGATTGCGAGGTGGAATCGACTTGTTTGCGGAATCGCTCGCCCGGTTCAAGCTTCAGTGGAATCACATCGACAAGCACTTCATCCAGATTCAGCGTCAATCGCGTTTCGAGCGGCTCTTCAGAAAAGTTCACGACTTCGACGAGCAGCGAATATCCGATCGGATCAACTGTCGAGCGTCGGACTTGGAATGTCGTGATGGCTGCATTGTCTGCGGTGGTCCCGATCGGGATTAGCCGCACGTCTTCGGCGATCAAGTTCTCGCGGCCAATCGAACTCGTGTCCTCGTCTCGGTCCGGCTTTTCGGATAGCTGATCGCGACCGCGCACTCCTCCATCGGTAAACACCACGATCCGACGTCGCTCCGGATCGCTCGCCAACCGTCGTGCGGCACCGACCGCTTCATGGATTTTGGTGGGGCCGTCGGTCAATGCGACGGCTTCGATCGCTTCGACTACCGTGGGGGCGAAATCAGACATGCCGACCACGACGCGAACACTGGTGCCGGCGGTAATCAAGGCAATGTTATCACCGTTGCGTAGCGTCGACGCGACGTCCGATGCTTGCGACAATGCTTGAGAGAGCCGCGTCTCGCCGGTGTCGGGATCGACGGCGCCCATGCTTGCCGAATTGTCGATCACCAGGATCAAGTCCTGACCGCGGTCGTCTTGTGAGTTCCACAAGGGATCGGCGAGAGCGAATCCGACGAACGCCACAAAAGCGAGCTGCAGCAACAGCGACACCCAGTGGCGGAGGTTTTGCCAAAGTGATCGTTGACGCTTTTGTTCGAATATCTGTTCCCAAAACAGCAGCGTCGAGACCTGTCGCCGCCGCAGCCGTGTTTTCAAAATGTAAAACACGATGATCGGCAGCGCGATCAGCAGCCAAAGTAGTTTGTCAGGTGAAGCAAGTGACATGGTTTACCCCACCGCGGCTGCACGCATCATTTTTAACAAAACCGCATCGAACGGAACGTCCGTCGTCGTGCGAGTGTGTGCCAGACCTTGGGTTCGGCAATAGCGTTCGATATCCGCCGTGAAAGCGTCGAACAGCTTCTTGTATTGCTTGAGCTTGCGTTCGGTCACCGTGACTTTCTTTTCGATTCCCGTTTCGCAATCGACCAGTTGTACGTCACCGAGCAGCGCCGGCGAGGCCTCTTGTGGCGTATGGATTTGAATTACATGCGGTTCAAACTGGGCGTACCGCAAGCGGTCGATGCCATCACGAAAACCCGCCTGATCGAATAGGTCACTCACAACGATTGCCAAGCCGGTGCGCGGGGCACGCGAAACAAACTCGCCAACGGTCCGTTTCAGATCCGTTCGTTCGCTTTGGCATTTCAAGCTTTCCAGAAAACGCAGCACACTCAGAATGCGATCTTTGCCACGCACCAAAGGCATCGAAACCTTCATGCCATCGGCGTAGGCAAAGATCGAAACGCGATCCAAGTCAGCTAACGCGATGTACGACAGTGCGGCTGCAATTTGGCGTCCGAGTGTGAATTTTGACAAAGAGGATTGGCGATCGTTTGCCGGGTCTTCGACCGCCATGCTTTGGGAAACGTCCAGTAAAACGTAAACGTGCAGGTCCTCTTCTTCTTGGAACCTTTTCAACAGCAAGTCGCCGTGGCGCGCGTAAACGTTCCAGTCCAAATAACGAAGGTCATCACCGTGGATGTATTCACGGTGATCGGAAAACTCGATCCCGCCGCCGGTTTGCATCGTGCGCCGCTGAGCAAGTAATTGCCCTTGGAACATCCGCTTGCTGAGCAGCGACAGGTACTCAAGTCGTTTTAGGAACTCGGAATCAAAGATTGGCGTTGATGTATCGTTTGCCATCAGTTCATATCGAATGAGACGGGTGACGGCATTAAACGGCGACTTCGTGACCGACCTTTTCGACCAAGTCGTTCAAGATCGTATCGATTTTGATTCCTTCCGCTTGGCCTTCAAAATTCAGCATCACGCGGTGGCGGAGCACCGAGTGGACGACGGATTTCAGATCGTCGCGACAGACATGGAAGCGCCCGTCGAGTACCGCTTTGATTTTTGCGCACAAAATCAACGCTTGCGCGCCCCGAGGGCTGCTGCCATAACGGACGAATTGGCGGACCATCGAAGTCGCCGTTTCGTGCTCAGGGTGGGTGGCCATGATCAACAGAATCGCGTAACGCCGCACGTCATCGGCGATGGGAATCAATCGCGACAATTGTCCCATGCGGACGATGCGTTCGGCCGAAATCACTTTTTCCGGAGGTGCGATCGCGCCCGCGGTGGTGCGATCCATGATGGTCTCCATTTCCTCGGTCGTCGGAAACGGTACCATCAGTTTCATCAAGAATCGGTCCAGTTGTGCTTCGGGAAGCGGGTACGTGCCTTCCATTTCCAGCGGGTTCTGTGTCGCCAAGACAAAGAACAAGCCGTCCAGTTGGTGTGACGTCCCGGCAACCGTGACGCTGTGTTCTTGCATCGCTTCGAGTAACGCCGATTGAGTTTTCGGTGTCGCCCGGTTGATCTCGTCCGCCAGTACGACGTTGGCGAATAACGGCCCGCGCTGGAATTGAAATTCCTTTTGACCGTCGTTGCCTTCGATCAAGATATTTGTCCCGATCAAGTCGGCCGGCATCAAGTCGGGAGTGAACTGAATTCGGCTGAAGGGCGCTTCCAACACATCACTGAGCGTCCGCACTAGCAGCGTTTTGCCAAGCCCCGGAACGCCTTCGAGCAACACATGCCCACCGGCAATCATCGAGATCAGCACACCATCGACGATTGGGGTTTGGCCGACAATTCGTTTGGCCACTTCGTTTCGCAGCTTTTCGAATTCGTCGCGAAAGTTGCTGAGTTCGTTGCGGAATTCGTCTTCGGAAAGTTCCATGCGCGATGTACCTGTTGTTGATCTTCGTCGCCCAGTTTGGACGCCGTGGAACGCTGTGGCGAAGTTGGCGGATGTTTACGGCACTGAATCAGGCTCACGTGTGCTGTCTGTGGCAAACGTGCGCCAAAAATGTCAAACCAAGACAAGCCTTATTGATAACCGCTTGTCGAGACAGATGCAAAGAAAATGAAACCCCAGATAGACAATCTGTCTGAAAGAATGTCTCGGTCTATGGCGTGATATTTTGCGTTCGGCATTGGCGAACCTGATAAATTAACGCGGTGGTAGAGAACGAGCGACCTGCATACACCGAGGCGATCTGATGAAAAAAGGAATCGATAGGGTTTGGGTAGACCTGTTTTGGCTTTTGGGTATCGCCGTAGGACTTGCCGTGCCCTCGACAACGTTGGCCAACGATCGCGAGCAAGCGGTTCGTAGTGACAAGCAGCGAGTCGAAGCCGAAGGGTTTTGGATGTACAACGATATTCCGGTAGCGATCGAAAAGGCAAGGCAAACGGGAAAGCCCATCGTGGTTGTACTGCGTTGCTTGCCTTGCGAGGAATGTGTGAAGTTGGATGACGAATTGGTTGATAACGACCCCGTCATCCGACCCCTGTTGGAACAGTTTGTCTGTGTTCGCCAAGTCGGAACCAACGGCTTGGACTTGGATACGTTTCAGTATGACACCGATCAGTCGTGGGCGTTGTTCTTCTTGAACGCTGACAAAACGATCTACGGCCGATTCGGAACACGATCGCATCGCACCGAATGGTACGGTGACGTGTCGTTGGTTGGGCTCGCCAAGGCATTGCAGGGGGCGCTCGATCTCCACAAAAACCTGGATCGCTACGAAGATGTTTTAGTGGCGAAACGTGGCAAGCCACTCGAATTCGGATCGCCTGAAAAGTATCCGTCGCTACGTGATCGCTTCACCGACGCACTTGATTATCAAGGCGACGTGGTCAAGAGCTGCATCCATTGCCACCAGATCGGTGACGCTCGTCGCGAATACTACTGGAACGCCGGGAAGCCGATCCCCGAAAAGATCCTTTGGCCGTATCCACATCCAAAGTCGCTCGGTTTGATCATGGATCCCAGTGAGATGGCTACCGTCAAAGAGGTTGAACCGAATTCCGTAGCGGCTGCTTCGGGACTAAAAGCAGGCGACCAAATCAAACGCTTGCAAGGTCAGCCGTTGCTTTCGATCGCCGACATCCAATGGGTGCTTGATCAAGTCGATCCCGAGGGGGCGGTCGTTCCGATGCAGGTCGATCGAGACGGACAGTCAATCGGTCTCTCGTTAAAACTTGACGCTGGTTGGCGTCATGCCGGCGATTTGTCTTGGCGCGTTTCGACTTGGGGACTGCGACGGATGGGAGGTGGCGGAATGCAGATAGGCGAACCGCAGGCCGGTGGATTGCTAGTGAAGCGTGTTGGCCAGTACGGCAAACACCGCGCCGCCAAAGATGCCGGGATCCGTGAAGGCGATATCCTGCTGTCCTACGACGGGAAGTCCTTTGAGAGCGAGCAAGAACTACTGACGTATGCGGTGACCAAGAAGCAGGCCGGCGACATGGTCAAAGTCAGTGTTCGTCGCAACGAGAAAGTCATGACGTTTGACTTGCCGATACAGCAATAACGCACGACGAAAAGCGAAACGCGTGACAAAGCCAAAGCTCTGTCACGCGTTTGCGTGTTTGTTGAAGCGTTTTGCGACGCAGCCTATTCCGGAAACTGGAATCCAGGTGGCAGCGAGAATGAGGTCTCTGGCGCGGCCGCAGGTGCAGTGCTCGTCGGCGATGGGCCGGCTGGCGGCTTCACGGCCGAGGCGGCAGTTGCCGGTGCTGTTGCAGCAGGCGCCGTTGCAGCAGGCGCCGTCGCAGCAGATGGCGTTGCAGCAGATGGCGTTGCAGCAGATGGCGTTGCATAAGAGGGTGCCGCTGGTGCCGTCGCTGGCGGCAGCGTCGCAGTCGGTTGCGCCGATGGCATGCGGTATGACGCGGCACCGACCGTGCCAGGTACTCCACCGGTCGACACTGTCTGGACTGCTGTTGTCGGTGCAGCGGTTGGCTTGTCGGTGATCGTTGCGGCGGCAATGTTGTTCGGAGTCACCGCACCCGGCGTCGCTTGGAGCTGAGCAAGCAGCTGCTTGGATCGCTCGACGGCACGTTTGGTTGCCGGGTCGCCTTGGGCTTGCGGCTCGTAGGCGAGCGATTGGTTCAGGTGGCGTGTCGCTTCACTGGCTTGGCCACGTTTGTGATGCAAGTAAGCCATGTTGAAGTGTGCGACGGCCGCGGTGTTGTTCGCGGCCAGGACTTGGAAGGCACCTTCCGCGTCACCCGATTCGAATTTCACGCTTGCCAAGTTGTTGGCATACCGAGACGATCCGGGGGAAAGCTTCAGTGCTTGTTCGATCGTCGAAGCGGCCGCGCTGTGGTTGCCGAGCTTGCTGAGTGTCAGGCCCAGGTCGTTGTAAAGACCAGCGTCTTCCGGGTTCTCTTTGATCGCTTTGCCAAAGTACTCCGCAGCTTTCTGGTAGTTGTTTTGACGGAAGTGAAGCCGAGCGATGTGAGCCAGAGCGGCGGAGTCGTTTGGATTTTTCTCCAGTGCCTTGCCATAGCTCTCCATCGCCTTTTCATAATTGTTGGCCGATTCCCAAAGGCGTCCGTTGGCGACGAAGACTTCGGAAGAGACCTCCGCTTTGTGCGCCAAGCTGGTCGGGTCGGTGGCGTCGCCGGCAACAACGTCTGATGAGGAGGAGGATGATTTGCCGAACCAGCCTGCGACGGTGTCTTTGGACTTGGTCGCGGCGGTCTTGGCACCACCGGCGATCGATGTCGCGACGTTCTTAGGACCGTTCATCCAGCCGGATTCTTCGGTCGTGGTGCTGGTGGATTTGGCAAATGGATTCAACGATGCGACTCGGCCACCAGAGCCGCTGGTGCAGCCACTGATCCCGGTGCAGCCGATGGCCATCGAGAGGGTCAGTGCCGTTGCGAGTTGAGTTCGTCGTTTGGTTCGGCCAGACACGTGTATCAATCTCCCATGACCGCGAGGGTCATATTCTTGGGCACAAATATGCAGCGAAAAGACTAGAGAAAGCGTTTGATCGCAAGCGCCGTCAATCTGTATCGGTTCTAGGGATCGGCACACAATGACCTTGACTTCACATCAGGTTTTATCGTTACACCCGTTTCAACGAAAAAAGGCGGCCTTCCCAGTGGAAGGTCGCCTTTCTGTTTTTGCTTGCAAGCTCAAATCGGTTTCTTGCCGATTTAACCCGCAACGTTTGTGAACTAGTTTCGCGTTGCTGATGCGGTGCCAGCAGCACTCGCGCTTGGAAGCTTCGGCAATGCCATTTGCTCCAGCCATGTACGGTTGACTTTGGTTGCCCAGTCGCCAGGGGCGGTTGGCATTTTCTTGTCGGTGACAGCGATCATCGGCTGAGGGCCATCCAGTTCGAACTGATCGAACATCTGGCGAACCGCTTCGATGCGCGCTTGCGTTTCTTGTTCGGTTCTTCCACGCTCGACATTGACGAAACGACGCGACGCCGGTGCTTGGTAAGCGATCCAAGCAAGTGCTTGTTGTCCCGAGGTTTTCAGGGCGCCGTCACCCGGTCGGAATTGGTGCCCGGCAAGTGTGTTGTGAAGTGCCCAGCCGTTTTGCTTCTGTGCTTCAAACGGCATGATGACGCCCATCGCGTCCATTTCATTGAACGGGTCAGGCCACGCGTTGTTGCGCTGATGGCCCACTCCGACCTTTGCCCAGAACTCGTTCCAACCCGCGTCGGCAGTGTTGGTGAAGGCAGTGGGGGTGAATACCGACATCACCACCACGGCGATCATCAAACGTCCAATGAGATTAGTGCGTCGCATGACTAGGGCAGTTCCTTCCGCCGATGGGAAAATGATTGTGTGACATCCATTCGCTAGACAGACCATCGGCACAACGCGTGACAACACTTTGCTGCCGAGGAGGGCACCTGAATAACCGGTACAACTTGTCCCAGGTCGACTGATGAGTCGACGTTTTCAGTGTGCAGGCCTTCAGTGGCCATCGTTTGTGAGGGTGGCCTGGATGCCATAATCGTTACTTTCGCCAGTCAGGGCGTTTGCGACGCGCCTTGGGGTGATGTGTCACGATATTGAAAGTCGCGTCACGGCCAGACATTTTTCGGCCCATCGGTCGCTTGGTGATTTTCACGACCGTCGCCCGCAGCTTTTTCTCCGTCTCGAACATCACGTCATCGATTTCGAATTCGACGTGACGGCCAATCAGTTCATTGCTGAGCTGTGGTGGACGCGGGGCATTTCCGAATCCGTCGCGGCGTGGTGGGCGTGATCCGTGACGTGGCGGTCGTGAATCGCGGCGAGATTGGATCGGGCCACCATCTCGCGGCGCCTCGGTGCCCTCGGGTTTTTGCCAAGCCGAGTAATGAAAAAAGACGTCGTCGCGGAAGTCTTCGGCTTCGATAAAGCCAAATTCACCTTTCGCATCGATAAAACGAATCGTTCCCAGACGTTTGCGGGTGATTCGAAATTTCTTCGATGGGTCGTCTTCGTGAGAGGAAGAGGAGTTTCGAGGCAACGTCGGAGGTCCACATCGGGGGCTTGGAAGGTCGTCCCCAAAACTTAGCAAGAATGTCGGCGAGCGGAAGTCATAACATCCGCCGTTTCGCGATCACCTACAGCTCCCCCATGCGGGTCGCTGGGGCAGGACGCTCTGTTGGGTCAGTTGCACTCGGCGAGCTGCGGCAAATTGGCGATGCCCAACCAGCGAGCCATTGAACGGGTTGTCGCACGGCGAATCACTGTCGGCCAAAGCATGTCGTCTCGCGTAAAGACTTCCTGTTCGGTGGCGTCGATCACGTGCCAGTAACCTGCTTCACATTCAGCTTGCAGTTGTTCGCTGGTCCAGCCCAGGTGGCCGACAATCAGGCGGTAGGGACCGGGTTTCTGCTTCACAAGCGTTTCTAAGACGGAACGGTCCGCGGCGACATAGACACCTTGACCGGTTTCGGCCTCCGCATGAGCACTGGAGCTGTGGATGGCGACGACCGGTCCGGAGAGGGGGCCGCCGAAATGTATCGTCCCCAACGCCTTGGCGACTTCTTTAGCGGTCTGTTCGGCATTCGCCGCGGCAATCTCGTTGAACGCCGCCTCGTCCTCCGATTCCTCCTGCGCGTTATCGCCATCATGGGACATCCGTGGCATTCGCGACGACGTTTCCTGCTTGCCGGATTCCAGCATCTGCGTTAACCCGGGTGGTGCCGCCATCGGCCGGTTTAACAGCACCGCAAAGACGTTCTCGGCGTCTTGATGCACAATCAGCGAAACGGAATGGCTGAGCATCGGATCCTGGACCGTTGTGGAAGCGACCAGGAGCTTGCCCACCAGCGAATCAGTCGGTTGAAATGCGTTGGAGTCCATCATCAGTTGACCTAAATCAAGGGGCGGAGTTTTGCCAAATTGGCAGACCTCCCGGCAATCAGGGTTGCCTGCCATGCAATTACGCAAGCGCTGTGCCAATTCCCGGCCGATTCTCCAGCCAAATCGGGCGATCATCCTGACTGTGCAGTAATGCTGGGAAGGATTAAGGTTGGTCTAGAAAATCAATACGAGACCGATCGGGAAAAGCAAGCGAGGACGTCATGAGTTTGTACGAGATGCGAAAGAGCTACACGCTCGCGACGCTGCTAGAAAAAGACATCGATCCGAATCCAATGGTTCAGTTCAAAACTTGGCTGGCCGATGCTTTGCAAGGCGATTTGCCCGATTGGGTCGAGGTCAACGCGATGACCTTGTCCACCAGCGACGGCCACGGAAACGTCACCAGTCGGATCGTCCTGCTCAAAGGCATCGAGCAGGACAAGTTCTGGTTCTACACCAACTATGCTTCCGAAAAAGCCGCCCAGATGGAAGCGAATCCAAGCGTGTCACTGTGCTTTCTGTGGCAGCATCTTCAGCGTCAAGTTCGCGTGACCGGGACGATCGCAAAAGCACCTCGCCAGCAATCGATCGACTACTTCCACAAACGGCCTCGCGACAGCCAATTCGGCGCGATCGTCAGCAGCCAATCCAGTGTCGTCGAGTCTCGCGAGGTCCTCGAAAAACGTCTTGCCGAACTCAAACAACAATACGGCGAAAACGATACGATCGAGTGCCCCGAGGATTGGGGCGGGTACTGCGTCAGTCCAACTGCAATCGAGTTTTGGCAAGGACGCGAAAGCCGACTGCACGATCGTTTGCGTTATCGATCGAACGGATCGGACTGGGTGGTTGAGCGTTTGGCACCCTGACCAATTTCTACGACGACCTATCACTGATTCCCATGTCACCGGTCTTAAATTCACTCACCTCGCGGCAAAAAGCGATCGGCATCTCCCTGGTCATACATGCTTTGATCCTGACCGTGCTCCTGGTGTGGGTGATGCCGCCGACCGAACAGCAGGGATCTGAACAGCAGCGTTCGAACCAGACTGCGTCCAAACCTGATTCGCCGAACCAATCGGGCACCCAAAGCCAACCAACGCCACCAGCCGCCCCAGCAAGTCCGCTTCCGCCGGTCGATGTCGACAAAGAGCAAATCAAGAAGTCACTCGACCAACAGATCGAAGCGGTCAATCGTCTGCCCGACGAGAAGAAGCTTAGCGAGTTGGAGAGGAACGCGAGGCGACTTGAAGCGATCGCCGATGAGCAATCCGTCAGGCAAACGGCGACCGCAGTCGCCGAGTCATTCGGGGTCGACACGTCACAGTACGTTGCTGCAAATGACGGCCAGGTCGTGGAAGGCGAGCTCGATCCGTCGACCGCCCAGATCGCCAACGTCACGCGTCGCCAAGCTGACAAAGGTGGCTATGCGTACTTCGCTGAAATGGTTGACCAGCAAGGGCATCGCAGCGAAGTTCCGGTGAGCGTTCAAGAAGGTGAAAAGCTCTACGAGACGTTTGAGTTGATTCGCAAGTACCCGATGATGGAAGGCGTCTATCGCAGTGTCGTCATGCCGATGCTGCAGAAACTGGTTCCCGATCACGCACCGCCGCCGGTGACGGCACCTGTCCCACAAGACAGTGATCTTCAATTCGAGCCGTAGAGAATTGGTTGATCGCCCCACTGGGCGTTTCGGGCTTTCCTGTCCGTAGCAACTTTCTTCTAAAATTTCCGAGACCGCTGTAACGCGGTGAGCCTTCACGCGACTGTGTTTGCAGAGTGGCTCACCTACTGGACCTCGGATCTTCAAATGGCGAACGGTACAACCGAACTGCTGCGATACGCTGACGACGTTTGGCGAACCGTCAATCGATTGGTCGGCGATCAAGACGATGCCTTGGACTGCTACCAACAAACGTTTCTTGATGCACTGAAGCTATCTGACAGTGACGTTGTTGATTGGAAGTCAATGTTGTGCCGCATTGCGATTCGGCGTTGTATGGACTGTTTGCGCCACCGCTATCGGGACCGTTCCGTTCCTGACTTCACCGAAGATTTGTTGTGTGACCCCAAGCGGCCTGCCGAGTCGATGGAATTCGAAGAGTTACGTGAATCGGTCAGGCAGGTTCTGTCCACGTTGCCGGAACAACAGGCCGAAGCGTTCTACCTGCGGCACATCGAACTTTGGCAACCCGCAGAGATCGCCGTGCAGATGCGACTTGACCCTGCCCATGTACGAGTCTTGATTCACCGTGCACTCCAAGCTTTGCGGCATCGGTTGCCGCAAAGCCTAAAAACGTTCACTTGATTGGCGATCGGAAACAAAACTTTTTCATCACTGGTTTCTAAGATGACAAAATCTTCGACACGACCATCCGACGACGAACTGGTCACGGCTATCGAGCATGCCTTTGCGAAACAGTCGATCCCAGTCCGTCCACCGGATCATTGGCTGATGACCTCCTGTAAGCTTGATGAACCTGGTCGACGAGGCAAATCGTTTGTGCAATTGCCATCGGTCTGGGCCGTGGTATCTGTCGTGCCGACTATCGCTGTGAGTGCATTGATCGCGATCGCCATTTGGCCGACGCATCAACCGACGCCGGCCATACAGACCGAACCGAAGCAATCGGTCGCAATCGAGCAACCACAGGCGGACTCGACATTGCTGAGACGTTTCATCGCGATCAACGAATTACTGTTGGCAAGCAATTGGGACTCAGACGCAATGGCCCAGCACGTTCATGGGCTCGTTCGCACCGAATTGTTGACATTGAAAGCAGGGTTTGCCGCAATGGGTTCGGCAAATGGGATTTTGGGGGTGAGTCGATTCGAACATGATTCACCTACCGGAAAACAGATTGTCTTTCAGTATGAGATCGATCAAACCAAGCTCGAGCAAGACATCGAGCGTTTTGTGAACGGCGCTCTCAATGCCGAAGTCTTTGATTCGATAATCGAAAGCATCAAACTAGATCCCGATGGCCCGCAAGTGGATGTCCGTCAGGATCTATTTGCACAAATCGAATCGCCGGTACTGATCATGGTTGATCCGACTAGCGATGACGCCGTTGGCCAAGTTCAAGTTGAATTGAAATTGCGTTCGGAGAGTAAGGTCAAAGCAATGTTGGAACAAGTGACGCAAGTCGTCGAAAACCTATCTGTCGAAACGTATCATGGCGAACGCATTGTTACCTTTAATGCGAGTCAGAAGCCATGGGCAATCTGTATCCGGAATGACCGGCTCGTTTTGGCGAGTCGCGATCAGATCAAGAAAACGATTTCAAGATCAATGATCGATGCGGCGACCGACCGCCGGTCAAGATAGTCAGTCGCCGAAGAACACATCCGATCATACCGCGGACGACGGTTAGGCGTCCGCAGCAACGTAGTCGATAAATTCCAAGACGTCTTCAAACGGACCGGTGGCAAGAAACGTCATCTCCAAGCTTTCCGCGAGGCATTCGAAGTGCCGGGCACCGAAACAGACTTCGGGGTCGGCACCAAGGAATGTGATGACGTAGTGATGGAGCTTGTGATTGTCACTTTTGCCATTCGGAGACTGCGAATCGACCCAGGTTGAATCGGGGATCTCAAACACGCTGCAAGCTTCCAAAGTATCGTGGTCGCTCGTGTCGAGCGGATTTTCACCAGGTGCACTCGACTTCCAACCTTGGCAACCTTTCAGTCCGATTACCGCTAGCCCCTGGCCACCACCGCTTTCAGCGCTAAAGCACGCGAAGGTTTGATTGCCGCTCGTTACGACAACTGCGCCATGAGTTGTCAAACTAGGTCGAGCGCCTAAGTCAATCTGTTTCGCTTGGCGGTCTTGTTTGCCAGGCTGACGCTGTGAATCGTCAGCAAAGCCTTTGGACCCAAGGGTTGCTACAGAACTCGCTGCGGCAGTGATGCATCCGGCGTTGCGAATAAATCGACGTCGTGAATGATTCGCCATCGGTTCGTGAGAACTCATGAAAGGTGCCTCTCTTCTTTTTGGACTCGGGGTAGGCGATAGACGACGGTCTAGACGCGGCGTGATCGATAGCGAGCTGCCGACAAGAGGCCAATTGCGAGGATTGCAAAACTCGAAGGCTCTGGAACGTTGCCCCCGCCTCCTCCACCCGTCGTTGTGCCCTGCTGAATCCGTCCGGTTAATGGTGCACCATTGAAAAACTCATCGGACGTAAATCGCCAGGTTACATTTGTGACGCTGAAGTCAATTCCTGGAGTCGAGGTGAAAGTGACGCTAGACGGGGGCGTTGTGAGTAGGTTTGGGTTAAAGGAAAAATCGGTGGCTGTCCCCGTCCAACCGGTGAGATCAGGCGTAAAGGTTGTCGTGCCATCAGTAAGGGTTCCGGTCGGAGACCCAAAGTCCACAATCAATCCGTTATCAATCGTGAAATTCATATTGATGAAACCACGAGTCTGGATCGGATTGGTGGTCGCATCCTGACTGAACGACAAGGTGTATAGCCCAGGGGTCGTTTCGATTCCGGAGACGATCAATCCTGCGTCAACTTTGGGCGTGATCGCAATCGATAGAAGTATTGCGAACGAAAAAAATAGCGAGTTTCTGTGAAGTGTGTTTTTCATTGTTCGATTCGGCCATGGGAAAGATTCGGAGAGAGGTAAATCAGTGAAGCCCCTATTGCCCCGCAGGGCTAACTCCGAGATGGAAAAAGGCCGACCAATGCAATACACCAATTCGTGGTCAAATAGGGCTGCATATTTTGGTGACCTTGGCTTCCGCCCGTGGACGAAATCTGTACTGTCCCTTCAAGCATGGATTCGTTTGGTGCGACGGTCGAATACGTTGCACCTGAGGAACCCGCGTCAGTTGCCCAGGTGGCACCGACGGGCGTGTTTTGATGCCCTGCCGCGACAGCGCTTTGGCATCTGACGTCTGCAGTGTGCGAGTGAGAGGGGATCTGGGCATTGTTCAGTGTGACCTCTACTGCGCCACCACGATTGCCGATGGAGTAGCTTGGCAGTCCTGGTCCATTTCCCATATGAATGCCGACGCGTCCACGCAAGTCTGGCAGGGCAAACGTTGTCCGCCCGTCACCGCCATAGATCGTTCCCAAAAGCGAGAAAAGTGCGGTGTTTTGGCTGATCGGAAGCAATTGGCCGTCACAGTGGGCCCAGCCGCGTGGTGCAAAGTTGAATCCAAAGGATCTGATTTCGCCGAGGAATGGCTCTGACATCGTTAACGTGTTCCGTAAACAGTGGGGCGGGAGAGGAAAGCACAGAGAGATGGGTAGCTAGCTGAAGACGACTTCAACGCTTGGGCCTGATTCAGATGGAGACACGGGAACCACGAAGAGGTGAAGTTGTCCGAGTTCTGGATGGGTCAGGCGGTACGTTCGCTGAGTCACCAGCGAACCGGGAGGGAATTGGAAAAGGATTGAGAAGCCTTTTCTTACACTTGGGGAAAGTGCCGGCTGGCTCGATTCACGAATCTCGACAAGCTGGGCTTCAACCGATTGATCGTCCGTGGAAAACACAAAGGTCTCGCCTGCAAATTCACTGACGAATTCCGCCGTCAAAGACTGCAGTGCGGCGAAATCAGTTGTGTCGTTCATTGTTCCCCAATTGGGTTCTACGGTTCCATTCGCAGGCTATGGGTGTAGGTGTACTGCCTCAGAAGGTGGGGGGCAAGCGAATTTTGCAGGATAAACAGATTATGTAGGTTTTGGCGCTTGAGCGCCGAAATAAGGCCGATTCAGAAGGCTATGATTTCCAGCGAAACAATGTTGTAAGACTAGGAGAAAACATGCCAAGCGACGTCTGCATGTGTGTCATTTCAGACCAACAGGAAGATCGCCGATTGGCATTTCAACTGTTCAGCGAACTCGAGCACGTTGCGGCACTGCGGTCGATCGACGTCCGACTTGTTGAGATGCAGTTCAATGCGCGTCAGCAACAATACAAGGATCAATTTCCCGATGCTCAAGCTTGGGCAGTGCGGTTCGAAGGTGACGTCGTTGGGAGGATGTTGATCGATCAGTCCAAGCGTCCCTGGACCTTGGTCGATCTCACAGTTATGGCAAGTCATCGGGGGAAGGGAATCGGCGGCCAAGCGATCGCCATCGTTCTGGCTGATGCCGATGCAAAGGATGAGTCGATCAATGCGAGCCTGTTCGCACAGAACCAAGTCGCCCAACGCTTTTGGGAGCGGATGGGCTTTTCGGTGCACCGTGGGGATGGCGGCTATTGGGCGTTGCGCTATCCCGCAGAGTCTGAGTGATCTGCGACTGAGTGACCTTCCACCACGCCCGAGTTTGTTTAGGCAGCCGTTCGTCGCGATCGTCCTGACCAAGCTTGTTCGCGCAAACCAATGACGGATCTTGTGGTAGGTGGATTCGTGTGCCTTGCGTTCAGGGGGTTGGGGGTCTAACTTAGATGCCTCGCATGGACGGTGCGGAACGCTACAAAGGGTGCGGGACTGATGGCAAGCGTTTCACGATTCGTCGTGTGTCGAGTTCGTCTTCTCCGACTGTTTCTTTGCAGTCCTTCCGTACCGATAATCGCGATGACTTTTTCGATACGACGTTCTCGGCGGCCAGATCGCGAACGACGGATACCACGCCTGCAATTGCTCTAGGCAGGTATCTCTCGTGCCCGATTCGCCACCGCAAGCAAGGCATCTTGATGGCACGGAAAAGAAGCGGGCTGCAGAGGCAGTCTGGGCTGGCGAATGAGTTACGCCAAAAGAAACGAGTTCGTACGGCTCGATTGGCAAGGAAGCTCTTTTCAAAGCGGCAACTGCGAACTCCCTTCGAGCAACTCGAAGACCGCCGTGTGCTCGCAGCAATCCACTGGGATGGCGGCGGCGACAATTCGAGTTGGCACGACCCGCTGAACTGGGATAGCGATCAAGTCCCCGCAGTGACAGATGATGTCACTATCGAAGACGTCGCAGACGATCTTTCAATCAACATCTTGGCGAACGTCGAAGTCGCTTCGATCAGCACAACCGAACGGCTGCACGTCGTCGGATCGGAATTAAAAACCACGTCGTTGATCGCTGATGAATTGCACCTCGAAAACGCGTCGCTGATCGGCCAAGCCGGGATGCCTGTTTCGGCAACCATCCAGCGACTACTAACGGTCGAACAATCGGCAAGTGACTTCATGGTGCTCGGCAACCTGCACGTCACTGGCGATCTGTTGCTCGCGCAGCCGACACGCATCGTTGCCAACGGTGCTGATGCGCAGCTTACCGTCGATGGCGATGCGAATCTCGAAGACGCACAGGTCAGCGTGACGGCTGGCGGCGTTGTCGCGATGCCAAACGTGCAAACGTATTGGTTTCATACCGACGGAAATGGGCAAACGCGCACCTTCAGTGTCGACGGTGCCGGCAGCCGTTTGGATTTCAGCGGCTTACAAATCATCAGCGGCGGGCGGAACTACAACAGCCACCTGAACTTTGTCGTGACCGATGGAGGCGTAATCGATTTGTCCGGCGTCGCTTCCGTTGTCGACCCCGCCGAAGGAAACGTCGACTTTCGATCGATCAAGTTTCAGGCCACTGGCGCCGACAGCAAAATCAATTTGCCGAGTCTCGTCTCCATCGTCGATCAAGAATCCGACGATCCCACAGCGCTGATTGCAACGAGCGGCGGCGTGATCAATGTGCCAAGCCTTACGCACGCCCAAGGAACTTCATTCGGACTCGATGGGAGCAGCGGACTGGCAATCGATTCGATTCGGTCACTTTACGAATCGTCTGTCAACATCAGCAGTAGCGACGTCTCGCTTGGCAGTTTGATTGATGCCACCGGTACGGAATTCTATGTCGACGGTGTCGCGCTCGGATTGCCGCAACTCACGTCACTTCAAAACGGTGGGATTCACTTGGTTGACGGTGGGCAAATCGATTCGCCACTGCTATCGGAGATCGATGGAGCGGACTTGTCAGTGACTGGTGGTTCGTCACTGACACTTCCGAATGTCACCCGCTATGCGCATGCCGCCGAATCGATTTCCAAGCAAAGGAAATGGCAAGTCGATGGTGTCGGTTCAAAGCTGATCCTGCCACATCTCGAAACGATCACCGGTGCGACAACTTATGGTGGAACGCATCTCGTTCGCGTGACCGCTGGTGGTGCGATCGAGTTGCCAGTGCTGCGGCAAGTGACTGATCCACGCGAAGGCAACCAGAGCTTTCGCCGCTTCGAAATGACCGCCGACGGAACGGCAAGCCGGATCGAAGTCGGACAATTGCAATCGATCATTGATCAATTCGCATCAGGAGCCGGCCAGCCTTCGGTGGTCGACGCAAGTAACGGCGGTGTGATCGACGCGGCGAACTTGCGTTACCTGCGAGGTGTTAAAACAACGATCGATACCACAGGTGACATCGCGACTTCGGGATTGGTTTCGATCACGCAAAGTGATCTGACAATCGACCAACAACCGAGCCTGTTCGAATCGCTTACCACCATCGAATCGACGCGTTTGAAGTTGATTCAGACCCAAGCCGAACTGAATCAAATCTCGCGGTTCGAACACAACCAATTGATCACCGATCAAGCCGCAACGATCCAGTTGCCTTCGGTGACAAGTATCAACGGATCGGGATTCGAGGCCTACGGCGGAACCGTGATCTCGCTGGACGCATTCAGCGAGTATCGATTGTCGCCGCTAGACGTCAACGAACAACGTGCCTGGATCGCCGATGGTGCGGGCAGCAAAATCGATCTCTCGAATGTGGAATGGATCGAAGGAGGCGATCTCTACAACACTCGCATCAACGTTGCCGCACGCGACGGCGGCGAGATCGATTTGAGTTCGGTTCAGCAAGTCGTCGATCCGCTGGAAGGGAACACCAGCTTTCGGCAGATCAGCTTCAGTGCCGAAGGCGACGCGTCCACGATCCGGCTCGATCAACTGGTCAACGTCATCGACCGCGACGGCAACCTCGTTTCGTCGCTGGCCGAGTCAAACGGCGGCAGTGTGCTCACGCCTGCACTTCAGACGCTTGTGAATGCGACGTTGATGCAAGATCACGCGATGGGTGCCCCGGCGGTGACCGAGTCGGGGCAGTCGGTGCTTTCCGGCGGTCAAGAAACCGGGATGCCCGAATTTGCGCCGACGATGTCGCGACAAATCGTTACTTGGTTAGGCGGCGACGGCGATTGGACGGATCCATCGATGTGGGATGCCGGCCGAGTTCCGAGTGTGCACGATGCTGTTGAACTGACCAGCGGCACCGCTACGATCGGATCCGGCGATCAAACGGCGTATTCGATCAATGGCAGCGGTGCGTTGCATTTGCAAGCCGGTTCGTTGACGCTTTGGGGCGAATCACGATTGGACGGCGAACTGTCACTCGATCCCGGCACCACACTCGCCCTGCATGGCCAAAACGCGAGTTTGGTTGCCGACGGAACGCAGGTCATCGACGGGGCAAACTTCTCGGTCACCGATGGTGCCGAATTACGTTTCACCAAAGCCAACAGCTATTCACATCTGGGGGCCAGCAACGTCGCTCGAAATTGGATCGTGCAGGGCAGCGGCAGCGTGCTCGCTTTCGACGCCTTGACCGAAATCAACGGCGGCGAGCAGTACAACACACGACTAAATCTTGAAGCCCGCGCGGGTGGACAGATTTCCTTGCCCATGGTCAGTCAAATCGTTGATGGCAGCAGCGGCAACACGAGCCTACGGTCCATCAAAGTTTTGGCGATCGATGCCGGAAGTCAGATCGACCTGAATTCATTGGTTCGCTTCCAAGACGATTCGTCGGACCCCTCGTCGCTACAAACTTATTCGCAGCTACAAGCCCTTCGCGGCGGCGAGATTTCGTTGGGATCGTTGACTGAGTTGATCGGTGTCGCAGTCAAACGCGATTCGATCAGCCAACTGCCAATCGAAAGCGTCGAAACGTTCGACCAGAGTTGGCTGGATGTCGATTCGATCGATGTCGAATTGCCGTTGCTCGAATTTGCGGACGGTGCTTCCTTTCAAGTCCAGCACGGCTCGCTCAGCTTACCCGCGTTGCGACAGCTGACACGTGGTGAACTTCGCGTTGGCGCCGGTGCATCGGTCTCCGTCGACGTCTTGGAACAAATTGACGGCAGCAACTTGATCGCCGAACGTGGCGCCGCGATTTCATTGCCGCTGGTCACACACTACGACCACTCTTCCACCGCGAATTCGCAAACCCGTCGCATCGAAGCAAAAGGGTTCGGCAGTCAAGTGTCGCTGCCTTCATTGCAGACGATTACGGGCGCGACGACGTACGGATCGCAACTGGCGATTTCAGCAAACGACGGCGGGCAAGTCGCATTGCCAGAGCTGACCAGCATCGCGGATCCAGAAAGTGGCAACCGATCCTTTCGCGGCGTGCATTTGATCGCGGTCGGATACGGAAGCGAGTTGCAACTCCCGAAGCTGGCAACATTCGCGGACGTGGGCGAGAGTCCGATCAGTCAAAACGTTGTTCCCGCATACTCGACGCTTTCGGTGACCGGCGGGGCGACGGTTCAAACCGGCGTGTTGGCGGAACTCACCGGGGTACAGTTGATTTCAGACCGCGCAGACGCGATCGACGTTTCGACGGTCCAAACGGCTCTCAACAGTTCGTTGGAACTGTTCGGCGCAGGGCAGGTGCGGTTCGACAGTTTGATCGATGCGGCCGGCACCGCCATTCGCTTGAACGGTATTGCCGGGGAATTGCCGGAACTGACAACCATCCGAGGCGGTGAGCTTTCCATCGTTTCCGGTGCAACCATCGAAGCACCGAAGCTTGCTGACATCGACTCTGCAACCTTGATCGCGTCGGGTGGTGAAACCATCTCGTTGCCGAACGTTACCACGATCAGTCACTCCAGCACTGCCGCCAATCAAACGATGCGATTGCGCGCCGAAGGGCCCGGCAGCCGACTGGATTTGTCAAACGTCACCTCGATCCGAGGAGGCACACACTACAACACCAACGTCGCAATCGAAGCGTTGTCGGGCGGCGTCGTTGACCTGTCAAACGCCGTGTCCCTGGTGGATCCCAGCGAAGGCAATTTGAGCTTCCGCCGCTTCGAGATTCTTAGCGAAGGGGTTGGCAGTTTGATCGATCTCGCTTCGCTGACACTCGTTTCGGACGCATCCTCAGGCAGCACCTCGGGTGCGAACCTTTGGTCGTCGATCATCGCTCGCTACGGCGGACGCATCGACATCTCGAGGGCTTCTGCAGAAGCCGCAATGCTGACCGGTACCCGAGTGGTCGTGATTGCTCGAGGCACGGTTACGGGATCGTTCGAACTTGACACCGACAGCGTGCTTACAGGCGATTCGAATGTCCAGGCGGCCGTGATCTCAGGCGGATTGATTCAGCCAGAGCCTCGGCTTTCGATCAGTGGTCCGTTGCAACTCTTGCCAACGTCGGTCGTCGAACTGGAGATCAGCGGCACGACGCCGGTTGATCAATACGAACAACTGAGCCTATCGAGCGTCCAGTTCGATGGGACCGTGCGGACGGTGAAGTCTGGTGGATTTGAGCCTGAATTCGGTGACAGTTTCCGCGTCATCACCTTCGATTCAAAGACTGGCACGCCGGCGTACGAGGGATTGGATTTCGGCAGTCAGATTTTGCGCCCGAGTTGACCGCGAATGCATTGGAATTTGTCGCCGGCTTCTCCTCTGGTCCGGCGATTGAGTCCATCGACGTGTCCGATAGTGCCGTCAATGCGGATGGCCCGTTTCTTGTCTTGAACTTCAATGAAGCCATCGACCAGTCATCGTTGACAACCGACGACATCATCTTGACCGGACCGGGTGACATTGCAGTCGCGATCGATTCGATCGAGCCCTTTGATCCGCAACCGGATCAGACGTCGTTTACAAGCTTTATCGTTCGCCCGAATCGCGATGACTATGTTGACGGCCAGTACGAACTTGTCATCGGCCCCAACGTCTTGGACGTCGTTGGGAACCCGATGAACCAAGATGGCGACCAAACCAACGGCGAACCACTGGACGACCAATTTGCAACGACGTTGCAGTGGGCGCTACCAGACTTGGCGTTGTCCGGTGGTTCGCTGAACCTCGGCCAAACCGCATATCAGTTTGGCACGCAGATCGATGTCGCTTACCAACTTGGAAACGCAGGAACCGGCACCGCAGGCGGCAGCGACTGGACCGATCGTATCTACTTATCACACGATCAAACGCTAGACGGCGACGACCTGTCGATCGGTGAATTGCTGCAAACGGATGTGCTGACATCGGGCCAGCAGCTAAGCAGCGATTTGACCGTGACATTGCCGCTGGACGTTTCATTGCAAAGCGGGACGTACTACCTGCTGCTTTCGTTGGATGACGATCAGCAGATTAGCGAATCGGATGAAACGAACGTCGTCTCGTCTTCGGCGATCGAATTGCTTTTCCCGCCGCTCGTCGATCTGACGCCGCTAGCCTTGTCTGGCCCTGTAACGTTGCAACCAGGGCAAACTTCCGTCTTCAGTTGGTCGGTAGTCAATCAAGGTGACATCGCAACCGATTCGACTTGGTTTGATCAGGTTCAATTGCGTTCGGTTGATCAACCGGACGAGGTGTACTTTGTCGGCCGCGTCCTGCATACCACGATGACGCTTGTGCCGGGTCAGTCGTATCAGTCAATGATGACGGTGGACTTGCCGGCGATTCCCGATGGCAACTACTTGGTCGAACTGGTGACGGACTGGAATGATCGATTGTTCGAAGGCCCCTACGAAGACAACAACGTTATTCAAGGGACTGCGATCACAATCGACCATGCGGATTTGAAAGCCAGCGACTTCGTTTCACCAGCAACCGCACAGTCCGGCGAGACGATCGCTCTCCAGTGGCGTCTCGCCAATCAAGGCACCGGGACCGCGCACCAATGGACTCAGCGACTGTACTTGTCCGCCGATGGCAATGTCTCTGCCGACGACCGATTGCTGGACGAGTTTCTCGTTTCTGACTCGCTGGACGCTGGGCAAGCACGTCAGCAGACGCGAGATCTGCTGCTGCCGATCGACGTGCAAGGCACTTGGAATCTGCTGTTGCAAACGGACGCTGGCGAAACCGTTGACGTCGACTTGCGCACGATCGAGATCACCTTGGCGCCCTATGCGGATCTGACTGTCGAGAACATCGAGTTGCCCAATGAAATCACGGGTGACCCGGCGGAAGTCACCGTACAGTGGACGGTGCGAAATCAAGGTACCGGGCAGGGAGCGGTCGATCACTGGACCGACACGGTGATCTTCAGCCAAAACGAAATCTTGGGAGACGATGACGACTGGGTTGCGGCGACCATTCAGCACCATAGCGGAATTGACGCTGGGCAGGCCATCACGTATCGCGAAACGATCCTGCTACCGGCCGCGACGAGTGGCCGATTCAATGTGTTCGTACAAACCGACTCTGCAAACGAAGTTTTCGAGAATGGTTTCGAACAAAACAACACCGCCGTGGCAAGCAACACCATCGACGTCAGGCGTGCACTACCGGCGGACCTGATCGTCAGCGATGTGGTGGTTCCCGTCGACGTTGACTCTGGAACAACCGTCGACGTGACTTGGACGGTGCAAAACATTGGCCCGGGGATTACCGACCGTGGCGACTGGTACGACAAGGTCTACTTGGCAACCGACGCGGCGGGTGAACATCCTGTCGAGGGAACGGAAACACGGTTCCAACACTTCGGCCAACTGGGTGCCGGCGGAAACTATGTCCGAACCGGTGGCCTTGTCATCCCGCACGGCATCTCGGGCGAATTCTTTGTCATCGTTCACACCGCCCAATCGAACGCGCCCTACGAGTTTATTTTCACCGGCAACAATCAAACCGCCAGTCCCGCGATCACGGTCACGCTGTCACCGACTCCTGATTTAACCGTGACGGACTTGATCGTTCCGGCAACTGCACAAGAAGGGACGTTGATCGACGTCCAGTGGACGGTGCTGAACGACGGATTGGCAACCGCAACCGGTGGTTGGATTGACCGCGTTTACTTGCAAGAAGCGGGCAATCCGAACGCCCCGATCATTGAGCTCGGTCAATATCCGTTTCTCGATCCGATCGAACCGGGAATACGCTACACACGTGGCGAAAGCATCCGTATCCCTCGGCAAACGACGGGCGTGTTCCGAATCTTCGTCGACACCAACGCGGGCGAATTGCTCTACGAAGCCACCGCGACGACGAACAACACGAAGTCACTGCCGCTGACAATCGATGTCAATCCACGGCCCGACTTGCAAATCGAATCGATCAGCGTTCCCGAACGATTGGACGCCGGTGCCAGGCTGTCACCAAGCTTCGTCGTGCTCAACCAAGGCGGACGGGCAACCGAAGGCACCACATGGATCGACCGCGTTTATCTGTCGCTGGATACGACGGTCGACCAAGCCGACTTGCTGATCGGTGAGTTTGACAACGGGGCCGCCTTGGCACCCGGCGAACGCTACAACACCTTGACGGACGGCATCATTGTTCCGCTGCATTATCGCGGCACCGTTTATGTGCTGGTGCAAACCGACGCCCTTGATGACGTCGATGAATGGCCCGGCGAAGATAACAATGTGTTCTATGAACCAGTGATCGTCGAACGCGACCGGCTCGCCGACTTGGCTGTTAGCGATGTCTTGGCACCATCGCAAGTCGTGGCCGGGGCTGTCGTCCCGGTTCGATACACGGTGACGAACCTCGGCGAGTCCGAAACGATCGGCGAGACTTGGCTGGAGAACGTTTGGCTGACACGGGACAAAGACCGGCCGCATCCCGGTCAAGGCGACTATGTCCTGAAGTCCATTTCTCATTCTGGAAAACTGACACCGGGCGCGGGTTATGAAAGCGAGGTGTTGGTCACCATCCCCGAAACGCTGCCTTCGGGAACTTGGTACATCACGCCTTGGGTCGATCCCTTGGACATGATTCCCGAAGAGTCTTTGGTCGCGGATCAAAACCCCGACGACCCGACCAATCTTGACAACAACAATTACCATTCGCTAGCGGTTCAGGTACTAGGCTCACAGCCAGACCTAGTGGTCACGGATGTTGATGTGCCAGCGACAACTCAAGCGGGCGAAACGATTCATGTCGAATGGACCGTCAGCAACCTCGGCCTCGCCGATGCCGGCCCCGGCGGTTGGCTCGATCGAGTTTACTTGAGCGATCGGCCAGACCCCAAAGCTGACGACGCGACGACGATGCTATTGGCCGAAGTCAAACGCGAACAGCCACTCGCCGAAGGTGCGTCGTACACCGTTGTGGTCGACGTGCCGCTTAGCCCATCCGCATCCGGCCAGTACATCATCGTGATCACCGACGATGATTTGCCGCCGCAACCACAGATCGATTTGGGGAGTATCTTCGGCAACTTGATTCCGCCCCAAGAGCAGTTCTTCCCGGTCACGGAGGTCTTCGAAGACAATAACCTGACTGCGGTGTCAGCAGAGGTTGTCGCAACACCGGCCAACTTGAAAGTCGTCGATTTTGATCTGCCAAGCGACGCGAGAAGCGGTGAAGAAATCACGTTCAGCTACACCGTCGAAAACATCGGCACAGCACCGGTTTGGTCGGGCACGAAGTACTGGAAAGATTTCGTCTGGTTGTCCAGCGATCCGACCTTCATCCGAGACCGGGCGTCGTTTTTGGGAGCCACGGTGTATGCGCCCGATGAGATTTTACAGCCCGGCGATCGCTACACCGTGTCGATGACCACGACGTTGCCGCCGGGCACCGATGGCGACTATTCCTTGTGGGTGCATCTGAACGCGAATAACGATCAGTCACCGTTCTTGTTTCCTTATCTCGCACGTCGACTGGACGAACAGTTCTATCCGGCGGATGAAGGCGAAAATGACTTGTGGGTCGGTCACTTCGATCACTGGGCGTTCGAAGACCCGAGCGACAATCTGGCACGAGCTGTTCTTCCGATCGAGTATCGCGAAGCCGACTTGGTTGTCACTCAGTTCGATGTCCCAAACGATGTCACCTCGGGGGAAACGGTCACGCTGACCTACACCGTCGCAAATCAAGGCGATCGGGCAACGCGAATTGGCAGTTGGTCCGACCGTGTCTTCATCTCGCGAGATGATTCGCTGGACAACCGTGACTTGCAGGTTGGCTCCACACCGCATTTTGGAATCCTTGAGCCCGGTCAGTCTTACACGGCCAGCATCAATGCCCGAATTCCAGATGGCATCGAAGGCGACTTCCAACTGATCCTGTTTGCCGATTCGGCGGCCCAAATCGACCGCAGCGGAAGACTCGGCGATATCGGTTTCCGCCAAGTCGGGATCGAGTTCGAGTTGCCCGGTTCGCTTGCACCCTGGGACCTCGCGTCTTCCGCATCGCGTCAATCGGCACGCGGCAAAGTCAAAGAGTACCAACAGGAAGGCAACAACATCGCGGCACAGACCACCAGCGTCACGTTGGCGATGCCACCCGACTTGCAAGTCGAAACGGTCACGGCACCACTGCGTGCCGATCGCGGGCAATCGATCGATGTTTCTTATGTCGTCCGAAATGCCGGCGGCAACACTGTCGCCGCGCAAGACGAATGGATTGACCTGATCTATCTGTCGCGTGACACGTTGCTGGATCTGTCGGGTGACATTTATCTCGGCTCGGTCGAGCACCAAGACGGCTTGGCAGCAGGCGAGGCCTACTCCATTGAAACAACGGTCCCATTGCCGGCCGATTTGCTAGGGCCGTACTACGTGTTTGTGATCACTGATCCAGACCGTGAACGGTTCGCGGGTGATGTCTTCGAAGGAGGCTTGGAACGCAACAACGCGGCCCACCCTGGCACACCGCTGTTGATCGAATTGCCGCCTCCGGTGGACCTGGAAGTCCAGTCCGTGACGGTCCCACAAAATTCGGTGACCGGCGAAGCTGTCGAATTCACCTGGACAGTCACCAACAACAGCAACGAGACCGCCGAAGGCCACTGGTCCGACAGCGTCTACTTATCTGTCGATGCGTCATGGAATTTAAGTGACGTTCCTGTCGGCCGTGTCGAGTTTGAAGGGACTCTCGAGCCGGGTGAAAGTTACACGTCGACCTTGCAAACGTGGATGCTTTCGGTGACACCGGGAGCGTACCGTGCGATCGTTCGCACCGACATCTTCAACCAAGTGTTCGAAGCAGATCTCGAAGGCAACAACACGACCGCGTCGCCGTCGACGATGCAGGTCACGGCACCACGATTGACACTGGACGTTCCGTACCCAACGACCCTGTTGCCATCGCAGCAGCGTCTGTTTGCTGTCGACGTGCCTCCCGAGCAAACGTTGCGTGTCACGGTAATCGCGGACGACGATTCATCGCAGGAAGTTTACTTGCGATCCGCCGTCGCACCGACGACTCATCAGTACGACGCCAGCAGTGGTGGGACGTTGGCATCGGCGACATCCGCCGTCGTGCCGTCCACGATTGCCGGAACCTATTACGTCTTGCTGGATAACTTTGCCGCTAGCGAAGCCGGTTCATCGATCCGTGTGCTCGCCGAGTTATTGCCGCTCGCGATCACGGATGTCCGCACCGATGTCGGCGGTGATTCCCGGTATGTGACCACGACAATCCAAGGGGCGCGTTTTCATGAAGACGCGATTGTCAAACTGGTTCGCCCCGGATTTGCGGAGTATCTGCCGGTGACTCTGAACCGAGTTTCGGCGTCAGAAATCATCGCGACCTTTGATTTCGATGACGCGCCGCATGGCCTGTACGACGTTCAAGTCATCAACCCGGATGGTCAAGTCGCGGTGCTGCCCTACCGTTTCTTGATCCAACGGACAATCGAACCCGAAGTGTCCGTTGGGATCGGTGGTCCGCGTTATGTCTTTGCCGGTGACCAAGGCACCTACAGCGTTGCGATCGAAAACCTCAGCAACGTTGACGCACCGTATGTGTACTACAGCGTCGGCATCCCGGAACTGGGCATCAATCAAAACGTCTACAACCTTCCTTACACACACTTCACTTCGAACCTTCGTGGCGGCCCCGAAGGTTCTCTACATGACTTGCCTTGGGCAGAACTCGATTCGGCTGTCAACGTCGATGGCCACTGGACTGCTGGCGGGTACCTGTTTGATCAGGCTGCCGATCGCAGTGCCGGGTTCAACTTTCAAGTGCAAACCTATCCCGGCCTTCGCGAATTAAGCGACCATGCGTGGGAAGCATTCAAGGCGAAGCTTTACGAAGCGGTGCCGCTGTACGCGGAACAAGATTTACTTGCCGAAGGTCCGTCAGCACTCGATCAGTTGTCGCCTGGGCTTTCTTTGGTTTGGGAAGTCTTCGGCGCCGTACCGGACTTGTTGACTCAGCCGCTGATCCCGTTCCAATTCCATGTGGTCGCGTCCGCAACGGCGATGACGCGAGACGAATTCATCGCACACGCATTGGCCGAAGCCGAAACGCTGCGCAGTGGAATCCTGAATGACGCCGATGCAGACGCGGCATTGGTCAACCTCGCCGGCGACCAGGATGCGTGGCAAGACCTGTATCTGGCGTATCTGACAGAAAGCGGCCGGCTGCGTGCCGAAGACGTCGCACCACCGGCGCGGCGTGATCAAGAACTGGCAAGCCTGATGGCAACGCTCACTGGCGGCGTGATGACGGGACCTGGGGGCGACCAAGTCATCTTGGCCGGGACGTTTGACGACTTCTTTGCAAACGTCCGTCGTTGGTACGGTCACGACCCATCGCTGACAGCACCACTCGCAGACGATCTGACACAATTCGATTCCGATTCGCTTTCCTTCCTGGGGATTCTGCGAAGTGCCAACCCGGTTGCCGAATTGCCGATCTTCGATGACTACGACCTGGGCCTCGGCGCAAACACTCACTTCCAAGCGATGCGAGTCTATGTGCCCTGGGTGCCGTTCGGACGTCGTAGCGACGGCATTCCATCGGAGTACCAAATCAATGGGATCACGCCAAACGGCGAAGACATTTTCTTTCCCTTGAACTTGCAAGGGTACTACGACCAACTCGGTGGAGTTTCAGGGGCGGCCTCGCAAACCGGTCCCTTCACCATCGAAACCGGCGGCTTCGTCCCGGCGGAAACACCGCTGCCGATCACGGTGAACTTTCAAAATGATCCGAATGCGCTGCGCGAGACAAACGAAATCCGCGTCGTCGTTCCGCTCGACGAAAACGTGGACCCGCGATCGTTCCGGCTTGGCGATTTGAAAATCAGTGACCTCAACATTCGGATGCCAGACAACCGATCGCTGTATCAAGGCGAATTCGAGTTCGCCGATTCTTTGGGGTACAACGTGCGCGTCAGTGCCGGTGTTGACTTGCAGTCGAACACGGCGACCTGGTTGATCCAAGCGATCGATCCGTTGACCGGCGAAGTCCGCACCGACGGACAAAACGGTCTGTTGCCGCCGAATGACGCGCAAGGCCACGGCGCAGGCTTTGTCAGCTACAGCGTTCAAATTGCGGACCAAGCGACTTCTGGAGCCACGTTCACCGCACGCGCCCGTGTGTTGCTGGACAACGCACCGGCTGATGATGCCGAGCCGCTGACCTACGCGATCGATGCACAGTCGCCGATCAGCACCGTGAATGTCACGCCGCTGAACAATCAACATGACTTTGTCGTTCGTTGGCAGTCGATCGACGAACCGGAAGGCAGCGGTGTCAAACATGTCACGATTTATGTCGCCGAAGATGGCGGTGATTTCAAAATCTGGAAACGCCAGCAACCCGGCGCAACTGGCGAAGAAGTCTTCGTCGGTCGAGTCGGACATGACTATGAGTTTCTCGCATTGGCAACCGACCTTGCCGGCAACCGCGAGACTCCGCCAACCGGACGATCGACAGCAGACGACGGTTCGCGTGTCGCACTCGGCACCTTGCCTGCCGTCGACACTTCAACTTCCAACCAGCTTGGCCAACCGGCAACGCCTCGTTCCACCCCGTCGCCCAACGCTTTGTTCACGGTTGCGGAAAATCTAATTCCGTCACAGGTTTCGCCTTCACGACCGTCAAGTTTTGCGACGGTATTGCAACCGTTTGCCGCGCAGCAATTCGCTGGCGGTTTTGCCAACTCGGCAAACGCAGTTGATTCGTCGGGCATCGGCCCGATGGCAATCGCCGAAATGCCCAGCGGTGACTTCTTGGTCAGCGGCGGTGCGTCGCGGAATCAGCTTTATCTCTTTTCAAGCGAAGGTGGTGAAGCAGACCGAGTCTGGGCAGAACTCGACCATCCGATCTTCAATCTGGTTTTCGATCACTCCGAACGACTTTGGGCGACCACCGGTGGCGGACCGTTATTGGAATTGGATCCCAGCGATGGAACCGTACTTGCCGAATACGGTGACGGATTGACGATGGGGCTAACCGTGGATCCGATCAGCGGTGACCTGTTTGTCGGATCAGGTTCAGGCGTCGAACGGTTTGATCCAGAGACGAAGCGGTTCAGTCACTTCTCACGTGATCAGGATCTTCGCGTCGGCAGTTTGGCGTTTGCCGATGATGGCACACTGTACGCCACACGCTGGCCTCAGCGAGACGCGGTGGTGAAGTTCAACGCACTGGGACGTGCCGAAACCGTTTTGCAATTCGACACGCCGATCGATTCCATCGCGATCGGGATCAAAGACACGCCGCTCGAGGGTTTGATGTTTGTCACCCACAACCGTGGAATCCGTGGTGCGAACAGCGACAACGAGAACAGCGAGTTGACGATGGTCGATCTCGCCTCGCTTCGCCAAGTGCCGTTGGCGAGTGGTGGAACGCGAGGCGACGTGGTGATCACCAGCAGCGACGGCAATATCTACGTCAGTGGTTCCACTTCGGTCGATGTGCTCAGCCCGATTCAAACGCCTCAAATCATTGCCACTTTACCGGCCGAGCAAACGACGACGGCATTGCCGCTGGGGATGATCGCGGTCGCGTTCAGTGAAGACATGTGGGTTGGTGACGGGATGGCAGTTCAGTCGGTGATCAACCCCGGCAACTATGTCATTCACAGTGCTGACGGCAATGATCCTGTCGTGACCGGAGTTCGCTATCACGATGCGACTCGCACGGCGTATGTCTTTGTCAGCGGATTTCAGCCGGGCGATCAAACCTTGTTTGTCGGCGGCGGCATTCAAAGTGCCGGCGGGTTCCCGATGGCAAGTGGTTTCGAAGTCCACTTCAAAACGGTCAGCGAGTTCTCGGCCGACGTCGACATCACGATTGTCGGAACGCGTTTGAATCGTGCCGAGCAAACGTTGACTTACGATGTCACGATCACCAACCAAGGCAGCTATGACCTGCTGCTGCCGATGTCGCTTGCCTTCACATCGAACGGGCGACTGATCGAAGCGACACCGGCCGATGACGCATCAAGTGATGCCGAAGGCCGCTGGATCTTTGACTTGGCCGATCAGGTTCCCGGCGGTGTTCGTTTGCAACCGGGCCAATCGACTTCGGCAAAGACACTGCGATGGTTGGTGCCTGGCGATGCGGTAACGGACGTTGTCCCCAGTTTTTTAGCGACCGCAACCGCAAACCTGCGTCCCGCGTTTGATTCCGTTGCCGCCGAAAACGTCGTCGCGGGAAATGAATACGTTTACGACGCGAACGCAAACGATCCCGACGGCACCGCGATTTTCTATCAGTTGCTAAGTGCGCCCGATGGCATGACCGTCGACTCCGCGACGGGCATCGTTCGGTGGCAGACCGATTCGCACGTTGCCGCACAAAACGACGTGGTGCTTTATGCGTTTGACTCGCGTGGCGGCTTTGCTGCCCAGCAATGGACGGTCAACGTCACGGGCGGGAACACTCCGCCAGAATTCGTTTCGCCACCCGACACGGTGCAGCTTGCCGAGAACGAAACGCTGCAACTGACAATCGATGCGACAGACATTGACGGTGACAGCGTCGATGTTTGGGCGGATCATTTGCCTGCCGGTGCGTTCTTGGATGCGGAAACCAAAACGCTGTGGTGGTCGCCCGGTGCGGCTTCCGCGGGAACGTATCACGGCGTCACACTTTGGGCCAGCGACGGTGTTCACGTCACCAGTCATTCGTTTGACCTCTTGGTCGCTGCTGCCGATCGTCCGCCGGTGATCGAACCGGTTTCTAACGCGACCGTGCGTCAGGGTGACCTGTGGACCTACCGTATCCAAGCGGCAGACCCTGATGGCGACGCGTTGACGTTTACGAGCGATCAACTGCCGAGTGGGGCAACGCTGGATGCTCGTGAAGGCGTGTTACGTTGGCAAGTCGGCTTTGACAGCCCAGCAGTCGTGACGATTCCGATCACGGTGACGGGCGGCGGCCAGTCGACTACGGCCAACATCACCGTCGATGTGATCAACGCCAACGGCGCACCGCTGTTCGATCCGATGCAAGGTTGGGTGATCGATGAAGGCCAAACGTTATCGATCACCACGTTCGCGTTCGACCCTGACCATCCGGAAGTTCGTTCGCCAAACGCCGGTTCGTACATCACGTATGACGCGATCGGGTTACCGGATGGCGCGACCTATGACAGTGCCACGGCCACACTGACGTGGACGCCCGACTTTGATCAGGCCGGTGAATACGCCGTTGAAGTCTTTGCGACGGATGACGGCGATGGAACGGGCAACCCAATCACGATCAAGACCGAAATTCCGATTACCGTTCGCGACGTCAACCACAAGCCGCTGATTACTCCCGTTGCTTCGCTGGCGTTGTCACGTGGCAGCAGAGTCGACTTGCCGATCGAAGTGGTCGATTTAGATGGTGACACAATCGAATTGCAAGTTGCCAACGGTTTGACAGGGCTGCCGCTGCCGAAGTTCGCGACGTTCACGGACCATGGCAATGGCACCGGCGTGATTCAGCTCGCACCTGGAACCGGAGACCGTGGGAACTACACGTTTTCGATTCTAGCCCAGGACGATGGCGGAGGCGGTTATCGCGGTCAGGTCGCGCAGTCACAGTATGACTTTGTCGTAACGATCGAATCGGAAAACGATCCGCCCGTGATTGAAACGGTTCCAGCCCTGGTTGCTGTTGCGGGCGAACGGCTGCGCTTGCCGATCCAGGTTTCAGACATCGATCAAGAACCACTGGAGTTTTCGATCTCCGGTTTACCGCCGCAAGCCAGAATCGTTGCCGGAGCCCGGTACGGCGAAGCGTTCTTGAATTGGGATCCCACAACCGCCGACTTGGGGCACTACGACGTCACCGTGTCAGCGACCGATTCGGGCAATGGCGTCATGGCCAGTCGTCTGACAGCTTCGCAGACGTTTTCGCTGGACGTACGTGCGACCAATCAAAGTCCAATGCTGAACGCGATACCAACGATCACGATCGGCGAAGGTGAAGCGTTTGCTCGTCAGCTCTCCGCGACCGATCCAGACAGCGATTCGGTCCATTTCGCTGCGTCAAACTTGCCAGACGGTGCGATGTTCGATCCGATCACAGGCTGGCTACGCTGGACACCGTCGTTTGATCAAGCCGGCATCTACACCATCCCAATCAAGGCAACGGACGGTTCCGCAAGCGACCAGCGGAACGTGGAAATCATCGTCGACGATGTCAATCGTGCGCCGAAACTGGCGTATCCCGCGATGCAATACGGTCGGGAAGGCAGCGAATTGCTGTTCCGTGTCCGTGGTGATGACTTCGACGGTGGCCCACTGAACTTGGTCGCGGAAAATCTGCCCTCCGGCGCGACGTTTGATTCAAGCACGCGACGTTTCCGTTGGGTGCCGGGGTACGATCAAGCGGGCACCTACAACGTGCGGTTCACGTTGACCGACGAGCAATCCGCGAGTGATACGATCTCCGTTCCGATCCTTGTCAGCAACACGAATCGCCCGCCAACGATTGAAGCCCGGCGGCATCAGGTCCTCGTCGGCGAATCGTTGACAACGACCATCGTTGCATCCGATTCAGACGCCGATGACCAACTGACCTATTCGGCCTACGGACTACCCGAAGGCGCGACGTTGAACGCGTCGAGCGGGCAGATCGAGTGGGTGCCGAATCCGGGACAAGTCGGATCGTATTATGTTGACGTGCGGGTCAGCGACGGGTTGCTCGAATCACAGTCAACATTGGTCATCGAATGCGTCGCGTCGGCTCGCGTCCCCAACGTCGTGATCGTCACCACGCCAAGCTTCCCCGCACGTCCGGGACAGGTGATTCAAGTTCAAGTGATCGCCGATGGAGTTTCGCCGATCGACACACTTTCGTTGACCTATCGAGGCAACCCGGTCACGCTCGACGCGTCCGGCAAAGCAACCATCACGGCAGGCGGTCCTGGCAAGTCGACTTTGGTTGCCACCGCGACCGATGAAGACGGATTCACTGGCACCACAAGCGAGCTTATTCGTGTCCGCGACCTAGCTGATGACCAGCCACCCGTCGTTTCGCTGAATTTGCCTTCGCTGAGCAAGCTGTCGAACCAAGCGGACTTGGCCGGGACAATTGACGATGCACAACTGGAACGCTGGACGCTGACTGTTCAGTCTTTAGCCACCGGCCGAACGACAACAATCGCCAGTGGCGACACAACGGTGCTCGATGAAGTGATCGCACAGATCGACCCACGCGAGTTTGCCAACGGCTTCTATCGAATCACCCTCGACGCCCAAGACATCCAAGGCCGTGAATCGGCAACAAATGTTTTTGTCGAAATCGACACGGCCGAAAAGATCGATGCCTTTACGAGGACGGACTTGGATGCCGCGATCGAAGTCGATGGCAAAGTGTTCGAAGTCTCGCGTCAATACGATTCGCTGTCTCAATCATGGCGGCCAACCTTTCGCTCGCTCGGCAAGCCAGACCTAATGTCGACCGGCAGCGCCAGCGATCTCGAATCACTCGGCATTTACTCGGCGTTGTCGGCGGGCGATCGCATCTACATCAGTTTGCCCGATGGCACTCGCGCCGGGTTTACGTTTGCTCCCGAACCGAGTCAGCCGTTCGCATCGAATTCGTCGCTCGTGTTTTACAAGCCGCTTTGGATTGCTGACACGGGTGTGGAATACGAGCTTCAGTCACTCGATCGGCTGTTAGTCCGAGGCGGCAACCGGTTTTATGACCAATCGAGCGGTCAGCCCTATCATCCAGCCAACACGTTGCTGGGGGCCGACAGTTGGCGTTTGACACATCCGGATGGAAAAGTTGATGTCGCTGACGCAAATGGAGTCATCGTTCGGACGGTTTGGCCGGACGGCACCACTTGGCATCTTAGCGATAGCGGCGTGCAGCTTTCGGATGGTGTTTTCATTTCCACCCAATTCGATCCACAGGGAAATCTCACAGCGATCCGGTTGCCTTCGGGTGTCATGCTTAGCGGGCCGTCTTCCTTGGCAAGTCAGTTTGCGGGGCTGCTTACCGAATCGATCGATTTGAATTATCGCTGGAACGATGAGGGGGCACTTTCGGAAGTGCTAGCGAGTCAACCAGCAAGCAATGCCGACGAAGCGACGTTGATCGAAGTGCTGCATCGGTATGGTTATCGAGCCGACGATTCATCAGCCTTGCGATTGCCGTCAGTTCCACGGGTGACCATCGGTCTTATCCGAGTGACACGACGTTGACAGAAAACTTGGGGGCATCGGACCAGTTTTCATTGTCGCCTGTCATCGGCGAAATTGAAGAAGGCCACTCAGATCGGTTTGCTTTTTCGATCGAAGACAATCAGATCCGAAGCACGCGCGACGGTATTGTCTATGTCCGTGCGATCATCGAACGCTACCGAAGCCGCTTCGTCGCCGCGACACCGACGATTTCCGGGATGCAGCCGATCGCCCGCAGCGTTGACGGGGATCGAACGGTTGCGTTGTTTGCGATTGATCATGCCGACCTGTCTGCACTGGAAATTCGCGGGGCCTCCGCAACCGATGCCGGTCAGTATCGATTGCAGCTTGACTTGGTGGGTGACATCAATAACGACGGCAAAGTTGACGGGATCGACAGCCAGTTGCTTGCTCAAGCGATGGGAACCTTCGTTGGCCAGTTGGGTTTCAATGCCAAAGCTGACTTCAACGCCGACGGAGCAATCACGGTCAGCGATTCGCAGTTACTTGCGGCAAACTATGGACTGACTTCCAGTTCGCCGACGTTCGCCTTGAACCAAGCCTTTACGACTGACGCGGCGCGTGCGATCGTGATCCCCGATCCCGGAACCGGTCAGCCGCCAATTCCGGAAACACCGGTCGACCCGTCAGTCGGCAACAACGACCGTTTGCAATTACCGGCCGCTGATACCGTGATCGTACAACCGCCACAAACGGTGGCGATGCCGCTCGCACCAACGGCCGGAGCGACCTTTGGGCTTCGCAACGGCAACTTCGATCAAGCTGGTGAAAGTTGGTCAACGATCGGAACGGTGACGTTTGACACCGCCGCGGCGCAGCTATTTGAGAACGGCACACGACGCAGTTCGCTTCGTCAAGCGTTCTATGTTCCGGACGATTCATCCGAGCTGCGATTGATCGTTTCTGGACTGACGCTGAACTCGACCGTCAAGCATGCGCCCGATGCGTTTGAAATCGCTTTACTTGACGCGACAACACTCTTGCCTCTTGCCGGTGTGGTCGCCGCAGCGGATAGCGACTCGCTCTTAAACATCCGCTCCGATGGCACCTACCTCGCCGCCCCCGGTGTTGTGGTCGGTGACGCGAACGGTGCCGATCCTTCCTCGGACCTTGGTGGAGTCGTTGCGGTTGATGGTTTCGGTCGCTATCTGGTGCAAATTGATGTTTCGTCGATTCCAGCGGGGACACTTGCCGTCCTGTCGATGGA
Organism: Rhodopirellula baltica; assembly: GCA_002901265.1. Lineage (GTDB taxonomy): Bacteria > Planctomycetota > Planctomycetia > Pirellulales > Pirellulaceae > Stieleria > Stieleria baltica_A. The sequence goes on along the minus strand of PPHI01000037.1, from coordinate 233,644 downwards.
CCTGCTGGGCTTCGGCGACACCGACAGCACTGTGTCGATTGACGAGGTCGGATTGGTTCAAGGTGGGGCCAAGATACCGGTAGCGGAAGCTGACATCATCGTCACCTCCGAAGACGTGCCGGTGAACTTCGATCTGTTGGCGAACGACCAAACAGCGACCGCGGCGTTCGATCTTGCTTCGCTGCAAATTGTCGTGCCCCCATCACACGGCGAAGTTTACCTCAGCCGCGAAACCGGCTTGGTCACCTACGCACCCCAGGCCGATTATTCGGGCAGCGATTCGTTTACCTATACCATCCGTGATGCGGCAGGCTTCGTCAGCAATGAGGCCTTCGTCAGTGTCGACGTGCAGGCAGTCACCGATGTACCAGTGCTCGAACTCCAAAAGGCAAGCGGCAGTCAAGACACCCCGCTTGCTTTGACGATCGACGCACGGTCTGCGGATACCGACGGAAGTGAAACGTTTTATGTACGCGTCGATGCGTTGCCGACGGGCGCGATTCTGAATCATGGACGGCGGATCTCTGCCGGCGTCTATGAGCTGACTGAAAACGACCTCACGGGTTTGACGTTGCTGCCTTCGTCCGGTTGGAGCGGCGAGACGCAATTGAATGTGACGGTTGTCGCGTCCGATTCCGCAGCCAGCGAAGCTGTTACAGAATCGGCAATGACTGTCGAAGTTGGTCGCACCATCGTCGACCCGATGTCGATTGTCGCCTACGAGATCAATCGCGGCGAAACTCAACGATCGTACATCCACACCTTGTCCGTCACGTTTAATCAGGACGCGTGGATTGCCGATCCGATGTCTGACATCATGATTCGTGACACCGATGGCAATGACACGTTGATCGCCCCCAAGCGGTTCGACTATGACGCTGACACTGCAACGTTAACGATCGACGTCGAAGGGCTGCTTACTGACGATTCCCAGTATTACTTGATGATGCGACGTGTCGGAATCGCCTCAGACGCGAACCGTTTGCAAACGATGGCGAACGGCCCGGAAGTCGCGAGCGAGTTCCTGCCGCTGCCGTTCCACCAACTGCTTGGCGACGTCAATGGCAACAACGAAGTCGATCAAGACGACTGGGACGACATCAACCAAAGCTTCAACAGCACGTCCAGTTCTGATCGCTATGTTCGCTATCGCGATTTGAGCGGCGATGGCAGGATCGACCGGTACGATTTCATCAAGTGGCGAAATCAATACCCATCGACGACCGACCATCAGGCACCGCAGGTGATTGCGGCAGTGACACTGCCTGACCAACGTCTGCCTTTGGTCAATGCGTATCAACGCGATTCGAACTTGTCATTGGTTGTTAACGACGTCAGCGAAATCGCTTCCTTGAAGGCAACGATCGACGGATCGCCTGCGGTCGAGTTGGTTTCGCATCTGTCCGGCGAACAAGCCTTGCAGATGCCGTTGGCGGATTTGTATGCGATGGCGTCACGGTCGCTCGACGAAGCCGATCACGAATTGGTGTTCGTCGCGTCGGATCGCTGGGGCAATGAATCGGAGCCGTTTGTGGTCGACTTTGCCATTGACGTGACCGCACCCGCAACCCCGATCACACCGGTGTTGATCGACAGCGACGGCAACGAAGTCACATCGCCCGTTGTGGGCGATTCATTGTTGACCATTCGCAGCGAAGGCGACTCCGACAGCATCTTGCGTTTGTATCAAGACGGTGGTTCGGAAGTTGGTCTCGGCATCGCATCGAATGCCGTCGATTTCCAAGTCGACTTGGGATCGTTGGCAGACGGAACCTACAAATTCTCTGCAACCGCCGAAGATCCTACCGGGAATCGCAGCGGCAGCAGCGGTGAGCTTTCGGTGACGATCGATCGCACAGCACCGTCGTTCGCACAGTTGCAATTGGCCCCGGCCAGCGATACCGGGACCGTCGGCGATCGGACGACGGACTTGGCACAAGTCGACGTTGTGGGAATCACCGAACCTGGCGCGATCGTGCGTGCCGTGGATGGGATGCTCGAAACGGTCGCCGATGTGAACGGCGCATTCGAACTCGGTTCCCTGCCGCTCGGCTTCGGTACCAATCAAATTGACTTGACGGTCAGCGATGCGATCGGCAACACACACGCTCAATCGTTGACCCTATTCCGGCCACGGTTGGAATCGGACGCACCTCGGTTGGCACTGACGCTGACCGAAGATCTCGGCCGCTATTTCAATGATAAAGTCACTTCGTCAATGGCGTTTGCGGGGGCGGTTGATGACGCGTCGGCGATCAGCCATCTGTGGATGACTGTGACATCAACATCGCGGGCAACCCAGACGACTCAGCGATTTGATCCGGTTGATTTGGTCTCGTCGATCAGTGGTGCAACGTTCTCGATCTCGACGGCGCAAATCGAAGCGGCTCTCGGCCAATCAGTTCCGGATGGAGATGTGACTATCTCACTGGTCGCCGTCGACGAATACGAAAATGCTTCGGCCCGGCAGAGCGTCACGTTGAAGCTGGATCGGACCGCACCGATCGCGAATGATGTGTTGAGGTTGGACCCACAAAGTGACCTTGGGCGGGACGACAGTGACGGAATCACCCGGCTGACAAATCTTGGCATCAACGTGATGCTTGCCGAACCCGGCCTGCTGACCGTGTTCGTTGACGGCGCGGCTTGGGAGACGTTTGATCTGCCAATCGGCGAGAACAGTGTCACTGTGACGGGACTTTCCGAAGGCACGCACCAATTGACCGCGTCGCTCGCCGATTTGGCTGGGAATGTTGGTTCATCCAGTGCGACACTTGACGTGTCGCTCGACACGACTGTGCCGAGTCAACTGGATGCTGAAATTCAGTTGCCGGGAGCTGGCGTTGACGTCGGTGCGGTGCGTGGCAATACCGATCCGAACGCGACGGTCTATCTTTATCGCGGGTTGGATTCTCAAACGGCGATCGCAACCACGATCGCCGCAACCGACGGTTCCTATCGCTTCGATTCGGTTCGTTTTGCCAACGGCATCAATCGTTTCCGTGTCGTTGCCGAAGATCTGGCTGGGAATTCGATCGAACAGACCCGCTCGATTCGATTTGACGCACCCGACTTGTCAGCACCCCAGATTGCGTTAAGCCTTGCGCAGGACACGGGGGCGTTCGCGGATGACTTGTTGACCCGCGTCCCTGACATTGAAGGACGTGTGGATGACGCGAGCCGAATCACGACGTTCCAAATCAGCGTCCAGCAAGGCCCCTTCGTCAACGCACTGGGTACGTTAGAAGACAACCGCTTCTATTTGTCGCGTTCGGTCCTCGAAACGGCGCTGGATGCATCGCTTCTTGACGGCGAAGTCACTGTGCGTGTACGTGCGGTGGATCAATGGGGGCATGCTTCGGCAATCGAATCCTTGGTGTTCCAGCTTGATACCGCTCGACCCTCGACGCCAGCCACGCTTCGGTTGGACAGCAGTGCAGACACCGGCGTCCAAGGTGATGGAGTCACCAGTCAAACCGCGTTGGTATTTACGACGACCGTAGCGGATAGTGACGCAGAAGTGCTTTTATTTGCCGATGGGATCGACGTCTATCGTGCAAACGCGATTGGCGAAGTGACCCTGCAGGCGTCCAGTGAGACTGGGCGGCATCGGTTTGTCGCACAAGCCGTCGATCTGGCTGGCAACGCTAGCTTTTACACCGCACCACAGTTTGTCACCGTAGACGATCGATTCACAAAACCGACCGTCTCACTCGCAGCTCGTTTCCGGCGAGACGATCTAGGCGGTCCACTGTTTACATCGACGCAAGTGGTTGATTTGGTTGGATCGGCTGAGCCTGGGACGCGATTGGAAATCACCGGGACGCCGCACTTTGCCGACGCAAACGAGTTTGGCATGTTTGCCATTGAAAACGTCGAGCTTGCCGTTGGTGCGAACTCGCTGTCAGTCGACGCGACCGATGTGGCAGGCAACGCGGCAACCGTCAACCTTGAGGTCATTTTGGTTGACGAAGACGGACCGGCAATCGAAATGAACTTGGTCAATGACACCGGGGCCAGCGACAGCGACGGGCGTACAAACGACCCCGCGATCATCGGGACGCTGACCGATGCTTCGTCGATTGTCGTCGTAACGGGATCGCTCAATCAATTTCCGGCGATCGACCTGACACCATCGCTGAATCAGGACTTGTTGTCGCTCGACGTCGGTGCTCTGGAATCGATGGTAGGGCAAGCGTTACCGGATGGACGTTATGAGCTATTGCTGCACGCGACCGATTCGCTCGGCAATGAATCCGACGCAACGTTAAAATTTTCGCTCGATCGAACCGCACCACCGGTTCCGACGCCAGTGGATTTGTTGACGTCCAGCGATCATGGTCGTGACGCTCGCGACAACATCACTAATGAACCACAGCCTGTCGTCCGCCAATTTGCCGAACGCGGTTCGCTCGTCACGTTCTTCGTCGACGGCGTCGAAATCGGATCGACCTATTCAACCGGTGTCGCCCAGTATGCGTTGCCTGAAATGTCGAGTGGCACGTACCAAGTCACCGGCACGATCGAAGACTTGGCTGGCAACATCGCGGAGACAAGTGAACCGTTGGAACTGACGATCGACTTGGAGGGACCGTCAGAAATCGGCTTGCAACTGCGGGAGGATTTTCAAAGCAGCGTTCGTCCGACGCACACGCTCGATCAAGACGTGGTTCTGGTGGGACATGCCGATCCCGGCTCGAACGTCACCATCAACGGGCAGAATGATTTGATCGTCGATGCTTCCGGGACGTTCGAGATTTCGGTGCAACTTCAGCCCGGCGAGAACCCCTTTGAGATGATTGCCGAAGACTTGGCTGGCAATCAGATCACTCAAACATTGATCGTCACACTGGGACAGCTATTGCCTCCCGCGTTCACATTCGATGTCGCCGACAAAGGTCCATTGATCGCTCCGACCATCGCGGGGCAGCTTCGATCGGAAAGCCCAATCGCTGTTGCCCAAGTCAGCACCGACCCGACGTTTGCTTCACAAGTTGTTGATTTAACCGATCAGATCAACGGCGGATCGTTTGTGTTGGATGCGACGGATTGGGAAGTGATCCACGGTGCGCCGTTCTTGGACGGTACACACAAGCTGTACTTCCGGGCGGTGGACGATGCGGGACGCAGCAGTGAAACAGTGATGGTGCCGTGGGAGCGGAATCAATTCGCCAGCGCGACGTTGGTTAGCGAGGTCGTCTCCGTAGCCGGTCAATATCGCTATCGCTACACGGCAACCGGTGCGGAGCAGATTTCTCGGCGGCTTGATGAAGTCCCTATTCCGATTCCGGCGAACGCGGACTTGATCGATTGGGCGGTTCCTCCAGGATGGCATTTCGAGGTGGAACCAGACAATCTTCTCGCACGGATGATCGCAGACAATGGGAATGGCCTAGGCCCTGGGGAAGAACTCAGCTTTAGTTTCACCTCCTCTGCTTCGCCTGATCGTTTGCTGGTGTCGATGCAGATGAGTGATCTGGCTGATGGCGACTCCGTTGCTTCGGTAACGATTTTCGCGCAAACACCAGGAAGTGTTGCGCCGGGGGATGATTCGGGCAGGTCTGCTGCCGATTTCTATTCGATCGATGCGTCACAGGTTCTGGCGGTTGATGAAGCCAACGGATTGCTTGGCAATGACGCGGCTGGAATCAACACGGTCACGCAAGCACCACTTAGGACACGTTGGGGGGCGGACGTTGCGGTCGAATCAGACGGCAGTTTTGTATTGGTCCCTGGTCAGGCTTTCGTAGGGCTCGCCGAGGGCGAAATCGCGGTCGACTCATTCGAGTACACGGCTCGTAACGCGGCATCAGAACTCGTGAAGTCGACGGTCTTCATTCGTGTGACGGGGGAAAACCAATCGCCGATCGCGTTCGATGACATTCAACCCAACGAACTTGCGTCGCTAGGCGTACGAGCAACACGAACACTGGTCATTAACCCGTCCGATCTGTTGGCCAACGACGTCGATCCAGATGTAAACGATCTTTTGTCTATCTCAGCGATCAATGGCGTCAGTTCACGCGGAGCTTCGGTGACGCTGGTCGATGGGAATTATGTTTACGACCCGACATCCGTGCCAGCATTCGCATCGTTGGCTGCCGGGGAAACCTTGATCGACCGAGTGACGTACACGCTGCGGGATCCGTCTGGTTTAACGAGCACTGCCATCGCGGAAATCGTCGTGACCAGTTCACAGAACTTGGCACCGGTCGCGATCGATCACTTGGCGGAGATCACCGAAGATGGCGAAGCCTTCTCCACCGATGTGGCTAACCTGTTGGACGGCGCTACCGACCCTGATGCGTTGCCCGGTGACCAAGCGTTGCAAACGGTGGCAACATCGGTGCAAAGCAGCCTTGGTGCCACGGTCCAGATCTTTGCCGATGGCACCTTCGTGTACGACAGCAACGGTGTTGCGGCAATCGAGTCACTGAAGGTTGGTGACGTGAGTTCCGACTCATTCCAGTTTGCGGTCAGTGATGGAATCGATGACTCGCCGTTTCAAACGATGACATTGTTGATTCATGGGCAAAACGACGCGCCGAGTGTGGTCGACGATCAGTACTTCGGCGTCGCCGCCGATGGAGTGTTGACGGTTGATCCAGGAACGGGTTTGCTTGCCAACGATTCGGACTTTGATTCGCCGTTGCCACTGATCATTGACCCCAGCCAAACCGACGCGTTGTCGTCGCTGGGGGCAACCGTGACACTGCGTCCGGACGGCACGTTCGATTATGACCCCGTGGGAGTTTTCGATGCGTTGGCAGCAGGTGAAACAGTCGTCGATTCGTTTACTTACGTCGTTCTGGATGACCGGGGGGCAGAATCAATTGGCTTGGTCGAAATCGAGGTCGTCGGTGTGGACGATGCGCCGGTTTCTGGTACGGACGGAATCGAACGTGGCTACTGGGCGGTCGCGTCGCAAAAGATCACCGTCGATGCCGCAAACGGCTTGCTGATCAACGACAGTGATCCGGATCAGGTCGATGGCCAGTCAACACTTTTGGCTAGCTTTGACGGTTTTAGTCAGTACGGCGCACGCGTCATCGTGAACGCAGACGGAAGCTTCAGCTACGACCCAACCGTCAGTGCGGCGCTAGCCCAGTTCAAAGCCGAAGGCATCGATGTCGTCGATACGTTTACGTACTCCGTATCCGATTCGCCGAGTACTGCGCCGCTAGCAAGTGCGAATGCGGTGTCAAGCGGGGCGGAATCCAGTTCGCTGGAGGCCAGCAGTGAAGGCGTCGTTGAAATCATTGTTCGCAGCGGTCCATCAAGTTACAGCTTCGATTTGGTTGGCAAAGATTACGATCGGATCGGCGAAGGCGTTTCCATCAACAATCACGGGGCGGTCAGCTTCTCGGCAACGCAAGCTGACAAAGACAACCTGTATGTATGGACGCGTGAAAGTGGTATCGCGACATTGATCCCTGATTCGTTGACGTTTGGGGATTCGTCAATCTCGACGCCTCCCCGTGGCGAGTTTGACGAAACACCGATGATGCGGTTTAGCGATACCGTCCAGATCAACGATCAAAACTCGGTTTACGCACAGCGGCAAATGAATGCTCGCGGCATGTTGGGGATTGTGGCCCTTGGTGCGCCGTTGATGGAGTTCACTGATTTGGCGCTGACTTATTCCGAGCTTTGGAATGCCGACCGCATCCTCAGCGGGTCTCCGGGGGAAAGTAGTACTGGTGTTCGTCCGACGCTGCCCCGGCAAGTTGGTGTCGGTGACATGGGACTTGCGAACAGTGGTCTGCGCTGGGGCGACCCAACCATGACAGATTTCGTGTTCCTGGAAATGTTGGCGGTCTTGCCGCCGATCATCGGAGCTGCGACGACGATTCAGACCACGATGGTGCCGCGAGTTTGGACCATCAACCCAAGTTGGGCGAGCGCCTATTTCACGCCTGTCAATCCGGTTTGGAACGCGTTTCAGCATCCCGATGCGGTTGACATCAACGTGCTTCAGTCCGTCGCGATCGTGACCTCGCTTGCGCCGATTTATACGGACCAAATCTACGTGACGCCTTTCGTTTCGATTCGCCCCGAAACGAGTTCCGTCAACAACCGTGGTGAAACGGTCTTCCTGGCCGAAACCAACGATTCGGAAGTTGATCCCGGATTGAACTTGGTCACGTACAGCCGCGAGCGTGCGAAGCCCTACGTCAACGTGCCGATCTCGCAACCGATCGACAACATCCATTTGTCAGACAACGGCTGGGCCGCCTATGTCGAAAACGGTGAAGTCAAAGCGGTTTCGATCGAGGGTGAAGTCAAACGGTTTGGGTTTGAAGCGATCGGAAACGACGTTTCGATCAGCGACACCGGTGTGATCGCAGTACTTGCCAACGGACCGCTCGGACGCGGCATTTATGCGATCGATGCCGAAAGCGGTCTATGGGTGAAAGTCGTCGGCGAATCGGGTGACGGGGTTTTGGATTCCAACGAAATTGATATCGACGGTAGCGATGTCGGAAGCATCGCTAGCCTGCTGGAAGGCCCGATCGGAATCAACGGCTCGCTTGCAGTGAGCGAAGATTCTGGCGGTTCCGGTGGTGACCAAAGTGGCGAAAACTCATCGGGACTCTCACAAACTCCCACCACGACGAGTGAGCCACCCGGTGGTGCACCTTATTTCACAGTGGCTTTCATGGCGGCCGACAGCGAGGGCAAGCAAGGATTGCATTCGGCTCGGTTTGCGTTCCCGACAGATCAATCCGGCGGGACGGTTCCCATTCCATTTTTCCATGGCCACGGCAAGGTTGTTGATCTCGGCGAGTTGTTGCCAGGGATTGGTCCTGTCAACGAAATTCATGGGTTCGACATCGTCAACAACTCCGGCCAAGTCGCATTCTCGACTGGCGATAAAGTCGTTCGTGCGACGCCGCCGGTTTATGCGAATGGTGAAGTCATCTATGCACTCGAAGGCCGACGGCTGGGCGAAAACTCCACCTATGCACGCGATGGCGGTGCGGCGGTTGCGACCTTTGTTGCAGGCGATCCCAAAGCAACGGCCAGCCAGTTCATCGCTCGCGTAGACTTTGGCGACGGGACAGTCATTAATGGAGAAATTCGTTCGATTGGCGGTGCCAGATACGAAGTCGTTGCCGAGCATTCCTATGATCGCGAAGGTCCCTATGCGATAACGGTTCAGATCACCGACACGGTCCATGACAATGGTGGTCTCGCGACGACTTTAGCGAACATCATCAACGTCAAGTCCGAAGAGAACCTCGAGAAACTGTCCGAGACCGATAGCGACGGAAACCCGGTGATGCCGAGCGTGCAAAGCTTCGCGACGCCGTTGACAGAATCCGATCAAGACTCCTCCGGACAATCAGGTCAAGGTGGCGGTGGCGGCGGATCGGATTCGCCGACTTCGCTCGGATTGCGAACCGTTGTTTCCATTGATCGTGCGGCGGGGACGTATGAAGTCCTTTCGCTAGGCACCGCCGCGTTCTCGTACAATTTCGTTTATGAAACCGCTGGCAGTGACGGACAGGGCGAACCGAATGCCAGTCAGCGTGGCGACGGTTCCGGCGTCAACGTCCGCAAAGTAATCTCACGGGGAACGCTTGACGGGGTGAACTTCGCACCGGGATCCTTCTCCGTCGCGACTTACGAAACCGCGTTCGATGGCGAGGTCGAAGCGAGCGGCACATCAAGCTCGAACTCATACGCTCAAAATGCAACCACCACGACCAATTTTGTCGGCCAGTTTGTCGACGAAAAAACGTGGGACGGCGGCGTGTTCGATTGGACGCTGCGGACTCATAAAGACACGGAGTATGTCACCAGCGGCGAGCGTCTTGTCGACGGTGACTTAATTTCGCAAGTCGACGCGTTGATCGGCGGCGGAGGAAGTTCGTACATCGGCAGCTTCGTCATGTCGGGGAACCAATCGGTCGACGAAACGCTGCGTGAGTTCGGTACCCAGGCAATGGCGACACGAGATTTCCTGGTCGAAACCGAGTCGCAAACCAATCACACGGGCGGACGGCAAAGCTTCGACTTCACGGACGCAAGTGATGCGACTTCGGTGTTCCACTCGTTCGGCACGGTTTCTGATTCAGGCGACTACTCGCTCGCAATCACAAGCACCGTGTCCACTCAAATTGTTGAACGTCGGCAAAACAACGGTCCCCAGTCGACCGTGACGACCGGTGGCACGACCAGTACCACGACAACACAGAAGGCAGGCAATCTGCAATCAGGAAACTTCACGCTCTTGCAACAGGTTGAGACCCAAAGCGACCAAGTCGTCCGGCAAGAAAATCAGGGTGAAAGTAAGGTCTCGACGCTCGGTCACCATGCCGAATCGACGCTCTCTGGTGGAGGTAATGACGAGACAGGTGTGTTCAATTTCGTGCTCGCCAGCGAAACCGAGTCGATCAATGAAACTGTTTTGACCAACAGCGTTGATGTGGACTATCGGTCCGAATCGACGATGAGTGATTTGGTGGAGTCTCGGGTCGAGCAGTCCGGTAATCTGTACGACGGTTCCTACCAGTATGACGAAACGTTTACGCACGAAGCACAGTCTTTTGTGACGAGCAGCAACGGCCCCAGCCGGATTGAAACTGACTCGACCAGCACGACGACGGGCGAGAAGCGAACGGTTGGTGATAAAAAGTCTGGCGAGTTCCGTTTGACACAGCAGGCAAATTCCGTCGGACAATCGACCACAGTGACTCGCAATCAAACGACCGAGTCGGAAACGGTTGCGGAATCCGAATCCAATTCGGAATCTGAAAAGTCGGGCAACCTGAAGCAGGGCCAATACGAGTTCAGCGGTTATAGCTTTGGTACGACCTCATCGACACAACTTGCGACAAACACCGGTGCGAACGGGACGGTGGAAACGACCAACCAGACCGAAAGTCGTTTGATGGAATCCGTTTATTCCGGTACCGGTGATTCCATCTCCGGGCGAGTCGAAAAGCAAGAAGAAGGTTCTACCACGATCGAAAGCGACACGGTGGTGACCAATCAGACCAAGCGGAGCGAAAGCCGATCGGTGACTCAATCGGAGCGGGCATCGCAGTCGGTTTCGAACACGTTGCTTGGAACAACGCAATCAGTGGTCGACGAAGTATCGCAATCCGAGTCGACGGCAATCGAGACCAATCAAGATCGTGTGTCGGAAAGCAACATTCAGACACGGTCGACAGCAGTGTCTGAATCGGAAGGCAACCGTTTTACAGGCGAGTCGACTTCACGGACGGCTCAAACCGCAGAAGTCAATTCATCGTCTCGCGAATCGATCCTGGGGAAAACGGTTCAGCAGTTGGGAATCACGACAACTCGTCAGGTCACGTCACAATCGGCAAACCAGTTTAGCGGCGTGATTGAATCGCAGTCGATTTCGTCGAGTGAGTCCACTTCGCAATCGACCACCACAAGCCTTTCGGCGATCGCGTTTGCCGTGTCAATTGGGCAAACGCAAGCGGAAACCAGCGTGGTGGGAAATCAGATTGTTGGTGATCGGTCCGGCATCACAACAACGCAGTCCGACCGACGTAGTTTGGACGTCGCGATGGCGGGAGTCCAGGCGAGTGAAGTGACCCAGGACACCGTTTGGCCGACCGATGTGGGGAGCGAGTTCAAAACACTGGCCGACGGTCTGAGCGTTGTCGTTCAAGCTGGCGTGCAGATTTACTCCGATGACCAATCGCAAACCGTATCGCGGGTTCAGTCAAACTCCACTTCGGAATCGACATCGAACGAGATTGATGGCGTTTATGAATCCGAGACGACGCAGTCGATCGATCAGCAGTCGCGATCTTACCGAACCCACCAAGCCTCGATCTCTGAATCAACTCAGTCGAGCAATCGGGTCAGCAGCACCATTGCAAGCGGCAATACGATCACGGGTGATTCGTCGACAAACTCCACCGAATCCGCCGAGTCAAACAGTCAATCGGTCAGCACCAACCAGGGGCAAACTCGCGATCAACAATCCGAGTCTGAATCGATCATCGTCTCGAGTCAGAGTGGTAACAGCATCACAGGGCTATTTACCTCGGAATCGGCAACGACGGCGACAAGTGAAACGACAACACTGTCACTCAATCAGACCTTGTCGCAGTCATCGGTCGCGACCAATCAATCAACCACAACCAACCAGTCGAACAGCAATCGGATTACCGGGGAAACAACATCGACACAGCGAAGCGAAACGGCGAGCCGATCGAGTTCAGAAACCGTTAACCAGACACAGGCGACCAATCAGTCAAATGACTCGCTGACCACGGCGATCGTTCAGAGCACTGGCAACACCAATACCGGAGAGTTCAGCGAGTCGCGATCGGCAACCAGTGAATACACTCGGACCTTGGACCAGACCAACGGCAGCCGCAGCAAAACGTTGGCTGAGGAAGCGGAGTCAACCGTGACGAGTACGAGCGACGGAAATTCAATTTCAGGGGCGTATCGTAGCACCGAAAACCTGTCGCAAACGTTGGAGACGGCGCAAACTGAGACGGCCCAGACGTTGGAGATCGTGTCAAGTTCGGTTGCCCGTGTTAGCACGGAAACAACTCGTTCAGGCAATCAGTTGTTGGGAGACTACGCGGAATCATGGACGACGATTCACGAGACCAATGAGTCGCAAGACGTCACGAACCAATCTCGAACAAATCAGCTCGCTTCCGAAAGCACCGCGGAGACCACAGGCGAGACGTCGGGCAACCAATGGACGGGAGACTACACGCGTCGTGAAACGATCGACAGCGATTCGGCCCGCACGGAATCCACAACCAATGGGCCGATGTCGGTTGAGTCGTCTGTCGAAATTGAGACGGTCAATACCACCGATGTGTCAGGCAATACGGTCACTGGCACCACACGATCGGTAACGACGTTCTCCGAAACACTGTCGCAATCGGACACGTCAACGATCGAAGACGAAATCAATCAGATCAGCATCGTGGACCGTTCAAGCGGAATCACGATTCGCCACGCAAATGCGATCACGGGCCTCTATTCGGTTGACTCGCAAAACGAAGTGGAAACACAACGAACGACGCGGTCCGAAAACCAAACCCAGCTAACATTGAATTCGACAGAAGTCGTAACCGACCAGTCGATTGTCGAAACGGGCAATGAAATCGTTGGCGGCTTTGATCGCGTGACAGAGACCGAAACTTCGGCCGAGACCGATGAAACGACGACGAATCAAACGTCGGCGCTGACGATCCTAGCGACAGAAAACATGACGTCACAGGAATTGCTTGGTGGCAATGCCGTGACGGGACAGCGGAGTGGCAGTTCGACTTCAACGACAAGCAACAGCACCGCTCGGACGTTCGAGAATCAATCTTTGCTGGTCGTTGCCGGAATCGACGAAATCGTCACCGTCCGGGCATCGTTTACAGGCAATTCCGTCGAGGGAACTTCCCAGTCCACAACCGAGAACAGCGGGCAACGTGTCCGAAGTGAATCGATCACCAACGGAACATTGAATTCTCAAGCCAGCGAAACGTCGATCTTCGCGTCGCTGGCTACGCGATCGGAGAATGCATTATCCGGCGTCTATCAAGAGACGATCGAGGGGTCTCAGAGTTCGACACTCGAGGGCGACGACGTCAACAAGTCGCTTTCCGTCGAGTACACCCTGGAACAGTCCAGTAGCTACACCAACGCATCCAGCGGCAACAATGTTGTCGGTAACTTTACAAGCGATTCGGCTTCGCAGAAGCAGGTGACAAAGCGAACCTTGTCGACCAACGGACCGCTGGCGGTTGAGTCGACTTTGGTCACGACGGAACAGACGCATGAGACGCTCACCGGCAACTCCGTCGCGGGTACCAGTTCATCAACCCTTGCGATTGACACGATCAGCGTTTTAACGCAAACGGATGCCAATCAATCCTTGTCCGTCGACATCACCGCAAACAGTTCATCACGCACCGAGGCGACTTCGACGAATGACCAGTACCGAGGAGAGTTCTCTACGGAGTCCGTCACAACATCGACGAGTGATCGTGTTGAGTCGCTCTCGAATCAAGGCTTCCTAGCAACCCATTCTTCGAGCACCGAATCCAACAACACGCGTGAAGCATCTGGCAACACGATCACCGGCGCATCAATCTCAAACGAATCGGGGGAATCCACTGAAGTCGTCGATGCATCCAGTGAAATTGAAACCGAAGCTGTCGAAGAGAACTCCGCCACGACGCGCACCTGGCAAAGCGTCCGAAGCGGTAACGATATCACTGGAGTCTATGCATCTGAATCCACTAGCGATTCAGCAACCACTTCTTCGCAGCAGTCCGGAAATCAAACGCTGGCAATCACTGCGAACGCGACGGCATCATCGCACACCACTACATCTCAAAGTGGAAACGACATTACTGGTGACTATTCCCGTGAATCGTCTACGGAATCAGTTTCGACCGGCGAGTCAAACGATGTCAACCAAACACGGGTGGTCGATTCGGCGTATACGGGGACGTCGGAGACAACATCCACCGAAAGTGGGAATCTGATTTCGGGTACCTATACGCTTAATGAAACTCAATCCGCGACGTCCTCCTCTTCTGAATCGAACCAGATCGGGCCCAATAGCACCAATCAATCGACCCAGTCGACAACGTCGAATGTTGTAACTACTGGCGACTATGTCACCGGAGCGTTCGAGTCGACTTCGACGACCAGCGTCGCGTCAACGTTTGTCGAAACCTTCGACTATCTGGATCTGTCCGCCTCGAAAACCTCCAGTTCGACCAGTGAGACAGAACGCGAATCGGCGGGGAATGAAATCGCGGGGACACAGTCGCTGTCCAGTCACAGCGAGTCATCGAGCGCGGGGACTTCGACCGAAAACAACCAGTCGTTGGTGCTTGTTGATACCACGTTCACTTCTTCGGTGATCGTCGATTCGACGTCGATATCGAATTCAGTGACGGGCGTCTATGAATCGGATTCGACGAGTGTGTCGACCGACTCGTGGAGTGAGACAAGCCAGAATCAAACGTTGTCACACGATTCAAGTGGATCGAGTGTCGAGGAATCGACCAGCCATCGGGGCGGCAATTCGGTCACCGGGCAGTTCACCGCAACGATGTCGGGAGTTTCAGAAAGCACTCAACAGGTTACGACTCGAAATCAAACGTTGACGACAACCGTTCAGGCGACAACAGAATCGGAGTCCACCGCGACTTCGGTGGGTAACGAAATCACTGGGGCGATGACTTCGGAGACGGACAGCAGTTCGGGATCGACATCAGAGCAGACGGATGTAAACCAGACCCAAACCGTTGTCTCGACAATTGCGGCGACAAGTTCATCGGCCGAGACTGAATCACTTAACGCCATCACTGGCGTGTACCAGTCGAACGCGACCTCGCAGTCAATATCAGTACTGACGGAGGCAAGAACGAATCAAACACTGACCGAATCGCTGCAGCAAACCACGCAATCGACGACGAATTCGACAGCATCGGGCAATCAGGTAACGGGGGACTACAGCACGGATCAGACTACCAACGCGTCGACGGAATCGGTTGGTGAAATCGTAAACCAGTCGAACCGACTGACGACGATCGGACAAACAGAAACGCTGGCAGTGACTTCCAGTGAAACCGGCAACAGTCGTTTTCAAACGTATTCGGTGGAGTCGAATTCGCTGCAAACAATTCAGCTTTCGCAGTCTTCTGTCAATCAATCGCTGACGACGAGCAGTTCGTCGTCGTCAACGACTGAAACGGAATCCGTTCGCAGCGGCAATTCGGTCAGCGGCGAATTCAGCGAAGACATCACAAGGTCATCTACTTCAACCTCGTCCGGTGAATCGTCGAATCAGACTCTCGCATCCGATAACAGCAGCGATGATGCGTTTGACGAAGTGTTTCGGCAGATCGGGAACGACATCACCGGGTTGTACACCTCAAACTCGACGGTGACTTCCACGTCCTCTGTCACGACCAATGAGACCAATACCGATCACGATGTCACCTCGGTTTCCAGTCAATCCCGATCTGTCGAAAGTCAACGTAGCGGGAATTCGGTCACTGGTGATTTAACTGAGACGACTTCGGCAACCGATTCTGTCTCGCTGGATCAGACAGGGACGATCGGAGATCGCACCTTTACGCTTGAAGAATCGAACTCGACGCAGGTTCAAACAAGCAGCGAAGGAAACCAGATCACGACGGAGATGACTTCGGCAAGCGATTCGGATTCCGTGTATGAGTATTCGAAGCAAGTGACCTATAGCGATGGAACCGACAGCAAGACGGTGACACAGACAAACGAGTCGACCACCACCGAAGAACGCAATGCGATCACTGGGCTGTACCGGACAACGACCGAGTCATCGGGCGTTACTGATGTTGCCGAGACGGGAACACGAACGGAGACATACACGGCAACCGTTCACACCGAATCCGAAAGTCTGTCGACCGATGTCGGGAACCGTGTGACAGGGGACTATTTGATTTCGAGTTCGGGCGAGGTGACCTCGACCACACGACGCGATTTGATCGATGGCGACGACAACGAGTTGGCAATCGTCGAAACCTTTGTGAGCGACTCGTCGAGCGATAGTGAAGGCAACCAAATCACCGGTGTGTTTGAAAGCCATCAAGAGTTGTCCAGTGAAGCCGTTGTCACTCAATCGGTGGTGTCAACGGACGGTTTGTTCGACGAAGTCACCGTCAATGCCACGAATTCGTCGTCCCTGGTCGACTCCGACGGCAATTCAGTAACCGGTGCGATGCAAAGTCAAGCGACGACGACCGTCTCTCAAACGTTAACCCAAGATGGCGTGGTTTCCGGTTCGCAGGTCGATTATGACGCATCGTCAAACATCACCCAGACAAGTTCGAGTGATGGGAATTCGGTCACCGGAGTGTTTGAGTATGTTAGTGATGCGACCGAAGGCTACGCGTTTACACAAGTGATCGATCGTGGAGTCGGCGATTCCTACACCTTGGTTGGCGCAGGGACGAAGACGTCGCATTCGGTGACCGAAGAAAACGGTTTAACCGGTGCAATGTCGAACACGACCTCGGGGCGCGATGTTTACGAGTTGACTGAAACGGGGGCGTCTGCAAACGGAGTTTACGAGACTCATTTGACTGGTGCCGATGATTTTACCGAAGCCGAGTCTGTGAATTCACAAACGGGCGTGTTCGAACGTCGTACGGAGTTAATCGGTCAGACCACGGGGACTCAGACGATCGGCGGTGTCGCGAATAATATCGACGAGGTGATCGATCAAGTTGTCACGCATGAAGGCAACTACATTGACGGCGATATCGACTTGAGTGTGTCTGGCACTGGACGCTATCACTTGCTCGTCGATTATGCGGAAACATCAAATGCGGGAACCGGTGTTCCTGGCGATTTGGATCACTCGCCGACCGGTGCGCCGTTGACCTTTGGAAACGCTCCTGCGGTTCCGACGGGCGGAGGAGCGGAATCTCTTGGCGGGGTTTCGACGGTCGCGATTCAGTCCTCAGCAAGTGCTGCGCAAGGATCGATGGCCGCAGCGAACTTCCGTGGCATCCAAGCGAGTGCGGCTGGTTCCGTTCCGATCGGTAGCGCATGGTCTGGAAGTGCGATCGTCGATAATTTCTCACAAGCCGGCGTCAATGCGGCACAGCAATTCTGTTTCCCGGCTGGTACCGAAGTCCTGATGGCTGACGGGAGCGCGAAGCCGATTGAGCAAGTCGATGTCGGTGACCGAGTCGCGTCGCGGGCCGCACGTACGGAAGGAATTGCAGCAGCGATTGAATCGGGCGAAGCCGCCGCCGTTCTGCATTCAGAGCTCGTCGATGGCGAAGTCAGTGAGGTTTATCAAAACTCGACGGAAGTGTTGGTGCGGATCTGTTTAGATGCCAACAATAGCGCAGAAGCAGAGACGATTCGTACGACTGCCGGTCACCCATTCTTCGTGATCGATCCCGATGCGACTGAGTCGACTTGGTCGGGCAAATGGGTTTTGGCCGACAAGCTGAAACCGGGAGACCAGTTGATATCGGCCAGCGGTGACAGTCTCACGATCAGTAACGTTGCAACTGAGTCAGCCACTGACTTGCCGGTTTACAACTTCTGTGTTCGGCGGCATCACAACTACCACGTGCGGCTTCCAGGGACGGACCGTTTTGTGCTTGTGCACAACGATTCGTTTGGCATGTTTACCTATGGCAGCGCGTTGGTGCCGGTGTTACAGGAGGCTTATCAAAGCAGCGGTTTGTCCAACATCGTCGATATGACGAACGCGATGATTGACGCCGTGGTGACGCCGTTGCGACCGATTCTGGATCCTGTCATGGCGGGTGCCGAAATCGTTGCCGGTCAAGTGCAACCCTACCTCGAAGGTTTTGGCGAATACACCGCGCAAACGATCAAAGCAATCTCCGACTACGCCAATCAGGCAATCGTCGCGACGGGGAACCAGTTCACGATGCTTGGGGCCGAATCGACCGGGCAGTGGCTTGTTGGGGTCGGTTTGGATGGATTGGAAAACGAAACCCTTTTCGGAGTGCGAGCGACCACGGTTGCGGCCGGTGTCACGGTACTGGCTGCAGTCACTGTGACGATCGCGACAGGCGGCATGGCGGGAGTCCCGATCGCACTCGGGATCATCGCAGGGGCTGCCGACGCCTATATCCAAGGCGAGTTGTCTGGCGAGCCGGCGGGTTACTGGCAACTGATGATCGGGGCAGGCTTTGGCGGGATCGCCCCCACCGGGGCGTTTGTCAGCCTAGCGGGCGGCGTCGCTGGCGTAGCGGTATCCCACGCAAACGGATGGGATTTAGCAAATGGCTACACGCTGGGAAGCATGATGGGAGGCTTCTTTGGCACTGGGGCGGCGGCATACGCGCGTAAAGCGGCGACCGCAGGGCGTGGTGCGGCGCTGGGATACGCGGCCACCGCGATGGCTGTGGAAGCCAGCGGGGCAGCGGCCGGATTTGCCTACGGAATGTCGACCGGACGAGATTTCCGGACGAGCTTGCAGTATGCTTTCTATGGACAGATGGTGACGGGAATCGCTGGTGCGTTGACGGTCAAATGCTTTGTCGCCGGTACTCCAGTTTACGTGCCGCTAGAGAGCGACGTGCTTGTACCTGCCGCAGAACAGCTGGCTTACGAGCAGCCGGTTTGGACAGGTTGGTCCCGCATCATCGTTCTCGCCACCAATACGATTCTGCTTGCCACGCTCCTTCGCAACGGGGAGCCGGAGTCATCCGACCCGCGAAAACGGCGGCAATCCTTTTCTTTTGAACTAATCGATGACATTCACTCGTAAGCTTACTGTCATTTTTTTAAACGTCTTCGTTCTATTTGCGGTTGGCGTTTCGAACGTCAACGCTCAAGCGATCCCGGTCCATGTGCTACGTGAATCCAATGGGTTCCAACTCGTTCGAGACGGCAAGCCCTATCCAATCCACGGGGTTGGCGGAAATGAAAAACTCGAGTTGCTCGCGGAGCTAGGCGGCAACTCGATCCGCACCTGGAGCACGGATGGGCTGGGTGAGTTGCTTGATCAGGCTCATCAACAAGGCTTGACGGTTTGTGTCGGCATGTGGCTGGGACATCCCCGTCACGGTTTCGACTATCAGGACGAAGCTGCTGTTTTGAAACAGCTCAATGACTGTTTACAAACGGTGCGTCGATACAAAGATCACCCCGCGGTTCTGATCTGGGCCATTGGCAATGAAATGGAAGGCGACGGAAAAAATCCGGCGATCTGGTATGCGGTCGAGCACATCGCACGCGAGATCAAGGCGATCGACACGCATCACCCAACCATGACCGTGATTGCGGAGTTAGGCGAAGCTGAAAACAAGCTTCGTCGACTTGGCCAATTCTGTCCGCATGTCGATATCGTTGGCGTCAATTCTTATGCGGGCATTTCAACGCTTGCGGAACGCTATCGAAACGCTGGTGTGGACAAGCCTTATATCGTTACCGAACATGGGCCACATGGACCGTGGGAAGTCGCGAAGACACGTTGGGGGACACCAATCGAATCGACGAGTACTTTGAAGGGGAATCGATACCGGAACGGATACGAATCAACCGCGATTCAATCGAAAGACCTGTGCTTTGGCTCGTACGCCTTTTTGTGGGGAAATAAACAAGAGACGACGGCGACGTGGTTTGGGATGATGTTGCCCGACGGATCACGCTTGGAAGCTGCCGACGCGATGTCGACACTATGGAAAGGCATGCCGCCGGCAAACCGTTGTCCTCAGCTCACGTCCATCTCAATTGACCAGGCAGATCGGTTGAAGCCTGGCCAGCTTGTCAAAGCATCTGTCGATGTGAGTGATCCCGAAGGCGACTCAATTGAAGTCACTTGGGTACTCCGTCAAGACAGTGGAACGATCGGTGTTGGCGGTGATTTTCAGCAAGCCGAGTTGGCTTTCAAAGAAGCGGTCAATGCAAATGGCAAGCAAGCATCGATAACGATTCCGAGCGGCGGCGGAAACTATCGTTTGTTCGCTTATGTCAAAGACCAGCATGGCGGCGCGGCGGTCGCAAATGTTCCTTTGTTTGTCGACGCACCTCAACAGGCAATCCCCGCTGCGAAGGCGACGTTGCCATTTGTGGTTTATGCTGACAGTAGCCAACCGCCTTACGAACCGTCTGGTTACATGGGCAATACGCAGGCAATCGAGATGCAATTTGATTGCACGGCGAAGCCATATTCCGGAAAAACCTGCGTTGAGGTTCAGTATCAAGCGAGCGACAAGTGGGGAGGCGTTTTGTGGCAATCACCTGCAAACGATTGGGAAGGCAACCTGCCGGGCGGCCTAGACCTTTCTGGTGCCACGGCGCTCGAATTCTATGCCCGCGGGGCCGAAGGCGGCGAAGTGGTTTCGGTGGTGATTGGTGTCATTGAAAGCGACACGCCGTATGCCGATTCGTCCAAGGCCGAGCTGAAGGACGTCCGGCTGACGCCAGAATGGAATCGATACCAAATTCCGCTTAAGGGGATGGATTTAAGCCGAATCAAAACGGGTTTCGGATGGTCTCTCGCCGGCCAAGGTAAACCGATCAAGTTTTACCTGGACGATATTCGCTACATCAGCGAATAGTTGTGCTGTCGCATTTTGATGGGTGATTTCCGCGCAAGTGGGATGACGGCGATGCAATTCGATGGGCAGACCGGTGACCGGCCTGCCCATTTTTCGTTATCGCGGAGGTCTGGTACGGAATCTGCGAAGTACCGACAGCGGTGTGTGCACGGGGAATTCACTTCCTTGTCGCACCGTATCAAATACGACCAATCGCGAGATTGCCCGCTCGCACGACACGAGGAAAAAACGATGAAACTTGATTCACTTGAAAAGCTGTATGTCCATGAACTGAAGGACCTGTACAGTGCCGAGACACAGTTGCTTGAAGCACTCCCCAAGATGCAGGAAGCTGCTTCCAATAGCGAATTGAAGGAGGCTTTTGAGAGCCATTTGGAAGAAACGAAAACGCATGTCGCTCGTCTAGAAACGATCTTCAGTGACCTTGAATTCGAACCTCGGGGCCACAAGTGTGCGGCGATGGAAGGTCTGATCAAAGAAGGCGAATCACTGCTGAAGAGTGACATCGAACCGTCGGTATTGGATGCCGCGTTAATCGCAGCCGCGCAGCGTGTCGAGCATTACGAAATGGCCGGCTATGGTACCGCACGTACGTTCGCTGAAAAGCTCGGCCACCAAAAGGCAGCCGATGCACTTCAAGAAACCTTGAACGAAGAGGGCCATGCCAATCAAACGCTCAGCCGACTTGCCGAGCGTAAAATCAACTTTTTGGCGATGGGCATGGTCCGTTGAGGCGACGTCCGATAGCGCGACGTTACAGCCAACGCAGGTCGGCGACATGATCGCCGATCGCTTCGTTGCGTGGTGTCTGGCCTGGGTCGGGGGCGCGGTGCAGTTGCTTGATCACGCACCGTGCTTGCCGCCTTGTTCGGGCCTCCTCCAACGAGTCCGGCAAGCCCGGATAAGCTTGGCCGGACGGTTCCCATTGATACAAACTGATTTCCCAGTGTCGATCGTCAGGGTGTGATAAGGTAAAGACCAGCGGGTCTTGGGCTGGAAGCGGCGGGTGCAGTCCGCGTTGTGGGACAAAACTTCTATAACGCAAGCCGACCAGCTTGACGTTGCCTGATTCGTCTTTCTCCGAACGCAATGGGATATTCCAGTCCCGGTATTGCAGCGTCCAACCGTCGAGCGATTCCGGCCGATTGTTATTCCGCAAGCGAATCTCTAGTCGGTGAGTGCTCGCATCGATCGTGCGTGAGCCGCCACGCTGCATCGCGACGTCGCCAACCAACGGCCAGAATTCCATCGCACGCCGAAGTTCAAATTGCGTTTCGCCAAGGTTGCTTCGCGAGATCACGAGATCTTTGTCTCGCATCAGATAATGAACGATCGGGTCTTCGAGTCCGAAGCCATTTTGTTTCAATTCGGCAAGCACCGATTTGAGGTCATGGTGTAAGTGGAACGGGAGCGAGTACTTTTCGTGGAGCTCTGTTCCCCAATCCATTAGAGGGCGTTCGCAACGATGGGCCGCAAGCATACCGACGATGGCTCTTAAGAGTGCGGCGAGCGATGCGGTGGTTTCTGGGACAGGACCCATTCGAAACGATCGAAATTCAACCAGTCCCAAGCGGCCTCGGTTCCCCAAATACGGATTCCAAAGTTTCTCGATGTTGATTTCGGCGCGGTGTGTGTTGCCGCTTGGATCAGCCAAGAATGGCGCCAGGGTTTCCCAGATTGTCTCGGGCGTCGGATTTCCGATCCGTTGCAGCAGGTCCAAAGTCAACTTCAGCTCATTGACGGTTCCACGTACGCCTTCGTCGACACGAGGTGCTTGGCTGGCTGGCCCAATGGATGCGAAGGCATGCAGATATGACAGCGAGGGGTGATGATTGAAATATCGGATCAAGCTTGGCAGCATGCTTGGGATCCGCAGAAACGGGCT
The DNA here is from genome assembly GCA_002901265.1 of Rhodopirellula baltica. Lineage (GTDB taxonomy): Bacteria > Planctomycetota > Planctomycetia > Pirellulales > Pirellulaceae > Stieleria > Stieleria baltica_A. Next base: position 210,697 of record PPHI01000037.1, on the reverse strand, counting down.
GCTTTGCGCCGTTGGCCCGCCAAGCGTGATCTGCCCCCCGCCACCGGAATCGCTTTCTTCACCGTTGTATTGCAGGCGGTACGATTCGAGACCCTCGTCATTGGCCGCGTTTTGAAGTCCTCGGAGGTTCTGCCATAAATCGACAACCTGATCGGAGGGCGCCATGTTGACTTCGATGACCGCGGGGTCTGCCGTCACCGTCATCCACTTGATCGTGTGATCAATTGGTGGCGGGAAGCCTGTGAGCATTAGCGATGGGACGTTCAAGTCATTGGCAACTTGCGCGATCGCGTCGAGCAGTTTGCGGAACATGTCGATATCGTCGATCGCCGGTAGCTCGATTTGCAATGAACCGTTATTCGCAAAACAGCTAATGAGGTAATCTCCGGTCGCTGCCAAATCGTCACTCGCCTGGACACCTTCGATCCGTTCCGATTCCAGCGCCGAACGCAAAAGCGTGGGGCGTTCTTCGACGTTGACGTTCGGTTGTGCTTCGTCGATTCGGAACAGCACGCGGGTGTGGTGAGGCGAAGCGAGCGTGGCGGCTGAGTAGCACTGCGATTGTAAGTTCGTGGTCAGCTCGGTTGCGAATCGTTCCGGTTCCGGTTCGCCAGCACTTGTCGCAAGCAGCGGATCCGGGGGGCCTTTCCAAGTGGGCACGCCATCACGACTTTCGTACAAGCCGTAGTTCCATCGCGGCAGGTCTTCGTCTTCGTACTGGCGTCCGACACACCGAATCACCGCGGCGTTGGGTGCCGCTTTGGCGAGTAGCGTGAAGACGCGCTCCGCACGCGTTCGTTTTTCGTCACCCAAAGCGCAGAACAGCCACTCCGGAGCTTCCGAAAACCGGTCCGTAAACGTCGGTTCGGCACCGATCCAAATCGGAAGTCCAAGTTGCGAAACAGCCGTATCATGCGCAGCAAGGGCGCGCAAAAACCCATCATCTGAATCCATTCGACGCCATACCCGACGAAGTTGTTGGAAGGATTGATTGAGTCAGCTCATCGCTAAGTCGCGCCGCCTTCGGGAAGTGCGATGACTGGACGGGGTAATGTAGTGCAATCGGCTAGTTGTCGCTGCGCACCCCCGCTGGCTTTCTGGCCAAAAAGCGAGCTGTCCTGTCGAAGTCACTCGCCTGGATTCGACCAGCGTTGTGAGGTTGATTTTTCTGCTTGGCAAGTTTTTCGCGATCGACCGCTTTTTTACGATCTGCGAACCAATTTGTACCGGGATCATGAAAGAGAATGCCGATCGTCAAGTATCAACCTGGTCGCCAGTCTGAAGGCTGGTGTGAAATCGCTTTGTAATCAACGAAAGAATGAAAGAGTCTTCGGAGAAACGCTAACAATGTCCAAATCAAAAATTGTCGGATGGATCCTCAGTGCGCTACTGTTTGTGTTCCTCGTTTGCCTAAGCGCTCCCGGAAAGTTCATGGACTTCGAAGGAAAGGCAGAGATGTTTGATAAACTGGGGTGGTCAGAGGACGTAATGGTCTACATCGGCTTTGTCGAGATTGGGATGACGGTGTTGTTTCTGATCCCGCAGACTGCGTTTATCGGCGCGATCTTGATCAGTGCCTACTTAGGGGGGGCTGTTGCGACGCATGTCCGCGTTGACGATCCATTCATTGTGCCGATCGTGATCGGCGTGCTGGCTTGGATCGCGCTGGGGTTGCGTGATTCGCGCGTCTTCCAATTGGCCTTTACCCGATCGACTCCCATTCAACCAGAAGCGGTCGATACCGTTACATCGTCATGAAGTATCTCGTTCTAATTCATAGCCGCGAAGACGCTTGGCCTGATCCTGAACACGAAGTAGCAATTCGAGAATCGGTGGAAGTTTGCCAAGCTTATCATCAGCAGGGCAAATTCATTGACGCGGCGCCATTGCAAAAGACATCGACGGCGAAGTGCGTGCGGGTGCGCGAAGGCAAGGCGTCAGTTCAAGACGGTCCGTTCGCGGAAACGAAAGAAGTACTCGGCGGCTATTTCCTGATCGATGTTGACTCAATGGACGAGGCGATTGAGTTCGCCAAGCAAATCCCAGGAACTCGGCGAGGGATTGCCGAGATTCGTCCGGTCATCGAAGTCGAAGGCTTGCCAGAGTGATCGCAACGTAGCGGCGGTTTAACGCGTCGCTTTTAGATTGCTGAGTACTGTTGTTAGCTCAGCTTTTGCCGTTTCGTTTTCTGGCAACGCGTTTTGGTCAAGTGCGGGAAGAAGGTGCTCCCAAACCAGGCCGAGTTGCTTCTGCAGATCTCGTGTGTTGGCAGTCATGACGACGACCGTGTCCTGCTCAGGCATCACGACACAGAACTGACCGTCTTTGCCATCACCACGGTAAACACCGTGGCGACAACGCCAGAATTGAAACCCATATCCTTGCCGCCAATCCGGTGAACCGCCGCTGGGGGCATCGGCGTTTTCCGTTTGCTTACTGGTTGCGAGCCGAATCCAATCGGCAGGGATTAGTTGTTTGCCATTCCATTGGCCATTCTGCAGATACAGTTGTCCAAACTTGGCAATGTCTTCGGTTTTGAGGTACAGCCCATATCCGCCCAGCGAAACGCCTTGTGGGCTCTGGTCCCAAGTCGGCTTTTCGATACCGAGCGGTTCGAAGAGGCGAGGTGTCAAGTAATCCAACACCGTTTCGCCAGTCACTTTTTGTACGATCGCCGATTGCATGTAAGTTGCTGGCGTGTTGTACAGAAATTTTGTCCCGGGCTGATGCGGAACGGGCGCGGCCAAAAATGTCTTGACCCAGTGATCGTTCTCGGTCGGTCGAGGTAGCGGTTCCTGTCCGGTGGTCATCGTCAGCAGATCGCGAACACGCATCGCCTTGAGATGATCGGAAGGATCCTGTGGTGCATCGTCAGGGAAGAATTTCAGCACCGGATCATCAATGTCCAGCAGGCCATCTTCCACGGCCAAGCCAACCGCGGTGGAAGTGAAGCTTTTGCTGAGGGACCACAAGACGTGTGGCTTTTCCGCTGCTTCGGGACTCCACCATGCTTCGGCAACCACATTGCCATGACGAACAATCATGAAGCTATGCATGCTGTCGACGGACTCATCGGCGGCTTTTGCAAAGTTGATGATTGCCGTGGACGCGATCCCTTGGGATTCAGGCGTCGCGCGTGGCAAGGTGGTGGCTTGTTCGAGATCTTGGCCTGAACTGGATTCGAGCATGAACTGGCCGAATCCGAGCAAGCTGATCAGGGCGAATGAAAAACGCATCGAGGATCAATTCAGGGTGAAGGGGAACCGAAGCAGGCGAATCGAGCTGACGCAGGCGAACTGAGGATGACTAGCGACGACGGCGAATGATGCCGAGCGTCGAGAACAGCAGGCAGGTCAACAAGCTGTGCGGTTCAGGGACTACTCCAGTGGCTGCGGTGATCGTGATCTCTGTAGGAGTGTTGTCCGAAGCAATGAAAGGATTCGAGGTGCTCGCGCTAATCCTAAACGTATCACCGACGTTTGGTGGCAGTGTCCCATTGGTGGTGAAATGCAGTTCTGCCAAAACGAGGCTACCGCTTCCTTGACTCAGAAAAACAGGTGGCGCACCGCCATCCTCGATCACCAGTGTGTCATCCGGAACAAGCGTCATTGTCGGTGTGAATGTCTTGCCGGAAAGACGCGCAGTGCTCTGATTACCGAAAACGTAGTCAGCAGGGTCTGGCAAACCAGAGGGTAGAAACTCGATGGAACCAGGGCTCATGCTGGAATCGATATGAAACGTGAACTCGTAGCCAAGAAATAGGTCGGGAAAAAAATCTGGGGCATCACTTGAAATGGTGAAGGTGACGACCCCGGTTGATCCGGCTGGTACCAATGCAGAAGCTTGGCCTTGAACCATCAGTCCAGCACTAGCATAGCTGGACAAAAACATCGTCATCGCAAGAAGTGTCAGTCGCAGATTCATCGAAATAATTCCTCCCGTGGTATACATTCTGCACCTTCGCTAATTTAGCGGCATGGTGTCAGTTTTTGTCAGCGATAATGTCAAAAACGGCATTAACTTTGGACTTATTCGACGTCCATTAGTCGTCGAGATCGAGTGACCCGTCGACCGATTGTCCAAGGTTTTCGGCGATTCGATAGTAGTCGTCATAGTTTGTTATTTCGTCGCCGTTGAGATCACCGTCGGTGGAGCCGGTTGCGCCAAAGTGTTGCACAATCGGCGAAACGTCGTAGTAGTCGACCGTTCGGTTGCCGTCTGCGTCACCGAGTAGACGATAGAAAGCTAATGTTTCGGCGTCCGTCGCGATGACGCCATCGCCATCCAGGTCAATTTCCAGCCGATAGTAGCCATTCCCGACCGCCGAATTGCCATCGCCGCCGATGCCGCCGCTTCCGAAATCAATCGCCATGACTTGATCGATCGAACTGACTCGGCCTTGAAGGTCGACGGGGACAGCTGGGCCAAGCCCATCGTTGTCAAATCGGTTCAGCCGAATGCGATCGTTCGCCGGGTCGGCATCATCCAGGGTCGCGATGATCGACGCAAAGTCTTGTGAGTTGAATGTCACGTCCAGGTAGCGAATGAATGATCGTTGTTGGGCCCCACGTTGCACATCGAAGTCAATGATTTCGAGGTCTGACGGGGCATCGAACTGCAGTTCGACGGTGGCGTCCGCGGGTGCTGAGGGTGCGGGTTCAACGTTTTGTCGTCCGTCTTTCCCAATGGTATAGAAACGGTAGGAGTGAACGTTTCCATCGGTCATCGCACGATAGTCGATGGAACCGGTGTAGATTCCGTTGACGTCCGCTTGCCCGGCAGGGACAACGCCAAGGCTTTGGGGGATCGCGTCGTCGACCGATACAAACACTTCAAAGCTCTGCAGCAATGATCCGCCTTCGTCGGAACCGCTAAAGGTTACATTCAATGTCGGAGTGGTATCGTCAACCGAGTCGACCTGAGTGACGGGCAAGTCCAAGTCTGGCACGTAAGTTCCCGCTTCGAGGATCGGCGATTTGGATTCTCGATTGCCTGCCGCATCGATCGCAATGCTATAGAAACCGACAGAGTCGTCGCTTTCGGCGTTGTACATGGCCATCGCTTGGTTGGCCGGAACGGAAGTCCAGAACTCCCATGGCGCGCCGTTTAGCTTGCGATAGATTTCAAAGGACACGATTCCTGATCCGGCACCGGCAGCCACTGTATCTGATCCCGAGACGAACACTGGGAAGGTCTTGTCGGATTGTGTTTGGGACAATGCGTGGACGTTGCTGGTCGGCCCGGATCGGTCCGTGATCCATTGGTCAGTTTCCGTGTTGGACCCTGCATTACCCGCGAGGTCACTGATATTCGATGAGGAAACGTCGATGGTATAAATTCCTTCGTCAGTGGTGAAACCGGCGAGTCCCGCGATGCGATAGGTATTTCCCGACAGTAAGGATGTCGTGATCGTAGAATCGAGGGCAACGACCACTCCATTTCGTCGCAAAGTGATGTCGTTGTGATCGAACGTTGATAAGTCAATCGGTTCGTCAAATGTCACGTCGATTTGGTCAACGGCCGTTTTGCGTGGGTCAGGTGTGATATCCACGACGTCCAAAATTGACGGGGCGACGTTGTCGAGCGGATGATTGCCGAAGTCAACATTGTTACGGTTTTCACCGGGAGCCAATTCGATGGTGTATCGGAATTCACCGCCTGCGGAGGTGCCCAATTCACCGGTGGAGTCGTTCCCGGATGGATCGCTGGTGTCGACCAGTTGAGAGCCGTCATAGACCGTGACGGCTTCGGCGAGGGCCAGCATGTCCAAACGCCTAAACGCCGCACCGGTATTGAACACACTGTCGTTTTCGTCATCTCCGTCGACGACGATCGCACCGGAGATGTCCAAAAGGTAGCGGAACTCGTGAGGGGAGAGTTTTCTGCCGAGTTGCTCGAATGCGATCTGCTGAGCGATGACTGCTGCACCGGTCACAAACGGTGTTGCCATGCTGGTTCCACGCATGGTGCTGACGCCGCCGACCGCGTTGGCGGCTGTGATCAATGCACCGGGGGCGAGGACATCAAGCATCTCGTGGTGACGTTGCGAAAAGCTCGCGATTCGATCCGCGTCGGACGTGTAGTCGGTTCCATTTTCGCCGAAGGACCAGGGACCGCCGCGATTGGAATCCCAGACCGCACCGACAGAAACAGTGTTCGGATCCGCTGCGGGATAGGCCAAACCTTCGATCCCGGTTAGACCATAAGCGTTGCCCGCGGCTGCGACAGCGATGATGTTTTGACTGGCAAGCGTGGCGAGTTCGTCATCGATTCCGTGCAGTCCCCGCGACTGAGTCCAGTTCAAGCCGTCACCGACCGAGAGGTTGACCGCGGCAATTTTGTAATCGTTCGCATTCGCGATGACCCACTGCAACGCTTGCTCGACATAGCTGAAATACCCGACCCCGTCGTCACCAAACACTTTGAGGTGGATGATTCCGACGTCTGGGGCAACACCCAAGTACGCCGGATTCTCGGACGCAATGACGCTGGTGACGTGTGAACCGTGACCGGAGTAGTCGGTCGCGTCAGCATCGTTGTCGGCGAAGTCGTATTGGTACACGATACGGTCGGCCACGCCGTCACCATCCCCATCAGCGCCAAAGAACGGGTGGTCCACATCGATGCCGGTATCGATGACAACGACCGAATACCCGCTGCCGTCGAACGCGTTGAAACGCGAGTCAGCGCGGAAGCTTGTCAGTTCGATAAGTTCGGCGGCTTCGGGAGCGATCGGCCCGACGAATTCTTCGCCCGGCGAAAAGGTTCGCCCCGTGCTGGCGTTGTTGCTGTAGGAGCGTTGTAGTACGGCGCCATCAGCATGTGTGCCGGTATCTGATGCGCCGGCCGCTCCAGGGAAGGTTTGTGAGAAGCCGCCTTCAACGACTTCGGCGATCACGTAAGTGCCCGGACGTAAGTTGTCGAACTCATATTCGCCGCTCGAGTTTGTCGTGCGTGTGACTTCGCCACTGTCGAGCATTCCGTTGTCATTGGCGTCGATGTAAACCGTCCAGCCTGCGAGCCCAGGTTCTTCGGTTTGACGAAGGCCATCTTCATTGCTGTCGTTCCAAACCACGCCCGAAATGGAACCGAGTGCAACCAAGCCTGCGTCCCAGCGATCGTTTAATCCGTTGATAACGCTGAATGGTGCCGTCGAACCGGTGAGGTCGTCGACATCGCTATCGGTAAAGTCACTGCCGACGTTCAGTTTGGTAAAGCCAAATCCGTTCGGTGCGGTGAAAGACAGCGAATACTGGTCGTCAAGACTCATCCCGGCAAACGAATAGAACCCGGCCATATCGGTTGTGGTCGAATCGACAAGCGTGGCGTTCCCGTTGACAACTCGGAACAGCTGGACGTCAACGTTCGCCACACCGGTTTCGTTCGTGTCTTGAATCCCGTTGAAGTTTGCGTCGTTAAATACAAAGTCGCCGATCGAGGCTCCGCCGGCGGGTACGGTGACTTGCCAATCCGGAATAGCCGGGACATCTTCGATATTGCCGGAGTAATCCGTGGCAACGCTGTAGAACGAATAGGTTCGTCCGAATTCGCCGCTATACGTCGCCGACGTTTCATTCGTCTGGGTTTGCCATAGCGAGAATGTTCCGCCATCGATTGCGACGTAAATATCGAAATAAGCCAAGCCGCTTCCACCCTGGTTGTCCTCGCCGGACCACTGAACGGTAAACGTTGGGGACAAGACGTTCCCGCCATCGGCGACCTGGCTCGTGGGGGCGATTTGATCGTCCAGGTTGGTCCAAGACAGTTGTGGTGTGACAGAGGGCATATTGCCGGCGAGGTCTTCGATACCGGTGCCGATGCTCAACTGATAAACACCTGGCGAGTCCGTGATTCCTGTCAAACCTGTTAAGCGAACAAGGGTCTCCGAAATCACGTCAATTGCCACTGAACTGTCGATGAGGTTGGCACCGCCATCAAGTGTCAGTTGCAGATCAGAAAGGCTGAGAAGGGACCAGTTCATCCGTTCGTTGCTAAACAGGTCGATCGATGAGACCGGTGTATCGCGTGGGTTCGGACCAACATTCAGCAGTTCGACGAGGGGGGCGGTTTCATCGAGTGTGACATCGATGAATGAATCGGCAAGGTTAGTCGCCGCGTCAACGGTTCGGACCCGAATGCGATGGGCGGCGCCATCACCAAGGGTGAACGTGTGCGTAAATTGTGTACCGGTTACCGTGGCGTAGCCGAGGTCTTGTTGGAGAGTTTCGTCATACAACCGAACGCTAAGTCCTGTTTCGGCAAGCGTACCAGTGAGGGTTAATACACGTTGGTTGGTCAAGCCATCGGTGTCGCTCTGTCCGGTGTCAGGAGTGATCGCGAGATCTTCCGCTGGCAACGGATTGCTGAAGTCCATGACCCACTGGACGGTCAATGCGTTCGCACCCAGGTTGCCAGCGAGGTCGGCGATGCCGGTTCCATCCACCGTCAACGAATACGTTCCCTCGAGTCCCTGGTTCCAATTGGTTCCTTTGATCACAAACTGTGTGTCGCTGATTTGTTCGATGGACACAAGTTGGTCGATCAGGTTGGGCCCACCGTTCCGAGTCAAAATTAAATCGTCAGTAGTGAAGGAAGTCACATCGATTGGTTCGTCGAACTCAACGTCGAATTCCAACTGCACCGTTTTGCGCGGCGTTGTTGGCTGTTCCAGGTCGATCAACTGCGGTGCGGTTTGGTCAAACGTGAACAGGACTGTTTCGGTACCGATTCCTGCGGTGCCATTTGAATCCGCCACTCCGCTGGCATCAATGGAAACCGCGTAGCTGCCTTCTGAGTTGACGACAGTATCAAAATTCAAAATGCGGAACTGTTGTTCGCTGACGGCCTGAATCGTCAAACCATTGGTGCTGACCACATTGCCCTCGAACATCAGACTGAGGTCTGCCAGGTCGAAGGTTGCTGCATCGATTGGGCCCGAGAAAAGTACGTCAAACGATTGCAGCGGGCTGTTGTACGAGGACGCGAGCTCGATGTCGAAAACGTATACCGGGGCCGTCCCGTTCGTCCATGTTTCTGTTTCGACACCAAGGCCTGTGTTTGCGGCAAAGTCGGCGATGTTGGCCGCGTCGATTGCAAGACGATAGACACCGGCATCGGATGTGAATCCGCTAAGTCCGCCGATCGCGTACAGTCCATCACCTAGATCGGCAAACGTCACGGTATTGTCGAGGGGCACCGCGATGCCGTTGCGGGTCAGCGTCAGGTCGTCGAACGACAGTGTTGCCAAGTCGATCGCTTCGGTGAATTGAATTTGGATCGTTTCGACGGCCGCGTCGCGCGGGTCCGGCGTGACATCAAAAATGTCCGTCAACTGCGGAGCGACTTCGTCGTCGAGCCGATAGGAAATCTGATAGCTGGACGACCCACCGTGATCGAAAATATGAAGCTTGTTTTCGTAGACGGGGCGTTCGCCGTCGACTTTAAACGTGCGATCGGTCAGCCAGGCATTGGTTCCGATCGGAACTTCAGTGCCGTCATCGCGCAAAATTCGGTCCAGTAAATACTGACCGTTGCCCGGGTCATCAATTCTCAGGTAGCCGAACTCGTCCGGCATCACCACACTGACTTCGCCGTGGAGGTTCCCTAGGACAGGCGTTTGGATGACGGAGCCGAGCGTCCCGGCGCCGACCGGATGAACCGACATGTCGCTTAGGTGGACCGTGTCGGGTAAGTCGAACTCGTCAGCGACGTCGTTTGTTAAAAAGTCGTACAGATCATCTGCGCCGACGCGTGGATCGCGAACGGTGTGAATCAATTCGAAGATCTCGACTTCTTTGACGATCGACGTTCTGGGGTCGCCAAATCCAGTCAGGTGTTCGAACGATGCGGTGTAGTCGACGAAATGTCCTTGCAGGGAAGATGTCAGCTGCCAACGGCCGACACGTGTCTCGTCCGGCAGAATGTTACCCATCGTGATCGTCAATGATTCCGGTTGGGGCTCATTGTTCACGTCCGCACCGACGATTTCGAAATCGATCAAGAGACCTTTTTCGTTCTCGATGATCTTTGGCTGGGCGGAAACGATCTCCAAATTGTTGGCCGTCCCTTTCCCAATATTGCTGACCATAATTCCAAGGTCATAGGGAACCGAGGGTTCGATTTCATCGGTAAATGGGTCGTCGCTATAGACGTCGCGCTGATGAAAATACTTGAGCTTCAGGGCGGCGTCGGGATAAACCGTGATCGGTGCGGGGTAGAGCGGCACGTTGATGACTTCGCCGTTCAATTTGTACGTCATCAATCCACCGACGGTGTATTCGGTCGGGCCTTCCGGTGCCGCCAAGTCGGTGGGCAGCAAGGTCCACTTCAAAACTCCGGTTGAGTCTGCGGTCAAATCCCACATCGGGGCTTCAGGAGTGCTGCCGGGGGCTGGTAAGAAAGCGGCCGCGATGGCTTCGCTGATTGCGAATCGGTCATCGACCACTTCGCCCGAAGCCACATCGACGACAGTAATAAAGACTTCGAGGTCTTCGAGTGGTGACGCGGCACCGTTGTTGACTTCCAAGGTCGCTTCAAAAGCGGTGCGCGTCATCACCACGTCTTGTTCGAGTCGTAACCGGACGGCAGCGCAGACGTCACCTGCGGCGGCAAAGATCGTGTGATCAGAAGGCGGCAGTTGCTCAACGGTACCGTCTTCTTGAACGATGATCGGTTCGCCAAGCGAAGCGGCTGGGTTCAAGCCGACAGCCTGTTTGAATTCCTCTTCCGTTCCGTCGTAAGCGTTCACCAGGGTTTCTGGATCCAGCATGTCTTCGAAAAACGCGTCCAACGCCTCAGCGGCCTGTCCCGATGTGGCACAGGTTGCGTCAGCTAGGATTTGTTCGAATCCAATTGTTTCCGAAAGTGGTCCAGCTTGGACATGAGCTTCGCCGGAAAGTTTGAATCCGTCAAAGCAGATTTGGCCGGTAGCGTCTTCACCGATGCATTTCTTGATTGATCCTGATACACCAGTGCTGAGTTTTACGAACGCATGTCCGCCCAGTCCGAAAGTGTTGCCATTTGAATCGGTCGCCGTTCCGGAGAGGGCAACCCGAACGGCGGCGGAGGCACCGACGGAGATCGAGATTTCGCCGCAGGCAGAGAAGTTGCCTTCGCAGTCACGTTCAACCGTTCCTGTCCCCACGATGCTGCCGCTCAGGTTGAGTGGGATACCGGCGGTCAGTTCGAATGCGTATGTGACCCCGTTCACCGTCTTTTCATAGCCGGCGCTGGCACCAATCGTGTAAGTAAACGACGCGTCTCCGCTGATCGAACCTGTACCTGAGAACTTTAGGCCGGTTCCGCCATCTTCTTCTTCACAGCAGGTTTCCGCAGTGACTTCGATTTTGCCTTCGGCACTTAGTTCTGCTTCGACGGGGCCAAGGTCAATCTCGGGGACGGGAATGGGGATGCCGACCGAGAGCGTCAAACTTGCTTTGACACAATCGCATTCTTCCGGTGGGTTGTAATTGAAGACAGGGTTGTTCAGGCTCGGTCCAATATTGCCTCCGCCACCAGTTCCGCCGCCGCCGACAAATCCGCCGCCGGAGTATCGGTTTCCGCAACTCCCGTGGGCATTGAGAATCGGGATCGGGACCGAATAGGGAATTCCGAACGGGCCACACAACAGAATCCATCGAATGGTCGCGGTGTAGGAGCACGGTCCGTCGTTACTGGCAAGAAGGTCGCTTGGGAACGCCGCTCCGAGTGAGATGCGACGAATGATGACTGGGATTTTGACGGAGCTTTTGGCAGGCAGGACATCGATGTTATCGATCAGCGGGGTGATTTCCCAAAGTGGATGGCTGGGAAATTCCAGTCGCAAATCCTCGGCTTGAATCAGTCCTTCGTTGCGAATGGTGAATTCGATCTGTTGGAATCCGTTTTCGACTTCGGCCAAATCGATCTGACCGGGATCGACGACGATGACCGGGATCGGGACGTTGGTTTGGAATTCTGACTCGATTGTCACGCGCGTGCGATCTTCGAACTCGACCGGTTCCACATTCCAGTTGTACGTTACTAATCGTGTTTTTATGAATGCGGTGCGTTCAGTCGTCATGCCAGGCTCGATAATGAGGGACGACCGCGTCGTGTGGTGATCGGTTGCGGTGACCGCCAGTTCATAGTTGCCTTCGGGAATCGCATCGACTTGCAGCATCCCGTTCGCGTCGGTGGTTCCTGACACGATGACTTCGTTGGTAAACGGATCGGTCAAAGTGACCGAAGCGCCCGCCACATTTTTCCCGCCTTCGCCGTAGTAGGTCAGCTCGTCGACGACCGTGATTTTAAGTCCACCGGTCGCATCGGAAGCCGCCGTAAACGTGAACGGGATGCTGACCGCCGAGGCATTCGTCGGGTCCAAGACAATGCTGCCGGAATACGGTCCTAGCGGCAATTCGGTGCCGGGATTTAGCACCAGTTGAAGCTTGGTGGTTTGGCCCGGTGCCAGAGATGCGATTTGCGAGGGTGCAGACAGCCATGGCGCGTTGGGCAACAGCACGCTGATCGGTCCAGTTTCGGCACCGCCATCGTTTGTGATCGTCACATCGACCGGGGTCAGTCGGCCACGCAGCATGCCTTCGTCGAGTCTGGCTGGGACTTGTAATCGGCCCATGCGTGGAATCACTGTGACCGATACGGGCACATCGAGAACCGGACCTTGTGCGGTGGTCACATGGATTTTGAAATCGGCGATCGTGATCGAATCATTTAACACATCGATGCGATACGTAAACGCTTCGGTGTCGCGTCCATCCAATTGTGCGAAGGAAGGAGGCGTGACATCGATGTTGAGGTTCTCTGGTGCGCCGACGACTTCGAATGTGATCGCGGTCAGGTCAACGTCGCTCAAGTTGACGATTTGCAAGTCTTGAACCAGCGACTGGCCATCTTTGATTTGGTGGCTGGTCGACTTTGGAATGACTCGCATCCCGATCAAAGTGAAGGCGTCTTGAGCTGCGGGTTTGCTCTGTCCCGGATGGGCGCCGGCGATCACATAGTTACCTGCCTCGCCGGGAAGCGGCGTAAAGGTCGCGACGAATTCGCCGTTGGCATCGGTCGTTGCTTCTACCTTTCGAACGAAGTCACCTTCGTGAGTGACATAGACGATGACGTCTTCTCCGGCCGCGGGTAAACCACTATCGGCAATCGTGGCGAAGCCTTCGATCTGGATCGGCGTACCCATCACCGCTTGGGTGATTTGGGTTGAAGCGGTGACGTTGTATTCCGCGGTGACGTTGATGAGGTTTGAAAAGCCGCGGTTGTTGTCTTCGAGAGTTTCGTCGATGGTGAAGTTGACATCGGACTCGACGATCAGAAAGTACTCGCCGACCATCTCCGGAAGTGCGATCGGGGCATTCACGGTCAGTTCCGCATCGACATCAAGTGATTGACCGATCTGGTGCTGGAACACCAAGGTATCGTTGCTGCTCAGGATCGGATCGCTTGACAGATAGATTCGGTCCGTCCAGCCTGCCGGGGCAGGTTGTCGGCCTTCGTTGCGTACTTTGTAAATGACATCGATCACGCGGTCCGTTAAGCCACTCGTGGGAACTTGGACGTCGGCGACTCGTAAATCCGGTTTGTCGACATCAGAAACCACAAGCACTGCAGAACCGGGATTGAAATTTGTGGCGATGGCGCTGATGGTGACAAATTGCAGTCCGTCGGGAATGAAGTCGTCGACCGCATTGATTTCAAAGGTGGTTTCGGATTCACCGGCAGGGATTGTGACCGTACCAGCCACGGTCGCTTCGGAAGTGTCATTCGAAAGCAGCGTTACCACGAGTGCTTGTGAGTTGTCCAGCGTGTTGCGGCGTACCGTGCCCTGTGCGGCCGGATTCGTTGCGTCTTCGTTGACCAATCCACGATCGAGAGTGACCGTCAACGTGGGACTGTCATTGTCGCGGACTTCGATGGATGCCGTGCCGCCGGGTGGAACCGGTGTGACGCGATCGATCGGGTCAATCGCCATCGCTTCGATCGTCAGATTAAGCGAGTCGCCTTCGACCAAATTGTCGACCGGATACATCGGGAAATCGACATACATCTGGCCCGATGGAATGGTGACGGTGTTGGGCACATTCAGACGGCCAGGGTCACTGCTGCGCAATTGAACGACTTGCGAATTCTCGCTGGCGACGGGGCGAGTCACGCGTCCGATGCTAGGGTAAATGGAGTTTTCGCTGACGAATGGATCCAGCGTCAGTGCGAGGTCTTTGCGATTGACGTCGCGAACCAGAAGCGATTCGTGTCTTGACCGAATCCTTTCGCCGTTACGTTGTACGCTCGATCGATTTCGACCAATTCATCGCTAAGGGCTTCGATCAAGAATGTTGTCGAGGCTTCGTTGGCATCAAGCGAGACACTGATCGGCACACGCAGCTGTGTGTTACTGCTGACCGTCAGTGTGACCAACATCGGATCGGCATTGATTGACAGGTCTCGTGACACCGTCGCCAGAAGGGAGTCGCCTTCGTTGACTTCGCCGGATGCCAAGGAAAGTGTCAACTGCGGCACGGCGGTATCGATCACGGTCAGCCCGATCGCATCGGAGGAGTAGCTGTCTGATTCGGTCCCGTCTGGATTGAGGACGGCGGCGGTGACGTTAGCGATTCGGTCGCCGTCAGCGGTCGCGTCCTGGACGGGCGTGGCCAAAAACTCCACCCACAACTGATTCGCGGGAATGGTAACCGTTTCGGGGACAGTGATTTCGGTTAGGTCGTCGCTATCGAGGTGGACGGTTAGCGGGCCGCTGATATCGCCGCTTCGGGTCAACCGCAGCGTCAACGGATTGCCGTCTTCACGCACCGAAGTGGATGCGGCTGAAAGCGTTAGCGTGATCGGAATCACGGTCGCGAGATCCGCCAGGGCGGAATTGTTCGTTTCGTCGGACTCCGTCACCGTTTGTCCGGTGTCGACATCCACCTGAAGCCGCCATTCGCCTGGTTCCAAGCCAGCAGGGATGGTGACCTGGCGGGACCGCACCGCAAACGATCCTGCGGCGATCGATTCGTTGTCGAAGTTGAGACTCGCCAACTGGACGGAGCTGTTCTGCTTCACCAAGTAAACACGCTCGGTCCAAGAACCTTGCAGGTCCAGCGTGCTGGCATTGGTCGTTTGCCAACTGACGTTTGTCTGCGTTCCGGTGAAAATGAATGCCGGCCCGGTGATCGCTTGCGGTG
Organism: Rhodopirellula baltica; assembly: GCA_002901265.1. Taxonomy (GTDB): domain Bacteria; phylum Planctomycetota; class Planctomycetia; order Pirellulales; family Pirellulaceae; genus Stieleria; species Stieleria baltica_A. The sequence goes on along the minus strand of PPHI01000037.1, from coordinate 195,512 downwards.
CGAGGTCAGGGTAGTCGTTGAGTGTGGCGCTAAACGTCACCGTCGCTTCGTTATTTGATTCGGCGTCGCCAGCGAGGTTGGCTTCGGCAATGGAACCAAGTGCATCGGTGGTGACGATGATTTCAAAGTCGCCGGTACCTGCCAGGCCGTCGGGCAATTGGAATGACGCCGTTCGAAGCAGTTCGCTGCCCGGTAGTAGATCGCCCGATATGGCCGGATCGTATGGCAGCGTGACCGTGCCGATCACCGTCATGGTGTCGGAATCAATAAGCTGAACACGATCGCTAAACGGCGACGACACCGCGCGTCCGCCTTGATTGATCGTGGTGAAATCAACAGTGACCAGCTGACCAGAATAAATGTCGCTTGGCGGAGTGAGGGTGAGGTCGCCGATCACCAAGTCGGATAGCTCAATCGTCAAACTGGTTTGATAAACGTCGTCCGACTGACCGCCCTGTCCATCTCTGTTCTGGTCTAGTTCGTTGCCGACCAAGTCGGCGACGTTGGGGCCGATCGTAATGTCGTACGTTCCCACGTCTGTTTGAGGTAGGAACTGAAAGCGGTAGATGTTTCCACCGAGATGAAATGGTGCGGAAACATCGATGTTACCGGGCGGACCGGTAAAGAGAATGTCATTTGCACCGAGTGTGGTTTCATCGATCGGTTCATCGAAGGTGACATCCAAGTAGCTGTCGGTCGCCGTGGCAGTCGCAACCGCCCTGGTAATTCTGGGGCCGATGGTGTCGATAGTGATCGCCGCTTGGAAATCGTTGCCGAGCGGATTGCCGCTCACGTCGGCGATGTTTTGATCCAAGATGACAACATAGGTGCCGTCTTGTTCGATCAAACCCGGGGTGGTGATTTGGTATTGAAGGATGCTGCTCGAAGCGGCATCAATCCCGACGGTGAACCCGTTCCAATTCTCGTTGCTAAGGCTTCGCCAAGAAACGGAATCGAATGTCCCTTTGAAACGCAATGTCCCGTGCGGTTCACCGGTGCCGAGTAGTCGGTACTCGAACAGGCCATCGCCCAAGTCGACGACCTCTTTGAAAGAGGTTCCGCTGCCCCAATATCCCGCATCGTTGCCGTCGCTGGCGTTTCCAAAGCTGAGGATGTCGAAGTCGCGATCAAAAGCGTAACCGTTCCCATTCAGGCTGACATAAGAAAACACTGGATTGGCAATTGGCTTCGAAAACACAAGCGACTGCTCTCCGGCACGATTGAGGGCGATGATGTCTGTGCCGCTGGGAATATTGGTAACTTCGTCACTTGTGTACGGTGACGTCGCCGGGTTTCTTCCTCCGCCACCGTTCTGCCAGTAATCTGTTCCCCCGCTGGGCTGAAAGAACGAAATACCTTGCGGGTTGTTGTACGTGACCGATACCGGACCGCTGTCGGTCGTGATCGTTCCCAAGCCGGTGAAGCCGGCGGTTGAATTTCCGCTAATCCAGTCGGTCCAGAAAATCGTTCCGGCGGTGCTGCTGACAGGAATGATTTCTGATCCGGAGAGGTCAAGTGGGCCGCTGGGGCCGATGATCGTGACTTGCCCTATGTCGAAGGTGTCCGGGTCGATCGGTTCACTGAATTCCACTGTCAAGACATCGACGCCATCACGACGAACGCCAGTCGGTGAAAAGGATTGCACGAACGGTGCGATCGTATCGGGCAGCAATTCGAACGTGTCGACTGGCTCGTCGCCAGGTTGTCCGTTGAGTGCATCGCCGTTCTGGTTGGCCTGGTTTCCGGCAAGATCGCGAAGCCCTACCGATCCGCTGATGGTGTAGGTCCCGGCTGCGAAGATCGAATCAAATTCGAACGTGTAAACGTCGCCAGAGCCAAAGCCGTTGGTCAACGGAATCAGCCCAGACGGCCCTGTCATTGTGATGTCTTGTGGCAGAACGCTGGACAGGTCAATCGCTTCACTGAACATGACCGTACGGCGGTCCAGTGGTGCATCTTCGGTTGCAGCACCTGGCAACACCGCGGGACCCATGGTGTCGACTTCAATGGTGACGTTGTTGTCTACCGAAGTGCCAACGGGTGGTGTCAACGTTGCGGTGACGGTGTAGTTGCCGTCGATCAGCGTTGGGGCGGTGACCGAAAGAGTGCCCGGGTTGGCGATCCAGGTTAAGTAATCCGACACGCCATCGTTATCGAAGTCGATTTCGACCTGACCCGCTTTGTTGATCGACACATCAAATGTCGGCGTGGTCACGTTGGTCAATCTGTCGGTGTTTGACACACCCGAGTCACTTCCGCTTTGCAAGTCGATGCCGACGCTTGCCGGGATTGTGACTAAGTCAAAGTTTGAAAGGTCGGGACTGACGATCGAATTTCCCGCAAGGTCGACAACACCGTTGATTGTCAATTGGTATCGTTCGTCGAATAGTCCGTCTTGGAAAGTTAAGCGAGCGGTGTTGGTGCTTGGATCAAAGGTGACGTTTTCGATCGGTATCGGAAGATCGTTACCGTTGTCAAAAATGCCATCCCCCCCGGTACTGGTCAGCGTGTAGTTGGCGATCGTTTCAACACTTGCAGGGTCCATGCCACCGGCATCAAAGAATTCGATTTCGACGCCCGTTGAAGAAGGCGTTACCGTCTGGCGGATCGGCGGGGTTTGATCGATCGTAAAGTAGCCGACATAGTCTTCAAACCCGGGGACAGCCGGGTTCCCATCGAGCGGGACGCCATCGTCGTTCGCAAGCCCGGCGTCACCAGAGTACGCCGTGATTTGGTAGGTGCCTTCGTCTAGAAATTGTGACTGGCGTAATCCGCTGTACCGCACCAGTGATTGACTGTAGTTATAGAAACCTATTTTTCCGGGGCCGAGCGGATCGGGGTCGTTGACGCTGGCATTAAAGAATTCGACACCGTCACTGGCACGCCGGATCGAAACTTGGATATCGCCGTTGGAGTCATAGCGAATCGCGAACTCGTACTCGGTATTGTCGGCCCAGCCATTGTTCGAAGTGTTGCGGGCGAGAACCTGTAGCTGGGCGGCGCCAAAGGTAGAGTTTTCACCATCCCAAAGTCGATCGACAACACCCGATGCACCGGCCGAATTCGTCATTTTGATTAATTTGAAACCGGCCTCGGCGGCACCTTGGTTTCCTTGTTTCCAAGACAGCAAGTAGTAATCGTCTGGTCGCGAGGTGGTGTCTGCATTGAAGCCGAATGCGATCCCGATATAGTCATCGTCGCCGGTTGTTTCGACCGCGATCCGGCCAACAAACTCACGATCAATAAAGTCAGTGTCGCTGACAAAGAACGTGGGGTTGCCGTTGACATATTGTTTGACGCTTTCGCCACCATTCTCGATCCGCCAGTCGCCTGCGCCGCCGTTGCCTGAATAATCGTGTTCAGTCCAATTGTTCAGATCGATTGTTGCCCCTTGGCTGGGCAATAAGTCGATGCGGTCGGTCCCATTGAGATAGGCAGGGGCGACAGGGATGGTGATGTCGTCACCGCCACCAAGTTGCCGGTCGGGACCAAGGTCGGTCAAAACGTAGGAGGCCGGATCGTTGGCGCCGTCAAAAGCAACCGGTTCGGAAAGGCCCAGCGTGATCCGAGTGATGTCGTCTGCCGTAAATCCGTTCGGGGATTGTGAGTTGATCGTTGGCGACGAAGCGGGAATGTGAACGGGGATGGAGACCTGGTTGTTGCTCAGTGACGGTTCTGTGATCAATCCATCGTCATTTACATTGACGATCAAGAAATAGTCACCAGGTACGATGTCAGGAACCGAGACGGAGACGGTCAGCGTTTCTTGCAAGCCAACGTCCACCGAATCACCCGTGGTCAGGGATCCGACCGGGGTGTCTGATCCCAAATCAAGCTGTGGGTCAGACGACAGGTAAACGACATCGGATCGTCCGGCCGGTGTTGTGGCAAAACCTATGTTGTCGACTTGGTACTCAAGCGAGAGCGGTTGTAGTGCTTGCGCGATCAATGAACCGGTGATCGCCGAGGCCGAAAGATCGGCAAGCAGTGGAGTCGGCGTGTTGAATGTGATGTTGTCGATCGCAGAGGTGTCTGTGGTGTCACCAAGTGTAAGGACGACTTTGGCAATGCCCGGTTCGGCAATGGTTACCAAGTCCTGGGTGGCCCCTCCGGCGTTGAACGTATCAGAGAACAGGACAGCGCCGGTTTGGTCGAATGCGGTCGCCGTTACACCGATTCCTTCCGCATCGATCGCATAAAAACTAAAGAGGTCGGTGGAGGCGGGGACGGAAGTGCCAGGGACGACAAACGTAAACTCAACCTCACCAGTTTCTGTGGGGTTGGCCGTTGGGTCAGCGAACACATACGGGGCGGAGACGGGAACAAAGTCGCTGGGGAATGCGTCGGTAACTTGCAATTGGCCACCGAGTGTCGAAAACAGGATGCCCTTGTCGACGAACTGATCGGAGACGATTGCGCCTGCCGTAAGTTCCTCAAAGGTGATCTGCTGGTTTCCGACATTGGGATCGACGTACATCGCCGACTGCGGAATCAACTGTGATCCGGTGGAGGCTGTGTTCCAATGCAGTTCCAAACCACTTTGGCCGACTGAGTTTGCGGAGAACAGCAAATCGACCGGGTACAGTCCTGGCTCGGCGAAACTTAAATTGAAGCCACTGAATGAGAATGCGCGATCGCCAGTCGATCCGATGAACGCGTTGTCAACGGTCAGATAGAACCCATCGTCGCTGCCGACCGAAATCGAGATGTCGATGTCATCCGTAGCCGGGGTTAGATCCATCGATTCTTCGACACGCAAGTAAAAATCGATGTCGAGGATAAAGTTCGATGCCGACAACCCAGAGACCTGATCCGGCGGAGTCGTCGTGCTCGCAAAAAAGTTATTGAAAGAGTTGCCAACGTTGATCACTGACCCGGGGTTGGGAAAGTCCACAAACGGGCTCAGGGTGGTGCCACTTGGTGTAAGCGCCGCGATGGTCGCAGGTGTTGGTGCGGGGCCACCTCCGATTCCATTGTAAAGGTCGATCGAAACGCCATCCCCCGCGACGATCGGCAATGGTGCATCAGCGGATCGATAGCTGACTTCAAAGTTATCGAGAGTGAAATAGGTCCCGTCGTTGCTTCCGCCTTCGGTTCCGGGCAGCGTATCAAATTCGATCGAATGGATTTGTTTTCCGCCCGTATCGTTCATGTCGATACTGAAGCGTACTTGTGAGTCTTCGGCGGTTTGTCCGATCAGGTTTCCGGCGGCGTCAAAGGCGTAAAGACGTTTCAGTGTTGTGTCGTCATCAGTGTCATCGAAGGAGACCGCATCGACGCCTCGATTGAATTGGGCAACGATCCCGCTGGTGTGATAGTTGTCCAGGCCGCTGCTGGTATTGAATGCACCGATGACGAAGTCGTTCTGGTCGCCGACTTTGATGTTGCCAAAATTACTGTTCGTCAGATGAACACCATCGGCATCGCCACCAGTGGCGCCCGCCGAATCATCGTCGGTGAAAGTGACTTGAAAATCTCGGGGGCCGTTGAAGACCAAATCGCCTTGATTGTTTCCCGCGTCGTCGAGTTGTGAATTGAAATCCAACTGCAACGTGTCAGACGCCAACATGCGGCGGTCTTCGAGTTGTTCCAATCCCCAGATTTGCCGGGCGAACTGCTTCCTGCGTCGTGCCCGTTCTGTATTCGCTTTTCCTCGCAACGCTCGCAATTGCATCTTCCGAAATCCTCTGGTTGGTGCTCTGACGATCGGGACGGCCCCCCGGATGGAAAGAACCTATGGGGTCATGGGGGGCCGTGCAACCAGCACAGACGTTTCAACCGAAGCATTTCATCAAGAACTTCACGGTCGCTTCGTGACAGGCCAACAGTGTTGGTAGAAGTCGGCGTGATCGCGTCGTTTGAGTTCGATAGTGAACGGATCCACTCAGCCGATGATGCACTGGCGAAGAGGATTGAATTCGCCGTGCTTTTTCAGGGGACAGCGAGATCGATTTGGTACACTGAGTCACACTGCGAACTCGTTGTCCGACTGTTGACATGTGCGGCAGTGACGATCGGCGAGCTTCGAACTTTTCCGCTACTCCTGTTCAGGTCGATCCCATGCATGAAGTCCCAGACGACGCGATTGGGCCGGATGAGTCCGTTGGGCTATGTGACCGCTGCCTCAAAGAGCTCTATCAAGGCCGGGGCGAGTTCTATGAGATCGACATCAACGCCAAAGTCGACTCGTCACCTCCGATCCTGGATGCGCCCAACTCGCTGTCGCTCGAAGAAATCGAGCTCGAATGGGGCAAGGTCATTCAGCAACTCGAATCGACGCCCCGTGTCGATGCCGAAAACCAAGTGCATTGTCGCCGACGAATGCTGCTCTGCTCGCCGTGCTTTCAAGCTTGGATCGAGAATCCCGCTGGCGGGCAATAAGCCGCCACCGACAAATCTGTCTTGCCCGGTTCCGCCCCCGCGTTCTATCAATGCCTTTTTGCATTGCCAACTTTCTCCGCGAGAAACGTTGTAATTTGCTAGCAATAAGAATCGGAATGCGGTCCGGTGTTAAAGCGACTTTTATCCAACGTACTGATCGGCTACGTCCGGCTATTGAAGTGGACGTGTCGGATCCAACCTATCAATGATCCTCGCGCGGCGATCCGCAGCCAGGGGCAAACGTATATCTACGCGGCATTACACGCCCAGCAACTGGCAACGATTGTCCCTGCGGAACCGGAAACTGGCGCGCTGGTTTCGCGAAGCGAAGACGGCGACTTGATCGCCAAGGTCCTGGAACTTTCTGGTGTCGTTCCGATTCGCGGCAGTGGCGGAGCGCGTCGCAAGGGTGGCGCCGCAGCGTTACTTGGTTTGGTCCATCACGTTCAGAGTAACCGACCGGCCTACTTGGCCGTCGACGGGCCAAAAGGGCCGCGTGGGTGTGTCCATCCCGGTGTGGCATTGTTGTCGCAAAAAACAGCGACCCCGGTCATTCCGCTGTGCTTTGTCCCGTCGTCGCGGGTGATCGTTAAAAAGTCGTGGGACCGCACGCAGGTCCCATTGCCGTTTGCAAAGATCGATTGCGTCTTCGGCGAACCCGTCTATCCGTACGAAGACGAGTCAGTGGAATCACATACCGCACGAATTCAATCGGCGCTGTTGAAGCTCGAAGGCGAAACGGATCCACAAGAAGCGATCCATTCCTGTCGAGTGGAACATCAGAGTGCAAAGACGCCGAAAGCGAAAGAGCTTGAGCAACGATTGGAACGCGCTGTCGCTTGACCAAGCGTTATTACGTCGTGGAGCCTACTTCAAACGATTGTGATTCGAAGCCAATGACACCTGCGGGCACGCGTTTGGATTGCGTCTATTGGTCGCCTTTCAAGTCCCAGGCGTTGAACCACGTGGTGCTGGTCGGACGCATTTGGAAATCATTTTCAAGGCGTTCGGCCATATCGCTCAGGTGACCTGCCCCGTAGAACACGGCAAGCTTCTTGTTGCCTTTGGCAAGTTCTTCTTTGAGCACTTCGAAGGCTTTGGCGTTACGGCCTTTGATCAGTGTGTTTTCGCCGTTGGCATCATCCATTCCAGCCGTGACAGCTTCCATATCAATCAATTGCTTGGCCATCGCGTTCTTCATAGCCGTCGATCGGTCTTGACTGAACAAGGCCATTAGCACGCCGAGGTCACCACCGGTTTTGGCTTGGGTGGCAAGCCCGGCGCCCATCATACGGGCCATCATCTTTACGACACTGTCACCACGACGTTCCAAGTCCTCGGTGAACTCTTCTGGGCTCATGTCGGCGTGCCGAAAGTTTTCGGCCATGTAGTCGATCTGTTCCAGTTGGTATTCCAGCTTCAGCATGTCCTTCATGCCGGTTTGCATCGAGGCGACGATCGAGCGACGCTGTTTGAGGTCTTCAGGACGAATGCGCGTCCCGTCGGGAGCGACCAATTCATAAAGCACCGAATCGTAGGTGCCCAGCAGATCGTTCAGTTCGCGGTAGTAATCTTTTTCACCGATGTGAACGACGCCAACCAAGTCGACAACCACGCCCGCATGCTCGGTTTCCGCTTGGCCTTCGAATCGCACGATCGCTGTTTGTAAGGCCAGTTTGCGTCCGTCTTTGTCGCGTTCGATCCGAATGTACTTTTCCGATTCGGAAGCGTCTTTGTCGCTTTGATTCGTGTCCGGCTTGGCGGGTTGTTCGGTCGTGGTTTGTGCCCAAGTGGTAACCGCGGCAAGTGCGGAAAACAGGACAGCCAACGCGGAGAGTCGGATTACAAATCGCATGATCGATTTCGTTTGCCAATGGGAAAAGACATCTGTTGGATTAAGCATAGCGCTCTGAAAGCGATGCGGCAACTTCCGCAACCATTCGTGTCGTTTTTACGAATCTTGGGTGATCGGTCGGCGCGAATCTTTTGGCGGGGACTATCTTAGTGATTGGTGTTGGCCGATTCGAAACCCAACCCCCGACCGACTTTTTAAGTTCACTTTTGTCGCGTTTTCGCGAGTATTTGTCGAGCGAGATGAGGCCATGGAATTCATTGAACTGACCGGAAAAACACTGCTAGATATCGTCAACGAAGGTGAGATCGACTTCAAACAGTTGCACGACGCCGGTGTAAAAGGCGATTCGATTGTGCGGATTAACAAGTTTGGAGAGATTGAGCTGCGTGCGAAGAACGAGTGGACTTTGGTCGGCGGCTTGATCGGTAACTTCGAAGAGCGGCTGCATAAGTTGACCGGATTGGATTGGGTCTAGTCAGTTGATCCGGTCAGCATCGGCCTCGCAGCAATTCGGTCCATCGCGCCAATCGATCGGCTGCTAACCCGCCGCGCCGATCGCCTTCACAGACCGCCCCTCGGATGGCGAAACAATTTGGTGCCGCTGCCGACCGGAGCAGCATCTCCGCGTCAGTCAGACGCAGTGACCCTGCCAGCGCCCACCAAATGTTTTTCTTGCGGGCTTCGATCGCCAAAGATTCAAGCCTGGCTGTACCGAGCAGATCCACCGACGAACCGGCTTGTTTACCAAAGGTGTCGATCAGGACATGCCGGATGCCGTTTTGGCTCGCCAACGACATCACCTGTTCTGGCGGAATCGTCGTCGCAAAGTCTGAATCCGCGTATGCGACAGCGACCAAGGTGACAGCGGGTGGCAGCCGTTCGCGAAGCTGTTTCCAGAGTTGGGACAGTTCAGTGGCATCACCCAATCCGCTGGGGCCTGCTTTTGCGAAACGAGCGGTTGGTGGCACCCGATCGGCGAGCTCAATCGCCGTCTCGGATTCGCCGAGCGCGAGGGAGAGTTTGAGGCGGGAGTGTTCGGGGGGGGCGATCAGGCGACTGACTTCGTCCCAAACCTCGGGTGAGGCAGGTGCGAGTGCGCCACCGTTTGGTTCTTTCAAATCGATGATCTCGACAGCGCTCGCAATCGCGATGCGCGCTTCTTGGACGCTGCGAACGCTGACGAGCAGATTCGTCGTGGCTCTTGAGGAGGACGTTTGTGTCCCTTCTGGTGCGGTTAGTTTGGTCAATGACGCCTCTCTGCGGGTGAAGTCGGATGGTCGCGTGGCATCCGGCCAGTTAGAGTGTAGGTGGTTGGCTGCGCAGGATCCTGCCGAGGGGTTTGATGGTGCCTGCGAATTCACCCTGGCCGGTACGAGGCGCTGGCTATCTTGGAGGACGAGATCCGGTGGTGGGGCTCGTCGAGATCATCGTTGATGTTGGAATTTGGACGCACCCTTGGATTACGAATCGATCACCGCGATCGACGAACTTCGTCAGTTTTGTGACGAGTTGTCGGATGCACCTGTCATCGCATTTGATACCGAATTTGTCTCCGAGGATCGATATCGGCCTCAGCTATGCTTGATACAGGTCGCCGCCGCGGGGCGACTGGCGATTATCGATCCGTTGAAGATGCACACGACCGGTCCGTTTTGGGACCTGCTGGTGCAGCCGGGACGCACGGTGCTTGCCCATGCGGCTCGTGAGGAATCACGGTTCTGTTATCGGTTCGCGGGCAAGCCAATCGCCGGACTTTTTGACACACAATTGGCGGCTGGTTTCAGCGGGATGGAGTACCCGATTTCACTGGGCAACCTCGTCAACCGGATGACCGGTCGGACACTGGCCAAAGGGGAGTCGCGAACCAACTGGCGTCACCGACCGCTTTCACGGGAACAGATTCACTACGCGCTGCAGGACGTGACAGATCTGGAAGAAATCTACGTTCAGCAGAAAGCGGCCATCGAAGAACTCGGCCGCAGTGAGTGGTTGGAAGAGGAAACACAAATCCGCCAGCAGACCGTCGTTGACTATGAAGACCAAGAGAGCTGGCATCGCGTCAGCGGCTGTGCCGGATTGAAACCGCGTCAACTCGAAATCGTGCGTCAACTTTGGCGGTGGCGGGATAAACGTGCGTCGACGCTGGATCGTCCCGTGAAGCGGGTGATGCGAGACGACTTGATCGTCGAACTCGCCAAACGCGGTTCATCGGATGTGAAACGGATCAAAAGCATTCGTGGGATGGATTGGCGAGGCTATTCCGCACACTACGAAGACATTGCCGCGGCGATCCAAATCGCATTGGATACGCCCGACGATGAATTGCCGCGCCGCCCACGCCGCAACCGATCGGTGATTTCGCCGATGCTCAGCCAATTCCTAACAACCTCGATGGCTTGCATCAGCCGACAAAACAAATTGGCTCCTTCGATCGTTGGCAACACCGACGACGTGAAGGAAGTGTTGGGGTATGAACTGGATCGCAAAGAAGGCGACGAGGTGCCTGCGTTACTGCAAGGCTGGCGCGGCGAAATCGTTGGCAAGACGTTTCGGAAATTGCTTAACGGGCAAGCGGCGATCCGCGTTGCCGACGTCCGACAAGAACAACCGCTTGAGTTTATTGAACTAGATTGACATCCGTGGACGAAGACCAGATTCCGATCAACGATTCGCCCGACGAACTAATGTTTGCCTGGGCCTGCGGATTCGAATTGGCAATCGGTCTCGTCGGATTGATCATTGCCGCCGCGATTGGCTTTGACGCACGGGCGTACCTGCCCAGGATCGAAGAAGCGGACGCGTTGGTTGTGCTAAAGCAGTTCGGCATCGGTGCGGCCGCGTCGGTGCCAATGTTGTTAGCGGTGTACCTGTTGATGAAGGTGCCACACAAAGGCATCCGGGCGATCAAGCGGCTCAGTGATTCGCCGATGATGCAGTCGATTTTGTCGCTCAGCTATCCGGAGCTGATCATTCTGAGTCTGTGTGCTGGCATCGGTGAGGAATTGGCATTCCGCGGTTGTCTGTTGCCTTGGTTTGCCGCGATCGAAGATCCGAGTTCGTCGCTGATCAATCCTTATGACGTGGGCGATTCATTTGCCGTGGCCGCACCATCAATGTTGGCGACGGCGGTGGTGTTTTCGTCGGTTGCGTTCGGGATGCTTCATCCGATCACCAAGCTGTATATCGTGATCGCGTCCATCATGGGCGTTTACTTTGGCGTGCTGCTGATCGCGACAGAAAGCTTGTTGGTGCCGATCGTCGCGCATGCGACATTCGATGCCGTGCAGTTTGTCATTGCCAAAAGGGATCAGGGAGAAGAAGACGAAGATGATGAGCCTTGATCATCCCAAGACGTTGCGTGGGGTCGCGTACCGGACGTTTCGCCACGAGTCACCACTCGGCGAAATGCATTCAGTCTGGACGGCCACCGGGTTGTATTCGCTGTTGTGGATCGGCGAAGGCGAATTGATTGCCGACGTTCTGCCTGCCGATGAAGACGACAACGCAGGATCGCTCGATCAAGCCTTGACCCAGTACTTCGAAACCGGGCGTCCTGACTTTAGCGGGATCACCATCGATCATCGCGACCGAACCGATTTTTCGAAGTCGATCTATCACTGCTGCCAACAAATCGAAGCAGGCACGACACTCACGTACAAAGAACTCGCCGGGCGCGCTGGCAACGAAGCCGCAAGCCGAGCTGTCGGTGCGGCAATGGCACGCAATCGCTGTGTGTTAGTGATCCCTTGCCACCGTGTGATCAGCACCCAAGGTGAACTCCGCGGGTTCAGCGCGCCGGGCGGAGTCGACTCAAAACGTTTTCTTTTGGACCTGGAAACGCAATGAGCGAAACGCGGTTTGCTTTTGGCGAAAACTGGCAAGCCTACCTGCGTTTTGTCGATGAACCGCGAATTGACGAGGCTTGCCGGTCACTGGTGCAGTTGCTCGGGATCGATTCCGCGGGCAGTGCTCAGCCGCTGGCTGGGCGAACGTTTCTGGATATTGGCAGTGGCAGCGGATTGTTCTCCTTGGCCGCGTGGCGATTGGGGGCAAATGTCACTTCAATCGACTTTGATCCTCAGTCCGTCAAATGTACCGAGGTGCTGAGGGAGCGAGAATTCGCCGGCCGATCGGAAAGTCAGCAAGGGCAGGGCAGGGCAGAGCAGGGCGGGCCATCCTCAGGTGAGCCGAGGTTGCGTTCAGTTGAGCCATGGCGTGTGATGCAGGGTTCGGTACTCGATCCAGAGCTGCTTGATTCGTTGGGAACGTTCGATCTGGTCTATAGCTGGGGCGTGTTGCATCACACGGGAGCCATGCGGCGAGCGATCGAACTTGCGTCAAAGTGTGTTCGGCCAAATGGCTGCCTTGCGATCGCAATTTACAACGACCAGGGCGGTGCCAGTCGCCGCTGGTTGGCGATCAAGCAATTTTATCATCGGTTGCCCAGCGGTTTGCGTTGGCTTTGGGTGGTCCTGATCGCGGCGGTGTACGAAAGCAAGTTTGCACTCGCTAGGTTGGCTCGTGGCCAGAACCCATTGCCGTTTCATGATTGGAAACAAAAACGCCACGATCGTGGAATGTCGGCATGGCATGACTGGGTCGATTGGGTTGGCGGGATGCCATTCGAAGTCGCAACGGTCGAAAGCATTGTGATTCCGCTTGAGCGGCAGGGATTCCATCTCACTCAATTGCGCACCGTCGGGTCGGGATGGGGCTGCAACGAATTTGTGTTTCGTCGGCTCGGAAGATCGATGACAGGACTCGGCGACGCTGTCGAAGTGTGAAACTGGATCGGATTTCGGATTCGTCACGTCGCGTTTTGAAAAAAACACTTCTCAAACGCCGACCAGCTTGCCCGAAACGCGTTCGGCTGGATTAAAACTGTAGACCCGAATGCAATGGCGAATCGTTCTCCCGTGGAGCCACTTCGCCGCCCTGAGATTTCCCCCTGCAGAGATTTTTCTAATGAGCGAAGAACAGCAAACCGCTGAACCGACCAAGCAAGGCAGTAGCGCCCGGAGCGCGATTTTGTACGGCGTCCTGGCATTGATGGTTGTCGCGCTGATTTACGACTACAAAGTTGCTCGCCCGGCTGTCAGTGCGGACTATGACAAGGTCACTGAGGCCAGCACCAAAGCCAATGGGATTGCCAATGACTTCTTGACCAACCTGGAAGTTCGCGAGTTGCTCGGTAAAGAACCGGTGGAGACATTCAGTGACGGTGGCGAAACCGTCGAAGTGTTCAGTTACATGGGCGGGCTGATCGTCAAACCACACAAACTGTTCGTTGCTTATCGCAAAAGTGGTGACGAGTTGATGTTCTCGCGTCATGCCAAATTTGCTTACGACGAATCCAATTCGGTCGGCCCGACACAATCGGTCGTGATCGAGAAACCGGCTGATGACGACGAAGGCGCGATCGAGGGGTATGGCGAGAGTCTCACCCCAATGGGAGCTCCTGGCGGCGCACCTCCGGCAAGTGCCGGTGCACCAGCAGGTGGCGGCGGTCCTGTCGATTCGAGCGCCTACGCACCCAAGACCGACGACGCCGAGTCACCAGCTGAGTCACCAGCGGAGGAATCCACCGATGGTGACAGCGAGTCGCCCGCCGGCGACGAGGCCGAGGAGGAATAACCGCCGGAGCGAGATTCACTTGGGCAGGGGCGATCGTGGTCAGGTCGCTCGGCAGTTCATCGTGCCGAGCGGCTTGGTTTCGTCCTGATTGCCGACACTTCATCGCCACGTATCCTGTTGGTGGCGTGAACGCACGGTGTTCATCTTTCCGGGCGTTTCAGTCAGTCGCTATTCGAAGTTGTCTTCGGCATGTTGTTCACCGGCGGGGTGCAGGATAAATCGATATCCCGCATCACGAATGGTCAACAAGTGAATTGGGTTGGCGTTGTCCGGTTCGATGACCTTTCGCAATTGAGCGACCGTTTGGTCGACCGCACGTGTTTGCAGGTTACCGCTAATCTCCCAGACTTCGCTCAGCAATTCGGATCGGCTAATCACACGATCGGGATTCTCGACAAAGTAGCGAAGTAGTTTGAGTTGCTTGGGAGTGGTCTGAACGACTTTGCCATCGACCGCGACCTCATGGGTCATGAAGTTGGCAGAGACTTGCCCAAAGTCAACTGTTTCGATCACATCGCGACTTCGACGCGGCGTTGTGGCGGTGGTTTTCGGGCCGGCCAGTTGCAGCAAGTTTTTGACCCGGCTGAGCAGCTCGTCGAGTTCAAAGGGCTTGTTCATGTATTGGTTCGCACCAACGTCAAATCCTCGCGCCCGGTCTTCCGCAAGCGTACGTGCGGACAGCATCAAGACAGGAGTGGTGACGCCGGAATCACGGATCGTCTCGCACACCGCATAGCCGCTCATTCCGGGTAACATCAGGTCGAGGATGATCAGGTCGATCGGTTCGCTTGCGCCATCGATCACGCGAAGGGCTGTGGGGCCGTCCTCGACCAGCGTGACACGATAGCTTTCGGCTTCGAGGTTGTATTTGATTCCCACCCCAAGGTGTTTTTCATCTTCGACAACGAGAATGTGGTGACGCATGGCTACGGTGCTGAAAAAACGCGACGGTGTTGGGAAAACATGATGTTGGAAAAGCGTTAGGTCGTGGTGCCGGTTGGCACGACATCTTTCATCGTGACTTCGAAGACAGTGCCAGGCATCCCATCGACTTCCTTGCGACCGCGAATTCGAATCGTTGCGCCCAGCGATTTGCTGATCGTACGAACCAGATAGAGACCTAGTCCAGTGCCCGGAGTGCTTCGTTCCAGTTCGCTGCCGAGGCGGACAAATCGCCCAAAGATTTTTCGTCGCATGTCGTAGGGAATGCCAGCCCCATTGTCGGCAATCGACACGACGACTTGATCCGGTTTTGATTTTTCGCCGCTGGGGCGAATCGATGCGGTCACTTCCGGCGGCGAGCCACCGTATTTGATCGCGTTATCGATCAAATTGCGAAACAGGATTTCGACCTGGACCGAAGGGCTGCGGATGCTGGTCGGTTCACAATCCAGGTGGACGGTTTCGGGCGGCAAGCGGTATCGCATGCAGGCGGCTTGGGCGCATTGGCCCAGCAGCGAGTCCAGGCGAAATACCTCGACCCGGTCCGATTGGTTGCCGCGGTCGATTCGCGCCGCGTCCAACAGGTGGTTGATCAAGGCGTCGAGCCGTTCGACATCGTCAAGCATGAAGCGGTGAAAGTCGCGTTGCTGGTTTTCATCCACCGTATGTCGCGACATCGTTTGTAAATAAAGCTTCAGCGAGGCAATTGGGCTCTTAAGTTCATGGGTAACCGAGTCGATGAAGTTGCTTTGGCGCTGATTTAGACGGATGGCTTTGACGGTTAGGGTGAAGTAAACGATCACCCCCGCCAAGATGCTGATCAGCAGCACGGTTCCGATCACAAACAGCGTCCAGAACAGACCACCGCGCGGGCTGCTGACAAAGTTCGAAACGAACCAGATCGCACCGAGGACGACGAGGAGGACGATCAGCACGATCCCCAGCACAACGGGGGCGCGAAGAGAACGACGTTCAAGCATGTGATGCGGACCGGGATGAATCAGTGGGGGCCAGCAATGGTGCAGACCCAGACGAATCCTAACCAATGCGGTGGTCGGCATGAAACCGGCAGCCGCAAATTGCCCGCACAGCACAAGTGTCCAGGCGGCGAAGACTTGAGTCCAAATGGCCTTTTGTGCACTTTTTCAGGGATTGTTTCCGTCGGAGGTGCGTCGGTTTGCCCCTGTTGGTCATTCCATTCATGAAATTTTTATCTTTTGCACGGATTAAATGGCAAAATGCCGATGACGGGTAACTGAATACCGGCAATAATGGTTTTACGTGAGATTTTTATCCACTAGGCGGGTAGGGAGATCAAATTGATGAGTAGTGACTTGCAGGTTCTGCGTTTTACTGAAGCAACCATCCGCCAGGTACGTCTGGATTGCAATCGTGCGATGATCCGGGCCCGGTTTTGCCCTGAACGCAGCGAAATTCTTCAGCTTCGTTGCGTCGACAATCGCGTCGAAACCGAAACCGAATTCGGAAATCAGCTTTGGTATTTCGAAGGTGTCGGTGTAGATGAGCTCGATCGCCGTCATGCCGTCTTTGGAGTGGTCGAATACTCGACTCAGTACGGGCTCAACGAACTCGTCGAAGATGGTGTGTTCCCCAACGAAAACCAGCGTGACCGCTATCGCAGCGTCTACGAACGCGAAGCACAGCGTCCCGATTGGGGGCATCCGGCCCATCGGTTACTGGCCTCGGGAATCATCGCCGTGTCTGCGTTGTGGCTCGGATTTTTGATGTTGAAATCGATCATGGCGTAGGCCTTGTCGTCATGTAAATTCGTCGCCGGGTGAATTCGTCGTGTAGATTCACAGTGTGACCGTTGCTGCGCGGGGCTCTTTTGTTGCACCACCTGGCATTCAGCCGTTTCCAACCATTCGGCCGGATGCCAATTTTTTTGGGTGTGTCTGATCTTTGCATCCCGATTGCCGAGGGATGCCGCATGTTCTTGCGGGTGATCACGCTATGCTGATCTCAAACTTTCGCCGGCCGAGACGCTTTCTCGGTAAATTGTTCGTCGGGTGCCAAGTTGAAGGCGGGCCACACGAATCGTGTTCCTCCTAGAATTCAGTTGACCCACGATCAGGCGTATGGAACCATCGTCTGGCCACGCCGCTTCGCGTCTGCATCGCGAGCGATCGATTCCTCGTCGTTTCACCGGTTGATCTAGCTTCGTGTCTCAGTCCATCGTCGATGTACAGCATTTAAAAAAGACCTATCGCGGTTGGTCTTTCCGCGGCCGACGGAACGTCAATGCGGTGCGTGGCGTCTCTTTGCAGGCGTATGCCGGAGAAGTTTTTGGGCTCTTGGGGCCCAACGGAGCTGGCAAAACAACGCTGATCAAAATGTTATTGGGTGTTGTGAAGCCGACATCGGGGACCGCGACCTTGTTTGGTCAAGCGATCGGCAGTTCTGCCGCTCGTCGTCGCGTGGGGTACCTGCCCGAATCGTTGCGTGTCGATCGTCATCACACGGCCCGAACGGCGCTGCAGTATTACGGCCGCATGAGTCGGATGGATGCGGCATCGATTGGCAAGCGAAGTGATGAGCTGTTGAAATTGGTGGGGCTGGAAGGTCGCGATCGCGAATCGGTGAGGCGGTTCAGCAAAGGGATGTACCAGCGTTTGGGGCTCGCCCAAGCCTTGTTGCACGATCCTGATCTGTTGGTGCTCGATGAGCCGACCGATGGGCTTGATCCGGTCGGACGCAATGAGGTTCGTCGCGTGATCGATCGGCTTCGTGAAAGTGGCAAGACGATTTTTTTAAACAGTCACATTTTGCAAGAGGTCGAATTGGTTTGCACAAGGGTCGCGATCTTGGCCCGTGGCGAAATCAAAGCGATCGGGTCATTGGACGAGTTATCCTCCAGTGATCAGCAACAACTAGTCATTGATGTGCCTCGATCCGAGTACGCGGATGGGACCGACCCAATGGAATCCGACTGGTCGCCGTTAATTGACCTTCGCGAAGGGCAAACGTGGTCCGCTTCGGTTGTCCGAAATCAGGACCGATTGACGATCGACGTGGAAGGTCAAAGCCAGATTGACCGAATCGTTGATCGGTTACGAGAAGAAGGGCATTCGATTTCTCGGCTGATTGTTAAACAGGAATCGCTGGAAGAAACCTTTATGCGTTTGGTTGGATCGGAGGAGGCTGACGTCTCGTGAAACCTTACTTTGCCATTGTTGTGGATTCGTTTCACGCGGCTTTGTCATCTCGGATCCTGTGGATCGCGTTTGTCGCGATTTGGATATTCCTAATTGCACTTGCGCCGATCGGATACCACGAGGATTACACGACAACGTTCCGTTGGTTTGACTTAGACAATGGGACGCAAATGAAAGCGATGCTGGCTCGTGGGTTAATTGATCCGGAGGAGTCGGAGACGGCGCTTGGTCGGATCGCCCGCGTCTTTCCTGAAAGCGTCGAGCGTCAGCTCAAGCAGGTTGCCCAAGGGGAAGATGTAAGAATCGATAAGGCGGCTTTGGCAGGTGCCCTGAACGAAGCGCTCGACAACGAAGACTGGTATGACGCCGACGCTTGGCAGGCAACGGTACGGCTAAAAGAACTGCGTGAATTGGATGAAAAGACAGCGGATGAACTGACCGAATCGGAGCGTCGCCGTAGGGCGCGGCTGCGTATCGAGGCGGCGCTGCCTGGTGTGTTTTCGGTGCAGTCATCGCGTTCGATCATGTTGTCTTATGCCGGGTTCGAGTTTCCGGCGTTCTTCGCGATTGGCAAGACTCAGTTCATCGCGTTGATCAATCAGTTTGTCGTGCCGATCATCATGGATTGGCTGCTGGGGTTCGCGTTGATTTTCTTGGGCATCTTGGTCACCGCGTCGATCATCCCCGACATGTTGCAACCTGGGTCATTGCACCTGTTGCTCAGTAAACCGATTTCGCGAACGTTTTTGTTGTTGTCGAAATTCTTGGGTGGCTGCGCGTTTGTCTTGCTGTGCGTTTGCCAACTTGTGATCGGACTGTATTTGATCGCCGGATTTCGGTTGGACATTTGGAACGCTCGGATCTTGTGGTGCATTCCAGTGTCGGTGTTTTTGTTTTCGGTCTTCTACAGTGTCTCGACAATGGCGGGATTGCGATGGCGGTCTCCGACATTGTCGATCGGCGTCACATGCATGTTCGGTGCGTTTGTGTTGGTGATCGGGTTCGTTGGCAGCTACTTCGATGCATTGGTGCGACGCCCTGACCAGATCGCAAGAATTGCCGTTGCGGGATCCGACATCGTTGTTGCGTGTCGGGGTGGCGGGATCAAACATTTCGATCCCGACAGTAATCTTTGGAACGAGTTGATCGAAACTGACTTTCGCAGGCACGATCTGATTGTTCCACCGATCCGTTTGAACGAATCAATGATCGCTTCGGCACAGATTCGAAACGGGCGATTCAATCTTTACGGTAGCGGGTCGTTGGACGCGTTGGTGATGCGGCGTGAAGATGACTTTGATCCGAAGCCGGGGATGCGATTGCCGAACGGAACCCGCCGGATGTATGTGTGGGATGATTCACTGTTGGCGCTTAACAACGCCGGCATCATGGCCACCAAGATGCAGCAAATGGTCGATTCGGTCGCATCGTCCGAAGAGCAAGACGATGCAGAGTCTGACGAAACCGCTGGCGAACTTGATCTCAATGCATCGGGTGCGGAAGTGTCCGCTGACGAGACAATTCCGAAATCGTCTGCCGCGATTGGGGCGGCGGCTTGGATATCGGATCTGCTTCGAATGCAGGGAGGGGCGACCGAGGGCTTTGTCGATATCTTGCCGGGCAATGTCAAGTTGACCGATCCGGTCCGGCTGGTTTTTGCACCGAAGCTCGATTCGGTTGTGATCTATTCACGCGGAAGGCTGATGCGATTAGGCCGGCCGAAAGACGGTAGCATGGCCGAGGGTGCGAAGTTAACGGTCGAAGTTGAACGGACGATTGAAGACAGCGATGCTGCGGCGACCGTCATTGCGGCGAGTGGCGACGCAGTGCTACTGGCACGGCAGAACGAATCGGTCAAATGGTTTCGTGCGAGTGATCTGGAGGCCATACTGGAATTCGAAATCCCTGAGGGCGAACGACTGATCGCGATCGAACCGATCGGACAATCAGAGTCTTTTGCGATGTTAGCCACCAGTGGTCAAGTCTGGATGGTCAGCCGGAAGGACGACGATACAGTCACGACACGTCCGCTTGATTTTCAGGACGTGGCTTCGATCGAGTATGTCGAATCGCTGGGGCAGCTGGTGGTCGCACACCACATCGATTCGATCGATTTTGTCGAGTTTCCATCAGACAAAAAACTGTCCGGCAAAACCGTGCGCACGATCAGGCCTTCGCTTACCGGATGGCGCAAAGTCGATCAGTGGTTGATCACGCCGCTGCGGACGATTACTCCCCAGACCGGTGAGCTTAGCGAGACCGTCGCGGCGTTGGTGAGCGGAAAGCGGTCCTTCGCGATTGGGGGAAACAACGAGGACGACACTGAGGTGATACGGCTAAAAATTGCCAGGCCAGTGCTCAGTTGTGCCGCGTTTACGGCGGTGATGCTGGCACTGTCGTGCGTCTATTTCAAGCGACGAGATTTCTAACGCTGCGTTTCGGTGGGATGGTTCTGATCCCCCAAGCGGTTGTGGTGGTCTGTTCCAGTGCTGGCAGCGTCTTTTGTGAAGGCAACGTTTTCGGTTGACGAGAGGATCGGATTGGCGATAGCGTGGCTCGTTCAGATTCACAGACGCACCCGGTTGATCCTAGCGAGTATGATGATGAGATCTCGCCAGTCACCCTACCTTTAAAGCCTGCCCAAGATGAAAAAGCGTTTTGCATTTGCCGCCGGTCTAGTGACCGCCCTCAGTGTCCCATTCGTTGGCTCTCCCTTTCAAAGTGCGACGGTTTCTGCCGAGGCGCCAGAGGGATTTGTGGAACTGTTCAACGGAAGCAATTTGGACGGATGGCACGGACGCCCGCACTTCAGTCCGATCACTTTCGCAGAGCTGACCGATGAGGAACGCGATGCCAAAAAGGCCGAATGGCAGTCGGATGCGGAGAAGCATTGGTCGGTCGAAAACGGCGAACTGGTCAATGACGGACACGGCGCTTATCTGGTTACCGACAAAGACTATCGAGATTTCGAACTACGGTTGCAGTACCGAACGGTTCCAAAAGCGGACAGCGGAATCTACCTGAAAGGCAATCCACAGGTTCAAATTTGGGACCCAACCAACGAAAACCAATTTCAACATGGCTGCGAAAAAGGCAGCGGGGGATTGTGGAATAACAGTGCCGGCGCCCCCGGCAAAGATCCACTTGTCAAAGCAGACAAACCGTTTGGCGAGTGGAACGATGTGCGGATCATTCAGGTCGGCGCTGAAACGTCGGTTTGGTTGAACGGTCAATTGGTCGTTGATCACGCCACGATGGAAAACTATTGGAACCGCGAGACACCGTTGTTTGTTGACGGGCCGATCGAGTTGCAAACCCACGGCGGTGAAATCCGTTGGCGCAATATCCAGCTTCATGAATTGAGCACGGCAGAGGCGAACGAGTACTTGTCCGAGCCCAATGCCGATCAGTTCACCTCCGTTTTCAACGGAACGGACCTGACCGGATGGGTTGGCGCGACCGACGGATATGAAGTCGTCGATGGCGCAGTCCGCTGCAAGAAAGGCTCGGGCGGAAATCTGTTGACGGAAAAAGAATACGGCAACTTCATTGCTCGATTGGAATTCCGTTTGCCACCTGGCGGAAACAATGGCTTGGCAATCCGATCACCTCTGAAGGGCAACCCCGCTTATGACGCGATGTGTGAATTGCAAGTTCTCGATTCGCCGCATCCCATGTACGCCAACTTGGACCAACGCCAATATCACGGTTCGGCGTATGGGATGGCAGCGGCGGCACGTGGGTATCTGCGTCCCGTCGGCGAATGGAATTTCCAAGAGGTCACCGTTGATGGTAGCAAAATCAAGGTTGAGCTAAACGGAACGGTCATTTTGGACACGGACCTTTCGGAAGTGTCCGAGTACATGGCCGACAGCGCTCACCCTGGAAAAGACAATGCCACCGGGCACTTTGGCTTTGCAGGCCATGGCGACGCGGTTGAATTTCGTGCCGTCTCGATCCAAGAATTGTAGAATTCAGGGTCAGGATCACGCATTCATCATTGTCGTAAGGAGGTTGTCATGAGAGCGAGTTTGAATGGCCGATGGGGATTGGATCGTTTAGCCTTCGCTTTCATGTTGCTGCCCTGTGTGTCGGCGACTGCACAAACAGTCGTCGACTTTCGCGACACCGTCCGCTCAGCCGGTCCGGCGGTGATGCGAGTGATTGTGGAGCCTGATGCATCGCCGATCGGGCCAAATGTCGAACGCAAACTGAAGCGTGAGCCAAGCGATAGCGACTTGGGGCGAGATGATTCGGCTCCCAAGTTGCGGTTGCAAGAGATCGATCCGGTACAGACACCCCTGGAGCCGCAGGATGCCCTCGCGGCTCCGCCGGTCCCCGTTGTACGGACGGAAGTGAACAGTGCGGCGTTTGCGATAGCTGATGATCTCGTTGTTGCTTTTATCGAGCGACCCGTTGCGGCTGTTCGTGTGGTGAATGATCGTGGTGACGAAGTCGCTGGCCAAGTCGTCGTGTTTGATCACGTCACCGGACTGGCTGCGATACGAGTCCCCGATGCGATGTGGATGCCGCTCGTCATCAGTGTTGCACCGATTGAGGCCGGAATGCCCGTCGTGGCACTCGAGCGTGACGAACGAGCCGTTCACGCCAACGCCGGTACGGTCGTGACGGAGCCGATTCCTGCGGACGCTGGCGTCGGACTGGTACCCGAGATTAGTTTCCTCGCTCGTCGCCAAAGTCCAGGGAGCCCGGTTTTGGACGCAACCGGCATCGTTGTCGGTGTGCTGTGCCCAAGCCAAGAAAACGGTTTGGTATGCACTGACGCGTCGATCCTGATGCGGATGTTAAATGCGGCTCCGAAAAGCACACCGAGCGATGCGTCGGATGTCGTGTTCTTAAAGCGTGGGCTGATCGGAATTCAATTTGATGGTGGAGGGGCGCTCGTCAAAGAAGTCAGTCCCAAGTCGGCTGCCGAGAGTGCTGGCATACAGGCCGGTGACTTGGTGACACGCGTTGGTGCGGTCAGAATCCTGCATTCGACGGATGTGATCGCTGCGGTCGAAATGGCACGTGCTGGCGATACGCTGGAGCTTGACGTGATGCGAGATGGTCAGTCGCAAACGGTTTCGGTGACCTTGCAAGAGCATCCACAACAATGGCTTGCCAAACGCGGAGATGGCTTTCCGATGAACGGGCCTCCGATTTTCCAGATGGAAGACGGTCAGATTGTGCCATTCCCTGGTGGAGGGATTCCTCGGTTCGAGCACTTCGACCAAATGTTTCGCCGGTTCGACCGATTTCCTCTGCGGTAACGACGTTGGCGAACATTGAAGAAAGGCTCGATCGGCTAGCCTTCGCCTTCGGTCGCCGAGTGTCGTTGCAATGATTCGATCGCGCGTTTCAATTGGCCGCGAGCTCGGCTAAGCCGGCTTCGGACGGTACCGATTGAGATTTCGAGGATTTCGGCGATCTCTTCGTAGGCAAAGTCTTCCATCTCGCGAAGGGTCAAGATTCGCCTGTGTTCGTCGGTCAATGTATCGATCGCATTGCGTACCAAATTGACACGTTCATCGCGGAGCATGCCTTCGTCGACAGCGTCTTTGTTGTCGGCGATTTCGAGTCCGTTGTCTTCGCGAATCTGATCGAGAGACACCCGCGCCCGCTTTTTTCGTCGTCGGGTGAGGGCGCTGTTAAACGCGATACGATAGAGCCAAGTAAAAAACTGGCTGTTCCGCTGGAAGGTATCCAGTTTGGTGAAAGCCCTGATGAAGGCGTCTTGTGTGACTTCCTCGGCTTCTTCGGGTGAGCCGGTGACTTGCATCATGGAGGCAAACAGACGGTCTTGGTTCTGCCGAACCAATTCGGCAAACGCCGATCGGTCACCAGCGAGCGCGCGGTCGATCAGGCGACGTTCGTCGTTGTCGCGATCTTGCTCTGGAGCCAATCCGCCGCCTTCTCGATGTCGTGTCTGAAACGCTGATGATTCACTGCCGATAAAAATGGCTCGAGCGAAATTGTAAACGCCCGAGCCACACTTGATGAGCTCCAACTCTAACCCGGATCGGGGATCCGTGCGACTTCTTGATTGCTTTTTGGACTGTGTCTACGCCGTTTGCTGTTATTTGGATCGGCTCTAAGTACTGGGAATTTTAGTAGGCCAAGAATCGATCATCAAAATTCGCGTCTGGGCTAACCAGAATGGAGAATCGGAAAACCCCGTGCCCTGCAAAGCTTTGCAGGGCGATCTCGAAAGTGATTCGGGAGCCATTCTGAAGGCACAAAAAGAGCCCTGCTTAGGCGGATTTCATGCTGGAATTTAAGAGTGAATCCTGTCGTCCACAGCCTATTTGCCGTTTCTAAGAAACTCTTCGAGTCGTTCCAGCTGATCGGAATTGATGTGGTCAACATCCGCATCGAGCAAGGCTTGCCATACAGCGTCTTTTTCTGGAGTGGCCCAGAAACGAACGCGTTGTCCGTTGGCGTGAGCCGCATCAACAAATTGTCGAAGCTGCTTTTTCTCGTTTTCTGGCATTGATCCTTTGCCGGTCCACTGGAAGTACTTCGTCCAGCGATCACTGACGACAGGCATCAGATTTTTGTCATAGGATTTGCCGGTCAGGTTCTCGACACGACCATCGACGAAGCACAGGCGATTCTCGGTCTCTTTCATCGTCTCGATAGGACGGTTGCCAGAAACGACGATTTGGATGGGGCCGTCAATCAGCTTGCCTGACTCGACACGGCAAAGCATTTCGCGATAGTTCGCAAGGACCGCTTCGAGTGCCTTGAAGGTTTGCTCGCCATCGGATTTGAAATCGATCATCAACATGAATCGAGGGCCGTCTTTATAGACGGATCCGCCGTTCTGTTTTACCCGCTCGCGAAGCGGATCGAGATACAGGCTTTGCAACGTTCGCTGGGAGCGGAGTTCAAACAAGTCATGCCCAACCAGCAGTTTCTCGCCGGTGAAAAACACGTCCGCTTCGACGCTGCTGAACCCGTGGTCGAGCGCATCGATTAAAGGTTGTGTATGCCAGTAGTCATTATGGGCGTGGGCGTGTGGCAGCGGCGAAGCCGCATGTGCGACATTGGAAACCAGGATCGTGGCAAGAACGGCGAACGCTATTGCAACTGGGCTAAAAAAACGAGGCATCACAACCGCTGAGGCTGGAGGAGAGGCTGGAATCACATGACGGATCGAGCGCGTCAACGTCTGCATTATGACGAGGCCCGATCGCTTTGAAAGACAGCGATTTGCTAACGCCGGAAAGAATGCCCCGCCAATCAAATCCGTTAATCTTGTGCGTGCTTGGCGAGTACGCCTAGCAATACAAAAAATGAAACGAAGATTAAGATCGCGCCCAGCAGGAATGGTGCCCCGGCAAACACCACTGGGGTCGTCGAGCCTGTAAAGTAACTGAACAAGCCGCTGGTAAAGATGATTGGTGCGAAAATACTGGTCAGGCCCTGAAGTGACGATAGGGCCCCTTGAACCTCGCCCTGTTCCGTCTCTTTGACCGTCTTGGTAACCAAGCTTTGTACCGCAGGACCAGCTAAGCCACCGAGTGATCCGACGATGGCAATCACAGGCAACATCCATGCTTCGCTGGCAAAGGCATAACCGAGAAACGAAACGGCCGAGATGATCGTTGCGAACAGCAGAATCTTTGACTCGCCGAAACGTTTGACAGCAGGACGAACCAATCCGCCCTGAACGATGACTGCGGTCACACCGACCCAGCACAAGAAAAAGCCAACCGTTTGGTCATTCCAGCCAAAGCGGAATTCGGAAAACAGGACGAAGACGTTTTCCATCCCGCGTTGAGCGAGTGCTTTCAGCAAAAACACCATCGCAAGTCCGGCGACTAGCGGGTATCGGCGGAGCGTCTTGATCGTGCCAAAAGCGTTTGCGGTTTTCAGCGAGAACGGACGCCGCTTTTCGACTGGTAGCGATTCCGGCAAGATGAAGAAGCCATAGAGCCAGTTCAATAGTGCCAGCCCGGCCGCCGCAAAGAACGGCGCTCGAAGCGAAACCTGGGCGCTCAACAAGCCACCCAACGCGGGGCCGATGATGAATCCCAAACCAAACGCGGCGCCGACCAGGCCAAAGTTTCTGGCCCGTGTGTCTTCGGTCGAGATGTCAGCGATGTAAGCGTTGCCGGTGGTGAAGCTGGCACCGAAGATTCCCGAGATGATTCGTGCCGCAAATAGCAACCACAAACTATCCGCCATCCCTTGGATGATGAAGTCGATGCCAAGACCAAACAGCGCGACCAAGAGGATTGGTCGTCGACCAAATCGATCGGACAGTCCGCCCAGAATCGGTGCAAAGAAAAACTGCATCGTCGCATACGACGCCACGATCACGCCGTAATACCACGCCGCACCGCTCTTGGAGAGGCCGGAGAGTTCCTCGACCAGTCCCGGAAGTACTGGGATGACGATGCCCAAGCCCAAAATGTCGATGAACAGCGTGATCCAGATAAACAGAATTCCGGCTTGCCGCTTTTGCGGATCGCGTGTTTCGCTGAGCTCTTCCGCTGCCTCGATCGCCACCGGGGGCGTGTAAGGCGAAGCACCAGAGCCGCTTTCGTCTGAAGCGGTCGATTCCTGCGTCTCTGGTTGGTTCATGAACAGCTTTACGGAAGATTGGCGGGAAGGCCGTTTGCAACGAGGGCCTTTGAAATCGCGGTCGACGGGTGAGTGAATATATTTGCTCACTGCCGATGACGGGAGGGCCGTGTGAGACTTTGTCGCAGTCCAGACGTTGTCGATGCGGGGGGCTACTTTTGCAGCCCCCCCGAAACAATGGTCCCGGACACGTGACCAGTCGCCGCTAAGCCGACAAGTTTGTGCCGACGTCAGTACGATAGGCGCTCAGTGCTGGCAGGAGGCCTGCGAGGAGGGCCAGGATCGCGACAAGTGGGAAGACCCAACCCTCGTACGAACTGGTGGTAAGGATTCCGACTTGGACGCCTGTACGGTCCTCGATCTCGCCGCTGAAAAACCAGATCGCTACGTGGGCCAAGAACCAGCCCGCGATTGCACCAATCGACGCAATCAGCATGCTCTCCATCAAAATCAC
This sequence comes from Rhodopirellula baltica, assembly GCA_002901265.1. GTDB lineage: Bacteria > Planctomycetota > Planctomycetia > Pirellulales > Pirellulaceae > Stieleria > Stieleria baltica_A. Next base: position 168,478 of record PPHI01000037.1, on the reverse strand, counting down.
ACCCGTGACTGTCTCCCGACGTGCGCCAAGCGCACGCATCACCGCGATGTCACGGCGGCGGTCGTTCATCGAGTTGTAAATCGCGACCAGAACCCCGACCGCCGCAACGACGCAAGTGATCAGTGTGATCACCAGCAAGGCTGTCAGCATCGGTCCGACGATCGCTTCCATCAGGCGAGCGATTTCGCCAACCGGTGCGGCAGCTTGGGCGCGAACGCTCTCGTTGACTTGTGTCTCCAGCACGACACCCAGCATTGGCATCCCAGTGCGAACCAAAATCGACGTGACTTCACGTTCGGGAATCGTCAGCGGCAGCTTTCCGCTGGCATCCTGAATCGGATCCGTCGCGGGTTCGTTGATGACGTCATCAGGAACTGGTTTGGAGTGGCCTTCCAAAAGGTAGAAGCCTTCCAGGTTGACGAACGCGGCACGGTCGTTGGGGGTGCCGGTCGGATCCATGATGCCAACAACGGTAAAGCCCTGGCCGTGGCCTTTGCCTTCGGGGTCGCCGTGATTGTTTTGGAACGTATCGCCGACTGACAAATTCATTTGCCGTGCGACACGCGAGCCCAGGACGGCTTCGAAGTATCCGTATTCGTCCGAGTGAGTTTTCAGTGCGCGGCCTTCGCTGAAGCTGAATTTCTCTTCCAGCGTTGGCCCGTGGCGAAGTTTTTCGAAGAAGTCAGGCGTCGTGCCGACCACACGGAACTCGCTCAAGTAATCGCCCAGTGCCAGCGGAATCGCAAATCCGCCGGCAACGTAGCTGGCATAGATCCCATCGCGTTCGCCCAGTGCGGGATCACCACCAAATCGACGAACCATTTCGGCGCGCTCGGCGGCCGGGAAGTATTCCATGTACTCGGTGTACGGCAGGTTCTCGATCGGTCGACTGAGGTAGTACACGCTGTTGAGTGTCAGTTGCAGCGCGCTGCCTTTGGGGCCGACGACCAAGTTGTAGCCGACTTGTGCGTTGCGGGAGAACGCTTCGGTGACGATGCCAAAGATCGCCAGCACCATCACGACCAACGCGACACCGAGTGCCAGCGAAACGGTGGTCAGCAAACTGGATAGCGAGCGATAACAGAAGTTTCGCCAAGCGATGCGAAGGAGCCACATGGTGCAGGTAAGTTGGCAGGCGTGAGGGAGCTAAAGTGCAAGCTTCGTGGTGATGCGATCACGGCGTTGATTGGAGGACGCGGTTGAGGTCTTCCAAGCGGTCAACGCGTGCGAAGCGTTCGGTGACTGGCATCGAGTGAGTCACCATCATCAGTGCAATCTTTTCGTCGCGACAGGAGTTAATGATCAGGTCCAGCACGCTGTCGGCGCTGGCGGGGTCGACGTTTGCGGTCGGTTCGTCGGCAAGCAACAGTTTCGGGCGTCCGGCGAGAGCGCGGGCGATTGCGACACGCTGTTGTTGGCCAACCGAGAGTTGACGTGGGCGATAGTTCGCGCGGTCCGCCAAGCCGACTTTACCGAGCAGGTCACGGGCACGTGTGATGTCGACGGGGCGATTGCCGAACGCCATGCCCAGTTGAACGTTTTCAATTGCCGAAAATGCGGGCAGTAGATTGAATGTTTGAAACACGTACCCGATGGACGCCGCACGCAAGCGGTCGCGGCCTTGTTCGGACAGCTTGGTGGTTTCGATATTGCCAACACGAATGCTGCCCGATGTCGGGGTGAGCAGCCCGGCAATGATGTGCAGCAGCGTGGTTTTGCCGCCGCCGCTTTCACCGATCAGGGCCAGTTGTTCGCCGGCGTCGATCGTGAGTGATTCGATATCCAGCACGGTCAGTTTGCCACCGCCGGGTTGGTCGAACGTCTTGATCAGATCGCGGATCGCCAAAACGTGCGAGTTGAGTTGCGTGGTATCCGTCGGGTTGGATTCGTCGTTTTGCATGGCGATCAAACTTCGTTAGCGGTTGGTTAACCTCGGCCTCGCATCGCCCGCTGGAGGCCGCGGTCGGAGTCGCGTTTTTTCAGCGTCTCGCGTTTGTCGTGGATCTTCTTGCCTTTGACCAACCCCATCAAGCACTTGGCGATGCCGCGTTCGTTGAAGTACACCTTCAGCGGGATCAGTGTCAGGCCGCGTTCGTGGGCACGTCCGGAGAATTTGTTGATCTCGACCGCGTGCAGCAGCAGTTTGCGAGGCCGGCGCGGGTCATGGTTCCACATGCCCGCGTTGTTGTAATGGGCGATGTCGGCACCGATCAGCCACAACTCGCGATCTTTTTCGCGGATGTGTGCTTCGTCGAGCGACAGCTTACCTTCACGCATCGACTTGACTTCGCTGCCCATCAGCATCAGTCCGCATTCGATCGTGTCAAGGATCTCGTAGCGGTGTCGGGCTTTGCGATTCTCGGAAACGATTGTGATTGTTGGGCCAGCCTTTTTAGCGGACGCGCCCTTTTTCGATTTAGATTTGTTCTTCGCCATGGTGGGGGGGATTGTATCCGCAGAAGGCCTTTTGGGTATTGCCCCCCGGCAATTGGGGACCCTGAGGAAGGTCGGTCAGCCCGATTAAGGCAACTTGAAGGAATTGTCCGTTGCCAGCAAGTCCGATGAATCGGTTTAGTGACTGTATTGACGTCTTTAGATGGCAGCGAAGTTTTGCCTTCGCCGATTACCCATTGCTCCTGCTGACCTTTCACTACAATACCGCAGACGAAAGAGTTCGCATCTGGTTCACGCAAAACACGATTTTTTACGTTCATGGCATTCCGTTTACCTGTCGTCGCCGACCCTGAAATCCCCGAAGGAACTGATCTCAGCGGAAGCGGTCGACTGCCACGTTGGTTGAAACGACCGATCCCCAAAAGCAACGCCAACCACATGACGGCGGGGTTGCTCGACGAGCTCAAACTGGAAACGGTTTGCGACAACGCGAAGTGCCCCAACCGCATGGAGTGTTACAGCCAGCAAACGGCGACCTTCATGATCTTGGGCAATGTGTGCACACGTCCGTGCGGATTCTGTGCGGTGCACCGCGGACGCCCACCGGCGATGCCGGAAGCGGACGAGCCCGAACGTGTTGCCGAAGCCGCCGCGCGATTGGGGCTGAAGCATGTGGTTATCACCAGCGTGACTCGCGACGATCTGCCCGATGGCGGTGCCGATCACTACTACCGTTGTATTGTCGCGGTTCGCGAGCGGACCGGTGCGACCACCGAAGTCCTCACGCCCGACTTCGTGAATTGCCGTGATGCACTGAAACGGGTCATTGATGCGGCCCCAACCGTGTTCAACCACAACATGGAAACGGTGCCACGTTTGTATCGCCGCGTTCGCGGTCCCAAAAGCGAATACGCATGGACCTTGGGCATGATGAAGAAGGTCAAGGAATACAATCCGCAGGTCAAAACCAAAAGCGGTTTGATGTTGGGCCTTGGCGAAGAACGCGGCGAGTTGCTGGACGCGTTGGCGGACATGCGCGAGTACGACGTCGATTTTCTGACCTTGGGCCAATACTTGCAGCCGGGCGAGAAATACTTGCCAGTGGTCCGTTATGTCCCACCTGAAGAGTTCGAAGAGCTCGCCGAAATCGCCAAGGGGATGGGATTCAAAAAGGTCGCTAGCGGCCCATTCGTCCGCAGCAGCTATCACGCTCGCGACATGGCCGAAACAGAAATCTAGTTTCGAGCTTTCTTTTGCGGTGGTGGTGTCGAATCATTCCCACCACCGCTTCTTGTTGCCGCCAAATATGCAATACTGATCGCCCTTCTCGGCGTGTTGGCGTGCCCGCGTGCTTCTTGCCGAGCGGACCGGTTGCGGCCAATACCGCAGCATCTCTATTCATCGACCTTTATGGTTTGGCAAAAGATCTGACGAACATCAGAGCTGGGAGAGCACAATGTTTGATCTGTCTCAATACGAAATCGACGTCAACAAGATTTTTCGAAACGCCTCGCCGGCGGCACTCTACGAAGAAGCTCTCCGCTACGAAAAGAACGCGACGCTGGCCGACACCGGGGCCTTGATTGCATACTCGGGTGATAAGACCGGACGGTCGCCGAAAGACAAACGCATTGTCAAACATCCCGAATCGGAAAACGACGTTTGGTGGGGCACCGTCAACATCGGATTGGACGAGCAGGTGTTCTGCGTCAACCGTGAGCGTGCGATCGATTACCTCAATACACGCAATCGGTTGTATGTGTTGGACGCGTTCGCCGGCTGGGATCCTAATTATCGGATCAAGGTCCGTGTGATTTGTGCACGGCCCTATCACGCGTTGTTCATGCACAACATGCTGATCCGGCCGACACGAGAAGAGCTGGAAACGTTCGGCGAGCCCGATTGTGTGATCTTGAACGCAGGCGCATTTCCGGCCAACCGATACACCACCGGGATGACCAGCAAGACCAGCGTGGACCTGAGCCTGGAACGTCGTGAAGTCGTGATCTTGGGTACCCAGTACGCCGGCGAAATGAAGAAGGCAGTGTTCACACTGATGAACTACCTGATGCCAAAAGCGGGTGTACTGCCGATGCACTGCTCGGCAACCTGTGATCCCGAAACCAACGCATCATCGGTCTTGTTCGGTTTGTCCGGCACGGGAAAGACAACGTTGTCAGCGGATCCCAAGCGTGGTTTGATCGGCGACGACGAGCACTGCTGGACTGACGATGGCGTCTTCAACATCGAAGGCGGTTGCTACGCCAAGGCGATCTACCTGACGCGTGATGCCGAGCCACAGATTTTCGACGCCTTGCGATATGGCGCGGTGCTGGAGAATGTCGTCTACGACCGTGCCGATCACCACGTCGATTTTGACAACAGCTCGATCACCGAAAACACTCGTGGTGCGTACCCGATCGACTACATTCCCAATGCTTCGATCCCCTGCATTGCGGGACAGCCAACCGACGTGATCTTTTTGACCTGTGACGCGTTCGGCGTGTTGCCACCGGTCAGTCGTCTGACGCCCGAGCAAGCGGAATATCACTTCATCAGCGGATACACCGCAAAAGTTGCCGGGACCGAAGTCGGCGTGACCGAACCAGAAGCAACGTTCTCGCCTTGTTTCGGCGGCCCGTTCTTGGTTTGGCATCCCGGAAAATACGCGGAGTTATTGTCCGAGCGGATTCGCCGTCACAATGCCAACGTTTGGCTGGTGAACACCGGTTGGAGCGGTGGCGCCTATGGCGTCGGCAAGCGAATGAGCCTTGCCTATACGCGAGCGATCGTGGACGCGATTCACCGTGGCGAACTCAAGGACGCGCCGACCGAACGTGAGCCATGCTTCGGTTTGAATGTCGTGACGGAGTGCCCGAACGTGCCCAGCGAAATCTTGCTCCCGCGGAATACTTGGAAAGATCCATCCGCGTACGACGCAACGGCCAAGAAGCTCGCGGGCCTGTTCCACAGCAACTTCGAAACCTATGCCGACGGCGTCACTGACAAGGTGCTCAATGCCGGGCCGATGAAATTGGATTCTTAGTTCCTGGCCAGAGAGACAGAACCTTCGCTGCCGAACCATGATTCGGCAGCGCCCCGGTCAAAAGCCAAACGCTTTGAAAATCGATTCGACTTGATTGCCGAATTGCTGGCCGAACGTTTTCTCGTCCTTCACTTCGGCCGACGTCGTGAATAACTGTCTTTCGATACGTCGTGCGATTTCGCGGTGTCGGCTCTGGGTGTAGTGATCGGATCCGATTAGCTTCTGTACCCGTGTTAGCAATTGCGATGCAGTGTGCACATCCTCTTTGTCGAATTGGTGTGGGCGGCTGACGACGGGCCAGAGCGTCCGCACGCACAAGTCCACTCGATCGCTTTTTTCCCACGATTCGAGTTGGTCTTGTTGCGTAATCGTGTAGGTGCCGTTGTTTGAAACGATTGCCGCGTCCACTGCTGGCAGGACTTCGTTCAAGGATTTGGCGAAGGCGTTGATCGCCAACGTTTGCATGGCAGTGTCATCGGTCGCAAAGGCGACATCGACGATGATCGCGCATCGCAAGCGATCCGCATCGCCACTCGCTTCGATGGATCGCAATTGTTCAATCACTTGCGAAGACGTTCCGGCTTGCTGTGCCAGATTGGCGAGGGCGAGTGAAACCGAGCGGATCTCCCAAGTCGTGTTCGAGTTGTAGTTGTCATAGGCTTGTTCTGACGCAATCCGTTTCGCATAAGCACTGTTTGCAATCGATTGGTTCTGCGGCGCGAGCACTGTCAGGACAGTTTGGGCAAGTTTGTCAGCCAATTCTGCGTTGTTGTTGGTCGGAGATTCTTCGGTATCGTGGGCGTCGATCGACGGGGAGCAGATGTCGTCCAGGCCAAAGGGTTTAGACCACATCGCAACCGTGCTTAACAGCATGTCTGTCACTTCAATCTGCCCCAACAAGGAGGCGTTTTGAGTAGGATTGGAGGACTGATTGGTCTTCAGGGCAAAGGGGTCGGAATCGTTATTTAGGGATCGAGTTGGTAGCCCATTTCGCAATGCGATTTCGACGGCTCGGCTGGAATCAACGTAGTCGCCTTTTTCTGCAAGGCCTTTGGCGATGCCGAAGCAAAACTTGATTTCCGACAAGTTGAGCGTGGAGAGTGAATCGGCCCGTTGCTCGATCAGATCCAGTGAATCGAGGATCTGTTGTTTGTTATGGCCGCCAAACGCCATGATCGCGAGTTGGAGTGGTCGTTCATTCGTTTGATTGGCAATCATCGCGAGTGGTTTGGAAAGCGATTCGATGACTTCGGTCGCACTGGGGTGCTCCGATTGATGCGCGACGATTATGGGGACCAGCAGGTCGTGCAGGTTTTCTAGCGATTTTTGATTCCCGCTTTCGACAGTTTCCGTTAACTCAGCTTCGCTAGGGATCGTCGCAATGACGTTCGTCAATGATTCGGTGACATCGATTTCGGAAGCCGGTGTCGAATGTAATTCAAGGACGAGTTGTAAGAGGCTTAGCGTACGGTTGTCCGGTACGGATTCGCTGGTTTCTCGGACCGTGTTTTTGAACGCTTGAATTGATTCACGCCCTGCTTCTGTTTGCTTGGCATAGCGAAGGGCAAGCAAGATGCATGGGAGATTGTCGGTTCGTGTCGGTTCGGGGATCGGTGTGTCTAATAACGCTGAATCCAGGTCATTGGGGTGCTCTGCGATATGAAGACGGAAGGCGTCGAGGTATTGGATGCCGGTTTCAGCGGTCAATCTTTCTTTCGCCTTGTCAGATGCGGACTGCGTTCGCGCATGCATGTCACCTCCACCCCAACGCTGCGCCTTTCCGAATTTATCGGGTTCAGCCAAGAGACATTGGTAAACGGCAAACGATTCGATCGCGAATTCTTGCCGAGCCATCGATTCGGCGAGGTTGATCGTTTCATTGATGTCTTGGTAATCGCCATATCCGGGGTTGCTGACATTGTCCTGTGAATGATCGATCGTTTGGAAAGCGTTCCACATGATTTGGTGGGCTTGCCAACGGAGTCCGGCTTGGGAGTAGAGGTCTGCAAGCCGAGCAGAGGGTGTCAGGTTGAACGAGTTGTAGAACAGGTTCGGATCATGATTGGCGACGTCAAAGATCGAACGAAGCAATGCGTTCTTTTCCTCGATTGGGTGTTTTGAGGATTCAAGCGCCGAGCCAAATTGCCAGATCATGGTTTCGGAGGCGTGTTTAACGAGTTGTTCCCGTTTGTCTTGGAATAGACCGCGGATGACTTTGACGGCCTCATCTCGTTTTGGGGCGTCGTCGATCTGGTCGTTGGCAACATCGATCAGTGCAAGAAACAGTTGTGCCGCGTAACCACTCGACTCGGGATACTTATCGATTGTCTGTTGGGCATGTTCGCGCAGTCGTTTCCCGTATTGTTCACTCCGATTGGCAATCTCTACTAGCTCTTGAAGAGCGCCGGTGACTTGGCCGAGGCTTGAGTAAGATTGGATTCGCCAAAAGGATGAATCTTTCGCAAAAGAGTCTTCGGCACATGCCGCTTTGACGAGGGCTTCGTCGATTTCGGGCAAATTGGGACGTTCCGATTCTGGGATTGATTGAAGAATCGCCAGCAGGTAGGTATCGGCGTCTGTACGAGTCAGCATGCGTCTTGCAAATTGTCGTTTCGGTTCGGAGAACGATTTTGCATTTCGCCCCATGCGAAGTAATTCGGAAATTCGATATCCGGGAAATGCATTCGGTGGAATTTGGTTAAGCAGTTCGAATGCAAAATCCGTCTCGGCAAGCTGCCGCGCCGGTGAGTACATGTCATAGAAATCGCGCTGCATCAAATTTGGATTCTTGGCCCATGCCATCAAGTAGTACCGGACGGCCTCCTCGTAATTTCCAGATTGTTTGAATGCTTCGGCCTGTGCGATCAGCAGTTGAGGTTGCGAAACTTTGTCGTTCTTGGCGATCCGTTTCGCCAGTTCGTCAGCCTGGGTTTTCTGTCCCGCCGCTGTATAAAGTTCCATCAATTCGTTGATCGCACGAACGGATTGCGGGGCTGACTCGACACGGCGTTTGGCGCGTTCGGTCAACGGATCGAGTTTATTCGCCTTTTTTAAGACCGAGACCACTTGTCGGCGGTAGTAGTCGGCGTTTCCTGATTGTGTGCGTCCACTGTTGAGGCGACGTAGAACAGAGTAGGCAACCTCGGCGGCGGCCTCTTCATCGTCATTTGCCAAAAACGCATTGGCGATTTGGATTTCGGTGCGTTCGTCTTTTTTACGTTGCCCGCGTAAACGCTGCATCATCGCCTTGGCTTGTTCTGGCATGCCTAGGCGGCGCATCTGTTCTGCCAATGCGAGCTGGGTGTTGGTGTCAATTCTCAATCCAAACAGACGCTTCGCCGCTTTGCGAGCGCGGTCTGTGTCACCGATTTGCGAGGCAATGTTCATCGCCGCCATCTCAGTGCGGGTGAGCATGTTGCTGTCGAGCGATTCGATGTTGTTCAGTTTTTCGAGTGCGAGCGCAGGTTGGCCGATTTCACAGGCCAAACGAGCTTGTTCGATTTTTAAGTCAATGTCGTCGGGGTACCGCTCGCAAAGTTGATTGAGGCGTTGGTAGCAGCCCGCCGGATCTTCATTCCACCAATGGGCGTAAGCGGCAAGTACATCGCGAATTTTTTGTTCGCGTTCCGTCGCGCCGGGAACTGGCTGATCAAGCCACGCGACCATCGCGTCTTCGATTTTGAAGGTTGGTTGGCCAGATGAGTTTTCTAAGGTCGGCAGAAAGCTGCTGAATTCACGAATGACGTTTTCCGGCAACACCTCCGGAACGAGTGGGCATTTGACGTACACGCTGTAGTACCCACCACTGCGACTGCGTACATACACATAGCAAGTGCCATCCGTTAGCGACGTACCGCGTGAATTGCTCTGCGGTTTAGCATTGCAGGCTTCGGCGAGAATCGCTTGCAAGAATTCGAACTTGTGTTTTTCAAAAAGCTCCTGGCCTGAAGCCTTTCCGTATCGGAGTGTTCCGATCGTGCCTTGGATTCCAGCGTTTTGATAGCCGCCGCTCTGTTTGTCATTGCGACTTGCCGGAAGCAATCGTGGGATGAGTGTTTCGGCTGGTTCGCGTCGGTCGATCGAAAGATAGAAATTGATCGCCGTCATCAATTCGGCGAATGGTGCGTCTTGGGCTGGCGGGGTAATCGCGTATTGATTGGCGAGTTCCGTCTCACCACGCCGCGTGTGGAGGTGGTCGAGGATCATCCGATACTGCATCGCCGTATGCCAGTCGGATTTCGATCGCTTTGTGACGTCGCGATTGAGTTTGGCTTCGGCGTCGCGATAAAAACGTTTCACCAGTTCGATGCGACTCGCTGGCAACGGGGCGTCGTCGCCCGAAAGAGTTTTGTCTTGAACAGCGAAGTTGAACAACATGTTTCGCAGGAGTTGTTCGGCATGTTCGGGATCCAATTCGGCAAGCCGCCACATGCGATCGGTTTCGCCTTGCCGGTCAGCTTCGGTGTAGTGTTGTTTTGGTGAGGATCTTGTCAGGTAAGTCAAGCTGTTTTCGATTCCACGGAAGTCCCAAAGCACGACCGGGTCTTCAATTTCGTCAGTCTCACCGGTTGCGTATTTCGTCGTCAGCAGGTCATAGATTTGTTTCGACGCTTCGCTATCAGGTTCCTTTTTCGCGATCATGGCAAAGTGCAGCGTGGCCGCCATCACTCGCGCGTGTCCGAAATCGTTTGGCATCGCCAACTGGTTGGATGACGATGACGAATTGCTATAGGTTCCCAGATGCAGCAGACGCGCTAGCGGGTAATAGTGGTTTGACCATGACTGCGGGTTGTACGACTGGTTCGATTTTGACGCATTCGGACCTGCGGTGCGGCGGAATGCTGTTGGCGGTTTGGTTTCTACTGGGAGATCCAGTGCACGGACTTCTTCGACCAGTTCAAGTACCCGTTCGAACGCGACGAGTTCGGCATCGCCGTCAGTACCGTCGGTCGGTTCGAACGATTGCGGGCTTAGGAGAAGCAACTGTGCGAGTTGTAGTTTGATGTCCCATAAGCTGGGGTCACGTCGCAAAGCGGCTTCGCAGATCGCAATTGCGGTTTCGTAGTCCATCCGGCCGACGGAGCCGCGGATCATTTGGCCCAGGTAATGCGGATCGGCGCCAATGGCCAAGCGATCGTTTAGCGCGGTGTCGATGTCGATCAAGTCGGCATCAAGTTGCAGTTGAATCAGCTTGATGCGATTTTCCGGGGTGTCTTCCAAGCTGACGATGCGTTCCTGAAAGGCCGCGGCTTCTTCGAGTTCGATCGCGAGGTCGCAGACGCGAACCATGTTTTCGAGCAGTGGCACGTCTCTCGGAGAATTGACCACCGCCGATTCGAGCGTCTTTATGGCCGCACCGTAATCTTCAATCGTTTCGTAGGCGGCCGCGATCAAGACGACAAGCGATCGTTCATCGACTTCGTCATTGCGCATGTCTTCGATGCGGCGGATCATTTCCGGAATGTCCGTTTTGCGATCGTAAAGCGGCGCAAGGTTTTGAACCAATTGCAATTGCTCATCCAGTTTGCTGGCGTATTGCATCGCTTGCCAGTAAACCTCGATCGCTTCATCGGTTCGGTAGCGATCGGCGAACGCGGATGCCAGCATTCGCCGGCTGGTGTTGTCACGCGGGGCGATCGACATCGCTTTGCGAAGAGCCGTGATGGCGGTGTCGTCGCGACCGGCTCGGAACGCATTCCGGGCCAAGAACTGGTAGGACTCGGAGCTCGCCGGATTGGTGTCGATCAACTCCTGGCAGGTTTCAAATGCGTCGTCGGTTTGTCCCAGTCGCATTTGTAAATCAGCGAGGTGACGCAGATGATTGGTTTTGAATTGTCCGTCGAGATTTGCAAGTCGTCGAAACTTTTCGACGGCGTCAGCCATCCGGTTTTGCCGTTCGGCAATTTCGGCGGAGATCAACAAAATGTCGACCGAGTCGGGCGATTGCTGTAGAGCTTGATTGATCGCTTCATAGGCCGCGTCCAGGTCGCCAGCGGCGGCGTAGAGCAACGCAAGGACACGCAGGTTGTTCGGTGTTGCTTCGTCCTGGCGGAGTGATTCGATTTGTTCTTGCAGCGTACCGGCGAGTGCGTACGTTGTGATCCGATCACGAAGTAACTGTTCTTTTTCGTCTGGCGATTCGGCGAGTGTTTCTGCTCGGTCCAAGCTCGCGAAGGCTGCGTCGATCTTGTCTCGTTCCCGCAGCGTTTTGGCAAATTGCAACTCTTGTTCGAAGGTCAGGTCGAGACTGGATGCATCTTGCCAAGCTTTGAGCGAGAGATCGTCCAGCTCAAACGTACGAAAGATCTCGGCAAGTCGAACGAGCGAATCACGTGATCGGCGGCCGTCAGCGGCGAGCGACTCCCATGCCTCGATTGCCTCGTCTTTCCGATCGAGTTCAAACAAATATTCGCCAAGGTATTCGCGGTACTGGGGCGTTTCAGGGGCGACCTCGACAGCTTGCCGGTACAGTTTGATCGCAAGTTCACTTCGTTCGATCGAGCGGAACGCATCGGCAACTTGGGCGAGGATCACGGCGTCATCGGGGCGTGCTTCGGCCAGGCGGTTCCAAATTTCGATCGCGATGTCTTGGCGTTCACCGAGTGGGCGTTGTTTGTCAGCGAGAACGGTTTTTCCCCAACGCATCAGGTAGTCAGGGTTGCTCGGATCCAGGTCGACAAGTTTTTCGAATTGGTTCGCGGCCGCCGCCAAGTCGTCCTTGCGTTTCAGGACCTCGATCAGGGTCAGTCTGACTTCGGAGTTTTCGGGAGCCTTCTCAAGAGCTGCAAGCAGCGTCGTTACGGCGTCATCGAGCCGTCGCGAATTGATGTAAATGCGGCCGAGACGGATTTGTAGTTCGAGATTGTCTGGTGTAGCGGCGAGTTTTGTTTTGTAGTACTCGGCCAATGCGTCATAGTCACCCGATTTCAAAAAGCCCTCTTCGATGCGTTCTCGAACGTTCGCATAAAGCCAGCTTCCCGGACGCAATCGGTTCAGAATTAGTTCGAGATCCTCGGTGCTTTCGTCATGACGGCAAAGTTGGCGTTTCATTTCGGCAGCTTGAATCCCGAAGGCAACTTGTTGTTCGGGTTGCCTCGCGGAGCTGGCGAGTTGTTGATAGCGTGCCAAGGCAGATTCGTAGTCGCCTTCTTCGGCAAGGGTGCGCGCGATTTGGCCGCCGACTTTTACATCGCCCGGAAACAGTGCTTCCAGTTTCGTCCAGACCTGCAGGGCTTTTTCGTTCAAGCCGGCGCGACCATAGAGACGTCCCAGTTCGGTAAACATTGCCAGGGCTTCGTTGCGAGCTGGGTTGCGGTCGATCGCCCGCTCCATTGCCGCTGCCGCGGCTTCGTTTTGACCGATTGCCAGCAAGCTTTTGCCCAGTTGGTAGCTTGCCATCGCGTCGTCAGGCAGCAGCGTTTCGGCCTTTTCAAATGCGTCGACTGCCAAGCTAGTGTTGCCGCGTTGCGACTGCAGCAGTCCCAGAATCATCTGGTTGGCGCCGGCGTCGGGGGCATCGTCGGCGACGTCAAGCGATTGAAGTAGCTCGTCCAAGCTGCCGTTTTGAACGTGATAGCCGTACACGCGGTCGAGAGCTGTTCCCGGACGCGGTCGACGTCGAAGCACCGTCATAAAACGTTCGGTCAATTCCGCTTGCTTGTCAGCGACTTGTTGGGCAGACACCGAAGAGAGCGGCGTTGGTGACACGTCCGCGACGATCATCGCCGCGACGGCGAGCGACGCGAAAAATTTGATCGAATTTGTGTTCGTATCAAAAAGACGAAAGCCTCTTATGCGCATAGCGAAATCCCAGTCGGGGGCAGCGGTGATCGTCGATAGGCCAGCCACCAGTATGGCGGTGGCTGAGCACGAGGGGCAACTTGAATTTAGACAGCTTGGCTAAATTTCGAGCCGGCCCGCGTCTGGTTCGGATGCAATCAGTCTTCTTCGAAGAAGCGGATCGCGAGCGGATATGACCACAGGATGTTGCGGTTTGTTTTGATGGCGGCGATGATCGGAAACATGATGCCCAGTAACGCCAACACGGGGATAAACAGGAATCCGACGAAGAAAAAGCACAGCACGGCGATCAGCATGCCATAGATCAATTCGCTGATCAGCCAGTTCATCATTCGGTTGCCATGTCGGCGTACCAAGTCAGATTGTTCTTTGCCGATCAGCCACATTCCCACTGGAACAAACACGCCGAGCATCGACATCACCAGCAGTTGTGAAAGGTGCATGAGCGTGCAGAACGTTTTTTCGTCCATGCCCAGCACTTGGCCATCGTCGGCGAAGTGGTACTGGTTCTGATTCGAATGCGGGGCAGAGTACGGAGCAGAATATTGGGCGTTGCCTTCACCAAATGAGTCGTACGAATGGTTGGGCGCGCCGCCCAAGACCCTGCGTTTCGCTTCGTCAAATTCTGCCTCGGTCAGACTGCCTTGGTCGCGAAGACGTTGCAGACGGTCGAGTTCATCGGTGATGGACATGTGGCTCGCTAGGTGAGATGTGATTTGAAAAACGCTAACAGTATGTTGCCCAAATTGGCTTTGATCAGGGCGCGAACTTCCGTCTCGGACGCATCGGGTTTCGGTAGCTGAGTCTGCCGGTTGTGACCAAACGCCCGATCAGGGCGATTGTTTCGCCGAGAAAACGTTGGATAATCGTAGGGGTGTAAACGGCCGAAGAAAGAAGCGACGCAGTGTCGTGGGCGGCGTTTATTGTTCCTCTTGCGAATCGAGTGATTCAGATTTTGACGATGTCTTCACCTGATGACCCAGTCAAGCCCGAAGAGCAGTCTCGCCCCGGCGAATTAGCGTCAGATCTGACCCCGATGATGCGACTCGACGACGTTTTAAAACGCGCCGGATGGGTTGGCACAGGGGGGCAAGCGAAGCTGTGGATCCAGGATGGCGAGGTTACCGTCAACGGAATCGTCGAAACCCGACGTCGAAAACAGATTTTTTTCGGCGATACGGTTGAGGCGATGGGCGAAACCTTGGTTTTGGATGCCACGTTTTTTGATAGTTAGGCGAATTCTAGGGGATTCGGGCGGTTTCACTGTTGACGCTCGCGGATCCGCCATCGGATACTTGTCCCTTCGAGAGGTCTACTGCCGGACCAACCGGCACTCTCCCCCCATTCGTTTCCGCCGATTGGTGCTGGCAACGCCACCACAACGCGCCACACTGACGGATGGGGGACTACCGATTTCAAAAATGTCCGGGTTGCCAGCCGGCAGGAGATGAACGTTTTAAGTGGCATTGGCACGAAGAAACAACCAGCCAGACAACCGCGATACGGTTCGTATCAATTCAAACATCCGAATCAGTCCCATCCGAGTCGTAAGTGAGACCGGAGAGCAGCTTGGAGTGATTCCGACCGACGAGGCGCTCGACCGAGCGCGTGATGTCGGGCTTGATCTTGTGGAGGTCGCACCTAACGAGCGCCCGCCTGTCTGCCGTATCATGGATTACGGTAAGTACAAGTACGACAAGAACAAGAAAACGAACCGCAACCAAAGTCATACCAAGACCAAGGAAATTCGGTTGCGCCCAAAAACCGGCGACGAAGATATTCGGACCAAGATCCGTCGCGCCGAGAAGTTCCTCCAGCACAAAGACAAAGTGCAGGTCAGCGTCTTGTTCCGAGGCCGTGAAATGGCCCACATCGAAGAAGGCCGAAAGGTCATGGAACAAGTGATCGAGTTGCTCGAAGAAGTCGGTAAAATCGAAACCGCTCCGCAGCAACACGGCAAGCGAATGATCTGTATGATCGCTCCGAAGTAGTTCACCGAGCATGTCCACGTCGCTCCAAGATGTCTGCCAGCACTTGGCACTGATCGCTCCGCTCGCGTTAGCGGAGTCTTGGGATAACGTCGGGCTATTAGTAGGTGATCGCGCCTCTGCGGTCCAAAATGTTATGACCTGCCTCACCGTGACGCCTTCTGTCGTCACCGAGGCTGTCGAATCGAACGTTGATCTGGTGGTCACGCATCACCCGGTCCCCTTTCGTCCGCTCTCGAAAATCACAACCGACTCGCTGACCGGCGAGATGTTGTGGCGATTGATCCGTTCGGGTGTCGCTGTGTACAGCGCCCACACCGCCTTCGATTCCGCTGGCGATGGGATCAATCAATCCTGGGCAAAGCTGCTCCATTTGACGTCGGTCGGACCGATTATCGATCCTGAACCCGGGCACGAGCTCGGTGCAGGCCGCGTCGGAGTTCTCCCCGCACCCACCGTTGCACGCGAAGTCATCGAACGCTGCGTCTCGCACGTCAATGCCGTCGGCCCGCGATATGTCGGACCCATCGACCGAACCGTTTCGCGAGTCGGGTTTGCCTGCGGCAGCGGCGGTTCGTTCGTCGCCAAGGCCCATCGCCGCAGGTGCGAATTGCTGATCACCGGTGAAGCGACCTTTCATCAATGTCTCGAAGCCGAGTCGTTCGGTATGACGCTCGCGTTGATCGGTCATTACTACAGCGAGCGATTTGCGATGGAGCGACTCGCAACGCAACTCGGCGCCCATTTTCCAGAGCTGAATGTCTGGGCAAGCCGCAATGAAACCAACCCCGTGCACCCGCTGGGCTAATCGGCTCGGTCGCATTGGATTTGCCTACGGGGCGCTTCTCGTCGGCGTCGTCGCACAAAAAAAGCGGCCCTGAAATTCAGAGCCGCTTGATCGGAGTTGGTCTCGCTTCGGCAGGAAATTGATCGAGCCCCTGGGGCGCTGATCAGCCGCCTTCGGCTTCGCTCAGCACGGCCATAAACGCCTTTTGGCTGATTTCGACGTTGCCGACAGCTTTCATGCGTTTCTTGCCTTCTTTCTGCTTTTGCAGCAGCTTTCGTTTCCGTGTGATGTCACCGCCGTAGCATTTTGCGGTCACGTTCTTGCGCATTGCCGGCACCGTTTCGCGAGCGATCACGCGGCTACCGATGGCTGCTTGGACAGCGACTTCGAACATGTGTCGGTCGATTTCGCTTTTCAGTTTCTTGGCAACGGCACGTCCGCGACGATCGGCGTCACCACGGTTGCACACGATGCTGAGTGCGTCGACGCGGTTGCCGTTAACGAGGAAATCCAGTCGGACCAAGTCGGCTTGTTCGTACCCGATCATCTCGTAATCGAGTGTGCCGTAGCCCTTGGTGCAACTCTTGATTTTGTCGTGCAAGTCATAGACGACTTCAGCCAGCGGAATGTCGTAGGTCAACATCGCGCGTTGTGCACCGAGGTGCTCCTGGGTCTTTTGAATCCCGCGACGTTCGTGGACCAGTTTCATCACGGCGCCGATGAACTCGGTCGGCACGATGATGTTGCAGCGAACAATCGGCTGGCGGAATTCTTCGATGTCACCCGGATCGGGAACGTCTTGTGGCTTGTGGATGATGACCGTTTCGCCGCGTTTGTTGACGATTTCGTACGTCACGTTGGGTGCGGTTTGCACCAGGTCGACATCCGATTCGTTTTCCAATCGCTGCTGGACGATTTCCATGTGCAGCAGGCCCAGGAAACCGCAGCGGAATCCGAAGCCGAGTGCGTCACTGGTTTCCGGTTCGAACTCGAAGCTGGGGTCGTTAACGGCAAGGCGTTCGAGTGCGTCGCGAAGGTCCGAAAAGTTCTGGCCGTCACTGGGGAAAAGACCGCAGTAAACCATCCGCTTCGGACGGGCGTAGCCGGGCAGTGCGGGTGCCGCTTTGTCACCAGGAATGCTGACGGTATCGCCGATGTGGACGTCGCCCAGGCTTTTGATGTTGCAAATCAGGTAGCCGACCTGTCCGGCCGATAGTTCCGCGCACGAGGTGCGGGCGGGCGTGAATTGGCCGACATCAACGACGTCATGGATGGTGCCGGACCGCAGGAAGCGGATCTTTTGGCCTTTGCGGACGGTGCCTTGCATCACGCGGACGTAGGTGATCGCGCCACGGTAGTCGTCGTAGTTGGAGTCGAATACCATCGCTTGGAGCGTCGCATCGGGGTCGCCCGAAGGCGGCGGAACGCGATCGATGATGGCGTTGACCAGGTCGCCGACGCCTTGCCCGGTTTTGGCGCTGCAGCGAACGCAGTCATCGGGGTCGGTGCCGAGCGAGTTCATCATCTCTTCGGCGACTTCTTCCGGCCGCGCGTGGGTCAGGTCGATTTTGTTGATGACCGGGATGATGTGCAGATCGTGTTCCATCGCGGCATAGGCGTTGGCGACCGTTTGTGCCTCGACGCCCTGGAAGGCATCGACCAGCAGCAGTGCACCTTCGCAGCATGCGAGCGAGCGCGAGACTTCGTATTGAAAGTCGACGTGCCCGGGGGTGTCGATCAAGTTCAGCTCGAACTCTTCTTTGCCCCGTTTGAACTTCATCACCACCGCGCGAGCTTTAATGGTGATTCCGCGTTGCCGCTCCAGTTCCAGGTCATCGAGCAGCTGCTCTTTCATTTCGCGCGAGCTGACCGTGCCGGTTTCCTCCAACAGTCGATCGGCGAGCGTGCTTTTTCCGTGATCGATGTGGGCAATGATGCAAAAGTTTCGAATTTGTTTTTTGGTCATGTCGGTTTCGCGTGTTGTTTTCGGGCGTACCCAGCCAATCCCAGGTAACCCGCGGCCGCACCGAGCGTCGCGAACGCGATCGATGTGCCTTCAAATACATTCGGAAATGTGCGCTCTTGGAATTCGTTTATTATCCCAGAAAGGAACCGCCTGCCGATGGGGCATTCCGCACCGCCAAAATTCATCGCCCCCCCGAGGGTGACCACCCCCGGGTCGAGGGCGTGGACGAGTGTAGTGACGCCAATTCCAAGCCATTTTGCGGTTTCGTCAACTATCTCCAATGCTAGATTGTCGCCGTCGTTTTTGGCAGCCTCGTAAACCTTCTTGGCGGTTAATTCGTTGTCTGCACCACCCAAATGTCCGCTCAGCGTGCTGGTCGCTCCCTCTTGCAGGCGTTCCCGTGTCCGGTCAACGACGGCGCTTGCACTTGCGTAGGCTTCGAGTTGCCCTCGTCCTCCGCCCCAGACGCACAATCGGCCCTCGGAGGATGGGTCGATTAAGATGTGCCCGCATTCGCTGCCGAAGCTGTTCACGCCGTTGACCAGTTCCCCGTCAACAATAATTCCGCCGCCGACACCTGTGCCAAGAGTCAGCAGGATCATTGAGTCGCTGCCTTTGCCGGTCCCGATCCAGAATTCGCCATAGGCGGCCGCATTGGCGTCGTTAAGGAACGAGACGGGGCGTCCTGTCGCTTCGACGATGGCTTCGACGATATTGAATCCCCACCAGGATGGCAGTTGTGGTGGCGCGACCAGCAAGCCTTTGGGAAGGTCCATCGGTCCGGGAGCGCCGAGCCCGATGTGTGGCACTTGCCCGGCGACGCCAAGTTCCGATTCCGTTTCGCTGACGACCTCCGCGACACGTTGGACCGCGGCCTCCGGGCCGGCACTTTCGATCGTCGGGATCGATTTAAATGCGACCGTGTAGCCTGCCGAGTCGACAAGTCCCAACTTGATTCCCGTCCCTCCGATATCGATTCCCCAATAAAACGGCCCAGTCGCTTGCGTCACTGGGATGATTTCAGCGAACTTACTTGGATGCGATTTTTCAGAAACAGACATTGAACTGACTAGATGGTGGTTAGGACCGGCCAACAGAGACGCGTCGGAAACGCGACGCGGTCAGGGCGGCGGCTTCGGGGCTGACCCACCGTTAGGATTCACTAGCAAGGTTCGGCGTGGGTGTCCCAAAGGCAACCCGCCGGCGAACCTGGCTAAAATCCAAACTGGTGGGGCTTCCGCTGAGACAATTTGTCTCGCATCGGAGGCTTGATCGTGGTGCTGAGGTGGGTTCCAACAACCAGCGCGGAGTATAGAAGCGTGGTCTGACCCTCACAACGAGCTTTTTTCTCTAGCCATTAAGCTGTTCACCTTCGGAGAATCCATTGGCATTTCATTTCCCCCTATCGCTTTATCCACCCAGAATATGAAGGTTGTGTACCTGACCGCCGGCGCTGCCGGGATGTACTGTGGAAGCTGCATGCACGACAACGCGCTCGCGCGAGCGATGCACAAGGATGGCATTGAATGCTTGCTCCAGCCGGTCTACACCCCTATCCGGACGGACGAGGTGAGCATTGCCGGTTCGCGAGTCTTTTTGGGTGGCATTCATGTTTACCTGCTGCAAAAAATGCCCTGGCTGCGCTGGTTGCCGCGGCCGCTGCGCAGTCTTCTGGATTCGCCATCATTGATTCGCTGGGCGACCCGCCGCGCCAGTTCAACCGACCCCGCCTCCCTGGGCGACCTTTCCATCTCGATTCTCAAAGGAGAGCACGGCTACCAAGCCGAGGAGTTCGAGCAGCTTTGTGATTGGGTTGCCGACGAGATTCAGCCTGACGCGATCGTGCTGACCAACTTGCTGATCGGTGGTGGGCTGCCGATGTTTCGCAAGCGTCTGCCGAACGCCAAGATGATCGTGATGTTGCAAGGCGACGACATCTTCCTTGATCACTTGCCCGAAGTGCACCGCAACGAAGCGATTCGCTTGTGCAGCAATCTGGTTGAACACGTCGATTACTTTTGTGTGAACAGCAGGTTTTATGGCGACAAAATGTCGGCGCTGTTGGAAATTCCCGAAACCAAGCTGCGGCTGCACCCGTTGTCAATCGACCTGTCGTCGTACGACACAGCGACTCACCAAGACGCCAGTGATGCGGAGTTCCGTTTGAGCTACCTCGCCCGGATCGCACCAGAGAAGGGGCTGCACCGTTTGGTCGAAGCGTTCGAGAAAATTGCTCCTCAGCGACCGCAGGTCACCTTGCACGCCGCCGGTTGGCTTGGCGAATCCAACAAGCCGTATCTGCAGACATTGCTAGATCGGTTGGAAAGAGCGGGGCTTCGCGAGCGATTCACCTATCACGGCAGCCCTGACTTGGCCGAAAAGGTCGACTTCCTGCGGCAAGCTGACTTGTTGTGTGTGCCCACCGAGTACGAAGACCCGAAAGGCCTGTTCGTTTTAGAATCGCTTGCCGCGGGAACGCCTGTCGTCATGCCAGAGCATGGTGCATTCGGCGAACTGGTGCGGTCGACGGGCGGTGGCGTACTGGTTCCGCCCGACGATGTCGGCGAACTCGCCAACGCAATCATCGAGCTCGTTGACCAGCCAGCTCGGCGTGCCGAATTGGCGATGCAAGGGGCGCAAGGTGTTCGGACCAAGCACAGCATTGAAGCGGCTGCCAAGTCACTCGCCGCACTGTGTTTGCCAGGTTAGCTGTGTTCGCCAGGTTAAACGCTCACCAGGTTCGGGCGTTCTATGTCAGGCTGCGGCGTGCAAACGCTTGGCGATCAAACCGTCGAACACGAGACAGGGTGTGCCGTCGCTTTAGGGCGGCTGGGGGAATGCTCGTCCGCGACATCGATATAGACCTCTGCCATTCGCTCGGCGGTTGCTTGCCAGCGGAACGTTGATGCGCGTGCTTTCCCAGATTCGACGATTCGGTCACGATCGGGTAGTCGGTTTTCGAGTGACGCGAGCATCATGTCGGCTACCGTGTCAACGTCGTCGGGTTCAAAGTAGTACCCATCGTTGCCGACAACTTCATGCATCACTGGCAAGTCACTGACCAAGACCGGAGTTCCGGCGCACATGGCTTCCAGAGACGGCAGGCCAAACCCTTCGGCTTTTGACGGAAAGATGAACGCGTTGGCTTGCTCGTAAAGCCCTCGCAGCAGTTCGTCACTTGCGTTTGGAAGCAGGACGGCAGATGGATCGTCATTGAAATTCAGCGCCGACGCTTCGCGGCGTTTCATCGGTGGTCCGACAATGGCCAGCTTCGCATCTTTGGGGCGGCGGCCACGCAGTTTGCACCAGGCATCCCACACGACTTGGAAATTCTTATAGTTATTACGACGACCGACAAAAAGAACGTAGGGCGATCGAGAAAGCGATGAGGGAATCGGTGCCGGCGTGATGTTTTCAAGCGATGTGCCTAGCGGAACGACCGACGCTTTGTGTCGTGCGTCGGGGAAACGCTCGCACAGTTCATTAAACGTCGACTGCGAAATGCAGGCCAAGTGATCGGCCAGTCGAATCGCTTCGGTCTTCATCGCCACGTGCTTTCCGCTCGGGTCAAGCGATGGGTACGCTTCGTGGATAAAGTCAAGCACTGTCACTACCAGCGGACGATTGCTATGGACAATCGGTCGGCGACACAAGCCGCCATAGTATGTCCAGTGTTCGATATCAGTATCGATTGCGTTGAATCGCTCGATAATCTGACGTTGCAACCGGTCGCGTGTCCACTTGCGGAGCCACGATACCGGCGGTTCAGTTTGAACCGAGATGTACTTCAATTGTGGGTGATTAATCCGCGACGATTCACCCGGCGGGCCCAGGACCACGGGCTCGATCGATTCAGGCAAGTGGTGAATGAGTTCCGAAAAGTAGCGGGCAACTCCGCCACAGCGAAGGATCTGGAATATCGCTCCTTCGTAAAGAATTCTCATTCGTGGGATCTCTCGGAATCGGTGTTGACCGGTCACAGGTTTGGTTTTTGCTGTCGCGACATTCATCGGTTCGCATGCATGCCCCAACCTTTAGCAGAACTTGTGATTTTGTGTGAAGAGAGCTTTTGATTGTTTTGCTAGCAAGATTTTTGTTAGCTTATGACGTTCCCGGCGGCTTGATCAGCAATGGGCGCCCTGACGCTATAAAGATTGTGCCTTGGTCGTTCGTTGCGCCCGAAATGGTTCGATGTTTTGCTAGATGCATCTACTCTTTTCCAGAGTCGTTCATGAATAACCCCGCAACTCTGCCTTGGTTGCCAAAGGTTTCACTTCGCTTGCTGATAGGCGTGGTGACAGCTTCCGCAGTTTCGATGGCTGTGATCCAGCAGGCGGTCACCACGAATGCGATGTGGGCGGTCTTGGGAACTGCGGTGGTCTTCGCGGTATTGTTCCCGTTCTTGCTGTACGTCGTCAGCTTCAGCGTTGCCAGCCTGTTTTCGACGATCGGTGTGCTGACCACGAACAACTTGCAGCAAACGATCCACACGCCGACCGCGGTGATGCCGGGAACTGATTTTTCGAGTAATGAATCGAGCGGTGAATCCGCTAACGCAAACGATCAGGAGTCGATGACTTGAGCAGACTCAGGAATTTGGTTGTCGCGTTCATCGCTTTGCTTCTGGCATCGGCGTTACTGCCAAGTGGTGCCGACGCGGCAGAGTACGAAATCGGCTATGGCCCTTCGGCGTCAGCAAAAGCCGGTTTCAGAATGTCTGTTTTGTCGGAACAGATCAGCCAGGACGGGGTCCAGCCATTGGTGTTGCGATTCAGTTCGATCGGCAACGGGTTCACACGGCAGCGGGTCTTGCGAGTGCTGTTACGGCCACGGATGACCTATCAAACGCGACTCGATTATCAATACGCGGTCGATGTGACGGTGCCCGAAGGCATCACGACTTTTGAGCTCCCCATTGAGATGCCGTGTTATTACCGTTGGGAGTCATTAGCGGTTGAGATTCGCGAAAATGGCCGTTCGCTAGGACGGTATGCGACGCGAGGAACATTCGCTTCGTTTGCCCAGGATTGGGGCCAAGAAGTGACGATTGGGATTGTGGAGCCAACCGACGCGCCGTCGAAATCAGGGATTTGGGAGAAAATGCCTGACGTGCGTGCAATCACAACCGTCATCGGCGAAGACATGTTGCCGGAGGCCGGTGAACGCGATCGGATGTCACCTCGAGAAGCTAAGAACTTCATTGATCACCACACGACCGGCAAAGTTCGGTATCGCGTCCAACGCGAAGCGAGTCTGCGAGAATCATGGCTGGCCTACAGCCAACTGGACATCATGATCGTGCCCGCGCCTGTCTTGATTCGATTGGAGCGTGAACGCCCTGCGAGGTTTCGTGCGCTGCAGCAATGGGTGAGTTCTGGTGGCGACCTCTGGACGTATGATTTGCCCGCCAGCGGTTTCGACCGCGGCAGTTGGCTGGCGACGGAGCCTGAAAAGGAACTCGTCCAATTCGTGAAAGATCCCAAAATCTTGATGCAACTTGCTGACGGAAACGTGAATTCGACGCCCGTCTATCAGGCCTATTCGGGATCGTTTTACCGCAACGATTATGTTCCTGACCAAAGTCGAAATCGTGGTGACTTTTACAAGGAATTGCTTGACGAGCAAAACCCTGTGACAGAGGTGATCGATCAGGAGCAAATGAATCAAAAGCTGTCGGCTTTTTCGTATGGTCTGGGGCGTGTCGCCTTGATCAATGACCCGGACCCTTTTCCCGGGTCCTACCAACTCTGGCTTTCGCTGAAACGCTTCAATCGGTCTTGGGAGTCTCGAAACGGTGTCAACATTAGTGGCGGGAACGAAAGTTATTGGCACTGGCTGATCGCAGCAGTCGGGCGTCCGCCTGTCACAGCGTTTGTGCTGCTGAACTGTTTCTTCGTGCTCTTGATGGGGCCAGTGCTTTACTTCTTTTTGCGTCGCCGCGGAAAATTGTATTGGCTGTACTTTCTGGCTCCCGCAATGGCCTTCATGGTCACCAGCGGTTTGTTCCTTTATGCGTTTGTCTCCGACGGGTTCACGAACCGTGCCAAGCTCCGGCAGATCACTTGGATCGACGCGAAGCATCCCGTCGGTCAGTCGGCATCTGATCCGCAGTCTCCGCCAACCTATCCGCAACTGGACCAAATACGACACACGTATTACACGATCGTCGATTCGAATCTGGGATTAAAGTTCCCTTTGAATTCGCTGGTGCTGCCGGTCAGCAATTTCGAACTGATTCCTGGCTATCAATACCGATCGCCGGACCCGAACGACTCCGGCGATCACCTGATCGAACAGTTGCCTGACGCCCGTCGCTACTACGGATCCTTTCTCGCCACGCGTACTCAAGCAGAGTTTCTCGAAACCGACCCGACGTTTGGCCCGCTGCCAGTTCGCTTTGAAACCGACAAGGGGACGCCGACGGTGACGAATTTTGGAACGCAGCGTTTTTCGAGTGTCGCTTTGCTGGACGGAAAAGGCGGACGCTGGATTGCCTTTGACCTTGATCCTGACGCAACCGCAACGATGCACCCAGCGAGCCCGTCGACGATTGAAGACATTTTGATGGAGAATCTTGAACCACGCGGCAGCGATATCCCTCAGGCGTACCGATCGTTCAACTACACCGAAGATCGGTCTGAACTCGAAAGCAAGTTTGCGACATTGAACCGAAACTTAAGTGAAAAGGTGTTCTTCGCAATTACCGAGGTCGAACCAGAGCGTTTTGCCTTGCCGGACTGTAATCGTGAAGGCTGTGCCCGAATCATCGCAGGGGTCCTGCCATGAACAGTCCGCTTAGAACGCCCTGGCAAGGGCCGATGATCGAGTTGCAGCAATTGACGAAGGTGTTTGGGGACACTCGCGCGGTGAACAACGTCTCGTTTATGGTGCCTCGCGGAAGCGTGTTCGGCTACATCGGACCCAACGGTGCGGGCAAGACGACCAGCATGCGAATCCTGTCGACGTTGGAATTGCCCACCAGTGGCGATGCCTTCATCGAAGGCCTGTCTTCGGTCAATGATCCGGATCGCGTTCGTCGACGGTTGGGCTTCATGCCCGATGCGTTCGGGACCTATAGCGACACGAACTGCGCCGAATACCTCGACTTCTTTGCCCGGTCGAATGGCTTGGTCGGACGCGAGCGAACAAGGCGACTGCGCTGGGTCATGGACTTTACCGGTCTGCGTTCGATGTCCGAAAAGCCGATCAACGGACTCAGCAAAGGGATGCGTCAGCGTTTGTGTTTGGGCCGCGCGTTGATCCATGATCCATCAACACTAATCCTCGACGAACCAGCCGCCGGGCTTGATCCTCGCGCCCGAATTGACCTTCGCCAAATCATTCGTACGTTGGCGGCGGACGGTAAGACGATCCTGATCAGTAGCCACATTTTGAGCGAGCTCGCCGAAATGTGTGATCGAGTCGGCATCATCGAACGTGGCACGCTATTGGCCAACGATACCGTCGCAGGACTGAAAGGCAAATCGAAGCCGCACCAGGATTTGATCGTGTTGATTGATGGGGATCCAACAGCCGCAATGCAGGTGCTAAGCGAGATACCGACAGTGGCCAATCTCGAACATCGCGGGCAAGCGATCCATTTTCAGACCGGCGTTGGTGCCGATCGTCGGATCGAAATTTTGCATCGATTGTGTGACGCAAGGGTTCGGGTGCTGGAATACCGACCGGTGGACGAATCGTTGGAGGACCTGTTCTTGAAAGTGACGACGGGGCAAGTGCAATGAGCGAAGTGGATCCTGCAACGGAACTGTCATCAAGCTTGTCACCACAGGTCGATGGGGCAGCGATTCCCTATCCCAGTTTGGCACTTGATCCCGATGGTCAAGGGTTGGTTGGAAAGCTGGAGCGGGTGTTTGATGGATTGGTGTCTCATCTGAATCCGATCCTGATCAAAGAAGCACGGCAGTCGCTAAAAAGCCGGCAGTTCTTGATCACGTTCTTTCTATTGTTGACCGCATCGGTTGGTTGGACCGTTATCGGGATCGTCACCTATTCACCGGACATTTATTACCTGCCGAGCGGCATGGACTTGATGAGCGGGTACTACCTGGTCTTGTCCATGGCGATGTTCGTCTTCATTCCGTTGGTGGCGTTTCGGTCCCTGGCGGCGGAGTTGGACGAGGGGACGTATGAGATGTTGGCGATCACGCGGTTATCGGCGTGGCGTATCGTGTCAGGAAAGATGAACAGCGCTTGCTTGCAGATGTTGATTTACTTCTCTGCGATTTTTCCCTGTCTCGCGTTCTGTTATTTGCTGCGAGGGATCGGGCTGTCGACAATCATGTTGACCATGGTGTTAGTCCTGGTGACTTCGCTTGTCTTGACTTCGTTCGGGCTGGTCTTGTCAACCATCGCCAAAGGTCGCACGCTGCAGACGTTTTTGTTGGTCGGTTTGGTGGCGTTGGTGGTGTTTACCGAATTCATGATGAGTCTCTTCATCATGGAAGAGGTTTTTAGTGAGCGATGGAGCGGTACGTTCCTGGGGTACTTCTTGCCAATCTTGGTAGCGCTTTCATTCGTCGTGCTTTTTCTGTCCGCCGCCGCATCTCGCATCGCACCGGTGACGGAAAATCGGTCGACACGACTGCGAGCTATCATGCTCGTCCAACAAGTCCTGTGGATCGTTACGATCGTCTACGCTGCTTGGGCAACCGAAGAGATCGAATTCATCACTCTCGGCATGATGATGCTGACCGTCTATTGGTTTTTTGTCGGCATTTTGGTTTGCGGCGAAGCTCGCGAATTGAGTCCACGTGTTTTACGTGAATGGCCATCCACCTACGCGACCCGGATGCTGCTCAGTTGGTGGATGCCCGGTCCGGGGACGGGGTTCATGTTCTGTCTCTCGACCGCAATGGCAGGGATGATCACGCTTGCAGCGATGGGGCTGCTTGCTTGGAGTAGCAACGTAACTTTGGGGAACTCGGGAACCTCGCCGATCTATTTGATCTTGTTGAACTCGGGCTATCTGTTTGGTTACCTCGGTCTGGTGCGTCTCATTTCGATGCCAATGCTGAAACGCTGGGGCCCAACATTTGTGCCGCCAATCATCGTGGGAGTACTGTTACTGTTCCTGGGCGTGGTGGGGCCAAGTGTCGTCGATGTGGTCCTTGCCGGAAGAGTCTCAGGGACTTACAACCCACTGCATGCGTCCAACTGGTTTTGGACATGGGAGAAGACGTTTAACTCACAAGGACTCAGGCCCATCGAAGTGTCGCTGATGGTCTTTATCGTCGGCACGTTCATTTTGGCTGTGAACCTGATTCTGCTATTCCGAGAATTCAAATTTCAACGGGTGGCCGTTCCCGATCGTGTTACCGAAGACAAACGCGAACAACGACTCGCCGAGGCCGGCACGGCGTCGGCGGATGAATCAGAATCAGTCAGCTGAGTGGATCAGGCGTCTGTTACGGGATTGGACAAGCTACCGATCCCGTCCACCGTCACGCGGCAGGTATCACCGGATTTCAAGTAGACCGGTGGTGTCTTCGCATCGCCGACACCCGGGGGCGTTCCTGTGAAAATGAGGTCACCGGGTTTCAGCGTGACAAACTTTGACAGGTGCGCGACGACGGTTGGGATATCGAAGATCAACTGAGCCGTCGTGCTGTCTTGAACGGTTTCGCCGTTAAGGTCCATGCGGACGCGAACATCCGATGGATCGGTCAGTTCCTTCGTGGTGACAACACAGGGGCCAACGGGAGCGAACGTGTCAAATGTTTTCCCGAGTAGCCATTGCCCACCAGGCCGGCCTTTTTGCCAATCGCGTGCGGATACATCGTGGCCGCAGGTGTACCCGAAGACGTACTGCATGGCTTCATCGGCTGCGATGTTTTTCCCTTCTTTGCCGATCACAGCAACCAGTTCTGCTTCGTAGTCGACCTTCGATGAAATCGTTGGCAGTTCGATCGCTTGTCCATGACCGACCAGCGTCGTGTTGAATTTACTGAATACGACGGGTTCGGTGGGAATCGCGGCGCCGGTTTCGATCGCATGGTCGCGATAGTTCAGGCCGATACAGAAAATCTTTTCTGGCGTTGGTGTCGGTGGCAGCAGGACTGCTGGAGCATCGGCGAAGGTCTCATCACCGACGTTGTCAATTTTGGACGCGGCTTCGACCGCCAAAGCAAAGAAGTTCTGATCGTTAAGCGATTCGATGGGGCTGACTTTGCCATCGCGGTAGTAGGCGTATTGGGCGGTTCCGTCAGCACGAGGGATTCTGCAAAGGGGCATGGCGTATCGAAAGGATTCAAGCGGGAAATCTTACTGGAGTCCAGGCAACACGATTGATGATCGTCTTGCGCGGTGTGGTTTTACTTGCGAGGGCGTTGGCGTCACTGAAACGCTAAAAGCCGTCTTGGAGTTGGTCTTTTATCGTTTGTAGACGTTTCACAATCTCGGGGTGTTGATCAGCAACGTTGGTTTGTTCACTTGGGTCGGCCTGCAGGTCGACCAAGTACAACGGATCCTTCAGCTTACCGCCGGCGATCTGTTTTGACTGAGGCAGTGTTGTGTCACGTGGGTTGCCGATCAGTTTCCATTGTTGATCACGCACCGCCCACTGGGCGCCGTTGCCTGATCCCATCTGCCAATAGAATTGTTCGCGAGGTGCGTCGGCATTGTCTTGCAGCACATCGACAATTGACACGCCATCAAGTTGGTTTTTCGGCAGAGCAACGTCGCACCATTGGCAAAGCGTCGGGAACCAGTCACATGCCGTGACGAACTGTGTGCGTGTCTCACCGGCCGGCAGACGTCCAGGGTAGCGGACCACCGAGGGCACGCGGATGCCGCCTTCGAACAACGAAAACTTGGCACCGCGGTAGGGGCCAGCGTTTCCGCCGCCGCCGAACGCACGTGTTTCGGTGCTGTGCCCATGATCGGGTTGGTAAATCACGATCGTGTTCTCGGCGAGGCCCTGTTCATCCAGGTAGTCGAGCACTTCGCCAATGTATTCGTCCATCGTCGAAGTGAATGCACAGTACTCGCGGCGCGGCGTAGGTAGGTCCTTGTAATGTGCCAGCCACTTCGCAGAACCTTGGTAGGGGTAATGCGGCGCGTTGAATGCCCAGTAAAGCAGCCAGGGTTCTTTCCCTTTTTGGTCGATAAACGATTTGCAGCGGTCAACCATCAAACGTGGAAAGTACTCGCCGCCGCGTTGGATCTCTTTGCCGTTGTCCCAAAGGTCATGGCGGTTGGGGCCGGCCCAGAAGAAAAAGTGCGAGTAGTTGTCGATACATCCTTCGAGGTGACCGAACCAACTTTGAAATCCCTGACCACTTGGATTCGTGTTCGTCTCGCGGCCCAAGTGCCATTTGCCGACATGGCCGGTGTGATATCCCGCCTTGGCGAACGTTTCTGCGATGGTGATCTCGTCCGCGCGAAGGTCACCGTTTCCCGGTTGTCCGGCACGCGCCGGGTAACGCCCCGTTAACAGTCCGACTCGGCTGGCCGAACAGACGGGCGCGGCGGAGTACATCTTGGTCAATCGCAGCCCTTGGCTGGCGAGTCGATCCATGTTCGGCGTTTTCAAATCATCGACACCGAAACAGCCCATGTCGATCGAGCCTTGATCGTCACCATAGATGATCAGAACGTTCGGACGTGAGGCTTGGGGCGGATCGGCGGCATAGGACCTCGTTGCATGAAGCGACAAGGCGATGCCCGCGATAAAGAATACGAATCGATACATGGCTCGGTTAATCAAGAGGCAACAGGATGCTTATGGCAGGCGACGAACACGAAGTTTGCGAAATTGAATCGGTGAGCCTTCGCTTTCCAAGCACAGGTGGCCGCTTGCTGGCGTGACTCCATTGCCACCTGAAACCTCTTCGCCGTTGACCCACAGTCGGACTTCACCGTTGATCGCTCGCACGTAGTAGTGGTTCCATTCGCCATGTCCGTTGCAAAGGTGTTTGCGAGGGAAGCTGCGGTTGCCATTGGGGGACGTGGGCGGAAAGGGGGTAAAGGGTTTGCGTACGCCGAACACGTCACCATTGGTGCCAAACCATTCGGTGCTTTGCCCAAGGGCTTTGATCTTGTCGGTGTAGCCGTGGTCCAGCATTTGAATTTCGATCCCGTCAGGCAGTCCCGGTTGTCCTTCGGCACGAAGTTTGGCGAGCGATTCGGGGGAGACCCAGGCAAACATGCCCGAGTTTCCTGCCGGCTTTTCGTGCATCCATTCGATCACCGCTTCAAAATTTTCGAATTGGTCTTTGGTCGCGATCACGCTGACCGGCAATCCGGTGCAGTGCATCACGCCTTCGTGCCAACTCCAGGTGTCTGGATCACTGTTGACTGCCGCAAAGTCGGCTTCGGTCAGTGAAACCCAGCCCGGGGCTTCGTCGTCAATGAATGCCCGAGTGGCTTCGACGGTCTGGGGAACTGCCGGCGTTTGCTGGGCGGACAGGTCAGCGAACGAGGTCGCGACGAATAGACCAAGCAATAAAATCTTTGTCAGTGGATTCATGGTGTGTCGATGGGCGGGCAGGATTGGCGGGAGGCGTTCCGGGAAGGGTATTGCAGGCTGGACGCCAATCGTAATCGATCGTCTGATCATGATGTCACGGTCACGCGGTTGCGGTCTGGGCCAACGACCACCCTTCGGGCCCATGTCACAACCGTTCAGCTGCCAGTAATTGCCGCTCTTTCGCATGGAAATCGACCTTTACTTGTGATGTGACATTTTGGTTTACTCCCGCTGAAAATCACCCAAATTGCGTGCTCGAGTGAGTCGAATGGAATCGCTTACCAAATCGAAATCCCCCGAAGCGTCTGTCATCATGACCACGTTTCGGTCCCCCAAGTACCTGTTTCAAGTGCTGTGGGGGTTCGCAAATCAATCCTGCCGTGATTTCGAAATCGTTGTTGGCGAAGACGGCCAAACCGACGAAACACGCGAAGTCATCGACGTCTTCGCGGCCAAAACAAATATCTCCATCCAGTACGTCACGCAGGAACATCAAGGGTTCGGCAAGACACGGATCTTGAATCGCGCAATCGACAATGCTCGTGGCGAATACCTGATCTTTACCGATGGTGATTGCGTTCCCCAGTCGAACTTTGTTGAAACGCACTTGAGTTTGGCGACGCATGGCCGGTTTTTATCCGGCGGCTGTTTTCGCTTGGATCGCCCGGTCACCGACCAAATTCTCGATCAACAACTCGAACTGGAACAGTTCACCGACATGCGATGGTTGAAAGACCACGGGCATCAAGTTTCCAAGAAGTGGTTGTGGATTCGCAACCGGCCTGGGTTGGCACACTTCTTGGACATGGCGACCACGACGCGTCCGACGTTCAATGGACACAACTCGTCAGCTTGGAAGGACGACGTGGTTTATGCGAACGGTTTCAACATGGAAATGCGTTACGGCGGGCTAGATCGAGAACTGGGCGAGCGTCTGGAAAACGCTGGCGTCATCGGAATGCAGATCCGGCACCGAGCAGTTTGTTTTCACCTCGAACACGAACGCGGCTACGTGACCAAAGAAGATTGGCAACGTAACCACAACATTCGCAAACTCGTCCGCCGTCGCGGACTCACCCGCGCCGAACAGGGATTGGAGCAGATCCGCTCGTCCGCTGCTTAGCAGCGTTTATTGCTTGACAAACGCTGCGAGAACGAATCGTTGCCTTCCACGAAAAAAGGCGAAGCTAGTCGACTAAGTTCAACGCCGCGTTCATTTCTTCTGTGGCCGCTCGTACCGCGTCTTGCCATTTTGCGTCGCCAAACTTCTCTGCGAATTCAGGACGCTTGTGAGCAAAGATGATATGCCGCGAGCTATTGACGACCGCGCCGAGTCCGCCGTCCAGGAAACCTGCTTTGACGTCATCGGCGGCGCCGCCTTGCGCGCCAAAACCGGGGATCAAAATCCAACTGTGCGGCATCGCTTGACGCAATATCGCGAGTTCTTCAGGGTACGTCGCACCGACAACGGCCCCGAGAGGTCCGAAGCCCATCTCGTCCAGGCGTTCCGCGTTGATTTCCGTCAGCAATTCTGCGACGCGAGCATAAACGGTCTGGCCGTCCGTTTCGCGGTTCTGCAGCAACCCGCCGCCCGGGTTCGAAGTCTTGACCAAGACGAAAATGCCGGCTTCACGTGAGTCACAAACGTCAACAAACGGTTCGATGCTGTCGCGTCCAAGGTAAGGACTGACGGTCAACGAATCGCTTCCCCAGGGGCTGTCGGTTCCCAGGTAGGCGTCGGCATACGCGGTCGCGGTGCTGCCGATGTCATTACGTTTGCCGTCCAGGATTACCAACAAGTCTTTCTTTTTGGCGTACGCGACGACTTCGCCAAGTGACACCATCCCGGCAGGCCCGAGTTGTTCGAAAAAGGCGGCTTGTGGTTTCACGCACGGAACCATCCCCGCGACCACGTCGATGATCTCCATGCAGAACTGCGTGTACGCTGCTGCCCATTCATCGGGGCGATCGTTGGTGACCGCATCACGAATCGGCGCTGGCAGCGACGCTTGGCGTGGATCGAGCCCGACACAGGTCACTGACTTGGTTTTCTGGACGGCTTGGGCGAGTCGTGTGGCGAAGGTCATGTCGTCGATACGGCGTGGGGAAAAGCTGGGCGGAACGGAAATCACTTGCGGTGAACTTTGCCCAATTGTGCCATCATACTGGCGATCCGAAAACGGGCCCCACCGGCGGTAGCCCCCACCGATTGAGACTGCAGGGCGGTTTCTGTCGAGGGAGATGCGATCGCACCATGCGAGTTTCACGACCGGCCGCTGTTCCGATCGTGACGGTTGCGCCGGTCGCAACATCTTGTCGCCGTCCGATTGAAAGGGCTGGTCCGGTCGTCGGGAAGTCTGGCGTGCTTCGAGACCGAATAAAACAGTGATACCGTTTTTTGTCGTTGGACCGAATGTCACCGTTGTTGTTCCGGCCGTGAGCCAATCTACCGTTCCATCTGCCAGCCGATTGCGTCGCACACTCGACTTTGCCCTGCATGTTTTCTGGGCGACGTGTGAGCAACTGGGTGCGTTTTTGATCGGGATCTGTCACCAGATCGCTGACATTGCCGGAGTGTTGTCGGCGACGATTTTCTTGGCGTTCCGCCCCCAAAGCTGGACTCCGCCCGTCCGCAACGTCTTTGCCCGTCAGATGCTGTTCACTTCCGTCGATTCGATTCCCGCCGCGATGCGTTTCGCCGCGGTCGTTGGCGTGATGGGGATCGTGCAAGCGGAAATGTGGATCGATGCCGCCGGTCTGTCGACTTCAGAAGTTGCACCGATCCTGTGGCGATCCGTCGTGCGTGAGATCGCGCCCCTGTTGGCCTGTCTTGTTGTGATCGGGCGAAGTGGAATCGCGATCAGTGCCGAGCTAGCGACGATGCACGCCGACGGGGAAGTCGAAGTGCTCGATTCACAAGGTGTCGACCCGATGACGTTCTTGGTGATGCCACGCGTGATTTCGGTGATGCTAAGCGTCTTCTGTTTGGCAATCATCATCTCTATCACAATCATGGTCACTGGGTACCTGATCGGTTCGTCGGTCGGCGCGATCCGGGTAACGTGGAACGAATACTACGGCGAAATTTCACGTAACTTCGAACGTGGCGATTTGGTCTTTTTCACTTCAAAAACATTCGTCGCCGGCGGCTTCGCTGGGGTTATCTGTTGTTTAGAAGGCGTCCGTTCGAGTGGACGTTTGACCGACGTGCCGCGAGTTGCCAGCCGTGCCGGCATCCGTGCATTGACGGCGATCTTTGCGATCTCCGCGATCCTATCGGTGGTGTTTTACGAAAAGCTCCTCGTGTTCAAGTTCGGGTAAACACATGAGCCAAACGGGCAACACCGGTCACAAATCGACAGCTCAAAAATCGACACCGACCTTGGAGTTCGACAACGTCATCTTCAGCGGTGCCGGCGAAACGTCGATCGGCATGCATCGATTCAGTGGATCAATCTCACCTGGCGACTTTATTCAAGTCGCATTGCGGCAGCACCATGATCCTCGTGATCTGGTTTCAGCCATGTTGGGGTTGTATCCGACCGAGCTCGGGACCATTCGTTTTATGGGGTGCGAGTGGGGAAGCTGTGACTATCAACGGCAGTTCATGTTGCGAAGCCAAATCGGTCGTGTTTTCACTGGGTCCGCGTGGATCAAAAGCCTGACCGTATGGGACAACGTCCTACTTGGGATGCGGCACCATGGTGTGCCAGAATCTTTTGCGCGGCAGCAGGTACGCAAGTGGAGCGAACGTTTGTCGGGTCCGCGTGCCGGCTTGGTTCGCCAAGCGATGCAAAACCGACCCGGCTTTGTCGAACCTTCGATCTTGCAGGTCTGCCAATGGATTCGCGCGGTTTGTAATCATCCCAAGCTGCTGATTTTGGAACGACCATTGCACTATGTCATCGAAGGCTTGCATGAAGAGATCGTTTCGATCATTGAAGAATTTCGCTCTGCCGGGACCGCGATTTTGGTGTTCTCCGAATCGGATCGACAAGAGGATTACGGTTTTGTGAGGTCGGTCATTCGTTGGTCGGTACGCGGCAAACACTTGATCGCAGGCGAGGGGGCAAGACAATGAACGAACCAATTCGACTGCGGTATGCCAACAAGATCGTTGGCCTGTTTCTGATGGTGGTGATGATCCTGTGCGTGATCGTATCCGTCCGACTGATCACTCGGATCGCGATCCGCAAAGACCGCTTCTATATCGAGGTGACCGAAGACATTGCAAGCCAATTGCGTACCGGGACTGAAGTCTTGATTCTGGGACAAACGGTCGGCGAAGTTGATGAACTCAGCTATGTTGATGGGACCAGTTTGGTGCGGATCACTCTGGCAATTGATTCACGCCGTAGCGACCTGATTACCTCACAATCGCAGGTAGAGCTGGATCGCAAGTACGGAATTGGCCCGCCGGTGATTCGCATCGCCCGTGCGCCTGGATTTACATTGCGAGACCCACTTCAACCGGCCAAGCCAATCGAGCCTGGTGAATCGATTCCGTATTTCAAACAGGACGACGATCAGGTCGAAAACACCGCGATCAACGTCCAGGAAGCCAGCCAAGCGGTTGCCGGGGCTGCAGACCGCATCAGTGTTTCGCTTGAGGAATCTTTGAACCCGGCACTTGAAGCCGGCGAACGCACCTTCGATTCGGTCCGTGCGACTAGCGAAGCACTGCGACCCGAAGCGGCACAAACACTTGCACAGCTTCGGCAGACAACGATCAACCTCGAAGCCGAACTGTCAACGCTGACGCGGCGCGTCGATCAAATGGTAGACGTCGAAATTCGTCAAACTCTCAAAGACATCAACGCTTCTGCGATCGCTGCGACGGAAGCTGCCGAAAAAGTGCGTGATGCCGCGTCCGGGATCGGTCAAAACGCCGAACAGACGACTTCGGATATCGCTGAAACCTTGGCAACGCTACGCGACACCGCGGTGCGGATTCAGAAGCTGACTGAGGAAACACGTGACGTCGTACGGATCGTTCGCAGCGAAGCCAACGACCTGCCGGGCACGACGGAGCGGATCAACGAGACCGTTGACGATGCGCAGGATTTGGTAGGCGACATCAATGATCATTGGTTGCTTCGTCGTTATCAAAACAAGCAACAGCAGAACCGACAGGTGTCGCCATCTTCGGTTCACGGTGGAGGTGTCCGTTGATGCATCGCCGTGGTTGGTTGTCCGTTGTCGTCTTTTGTCCCTTGATGGTCTGTCATTGGGTTGGCTGTGCGTCGACTCCGAAGCAGATCGTTGTCGAAGACAAAAAAGTCGATCGCTACGTCGCCAATGCGCATGAAGCGTTTCACGAAGGACGGATCGATCAAGCCGAGTCGTATTATCGCAAAGCATTGGTCCGTGCCTGGGCCACCGATGACCCATACGAATCTGGCACGGCGGCGTACAATTTGGCAGCTTGCCTGGTCAGTCAAAACCAGCTCGCGGCGGCTTCCGATTGGCTCGTCGATTCACGTGTCGAACTCTGTCGTGCAGGTGCTTCGACGGGAAATACGTGGCTGTTGTCTGCGGAAATCGCGATGAGCGAATCTCGGCTGACAGACGCAGAACGTTTCGTCAGCAATGCGTCGCGAACCTGTCCGCCTTGCGAGATTGTTGATACTTGTTGTCTGTGTGGACCGTCCGAAGACTGCTGCAGCGAATCGCAGCGTGATTGTTGTGCGGCGCCGATTCCTTGTATTGGCAAGCACATCAAAGAGAACCGAGCCAAGGTCGAGTGCCAACAGGGCTATCGCGCACGGATCGAATTGGCTCGGGCCCGGATCGCGGCCAAGGAGTTTCGTATCGGCGAGGCCGAGCACCACCTTGCCGTGGCGTGTCAATTGACGGCGGAGTCATGTGACTTTGCGTTGCACGCCGATCGCCATGACGTCGCAGCCGTGATCCATGACGTGAAAGAAGAGTACTTGCAAGCCGGATCACATCGCGATCGTGAAGCCAAATTGCTGCGGTGTATCGGTCACTACCGTGCGATTCCCAATGTGCTGCAAGCCGCGGCGGAGTCTTATTCGTTCGCGGGGCGAATGGATCTGGCGGTTGACCGTACGATTCGATCGGCGCGGATTTGGTATTCGCGAGGTGAATATAAGCGGGCGTGGGAGCTGATCGAGAACGCGGGGCAATGGGCGGTTGATTGTGGATGCGATGCGGT
Source organism: Rhodopirellula baltica (assembly GCA_002901265.1). Classification (GTDB taxonomy): domain Bacteria; phylum Planctomycetota; class Planctomycetia; order Pirellulales; family Pirellulaceae; genus Stieleria; species Stieleria baltica_A. The sequence goes on along the minus strand of PPHI01000037.1, from coordinate 131,829 downwards.
TGAAATCCGTTTGTCGTTGACGGCGAAGCAGATCCGTGATGCCTTGGACGGAACGATTCCGGAGCCGATGGAGCTGGAACCGGCGATGATCAACGAGGCTTCAAAAGGAGAATCCAATGGTGAAGTCGAACGTGAAAATGAGCTCGAATTGCCGCCTGAGAACATGGAAAGTCTGCTCCTTTCCCCGCCAGAGAGCGGCAAAACCGCAAAATCGGGGTGGCCACAGAATTGGGGTGTTGGATGGGATGATTTGGCGTTGCCGAGGGTGTCGCATGAGGCTATGCTTGTCCCTCACAAATTAGCGAGCGTTGGTATCCCCCCAAAGTGATCAACGTAAGCCATCGGGATGTGGCTCAGCCTGGTTAGAGCGCAGCACTGGGGGTGCTGAGGTCGCAAGTTCGAATCTTGTCATCCCGACTGAATCAAAAAGCCCAGCGGCAACAACCGCTGGGCTTTTTCAGTTTCAGGAACCGTAGCGGACGAAGTGACGAGTCCATGCTCCTGTCCAGTCTCACGCAGAGGCACCAGGTCGCGGAGCAAAACGCACGCTGTCGATTCGGAGAACCGAGCGACATTGTCGCTCAACTTTCCAAGTTGACAGCGGACCAACGCGAGTAGCTCTGCCGTTTAGAATCGTTTTCACTGTTAGGTGTTTTCCGAGGATCGCCGGTTGCCCCCGTGGTCAATTCGGTTGACTTACGATCGTTGTTGACGTGAACGCGAGTCGTTGGGGATTGACGAATGTTGCATGAAGTGTCCGAACTCGTTTTCTGGCTCGTACAACTTCCTTTACTGACGGCCAACTGCCATCCAATCACCAACTCCAAGTCCGAATCGGCCAGCGGAGAAAGCAACGCTGGCAAAAAGAGTCCTGACACCTTTTCCTCAGCCTGACACCTTTTCCTCAGCTTGCGTCGGTTTCGATTAGGAAAACGATCTCTGTCAGGTACTTCTTGGGGTTGCCTTTGAAGATCATCCCAGGGCCTTTGTGATAAATTTCTCGGGTAGGCGTGTGATAGCGAAGGTTGTGTTCTTTTGCGTGAGAAATGATGCGTTCATAGGATCGCCCGAGTTCTTCGTACGGTCCCAAGTGCATTAGCGAGAGTGCTCGTCCACCCGGCAGTTCTTTGATGGTGATTTCGTCCGTCGAATCGCCTTTTTTCACTGGCATACACGCTTCGAAATCCGCATCACACTCTTTGTATTCGGTGTCATGATGCAGCAGCATGGGGCTTCCTTGGATGAAGCGTCCTAGCTTGCGACCGATTCTCGCGAATCCTTTGCTGCATTCGTGATAGGCACCTTTCATGCGAATGCTGGCGATCAAACACGGGGCAATGTCTTTTTCTGCGACGGCATAAGTGGAGTGTTTCATCGTGCGTGTGGCCTCGGTTTCATGGGTGATGATTCGGTCAAGCAACCTAGCAATGTCGCGGTCCCTTTTTATTCGCGACTCGATCACACTGCGCTGCGAAGCGAGTCGTTCCAGGATGTCTGCGTCATCGTTGTGTTCGCTGACCATGTCTCGAACTTCAGCGACGGTGAATTCAAAATCGCGCAATTGCGCAATTACCCGAGCAGGGTCGATTTGCGACTCCGAGTAGTAGCGGTAGCCGCTGCCGGCTTCCACGTGACTCGGAGTCAGAACGCCTTGTTCGTGGTAGAACCGAAGTGACTTAATCGTCAGTCCGGTGATCTTCGAAAATTCGCCGATGCTGAACATGCCAGCCATGCTACGGCCTCCTCCAAGGGGAGAGTCAAATATAAAATCACCAAAAAACGAGGCTGGTTTTGGCGAGTAGAAAAAGGGCGTCCAGCTGATTGGCGGATGATACCACCCACAAAACACGACAATTGATTCGATGTCCGTAAGCGATAACTCCGAAGCTATCAAGGTTTGTTATGAGAATTGGCTACACAAGCAGGGGAAGAAACTTTTAAGACATCGCATAAATGGTCTCAACGCATTGGCCTCAATTAGAACCCGTTCATCCTTTACAACGGAAGATTTTCTTGATGTTTGGGAATCGCCGGAAGCAAACCTAGCATCGGCGTTTCGGTTTCTTAAAGAACTCGTTCAGTGTGAGGTGTTGACTGCAAATAAAGACAACGACGAAACCTTGCATTGGTTATTCGTTAGCGACAAACAGCAAAGGAGTTGAAGAAGCGACAGGCCGGATGAAACCACCCACAAAACACGACGCGGGCTGTTTCGAGCCTGTTGTTGCTCTAGCTTGAATTTGGGCTCAGCCGCTTCGCCGTAAGTGACTTTGGGTGCGGGCTGTCGATGTTATCGACGACTTCGATGAGTGCCGAAATCCGATCGATTGGCTACATTGATCGCCTGGTTCCCTCCGCCTGTTTTTCCGATCGTAACGGAGTGCAAAGTATGGTCATCGGAATCGACCCGCGTGTCGACTTTGCTTGCAAGCTGCTGCTCGGTAGCCCGGACCATCCTGCGATCACGATTCACTTCCTCAACGCCGTTCTCGGCGGTGCGCCGAAAATCGCTCAGGTGCAAATACTCAATCCGATCGCCGGCAAGCGATTCGACGAGGACAAACTGTCGATTCTGGACATTCTTGCAACCGACGATCACAGCCGGTTGATCGACATTGAGATTCAGACAACGCTGGCTGCGGGGCTCGCTGAGCGGCTGACGTACTACGCCGCCAGCCAGCTGGTCGAGCAACTCGGCGAAGGAGAGAGCTACCGAGTCCTGCGTCCATCGATCGGGATTTGCATTCTCGATGCGCTGCTGTTCAGAGACTCGGGCAGCCTACATCTCGATTTTCAGCTACGCTCCAAGACCGGCGAACGCCTCACCGATTGCCTGCAAATCCATCTTTTACAGTTGCCCAAGTACATGCCGGAGGCAGATAATGATGTGCCGTCGGACCCGATCAGGCAGTGGATGCATTTTTTCCGTTTTGCCGGGACTTCCACTTTGGAAGAATTGCACCGTACGCTTCCTGATCCAGTCTTTACCGAAGCGATAGGAGTCTTGGAAATGATCGCCAAAAACCCCGAAGAACGAAGGTTCTACGAATCGCGTCTGAAGATGCAGCGTGACGAAGAGGCGAGACTTGTCGCTGCTCGAGAGCAAGGAGTTGAACAGGGAGAGGCGATTGGGCGTGTCCGTGTTCTGCAGTCGCTCGCTGGTGTCGAAGAATCGGCTGTCGAGCAATTGCGTAGCAAGAGCCTCGACGAGTTGTCTGCGATGGAGGCGAACCTAAAGCAACAACTTCGTGACCGCGGCTGAAGTCAGTCGATTTGCGAGCCCCCGCCGTACTGGCACCACAACCAGCAGCCCAGCGTGAGAGGGCAAACCGACTCAAGAAGGATGGGGTTTGGTACGGCTTGCAAGATCAAATGGACCTGTTGGACCGCAGAGGACGCCGGGAACCGCTGAGCTTGGCATCCACAGAATCCTCTGCGTTTCCTTGCGTCCTCCGCGGTCGACATTTCGGTGGCTGCAATCTCTGGGTTGCCACCTCTATCTACCGTCGTGGACTCCTCCGGAGTCAAGCCTGCCGCTGCTGAGTTGGTCGGTGCTGCGATCCGAATCAATCTGAAATTCCTGAGCGAAGCACCGCCGGCCCCTCCGGGGCGAGTATCTGGTTCGCGTCGCAATCTCGGGGTTGCCACCCCGAGCTACCGACGTGGACTCCTCCGGAGTCAAACCTGCCGCTGCTGCGTGAGTGTGCAGTGCCTTTGCGTTTCCGGTAACCGAAGTGCAATCACGCAAGGTGTTCGGCCGTCGTTCCGCTGGGGCCGATCATTGAAGCATGACTCGTTCGCCCCGGAGGGGCCGGCTTTGTTAGCTCGGGGTGGGAGCCCCGAGGTTAAAAAACTCACCATGCAATCGCCCCGGAGGGGCCGGCGTTTCATCGACTTGCAATCCGGCGGTGGACAATGTGAACGGAAATCATATCGCGGCGGCATGTCTTTCGCAGCGTTGCTGAACTCGACTACGCTTCCTCACAACTCGGCATCGACAACCGTTCAAGCGCGAGTGACTCGGAAGTCCGCAAATCGTCGAGACGTCCCTCGCGATTGACGGGAAACGAACGGATCCGTCAGAGAATATCGTTTCCGTTCGTTCGTTCCAACAGCCGGTTAGGAGTCATCGCGGATGCGAAGGATGCAGCCGATTGCGGGCGTTTCTTTGGTACTGACCTCTTTGCCGGAGACGATGTCGTCGAGTGCGTCGCGTAGTTCGGTACTGGTCGGTGCTGGCCGTTTCTTACCATAGCCTTCATAGCGATTGTCGATTCGGCCACGATACAAAACCTCGCCGCTTTCGGAAACGACGACGGCTTGCGGGGTCACTGTTGCCGAGAGCAGCTTGGCGACAGATTGTTGCTCATCCAGCATCACCCGCATCTTGATCGCAAACGAATCGACATGTTCCTGTACCGTTGGCAACGTCGTGCCACTGGTGGAATGAATGGCGACAAAGTCGATGCCTTTCTCACCGTACTCCCGTCGGATCGACTCCAGTTCTGGCAGGTAAGCATTCGCGATCGGGCAGTCTTGTTTGATAAACACGACCACCGTTGTCTTACCCGGTTGAAAGACTGAAGCGGCGGATCCGTCGAGCGTTGTCGCTTGCGCCCCCTGCATCGGATTCGCTGATGATGTGGGCGCATCAAAATCTGACCACAGTTGTTGTAGCGACCGCATTTCGTTGTGATCGATCGTTCCATCGGAGTTCTGGTCGCCGATGCTCATCAGTTGACTTTGGCGTTCTTGCGGAATTTCGCTCGCTTGCAATTGACCATCGCGATTGCGATCGAGCAGCATCATCAGCGTTTCGCCTAGCGGGCGACCGCCGGAAAGGCGACGAAGCAACCAAGTTTGTGACTCAACGCGTGAGCGGATGGCTTGGCGGGTCTTGTTTTGGATCGCAGTTTTCAGCACTTCGCCGTCTTGCGGGTTATAGGCGGCGACATTCAATACCATCGATCCCATCTCGTCGTTGGATTGTCGCCCCCAGCGAACGCGCTGCGGAGGTGAGAACGGGTTGTTGGGGTTGGCGGATGTGTTGTCGTAGACCAATTGCACATGCAGTTTCGTTGCTTTTGGGAGTGCGATTGGCTTGGCAAACATGTATTGGTCTTGCCAGTCGAGGTCCCAGTCGTCGATCCGCAATAGTTCTTTGGTTTGGCCGTCGGGCAGCGTCGCGGTCAGACACATTTTTTTGCAAAGGTAGTGTGCATGTCCGCCGACTTCGATGGCTCGTACGTCAACCGGAAGCTCGAAGGAATCTTCGATGGTGTAATCCGCTTCGCCGGCGGGGATGTCGATTCCGGCACCGATACCGAACAGTGACGGGATCTGCACAGGAACGATTTGATTTGCCGGAGGTTGGTCGCTGAAGTACACGGCCAGCTCGGACTGTTCTTCCAATGGTCGGCCGATCGGGTGGAAGTGCGTTTGCATGATGATGTCGCTTCCGGCCGGTAGGTGCCTGGCGTAATCTTCTGGCAAGGCATTGGGGGTCGAACCGGGAACATAGCCACCGAGTCCGCGGCTGAATCCTTTCGTGATTCCGCGAATGCCTTCGCCGGCGACCGACAGGAAGCTCATTCCAGAAAATCCCGGTTGTCCGTTAGGGTCAAGTCGTTGACGAGAGCGAGCGTTGGGATCGACAAAGAACAACGCATGATGGATCGCGCCGCGTGAGGAAGGCCGCAGTTCCATCGCTTTAATCCAGCGGTCGTTCGGCAGGGCGACTGGAAAGATAAAGGATCGATACAGATCGGGTCCGTCCGCGGGCACTGCGAATGGACGCGGCATTTTGACGACTAAGTCTGGCGGACCAAGTGTTTCTTCAAGCGACCACTTGGTTTCCCCCGTCAGCACCGTTGGCTGCGACACATCACCGGGACTTCGCTTTGAGGGTTTCGCACCTTGATCGACCCAGGTTCGGATCACTTTTTTTTCCGATTCTGAAAGTGACCTGACGCCGGCGAATTCGACATCCGTGTTCACAGGCTTCCAAGGCGGCATGTATCCGTCGTCAATGACGGCTTGAATCGTCAACGCTTGATCGGCGACTTCGTCGTAGTTGCGTAGGGGAAACGGGCCAACCTGTCCGGGGCGATGGCAACCGGCACAGTGCTTGGTGATGAGCGGCTGTATTTGTGTATCAAAGTCAACCTCGATGTGCTCATTCGCCAACAGGGCTTGCAGGGAACACAGGCCTGTCGGGCCGGTGGCCAAGACGAACAAACAAATGATGAATCGATATCGCATGATTCCAATCGTTAACAGAAGTAATGAGTTGTTGCATTAACTCATTGCGTCTGTTCAGATCGATCGAGGACACGTAATTCGAATCATTCAGTCGAATCAATTGTTCTCGACGTGAAGCAGTTGACGGTCCGCATCGCTATGTCCGACGTGCGAGAACCAATCCGATGGCAACTCTGGATGCCCAACCAGTTGAATGTCCCAACGCAGCGGCAGCCATGTCGAATCTTTTTCGCGCCAGCGGATTTCGATTCGTTCGGCAACACCGGATTTGCGGTTCGCCCACAAGTCAATCTGAATCGGAGAGTTGCCCGTGGCAGACGGGTTTCGGCCGACTACATGGTCGCAAAGGATCGTTTGGTTGTCGTGCTTCGGGTCGGCAATACGCTGGGGCGAAAGCATCTCCAAATCATAGTTGCGACAAAGTTTTTGCAGTGCCGTTTGCAGATGCAACATCGGTGACCCAAGGCCTTGCGAATCAAGGTCTTCAGGATCGAGATCGTGCGAAAACAGTTTCCGAGCGTTGAGTGCGGATGCGATCAAGTTTTCGTTGCCCGTAACGATCGGACCGATCGGCGGAACAATCCAGCGTGAACGGCGGTCACCGCCAATCCAAATTTCTCCTCCCGGCAGCAGTCCCGGATGATGCAAACAGAATCGGTTGTGGTCGTCAAAGTAAAGTCGTGCGTTGACCTGTTGTAGTCCGACGACGGGCCATCGGTTGACCATTTGCACCAGGTATTCACGAGTCGGCGGGGTCGCATTGATCGCTCGTTGGATCGCCGCGTTGGCTTGATCGGTACGCAGTAGCGACGTCATAAAGAATCCGCCAGCGATCAACAGGCCGGCCGCGATCGCCAGCCGGATCATTTTGTGGTGGCTTCGTCGAGATTGTTGATCGGATGAAACCGCCGAACCTCCGTCCCCTTCGCCACTGATGGTGGACATCAGGTTGGAGATGCGTTGCTCGTCGGCTGTCCGGTCATCGTTGTACGCCGCCATCAACAGCGATTCCACAAAGCGATCGTCCTGCGGCAAGTTTGGATTGTTCATTGACTCTATCTCTGCGTCTCTAACTCTGCACGGAGGTGTTTGTCGTTTCGAGTGAGCTCGACAGTTTGGATTCCAAACAGGTCGCTAGTTTTTGCTTCGCGCGTGTGAGCCTTTTTTTGACAGCTTCCAATGCGAGTTCAAGTTGGTTGCTGATTTGTTGCGGTTTCATCCCGCTGGCGAAACGCAGTTTGATGCACGATTGATAGTGGTCCGGAAGTGCGTCGACACAATCACGCAGGGCTTGCAGTTTCTCGTCCAGCGTGTCGCCTTGGAGCGATTGCAGACGCTCGAATCGCAAGCTGAGTGATTCCAATGTTTGGGCGTCCGTTTGGATGAACGGAGCTTGTTTGCGGTGACGGGCCAGGATCACGTTTGCGGCAATCCCGCGCAGCCACGGTCCAAACGGTTTGGTGCGATCAAAATCGGAGATCCGCCGCCAGGCGACCAGCATCGTTTCCTGCCAAATGTCGTCCACCGTTGCGGGGTCTCTGACGGACGAACGGATGTATGCGGTGAGCAGTCGAGAGTTTTCCCGCACCAAGATTTCGAAGAGTTGGTAGGGGGCTGGTCCGTGAGCTGGCATACGAAAGGCGTCGGTCGGATTTTGCGTTCAGGTGAAAAAAGGGATCCGCAAAACGAAGGGATCGCTTGGCAGTGACTGGTTGGCTGTCGCGACAAGATCGAGGACAAAAAAAATCGAAAATAGTCAGCGGGTTGGTCGTCGGAAAACACATTGGTCAGTATTAGCAAACTGACTTGGCAAAAAGCCCCGCGAGTCTAAACCTGCTTGCAGTGCTACGGAGGGGGCTTGGCGAATTGCTATACTCGGGACTCGACGGTACGCGTTGCCGCGATTCAGTCCTCTGGTTACCCCCTTCCTGTACTTAGGAAACCCATGAAATACCTGCAAACCAAACTCGTCGCAGCCCTCGCAATGTTGCTGGCCGTTTCGACAACCGCTTCTGCCGCCGAAGAGCTGAAAATTGATACCGACAGCTCCACGATCGCTTTTGTCGGCACCAAGCCGGACGGAAGCCATGAAGGCGGATTCAAGAAGTTCAAGGGGCATGCTCACGCCGATCACGAGAACCCAGGTGCGAGCAGCCTCGCGATCGAAATCGATACCAAAAGCATGTGGTCGGATGACGAAAAATTGACCAACCACCTGAAGAGTCCCGATTTCTTTGACGTGCGTAAATACCCTACGGTCAAATTCGGATCCACCAAAGTCGACGTGACCCCAGGTGAGGAAGTTTCCAAGGCAATCATCACCGGTAAGTGGACGATGCTTGGAAAGACCGTCGAAGTAAAAGTTCCTACGACGGTCAAGGTTACCGATGCGGGCGTTCTGATGGTTGCTGAGTTCAAAATCGATCGCACCAAGTGGGGCATGACTTACGGACAAGGTAAGATCGATGACGAAGTCAAAATCGAAGCCAAGTTGGTTCTGAAAAAGTAAGTAGCGACGTGATTTCGAATCGCCAGCATCGCGTTTGGCGATTCGATTTGATTTGAAGTAGCCGTTTGTTTGGATGATTGATTTTGACCTTTGACCAGTCCGTTTTGATTTGGTGTCTGTGCGTGCCAGCGATCATTGCCGCGGCCGCGTTCGGTTTGGCTTGGTCGCTACAACGGTCGGACTCGTCTTCCGCAAAAACTGCTGTCGGTGCCGTCGTACTTGGTGTCGGCTGGTGGGCCGCTGTCACGGTATCGCTTTCCGCTCGCCAAGAATGGCAAGTCTGGCCGACAGAATATTGGCATCACTGTTTGTGGCCATTGATGATCTGGCCGCTGATCGCTTGGTCGTTTATCGGCAGCCCGACCGGTGAAGCCATTTCTGGTTCGCCGAGATCAACGTTGTCCCCCATTCTGCTGGCGATTGCTGCCGCCGCCACGGCGGCCTTCTGTCTGCCACGCGGCGAAGCTTGGGAAGACACGTATTCGGTACACGGGCCGGTTGGCGTTGCGCTGATGCTCAGCATCTTTGTCAATGCATGGTCGCTTGATGCAATGGCACGACGTGGAACCGAGCGTTGGGTGTTGTTGGTCGCATTGGCATCACTCGGTGGGCCGATCGCATTAGCAGCCAGCACCTACGCAAGCTTGACCGAATGGGGACTCGCGATGGCGTCGGCGACCTTGGCGATCACGATTGGCGGCTTGTTGGTCCGCAACCGCTTGGCCACCACGTCGATCGCAATCGTTGTTGCAGGGTCCGCGTGTTTGGTTGCCGGTGGCCGTTTTCAAACCTACGAAGATCATCCGCTATGGCTGTACGCGCTGCTTTTGTCCCTGCCCAGCGTGATCGCGTTCGTCGACTATTTTCTGAAAAGCCGCTCGACGGCAGTCCGTGTCGTGGTTGCCGCGATTCTGTCAGCCGCGACGATCGCCACTAGTGTCTGGTTCCTTTTGATTCGCGAAACCGAAACCTGGTAGCGATCACTATTTTCGGGTTGCGTTAGACGCCCACCGGCTCTGCCGAATGGCTGGCGATCGGTTTCGCGGCTGGTCGTTGCCGTGGCCCATTTAATAGGCGCCCGATCAAGGTGTATCGAACACCGTACTCGTAGGTCACCAGCAACACAGCGCTCACAACAATCGTGATGCCGGCAAACTTGACAAAGGCTGGCAGCTGGACGTCTTTGACGGCCCACTGTGCCAACAAGACCAGTGGCAAGTGGATCAGGTACAACCAGTAAGCCGAATCGGAAATGTAACGCATCGCTTTGCTTTCTCCGGCGAGTAGCTTTCCACAAAGCCCGATCGATCCGAGCACCATCAGCCAGGCAAACGTTGCTTCGAGTAGATTGGCAACGAGTGATTTCATTCTGGCGTCCTGGATATCGGGGACGATCCCAAGTGTTCCCGTGACCATGTCGAATCCAATTGGAAACACGACGGTCAACGCAAGTGCAAGCGTGATCGACCAGCCGCTGCCCAGTCGGCCTTCTCGGTCATCGATGTCCCAGTACAGGGCACCGAAGAAAAAGAAAATGCCGTAGTAGGCGAGCACGCTTGGGATCGGCAATAGGCCGACAGAGGTATCGGGCCCAAAGGTGCCTTGTGCCATAAATGATTGCGGCAGCATCGTCAGGGGGACTAGCCAAAGCAAACAAGCGGGTGAACTGACTAGGAACCGTGGCAATTTATTGAGCTTCAGTCGGTCAGCGACTGCGGCGTAGATCACGAACGCGGCGACCAACCAGCACAGGAACCAGAGAAACCAAAGGTGCATGAAGAACGGCAAGCGAAACAGCAAGCCTTCGAGTGCTTCAATTCCTGGCCCGGCCGCGGCGGAGTTGTTGGAACCGAGGTAGTCTTCCGTACCAAAAAGTTTCGCGATTTCGGCTCGGCCCGATTTTAGCGTTTCTTCTTCTAGTGAAACTCCAAAGGAAGACGCGATGAAATTGGTGGTGCCGAAGTCAATCTTGAGTAGGTCTTTCGGTGTTTGCCCATTAGCGTCGACTGCGTCAGCGTTCGCACCGGCGCTGAGAAGCATGTTCGCCGCAGTTGCTCTTCCCACAAACGCAGCGCTATGTAGGGCAGTGCCTTGATCCCGGTTGCGTTGATTGACGTCGGCGTGGTGTTCGATCAGCATTTGTGCCATGTCGGTGTGACCGAGGAACACGGCGACGGTCAACATGGACGCGCCATCTTGGCTGACGGCGTTGACTTTGATTTTTGCATCGTGGATCGCATCTTGGACGCGTTCTACATCGCCAGCAACAAGTGACTCCCAAACCTCGGCGGCCGGCGTCGCCACGGGAGACGGTTGCCGTACAAGTGTGCCAACGGCCCACATCGCAGGAACGATGGTCAGGCAGCCAAGGAACAACGGCAACGCGATTCGTTTAAGTCGCTGTTTGATCAGCCCGCCGAGCCCTCGTTTGCGCCACATCATTGCCGTGAAAAAACCACTGAGTAAAAAGAACAGCGGCATCCGGAAGCCATGAATCACAGCGAACAACACATAGTACGCATCGCTTTGCTGGCTATCGTTGACCGTCCATGGGACCGGTGAAAACGAGAGGGCCGCGTGCAGGACGATGCCCAGCAGCATCGCGATCGCGCGCAACGCATCCAGGTCATGACGCCGTGTGGACGTGGTGTCAATCATTGTGCTCATGTGAGACTCCTCGGCGAAAAGAGATCGTTTCGAAACTGATCGGAACGATATTGATTACTGAATCTGTGCTTGTTCGACTTCACGCAAGATCGCTGAAGCTTCGGCCAAACTCTTGCCGGCAAACTGCTTTTCCCATGCTTGGGCGTTGGGCCGTCCTGGTCGCATGGCTCGGAAATACAACCAGAATGAAACGGCTGTTCCGATCACCCCAACGACAATCGAGGGGATCAACGAACTGGGGACCAGGACGGCATCAAAACCGAACGCGACAGCGGCGGGAATCCACATCAGCCACCATGGGAATCCGACGATTGGGGCGACTTTGACATAGACCCTGCGGACGGTGTCTAGCTTGCCGCGAATTTGGTCCACCGACTCGGTGAAATCGATGCGTTTGATGCGCGTACAAACGGCGATCCCGGCAGCGATTACCAAGATTCCATAGACATGAATGATGCCGCCGCAAACGACGCGATGGAATTCGCTAGCGCGAGCCCAGCACTGGGCACCAAGCCCGATCAACAGAATCCCGACGAAGATTTGAAACAGTTGACCTTGAAACAAGGGGCTGAGCGAAGTCTTGATCTGATCCATCAGTTCGCGGCGCGTCAGAAACAATCGTGCTGTTAATTCTTGCTGCTGAAGATTCGCGGCAGATGCCGTTGTATTCGCTGACGAGCTGTCAGAGTCAATGTCGGCTGTTGCGTGACCGTTGGTGATGTCCATCGTCGGCGCGAGTGCCGAGTCATTTCGGGTGACCGAGCCGATCGTTTGAATGTCAGACTTGATCTGGCTGGCGCGTTGGTAGCGGCGTTGAGGTTCCTTTTCCAAAGTGCGCAAAACGACTTCGTCCAGGCGAACGTCAATCGCAACTTTCCGCGACGGGGCGGCGAAGCGACCGATCGGCAGCTCACCGGTCAGCATTTCGTAGAACACGACACCCAATGAATAGATGTCGGCGCGGTGATCGACACTGCGTGTGCTTTCGAACTGCTCGGGTGCCATGTAGCGAGGCGTGCCCATGACTTGGTGTGTCGCCGTTAGGCCGGTCGCTTGGTTGTCGCTGTCGAGGATGCGTGAGAGTCCGAAGTCTGCGATCTTCACCGTGCCATCTTGGGACATCAAAATGTTTTCCGGTTTAATGTCCCGATGGATGACACCTTTGTCGTGTGCGAATTGCAACGCATCGCAGAGGTGTGGCACGATCGCCAACGCATGTTCTGGTTTCAGTTGTCCGCCGCTGACGACGTCACGCAAGGTCGAACCATCGACGAATTCCATCAGGAAGTAAAACGTGTCCTCCGCTTTACCGAATTCATAAACCGAAACGATGTTGGGGTGATTCAGCTTGGCCAGCGTACGGGCTTCACGGGTGAATCGCAGGGCGAACTTCACGTCGTGGGCGAACTCTTCCGGCAGAACCTTGAGTGCGACGAGTCGGTCGAGGCCTTGTTGGCGAGCCTTGTACACCGCACCCATCCCGCCAGCACCGAGCAACTCGATGATTTCCAGGGTGGGGAACAGTTCCGACAGCCTGGCGATTGTTGGTGGTGCGAACGGACGCGAGCGTTTGTCTTGGTCGTCAAAGGCTTCGTCCAAGGTATCGGAGTGATCGGGAAAACGTTCCAGATACTCGTGCTTGTTGGGCTGATCGCCGCGTCGTCTGCGGTAGTCGATTTCCAAGACAACCAACTCGGCCAGCAGGACCGATCGTTCGACCGGATCAATGTCGTCGGCGACCATCGATTCGATAGTAGGCGGTTGATTCGATTGCCATTGGCGTTCGAATTCGGCACACAGGTCATCGATCCGTTCGAGAGCAGAGATCGGGAGTTTTTTCTGGCGAAGCGACATCGTTGACGAACCAAGCTGGCGGACTGATGGGGTGAGAAGCCCAAAATGCCGCGTTTTGCCGCATTTTGGAGCCCCCTTCATTAGGGTCACCGCCGTTTCCTGCAAGTGCCCGACAAGGTTTTGAGAAAAAGTCGGGGAGAATTTGGGGCGATATTGGGGGGACCAGCAGGTTCGCTCACCGGAGAGTCGCCGCGATGGTTCGAATGCAGGGGCGAGACTGGGCCGAATAGGTGGCAATCTCGCGGTCTGTCTCTACCCGGAAAATAGTTGCTTGAGTAGACGCCATGTCTTAAGTTGGCGGTTTCGGACCGATCGCGTTGCACGAGGGTTGGGTGATGAGAAATATTGCGTTGGCCGTTCTGTGCTGCCTTTGCTTGAGTTCACACGCGGCAGACCCTGCGTCGGAGATGGCCACTAAGAACGCGCAGCTTGCGATCTCTTTTTCCAAAGCGGAAGCGTCAACGTTCGCCATTCTGCGTGACGATCAGGAACTGCAAATGCAAGCCGAACCGCTATTGCGTTGGAACAATCCGACCGGCGGTGAAATCTATGGCGACGTGTATGTGTGGACGCTTGAAGGGCGACCGCAAGCGATCGCATCGATCTACAAATGGTTCACTCCATACACACACGGTACTGCTGAGTTTCAATCGTTGAGCGAGTTGCCACTTCAGATGAAACGCGGAGGCAGCATTGTGTGGGAGCCCGGCCCGGGGGTGCGGATGAAACCACTAGAAGAAGCGCCGCAGCCGGCGGGCATCCCGTTTCAGCGAATGCGTCAAATGCGTTCGATGGCCGAACAACATGAGGCGGTGATGGATGACCGCGAGGATCTCGATAAAAAATGGAACCTGCGTCTACTGCCAAAACCGATCTATCGGTACTCCAGCACAGAAAACGGGATCGTCGACGGTGCTTTGTTTGCATTTTGCAAAGGCACTACCAATGATCCCGAAATCGTATTGATGATGGAAGTCCAACGCGATGGCGAGTCGTTAAAGTGGATGTATGCGTTCGGCCGTCAAGACAGTTTGCGTTTCGTCGTTCGCCGAAACAATGCAATCGTCTGGGACGTCCCGCGTTTGACTCCACCTTGGAGCAACGTGTACTCGCCAAAGAATCCGTATCTTGTACTCCGGATTAACGAATGAATCCCAAGTCGCTATCACTGGCTATTTCTAGCGTCGCATCAATCGCCAGTTTCCAGTCATCGTTCTGATCTGTGTCACCATCTGCGAAGTCAGCTTGCCGATCTGCGAGTGATAGCCAAGTTTCATCCTCATCAAACCAAACTTCATCGTTGATCCCACTCGGGTCGGATGCGAAATCTGCCTGAGCGTTATCTCGACGAACTTCATTCGTCGCTCCTTTATGGCTTACTGAGGGCAACACAAGGCTTGCCATCGCACTGGCGGGCGGCAAGACGAGCTCACCTTCGGCAACACCGGTGGCCGATTGACGTCCGATGAAGTTGATGACTTGTAACGCGTCTAATGGCGAAATGTCCCCGTCTCGATTGACGTCCAAGAAACCATTACCAACTACCGATTCGCCTTCGCCTTGTCTTGCCAGGGCATTGATGATGCGCAATGCATCCGACGGGGTGGTCTCGCCACTGCCATCGGTATCCGTTGATGCAAAGATGTTTGTTGGGGAATTTGCAAACGGATTGCCATTTCGGTTTGCCTGGACAATGAATAGTCGATCCATCGATTGTGGTTCAAAGACAATCGCATAGAGTCCGCCAGATTCGAGATTTGCGGTGGTTACACCACGATCGACTTGGCTGATTTGCTGCAGGTTGCCATCGAGAATGCGAATGGTTTCACGAAGGTCCACCGTGCCGACAGGAAAAATATTGATAGTGGTATCGAGCTGAGCTTGGAAGACGATCGCCGTAGGCAAGTTATTCCCAGGGATGCGTTGGGCTCCGAGAATCTGGTCTGGAATAATGATTTGGGTGTCACCATCGCCATCGAGATCATCATCATTGATCGTTCCGAGGACGCTTCCAACGAGAATGTTTGCGTTTCCAGTGGCATTACTGAGGACGATTTGGAGACTCTCGTTTCCCTCAACAACCGTGTCTCCCGAAATTGCCAGCTCAATTGATTTTGTGATCTCGTCCGCGGCGAATGTGATGGTTCCGGCTGGGAATGTTCCGCCGAAATCGGCCGCGTCAACCGGATTCACTTCGCCCCCTTGGACGGCATAGTCAACGGTCAGTGCGGTACTCGTATTTCCTGAACGTGTGACGAGGAATGTGAACGAGGCACTCCCCGAATCACCTTCGTCTACTGACGTTTGTTGGACAGAAATTGACAATGACGGTACAGCGTTCGATGAGCCTGACAGGTCCGATTCGAATGCCCCGATATCTGTTCCGTTTCCTTGGGGACGTGAGATCCCGCGTTGATCCACAGGAACTCCGGCAATCACGCCTGCTGCGAGTGCGGGACTGCCATCAAGCAGCGGTATCGTCAGTGTCGATCCACCGTTATCGCTGAGCGTGCCCAGTAAGGGATCGACATCGATCACATCCGATGCCATCGGCGTGACGGTTACGTCGGTTGAGTCACCAATCAAATTGTTACCACCACTGATCAGGCTGCCCGATAGATCAGCACCTGTCACGGCAGAGTTGCTGCCGAAGATCGTGTTCACGGCAGTCAGCAAGCCGGCTGAGTCGATCAACGCTCCGCCACCTGAGTTTGCCGTATTTCCGGCAATGGTTGAACTGGTCACTTGAACGGATCCGCCAGCGATCCCGATCCCACCACCGTTTTCCGAAGCGACGTTTTCGGCGATGGTCGAGTTGACAATCGTTGTTGTTCCGGAGCCTTCATCGTTGAACACACCAGCGCCAACTGGCGCCGCATTTGAATGCACGGTAGACGAATGAAGATCGAGTCGCCCTGATGCGCTGTTCCAAAGACCACCGCCTTCATTCGCAGCTGAGTTTTCCTCGATGTTGGATCGGTCCACGAGGACGCTGCCATCGCCAGAGATATGAATCCCGCCACCATTTCCAGGAGCGGCTGTGGCGACCGGACCGGCCACATTGTTCACCAGATTGGTGCGAAGCAAACTGGTGGAAGAACCGGAGGTAACCTCGATTGCACCGCCCGCGCGATTCGCGGTGTTTTGCGAGAAGGAGGTGTCTGTCATAACGACCGTCCCTCCCAAATTCAGCAATCCGCCGCCCGAGCCACTGGCGCCCGTCGCTTGGTTCAATTGGATGATTGCGTCGGTGATGATCAGTGTGCCGCCGTTGTTAAATAACGCGCCACCACCATCGTCGGCGGCGTCGCCGGCGGCAACATTAGCTTCCAGCCGTGTACCGCTAACTGACATCGTGCCCGAACCATTCCAAAGTCCACCTCCCTCGCGGGCGGCAACGTTGTTCGCAATTAGACCATCGATGATCGATACATTCCCGGCGCCGCTAACATGTACGGCTCCACCATTTCCAGGAGCCGCGGCCCCGTCGGGACCGGCAACGTTATCGGTTAGGTCGACACCGTTGAGCGACGTCGTCGAACCGTCTAAGGCCTCGATGCCGCCACCGGCACGATTCGCAATATTTTGATCGAGCGTTGAACTTGTGATCGAAAGCTCGCCTGCGTTGGCGATCCCGCCGCCGCTACCTGCCGCCCCGTTGGCAATATTGCCAGAGAGGTTTGAGGCGATGATAGAAAGGGTTCCCTGATTATGGATCCCGCCTCCACCATCAGTCACTTCATCGCCGGTTGCTTGGTTATTGACGAGATTCGAATTGATAATCGTGGTCGCACCGGTGGTGGACGGCTGGGTGAAGACGCCTCCACCGCGGATCGCCGAATTGTTCTCGAGCGAGACTGATGTCAGGGTTAGCAAACCAGACGGAGAGTTCCAAAGTCCGCCGCCTTCGACCGCAGTATTACCTGCAACAAGTCCGCCCAGGATCGTGACAACTCCGTTGCCACTGATATGCAACCCACCGCCATTTCCTGGGTTCGCATTTCCACTGACAGAGTTTCCGGTGCTGCCAGTGTCGTTGGATCCGAGCGTGACATCGGTCAGCCATGTGGCGCTATCCGCAGTGACTTCGATCCCGCCGCCGGCTCGATTCGCAGTATTGCCCCCGATCACCGTTTCGTTCACCGAAAGCATGCCGCCGAGGTTCAAAATTCCACCGCCAGAACCACTTGTGCCGTTGGCGATGTTGTTACTGATAGTCGCGTTTTCGATCGACAGCTGGCCTCCGTCGTTAAAAACACCGCCGCCACCCTGGTCAGCCGCGTCGCCGGTTGCAACGTTGTCACGAATCGTGGTTCCGTCGACGGTCATCGCGGCGGTTGCGGAGTTCCAAAGTCCGCCACCTTCGACAGCCGAGTTATTCGCGACCAGACCGCCAACGACCGTGACTTGAGAATCAAAAGTCACATGAAGCCCGCCTCCGTTACCCGGATTCGCAGTGCTGCCCGCAACCGAATTTCCGTCGTCAACGGTTTCGCCGCCGAGCACTACGTTATCGAGCAACAAATCAACGGAGCCAATTTCGATTCCGCCGCCAGCACGGTTAGCTAGGTTTCCACTGAGTGTGGAGTCGACGAGGGTTAACTGGCCCGTTCGTGCAAGGATTCCGCCACCGCTGCCAGAAACGCCCAATGCGGTGTTACCGGTGAAGGTGCTATCGGCGATGTCGACGATGCCATCAAGGCTCAGGACGGCACCCCCGCCATCACCCATCATCGTGCCCGCGGCTTCGTTATCGATGAAGCTGCTATTACGGATTGTCAACGTTCCGGCCGCAACGTTCATCACGCCAGCACCACCACCACGAGACCCCGTCGCGGTGTTGTTTGCAACCGTTACATCATCGAGTTGCAGTGCTCCGCCGTTGTTGAACAGCGCGCCGCCACCGTTGTCGTCCGCTTCTCCGCTGACCGTATTGTTTTCGAACGTCGTACCACTGACCATCATCATGCCAGCCCCGTTCCAAAGGCCGCCGCCTTCGGCTGCGGCGCTATTGCCAGTGACGGTGCCGCCAGTAACAGAGGCATTCCCATCGCCGCTGATATGGAATCCGCCGCCGTTGCCGGGAGCGGCTGTTCCCACTGGTCCAGCTACGTTGTTTTGTAAGTCGGAATTAGCAAGCGTCGTTTGGCTTCCGTCGGTCGCTTCGATACCGCCACCGGCGCGATTGGCGGTGTTGCCGCTGATTGTGGTCGCGGTCACTGTCAGTTCGCCGCCGAGGTTCAAGATGCCTCCGCCTGACCCACTCGTCCCGTCGGCGATGTTATTTCCGATCGTACTGGAGCCGATGACCAACAGTCCGCCATCATTGAAGACACCGCCGCCGCCCTGATCGGCATCGTCGCCTGAAGCGGTATTTCCGGTGACTGTGGTTTCGGAAACGGTCATCGTCCCGCTGACGCTGTTCCACAGGCCGCCACCTTCGGCGCCCGCCGTATTGGAAGTGACGGTCGAGTTAACGAACGTCGCGGTCCAAGGCCCTGACGTGTGCAACGCCCCGCCGTTAATGCCGGTGCTGTTTTGGTCCAGTTCGACCGAATCGAAGGTTGCGGTTCCGGCGTTTTCGACACCGCCGCCGGCGCGTGCGGCGGAGTTACCAGAGATGGTGCCACCGCTGACCACCAAGGTTCCACCGTCGTTGTTCAAAATACCGCCGCCGTTGCCAAGTCCTGTGGTCGCCGTGTTTGCGGTGATGTTGGTATCGGTGATTTCGAGCGTGCCGCCAAAGTTTGCGAAGCCACCACCACCTTCGCCCGGTTCGTCGCCGCCGCTGGTGTTGCCACTGACGGTGCTGTCGACGACAGTCATCATGCCGCCTTCGTTGGTGAATCCGCCGCCGTCACCTTGGGCACTGTTATTTGAAATGGTGCTATTGGTGATCGTGACCGAGCCACCAATCGGTTTGAGCGTTCCCGCAGCAGCAGGGCCCGTCACCCGATAACCGTCCGGTGATCCGTCGCCATCGACATCAATGTCAGTATTGACTCCGTGGACAACGTATTCACGCAATCCCATTGGGACCAAGTTGTTGAACTGCCTCGCCTGGTCAGGGTCTGACAGATCAAACGAGTAAGTCATTTCGAAATCGATCGTTCCGTCCGGGGCGGTCGGAAAGCTTGCGATGTCGAAGTTTTCGAGCGGTGATTCGCCTGCCGGTGGGGCCGGGGTTTGCGGGTCGGAAAGGTTCAGCAGGACGTTGCCATAGGCAGCCAAGCCTTCGCCGACGGTGATGAAGCCGTCGCCATTGGTGTCTTCTTGAGGTCCCGGGACACGTGAGGAGATGGGCACTCCTCCGCTTCCGACGAATGGACTGGCAAGTGTCCCGGTTTGGTCGAGGTCTGATGCGAAACGGCCGTGGATGTGTTGGATGTGCGGTTGGTTGGCAACCAAACCGGCAGCGTTGACAGCGACGGTAATGGTTGGAGTCATGGGAGATGACTGATCAACGGTAACGGTGACGTTACCAGAGACGCCGGAATTATTGAGTGGGACAAGTTCTGTGGAGAAGGATTGCGAAGTGACATCGACGCCGCCATCGTTGAAGACACCACCACCGGTCGGCGCAGAGTTCCCATCAATCGTTGTTCCGTCGACCGTTAACGTCCCGGTCGCCGAGTTCCAAAGTCCACCTCCCTCAGCGCCAGCAACGTTGCCGCTGACGGTGCCACCGGTGATTGTGATTTCGGCGCTTCCGGTGACGTGCAGTCCACCGCCGTTGCCCGGTGCGGGTGTCGCCTCGGGGGCGACACCCGCGTTGTTGTCGTCCAACGCGACGTTTGTCAGCGTGACTGACTGATTGGATGCGTCTTCTATACCGCCACCGGCGCGATTGGCGGTGTTGTTGATAATCGACGAATCGATCGCCGAGAAGGTTCCTGCATTGAACACACCGCCTCCGCTGCCGGAGGCACCCGCAGCGGTGTTGCCGTCAATGGTGACTTGGTTGATCGACAGTGATCCCGCGTTAAAGATCGCACCGCCGTCGCCGGTCGCGCTGGCTGAACTGCCAGCTGTATCAGACGCAATCCCACCGGTTAGCGTAACGTTTGAGAGATCGACACTGGCTCCAGACATGATGTCGAAGACACGATCATTTAATCCGCTCGCATCAATGGTCGTGGTCGCGGTACCGATGATCGTCAATGCGTTGTCTTCGGTGATGTCCAAGTCGCCGGTGGCAGCCGCGTCCTCGCCGGAACCCGTGATCGAAAGCGTAAGTGTTCCCGCTGGCAGCGAGATCGTGTCGTCCTCACCGTTGGAATTCGATTCGATGATCGCTTCGCGAAGACTGGTGAATCCGTCAGATGCATCGACAACGTCGCTAAATGTGTCGACGGTAATGGCGGCCAGCAAGTTCCGCTGCTCAAGGTCTTCGAGAAACGGTCGACGAAGGGCCCAACGTTTTGACGCTCGAGTTCGTTGGACACGTTTTTTTCTAGTCAAGAACTTAGAAAGCATCTGCTTCGTCATAATTTGAGCCGGCTCAAGTGGAGGATTCGCGGGGTGGACGCATCACCGGTGAAAACTTGCCGTCAGACTGCACTCGCTGATGAGATCCTTGTCACAGCTACGCTGCCAATCCAAATCTGTGACAGTGATTCCGATGAATATTTTGATTTGTTCATCGCGAGTTAGGGTGATGCACTCCCTGACCTTAGATTGATGAAAAGTCCTCGCTCTAATCCTCGCTGGTGAAGCCATGGCATTGACGGAGCATCTCAACGCGAAATTGACACCTCGTCCATGGCATCGACTACGATGGGCATCGATATGGCGGATGGCATCTGAATTTCATCTCGTGTGTTCGAAAGGACTACTGTGACAAGCTTTGCAGACGATCCGAGTTCGAGTGATGGCTTCCGTAGTGAGTTAGACGATCTCATCGAAGCGCCGAGCTGGTACGGAGAGGTCGATGAACGAGCAGCCGCTGGTCGATTCCGGGGCTGCTTGAGCGAAGATTGGTCAAGCCACTTGGTTGGTAAAACCCTCGGTCATTTTCGTATCGTGCGCGAGTTGGGCCGCGGCGCAATGGGAGTCGTTTTTTTGGCCGAGGCCGAATCAGGAGACTTCGTTGCCCGAGACAACGTTGCCATCAAGGTCTTGCGGCCGGACATAAAAAGCAGTGCTAGCGCGATAAAGCGTTTTCAAAGGGAGGCCCGTTTATTGGCCGACCTCGATAGCCCAGCGATCACTCAGCTATTTGAAGTGAGCGAAGACCAGGGGCTCATGTTTTTTGCGATGGAATATATTCCAGGGATTAGCTTGCAGCAGCTGATTCGGGAGCGCGGATCGCTCGCGGAGGGCGATGCATTGCGATTGATCCAGCAGGTAGCGATCGGGTTGGCTTGTCTGCACAACCGAGGTGTCATCCACCGTGATGTCAAGCCATCCAACATCCTGATCGATACAGAAAAGCTTTCGTCACACGATCAAAGTACGTCGCATGAGATCGCGCTGGGGGCGGTCAAACTGACGGACCTGGGACTCGCCAGGATGATACGAAGTGTCGAGTCGATTGAATTGACGCACACCAATGCAGTGGTCGGGACACCTCGCTACATGGCACCGGAAATCTTGGCCCCGGAATTGTTCTCTGGGGAAAAGCGTGCTACGCCAGCTGCTGATCTTTATTCGTTGGGTGCAACGCTGTTCGAAATGTTGACGGGGCGACCGCCTTTGGAAGCCAACAGCTTAATAGGGCTCGCTGACGAGCATCTGTATGCCCGACCACCGCAGCTCGATGCCATTGTTGCCGGGGTTAGCAAGCCGGTCAGCCAATTGGTTGCAAAGATGCTCGCGAAAAGTCCAACTCATCGATTTGTCGACGTACACGATTTTCTTGTTGTGCTTGAAGCGATCTTGGCGGGTGAGCCGACACGGTTGGAAACGACTGGACTCGTTCGCCAATCGGAAGGCGAGGCACCATTGACGTTTGAGTTGGTGTGCGAGATGCAAGCTTCACCAAGCGTCGTTTGGCAATACGTTTCAAATACGGACCGGATGAATCATGCGGTCGAGCTTCCGGCGGTGGAGTACAGCATCGCTTCGGGAGACCAGGGAACGATGCGACGTCACTGTGAAGCTCGAGTCGCTGGCCTGACTTTTTCATGGGTTGAAGAGCCGTTCGAATGGATCGAGCCAAACTCTTTTTCGGTGGTTCGCAGTTTTTCGCATGGGCCATTGCTGTCAGCGACAAGTACGGTGCAGCTCTTTCGCCGCGGCAGAGGCACCACGCTATTGCATCGGCTTGAGGTGCTACCAAGAAACCGATTCGGACGCTGGTTAACACAGTGTCGTCTCGGGCGAGTCGCAATGCGTTCATTCGATCGTGTCTATCGGCGCATTGATTCAGTGCTTGGGCCGAATGGCTCTGACACCGAAGTCATGCCGGATTCGAAGACGATTGCGATTGAGGATGTTTATGAGTCGGCAAATAAGATTGGGCGAAAATCCGCAAGAAGGATTGATGAAATCGTTTCACAACTTGCAAAGGTCGGTGTTGACCCGGCTGTGCTGATCGAACTGTCGCGATTGGTTCGTCGCGGTTCGGTACAAACTGTCGGACGGATTCGACCTGTTCAATTGGCACGCAAACTTGGGTTTTCGAATGAAGCAACGATTCAAGCTTGTATCCATGCGGCACATCAAGGATTGTTGCAGCATCGTTGGGAAATTCATTGTCCGTCTTGTCAGGTTCCGACCTCTCATGTCAACAAGCTCCATGATGTGACGACACATGGTCGGTGTCAGGTTTGTGGTTGTGAGTTTCACAATGATCTTGCCCACCGCGTGGAACTCGTTTTTCGAGCGCACCCACGGCTACGCCAATCAGAGACGCAGATTTACTGTATTGGCGGTCCATGGCATCAACCACGTGTCGTCACGCAATTGCTTTTGAAACCACATTCCAGTCGCGAGTTGTCACTTTCACTGATCGAGGGGCGTTATCAAGTCGGTAGTCCTCAGTTGTCTTCCTCGGTCGACTTAGAAATCGTATCGCAATGTAACATCGATCGGACCGAGATCGTCTTCGGCGATGGATCGGACAACCTTACGACTTTAAGTTTAAAGCTACCGGACCAGTCGTTGACCTTGGTCAATCGATTTGACAGAGAATTGCTAATACGGATCGAGCGTATGGGCAAGCAATCCGAGTTATTGACAGCAGCAGAGGTCGCTTCCTTGTCAACATTTCGACGATTGTTTCCTGACGAGATTCCAGCGACGGACCATGCCACAACTTTGTCTGGGGTGGCATTCGTTGTTATGGAAAGATGTAGCGAAGGCCGAATGGTCACGGAAGAAGACGGTTTCGAAAACACTCGAAACTTTCTGCAAATCGTTCGAGACCTTGTCTCACGGGGCAAGGGCGGATGTATTAAGACGATCGGAGAAACAACCGTCTCGGTTTTTCACGATGCGGCTGATGCGATCACTGTAATCGCAAAGGTGAGGAAGGAGGTTCAGCCCATCGACAAATTGAAAATAGCGATTCACGTTGGTCCGGCTGTGATGATGAATATCAACGGACAGATCGAGTACTTTGGAGAAACGTTCGAGGATGCGATTCGGATGGTCAACGGTGGTCAGCCCGGCGAACTTTTGTTGTCGCAGACCGCAATCGGTTGTGAACCGATCGAAAAGATAATGACTTCTCAACTTTCTCGGTGCGATCGGCGATTGTTCCGGTTTAATGGCAAGGGGTTCGATGTGGATGCTATCCCATTAGACGCGGCTGTACTTTTGTAGTCCGAGTAGTTGCAGTTCCGATTCGACTTCTTCAGTTCCGGCGAACAGCAGCGTGTTTTGGACTTCAACCCGCATCAGTTCACAGAAGCGGTCGCGCGCACGTTTGAGATTCTGACGCAGCCACGCGGCAGTGACTTCACGTTCGAGCTGTTCACCCGCCAAAATAGCCAGCGATTTCGAGTTGTGAGTCGGGTGCTGTGTTCGTAGTTTTAAGATGACCGAGTAGCAGGTTTGCGAAGTAACATCGGCGGCGTCCATGGCAGTCCATGTTCGACAAAGAAGTTCTCGCCGCCAGTCTTCGTCGAACATCGCTTCGATTTTAGAGGCGTATGACGGTTCTTGACTGTGGGGTGAGTGGACTGACGCGACGATAGGAGACTTTTTTAGACGCCGGAAATGGTCGTTCGCCAGGTTGATCAAGGCGCGTTTCAAGTAGTCGCGAAAACGTCCTCGCTCGGGTGAAGCTTTCTGGAAATCACCACGGATGAAGCGAAAGGCAAACTCTTGCGATAGATCGTCTGCAACGTCTGGGTCCCGCACCATCGCCAAGAGGTACCGGTAAGCTGGGCCTGCATATCGTAGTAACAACTCACGTTGAATTTCCGTCGAACCACATTCTTCGGCCGGTGTCGTACCGACGACGGCGGACCAATGTGTTCTGATTTGGCTGAGTCGGTCGGTGTCAACCTTGCTGTTGTCAGATGTCATTTGTCGGGAGACTATCGCTTGCGGCAACGGATTGATTCGATCTGTGCAGTCGAAATGCCACTTTTAATCATCCCGTTACAATACACCAGCGAACTGGCCGGTGAATCGGTCCTTTGCCAATTTTCGCTTTCTGTCTCGTTCGAAAACGTTTCAGCGTTCAAACCCCGGCGGAGACCAGTGTGCTGCTTCGTGCGGGATCAGATGTCGTTTGTTGAGCGAGGCGTTTGCGAAATTTGACGTGACGCCGGCGAGTGAGTTCGACGAGCGGTCGCCAAACTCTTGCTGTCCATCGATGCTTGATCAACAAATGCCAAAAGCGGTTTGACCGTTTGTAGAGATACGACATCGCAAGGTACGCCGGGACGGCACGCCAATCACTCGGTCGTCTTCGCCAGATCGAGGCATGTGAGAAAAGTCGTTTGTAACACCATTCGTAGCCCTCAGCCAATTGCTCGGGCGTCAAGTGTTTGGGAGCGAAGACGACGTTCGCAGTGTCGTATTTGTCCCAGTCGGTGTGCAGCAAGCGACCTTCGGATTCCATTTGGCGAAACAGCGGCGTGCCCGGGTAAGGCGTCATGATATGGAACGTCGCACACTCCAATCGATTCGCTTCGACCCACTCGACCGTCCGCCGAAAAACGTCTTCACGGTCGTGATCAAAACCCAACACAAAGCTTCCGTTGACTTGGATTCCATACTGATGAAACAGTTTGACGCGTCGGGCGTAGTCTTCGGTGCGTGGGCTTTTCTTTTTCGAGTCCGTGATGTTGTCATTCGACAAGGACTCAAATCCGACGAATACACCGGTGCAACCGGCCAGTGCCATATCGCGTACCAGTGTCGGATCATCTGCAACGTCGATGCTGACCGCGGCGCTCCAGATTTTGTCGAGCGGGCGAATCGCGTGACAGAGTTGGCGCAGGTATTCGGGTTTGGAGCCCAAGTTGTTATCGGTAAAGACCGCGTAGGGCTGGTCGTCTTGTTGAAACTCGTCCACGATCTGTTGCACGTCACGCATCAAATAGGGCATGTGCAGCCCTTTGGTGGATAAGTAGCAAAAGCCGCAACGATTGTGACAGCCGCGTGTCGCGATCAAGCTGCTCGTGGTTAAGTAGCTGCGTCGATCGAGTAGCTCTCGCCGCGGTGCAGGGTCGTCACGATACGGACGTTTGAAATCGGCTTTGTAAATCGGTTGCAAGTCATCGCGATCGATGTCGCCAAGGATCTGTCCCCAAAGTTGAACTCCGTCGCCGATCGCCAAAACATCCGCATGCGGGGCGACTTCATCAGGGCATGAAAGCACATGCAAACCGCCCATCACCACAATCGAACCATGACTGCGGTACCATTTGGCCAGTTCGTAAGCTCGTTTGGCAAACGTCAGGTGGACGGAGATGCCGACGATAGCCGGAATCGGTTCGCATGGCGGCGGCCCCTGCAGCAGATTCTCGTCCCAGTACTGCACGTCCCAGTGGTCCGGAGTGCTGCTGGCGATGCTGGTCAGCGCGAGGGTTGGTGTCAGAACGTGTTTACCAAAGCTGGCATGTCGGTCTTTGGCATAGAACGGATTGATCAGTAGCGATGTTTGTGGCTTGGGTTGCCGTCTAGGATCGATCGGTGGCAATTCGGGAGCGATCCGCATCTCTTTGGGAATCCAAGCGTTCTTCATCAATTCACCGTTCGGTTTTGAAATTGACTTTGTATTGCAAAGTGAGTGGCGAAAAAAAGAGGCTAAGCCGGGGACCAGTTGCCGCCCAAGGGTTGGCCGCTCGGTTGGGTTTGTGTTTTTGCCTGTGCATCAGCGACGACGGATTCCAAGACGGCGATGTACTCGGCGAAACGTTCGCGTCCCGTTGATGATAGCCGGACCATGGTTTGGGATCGCGAGTTTTCGGTGCCTTTCCAGATTTCGATCAGTCCGGCGTCGCTGAGTACTCCCAGGTGACGACTGAGGTTGCCATCAGTCAGCGAGCACAAACGTTTGAGATCGTTGAAGACAACGCCATCACGGTTTGCCGCCAGCGAAGCCATGATTCCCAAACGAGCTTTCTCGTGCATTACCCGGTCGAGCCCGTCATAGGAGAAACGGCCTGCCTTTGGGGGTGATGATGTTTTATCCGAGTCCGGCGTCGCTTTAGAATGGTTCTGTTTTCGTCGCATCATGACGCTCCAAATTCCAGTACAAGATAGCGGCGGAAAGGAATTGGCCACCGCCGAATGAAATCGCCATTTGAAGTGCCGAAAAGCCTTGGGTGTGATCACCCCAGCGTAGCCAACAGCAACCGCAAATCACGTAATACATCGCCGACCAGATGACGGCATTGGGAAGCATTCGCCGTGACGCGAAAATGCCCTGCCCAAACACCAAGGACCACAATCCGGGCAGCATCCAGCTGGCCTCGGGAGCACCGCGCTGGATACAAATGGTCAAAAGTCCGCCGATTACCAAGCAAGGCGCAAACTGCTCGACCGCCAATCGCGTCTTTTCTCCAGTCAGGCGGTCGGACGAGGATTTGATCCGCCACAACAGTTCCAGACCAACCAAGCCGACATTGATCGATGCCACCACCAGCCACAGTGTCAAACAGTGATCCAGAAGCTCGCTGCTCGATTGAAAACTGGCCGGTTGCAATCGCGTCGTGTGCACGGCCGCGGCAGCCAACCCCAGCATTCCTGATGACGCAACGGTCAAGGAGCGATAACCGCGGAACACTTCTGTCTGCGCCATCTGTTGGCGAATCTCAGAAATCTGTTGCATCGCATCGCGAAGTTCCACCGATTGCTCCCGGCAAGAGAATCACAACCACGTCATACTGAAAGTAACTTTACAATGCAAAGTAGCAATTCGGGTCAGCCGAGTCAAGCTTTCACGCCCGATGCCGATCTGGCGATGGATTCGTTTCGCAGCCAAGGATTCGCGTTATTGAACAAGCCGGTCAAGCAATTGGTCGTCGACGAATTGTTGACGGCATGTGAACGAGTCTTCGCGGACCGTGACCTTGCCGAAAAACGCGACGGCGGTGTGTTAGCCAAATCCAGTCGCGGACATGTCTACGCCGCGCGGAACTTGATCCGGACATTGCCGATGGTGGCAACGGTTTGGCGAACCGAGTCGTTGATCGGTTTTCTGAAGTCGCAGTTGGGAGACAGATTCGGATTGGTGCGGGCTTTGTTTTTCGACAAGCCGCCGGATCGGACATGGGCACTGGGCTGGCACAAGGACACGGCCATCGCGGTTGCCGACAACGGTGCCGATCGAGAAACTCCGTCGCCGTTCTTTTCACGCCCGACGGTCAAGGCAGGTGTTCCGCATGTGATCGCATCGGACGAGATTTTGCGGCAAATGTTGACGCTGCGAATTCACCTGGACGAAGTAACCGACGAAAACGGTCCGCTACGTGTTGTGCCCCAGTCACATCACACCAGTGACAGCGAAGGGGTTGGTGTGCAGCACGCAGTCTCGGTTCATGCGGCAAAGGGGCAAGTGCTGGCGATGCGACCCTTACTGACGCACGGCAGCGGATCATCGCTGCCCGGGACGGATCGGCACCGCAGGATCCTGCACTTGGAATTCGCCGCTAGTAAGACGTTACCAGATGGATATCGGTGGCACGATTTCATCCCGTTTGAATGATTGACAAGGTGAATCGCTTGGGTAATCATGACGGACGTGAGGAGCGGGCTGATCGCCTATTAATGGCCGCCCCAGTTTGTCCAGTAATAATGTTCATCCGACGTCATTCTTTTCGGCCCGTAGGGTTCGGTTGGTCGTCGCTGGGCTGGTTCTGACACTCCTCGTCGGCATTGTTGGCATCCCGCTTCCGGATCGGTCGAAGAAGCCTTCTAACGAGCGATTTCCTTGTGAATCGTGCCCTTGTGGATGTTCCAGTGCGGAACATTGTTGGGACAAGTGTTGCTGCCACACCGATGCCGAGAAACTCGCTTGGGCTGAACGGAATCAGGTTACTCCGCCTGAATTTTTGGTGGCACGCGTCCAAGAGTCACAGCCTGTGGTTGCTTCTGCCGCTGATTCAGGTGAAGCCGCTCCGGTGCGATCCTGTTGTACGGCGAGACTTGCCGCCAGCACGTGCTGTTCTTCAAAAGCCAGTGCGAAATGTACCGATGTGCCTATTCGGCCCTCCAAGTCGTCGAGGGACATCGACAAGCGATCTCGTGTCGTGTTGTTGGATGCGGCTTTAAAGTGCCGAGGAATCGAAGTCTCGCTGCGTTTGTTGAAAGACACCTGGATTCCAGATCTGGATGCAACCGTCAAGTCGCCACCTCACTTGTGTGAGCGACTCTGTATCGAAAGCGATTCGATGAAGTCACGTTGTGATTCACCCGAAGGGCCTGTGCCCCGGGGATTGATTGCTGTAGCTGCTGCCTAGCGTGGCACCGGACCGATTTCATCAGTGACCCGAGAGCTAGTGCGTTTCGTCGACGCAACTATCTGGGTTGATGCTGCACGTCTGCGTATCTGTTGATGCGTTTGGTGTCGCAGGCTGATGTTTGCTCCTTCGGTTGTCACGCCCGATTTGCAAATCGCAGCTCTCTGCATTGTGTTGCGCGATGGCAGCGTATCACTTCAATTTGCTGAGCCGCATCTGTCGCTCCCATGCGGGCGACGGTTTGTCTGCTCCTCACAAAGTTGGCATCGCTCTAGTCTGCATGGGCGCGGCTGATGTTGCTCGGCATTCACTTTCGCAGCGGCGAACGCGCCGTTGTCTGCTCAGGTCAGGTTGTGTCAGTGCAAAAGAGGATTGGCACAAGCAGTCATTCAGCATCGCAAACATGTCATACATTCAATACAAAAAACGGTTGGTCTATTTATTTGCCGTGATCGGGTCTCTAGCGGTTCACAGCATTGGCGACTCCGCACGGGCGGATGTTGTTACGGGAGGGGCGCTGGTCATCGATTTTGATGGCGACGCGTTCGCAAACGGCGGCAACGAGCTGGCGCTACAAAGCGTCGGTATTTCGCTGACGCCCGGGCAAGCGTTTATGGAATTCGGACTGCACGGTAACGGCGTCTTGCCGGGGCGCCCCGCATCGCCAGCCACGGCCACCGATTTCAGTGACCTTCGCGACGGTTGGGTGCGACCGTCAACCGAAGGTTTGGGCTATACCTTCAATGCGGGTGCTGGTAGCCCGCTCGAATTCGATCCATCCAGCATCGCGAGTGTCGGTGCGCAAGGGGCGGCAACGTTCGCCGGTGGAGACGCATTTTGGTATGCGAACGATGCGGTGATCGCTACCGGCAGTGTTTGGTTGCAGTTTGGAAATTATGCACTCCACTACGACGAAACTCGCTCGGAGGGAGAAAACTCCGGTTGGTTGCTAACCAACACCGTACTGCAAACGCTGCCGTTGTTTGATATTCGAAATCTATCGATCGATTCGGTAGCAGCGGGCATCGACACCGCTGGCAGCCTTTCGCTGTCGGGGGACCTGTATGTTTCCGACGAGTTTAGTGCCGCTTGGTATCTGCAACCCGAATTGAATGTCGGGACGTTTTCATTTGCGGGCGTCACTGCCATTCCCGAACCGTCAAGTTTCGCTTGCTTGGCCATTGGGGCGTTGGGCCTCTCGCTAGTTCGCCGGAAGCGATCGACGATCGAGCGAAATAGGGACGCCGGCGAAGAGAACGCATCGTGATGGCGAAATTTGAATTCACCGCATTGGACGCTTGCGAAACACTCGGCGAAGCTTGTCAAACGCTAGCCGAGCGTTTTGGAGACCACATTGCGTTTGCCCTCGATGACGACTCCGTCAGCTTTGCGAAGCTTGATCAGGTCACCGACCGAATCGCCGCAGCACTTGTCGCAGAAGGCTGTGGTATCGGTGCACGAGTTGCCTTGATCGGTATGGACAGCCTCGCGGGCTATTTGTTGCTTTTCGGCTGTGCCAAGGCGGGCTGCGTGTTGGTCCCGATCAACTGGAAGCTGTCTGCGGCGGAACTGTCGCGGATTTTGGATGACTGTGACGCAAAGCTTTTGTTCGCGGACAATGCATCCAGCGACAAACTCAGTGGTGTTCGTTCATCGCAACAGTCGCAGCGAGGCGTCCTTTCGATCGAGCGATTTCAGCAATGGTTGGATCGGCACGACCAGTGCGACGCAATCGAAGATACTGTTGCACAGGGCCACTTCAGCGAAACGCCTGTTGTGCAGATCTACACGTCGGGAACAACTGGAACACCGAAGGGCGTCGTGCTGAGCCATCGGGCATTTATTCGTTTGCGTCGCCAAATGCGATCGCAAGGCGACGATTGGATGGGGTTTTCGTCAAGCGACCGATTGTTGTTGTCACTTCCGCAGTTCCACATTGGCGGGTTGTGGTGGGCGGTGCAAGGATTTTTGAGCGGATCGACCGGGTATTTGATGCCCTCGTTTGTCGGTTGGAAAGCGATCGAATTGATCGTCCAGCGCCGAGTCACTCAAGTGCCGATGGTGCCCGCGATGATTCAGTTCGTTTTGGCCGAGCCAACCTTTACGGCGGCAGACTTCTCCAGCGTTCGTGGGCTTCTTTATGGCGGTTCACCGATCGCTGCGGAACTGCTCGCGAAAGCTCAAGCCGCGTTTAACAATGCACGTTTCTTTCAAATTTATGGTTTGACGGAAACGGGCAACATGGCGGTCTGTTTGCGGCCTGAAGATCACTCCGATCCGGCGCTTGCGTCGGCCGCTGGCCAGCCGCTTCCCGGTGTCGAGTGCAAAGTTGTTGGTCCCGATGGGGGCGAACTGGACACGGGTGAAGTCGGCGAAATCTGGCTTCGGTCGCCGTCCGCGATGTTGGAATACTATCGCCGCCCCGACGAAACCAACGCTACGCTCGTTGACGGTTGGGTCAAGACCGGTGACGCAGGCTATTTGGACGGTCGTGGTTTTCTGTTCGTCTGCGATCGCATCAAGGACATGATCATCTACGCCGGCGAAAACATCTTTCCGGCCGAAATCGAAACGGCGTTACGCAAGCATGCCGCAATCGCGGATGTCGCGGTGATCGGTGTCCCTGATCCGAAATGGGGCGAATCGCCGAAAGCGTTTTTGGTTCTCCGCGGCGACGCCGAAAAGCCACGTGTCCGCGATTTGCTGAGCTTTGTGCGGTCGGAGCTCGCCGAATTCAAGGTCCCCAAGTCATTCGAATTTGTCACTCAACTTCCCCGGAACCCCAGCGGAAAAGTTCTGAAAACAGAGCTTCGAAAGCCGTACTGGGAAAACCACACACGAAAGGTGAACTGATCATGTCAGCCGTACAGAGTCTTCGAATCGATGCACCACCCGCCGACCAGATTGGGGCGGTGATTTCCGGTATCGATGTCAATGAGCTGGTGCCCGACTCGTCCGAGATAACTGCAATACGTGAAGCGATCTATCGCTATCGTTTGGTCGTCATACGCGGCCAACAAATGAATGAGTCGCAGTACGTCGAAATCGCTCGAAAACTTGGGCGTCCGCAAGTTTATTTTCAGACCAACTATCACCATCCAAGCTATCCCGAAATCTTTGTCTCGTCCAATATCGCCGAGAACGGTCAAAAAGTCGGTGTGGCTCGGACAGGGCATTACTGGCATACCGATTGTTCGTTCGAGCAGCATCCGTTGTCATGGACGTCGATCTATCCACAAGTGTTCCCGCAGGATGCACGAGGCACGTTATATATCGATATGGCCAAGGTTTATCGGGAGTTGCCCGAGCATCTGAAGGCTTATGTCGATCATGCGACCACAATTCATGCCGGACAATTGCGATACAAGGTGCAAGCGTCCGATATCGATCGGTCGTTAAAAGAATTGCTCGACCGAATCAATGAAGAGGTGCCACCGGTGCGGCACCCCGCGGTGATCGAGCACCCGGTCACCGGAGAGCGAATCCTGTATCTCAACAGCGGTTTTACCGTGGCGATTGAAGGGATGACCTTCGAAGAGAACCGTGAACGACTGGCCGAGTTGTTCGAATACATCGAGCGGCCAGAGCACATTCACGAGCATGCGTGGTCAGAGGGCGATTTGATCATCTGGGACAACCGCTTTTTGATCCATATGTCAACGGCCGTCAAACCGGGGCAACAGAGTAAGAGCTATCGCATCGGTATCTATGACGACTTGCCGTTCTACAAAGGAATCGTGTCATGAGTCCTCTCACGCTAGCGAATCATCGAATCGCGACATCAACGTTGTGCCAAGTCAGCGACATTGATGACGCATTCTTGAGACAGGTGCTAAAGCCCTATCGACCGTCGTGTCAGTATCTGAAGCGAGTCCACGTGGGATTCGAGACCGAATGCACACGCACATGGGACTCGATTGTCGCGATAGGAGAATTCGAAATCGACAGGTCCTGCTATATCGACGACACAGGACATTTCAACGCTGTCGAATTCAATATTTGCTACAACCAATTGGCGTATGTCTTGCTAGCGACTTGTGTTCGGGAATCGCTATTGCCGGCGCTCGACGATTACACCTTGGACGGTTTCTTTAAAAAGCAGCTGTCCAATTATTTGATCGCGAGCATTCAAAGTCACTATCACAGCGAACTTAATCCTCGCGACTTCGTAGGTGAAGTTCGCCTTCTGTCCGCACGCCGACGCAGCAGATTGTCGATTTTGAAAACCGCGTGTCGGTTTCAAGATCAACAGCAAGGGCGTAGTGACGGCGAAGTCAAATTGGTTGTGTTGGGAGCTTGACGTCAGCGATGGACACGGTCACCAAAACGACTAACCAAGGTCGACTCGAACGGTTGTCGAACGAGGTTCGTGCGCGGCTAGCGACGTTTTTGAGCTTTGAATCGATGGACGAAATCTACCCCGATGACGCATTCGCGGATTTGGGGACCGATTCGAGCCAAGCGGTCGAGTTCAAACTGGTCCTCGAGTCGATGTACGGATTGGAATTGAAAACGTCCGTTTTGTTTGACTGTCCGACAGTCGATCGATTGGTCGCGATGTTGGCCGAGCGCCTCGCCGAATTGGACACGGACCAGACGACTACCGCGTGTTTCGATGCTTCGATGGTACCGTCAGCCATCGTCGATTTCGGTGACGAACAATGGGTTCACGACGGCGAGTCGTTTCCGCTGTCTGAAACTCAAAAGGGGTTGTGGTACATCGGCCAGTCGCGAGATTGTGATCATAGCTTCCATGTACCACTTTTGTTTCAACTTGATCTTCATTTGACGTTCGATCCTAAGCGGTTTGATCGAGCCCTTCAGAAGGTCGCGACGCGTCATCCGGCGATGCGTGTCACCATCGCCTATGACAAGAACACCGGTTCGCTGCGGCAAACGGTTGTCTCCGAATCGACGATTCGTGCGATTGCCCCGTTGAAGCAGACGACGGATGTGGTTTCAGCTTTTCGTCGACAGATGCGTCAGCCGATGGACTTGGCCGCGGCGCCACCGGTCGAAAGTTTTTATGCCGTCGATCAACAGTCCACGTGGGTGCTGCTGAAGTTGCACCACATCGTGATCGACGGACTGTCTGCGGCACCGATGGTCGGTGAACTTTGGCGAGAGTATTTCACTGATTGCGAACCAAAGCCGACGACGAATCAGGACGCAGGTTTCTTTCAATTTATCGAATGGGAAACTCGCTATTTGAAGTCCTCGCGGGCAGAAGTTGATCGTGACTATTGGAAGAGGATGCTCTCTGGCGCTAGAGGTGAAGCCGGACTTGAATCGGCACCAAACAAGTTGGTCGCGACGCATCACGGCGAAGGTGTGCAGTGCATCCATCTCGATCTGACCGAAGCACAAAACGAGAGTTTGGACGAGCTATCACATCGGCTCAACTGTCCGCCTTCGACTGTCTTGTTGTCGTTGTATTATCTGCTGCTCTGGCGGTTGTCTGGGCACAACGATCTGACTATCACCACCCCCGTCTCGGGACGTCCTGGCGGATTGAAAGGGCCATTTAGAGACAAGGTCGGTTGTTTCATCAACCTGGTTGCGACACGTTGTCTCGTTGACGGCGAGCAGCCGTTTGCGATGTTCGCGAAGTCGGTCAGTGAGCGATTTCTAGAGTCGATGGAGCACGGCCAGTTGCCGTTTTCCGAACAGCTTCGTGAAGCCGGTTTGTCGATCGATTCACCAGACGGGCGGCCCAGCTTTCCGTACTCATTCACCTATCAAAACATCTTCGCCGCATGGAGCAAGGATGCAGACTGGCAGGACCACGTCCGTTTTTGCTTTGACCTGTATCAAGAAATCGAAGACGACCTGACATTGGAAGTCTATGACTTTGGTGATCGGAAACGTGTGAATTGGAAATACCAGTCGAACCGGTTCTCGGATTCCGCGATCCGATCTTGGGCAAACGTATTCGATCATTTGTTAGCACAGGTTTGCGCTGACGCATCGGCGCGAGTCGACGAGTTGTCGCTGCTGTGCGACGAAGAGGTCGCGAAACTGCGGTGCCAATTTGATCGCAGGCAAGACGAGAACGTCGTTCCGATCACGGTGGCCGATTGGATCACCGATGTCGCATCGAAAATTCCAGATCACGACTGTGTGTTGGCCTGTGAGGATCGTTTGTCATACGGCCAGCTTGCAGAACGAGGGAAGTTCATTGCGGAGCGTCTACGTTTAAACGGAGTCTCGGCGGGCCATGTGATCGCGATTACAGATGACCGAAATATCGAAACGATCGTTAGCCTGTTCGGAGTCTTGACTGCCGGGGCGGCGTATCTCCCGATTTCATCGGAGGAACCGATGGAGCGACGTTTGCAGATGATTCGTGCTGCGAATGCGATCGAATTTGATGCAGCGTTGAAAACCGGAGGTAATTTCGCCGAACATGCGAAAGGAGTTTCCCTATCGACTGCATACGTTCTGTTTACATCCGGGACGACAGGGCAACCCAAAGCGGTACCGATTCGGCATGACAGTTTGGTCAACCTTTGTCACGCGATGATCGATCGGTATCAACTATCTGACCGGGACGTGATGCTGCAGTTCGCACCTTTGACGTTCGACATGTCGGTCGAAGAGATCTTTCCGGTGCTGTGCGTGGGTGGATCGATTGTGATCGCCGACGAAAATCGTTCGGCGTCCGTAAATCGTGACTTGATTCGGCGACACAATGTCACGCTGCTGAATCTTCCTCCGTCCTATCACTCCGCGATTCGGTCAGCATTTCCTCGCTGTGAAGAGTTTTATCAAGGTGTTCGGTTGGTCGCCTTTGGCGGTGATCGATTATCAGCAGAGACCGCTCGTGAAGTTCTCTCGGCCGGACCGCGGGTCTTCAATGCTTACGGCCCGACCGAAGCGACCGTGAATGCGACGATCGCGGAACAGCATTGTTGCGAAGATTCGAACGTCATCGTGGATATCGGTTCGCCGGTTAATGGGATCGCGATCGCAATCATGCGATCAGACGGTTCGTCGCTTCCGCTAGGAACCGTTGGTGAATTGTGCCTTTGGGGGCGTGGCATTGCCGATGGGTACATTCCCGATGGGTACATTGCCGATGGGGACACTGCGGACGGGGACACTGCGTTACAGTCATCTTCCTTCACGCGATGGATTTTTCCGGGCGACGTAGAGCCCACGGCATGTTATCGAACTGGCGATCAAGCCGTATCATTGACCATCCATCGGGCAATGGGGAACTGACGATCGAACTACTTGGTCGAAGCGACGACCAAATTAATCTCCGTGGCTACCGAATTGAACCGCGAGAAATCGAATCTTGTCTCGTTTCACATCCGGGGGTTGAAGCTGCCGCGGTGATCGCGATTGGTGATAGGGGGCTCGCTGCCCTCTGTGTCGGGAAAGCGAATGTTGCTGGCCAGCTTGCAAGTTGGGTTGCTGCGAAGTTGCCCGAGCGAATGCGTCCGAGCAAATTTCGGTTCGCGGAACGACTTCCGCTAACTTCACGTGGAAAGCTTGACCGCACAGCCATCGCGGAATTGCTGATGCGATCGTCCGGAGCGGAGGGCGGTGATGCAGCAATGAGTGACGCCTCGTTATTCCGCTCGCCGCTGTGGTCGGATCTAGCAGCAGTACTTGAGGAAACGCTAGAACTTGAAAGCGTTCATCCCGCAGAACGATTTGTCGAAATCGGCGGGCATTCTTTGCTCGCGATCATCATTACCGCGAAGTTGTCTGACCGCTTCGGTGTCGATTTGCAGCTTCGCGACTTTGTGGCGGTCGATCGGTTGGGTGAACTGGCTGACGTGATCGAGAATTTGCGGGTGAGCCAACGTGTCGATGACAAAGGCGATTTAAAGAAGCTGCCAAAAAACGAACGACTGATGATCGATTCGGCGCCACTGACGCCACAGCAACAGCGTCTCTGGATTCTCGAACAACTGGGGCAAGGCGATTCCTACGTGATTCCGGCGATCGCAGAAGTCGAGGGCGAGTTGGACGCCGAGCGATTAACACAGGCACTTGATTGGATTCGTCAGCGACACGAGGCGTTGCAATTGTCGATTGAAACGACAGCCGAAGGACCGATTCAGCGTTTTGATTCGACCGCGAAGGTTCCGTTCGAATCACGAAAATTCTCCGATCACTCCACCGCACGCGAGTGGATCGATCAATGCGCAAAGAAGCCTTTCAATCTAAATGTCAGTCCGCTTTGGAAGGTATCGCTCGCGAAAGTTAGTAAACGTCAATCCATCCTGCTCATTAACTTCCATCATTTGATCATTGATGGCTGGTCGATGCAGCGATTCATTCATGAGCTGCAAGAGTTGTATCATGTCGACGGGGCTACGCTTCCGAATCGATGCGTTCCGGGCGGCGACATGTTGGGACGCTATGCGGCCTATTGCCAATGCCAATCGGAACGGTCACGCGGGCAAGTTGACCTGACGGACAATGGCAGTCGCCAGCGCTGCGTCGCGATGTACGGTGATTTGCAAGACGTGAATTTGTGGCCGGATCGAAGGCGACCGGCAAGGTTGTCAAGTTCGGGCGCGTCAACGGC
The DNA here is from genome assembly GCA_002901265.1 of Rhodopirellula baltica. Classification (GTDB taxonomy): domain Bacteria; phylum Planctomycetota; class Planctomycetia; order Pirellulales; family Pirellulaceae; genus Stieleria; species Stieleria baltica_A. Next base: position 94,130 of record PPHI01000037.1, on the reverse strand, counting down.
CACCGTTGTCAATGCAGAGCTCAATCAACGCATCACTAAACTTTGCCGTGCGATCGGTATCACAAAGGCTTCGTTTTGGCTGGCGACGCTACGGTTTTATCTCGATCGCCGTCAGGGTGGCAACGATTTCGCGATCGGAATGCCAACATCGGGGCGTGACGAACGGGCGGTGGTCGATCTGATCGGGTTCTTCGTCGGAACACTCGTGTTACGGTTGGATAATCCCGGAGACAATGAATCGATTACGGTCGTCGATTGGTTGCGTCATGCGAACCAGCAATTGTCAGACGCAATGCTGAATCCATCATTCTCGGTTGATGAGATTCTGACGTTCACGCAACCGGAGCGTCGACTTGATCGATCACCGCTATTTCAGGTCCTGTTCAGCTACGCGGCTGAATCGGTGAAGCCATTTGAACTTGGCAAAGCGATCTTGAGACCGGTACTGCCGAAGGTCGACCAAGCAAAATTCGAATGGACCGTTTCGGTCAGCGAAATGCTAGATGGTAGCGCAAGTTTGTCGCTGGAATACTGCACGGATCTGTTCTTTCAATCGACGGCGCAAGCGGTCGTGCGACAGCTTGTCGAGACCGCCGATGTTTTGGTTCACCAGCAGCAATCCCTGCTAAGAACTCTCTCGATACGCGAATCGAGTTCCAAGCACGACGAAGAAATAATCCGGCCGGTTCGAGCGTTTAGCAGTGCGTTCGGCGAACACGTCTCTGGATCACCCGAATCGATCGCGATCGAAGACGGGCAGGCGAAGCTGACCTATCGCCAGTTGGAGCAACGATCGCGATCACTGCGGTCGGTCGGTGCTGGCGACGTGCCGGTCCAAATCGCAACGGACCGATCGGTCGAATCTTTGATCGAACTGATTCGCTGTTTACGGGCGAATGCCCCGTTCGTGTTGACGGACCGCATGATCACGAAAAATTTGGCTCACCATTCGTCAACTTTGGATGACGCCGCGTGTGTCGCATTGACCTCGGGAACCCAGGGAATCCCGAAGGGCGTCGTTATCCGGCGTGATTCACTGGATCGTCACAACGAAGCGTTTGTTCGCCTTTTGAATCTATCCACAACCGATCGGGTCACGCAGTATGGATCGGCAGAGTTCGATCTGTATTTGGAGGAAGTCTTGCCGACGTTGCGGGCAGGGGCGACGTTGTGTCTGGTGCCTGAGGATTGTCGTCTTGACCCGATGGCGTTTACGAAATGGGTGATCGAGAACGCGATCACCGTCGTTGACTTGCCGACGGCATTCTTCCATCGCTGGGCCGAATCGATTGTATCGCTGCCGCATTTTCCAAATTTGCGTGCGGTTGTGGTTGGCGGCGAACGGTTGGATCGTGATTTGGCAACGGGCTTTGTGGCTGCGTTTCCATTAATCGATTTATGGAACAGCTACGGTCCGACAGAAGCCACGATCATTTGCACGGCACACAAAGTCAGCGCAATGGAGGATCATGCGGAAGTGCCGATCGGAATCCCATTTGCCGGCGCCAAATTGTTGGTGGTCGATTCTGCAGGAACTCGCGTCCCGTCTGGTTGTCCGGGAGAACTCGTGATTGCCGGGATAGGATTGGCGAACGGCTATTTGAAGGCCGAAGAGTTGGGTCGTGGCAACGGGTTTCGAAGACATCCAGAGGATCCGTCACGTATCGCGTATTGGACCGGCGATCGCGTACGAGTCGATCAATCGGGAGTGTTCCATTTTCTGGGGCGACTGGATGACCAGATCAAAGTGCGTGGCGTGCGAGTTTATTTGAACGACGTTGCCGAGCGGATTCGAAAACATGCTGCCGTCGCGGCGGTTGCGGTGGTTTGCGAGATGGACGCTGCATCACCAACGCTCGTTGCCGCGGTCGTCTTGAAAGACGCTCTCAATCCGAACGTGGCGATCCGCCGCGAGCTTGCTACTGCGTTGCCGGCTTCGATGCGACCGAGTCAATGGTGTTTTTGCGAAGCGATCCCAATGACGAACCGCGGGAAAGTCGACCGTCGAGCGATCATGAACTTGGCATTGAGTTCGACTTCGGAAACGCTCGGTTCGGAAGCTACCGCGGAATGGGATGGCGAGCCACAAACACAACTCGCTGCGATCTGGGAAGCCTTACTTGGTCATCGGGATTTTACCGCTGACGATGACTTCTTTTTGGTCGGTGGCCATTCGTTGATGGCGGCGATGCTGGTACGAGAAATCGAACTGGCATTTGACGCCAAGGTTGCTCTGTCGCGGATTTTCGAAACACCGACGATTCATGCGCTAGCTAAGTTGATCGGGCCTGCCGATCAGGTCACTTCGAAAACGGAGCAAGCGCCGAGATCGAACATGTTGCACCGGCCATGCAAAGATCCATTTGCCAACACCGTCAGTGTGCTGTTGCCCGGATTGCCGGGAGTGTCTCAGGTTTACGAACCACTTGTCACCAAGCTGAGTGAGCGATCCGAAGCGTTCGCATTTTCGATCCCCGGCATTGATGGGCGGGAGTCGATTCCGGAAAGCATCGACAAGCTTTCTGACCGCTGGGCCTTTGAATTGACCAGTGTTTTGCGATCAAACGAAACACCGCTACAGATCTTTGCACACAGCTTTGCCGCCAGTGTCTTGTATCGGATGTTGTGTAACCATCGACCATGGTGTGAACGGATCGAGCGCTGCGTTTTGATTGATGCGATGCCGCACCGGCCCATCGATTGGACTGCGGAATCACGATGGATGGCGGGAACGCCGATGACGCCGGAGATCACTGGTCTGAATCACCAAACGCGCGCAGCACTTGCGATGCTGCTGAGATCTTCGTCGATTGAGTCCGGCGAGCCACTGCCGATGGACATCGAATTTGTTATCGCATCGCAAAGTCGAGCTTGGATCGACGATCGAGCGTGGGATTCGTTCTTCCGATCCGTTCGCCAAGTCGATTGCGAAGGCGATCATGCCAGTTTGGTTCAGTTGCAACACTGCGACGCTTGGCTTTAGTTCAATACCTCTTACCAGCAATCAGCTATGAATTCCCAATTATCCAACGATCAAAACGGGCAAGGGCAGCGACGGCATTTTTTGAAAACGGCACTCGTGTCAATGTTTGCCGGATCGGTTGCCCAACAAGCTCGTACGACAAGTGCCGCAGATCCTCCATTTGACATTCATGACCCATCGGTTCAATGGCCGCCGGGATGGACCGGTGACGAGCAAATTGTGATGTTGCTGTATCCGGGGTTCACCGCGTTGGACCTCTTCGGACCGCACCATTTGTTTTCCTTGATGATGGGAGCGAAGGTGCATTTGGTCGCGGCAACGGACACACCGGTTCTGACCGATACGAAGATCGAAGTCCGCCCGACGACAACCTTCGATCAATGTCCCAGCTCACCGACGATTTTTTTTGTGCCCGGCGGTACTGGCGGAACCTTGGATGCCGCGAAGGACATCGCCACGCGGGACTTTGTCGCCGCTGTTGGAGCCAAGGCAGATTTTGTAACCAGTGTTTGCACTGGTTCGATCTTGCTGGCAGCGGCAGGCTTGCTTGACGGATACAAGGCGACGTCGCACTGGATTACTCGCGACCTGCTGTCAGAGTTTGGTGCAATTCCGGTCGATCAACGCGTCGTCGTCGATCGCAATCGAATCACCGGCGCGGGAGTGACAAGCGGATTGGATTTCGGCTTGCAGATGGTGCAGGACCTCCGCAATCAGCAATACGCCGAAGCGGTTCAGTTGTTTGCCGAGTACGACCCTCAGCCGCCCGTCGACAAGGGCAGTCAGGCGAAAGCCGATCCAGAAATCAGCGGTTTGCTGATGCAGATGCACGAACCCTATCGCCAGCTGGTTCGCGAATTGACAACGGAATTGAACTAGGCCTCTAGGTATTGCTTTTAAGTACACGTAGGAACATCGAGATTGAGATGAGTCGATACAACGTCGTTTTGGTTTGTGGCTTTTTGTGTTTGATGACCGGTTCGCTGAGGGCGGAATTGGTGACCGGTGGTGTGGCAACCATTGCGTTGTACGACACGCCATCGAACGCATCGTTTGCGGATCGTTTTTTTGTTGGTGACGAGGCCGCGGCGCTGACCCGTTCGGCTCTATTGGACACGGGCGGCAATCCGGCGGAAGCTTTCGACCGTTTTCCCGGCGGTGTCGTGATGGGGATTAACAGCGGTTCTTTAGTGCAGCCGTCTGGACGATCACGTCAAGCGACAACGTTGGATTTTGATTCTCAAGCCAGCGACCTCACATCTTTTCTGGCGAGTTGGGCTGCGGCGACACCCGGCTTTGGCGCCTTTGGTCCAAGTTTGGTTGGTGGGGAAAAAGTGGGGATCGACGGAGTGCTGCGGTTTAATTCGCCATTGGGAGTGGCGGTGATCGGAGATTTGGCGCTGCAGTACGATTCGACATCGACGTTTGGTGAAGGGTTAACCTTGACACAGAACGTTGATGCCAATGCGGTCCTGTGGCAGTTGGATATCGACGACAGCACGTTTGTGATGGACGAGAACGGATTTTCTTTTGAAGCGGACATGCAAACCGCTTCCATCCCAGCCGGTTTCTATGGTTTGGACAGTAATGCCGGGCGTTTTTCGATCAATGCGATCACGGCGATTCCTGAACCGTCGTCGTTGTTCGCGTTAGTTGGCGTTTCGGTCGTAACGTTGATACGCAGGCGACGTCGAATGTCAAACCGATTTGCGACCAGGCGGCGGGCTAAATGATGCGTCACCGAGGGTTTACGCTGGTCGAGCTGTTGGTTGTGATCACTATCATTGGCATTCTTGTTTCGCTCGTATTGCCAGCCGTGCAGGCGGTTCGGGAATCGTCGCGGCGGATGCAGTGTCAGGACCAGATGCGGCAGATCGGTTTGGCGACATTGCTGTTCGAGAATACCGAATCGTTTTTGCCGGCGGCGACCTATGGTGATCCGTATGGCAACCTACCAAACGGGAATTTTAAGAACGGTTTGTCTGGCAGCCCGCTAACGGAACTGTTGCCTTACTTGGAACAGCAGGGGCTTTGGGACCGGTACGACCGAACCAAGGACTGGTTTCATGAAGACAATCAAGATGCGGTGACAAAGATTGTTCCGTTTTATCGCTGCCCCTCCTCGGTCGGCGGCTCCGTCCAGCGGGGCATTCAACGTGTGGTCGGAGGGATGGGGGATCTTTATCTTGACCGCGCTGCGGGGACGACTGACTACACAGCCGTTTATAGCTGGGGATTTCCGTATGCAATTCCGAGTGTGCAATTCACGCGTGATCCCTGGGCGATGGGCGCTCTTTCGCCCGTGGGTGAAAACTCGACAGGGTTTCTCGGTTCGGGACTGAACTTTCAACGCCCCAAGCGAACAATGACCCTTGACGGATCCAGCCACACACTGACCTTTGTCGAGCAAGCAGGAAAGACAGACACGTGGATCAACGGGCGATTGTATGAAGCGAGCCCAACGGCCGCGCGGGCTTGGTCCCCTTGGGCTGGGCGCGGATGTACTTGGATACTGTCGTATCAATCCGATGGGATCACTTGGTCACCGACGGGCCTTGGCCCTTGCAACGTCAATTGCAACAACCGCCAGGGCATCTATGCGTTTCATGTCGGCGGGGCGAACAGTGTCTTCTTAGACGGTAGCGTTCATTTTTTGAGCCAAGAGATCGATCCTGAAATCTTGTATGCGCTTGTGTCACGTTCCCGTGGCGATCAAACCGGAGAGGACTATTGAAGGATCTCGCTCAAACGATCAAGTCCAGACGCGGAGGAATTCAGTGGCTTCTGCAAACTGTGTTGTCTGGATTTTTACTTGGCTGTAGTGTTGAACCCAATACGCCACCAATACCGCTGTATCCGTTGCGTGGGCGAGTGACCTTGGATGGGGACCCGGCGACTGGTGCAACCATCAAGTTTCTTCCCGTCAATGTTGTGAAACAGAGAACGGGCGATGAAAAATCTACGAGGTCGTTCCGCAGGATTCCTGCAGCGACAGTGGATCAAACGGGAGCGTTCCAGGCCAGCTACTTTGGCATCGGTGACGGTGCGCCCGTCGGCGAGTACAAGGTGTTGGTGTTCATGCTGGAAACGCCACCCGGGGGCGGACTGCCCGTTGATCGTTTTCAAGGACGCTATCTCAACGAGGATCATCCCGTCGCAACACTGACCGTTCGGCCAGGAGAGAACGATTGCGGGACGATTGAATTGGGCAAGAAGTAGCCAGCAATTGCCGCTCGATTCTTGATTCTAACAGTCCATTTGCCACAGCGATTTGCTCTCTCTCGCGATCGCCAAGAAGGATTCGAAGTAGTCGATTTCAAGATCCGTTTTACGAATGCCCAAGAAGATCTGTTTAGGGATGCCTTTCTTGCCGAGTCGGATGGCCGCGATCGGGAAGCGTTGTTTTTGCTCGTCGACCAGCCAGCGTGGCAGCGCCGAGACGCCGCGACCGCTGGCGACCATTTGCAGCAAAATGTCTGTCGTTTCGATCAACTTGTGTTTCTGCGGAATGACACCCGCAGGCGTTAAGAACTGGCTGAAAATGTCCAGTCGGTCGACGCTGACAGGGTAAGTGATGAGTGTCTCGTTGATCAGCTGTTCTGGGACGACGTATTGTGTGCCGGACAATTCGTGATCTGCTGCCACGACAAGTACTTGTTCAAAGTCGAAGACCGGTTCGAAAACCAACCCAGCCTTTTGCAGCGGGTCTGGGGTGACAAGCATGTCGATTTCGTGGTTGTACAACGCTTCGATGCCACCGAACTGAAATTTCTGGATCACATCCAAATCAACTTGCGGCCATACGTCAAGAAAGGGCGAGGCAACCTTGAGGAGCCAACGGTAGCACGGGTGGCACTCCATCCCGATCCGCATCGTCCCGCGTTCGCCATTGGCAAACTGTTGCAGCCTTTGTTCGGCACGTTCAAACTGCGGGAGCAAACGGTTGGCTAAGGCGAGCAAGTGTTCGCCGCCCTGCGTCAACCGCAATGAGCGTCCTTCGCGAACCCAGATTTCGAGGCCGAGCGATTCTTCGAGTTTACGGATCGCGTGGCTGAGCGCCGGCTGGGTGACGAACAGCGATTCGGCGGCGGCCGTCAGCGACCCGAACTGGTCGACAGCTCGCAGGATTTCTAGATGTGAACGCTCAACGATGGACATCCTCGGTTCCTGGTGATTCATGAGTAGAAGTCATGGGATGATCAGTATTAATCATTTTTGTTCATGGATGACTGGCGGTAGGTTACGTCGCGGACTTCAAAAACACAACGTAGCACCCCAAATCGGAGCAAGCAGTGACGACGACACACAATCTGGGATTCCCGCGTATCGGATCGAAGCGAGAATTGAAATTCGCCCAAGAGGCCTATTGGAAGGGGCAATCCAGTCGCGAAGAGCTGGCATCGGTTGGGGCCGAGCTGCGACGAAAGAACTGGGCATCGCAGTGTGAACTCGATTGGTTGCCGGTTGGTGATTTCAGTTTTTACGATCAAGTTCTCGACATGAGTATGGCGTTGGGGAACTTGCCTGGGCGTGTCGCCGATCTTTCCGGGCATGAACTCGATCAATACTTCCGCGTCGCCCGAGGCCGCTCGGAACATCAGGCAGATGAAACATCGGGGTGCCCTTGTGGTGTCGCCGCGGGAGAGATGACGAAATGGTTCGACACGAACTATCACTACATCGTTCCCGAGTTCGATGCCGAAACGAATTTCGTATTGCAAGCCGGCTCGCTGATCGATCAGATCCGTGAAAGTCGGCAGCACAACGTCAACGCGAAGGCGGTCATTGTCGGACCGTTGACGTATCTCGCGATCGGGAAATCGAAAGATGGTACTGACAAGCTCTCGCTGTTGAAACGATTGCTGCCAGTCTATCGTCAGCTAATTGAAGCGATTCACGCGGAAGGGATCGAGTGGGTACAAGTCGATGAACCGATCCTAGTGACTGAGTTGGAAGGTGATTGGCAGCAGGCGTTTGTCGATGCGTATCAAGCATTGGCGGGACTTGGGGCAAAGTTGTTGTTGGCAACTTACTTTGGCCGCTTGGGCGAGAACCTCGATCTCGTAACGAGTCTGCCGGTCGCGGGGATTCATTTGGATGCGATCAATGCACTGGAGGAAGTCGACACGTTGATTGCCAAGACGCCACCGGATCATGTTTTGTCATTGGGGGTCATCAACGGACGAAATATCTGGAAGACAGACTTAGTTCGAACGCTCGAATGGCTCGAGCCTATTGCCCAGCGACTGCTCGACCGACTTTGGATCGCGCCATCTTGTTCTTTATTGCATGTGCCGGTTGATCTATCGAACGAGACCAAGATAGATACGGAGCTGAAGTCTTGGCTGGCGTTTGCGGTCCAAAAGGTAGACGAATTGCGTATCTTGAAGACCGCTTTGGATGACGGACGCACCGCCGTGCGGACAGAACTTGACACAAACCAAGTTGCGATCGAGTCACGTCGGTGTTCGATGAACGTCAACGACGTCGCTGTCCAGCAAGCGGTTGCGAACATTGATGACGAGCTTGGCTGTCGTGCGAGTTGCTACAGCGAGCGTTCGGTGCTGCAACGTCGTGCATTGAATTTACCTTTGTTTCCAACGACAACGATTGGTTCGTTCCCACAAACGGCTGGCATTCGTCGGATCAGGCGGCAATTCAAATCAGGCGATATGGACGACTCCACCTATCGGTCACGGATCAAGATAGAAATCAAAGAGTGCATTCGGCTGCAGGAAGAACTCGGGTTAGACGTCTTGGTTCATGGGGAAGCTGAACGAAATGACATGGTCGAGTACTTTGGCGAACTACTACGCGGATTCGCGTTCAGTGAGAACGGTTGGGTGCAATCGTACGGTTCTCGTTGCGTGAAGCCGCCGATCCTGTTTGGTGACGTCAGCCGACCGGAACCGATGACGGTTGGCTGGATTCGATATGCGCAATCGTTGACTGACAAGCCAATGAAAGGAATGCTGACCGGACCGGTGACCATTTTGAATTGGTCGTTTGTGCGTGACGATCAGCCTCGTGGGCAAACGTGTAAGCAGATCGCATTGGCGATTCGTGAAGAAACGTTGGACTTGGAGCGTGCTGGAATCCAGATTATTCAGATCGATGAAGCGGCGCTTCGCGAAGGCCTTCCGCTGCGACGAACAGAATGGGATCGGTATCTGGAGTGGGCGATCGAGTCCTTCCGCATCGCGGCAAACGGGGTCTGCGACGCAACACAGATTCATACCCATATGTGTTACTCGGAATTCAACGACATCTTCGAATCAATTTCGCGGTTGGATGCGGATGTGATCACGATCGAGACGTCACGGTCTGATATGGAATTGCTTGACGTTTTCGACCAATTTCGCTATCCCAACGAAATCGGACCCGGCGTTTACGACATTCATTCGCCCAATATCCCTCGCCAGGATCAGATCGTTGATTTGATGAACAAGGCGGCCGCACAAATCCCCATCGGGCGATTGTGGGTGAACCCAGATTGCGGCTTGAAAACGCGGCAGTGGGACGAGGTTCTTCCTTCACTAACCAACTTGGTCGCCGCCGCAAAACAGCTTCGCAAAGAGCATTCACTTCAGCCATTGCCTAGCGATTGACAAATCGCTGAAGCAAAAAAGAACCGCCAAAGCGATGGGCTTTGGCGGTTCGTCGTTTTAATGCGGTTGCGACTTGCGTCGCGTCGTTCGCTTAACGGCGACGGCGACGCAGCATGACGGCTGCACCGAGGGTGCCGATCAAAGCAAAGCTGGATGGCTCAGGAATCGCGGTGACCGAAGCCAACGTCAGCGTGTTGCCGAAGTTGATGAATTGGTCAAAGTTGTAATTGTTTGCCATCGTGAAGTTGGGGTTTGCTGGCTGATAGTCAGCGAGCGAAAACGTTACTTGGCTTCCGACCGTTGGTCCGACCAAGTCAACGGTTCCCAGCGACAGTTCGACGGTGTTGGCTGCGACGCCACTACCTTGAGTTCCGCCAGCGAAGTTAAACGCGGTGAAGGTATCGCCGTCGTTTCCAGATGCGGAGAACTGAAAATTGGGGTTGCGAGTTCCGTTTTGGAAAGCGTCTTGAGCGGTCGAGTTCAACTCGATCGCGTAAGTACGCAGACCTGAGGTCTCAAGTAGGTTGGTGTCTGCCCCGGTTGCGGTTTCTCGCAAGATGACTTCGACACCACGAATGGTTTGGTCAGGGTCAACGTTGATGACGGTGTTACCGATCGCATCAATGCCGTTGGCCCGATAGAAGACGTCGTAAACGAGTTCGGCTTGAACCGAAGGGACAGCTGCGATCAGCAGTGCCAGGCAAATCAAAATTCTCATGGTGTTATCCAAAATTTAGTGAGGGTTGTTATTGAAATCGGGGGGAGGAATTACGAACGAGCCGCGAAGAAATTAGGAGCGAAGTAGCCGTCTAGGTCTTCGAGGTTGATGGTCCCGTCTCCGTTACCGTCGAGCGTTGCGTTGTAGGTGGCATCACCTTGCGACGCGAAGAAGCCTGGTGCGAAGTAGCCATCCAGGTCGTTCAGGTTGACTGCCCCGTCGCCATCGGCATCGCCGTAGAGACGGAAGAAGTTGTCGTTGTCCCCGTCCGCGGCGGTTTGACCGCCGAACAGGTAGTCGGTCGCCATCGTGCTCGATCCCGCCACGACGCTAGCCGCGGTGATATCGAGTCGGTAGTTGCCGTCGATCAGCGAATTGCCCAGGACACCGGAGCCGAGTCGCGTTGCGACCAAAGCGTCGCCAGCGTCGAAGGTCAAGACGGCGATCGTCTTGCCACCAACGTTGGTTGCGGTGACCGTCAGGCCGGTGACCTCTGCGTCGAGGTCGATGTTGGTCAGGCTGAATGCCTGTTCCACAGCCGCCAAGTCAACTTCGGTGTTGAAGGTGACGGTGACGGAAGTGATTTGTGAACGCGAAGTGCCGCCATCGTTGATGACCACGCCTTCGACTTCTGGGATGACGTCGGCACCGATCGAGTAAACGCGAATCGTGTTGCTGACCTCGTTGCTGACCACCAGCATCGGTGCGCCACTCGGGCTGTCCGCTGCCGAGATGAACGTCAAGCCTTCGGGGCTGACGTCATTGGTGTCGTGCAGAATCTGAGCCAAGACGACGTTGCTCGGATCGGTGACATCAAAGACTGCGGTTGCGTTTGCACGCTCCATACCGATGAAGGCGTAAACCTTCGAATCGATTTGTCCGATGACGACGCCTTCCGGTTCGGTGCCTTTGTTGTCACTGCGTCCGTCGTCATACAGCCCCAACGCGTCAGTGGCTCGTGCGAGCAAGTCACCGCTGTCGAAGACCAAGTCGCCGGCTTCGTTCCAGATCGAGAACGAACGACCGCCGTAGGAGTACAGTGCGTCGAAGTCACCGTCGCCGTCGGCATCACCCATCAGGTTGGTGATTTCCAGTTCTCCGGCCGCTGCCGCGTCTTGCAATGCTTCGGCATTGGGGAACATGGTCGGATCCAACGTCACGCTTTGGATGTCGGTCTCTTCGGCGTCGCGGGCGTCACCTTCGTTCGCGGTGATGAAGTAAACCGAGCCACCTGACACATAGTTCGCGATCGCGTCGGGCTGGAACAGGCCGCGGATCGGGAAGCTGCCCAGGGTCAACGCGTCGGGCGAGTTGTTGGTCGGATCGATTTGGGCGTTGATCGCCGCGTGATCCTTGTACCCGAGTGGCAGGATGTCGGTGACAGTACCGGTCGACAGATCGATCAAGGCGACAGCGTTGTTTTCTTGCAGTGTGACCACTGCCAAGCTGCCGTCTGGGACGACGGTGATGTATTCCGGCTCGACGTCTTGCGAGACGGTGTTGCCGGGAGTCAGTTTGACGCCGGCGGCACGCAGTGCGTCTTCGCTGCCGTCAAAGGCGGTGAAGTCAGCCGTTTGGACGGTCGCGGTTGCGACGCCCGAGGTCAGGTCAATGATGCTGACCGAACCGGCCGGATCGACAACCGGGTCACCACCAGGTTCGCCTTCGTTGGCAACCAGCAAGTGGGTTCCGTCGGGAGTGAACGTGACCATGTCGGGCAATGCACCGACTTCGACGCTGCCTAGGAACACCCCGTCAGCCGCGTTGTAGAAGAACACGTAGCCCGACGCTTGCTCGTCAGCACCTGGAACCGCCGCAGCGACGATACCGTTTGCGTTGACGGCGACACTGGTGATCGCGTCGTCGCTGGCACCGTCGGTCGTTGGCGTGAGTGTCGACAGCAGCACAGGGTTGGCCGGGTTCGACAAGTCCACGATTTGCAAGCCGGCACCCGAGGTGACGAACAGGCGGTTGGTGGCCGGATCGAAGGTCGAGATTTCGGCACCCAACAATCCGGTGTCGATTCCGCCGACTGCGGTGAAGGCGGTCGAGCCGTCTGGTGTTGCCGACAGGGCTTGGAAGGCCGTTCCGTTTCCGCGAACCGCGAAGCTGAACACTCCGCCGTCGACGCCGTCGGTGATCAGTTCGATGGTCGCGTCGTGGATGCCTTGTTTGGTGGCGTCAAAGGTGACGTCAAAGGAAACGCTTCCGCCGGGGATGATCGTGAAGATCGGCGTGACTCCAAAGCTGAACGCGTCCGCTTCATCACCGGTGAACGATGCGCCGGTGACATTCAACGGCACGGTGCCGGGGTTGGAAACGGTGAAGGTCTTGGTGACCGAGCCGCCGTCGACTTCTGCACTACCGAAATCGGTTCCGGCCAGTGGCGAAACAAACGCTTCGCCTTCGTCGATGGCAACTTCGTTCGATCCCGTGACGGCGATCTCGGGCGAGTCGACGATGACGTAGACGACTTCCAGTTGAGGACGATGCGCGATCGTGCTCGATTCAGACGTTTCGATTCCCCAGCCGTCGGTGCCGTTTTCCCAAGGCTCGAACAACCAACCGTTGTTGGTGCGTTGTCCGCTGACCCATGATTGCAGGTCGGCGGTCACGTCCCAATCTTGGAAGCCGGCTTGGGCATTGGGGTCACGATTCGGATTTCCGGCGAAGGCGGTGTACTCGGTCGCTGCTTCGACACCGTCAAGGCTGACGCCACCGTCCAAGCTGTTGTACGTGTCGGTTTCTTGCCACGAGGTCAACATCGGGTAGAAGCGAGCACCGTCACCTTGCGAGTTGTTAGCGATGCTGGCCGTACGCAGACGTGCCGAGATCACTTTCGCACCCGCTGGGATTTGGCTTGCCGCATCGCCGATGATGTCGTCGAAGCGAATCAGGCCGCGGCCTTCGCTGCCGTCATAGTCGATGAACAACCCGCCGTCTTGCGAGTAGTCTTGGTCCGGGTTGACGCTGCTGATCACAGTGTCTTGGGTTCCCGAGTAATCGTTGACGCCGTCGCGGAAGGTCGCGATTTGGGCACCGGCAGGTACCCACTCGATGACCAAGCGTGGTCCGGTCGTCGGATCGCCGTTCTCGCTGCTGCGGAACGCCCAACCGTCGGTGTTGTTGGTCCAGCCTTCCATCAACCAACCGTTGTTGGTTTCGCCGTTCGCCCAAGCTTGAATGTCGGGCAGGACGCTGACGAAGTGTTCGCCAGTACCGGTCGCTCCGCCACCACCGGCGGTTCCGATTTGCGATTGGGCTTGTCCGACGACTTCACCCGAATCGACTTGGATTCCGTTACCGAACGCATCCCAGGTCGCCGTTGCCGGATCCCAGTCGGATGCCATGCGGTAGAACTCTCCGCCGTCACCGGTGTTGTCGGTGTAGACGACGAGGTTGGCCGACGTGATGATCGCGTCGGCTGGGATTTGGCCAGGGCCATCGCCGAACATATCAGCGAATCGCAGCAGGACTTGTGAAGCGACACCGCTGCGGTCCCAGTCGACCAACAAGTCGCCTTCGGGAGCCGAAACGACGCTCGGTGCGTTTTCACGAATCTGTGCGTCCGACAGCCCGGTGTAACTTCCGTAGCCGAAGTCGATGTTCTGTTGCAACGAACGGCGGTAGACCAATCCAAGGCGGATGTCCTTGGATTGGGTTTCACCGGCGATGCCGTTTCCGTCGACGAACGAGATGTTGACCCGACGCAAGCCGCCGGTCAAGTTTGGCTCGGTGGCTTCGAAGGTGACCGCACGCAGGACGGCTTCGATGGCCGTTTCGTCAGCTGCGGCGTTGAACGTAATCGTCAGTGCCGAGTCGCCCGAACCGGCAACAAAGGTGCCGACGACGGTTCCGCCAAAGGTCACATCCGAACCGCTGATTCCGACCAGGCCAGCGGTGCTGCCTTCGTTGCGGATCGACAGGATGTCCGACGGCAGTTGGCCGGCAACCAACTCGAACGAAGCGACCGCACCATCGGCGAACAAGTCACCGACCGACGAGAGGTCCAGCATGCCGTCGACGCCAACCGGCAAATCGCCGATGCCGTAGTACGATTCGCCAGCCGAAGCGGTCAGCGCGGGGGCTTCACCGTAACCGGAGATGTTGATGGTCACGGTTGCAGTCGAGCTGCCACCGAAGCCGTCGGTCATCGTGTAGGTGAACGTGTCGGTTGCGGTGTCACCGGTGTAAAGCTCGGCGATGGTGGCCGAAGGCGTGTAGGTGATCGTTCCGTCAGGATTGATCGAGACGGTCGAACCCAATGCGGTGGTGCCGGAAACCGACTCGATCGACAGCAGACCTGGAACCGGACGGGCGACAGGCTGTTGCAGCGAATCGAATGGCACGAACGCAAAGCTGAACGGCTGGTTTTGACGTCCCAGGCCAGGCATGTCGTGCGAGCGGAGCAGGAAGTTTCCTTCGCCGTCGCTGCCGTAGCTCAGGAAGTTGTCTTCGATTTCGGTGTCATCTTGGTTGGTCAGGACCAGCATTCCGGTTTCAGGAGTCTGGCCAGGGATGCTGACTTTCCATTCGAAGCCGCCGGTTTCGACCGCTTGACGTTCGACGGTAAATTCGCCGATCGCACGTGTCACGGTGTTGGGGCCTTCACGTTCTGGATCGATCGTGCCGGCAACCAAGTTTTGTGCGTTGCGTGGGACAAAGACGAACGAGAATCCGCCGTCTTCGCCGTCAGCAAAGTCTTGAGTGTTGTCACGAACGGCGATGCCGTAGCGGCTGGTGCCGGGGATGGCTTGAGCTGAGACGACGTTGTCGCCGTTTTCGTTGCCAATGACGAACAGGAATCCGTCGGTCGCGGCATCGGTTACACCAGGGATCGAAACTTCGTAGCGACCTTGGTCCGACTTGCTGATGTCGATCGACGAGACGCCGTTGCCAGCGGTTAGCATGCCGCTTGCGTCGACGTGACCGCCAACCCAGTTGTCAGCGAACGAGAAGTAAGCAACCGAGACATCGGCGTCCGCTGCCGCGTCAGCGCCGAACTGTTGCAGTGCCAACGAGGTTCCGCCGCTGCCGTTTGCGTAGGCTTGGACCAGGCGGTAGTTGCTGTTCGGGCTATCAAAGTTTTCACGAATCGTTGCCATCACGATACCGCTCGTCGGATCGATCGCCGTTCCGTTTTGCAGAACTTCGACGTTGCCGGTGGTACCGCCGCTGATGGTGATCGCGTTGTCGCCGGTACCGGTTTGGGCAACCGTCCAAACGCTAGAACCGTCAACCGACAGGTTAGCCGATGGGATGCCAGCGGGTGTGCCGAGCAATGCTTCGACGTCAGGATCGACATCGTTGCCCAGGACGGTCAGCTTTGCACCGTCGATGTTCTGCTCGTTCAGGTTGATAACATCGTCGTACGCCGTCGGGGCTTGGTTTTCGCCTTGAACCGTAACCGTTACTGTCGCGGTCGATACCGATCCACGTCCGTCACGAATGGTGTACGTGAACGTGTCCTGAATTGATTCGCCGTTACCGAGGTCGGTGATCGACGCGTCCGCGGTGGCAGGGTCATAGCTGAACGTGCCGTTGTTCAGCGTTACCGTTGCGCCATGAGCACTGGTCGACTGGAACGAAGTGATCGAGAAATCCAAGCCGTTGAATCGTTCCAGCGGCGAGTCGTATGGCAAGAAGATGAACTGGAAGTCACCGGCGTCGGCTGGCAGGGTGTAGGTGCCCGATTGACGAAGGTCGACGCGGAAACCGTTGCCACTTGGTGTGGCAAAGACGGCTTGGCTAGCAGGAACGTTGGTCAAAGATCCGTTGACGTCGGCGTATTCGCCGCCGGTAGCAACGGCGATCAATGCACCGTCATCGGGGGTGTAGCCGTTGACTTGGATCAGCGGGGCGCCATCGGTGTCGCTGCCGATCGAAACGTCGCCATAGAATTGGCTGAGGTAATAAAAACCTTCGCGTGATTGGGCGTTACCGCCGATCAATCCGCTGGTCCCGCCTGGGACATACACGAAGCTGATCGGTGCGCTCTTAAAGCCGGTCGCGTCTTGATCGCTGTCGAGTTGACGAATCAACCAACGGTTGTCGAATCCCGGCAGAACCGAAACAATGTTGTCGTCGTTGCTTCCACCCATTGCGAACAACATCCCGTCATACGGGCTGCTCGCTTCAGGAATGGTGACTTCGTACAGACCGGGTTGAACCATACGGACGTCCGCTTGCGAAACGCCAACACCGCCAAGCAGGTTGCCGTTTTCATCGATATGGCCAGAGGTCCAGCCTTCGGCAAATGGGAAGAACGCCGCGTTGATTGGTGCGGTGCGTTCGCCACCACCGATGCCGTTGCCAGTTGCGAAGCCGTAGCTGCTGAATGCGCCGTAGGTTTCGATCGTGGTGTAAGGGGTGGTGTTGTCGGCGATAGTACCGAGCAAGACGCCGTCGCTTGGGTAGAGGTTTTCGCCACCGCGGCCGATCGCAACGTCACCGTTGTTCGGAGCGCTCTGGATGGTCAGGTCGTTGGGGCCGGCGGTCGTGCTGACAACGTTCCAAACCGCGTTGGTGTTTCCGGTCGCGTCGGTGTTGCCGAAGATATGTGCCGCCGAAACCGAGTACTTGGTGGTATCGGGGTGATAGTCATTCGTCAGTGCATCGATTTGGGTTGCGGTCAGCTTATCAGTGACTGCACCGGTGTCATCAACCGCGACAACGCCATCGTTTTGTGGGATAACCGAAACGCCGAAGGTGACGGTGGCCGACTTGCCGGACGCGTCAGTGGCGGTGACCGTCAATTGGCTGTAGCCGAATTGGTCTGCCGAGGGTGTGATCACCAGGTCGTCACCTGAGATTTGGCCGCTCAGCAATCCGCTCAATCCGGTATCGACGGTGTAGGTCAGCGTGTCGCCCGCGTCGACGTCGGTGAAGACGGTCGTCAAGTCGATTGGCGAGGAGGGGGTATCTTCGTTGATCACCAAGTCTGCGGGAGTCGCGATGACTTCGGGGGCATCGTTGACACCGACCCAGTTGACCGTCACGATGCCCAGTGCCGAATCGGATCCGTCGGTTGCTTGATAAACAAAGCTGTCGACATCGGTTTGGCCGGCTCCGAGTGCACGGATCGCGTCGCCCGATTGATAATCGATGGTGCCGTCAGCATTGATTGCCAGTGGCAAGCCTTTGGCAGAAAGGTTGTTGCCCAGGCTGTCCGCGTCCGTTCCGATCGAGCTGACCGAAAGCGGGTTGGTCGTGCTGAGTGAGTTTTCGAATGGGATAAAGAAGAACACGAAGTCTGTGTTCAGTGGGGTTTCGGTATCGCTGTTCCATGCGAATTGGCGAATGAGGAAGTCGCCCGATCCGTCACCGGCATCGTCATAGGAAAAGTAGACGTTTGGAGGGACGTCGTTGGTAAGGTCGTACGTTTCCGCGATCACAACACCTGATGTCACGTCGTGACCAGGAACGTTGACACGCCAGAAACCGTCCGATTCGCGTTGGATCGAGAAATCGCCAAACGATTGACGCATCGGGCTGACGCCATCAAAGCTGGCGTTGACGACACCGCCGACCAAGCCTTGCGTGCTGCGTGGGATGTACAGCAGGTTGATGTCGTCTTCTTCACCGCCACCGATTTCGGCAGCGTTGTCGCGGTGTGCGATCGACCATTTGCCACCGTCGATCGGACGCGTGCGGGTGTAGTTGTCTTCGTTGTCTGCACCGACGGAGAACAAGAAGCCTTCGTTGTAGCTGTCGGTGACGCCAGGAACGGTTGCTTCAAAGCGACCGTTGCCGGCAACGCTGACGACGGAAGGTGCTTGTGCGGTCGCGGTCGGCTGTGGGACCAATCCACCACCCGAATCGTAGGTTCCGCCGACCCAACCGGCGCTGTAGGGGAAGAACGCGTTGGAAAGTGGAACCGACAGTTCACCGTTGTTTTCTGGTGCGGCACCGATCGCGATCCAAGCGTCGCCACCGCCTTCGCTGGCGTACTGCACGACGCCCAAGTTGGTCATCGATGCGTCAACCGGGCTGTTGTCGCGAAGCATTGGCAACGCCATACCCGCGGAAGAATCCAGGCGTGTGTCCAAGTCGTTGGCGTTGGCTTGATCGTCCGCATCGACGTACAAGTCCAAGTCACCGTTGTTTCCGGCTCCGCCAAAGACGGCGCCAGGAATCAATGAACGCTGTGGTACGCCGGGTTGCCCGGGGCGTTCCGGAATGAACCAATCGGTCGCGTTGACGGTTGGGTCGTAAGTACTGCGATCGAAGTCGGCTTGGAATGCGGAGACCGATTGGACTTCGCTGCCAGAGGTGTCGTTCGTCAAGACGTTGATCGAGCTGTCCGCAGAAAGCGTCAGCGTATCGTCGAGAACGTTAGCGGCCAGAAGCTGACGTGCTTCAAGCGATTGGATGTTGAGTTTTTTCGTTTCTCGGCGGCGTTTCTTTTGACCAAGACGCTGAACACTTTTAAGTAGACGTGTTTGTCGTCGAATGTTTTTCTTCACCGGTGTCGTTCCGTTTTGTTCTGTTTGCGTTCGCTTCAACATGCTTGAACAGACACAGCCGGACCTTATGCATGGCATCGCCTGTATCAATCGCGCGGAAGTCTAATGATCACAAACGTTGTCTCAACACCATCCGAAGCATCTTCATCAAAGGCACACACCAACCCACGACGTTTCTTACCGGAACATTTAGAAATGAAGACGTTGATGACAACCTGCCACAGCCTTGTAAGCGGGAAGGTGCGTGTACCCACAATGTTGGTGTGGTCGGTTGCAGGAGAAGGTTTACATGTAACGCAATGGATGCGTTAGATCACTCAAAACCTTGTTCAGAACGTCAGCGTCTGGCTCGTGTGCCGATGCGTTTTTCGCGAATGTTTTCGATTGTTCGCGTTTGCGAACACGTCGGGGACGTGGTGCGAACGAAGCACTAAAGCACGTGGGTGATGCGCCGAAAACGGTGCCCGCATTGTCAGGGGTGTGTTGCTACTTCGTTCACGAATTGCACACATTCGATTCGCATTTGCTTCTTGCAAAAATCACACAATGGGGCGAATCTTTTTGTTAACGATGCGTAAAGCTAAGTCGAAGTCTTGTTGTGAATATCAAGTTAATTCGACCCGGCTTCGGTTTCTTTCTGTTCTACCCGCGATAACGTGTCGCCCAAATTCGCGAGCCAACTTTTTGGTGCGAATTCGATAGGCAAACCATTCGTCCAATCTCAGGACTTGAGAGCAGTGCCGGCCAAGTAAACGACCGGCAGTTTTGATTTCCCCACTTAGGCGTCAGTCGACAACAAGTCGTTGCGTTGATGCCAACGACAAGTAGTCCGAAGTGTGGGTTGCCTATGAAAAGCGAGAAGCGGAGCGGGCGGATGTCAACAGATCGTTCAATCGTCGCTTCACGCATTGAAACAAACCGTTAACCCTCTGCACGTCAGGTCGTTGTCTACTTCAGAACAACGCGGCACGTCAGAACTTTGAACATTGGTAACTTGAGGATTCACAAATGACGGCGCCGTCATTCCAGTCAGCCCGCCAGCAAGCCCCCCTCCGCTCAACACGGACTGGTTTCACGCTTGTCGAATTGTTGGTCGTGATCGCGATCATCGGCATCCTTGTCGGCCTGTTGCTTCCAGCGGTTCAAGCCGCTCGCGAATCAGCACGCCGCATGCAGTGCACCAACAACCTGAAACAAATCGGGTTGGCAACGCTTAACTACGAAAGCGTCTACAAACAATTGCCACCCGGACCTTGGGATGGTGACCCAGGTGCGTCGAACGCGGCAGGACGTGACAGCAACGCTTGCTGCCGCGCCGCGAACGCATCCGGTTGGTCGGCCCAGTACCGAATTCTGCCATTCCTGGAGCAATCGTCTGTCTATGAAATGGCAAAGAACGATCCGCCTTATTGGCCCAACCGTCCCAACAACGCCGCTGAAGATGACGTGGCACAAGTGCTCGTTCCCGTTTACTACTGCCCAACGCGTCGCCCACCTACCGGGTACGGTACGGCGAAGTTCGGACGTGTGGACTATGCCGGCAACGGTGGGTACTACCACGGGCGTCCTGACTCGGCGGTCAACTTCATCCCCGAAGCACCTCTCGGTGCACCCGCATTGGCGACGACCAGTCGCAGCAATGGTGGTCTGAAAAAGACGCGAGCGGGTGCGATCATCTGGGCCAAAGAAGGCGACAAGCAAACCTTGGCCGGCATTCGCGATGGTCTGTCTCACAGCATCGTGTTTGCGGAAAAATCGTTGGCTTACACCGAGCACGGTTTGGATGGTGGTGACAACGAACGCTGGAACAACCCAGGCTGGGACACCGACACCATTCGTTGGCACTTCCCGCCGAAGAGCGACCGCAACACCTACGCGCCAAACCGCGATAACAACGAAGGCACCAACTGGAACCGTTACTTCGGTTCGTCGCACACCGGTGTCCACGCTGTGATGTGTGACGGTTCGGTTCAGTACTTCGACTTCGCGATCGACGCGACTGTTTGGATGCAGTTGTGCTTGGTTGACGACGGCGAAGTCGCACCAAACATCGTCGAGTAATCCATCGAAACCTTCACTTAGGAACAAACTACTATGCGTATCACCAAACTTGCATTTTTGTTGTCATTGGTCGTGTTCTCGGTCGTCGGTTGCGGTGGCGTACCCGAAGCTCCAGAAATCACGACCGACATGGAAGCCGAAATCGCTGCCGAAGATGCGGCAGTCGAAGAAGGCGAAAGCAAGCTGTAGATCGTGAGCACGTTCAAACACAACTCGATGTCGACGATCTTCAAGCGTTGTGCACCCGGACTCGTTTGTCTCGGTGGGCTACTGGCGTCAGCCGGTTGTTCGCCGTCGGTGGAACCAGAGGCTGCGTCGTCGCGTGCACCGGTTCCCGAAGTGGTCGGACCTCCGGTCAAGTCACGTTCCGTCTGGCGTAGCTACTATGCCTTAGGCGACGCAGACATCCAGCCGGATAAGGTCAACTCGACGGGCTTCGCTTGCGAATTCCCAAGCGATGAGAAAGGCGTGACATACTTCGTGTCGGCCCTACACATCGCGGAAGACCGTACCGAACCGATTACCGAAGCTGCTGAAGCTGCCCGGATTTATCAGGCAATCGGCTCGGTTGGGGCAACCGAAGCATACGGTGCCAGTGACGGGATGAACTTCCTCGGCATCTTGGCGGATCCGCCGGCCGAAGGCATGGCAGAAGAACCAAGTTTGCTTTACGACGTCGTACTGGTGCAGCGTGGTAAGGTCGGACTCAAGGCGATGCCTTTGGCCCAAACGATGCCTGTCGAAGGAGACAAGCTGTATCTGGCGACGGCAGTTTACGGTGGCGCCCCGGCAAGCCAAACGGCTCACGAAGCCGAGGTGCTTTCGGTGTCGAGCGATGGAAAGCTTGAGTATCGCTTTGTCAACGAACGTCTTTCCCTGCAAGCGACCGACGGTGCACCCCTGTTGGACGAATCGGGGGCGGTCGTCGGAATGCACTTGCATGGCGATAAAAGCGAGACTGGCGTGACCGGCGAAGGCATCTCGATGCTTGAGTTTTGGAACCGCTATTCGGCAACAAGCACTGCCGTGGCAAACGACACTCAGTAGGCCATCCTCCGCCACCGAAACGGGTGGCGAAATAACATTGAAAAGCCGCATCGCGAGCCGCCGTTTCACCTCAACGGCGCCGCAGTGCGGCTTCTTTTTTGTTCTGAGTCAACGCTTTGCCGTGGCTTAGCGAGCGATTTCAAAAACCACTTTGAACGAATTCGGGCTGGTTGCCTGACGAAACGCCTCGTCAACCTGCTCGAGCGGAAACCGGTCGGTGATCAAGCCGCCGACATCAACGTGTTGATTCGCAAGTGCATCGATGGCTTTGTCAAAGGGGCCGCAGCGTGATCCGATCAATGTGATTTCGTCAATGACGATCGCCGCTAACGACAACTGGTGGCACGCGGCAACCGTTGTTTTCATTACCACCGTTCCGCGTGGTCGAACGAGGTGAATGGCCATTGGCAAACCGGTCGTTGAGCCGGTGCAATCGACCACGACATCGAAATCGCCTGATGGAAGTTCGGACGGATCGGTGGATGAAATCTGAACGGTCTTGTGCTGGTGTTGCCCGAATCGCAATAGCTTGGTGCCATGTTTACCAAAGACCGTGACCTGGTCGACGACCGATGAAAGCACCTGGGCAGTAAAGAAGCCCAATCGGCCATCGCCGAGAACTGCAACGCGATCGCGAGCGAGCAAGTCGATTTGCTGAAGAATTTCGAATGCCGCCGCAAGAGGTTCGACTAGAACGGCGGCATCGTTGTCCACGCAATCAGGTACAACGTGCAGGTTTCGCTCGGGAACGGCGACATAGTCAGCCATCGCGCCGTCGTGACGATCGATTCCAATGACCGTTCGGTTGGGGCAGTGTGTTGACCGTCCCGCCAGACAGGTTTCACATCGATGGCAACTGCAATTGATTTCTCCGACAACCCGTTGTCCGGCAAGTGATCCAGATTGTGCGACGCCGACGAATTCGTGCCCAAGAACGCCTTCGAATCCCATGTAGCCTTGCGACAATTGGAGATCCGTTTCACAGATTCCGCATTGCAGGACCCGAACTAAGACCTCGCCCTCGAGAGGATCGGGAAAGGGAGCATCATTGCGGAAATGAAGCGTTTTGGATCGCAGCGTGATCGCTTTCATCTTAGAATTTGAAGATCTTTTCTAAGCTGGAGTTCAGTTGGTCGACTTGGTCGCCAAGTTGCTTTTGGATCAAGCTATCGAGGCGGTTTTGAATGACTTCGGCGCCCGCCTTGGGGACCAGCTCCGCCATCACGCGACGCACGGCAGACTCGTCAAGGTAAGGCCGCGAGAGGCTGCCTTTGATCGGGAAAGCGAGGTTCTGTCCGGCAAGACCTTGCAAGTCGCTGCCAAGCCAACGCGCGTTCAGAGGGACCTGGGCGACAAGGTCAAGTTGTGAATCCAATCCGACACGGCCACTGGTCATCAATTCTGCATTGTCGACTTTGAAGAACATTCGTTGATGAGCCACATAACCGTCCGCCATGACGAAGGGGACAGTTTGCGGGGGCATCTCGATCAACGTTTTCGCTTGGACGGGGTCGGCCTGACCGCCGGTCAAACGGGTCATCGATTTGATTTGACGGACGCCCTGGATCAGTTGATTTGTCAGTGGGCCGCTGGCAATTATCAAATGTCCAATTTCTAGATTGCCACGGACGATACTTCGTGTCGGCTGATCGGGCCAAATAGCGACTTCATCAAATTGGGCCGAGACGAGTCCGTCGATTTGCGTCGCCCCGGCGGCGAGCGGTGTGAGGTATTTCAGCCAAGTTGCAGCGGCTTGTGGTGTGATACGCACTGATTCAATGGAGGACCCTTCATCCAAACGGATCATCGTTTGTGGGGCAGACAAATCGACCGTTACTCCCAGCGAAGCTTGGGCGGGATTAACGGTGGCATCGGTGGTTCCTCCTGCCGAAGGAAGCTGTCCATTTGGGGTGACAGTTGGTCCGATCTGGATGACGGGAATTGTCGTTCGATCGATGCGAACTTGGTTGGTGGTCGCATGGACGGGCAGCTTTGCTTGCCCCAGACGCACCCCGACGATGTCGCAAGCGGTCCATCCGATATCGGTTTTCAGGTCATAGGTGGTGTCGCCTGTGGTGGGCAGATTCAGATTGAATGCGACTTCTGATTCATGAACACCGTCGGCAAGAATCGAAGCACCGAAGTATTCTGAAAGTCTTGCGGCCAAGACGTCCAATTTGACTTTGGACGGCCCGTTGATGATGACTTGCGTGCCGTTTTCTTCGGACTGAATCTCACCGGAAAGCGAACCGGCAAACCAGTCACAGGCGAGCTGTTGTGCACCCATCTCGATTTGTCCGGTTTTCGCTTGGTAGCCCCAGGGGCCGGACAGTTTCAGCCTTGGTTCAGACCACAGCAGAGTGCCTGAACGCAGTGGTGAGGTTCCGCCTGTTGCGCCACGATCCGGATAACGTCCGTCGGGCGAAGCGATTGCCGGATAGCCGCTGCTTGTGACACCGTTGGAAGTTGCGGCGAGCGTTTCGCTGTACAGTTCCAGTTTGGTGCCGGTCAGTTCCGAATTAATTTTCCAGTGGTCTGGATCGCCGGAAAGTTTCAGTGTTCCTTCACAGCGTCCAGCAAGGCGATAGCTTTCTTGGTCGGCGGTTCGGTACCCGATCGGTCGAATTTGGGGACCGATGAAATTGGGTGGCGTTTGTGAGATTGCCGCCGCGCGAGCGAGCGTCTCACCGATGCTGTTTTGAAGTCCTTCGAGGTCGGCTTTCCAAGCGATTTCCAGATCTGTTTTGTCCGTCAGAGCTTCGCCGCGAATGGCGAGTGAAATCGATTCACCGGCAATCGTGGATGACGGTGTCGTAAGCGTCCCCGCACCCAGATCAAGCGTTCCGTCAAAGTGGATCGTCAGCTTGGGCTGCGAGTACCAGCGGTCTTGGTAGTGGAACCGTGGTTGGACCATTTCAAAATCGGCGTTGGTCACGACTGCGCCTTCGCGAGCCAAAACGACGTTGGATGTACCAATCACGCGGCCTTCTGCGCTTGCGAGTTCTGCGGGTAGCCAAGGGCCCAGCGATTCACTCAAGTTTTCCAAGCGGCCATCGAGATCCAGCTTGACCGGGAAAGTCACGTCTTGGTCTGGTCGGTCGACGGGCTTCGTCAATTTGGCTTTCAGCAACACACCGCTACTGCCCAGTGCGAAATCGGCTTGCGAAAGTCGCTGCAGACGGTTCTCCGCCCAGTTACCCTTCGCAGTCAGGTTCGTTTGTACGATGGAACGTTTGATGCGATGTCCGTTGGGAAGCGTGACAAGTAGCTGTTGTGCTTCACCCGTGCCAGAGAGTGACCACTGGTCACCGGCATCCGTTGTGACCACGGACCATTGGACATTACCCGTCGCGTTGCCGCCGAGATTCGTTTCGGACAAGTCAACAATTGGGCGTAGCATCGAATGCAAACGTCCGAAATCAACGCTGAATTGTGCGTCGCCGCCGCGAAGTGAGCCTTTGCCAGATGCTTCGGCGAACGAGCTTTGTAAAGTGAATTGCTCGGCGAGCAATGAGCCTGCGTTGTCGGTGACGGTGGCGTCAATCGAGATGGGCTCAATCACGACCAAGCGGCCTGCCGAGCGGGCGCGAATGGCTCGCGTGTTCAAGCTTAACTCAGTACGTGGATTCGTTTCTCCGTCAGTTGTTTGATTGCGAACGATTGCCGTAGCGGTGCCGGAAACCAGTGTCGCGTCTTCGCGAATCGGCAGTAATCCTGGTAGTGCTTCGGAGAGCGCGGCTAGGTCGACGTTCAGTTTTGCGATCCCTTGCAACGATTGCATCCACAGCAAGGGATTGTCGTGTGTGCCAACAAAGGAAATCGTTGTTGGGAACGAACCGTCAAGTTCCGCCGATGCAAAGTCCGTGGTGATCGCCAGGTCGTTGCCGTGTAACCGGTCGCCGGTCCAAGCGACTTGGCCATTCAGAGTGGCAAGATTGTTTTGCCACGATTGTTGCTTTTCGAGCGGTAGCGTCGATTGCAGATTGCGAATCTGTAGGTCGTTGATCGCGACGGTGATTCCGCCTGCGGTGCCACCGATCACGTGTAGCCGCCCTGAGGTTTCACCCGAGCTGCCTTGTGGCGTCGACGCGGCGTCTGGGAAAAGACGCCGGGCAACGAGGTCTGCGGTCGAAATCGGAAAGGAGTCGGCTTCGAGTGAAAACTCCCACGCGTTTGCCTTGTCTTGCTGAGTCGCGTCGCTGGCGTGGAGCACGAATTTCGTTTGGATCGCGCCTTCGGTACCAGCCGGCTCTCCAACAACTCCTGCGAGTTCGCCGGTCAGTTCGCCATTGTCAAGTTTCAGGTGTGCGTTTGATTGGCTTAGCGTCCAAACCTTTTGTGTGACGGTATCCACCAAGCTCGCGCCACATTCTTGGAGTTGAATCGACGCACGGATCGGCTCGCTCTCTTGGTCTGACGGTTCGAGAAGCTTTGCGAGATCTGTTTCGATGGACGAGCCGCCTTGTTCGATTGCCGCATCAACTTGAATGCCGCGCAATGACAACTCGCCGATTTCACTCGGACTAAACCGGATCAAACGAGTCGCGGTCAATGAACTGTCGATGCGTTGAATCTGCAGCTTGGTTTTCCCAGATTGCCCGACCAGGACGACATCTTTCACCGAGAGCGGCGTGATCCATCCGACGGAGATCGAACCGACGGAAGCCTGCCAGCCGTACGCCGCCGCTTGGTTCACGATGATGGATCGTGCGATTCCAGTGTGGCTGATGATGCTGGGCGCCGCAAAAAGGGCGAATCCAACGAAGCCGAACACGACTAGCGAAAATCGAAACTTGCGGTTCGATCGCCTCGTTCGTCGGCGCAGCGTCATGTCGAGCTGCGATCGTTCCAGTTCATCGAGTTGGTGGTCGTCGGTCACCGCGGTCACATCCTTGTGCCAGACGCACGAAAATCCTTATTCAGCCTGAGACGCTGTGGCTGAAGATACGTCAAACTGGGCAAACTGCCCAATACCAAAATCGAGCCTATTTGCGACGTTGGCAAAGGTTTCGACGATTAAGCGAACAGAAAAACACGCATTCAATTGCTAGCGCGGTCGACCCGATCCATGATCGCACGGCCGATCCCATCAAGTGTGCAAACATCGATGACAATTAGCTCGCAATCGCTTTGATCTGCGTCTCGAATCGCCGCAAAAAGGTGCTGCGCGACCTCATTAAGATTACCGGTCGCGCTCAGGACTCGTGTCCATCGGTAAGCGACATTCGAGTCTGGATGGTCAGGTGAGAAAAAGATCCGTGCGATCTTGTCCGGTGCGGCAACGCCAGCGTCGAACTCGCTGACTTTGATCAACCGTTTTGCCGGCGAGTAATGCTTGCGCAGAAGCCCTGGGGAAGGCATTGCTTCCGAAGTTGTCTTGTGTTGTGTCGCGATTTCGATTTCGCCAAACACCAATTCCAGCTGCTCGATCGAGATTCCGCCCGGACGCAGCAACTGTGGCCTTGTCTTGGTGAGTCGGATGATTGTTGATTCGACGCCGCAGGCACAATCGCCGCCATCGAGCACCATGGCCAAGCTGTCACCGAAGCCTTGGGCAACATGGCGTGCACATGTGGGGCTGACATAGTTCGATCGGTTAGCGCTCGGTGCGGCCAGCGGGAACTCTGTTGATTCCAGCAGGGATCGCATGACCGGGTGATTTGGGACGCGAACCGCCAGCGTGTTGGCACCTGCAGTCACGGCCGGTGCGACTGGCCCCTTTAGCGGTGCGACGACCGTCAGTGGGCCCGGCCAGAACTGTTTTGCGAGTTCCCATTGACTGGCGATCCGTGGATCCGCGTTGATGTCGACCCATTGTTCGGCAGCCGCTGGCGTGGCGAAGTGTGCGATCAGCGGATTATTCGAAGGCCGTCCTTTGGCCGCGAAGATTTTTTGGACGGCAGTTTGATTGCGTGCATCGGCGGCCAACCCGTAAACCGTTTCCGTCGGAACGCCGACCAGTTCGCCTGCCGCGAGCGCATCGGCGGCGGCACGAATGGTCTCGTCGGACGGAAACAGGATCTTGGAATCAGCCATTGAAACAGCCTTACGCCAACGCTTGACGTTGCAACTGCGTCAATTCAGCAATGCCGGTTTTGGCGTGCTTCAGCATCGCGGCGAGTTCTTCGTCGCTGAAGGTCGCTTCTTCACCGGTGCCTTGGATTTCGACGAATCGGCCACTGCCTGTCATCACGACGTTCATGTCAACGTCGGCGGCGTAGTCCAGTTCGTAATCCAAGTCCAATTGCACCGCGCCTTTGATCACACCGACGCTGATCGCGGCGATCGAATCACGCAGTGGGCCGTTGCCGATGCTGGCGTCTGGCAACTCGTTTTGAATCGCTTTGGCCAAGGCGACGAAGCCGCCGGTGATGGACGCGGTGCGAGTCCCGCCGTCGGCTTGCAAGACGTCGCAGTCGACCACGATGGATCGTTCGCCGAGTGCTTCCAGGTCAACGACGGCGCGGAGAGAGCGTCCGATCAGACGTTGGATTTCGGTGGTGCGGCCATCCACCTTGCTGCGTTCGCGTCGTTTTCGCGGCACCGTGCTTCCGGGCAGCATGTTGTATTCGGCGGTCACCCAGCCTTTCCCTTTGCCTTCCAACCACGGCGGAACGTTCGGTTCCAACGAGGCGGTGCACAGCACGACGGTCTTGCCAGATTTGTACAAAACACTCGCCGGGTGGTGCTCAAGGTAGCCGACTTGGATTTCGACAGGACGCAATTGATCGGGCTGACGCATGGCAGTTTTTCGGGGGCACAAACAAATTTTAGTGAACAACTAGAGCGGAATATCCTACGGTGAACCGTGGTTTTGGGTAGATGCCCACGTATTCGTTCCCGCCGCAATGTCGTCGCCGAATTGACCAATTAGAATTGAAAGATCGTTCCCGTCACCCGTGACAGAACCCCGAAGAACCGAAAGGCGCTCAGCTGTGAGATTTGACCCCGTCCGAATAATCCTCTCCGTTTCTCTAGCGATATTCTCGCTCGCGCACCTGGTGGATGCGCAATCGCCCGAAGCGGCTAACCCCAAGCACTCTGATCCCTACGATCCGTTCGCACAATTGGACCCTTGGTGGCCGACTCCGACAGAGACTCGGATCGCGTCGGGGGCCCCAGGACCAGCGTATTGGCAACAGCGTGCGGACTACGAAATCGATGTCACGATCGATGACGAGAGCCAGCGGATTTTGGGCAAGGAAAAAATCCACTACCACAACCAATCGCCTCACACGTTGACCTACATCTGGATCCAATTGGACCAGAACCGCTTCCGTCAAGGCTCCGATGCGTTGACGACCGCTACGGCACCGTCGATTTCGTCGCGGATGTCATTTTCGGCGATGAAGTCGATCATGGCGAACGAAGCGTTTGACGGCGGTTACAAATTGACCGCGGTCACCGACGAAGCTGGCAACGCACTGAAATACAAAGACGTCGGCACCATGATGCGTGTTGACTTGCCAGCCCCACTGAAGCCTGGCAAATCGACGACGATCGGCATCGAATACTCGTACAACATTGTCGACGCCAAAGTCATTCGCTCGCGTGGTGGCGTCGAGTATTTCGAAGACGACGACAACTATATCTACGAAATCGCTCAGTGGTTCCCTCGCGTCGCGTCCTACACCGACTTTGGTGCGTGGCAAAACAAAGCCTTTCTCGGACGTGGTGAATTCACTTTGGAACTGGGCGACTACATCGTCCGCATCACCGTTCCTGAAGAAATGGTCGTCGCATCGACCGGTACGTTGGCAAATGCCGAAACCGTTTTGAAGCCTGAATGGAAAGAACGTCTGGCGTCGGCAAAGAAGTCGAAGACCCCGATGTTTATCGTCACTCCGGAAGAAGCCAAAGCCAACGAAAGCGTTCGTGGCGAAGGCACCAAGACTTGGGAATTCAAAGCCGACAACGTTCGTGACTTTGCATTCGCTGCCAGTCGCAAGTTCATCTGGGACGCGATGGGTGTCGAAGTCGGTTCACAAACCGTGATGGCAATGTCGTACTTCCCAAACGAAGCCGAGCCTTTGTGGAGCAAGTACTCGACCGAATCGATCGCACACACTCTCGAAGTCTACGGACGTTATTCGTTCGAGTATCCCTACCCAGCCGCGATCAGTGTGAACGGTCCGGTTTACGGGATGGAATACCCGATGATCAGCTTCAACGGCCCACGTCCTGAAAAAGACGGCACGTACAGCAAAGCGACCAAGTACGGTTTGATCTCCGTCATCATTCACGAAGTCGGACACAACTTCTTTCCGATGATCGTCAATAGCGACGAACGTCAATGGACTTGGATGGACGAAGGTCTCAATACGTTCTTGCAATACTTGGCCGAGCAAGAGTGGGAAGAAAACTATCCATCGCGTCGTGGCGAGCCAGCCAACATCGTCGGTTACATGCGTGGCGGAAACCAGCGTCCGATCATGACCGGCAGCGAAGAGATTTTGCAGTTCGGCGACAACGCGTACGGCAAGCCTGCGACGGCGCTGAACATCTTGCGTGAAACGATCCTGGGCCGCGAAGTTTTCGACGACGCGTTCCGTGAATACGCTCAACGTTGGAAATTCAAACGTCCGACGCCAAGCGATTTCTTCCGCACGATGGAAGACGCCTCTGGTTCGGACTTGGACTGGTTCTGGCGTGGTTGGTTCTACTCGACCAAACACGTTGACATCGGAATTTCCGGCGTCGAACTGTTCCAAATCGATGCCGGTGATCCGGACGTCGAAGCCGAACGCAAACGTCAAGAAGAAGACAAAAAAGAGCCAACGATCTCGGAAGTACGCAACAAAGACCTGCGTCGACGAATCGAATGGCAACCCGGTCTGAAAGACTTCTACAACAACCCGGACTACAACGAAGACAAAGTCGACGAAGAAGATCGCAAGTCGTTCCAGCGGTTCCTGGACGGTTTGGACAGCGAGGAACGCGCGATGCTGCGTCGGACAACGAACTTCTATGTTGTCGAGTTCCAAAACCACGGCGGCTTGGTCATGCCAATCTTGCTGCGGGTTCACTACGCCGACAACTCCAGCGAAATGTTGACGATGCCAGCCCAGATCTGGCGTTACAACAGCAAGCAGGTCAAGAAGCTGATCGCGACCGACAAAGAGATCGTGCGGATGGAACTCGACCCCAAAAAGCAGACTGCTGATTGCGACATGAGCAACAATCACTGGCCTGAAAAACTGGTTCCAAGCCGATTTAAACTGTTCAAGGGCAACGGTTCGTCAAAGAACCCGATGCAACGTGAAAACGATCGCAAGGAGCAGAAGAAAAAGTCCGAAGAAAAGCCAGCGGATGACAAGTCCGCTGACGATAAGGAAACCGACGACAAAAAAGCTGAGAAGCAGGAAGTGAAAGCTGAGTCTGCCGCAGAAGCGAAAGCTGGCGAAGAAACGGTCGTCGCATCGGAAACCGCTTCGGAGCCAAAAGCCGAAGGCGAGGAAAAGGCGGAAGCGAAAGCAGACGCTGAACCCGCTAAGGAAGAAGCAGCCGAAGAAACGGTCGAAGCGAGCGAAACTGCCAAGCCAAAAGCGGAAGCATCCGAAGAGGCTGCCGAATGATTTCGCTGCTCCTTTTGAAAACCGTACTCAGCTCGGTCTTGCTGATGCACCCGGTGCATGAAACCTACAGCGAGATCGAGTGGAATGAAGCGTCCTCGTGCTGCGAAGTCGCGATGCGAATCCATGGCCTTGATGAGCAATGGATGCGTCGTGAGCTAAAAGCAGAGATCGGTTCCCAATGGCAACCCGATTACTTGAGCAAGCACGTCGTTTTTGACCGCACGGAAACCGAAGGGGCAGACGGCAAACGCGGATTTAGCGGCAAACCGATTCGCTGGATCGGTCGCAAGATCGAAGGGCCCAACGTTTGGTGGTTCTTCGAGGTCGAATGCAAGGGCGGCGTGCCACCGCAAACGGTGTACGACGATTTGTTGTTCGATCGCGAAGACAACTACCACCATCGATTCACGATCTTGGGACACAAGGACGACTCGGGTAAGTTGCCTTCGGTGATCACGTCAAAGGATCACCCCGAAGCTTCATTGGAAGCGTTCGGTAAAGCCACAGCGGCAGAACCGGCGACCAAGTAGATTTCCGGCGGCCGATTTGCTGGCCGCCCGTCAGCGTCTCGATCGAGTAAACTTTTCGGTTCCCACCTCCGAATTGTCTTTCCCCGATCGAGGCGATGATGAAAAGCCTTCTTACCTTTGCGGCGGTCATTCTGCTGATCGCTGCCCCGATGCCATCCAGGGCATCCGATGAAACCGACCGCCAAGTCCAGCCCGACGTCCCGCAGGGCAAGGTCACCGATGGCGTCTTCACCGACACCGAACTCTTTCCTGGCACGACACGGCAATACAGTGTCTATGTGCCGGCGCAGTACGACCCCGCCAAGCCCGCGAGCTTGATGGTGTTCATGGACGGACGGAACTATGCGAACACCAAAGGCTCGTTCCGCGTGCCAACCGTGTTTGACAATTTGATTCACCAAGGCGCGATGCCAACCACGATCGCTGTGTTCGTGAACCCCGGCACGATCAAGGCAACACGCCAGGACGCGAGCGATCGCAGTAACCGTTCCTTCGAATATGACTCGATGGATGACCGCTATTCGCGATTCCTGATCGACGAATTCTTGCCGCACGCACTGAAAGGTCTAAACGTTTCGGCGGACCCAAGTGATCGCGCCGTCGGCGGAAGCTCCTCGGGCGGGATTTGTGCGTTTACCGTTGCTTGGCATCGACCGGATCAGTTCGGCAAAGTGCTCAGCCAGATCGGCAGCTACACCAATATTCGCGGCGGTTGGGCCTATCCAGGTTTGGTGCGTCAAACCCAGCGAGCACCAAAGTCGATCAAGGTCTATTTGCAAGACGGCGTGGACGACCTGAGCAATCTGCATGGCAGTTGGCCGCTCGGCAATCGGGATCTCGCGGCCGCGTTGCAATTTGCCGGCTACACGTACAAGCTTGAAATGACCGAAGGTGGTCACAGCGGTCGATGGGCTGGCGAAGTGTTCCCCAGTGCCCTGCGCTGGTTGTGGGACGACGCCGCCGTTTCCGATTCCGTGCCATCCACCGAAAGCAAACCGCCGTGGCAGCCACCGGCCGAAGGGATCGCAAAGGACGATGTTCCCAAAGGCACCGTCGAGCAAATGGAACCGTTCGAGTCCAAAGTCTTTGCCGGGACCACGCGTGAATGGTCCGTTTATGTTCCCGCACAATATGACAAAGACACTCCCGCTGCGCTGATGGTGTTTCAAGACGGCGAGCGAATGCGCGACATCAACGGCCGTTGGCGAATCCCGACGGTGTTTGACAACTTGATCGCCAGCGGTGACATGCCGCCGACAATTGCGGTGTTTATCAATCCTGGTCACGAAAAGTCTCGCCCACGTCGACGCAATCAAAGCAGCAATCGTGGGTACGAGTACGACAGTCTTGGTGACAAGTATTCGCGATTCTTGTTGGAAGAAATTTTGCCGGTCGTTGAAGCGAAGTACAACGTATCGGCAGATCCCGAGATGCGTGCGATCGGCGGTTCAAGCTCTGGCGCGATCTGCGCTTTCACTGTCGCTTGGAATCGCCCCGATCAATTCCGAAAGGTGTTCTCCAGCGTCGGCAGCTTTACAAACCTGCGTGGCGGGAATGTGTATCCGGCATTGGTTCGCAAAACCGAACCCAAGCCGATTCGCGTTTACATGGCGGATACGAGTGGTGACGTCGACAACGCCTTTGGCAGTTGGCCTTGGGCGAACCAGCGTATGGCGTCAGCGTTAAAGTACATGGGATATGACGTTCGCTTCGATTGGGCCGAAGGTTACGCGCACAATGCCGATTTCGGCAGCGCCCATTTTCCCGAAGCGATGAAGTGGTTGTGGCGTACCGAAACGCACCCGTCGGTGGTCGATACCAGTGATGACTTGCGGGGTGACATGACGCTCTTACGATTGTTGATCCCCGGCGAAGGCTGGGAAGTCGTCGCATCAGATCTCGGATTTGCTGACGCACCTTGCGCCGACGCGGAAGGCAATTTTTACTACAGCGATATGCGAGCCCCCGCGGTTTATCGTGTCGATGCAAAAGATGGAACCCAAACCACGATCGCCAAAGAATCCGTCAGTGGGCTAATGTTCGGCCCCGATAGACTGCTTTACGGTTGTCAGGGTTCGCAGCAACGCGTGATCTCGATCCGGCCGGATGATGGGGCGGTGACCCTGGTTGCCGAAGGTGTTCGGCCAAACGATTTGGCAATCGCGAGCGACGGGATGATTTACATCACCCAAACCGGCGCGAAGCAGGTCACCCGCATCGATCACAAAACTGGTGAGACGACAACGGTTGACGAAGGAATCAATAAACCGAACGGAATCGCGTTGTCGGCCGATGGCGGAACCCTTGCGGTTTCTGATTACGGCGGCACGCATACTTGGACATTCCGCGTGAACCCGGATCATTCGTTGGATGCCAAAATGCCAACGATGCCAATGCGGAGCCCCATTGATCCTCAAGGCGATTTCGCATTCAACCAACCGCCGCCTTATCTCGAATCATCGAAAGGCGATGGGATGGCGATCGACAAGGTCGGACGTTACTACGTCA
The DNA here is from genome assembly GCA_002901265.1 of Rhodopirellula baltica. Classification (GTDB taxonomy): domain Bacteria; phylum Planctomycetota; class Planctomycetia; order Pirellulales; family Pirellulaceae; genus Stieleria; species Stieleria baltica_A. The sequence continues at coordinate 59,635 of PPHI01000037.1, read as the reverse complement.
CCAGTGCTTTAGGCGTTCAAGTCTTTGATCCGACTGGGCGACCTTGCGGACTGTTACCAACGCCAAATCCTTTGAAGCCATTGACCAGTTGTGTGCTGGCCGGGGCCGGTCATCAGTACCTTGTAGTGACAAATGGTGACACTATCTATCGTCGCAAGGTCAACGCAAATGTTGATTTGCCTTAACAAATATTAAGAAGACCAATGATCCCACCGCTTGGACACTACGATGCACCAAAATCTGTGCGTCGTATTGTCCGGTGTGATGAAATGGGGTGTTCGAACCGTCCTGTAGATGAGATGATCTCGCCAGCTAATCTTGGTTCGTAACTGCGAGACCCGTCTATGTCTACCTCTCATCGAAAGCTGCACTTCGATCAACTGGAAGAAGCCGTTGCCGAAGTGGAGCGTCTTGCTATCTCTCCGATACAGACGACCGGCAATTTTACCTTTCCACAAATCGTCGAACACTTGGCAACCGCGTTTGACATTTCTTCGGGACATCAGACGCCGCCTCCGATCCCGCTGTTACTGCGAATCGTAGGTCCGCTGCTTGCCAAGCGTGCTGCGTACAAGCCCATGAAACCGGGGCTGAAGCTTCCAAAGAAAGCGCAGACGTTCTTTTGGCGTGATGAAAAAGGTATCGAACAGTCGTTGAGCCAGTTTCGCGAAGCGTTTCAACGCTACCGTGATACGGCACCTCTGCCACGGCACCCCATCTTTGGGAATATGACTCGCAAGGACAACGAACAACTGCAGTGTCGGCATATGGAACTGCATCTAGGTTTCGTGCATCCCGCGTAAACGTCTCAGAAAGGCTGTCGGCGATCCTGAGACGCAATGTGCGTCATCACTGGCTGGTTTGCCGGTGATGTCGCGAGATCCAAACGCTGCAGGCGGCGTGGCGGAGCACATATTTTGTCGTGCTGCCGAGTAGCAGATCATCCAGCAGGCTATGTCCGGCATCACCAACAACGATCAGGTCCGTGTTCGACTTTTCGGCCTGTTCCGTGATCGCGGGCCCGACTCGTTGGTCGTTCACGACACAGGATGAAACGTTGGGCAATTGATTCGAGACGCTTTCAACCATCGAATCACATCGTTGTTTCATCTCTTTGAATAAAAACTCTTCATTCTCGATTGCCGCCGTCGTCAGACCAGTTCCGAGTAAATAGTCATAGATTGGCGCGACGCTTAGCAATTCAAAATTTGTATCCGGTGCCCAGTTCAGTCGCACCATTTCGTCGACCGCAGACTTAGCGGGTGCCGAGCCATCGAATCCGACCAAAACTCGATGAACTGCATCGTGGGTGGCTGGCGTTGATTCCGGACTGCGAACCACCAAGACAGAACACTTGGCATGAGTCGCGATGCTGTCCGAGACGCTGCCGATCAACAATCGCCCCAAGAATGAGTGGCCTTGGGCACCCATCACAATCAAGTCACTGCCCAGTTGTTCGGCTTCGGACAAGACGACGCGTACGGGGTGACCGGGACGCATCACCATTTCGACCCGCTCGCAGCGTTCTTTCAACAAAGCAGCGAGGGTTTGCTGATGTTGCTCGGTACGTGACCGCTCTTGTTGCAGCAATTCAGGGAACCACTGTTGTGAGGAATCGGATACCGAGGCATACGGTTCCGCCAATGCAGTGATGATTGTCAAGTCAATCCGTTCATCGATTGCAGTCTCAGCAATGCTTTCGCAGCATCGCTCGCTTGTTTGGAGCAGTCGGTGGCTAATAAAACTTTCATCGTTCGATCCTCAGTCGTTGCTTACCGCCTACGCCGGCGTGTCATCCAGGCTCAAGTGATTCAGTGTGACACGCTGGCAAGCATTTAAGTGTGCGGTCTTGGTTCGCACACACGGTTCTCATTGAACTTGTTGCAGCAATTTGTTTCTTGCGATCCAGACACTGCATGGCGCATGCCGCAACACAAATCTGGAGGTGCTGCCGAGCAAGAAACGGTCGACCGCACTGCGCGGGGTCTCTCCAATGACCAGCAAGTCTATTTTGTTGTCTTCAACAAAGGAGACGATCCCTTCGCCAACATGGTCCGTTCGCAACAGGTGCGTTTGGGCGTTGGGGGCGACATCGCTGAGGCGTTCCTTGGCTTCGTTCAAGCCTTGCTCGGCGTGTTTTGTCAATTCCAGCCCTTCATCTGCGATTCGTTCGCCGATGAAGTCTGACAAAAACGTTTGCACTGTTAATAAATGGAATTCGGTGCCAGTTTTCCAAGGCGTCTGTGCGATTTCGTCCAGTGCGGCGAGTCCAGATTGGCACAGTTCGAACGCAAGGCAGACACGAATTGGTCGCGAATGACCCAGTAGCTCAGTCGGGCGAACAACGAGCGTGCTGCACGGTGCATGTGTGGCGACATGGTCGCTAATGCTGCCCAGCAGTAGTCGGGCGATCCCAGAGTGTCCTTTCGCCCCAACGACCATTAGGTCCGCGTTGTCACGCTTGGCGATTTCGACAAGCGACTCGCCGATCGCGCCTTCGGGTGAAACGTGATTTAATTCGACGTTTGCACCATCGAAAATGGATTCGACCTCTTGGAATTTTTCGAGTGCAAATTCTTTATCCCGCTCGAAAGCCTTTTCCAATAGTTCACCAACGGCATAGCTGCTGTGGATATAGGGCCGCTGCACGATCGTAGCGACTGTCAACGACAAGCGGTCTTTGTGTGGCAGGTGGGCAAAGAATTGAGCCGCTTCGAGTGAAGGTCCGGAACCATCAATGGCTAAGATGACGTTCTTCATGGCAATCGCCTCCCGATGTAACGTCAGTGATTCGGGTGCCGGCGTGCAGGGGCGAACGATGCTCCTCTCGTTGGGAGTCCGACGCGTGAAAACGTTGGTCAACCCACGACGTGCCACGGAGTCCGGTGGCAAGCAATCACCATCACCGGCAACCGATTGAAGTATACCAAACGAGGACCTTGCGCGTGATGGCATGCGACGATATAGACCGTGTCAATCGTTTCTCAATCGAGTGGAGTTCGCAATGCGGTTGGGAGCGATCTGAACAATGATATTGCACGTGATCACGGTGTTTGTATCGGCGTGCGACCATCCAATTCGTTGGGGCTCATCGCGACAATACTTTGGATGTGCTGTTGCAGATCATCCCAAGTGGGTAAGTCGTCGCCTTCGAGTGATTGTTGTAATTGCTGGAGTTTGTCTGCGACGCCGGGTTGTTGGACTTGTGCGGCGAACGCATACCGCTGACTGATTTGACCGATCGCCAACACGACAGGGTTGTTTTGATCGCGCAGCAGCAAGCGTTGTCGATCAGGCGTCGGTTCGGTAGAAGTGTCGATGTCCTTTAGCATCGCGATCGGAATGGAACGCAACGCTTGGTTGTAATCTTCGAGAGCCGAATGTTCGTCACCAATTGCCATTTGCATGTCGGCCAATCGCATCGCAAAAAGCGCGTTCCAAAGTGCATAGCCGAAGGCCTGATCGGTGCGACGTAACAGTCTTGATTGACGGCGAAGTGCACGGCGGATCAATGCCCGGACTTCGCGGAGTTCATCAATCGAGTCATTGGGATTGACCGCAAAATGGCGGGTTTTCAGCGTTGCCAGTTTGAACGCCGTATGGATCGCAAGCACTTCGTACGCGGAGACGTTTGGGTAGTTGTCGACCAACCGATCGGCTTGGCGGAGCGCGATTTCAGAATCCCGCAACGCGCGTTCGAGGACATTGAGGGGTAGTGCACGGAAAACGTCAAAGTCGGTCAGTAGCAGCACCTGTTCGTAGGCAATGATCGCATCTTGTTCATGCTGCGGAGATTGATCCATTTTGGATTGCAAGCGGACCTGGACCCAGTCAGCCAGTTCTGTCAATCGGCGGTCGATGGGGTGACGCGATTGTCGGGCACGCAGCACATCACGCATTGCGTTGCGAAGCGTGCAGGAAAGCAGCAGCATCGTTGGCACATGGTCTTCGTTGTGTTTCAACAAGGCCCCCAATCGTTCGATCGCCAGACTTAGCAATGCTTCGGTTTCTTCGTTTCGAGGCGGTCGGATGCGTCCTTGCGGGCTGTTGGGTCGCAGAGACGCTCGAAATGGCTTCCAGGGGTTGTCATTAAATGCGTCGTCAGGCGGCAGCGAGTGCGGTCCCATCCCAGGGCGTGGTTTGCGTGCCAGCAGTAGTTCCGATCGGGCGAGTTCAAATTGTCTGCGGTCTTCTTGATGGGGATCACTCTCGACCTGGCTTACTTCAGTCTCAAGCAGTAGCTGATAGGCGTCTCGAAACGATTGTTTGGAACGTCGGTTTTCGCCAAGCATTTGTTGTGCGATCCCTAATCGATTCAATATCGTCGCTCTCATGAGCAGATCGGTTGAACCGATTTCTGACAAAGCATCTTCAAGTGCGGTTGCGGCAGCTTGGTGGTTGTCGAGGTGCCCGTGAATGGTCGCCAAATGCATTCGGACTTGTGCCGGTGAAAGACGCAGTTCGATCAGGTCGAACGATTCCGCCGTCAAACCGTCGTAGTACTGAATCAGCTTTAACAGTAGTTCTGGCGTTTTTAAATCGACTGCGGGTGCAGAAAAATCGACGGCGTCATAATCAATCGTCGTTGCGTCTGCGGTCGTCGAAAATCGGTCGAATACGGATTCGATTGCGACATCGGCGAGTAAAGCGACTCGCCCGGTCGCTTCGCGGGCATCTTCGGCTCGGTCAAAGCTTTTGCGGATTTCACGCTGGTCAAGAATGGAGACCAATGCGGTGAAGCCTAGTGCAAGGAACAGCAAGGTTGCCAAGACAGACACCGTCTGATTGCGTCTGACCCAACGAATGGTGTGCTCGGCAACGCCCAATCGCCTCGCTTTGATGGGACGGCCTTCGATGTAGTTCTGAAGGTCATCGGCCAAGCTTTGGGCATTATCGTAGCGATAGCGTTGTTCTCGCTGCATCGCTTTTTCGATGATCGTTCGCAAGTCGAGCGGCAAAGACGGTTTGCACTGAGACAACGGAATCGGTCCGCTCGGTTTCTTTTGTAGCAACACCGCTTGTCGAACCGATTGATCGTCCATCGCCGGTTTGCCGGTGACGATTTCGTAAAGCGTGACACCAAGTGAGTAAACATCGCTTTGTGCGCATGCCTCGCCGCCAAGCTGTTCCGGCGCCATGTACCGCAAGGTACCGATCACATCGCTGGTACGAGTGTACGCTTCGGCGTCTTCGATGCGGGCGACACCGAAGTCGGCAATTTGCAGCATCCCGTCTTCGTCGATCAGCAAATTGGCCGGTTTGATGTCGCGGTGCAAGATGCCTTGAGCGTGGGCATACGCCAGCCCCGATGCGGCTTGGAAACCGAATCGTGAAAGTGACTCGGCGATTTTGTCATCGCTGATCGGGTCCGGGGCATCGGGGGAGACGTGATCGCTGATCCAGCGGTCGAGGTTGCGTCCGTAGATCCGCTGCATCACAAAAAAGTAGTGCCCGTCGGCTTCGCCAAAACCGAATACGGGAACGATGTTGGCATGATGCAAACGGGCTGCGGCACGCGCTTCGGTGTGGAAGCGTTGGATGAGATTTTTATCCGTCGGTGATGCGACCTCGTCCTCACGATTCGTTAGTGTTACTTGCGATTTCGGCAAGACTTTTAATGCGACGATTCGATCAAGGGAACGTTGTCGGGCTTCATAGACAACTCCCATGCCGCCGCGGCCGATGGGCGACAACAGGTCAAAGTCACCCAGTTTGGTTGGCGGTTGAACTTTCGCCAGCGGCGACGTGTTGCCCGCGATCACGACATCGCGGGCTTGGTCAAGCAGCTGCATCAGCGGCGCGAGCTCTTTTAGCTTCGCCGCTTGTGGTTGATCGGCCGCGGTTTCGCGATCGGGGTTGTCCTTCGAAGTGCTATCGCTCATTACAAGCCCATCCCGATCCCTTCAAGGACTTCGCGTAGCCGTTCGAGGGCACGGACGTAACGATTGCTTGTCGCGGTGATTGATAGCCCGAGGACTTCGGAAACCTGTTTGTTGGAAAGGTTTTCGAAGTGACGCATGGCAATGATTTCTTGATCTTGTTCGCTGAGTGTTGCGATGGCCTTTTCCAAGACCGCCAATTCTTCGCCACGTACGGCAACTCCGCTCGGTGTGGTCTGCTTGGCAGCGATCCGATCGGCAATTGAGACAGCCGTGGTTTGCGGATAAGGGCCTGCCGATCCGCTGAGCTTGATTTCGCGGCCGGCGGAGCGTTTACCGGCTCCGAGGTGGCGGCGGTGCACATCGACCATCGTTTGGGTCACGATCATACGGAGCCAGGCAAAGACGGTGTGCTTCTCGTCACTCAAAAAGTGCTTGAGGCGTGACTTTGCTGCCAAGAACGCTTCTTGCAAAACGTCGTCCGGGTCGATGCGTCCTGAAAGACGACGGTCCATCCTAAAGGTGACCAGATTGTGAAAAGATTCACGATGGACGCAAAATTGGTCAGCGAGTGTGGAATCCGGATCAGCCAATAGCTGCGCACGTAATTCTGATTCGTCAATGCTGTCGTCATTCATCGGTCACGCCCTCTACATAACTGCTCGGCGCAGGGCCCTGATAGCGAACAGTGTCGCCCAAAGCTCACACGTTTTTTAACGCTTTTCATGTGGATCACACAGAATCCCAGCGTTGGATCACCTATCGGCAGCCCTTCTCAGCCTCGGCTTCCGACCTTCTCTCTATCTCTTCTTTAGCAGGTTTGTTCCGATGAAACGATCCGCAATCACGTCATCAAGGAAGAAAGGACGACGAAAAACAGCTCAGGACAATCGAACTGAGACTCGACGCAGGCTGCGTCTGGAAACCGTCGAAGCACGGCAATTGCTTGCCGCCGATTTGGGGGCGGACGCCGACACGTCGGCACCGGCAATTGAGTCAACTTTGCAAACGGAAATTCAATCCGCCGCCTACGAATCCGAAGACATCAACCGCGACGGACAGGTCACGCCGATCGATTCGCTGATGGTGATCAATCGACTCGCACGCCGCGATGGTGACGGGCCAAACGATCTGTCGATGGATCTGAACGGCGACGGGAGAGTCACTCCAATGGACGCGTTGCGAATCATTAACCGAGTGGGACGCCAGCAACAGAAACGTGACCCCGCACCGCCACCGCCTCCACCCGCACCTAGCCCAACTCCGGAGCCGGAGATTCAGTCATTCGACGGCTCGGGAAATAACCTTGATCATCCAGAGTGGGGAACGGCTGGCAGCGAGTTTTCGCGACAGGTCGAACCAGACTATGCTGACGGAGTCTCCACGCCGAGCGGTGACGATCGGGTTTCGGCACGCGAGATCAGCAACCTTGTCTTTGACCAAGACGAGTCAATCGAAAGCTCTCGTGGGTTGTCTGGATTCATTTGGCAGTTCGGTCAGTTCATCGACCATGACATCGATCTCACACAAAACGCAGATCCCGCAAGTGGCGAAGCGTTCGATATCGAAGTCCCCGCCGGAGATCCCCACTTTGATCCGTTGGGTACCGGCGAAATGGAAATCGGGCTGACGCGTTCGCAAGGCGCTGAAGGAACCGGTGATTCGATTGACAATCCGCTTCAGCAGGTCAACGGGATCACCGCGTTTATTGATGGCTCGATGATCTATGGGAGCGACGCCGAGCGAGCCGATGCTTTGCGAACATTCGACGGCGGCCGGTTGAAGACGAGCGAAGGTGACTTGCTGCCTTTTAATACCGATGGCTTGCCCAACGGCGGTGGTACTTCGGACAGTTTGTTCTTGGCTGGTGATCTGCGAGCCAACGAACAAGCAGGGCTGCTCGCAATGCATACGCTTTGGGTTCGCGAGCACAATCGGATCGCAGATCAAATTGTCAGCGAGCAGCCAGAGCTTTCTGACGAACAGGTCTACCAGCGTGCACGGCGAATGGTGATCGGGGAACTGCAAGCGATTACGTTCAACGAGTACCTACCTGCACTGCTGGGGCGTGATGCCATCGCACCCTACGAAGGATACGACGCAACCGTTGACCCAACGATTTCGAATTTGTTCGCGACGGCGGGTTTTCGATACGGTCACAGTTCCATTCCGACCGAGATGTTGCGTTTGGATGACGATGGCGAAGTCATCGACGCAGGGAACTTGGCCCTTCGCGACGCGTTCTTCAATCCTAGCGTGATCGCCGAAGGCGGTATCGAATCGATCATGAAGGGGTTGGCATCGCAGCACAGCCAAGAGGTCGATACGAAAGTCGTCGATGACTTACGCAATTTCCTGTTTGGCCCACCGGGAGCAGGCGGCTTCGATCTCGTCTCGTTGAACATTCAACGCGGGCGTGATCACGGATTGCCGGATTACAACGCGGTGCGTGAGCAACTCGGACTTGATCGAGCGGAAACCTTTGCCGATATCACTTCGGATGTCGAACTCCAGCAATCGCTCGAGCAAGCGTACGGTGACACTTCGAACATTGACGTCTGGGTCGGCGCACTGGCGGAGGACCATGTTTCTGGCGCCAGTGTTGGCGAGACGTTGCAGCGGATTATCGCCGATCAATTCATGGCGCTACGCGACGGCGATCGGTTCTGGTACCAAAACACGCTCGAAGGGGAGCAGCTTCGTCAGGTCAGCCAAACGCGACTTAGTGATGTGATTGAACGCAACACCAGTTTGACGTCGTTGCAGGATCATGTTTTCTTCGTTGAAGACGCTGGCCCAAATACGGCGGATCCGATCGGGGATCGGCCCGCGCCGCCGTTGCCACCACCACCAGCTCCGTCGCCAGATGCTCCGTCACCCGTTGACAGTGGGCAGCAAAGTGACGGTCCACGTCCATCGGGGCCAAGCGGTGATCGTGGTGTGGTTCAAGAAGATCCGAATCGATTGCCGCCTCCACCTCGCCAAACGGATGGTCAGCCGCCACTGGGTTCAGGGGACGGCTCTGGTGATTCGATGCGGCCCGTTGGTGCGAGGGCAATCGACCAGGTTGCGGGCAACTCGGATACCGAGACCCAGGATGCTGCAGGGCGACCACTGGGGTCCAGTCCGTTGTCGCCCGATTCGGTCGATCAATTCTTTCGCATGATGTAGACGATTGAATGCTCGCGGTTTGCGTCGGTCGGAGTTGCCTCTTCGGCCGACGTGACGCGATAATAAAACACTCACAACCTCAATCGATCATTTGGTTTGTCGCTGACAAACGTTTTGTATTGCCAATCCTCCTTCGTAATGGATCATGCATGTTTAACTCGCGAAAGTCGTTCGCCATTTGCACCCTGCTCGCCGCAACAACCGTTGTTGCTCACGAAGGTCATCATGATCATTCGCATGGTGAGAACCTTGTTGTAGCGGCAACGGGAAACCCGGCAGGGGCGTTTCAGTCAAAAGTCACGATGACGGAAGCGAACGGTGTGCGGACGATTCGCAGCAATGGGCTGCCTGAACATGCGACGGGCCAGTTTCCTGGGCCGCGGAACCCGAACCGGATTCAGGAGCAGCGTTACGAATTTCGGATGCCGCTGAATCCGCAACCGGCATCGAAGCCTCAAGAGCTGAAGCTCGGGAAATTCGGCGTTGCGGTCAACGGTGTACCGATCGATCCGGGGGCAGCCGAGTTCTGGCGACGAGATTTTCAAAGTCCTTGGCAGTACGCCGTGATCAACGGCAAAATCGACTTGGGATTGGACATGAACTCCGCGCATGTACAACCAGGTGGTGAGTATCACTACCATGGCCGACCCGCCGATTTGATTTCCCGGCTTCGTGAGCAAGCTCGCAAAGAGAACCGGTCGATGACGTTGGTCGCTACGCCGCCGATGGCTATCCGATCTATGACTGTGAAGTGATGGGGAGCGATGGAAAGACGAAGACCTTGCATGCCAGTTATCGATTGAAATCCGGACGCCGCCCGTCAGGCAACGATGGTCCTGGTGGTCGATACGATGGGACCTTTATCGCCGATTGGGAGTATGCCCATGGCAAAGGCGACTTGGACGAATTCAACGGGATGTGGGGAAGGACGTCGGAGTATCCCGACGGGACATTTTTTTACGTTTTGACCGAAGAGTTCCCTTATGTCCCACGCAAATTTCGCGGAACTCCTGACGAGAGTTTTGCATTGAAAGGACCTGGCGGTCGTGGTCGTCCCGGTTTCGGGCCCCCACGCGGTTCACGGCCCGGTCCGCCGCCGTTTGGCCCTCCGCCATTTGGGCCACCTCCTGCGACGCCTCGCTAGTCAAAGAGGTGTCTCAAGGAACGTCGCAATCTGCAAGAGATGCTATTGGCGCGGTGTGTTTCGCGCCGGGATCCCGCCGATCCAGAATCCTTGGGCGTAGGCAATTCGCTGGGTTCATGTTATCAAAGGTGACCAAGATCCCGATTGTTCCTTTCGAGTTGACTTCGCCTTGATCGTCACCATCGATGGCCCCGCCGGCGCCGGAAAAAGCAGTATCGCCCACCAAGTCGCATCCCGGTTGGGTTTTGAATTTCTCGATACCGGTGCGCTCTACCGGGCGGCAACGCTCGCGGCGATACGTGCCAGTATCGATCTGAATCACAGCGAACGGCTTGCCGAGTACGTCGGTCAGATCGAAATCACTTGGCAAAACAACGTCGTTTGTCTTGGCGGTGAAGACGTATCGGGATTGATTCGCACGCCCGAAATCACTCGGTCAATTCGGTTCCTTGCGGATGTTCCCGCTGTTCGGTCGGAGCTGTCCGGACTGCAGCGCCAGATTGCTGACGGTCGTGATATCGTTACCGAAGGCCGCGATCAGGGCGCCGAAGTGTTTCCGGATGCAGAGTGCAAGGTGTTTTTGACCGCCTCGCCGCTCGAACGCGCCAAACGTCGCATGCGGCAGCTCGCCGATTCAGGGCAATACGTGTCGGTCGAGGAGGTTCTCGCAGCCCAAAACCAGCGAGATCTCGAGGACCGTTTACGCGATGTCGGTCGTCTGCGCGCTGCGGATGACGCCACTGTGATCAACACCGACGGAATGCTTCCAGAGCAAGTGCTGCAAGCAATCGTGGATTTGGTCCAGTCAAAAATGGTCGAGTGAAGCCAAGCGGCGACCGTTTTGCAGTCGCGCTTCACTCGGCGATATATTGGAGGGATGTTGGGTTAAACCGCTGGTGTGATCATCGGTGTTGCCCTACACATCCCCACCCTCCAATCCTCCCCGGGATGACTGATGAGACACTTGCAAGTCTTGACGCTGCTGTTGCTGTGCGGCGCTCCTGTCGCGACGATTTCTGCCGAAGATCAAAAGCCGCCCAACGTATTGTTTGTCGCGGTCGATGATTTGAATCATTGGCTAACGTTTATGGGGCGTAATCCACAGGCGCGAACGCCGAACTTTGATCGCCTGGCGAAGATGGGGCTGGCATTCACCAATGCGTACTGTGCCGTCCCTGCATGTGAGCCTTCGCGATGTGCGTTGATGGGCGGGCAGCGTCCTTGGGTGACCGGTTGCTACCGCAACGGTGACAAGTGGAAGCAATACCAACCGGCCGGAAACGGGCTTTCAGCCCAGTTCTTGAAAGCTGGCTACCACGTCGCTGGCGCCGGGAAAATCTATCACTCGATGGCCTATCATCCATCCGAATGGACGGAGTATATGTCCAAAGAAGGGCTCTCTAGCAATGGCCCCGGGGTTCAGAAAATGGACGGCTATCACGTCGATAAGCAGCATCCCAATTTGAAGGATGACGACCTGATCGATTGGCATACCACTGACTACTGCATCGAGCAACTCAAGGCAGACCACGGCAAGCCATTCTTTATCGCATGTGGTCTGTACAAGCCGCACTTGCCATTCGTAGTGCCACGCAAATACTACGACGCGTTTCCGCTCGAATCGATCCAGCTGCCACCGCATCGTGAGGATGACCTTAGTGACATCCCGCCCGCAGGCGTGCGGATGGCTGGGCCGAGCGGTGATCATGCTAAGTTCCTGAAAAGCGGGCGTTGGAAAGCAGCCATACAGTCTTACTTGGCCACCTGTGCCTACACCGACATGAACCTCGGAAGGCTGTTAGATGCGTATGAGCAAAGTCCGCAGCGTGACAACACAATCTTAGTTTTGTGGACCGATCACGGTTGGTCGTTTGGCGAGAAGGAGCACTGGCGTAAATTTGCGCTTTGGGAAGAGCCAACACGGACGCCGATGATTTGGGTCGTGCCGGGTGTCACAAAGCCCGACACGCGTTGTGCTGCTACCGTCGATCACATGAATATTTATCCGACCCTGTGTGAACTGGCCGGGCTGCCAAAGCCGTCGCATGTGACAGGGTATTCAATGACGGAGCTTCTTGAGGATCCGGCAGCCAAATGGGATTACCCGGCAATCACGACGCATGGGTTCAACAACCATGCGGTCAGGACGGATCAGTTTCGGTACATTCGATATGCCAACGGCGATGAGGAGTTGTACGCATCTCAAGACGATCCGTACGAATGGACGAACCTCGCCTCCGACCCAGAGTACGCCGCGACCAAACGTGAGCTCGCCAAATGGCTGCCCAAAAAGCAAGTCCCAGCGAAGTAAGCGACAGGCCGTTTGGGCACTAGTCGACTTTCGAAAAGTCACGTAGCAACCCGCGTTCTTCGAAGCGAACGAGCAGTCGAACGATTTCGACTGTTCGATCGAGGCCGAGTTCATCGAGAATCCGTTGGCGATATTTTTCCACCGTTTTCGTGGATACGCCAAGTTGCTGCGCAATCGCGCGAGTGGTTTCTCCGAGCGCACTCAGGATGCAGATTCTCTTCTGTGTCGCTTCGAGTTGTTTATAGATTAAGAACTGTTTCGCGATGTCGTATTTTAAGTCGAAGTCTTCTGCGTCCAATCTGGTCGGGACGGCAATTAATAAGATCCAGAACGGTTCATAACTAAAGTTCGCGAGGCTTGTTTTGTTGGCGCGTACCAAGTAACGAATGCCATTTCGGCCTGTCGTAAAATATTCGAACTGAATTTTTAGGAAGCCCTGTTGAAGAAGAGCATCGCTTTGCCGGGACAGATCGATGCTTGATTCATCCACGATCGCATCGCTGCTTTTACCTAGTGGTAGCTCATCGCAATGTAAGAAGAAATCGCGGTAAGAAGCATTAAGGCACGTGATGGTCCGATTCTTACTTTTGATGATGACCGGAACTGTAAATTCATTCAGGTCTAAAGGTGTAGATCGGTCGCCTTCAAACCAGTGAACAATAGAGTGTTCAACTGCTTCGACCGTTGCCGAGAATTGGTGATAGCCTTCGCGAATCTTATCCCGCCACACCGCTTATCTTCGCATTTGCCATTGATCAAAAGTGATCGGTGCCGTAATTTCTCGCTCCTTCAACATGTATAGCGTTTCAGGGGTTTCCTATCCTCACCCTGAAATACAATGACCTGCGAAACGAGTGGGTTGGGGGCGCTATCTCTCGCACGGAACATGGGGCAACAGATGTGCGTGAGTGTCCAAATCGCCCCCAACCCCGTTCGCACGTAAGAGTCCAAAGGGTCTTACGTGAGAGCGAAAAGCTATACGGAATCTGATGGCATTGGAACAGTGATTTCGAAACTTTCCTGTAAATTTTAACCTGCCATCAACTTCTTTTTTAAACGCCTCAATCTGTTGATGGCAAATGGGTGTGCGATAGGGATCATCTGATCACTTTGTGACCATTTGATGGCGTAAACGTTCCACCTTCGTTGCGCAAGGTTTTGGTTTTTGCAGCCTCGTTTCTTTTCGGCTGCTGTTCGGTGCCGGTGGCGAATCGTTGCACCCCGCCGTTGTTTGTGACAGGCGTGCTTCCCATCAATATGCGTTTTCCTTAACGTTGGAGGAAGTGCGAAACTAAACCGCGTCACTCTGGACGGAGCACCATGAATCCTCGGGTAATTTTGATCCCGTTTGCCGTGCTAATTCTGGCCGGGATGTTGATCTACAGCCAAGTTCGCACTCCGCCCAACAGGGTTTCGGGGTTTATCGAAGCCGACGAAATCCGTCTCGGCTCGCGTATCGGTGGTCGGGTCGCAAAGGTGTTGGTCGACGAAGGGCAATCGGTCGAAGCGGGGCAATCGCTGGTAGTGCTTGAGCCGTACGACTTGTTGGAGTTGGAGCGGCAAGCGGCTCTGACGTTGGCGGCCCGCGAAGTCGACTATCAACGCTTGGCACGTGGCTTTCGACCCGAGGAAATCGCTCAAGCGAAGGCGCACCGGGATCAGCTAAAGGCGCAATTGGATTTGTTAAAAGCCGGCCCTCGCCCTCAAGAAATCAAAGCCGCGGAAGCTCGCCTGACCGCAGCCAAAGCGGAGACACAGCTTGCCGAGCAGCTTTACGAGCGGCAGCAAACATTGGCAAGAAACAACGCCGTTTCCGCCGATGAACTCGACCGTAGCCAACAGGCATTCGAAAGTGCCGCGGCAACGCTTGACGTGCGCGAGAACGAATTGCAATTGATGCAGCTTGGCACTCGGGACGAAGACATCCGGGCGGCCGAAGCCGCATTGGAGGAAGCCGAGCAAGCCTGGCAACTGAAAGCCAACGGCTACCGTGAAGAGGAGATTGAGCAGGCAAAAGCATCGCGTGATGCGGCAAAGGCGGCCTTGGATGCGATCGGCCAACAAAAGGCCGAGCTGACGATTCACAGCCCGCTTTCCGGAACAATCGACTCACTCGACTTGCAGCCTGGTGATATGGTTGCCGCCGGCGCACCCGTGCTATCGATCATGGATCATGAACACCTGTGGGTGCGAGCCTATGTCCCGCAGAACCGTGTCGCACTTTCGGTCGGGCAAAAATTGCGAGTGACCGTTGATGGTGCCCCGGAAACCGAGTTGACCGGTACGGTGTCGTTCATCGCAAGGCAGGCTGAGTTTACGCCGAACAATGTGCAGACACCGGAAGAACGCGGGAAGTTGGTCTTTCGGATTAAGGTCGCTTTAGAGAAGGCAGCTGACTCGCTGCGGCCCGGAATGTCTGCGGACGTCTGGCTTGATTCGATCGGTGATGCCAAATGACCGATTCGGTAATCCAAGTCAGCGGGCTATCGCGATCCTTTGGAGATCTTGTCGCCGTCGATGGAGTCAGCTTTGATGTTCGTCGCGGTGCGATCTTTGGATTGCTGGGGCCAAACGGCAGCGGCAAGTCGACGATCATTCGGATGTTACTGGGTGTGTTGCCACCGTCTTCTGGTACGGCGACAGTGCTTGGCTACAACGCGATTAACGACGCCGAACGGATCAAGAGCCGTGTGGGATATATGTCCCAGCATTTCAGTTTGTACGCGGACTTGTCGGTTCAAGAAAATATCGACTTTTATGGTCGTATCTACGGGCTCGAAAACGACGAGCTTGACCAGCGTCGGGCGGCCGTGCTGGAGCTGACTTCGTTGGAGAGCCAAACGCAAAAACTTGCCGGGACGCTTTCCGGTGGTTGGCAGCGACGGTTGGCACTTGCTTGTGCGTTGATCCATCAGCCCGACGTGTTGTTTCTCGACGAGCCGACGGCGGGGATTGATCCTGTCGCAAGGCGTCAGCTATGGGATCTGCTCTTCGAGCTTTCCGGACGCGGTGTCACGTTATTCGTCACGACGCACTATATGGATGAAGCCGAACGCTGCAGCGATGTCGGGTACATCTACTTGTCGAAGCTGTTGGTGCTGGGCAAGCCAGACGAATTGAAATCGCTTCCACACGTCACCCCGGAAGGTACGAAACGCGTTGAGATTCGCGTTCCCGCTCCGGCCGAAAAACTGCACCAACTTCGTGATGACGAATCCGTTCACGACGCGACCTTGTTTGGTGAAACGATCCACGCCTTGGTCGACGAAACGGTAAATCCTTCGCAGTTGCGGTCGCTCTTGAATTCGCCCGATGATCAAATCGATGTTCGGCCGATCACGCCGTCACTCGAAGACGTCTTCGTCACGCTGACACAAGACGCCGAACGGCAACGACTGGACAACGAATCCGATGGTTCGGATGCCTCCGAATTCAACTCCGCAACGTCACGAACTGACGCGGAATCGGAGGCTGGGCATCAGGTATCCAGCGCCCGTCAACCGGCGGCCCGTCAACCGGCGACTGGTGCGAGCATGATCCGAGGCTGGTGGGCGATCTTGGTGAAAGAGTTCTTTCATATCCGCCGCCAGCCAACGACGCTGTTTTTTATGTTTGTCGTTCCGGTGATGCAGACGATCATCTTTGGCTATGCCATCGATACGCAGATCGAAAACATCCCGATGGTGTTGTTCGACATGGATCAACATCAGCAGTCGCGGCGTTTGGTTTCAGCGTTCTTGAACACACGCAAGTTTCGCTTGGAACAACAGGTCAACGACACCGAATCGTTCGAGCGTGCGCTGACATCGGGCAACGCGAAAGTTGGGCTTCGAATCCCGCCGTTCTATTCCGAGCGACTGCTTCGTGGCGAGCAGGTTCAAGTCCAGGTCTTAATCGATGGCAGCGATTCGCAGGTCGCGACGACTGCGATGAACACGGCGCAGTTGCTGGGCATTACGTCCGCGATCGAGATGGCGCGGACACGCGCCGAAGCGTTGCAGGTCGCGCCGTCGCGGGACCGCTCGGGACACGCCGCAATGCCGCTCGAGGTGCGTTCACGGATCCTTTACAACCCAGACCTCGAAAGTTCGCACTTCTTTGTGCCCGGACTGGTCGGAATCATCTTGCAGCTGGTCACATTGTTTTTGACTTCGTTTGCAATCGTCCGCGAGCGTGAGCAAGGAACGCTCGAGCAACTGTTTGTCACACCGGTCAGCCGCGGTGGACTGTTGCTTGGCAAGCTGCTTCCCTATGCCGCGGTCGGATTTGCCGAACTATTGTTGGTACTGACGGTGATGGTTTATGGGTTTGGCGTACCGATCAACGGCAGTTTAACGCTGCTGCTGATATTCTCGATGATGTTCATGATCTGTTCGCTTAGCTTGGGTTTGTTGGTATCGACGATCGCCAAGACGCAGCTCGAAGCGATCCAATTGGCATTCATTGTGATGCTGCCATCGGTTTTGTTGTCCGGGTTTATGTTTCCAAGAAGCGAGATGCCGCTGCCGATTTACCTGGCGACGTTTGGGATCCCGGTGACTTATTTCATCGACATATTGCGAGGCATCGTGCTGCGGGGGGCTGATTGGGCAGATCTGATTCCCTCGGTGTTCGGATTACTGGTGTGCGGAACATTGATCCTTTTTTTAAGTGTGTTGCGATTTCAAAAGCGACAAGCGGTGTAATGTCCGGCACGGCTGGGGAGCGGTTAGCTACAATGCGGTTCCTTCCCTCCTGCCCCACCGCGACGTCTTATGAAATACGCTTGCTTCGCCTTGCTTTGTGTTGTTGCCGGATTGCGCACAGCACATGCAGATGACCGCCCCAATATCGTTTTCTTTTTTGCCGACGATCAAACGACCAGTACGCTGGGCTGTTATGGCAACTCGGTCGTGCAAACGCCAACGATCGATCGACTGGCTGCCAACGGCACCCGATTCGAAAACATGTTTGTCAGCCACTCCATCTGCTGGGTCAGTCGCACGACGATTCTGTCTGGGCTGTATGGGCGAAGCTACGGAACACCAAGCAGCCCGGAAACGGCGCGACCAGACGCTGTGGCAGAGCTGTATTCAGATTTGCTTCGCAAGGCGAACTATCGAACGGGTTATTTCGGTAAATGGCACGCCAAGATGCCAGCGGGGTACAAGCCGGCCGAGCACTTTGACGATTTTGAAGCGATCGGACGCAACCCGTTCTACAAACGACTGCCCGACGGCAGCTTGCGTCATGAGACTGACTTGATCGTCGATCGTGGGATCGAGTTTTTGCAGTCGCAACCGACCGACCAACCGTTCGCGTTGAATTTGTGGTTCAACGCTTGTCATGCCGAGGACAGCGATCGGCGACCCGGGATCGGCCAGTTCCCCTGGCCCGAATCGACTAACGGCATGTACGACGACTTGCAGATTGCCGAGCCGCGTTTGTCTGACCCGGCAATCTTTGATTCGCTGCCGGAGTTTATTGCGACTGCGATCAATCGCGAGCGATACTTTTGGCGTTGGAATACAGACGAAAAATACCAGGCCAACATGAGAGCGTACTATCGCATGGTCACTGGAATCGACAACGCGATCGCACGATTGTTGAGCGTACTCGATGAACGCGGCCTCGCCGACAACACGATCATCGTTTACTCGGCCGATAACGGTTACCACATGGGTAATCGAGGATTAGCAGGGAAGTGGTCGCATTTCGAAGAGTCATTGCGAGTTCCATTGATCGTCTATGACCCGCGTGTCGACAAGTCAGAGCGTGGCAAGGTCTCCGACGCGATCGCGCTGAACGTCGATCTGCCTGCAACCTTTTTGGATTGGGCGGGAGTCGAACAGCCGAAGCGTTTCCAAGGTGAGAGCTTGCAGCCGATCGTGAGCTCAGAAACGCCATCGAACTGGCGCAGCGAATCCTTTCACGAGCACTTCGCGGTTCGGAATCGTATCGCCGCATTTGAAGGACTTCGCAATAACGAGTTCAAATATGTTCGCTATCTAGACGAAGGCAATTACGAGTTTTTGCATGACTTGCAAAACGATCCCGACGAGCTGATCAATGTCGCGTCCGATCCGAAGTATGCCGAAACGCTGCGGTCGATGCGTGAGCGGACGGATGCGAAGGTCGCTGAACTGGGCGGTCCACTCGATCCGCTAGAAGGGCCGTTTCAGAAGTCAACCGATCGGCATCCCGAAGCATCGGCGGCAAACGCGGGGCCGCTTTTCGATGGCAAGTCGTTGCGTGGTTGGGATGGAAATCGCGAGTATTGGTCGGTTCAAGACGGTGCGCTGACAGGAACGGCGGACGGCACGTTGAAGATGAACCGCTTTTTGTCTTGGAAGGGTTCGACGGTGCGAAACTTTGACTTGAAAGTTCAGGTCAAGGTGACAGCCGGAGGCAACAGTGGGATTCAGTATCGTGGTGCCTCACGACCGGAGATCGACTTGGACATTGTGAGCGGCTACCAGTGCGACGTCGTCGCTAATGTTCCGCAGTACAACGGGATGCTCTACGAAGAACGTGGACGCAGAATCTTGGCTCATACCGGCGAACGCGTCATCATCGATCCGCAAGGTCGAAGCTGGGTGGTGGGGAAGATGCCGGTAAAGGAATTCGAACCGGACCGCTGGCACGAATTTCGGGTGCTTGTCGAAGGCAATCATCACCAGCACTGGATCGACGGTCATCAAACCGCTGATCTTTGGGACTTTGACGAGCAGGGCCGTTCACTCGAAGGCGTCTTCGCAGTCCAGGTTCATGTCGGGCCGGCGATGAAGATCCAGTACAAGGATTTTCAAATGACGCATCTGCCCGATGCGTTGCCGCTAGGTACCTTCGAAGATCACCCCATTCCTGAGGATGCCTATGGTGTGCGTCCTCAGGGACGCGTGCCTGCCGATTGGCAGCCACCGGTCTACGGTCAAATCAAACGCGGCGAATGAATTCCTCGGCATAGGAACGGACTTCTCGCCCGTTTAAGACGTGGACCATGCGAAGTTGCTGAACTTGTTCGTCGCTAAACGAACTGAGTGGAACGTGGACCAAAGTCTTTTTGTGGCGGCGGGCGAGTCGTCGCCAGCCTCCACCGGGCGGCAGGGTGCTGAGCATTGCGATTTGGCGTCCGCGGCTGTGCAGGCATGCTGCCGCAATCAAGCGTTCCTCCAACGTCTCGGTAAAGTCGAGTCTTGGATCACTCCAGATCTCTGGAATCCAGATCGGAGGGTACAGGAACAATGCCCCGCCATAACGTGCCAGCCCGATTCCGGGGCCGACCATTTCTTCGCCAAAGTTCGTCGCGTAAAACGCCAGCGTCGATTCGTCCTTATGCTCGGCGAACCAAGTTGTTCGCCAAGGATAGTCACGTGGATCCGATGGTGAATCGAACAGCATCACGCAAGCGTCCAGTGTGCCACGGCTTGGCGGGATGACTTTGACGTAGATGTCTTTGTCATACCAATGGCGAAGTGTGTCGCGAATATCGATGCCGTCCTTCACGCTGGTGGTGAACTTTTCGGTGCGTGCCAAATCATTGCCGATGATCGCTTTCGCACGATCGAAGACTCGCGTTCGAAAGTTTTCGATGCGTTCGTCCTCGGGTGTGTAGCTGCATTGCGAGTGCGGGTTCCACTGGTATTTCCAGCGGTGTTTTTCGGGCAGTGATGGGTTGCGTTTGAGTTCCAGGGTTCGCCAGCTGAGTGGCGGTCCGGGCAAGCGATTGACCATCGAGTGGACCTCGCCATCGGGCAGTCTGGCTTGGTCGATTCCCAGTTTGACTTCGGGCACATCGTCCCACTCTCGGCTGGCGGCATGCTCGGATGCGTACGAGTATTCGTTGGCAAGCTGTGCGACATGCAGTGCGTATTGGTCGCCCATGATTTGTTTAGCGGCCATCACGATTGTGATCAGATCCGGCGTCATCCGTCGCGACATCAGTGAGAGGTTGCGGATGTACTGCAAGCACTTCGAGAGGTGCAGCGGTGTGATACGGCGGGCGAATTGCTTTAGCTCGTCACGATAGCTCTGTCTTGCCGCGATCAGCAGTTCTTTGACGCCATCGATTTGCACATCTTCGTCGTTGTCCAGTTCGCGGCGAGCCCGTTCATACAGCCCGGTGATGTAAGGCAGTTCGCCAAACAGGAACATCAGAGTTCGCGGATCGATCGCGTAGCGGACGGGAGTTTGAACGATATCGTGTTGTGGTTTTCGGTCGGTTCTGAAATCTCGTTTCGCGGTGAGGTGCGAGAGAATCGTTCGGTATAAGCCTCGCGGACCCAGGGCCAGTGAAGCACGTTGGTGACGTAAAGGATCCGTTCGAATCGCTGTTCCAGATCGGCGAGGCGTGATGCCATGTGCTGGATCCGTGCCCGGGTCTGGCGATCGGCCGGACGCGGCAAGCTTGGCAGAACAGCGGCGGCGAACCGTTCGGCAGAAACCTGGCGAACGGCAAACGGGTCCGGCATGATGGAAGAGAACGGCAGAAACGGGTCTGTTTCTAAGTCGACATAGGCGCGAGCGATGTGTTCGCCCATCGCTGCGCGGATCGCCATGATGACCGGTTGGCAGGGGTCAATCGGGACGTAACTCGCCGGGCCATCGTCAAGTTCAAGCGATTCGTCTTCTTCTGCTGTGCTCGAGCTATACGACTCTTCGAACGTCGTGAACTTGGGCGAAGGCGGTTGGATGACGATTGAAGGCCGCGGCAGTTCCAGGATCGCAGACTCCACCGGCTCGCGAAAGGACTCGGGCAAAGGCACCGCGACACAATCAAAATCTTGTTCCAGCATCCAGCGGCGGACCATCTGGGAGAACTGCCCGCTGCCATGGATCACTGGCAGAACCGCGATTCGGTCCCCCAGGCGAAGGAGATCTGGGGGGCAAAATCTCGTCTTACCGTTCATTGGTCGTTTATTTGGCCTTGCGGCACTCTTTGGGGCGATATAGGATCACTGCACCTGAGAGATATTATTTTTTTGTCGCCTACTCAAGCACGGATTCGTGTGCGACATCGCTCGAAGGCTCATCGGACTTGCGATTGCTTGTCAGTCTACCAGTTATTTTTGAAACGCAGGTGTTTATTCCCACCTGCGTTTCTTTTTTGCGCGCCGCGGCGATCTGCCTCCGCTTGCCGATTTCAACCGCATCCGTTTCGGGGCGTCTCCTGTGCAGTTCTCGCGGTTTGCTCGCAGGTTGATGTCATAGCGAAAAACGGCAATTCCGCTTATCTTATTCAGTGTTGCGGCCTCCCCCCGCACACTTACTCCCCAGACGCCGGACACCCGCGAACTCCCCTTTTTTGTCGGTCCGAGTCCCGATCGCAAGTCTTTGAAATGGATTGGCTTGTGAGCTCGGGAAGGCGGTCGGATTGATCGAAACGAATCGCATCCCAATTGTTCCGGCGCCCTCAAAGTTCTTTTAAGACTTTTCCCCTACGAGGTGACTGTTGTGAAGCACTGGACATGTCAACGCACAGCGGTGTGGTTGGCCACGTTGCTGTTGACGTTGTTAACGTTTGGCCCTGTTGGATCTGTCGTCGCGCAAGACGCTGCCGCACCGACATCGACTGAAACCGCCGCCGAATTGACCGCCGATGAAACTCAAGTGCCGTCTGCCTCTGAAGGCAGCGATGCCGCGACCGGTGAAGCGGCTGCTGGCGAACCGGCCGGACTGACGGACGACGAGATTGCCAATTCTCCGCTTGGTGCTCACAACTCGTGGATGCTGCTGTGCTGTGCACTGGTGCTGTTCATGACCGCGCCTGGGCTGGCGATGTTCTACGGCGGCTTGGTCCGTCGCAAGAACGTGCTCAGCGTGATGATGCAGTGCGTGTTCTTGATGGGACTGATGACGGTGATTTGGGCGGTCTACGGTTACTCGCTGGCCTTCGGACCGACCGCACCTGGCAGCTGGATCGGCAACGCCGATTACCTGTTCATGAACGGTGTCGCTCGGCAATGGGACGAGAGCCTGAATGCGCCCGTGACACCGATGGCTGGCCAGATGCCTCGCCTGACACACATGTTGTTCCAAGGCATGTTCTTTATCATCACCCCAGCCCTGATCTGTGGTGCGTTTGCCGAACGAATGAAGTTTAGCGCCATGGTCGTGTATTCGATCCTGTGGGGCACGTTCATTTATTGCCCGCTCTGCCACTGGGTTTGGGCGGAAGGACCCTTGTCGTACTTCGCCGGTGAAAAGGCATTGTTCGGCGGGATGGCCGGTGCACTCGACTTTGCTGGCGGAACCGTCGTCCACATCTCCAGCGGTGTTTCCGCTCTGGTGGCGGCAATCTTGGTCGGCCCACGAATGGGTTACCCCAACGAACCGATGCAGCCACACAACCTGACCTACACCGCGCTCGGTGCGGCGATGTTGTGGGTGGGTTGGTTTGGATTCAATGCCGGCAGTGAACTCGCGATCGACGGTTTGACTTCCAGCGCATTCGCCACCACGCACTTCTCTGCGGCGGCCGGTGCCGTCGCCTGGGCGATGACTGAATGGATCGTACTCGGAAAACCAACCGTCTTGGGTGCCAGCTCTGGCGCTGTTGCCGGTTTGGTTTGTATCACCCCGGCCGCTGGCTTTGTTCAGCCAATGCCCGCACTGATCATGGGCGCGATCGCTGGTGTGGTCTGTTACTGGGCATGCAGCAAGCTGAAGCACACGCTGAAATACGACGACGCGCTTGACGCCTTTGGTGTTCACGGTGTCGGCGGAACTGTCGGCGCGATTTTGACCGGCGTCTTTGCAACCCGCGTGGCGTGGAACGTTGCCGACGGCCAGCCGTTGGGACTGATCGAATCGGGCAGCCCGACCTTGTTGATCAAGCAGGTTGTCGCCGTGCTGGTCACGTTCATCTTCGCGGCGGTCGGTAGCTTGATCCTGCTGAAGATCATCGACATCGTGATCGGCTTGCGAGTGCCCGCCGAAAACGAGCAACGTGGTCTGGACATCACCGATCACGGCGAAGAAGGCTACATGTTTGCTTAGTCGCTAATGCCGAGTCTTCTCGGTGACACGAAAGAGCATTCCGATCGCGGCGGTGCACAGCAATGTGAGCCCCGCGATTTTTTGTGCGCCGCCCACGCCGACCCAATCGAATTCGGCAACATATCCCCAAAGCAGCGAACCGGAGGACATCGAAAGCGCCAGCGATGTGAGGTAGAAACTCATCCCGCGAGCTCTCATCCGACCTGGCAAAATCGTTTGCGCCGCGGTGTTCAATGTTGTCAGCGTCATCATCCAGCCGAACCCCATGATCAACATCGAGATCACTGCCACCCAGCCTTGGCTGCTGGTTCCCATCACGCATAGGCCGACGCCCATCAGCACCATCGCAAACGCGATCGTTGTGTTGTTGCCGACACGGTGATGCAGTCGGTGAAGAAATCTTGCCGCAATCACGGCGCCAGCACCAAAGCAGGTGACCAGGAGGCCAAAGCCGTCCGCGTCCCAGTGCAGCCGTTCGCGGGCAACCAGTGGCAGCAAGCCCCACAAGGCGCTGGCGGGAATGATAAACAGCATGACGCGAAACAGTACATGCCGCATGTCATCCGTTCGATAGACATAGCGGATGCCCTGGTAAAGCGACTTCCGGAACGAAAGTCCTCGGGACGACTCGCTGCGATTTCGTTTCCACATCAGCAGCACGACAATGACACCGGCAAACGAAAACGCGTTGACCGAGAACGCGATCCATGACCCGGTGATCGCCACCAAGGCTCCCGCGAGTGCCGGCCCGACTGCACGGGCCAAATTGAAATTCAAACTGCCAAGTGCGATCGCGCGAGAAAGCTGTTTGCGTTCGACCAACTCTGGAATCGACGCCTGCCAAGTCGGGACGTGCAGTGTTAGTCCCAAGCCGATCACGAATGTCAGTCCCAGCAGCAACCAACTGGTTACCACGCCAGTGGCGGCTAACACCGCTAGCGATCCGGTCGACAACAGCAGGATGAACTGCGTCACGAGCAGCAGCTTGCGGCGGTCGATTCGATCGGCCAGTACGCCTGCGGGAATTGCTAACAAAACAATTGGCGTCGCCATCGCGGTTCGTACCATCGAAACCATCTGAGGCGAGGCGTCCAGATCCGTCATCAGCCAACCGGCCCCGATTTCGTGCATCCAGGTGCCGAGGTTGGAAACGAGGGATGCGATCCAAAACGATCGATAGACCGGCTGGCGCATTGGGGCCCAGGGAGACAGGTCGTCAACGACGATCGGCTTGGCGGGGGGAGCCGGGTCCGCAGGGGGATCGGCGGTCGCGACCGCCATGTCGACCGAGGTTTCGCTTTGCTTGTCACTGATGTCCATTGCCTACACCTTCCTCCAGTGGCAAGCAGGTGACAAGGGGCATCGCGAGATCATTCGTTTTCGCTTGAAGAAGACTCGAAGTGAACGGTGTGTCGGGAGGAACACAGTGCGGGATAAACGCTGTGTTGGAACGCATTGAACAGATCGCCCCAACAGTACAGACTACTGCCGCAGATCCATCGTCCAACAATCAAACATCACCATGCTTCCATTTGACTGGATCGTTTTTGATTCGACCGGCACTCTGATGCGGCCTGAACCCGACGCGGCAGCCGTGTACCACCAGTTTGGGTCACGCCTAGGCATTCAAGTCGACATTGCCGAAATCCGACACCGTCTGAAAGCCGCCATGGTGACGCATTTCTTGGGCGAAAATTCGAACTTGCCGACCGATGACGCGACTGAGCTGAATCGCTGGCGGCGAATTGTTGCGGACACGCTGCCAGAAATTGCAGAGGATCGGTTTGACGAAACCTTTCAATCGCTGTGGCAATGCTTTGCCGAACCTGCCGCTTGGGCGCTGTTCGATGACGTTCTGCCGACGGTTCAGCGTTTGAAGCAAAAAGGATACCAAGTTGCGATCGCGTCAAATTTTGATGAGCGGCTTCCGCCCATCGTCGAAGCCTTGGGCCTGTCGCCGTCAATCGACGAAATTCTCATCAGTAGCAAGCTTGGATTCAGCAAACCAAATCTGCAGTTCTATCACCGTGCGGCAGACCAGTTGCAAGCGACCGACACCGCTCGCTTATTGATGATCGGCGATACATATGGTGGCGATGTTGAAGCGGCTCAGCAGGCCGGCTGGCGAGCGCGGCATCTTGTGCGTGACTGTGACAACGCACTGACAAAGTTGGCCGCGGACTTGTGATCACGGGACTCGTCGAACTACAGCGTCGAATCTTTTCGCGCCTTGGCGTGCTCTAACCAGCGTAAGAGCGCGCCGGAGTCTTCGGCGGCAAGGAGTGATTTAAGCGATTTGAGTTCGTCAATGAAGTGATCGAGTTGATTGATGATCGCCCCGCGATTGTGATCACAAATCGCAGTCCACATCGCCGGATCGCCTGCAGCCACACGCGTCATGTCTTTCCAGCCGCTGCCCACCAATGGCAGTGCCGGTTCGTCGGGGAATGCGGCCAACAACGACGAGACCAAATGCGGCACGTGGCTGACCGCGGCGAGTCGCTGGTCATGTTCGGCAGGTGTCATCAACGTGATGTTGCCGCCTGTCAGGGCCCAGAACTGCTTGGCACGATCCAGTTGTGCCGGTGGTGTCTGATCGGTTGGCGTCAGGATCACGCACTTGTCATCAAACAGGTCAGCGATCGCATTTTCAACGCCGGTTTTTTCAGATCCGGCAATCGGATGTGCGGCAACAAACTGCGCACGCACGGTTGGGACCAATGCGTTGACCTCGTCAACGATCAGCCCTTTCGTACTGCCCACATCGGTGATCAACGCTTGGTCAGGAAGTGCTGCACTCGCTTCTGCGGCAAGCGACGCAATCTTGTCGACCGGAGAACAGATCACGGCGACATCACAACCTTCGCAGGCCTTGCTCAATTCCGTGAAACCTTCATCGACCGCGCCGCATTCGATGGCGGTTTTGCAGGTCGATTCACGGCGACTGTATCCGGTGACTTTTACGCCACAGCGTCGTAGCGAAAGCCCGACGCTGCCGCCAAGCAGTCCGACGCCGATCACGGCGACTCGATTCAGCCAATCAGGTTTGGGGGCAGAGCATCCATCGCCAAAGTTTACCATTGGTGCGTGGTGAACGCCCAGGTGACTAACCGCAGGATGCTTCGTTGCTGCGAACCTTGGAGTGCAAATTCCAGCTAATTCAATTGCACCTCGCCCCCCACGCCCTTACCCTTGATCCGTTCGGCTCTTTTCGATCATTCTCCTTCGCCCGTGGGCTAGCGATGTCTCGTTCCATCTCCACGCTTCCGATGCTGTTGCGGTTCGCTTTCGCGCTTGCGGTGATCTTGTCAGCCCGCAATCTGGTCGTAGCACAAGAGGCTCCGGCGGATCAGCCAGCGGCGAACGAAAAGACGCCGGAGGAAAATTTTTCGGAGCTGCTCGATGGCATCGAAAAGGATCTCGACGAACTTGAGGAAAAGATCGGCTTCGGATCGCCAATCGTCGAGGATTATTACAACGAACTTCAGCGGGAATATCGAACGTTGTCAGAGTTGGCGGGTGACCAGGGCGACCGTGATTACTCGCATCTGTCCGAGTCCCATCGCGAGTTGGTCGACCGCATGAACGTCTTGGCCATTTCGAGATGGTACCTCCATAACATTGCGTCCCAAGCACTACTGAAGGAGGCAGACTATCGCGGGACACTTCAGCAAATGAACACCGCCATCCGGGAGCACCGTGAGGCGATGAGGGATCCCGCATTGTCGAAACGATATCGGGAGCTGATGCATCGATCGACAAAGCTGAATACCGAAAGAAGCATGCGTCGCTATATGGTCGATTTCTATTTCGATCGTCCTCACCAATCTCGGTCAGCTGATCCGGACGACCCGCAACTTGCCATCTCGATTCAAAAGTTAAGCCAACCTTTGGGATGTTTGCTGCAACTTCGTTGGAACGACGGCCACCTTTTACTTGATCGTGACCATTGGAAAGAACCGTTCGCTCACCAAACGCTTGATCAGATCGAAAAGGATCTAATCGCGGAACTCGCAGACCGTGGTGTCGACATCGAGTACGAGGATCGATCCTTCAAGTATCTCCGAGATCGAATCTTTCGATACAACCATTCTTCGTTGCTCTTTTTAAACTTCAAACATCAGGCAACGGCGTATGAACAGAAGACACAGGCCACCGTTAGTGTCTCCAACGAGACACAATCACTGCGTTTTGTCGGACGTGAAATCGAAGCTTCGATGAGTTCGAGCGAAACGTCACTGGACTTGTTCGTGCGTGAACTTAGAACGCCAACTCAAGATATCTTGCACTTCAAGACGCACGATGACGGCACCTTGCTAATTCGCCAAGTTGGTGAAGTTAACTTTCAATTTGAGCAGTCTGCCGAAGGCGATTGTCGTTGGGTCTCGGTCGCCGATGATGTCCAGGAGTACAAAGCAAAATCATTTGCCGACTTGTATCGCGAGCATCCAGAGAAGGTCGACGGGCAATTGTTCCCGTTCCTCAAGTCGATCGGGATCCGTCCGCCGCCAGGCCGCTTCGATCCATTGGTCGTTTCACGCGTGATCGAATGGCTCAAGACCGATAACGAAGCTGCACGGCAGGAGTTTGAGAGACTTTTGTCCGACATGGAAAGTGGCAGTTTTTCCATACGCCAGCAGGCCTTCCGAAGCTTGAATGAGAATCTCGACAAGTTCGCGATCTTGATCGAACAAACCTCACCCGATCGTTTACGTTCGATCGAATCGATTGCCCGGGTTGAAGAAATTCGTAAACAAGGCAACGCACTTTACAAACAAACCGACCATCTCATTCAAAGCTTCGGCAGCCTCGATGATTCTCAGTATCTGAAAGCATTATTGCCTCGCATTAGTGAGGCCAATCAAGCGTTCGTCCAAAAGCGAATTGACGAACTCGAAGCGTTGCCGCCAACAACTGACAGGAAGTAGCAACCAAGTCATCCTTCGTCGAAGAATCGTATCAGTCGCCCGGAAAGCCAGGTTCTGAACTCTGGCGTTGTGGGCGGGCAGTGTTTCGATCCTGTAAGTAGCTCCGTTTCCGCATGCGGGACAAGCTTGTTGATTCGGTGATTGATAGCGTCACCCGGAAACGAGATATCGTCCTCTGCCGCAATGACCAACGTTGGCATGGTTAGCTTTTCCAGCATTCCATCACTTGCCAGCGGCGGGATGCGTGCATCGAACTTCATATGCTTGAGCGTGCAAGCGACGTAGCCAGTCCAGTCATCGTCGAAGGTCGACATGATCGGCGAAAGCAGCCGTATGAGGTTGGGTTTGTTCGGGAACAATCGGTAGCGAATCATCGGGATTAACATCTGCGTCAAGCCACTGAGATGTGAACCGTTGGCGATACCGGCGGGGACAAGCAACGCCAAGCGATCGATCCGCTTCGGCGTATCTGTTGCGGCAAGGTGAGCGACAAAGCCGCCCCAGCTGACTCCGAAAACGTTAGTCGAGGGAAGCTCGAAGTGGTCCATGATGTCGAACAGCCAATGTGCGAATGACTGATCCGATAATGACAGTTTCCTGTCCAAGCCACGTACCGACTGGCCAGGCAGATCCGGTGTAATGATTCGATAATGATCGAGTAGCGGGCCAAGTTCCGAAAGCAACATCGCGGCACCGGTTCGCATCGCGTGCAAGCAGATCAGTGGAGGGTTGTTTTTGTCACCAGCCATGATGACATGGCTGTCTCCGAATCGAGTCGACACGTGGAAGCTCTCTGGCGACCCGGCGATTTTCTTTGCGAAGTGGTCGTACCACTGCAGCAACTCTTGACGCCCCGATTCAGAACTCCAAATCACCGAAGTCATCGCGTTTAGACTCCGTCGAAGATCGCGGGCTTGCCAGCATCTGATCGATACTTTGGGTGCAAGCTGACCGCGGTGCTGAGCATGTTCCAATCGCTTTGTGGGATCGGTTTGCGATCGAGTACAAGCAATGCAATTTTCCACGCTTGTTCAAACACGGCGTCGCGTCGGATCGCGTTGCGGACTTCTTCTGGTGTTCCACTATCGGGAATGTCGACGTGCAACCGTTCTTCCGGATTGTCGGTGTGTTGTGCCATGAAAATCGACTGGGCGACGTACCCCATCGATTCGGACGCACCAACAGTCATGGTGTCACAGCGCAGATCAAACAACGCATGAACACACTCGTGGATGATCAACGCCTTGCTGGCGTTTGTGCGACCCGCACCGCGTCCGAGCTCGATCACATTGCGATCGGAGTCGTAAACCGCACGGCCAGTGCAAATTGCACTCGATTGCAACACTCGGATCTTCCCATCAATGATTGCGTTACCAACCACCATTAATTCTCGTGTCGTTACCCGGTGGCTTCCACGCTGGAAATTGATTGCTTTGGTCGCCCAATTGGTCAACGCGCGAATCACCGTCAATTGCATCGCTTTTTCGATTGCGGGATCCCAGTCAGCAGGCGGCAGGTAAATCTCGCCGTCACCGCTTGAGAATTGGTAGTTCTTTCCGTCGCTCGATTTGGAGCAATTCAGATAGCTTTCCAGATACCAATTCACCTCGCGGGGGTCGCGTGTACCGAAGTTGAATTCGATTAAATCCCAAGGGTCTGACCGTCCGGCCTCCCGAGATGCCACGTTGGACCAGTTGTCACCGTCCTTCACAGCGTAGGCCCCAACATGCCCTGGGGGAGGGAAGATTGCAGGAACTGGCGGAGTCGATTTAAGGATACCCATGGTGACACCCAACGGGATAAGAGCAGCAGAGTAGAGAAGTGGTATCCACAGTCCTCGTACAAACTCTCGATTTGTGACGCAAAATCTGTCAGAAGAAAGCGGAATTTAGAATTTGCTTCGGGTACTGGAACTCCTGTGCACCTTCACCACTGGTCCCGTTGTTGGGTTTGTCTCCATGACGACATGTGTTGCGGCGTCGGATGCGACCTTCAGTCAATCAAATCTGTTTGTTAAGTGGTGTTTGCTATAGTGAGCTTCTGTGCCGGTGGGTTGATCTCATCCCGACGTCCTTGTTTATCAACGAGTTTTCAAGATGCGAATGTTTCGAATGATCCTAGTTGGGATCTTGCTCGGTTCCTTGGGGCTGGCCGCTGCGGCAGCAGATAATCCTGCTGTGATCGCGCGCCCTAGCAATCCTGAACTTCGCGAACTGATGGATGAGGTCTGGGAATTTGAACTGAGCGAATACCCGATGCTGGCAACCGATGTCGGCGACCCACGCGGTCAGGATCGGTTGGCAAGCAATACGCTTGAGGATTTCAAACGGCGTGATGAAGAACGCTCAAAGTTCCTCGATAAGCTTTCTTCGATTGACTTCGATCAGTTACCAGCTGCTGATCGCATCGACGCTGAACTGCTGCAGCAAAAGCTGTCGAGCGAGCGTTCGGATTATCAACTCGGTTTGCATCTCATGCCGATCAATAATCGTGAAGGGTTTCATATCGGGTTGCCTGAGCTTCCACATACGATGAACCCCGATTCGCCGGATGACTTTCGAAACTACATTGCCCGCTTAAGAGAGTTTCCAAGATTTGTTGATGAGCAAATCGACCTGATGCGTGGCGGTCTAAAAGCGGGAATGGTTCAGCCCGCGATTATCATGCGTGACAGCGCGGATCAAGCGGCAGCGCACGTTGTCGACGATCCGGAGCAGTCGTTGTTTCTAACCAACATTTCAGAAGAGTCGATCAAGAAGCTGGCTCCTGGGCAGTGGGAACAATTGCGTCCGGCGATTTTGGAAGCGATCAAAACGAGTGTCGTTCCGTCTTATGCAAAGTTTGAACGCTTCCTGCGTGACGAGTACGTTCCGGGTTGCAGCGGGAGTATTGCCGCACGTGCATTGCCCAACGGGATGGAACTTTATCAATCCCAAGTCACCAAGTTCACCACGCTCGCGATGACACCCGAGGAACTGCATCAGACCGGCGTTCGAGAAAACGCTCGTATCCGTCAAGAGATGGAAGCCGTCAAGACGCGAGTCAACTTTGACGGTAGCTTGGCCGAATTCATCGAGTTTCTGCGCACCGACGAGCAGTTCTATCCGAAGACTCCTGAAGAGTTGATGAAGGAGGCGGCGTATATCCTCAAGCAAGCCGACGGGCGTCTGCCCAACTTGTTCGGCAAACTGCCACGGACGCCGTGCGGGATTCGCCAAGTTCCTGATTACGTTGCACCGCAAACGACTTCTGCATATTACTGGCCACCGGCAGCGGACGGATCGCGTGGCGGCTTCTATTACCTCAACACCTATAACCTGTCTGCTCGACCGTTGTACCAGCTGGAGGCGTTGTCGCTGCATGAAGCCGTTCCGGGGCACCACCTGCAATTGGCGCTCCAGGCAGAGCTCGAAGGCCTGCACCCGATCCGCAAGCAGAGTTACTTTTCCGCCTTCATCGAAGGCTGGGCGTTGTACTGCGAACGATTAGGTTCCGAACTCGGCTTCTTCAAAGACCCCTATCAAGAGTTCGGGCGTTTGAGCATGGAGGCGTGGCGCGCGAGTCGGTTGGTGGTCGACACTGGGATCCACGCGAAAGGTTGGACCCGCGAACAAGCGATCAACTACATGCTCGAAAACACCGCGTTGTCGAAGCACAACGTGGTTGCCGAAGTCGATCGCTACATCGGCTGGCCCGGCCAAGCTCTTTCCTACAAAGTCGGCGAACTGTTTATCCGAGATCTACGCGAGCGTGCCGAAAAAGAACTCGGCGATCGCTTCGACGTTCGAGCCTTCCATGATTGCGTCTTAAAAGAAGGCTCGGTTCCATTGCCAGTCCTCGAAAAACAAGTCGCAGCTTGGATCGAAGAAACCGCGAGCGGCAATTAAGTTTTCACTTGGGGGCCAGGCTTTGGCCGTTCAGGAGCAATGCCTTGCCGGTGGTGGTGATGGCGGCAGGCGGAGCCTGCATTGCAGTTCGTAACAAGGCGGGAGCCTTGTTACGAGTTTTTGTTGGGGTTCAGGCTCTAGCCGTTTAGGAGCAATGCCTTGCCGGTGGTGGCGATGGGGCAGGCGGAGCCTGCATTGCAGTTCGTAACAAGGCGGGAGCCTTGTCACGAGTTTCGCTGGGGTTAAGGCTTTGGCCGTTCGATTGCAATGCGTTGCCGTTGTAGGCGATTGGGGCAGGCGGAGCCTGCATGCAGTTCGTAACAAGGCTCCCGCCTTGTTACGAACTGCACCTTCATTCTTCGCCGACCAATTCAGCGCGGAGTTTTGGTACAACCGCACTCGATTCGAAGGCGACACGAGCCGTCCGGGAAAGAAAAAACAAATCCCATCGCTACTGACCGAACTTGAATCCCCAAGTGGCGCGGATGGCTTGGCGACCACCGATGTCGACGCGTTAAGCGCTGGCTATCGCTTGGAAAACATCTTGCTGACACAGAACGGTCAGTACGCCTATGGGACAGACATGATCGTCTTGAACCAACAGCTCAATGACATCGAGCCACTGGCCCCGCCCAACGATAACAACTTCCCGATCCCGCGTAGCCATTCGATCGACGTCGGCCTTTACGTTGAAGATGTCGAACAGATCACGGACCGGCTTTCGATGACGGCGGGTGGGCGTGTCGATGGAGTCTTTGCCGATGCTGCCGATCATGTCAAAGGCGTTCCGATCTTGTTGTCGGACCTTAAACAAGCGGACCTTGAGCAGGCGTTCTTTCTTGGCGCCGCCTACCTGACCGCTGACTACCAATTGAACAACCAATGGGACGTCAATTTGGGAATGGGTTTCGCTTCACGCGCCCCGACACTGACAGAGATGTATGCAGAAGCGTCGTTCATTGGCAGCTTGCAACGCGGCGTCACGTTCTTGCTTGGTGACCCGAAACTGAAACAAGAAAAGCTTTACCAACTCGATGCGGCGCTTCGCTACAGCGAGGGCAAGAATCGATTCGGTGTTCAAGGTCACTACGCGTGGATCGAAGACTTTATCACCTATGACTTACTCGATCCGCCTGGAACTTCCGACGGGTTTCAAAAAGGCGCCGCGTTTACCAACACCGATCTGGCCGTACTCAGCGGCGTGGAACTGTACGGTCAACGACGCCTGTGTGATTACCTGACACTGTTCGGAACTGCGACGTATACCGAGGGGACTGACCTAACCCGTAACACCCCATCGCGGCTGTCACCGTACCTTGACCGGAGTGCGCGAGGAGGTAGCGAAAAAGAAGCTTTGCCAGGCATCAACCCGCTGGAATCACGTCTCGGAATCGTGTTTGAAGACCCCAATCCCAAGCCGACCTGGGGCATCGAGCTGATGGCACGTGTCGTGGACAACCAGTCACGAGTCGCGCGCACCTTGGAAGAACAACCGACACCGGGCTTCACGACATACGATGTGCGTGGGTATCGCGCGATCAACCAATGGCTGTTCACCGCGGGTATCGAAAACTTCACCAACAAGTTCTACCAAGAACATATCGACTATCGATCTGGACGCGGCGTTTACCGTCCCGGGATCTCGGCCTATTTCGGAACCGAAGTCACCTATTGATCGATTCAGTGACTTGGGATCAACGTAGCGGTGCGGCGATCAGCTCGTCATCGTTGCGAGCGTAAATGACCCCATCGGCGATCGCGGGATGCGACCAAACGACACCATCGCGTCGCTTGAGTTGCTGAAGCGTCGGCGCGATCAATTGTGAGCGTGAATGAGTTTCGACCCCCTGAGGTGTGAGCGTGACGATTAACAGTTCGCCTTGATCATTTAAAATGATTTCGTCATCACCGTTTCGGATCGTGTGAATGGTTGCCCAACGTGCTTGGGGGACGACACTAAGATCCTCCCAGACTCGGTCGCCGTTTTTTAAATCCAGGCATCGCAGTTCGCCATAGCTGTCGGCGCCATAGATGTGCTCACCTTTGATGATCGGGTTCGAGATCATCGCGTGCAGCGCATCGGTGTTGCGTTCATCAATCCCAATCCGCCGCCATTCAGTTTTTGCGGTCGGTTGCTGACGATCAAACCGTATCAACAACGAACCGTCATAGAACGATGACACGAACAGCAAGTCATCTTGAACGACAGGCGTCGGCACCCCGATCGGCATATTGCGAGGCTTCATTTCGATTGCCCAAAACACTTTGCCGGTCAACGGATCAAGACCACTGACGCTATCGCCAGTCCAGCAGGCAACGACGTCTTGGTCGCCTTGGCGAATGATGATCGGTGCGCTGTAGCCGCCGCGTTCATTCAAAGCACGCCAACGTTCCTGCCCACTCGCTAAATCCAAAGCGACCACACAAGCACCCGATTTGCCTGAGGTCATCTGAATGATCAGGTCGTCATACACCAGTGGTGCGGCTGTAATTCCCCAGATCGGCATCTCGATTTGAAAGTCAGCTTGCAAGTCACGAGTCCAGACTAATGATCCAGACTCAGCATCGAAGCAGTTCATCCGGCCCATCGCACCGACCGCGATTGCTCGGCCTTCGTGAATCGTGACAGAGGCGCGCGGCCCGGACGCTTGGTAGCCTATCGAATACTCGACGGGGTCACGATGCTCCCAGATCGGTTTGCCGGTTTTGGCATCGAAGCACAGCACTCGTTCCATTGCGTCTGGAGATTCGCCTTGACGGTCGGTCAGGTAGACACGTCCATTTGCGATCGTCGGACCACTGTACCCCGGCCCAACCGGCGTCGACCAAGATCGCGGGATTTGGCCATCAGGCAATTGCCGGCCAATCGCTGGATCGTCGATCTTTGCATCACGATTTACACCGCGCCATTGTGGCCAATCGTCCGCAATCGTCTTGCCTGCGTTTGTCATCACGATCGATAGCGTGAACACAGCAATGCTTGATCGAGAGAATAGCTTGATTCGGTTCATGGGTCGGTTTGGCGTTCAGCGTGGATAGTGAGGTCGATGGCTCGTGCGAATTATAGCTTTCGCTCATGTGGCCGCCATGACGCCTTGCCGGCACTGACAGCGGATTGGCACATGGTGTGCACAACCTGTCAAAAAGACACACAGAAATGCCGATCAGGCGAGTTTTGGAACGATTTGAACAGGGTGGAACCGGGGATGAGCGAAACCGATGTGATTGATGCGAGCGCGTTGGCTGAGTTGAAGAAAGAACGGTCAACAACGCTCGTGCCCGAAATGCACCAATGGATTTTGTCAGGGGTCGTTGCCGCCGCGGCACGCTTCATCCCTGTTCCTTTTGTAGACGACTTTGTGAAATCGAAATGCCGAAAGCATGTGGTGACTTCGGCGTTGTCTGGCATCGACCGCTCTAAACTGAGGACCGATTTTTCAACAATGTACAGCGAACCGGGCGGGATCCTGTCTGGGACCGCGGCGATGGCTGCAAAGATCCCAATCAAGCTGTTGCTGTTTCCCGTTCGAAAGATCGTCGCCGTGATGACTTCGGTTCGTGGGGTTCCACTGGAAGTGATTCGTTGTGTGTTGTTGGGGCGGACGGTGCAGCGATTTGCGGAGAAAACGTCTCAGCCTGGTGGAGTTGCCGTGGACGGAAACTCGCTTCGTCAGGCATTTGACAGTGCGTTTTCGAGGATGGACTTCCGTGTCGTGCGGGCGGTCGTTGGTGACGCATTATCCGGAATTGAGCGCTGGTCCGATGCGGCGATCGAAATGGCAAAATCGATTGCCACACAACAATCCGATGCGCCACTGGAACAACAGGACAAACCGGCGGTGGAGGCGAGCGTCCAGAGGATCGAGCAGAGCTTGAATCAACCAAAGGTCATGCAGTTGTTTAGCGACTTTGACTCCAAACTGGACGCAAAACTGCTGGCGATCGAGGCAAAAAATAACCGGCGGTGAAATTCACCGCCGGTTATCGAATCAGCTGAGCGAGTCAGGTGACGCAGAGGCAACCTTATGCAGGCAGCGCGGCGCGTTTGACAGTCGCGATGATTGCGCTAGCAACCATGTAAGGGTCTGCGTTCGACGCAGGACGGCGGTCTTCCAACCAACCTTTCCAACCGTTTTCGACGGTACCGATTGGAATACGGATCGATGCACCACGGTCCGAAACGCCGTAGCTGAATTTGTCGATCGATTGGGTTTCGTGAAGACCGGTCAAACGCTGATCGTTGTCCGCACCGTAAACATCGATGTGTTCTTTGATGCGTGGCTCGAAGGCTTGGCAGATCGCTTCGTAGGTCTCTTGGCTGCCGCAGTTACGCAGCGTTTCGTTGGAGAAGTTGGCGTGCATGCCGCTTCCGTTCCAGTCGCCCTTGACTGGCTTGCAGTGCCAGTTGATCGACAGGCCGTGAGCTTCGGCAACACGTTCGAGCAAGTAGCGAGCCAACCAGATTTGGTCGCCAGCTTCTTTCGCACCCTTCGAGAAGATTTGGAATTCCCATTGGCCCATCATCACTTCGGCGTTGATGCCTTCGACGTTCAGGCCAGCTTGCAAGCACAACTCGAGGTGCTCTTCAACGATCTCGCGTCCAACTGCTTTGCCGGTACCGACGCTGCAGTAGTAAGGACCTTGAGGACCGGGATAGCCTTCCATCGGGAAGCCGAGTGGCTTGTTGGTGTCGGGGTTCCACAGGGTGTATTCCTGCTCGAAACCGAACCAGAAATCGCCGTCATCATCATCAATGGTTGCACGACCGTTGGTACGGTGAGGGGTCCCGTCGGCGTTCAGAACTTCGCACATGACGAGGAAACCGGTGCCCATGCGACCTGGATCGGGGATCACGCGAACTGGCTTGAGCAAGCAGTCGGACGAACCGCCTGGAGCCTGCTCAG
Source organism: Rhodopirellula baltica (assembly GCA_002901265.1). Classification (GTDB taxonomy): domain Bacteria; phylum Planctomycetota; class Planctomycetia; order Pirellulales; family Pirellulaceae; genus Stieleria; species Stieleria baltica_A. Next base: position 22,434 of record PPHI01000037.1, on the reverse strand, counting down.
TCGAGGAGCCATCGAAGGACCAGACCGGCGCGTCTTCAACATTTCCGCTGAAATCACTGACGACTTTCGTCTTGCTACGCAGACTTTGAGTCGGTTGATAACCATCCAACCAGACGTATTCCAACTTGCATTTGGTCATGAAAAAGATTCTCCCTAGGTGAATCAAACGAGTGGACCATTTGAAGGTGACGCGGGGCAATTCGCCGGGGCACACCTTCGCTTTCTACCAATGTCTACCTAACGCGCCCGAGACAACGCTGCTGAAGGGTCTGCATCACAGTCCCCAAAACCGCATCGCCCGGTCAGCCCAGTGAGCAAGTGGAATCAACCGCCTCTGAGCAACTACCGATCCTGACCTGATCAATGTCGATGACCCAGTCAAGGTTCACGAAGGACGGGCTCCTGCAATGCCTTCGCGTCACGGCCTTTCACAAGGCCTTCTTTGCCATCGTGCTGTATTCCTTGACACGCGCCACATCATACTAGTTGCGCACGCCCCAGAAAACAGTTCTCGTGCAGCCAACACTTCTACCACGAAAGCTTCGTTTCGTCACCCCTCAGGGACTGTTTCCGGGCGTAGATTTACACCTCCAGCCTGTTTGCCAGACTCGTCAGCATGACGTGTTGTCGCATCCCATCGGGGAATCGCTGCTCCGCTCGCGCCTTGTCGGGTGATCGATACACGACCTCTCACAGGGAACAAATCACCTGGAAGGCATGGATCACGCCAAAAAGCGCCCCACTGAGGTAAATCGATCCACAATATAGGTCTCGACGCCGGCCAGATCCTGAACCTCCGAAGCGGCATTTTCCCGCCATTTCGCCGAGCCCGCGTCTTCATCACAGTTTTTCACGTTTAAGTTTTGCCAAACCTCCTTATTGGGCGAGACACTGCCATTCCCGACAGACTTATTAGAAGCATCGAGACTGCACTCGCCCTCTCGTGAACTAAATTGGGCCCCACCTAAAATGGGATCGCCCTAAACTTAAGTTGCCCGCGTTCAACTCTTTTCTCTCTTCCCCGTCAGCGTTTCGCTTTGCCTTATGTTTCGAGCACCACTACGCGATGCACCTTCCCACAATCTCGCTGACCAACCTTCGTCTGACCAACGCCGCTCGGTACGACGGACATCGCTTCGGTGTCTGACTTGGTTGCTGTGCCTTGCCCTGACAGGCATCGCTTGGACTTCAACACCGATCGTTGATGCCGATGAAGCCGCCCAACGCGAACCGGTAGTCGACGGACCGCAGGAGGAACCGAAACGCTCCGCCGTCGTGATTCCGCTGCATACCGATATCAATCCGCTCAGTGGCGAGCAGTTGATCCGCAAATTTAAAAGCGCGGTCGAGATGGATGTCGATGTCATCATCCTGGACATCAACTCGCCAGGCGGAATGGTTTACTACACCTTTCAGATCATGGATTTGATCCTCGCGACCAAAGACGTCGAAACGGTCGCCTACATTCGCAACGATGCCATCAGCGGTGCTGCGCTCGTTTCCCTCGCTTGCGACAAAATTTACATGGACCCGAGTGCGAGGATGGGTGATGCCGGTGTGATCGAGATGGGCGGCGACGGTGCTTGGCGTTATGTCGAAGCCAAAGGTCGAAGCGTCGTCGCACAAAAGGCTCGCGATACCGCAGAACGAAACGGTCGTTCGCCGACGCTAGCGGAAAAGATGACTGACAAAGACATGGTCGTCTTTCGTGCCGTCAACAAAAACGACGGTACCGTTCGCTACATCAGTGACAAAGAATGGGACTCGATGCCGGATACGGACGCATGGGAACGCGGGAACAACATCCGCGAAGCTGGCAAAGAGATGTTTTTCATCGCCAACGGCAAACGCTGCGTCGAACTCGGAATGGCAAATCAGACCGTTGACAGCCTTGATGAATTGGCAACTGACCTCAACCTTCAAACGCCAATCCAAGTACTCGATTACACCGCGACCGATACGGCAATCACCATCTTGAATTCGCGACCAGTCACGATCCTGCTGCTGATTATTGGCATGATTGCGTTGGTGTTCGAATTCAGTGCCCCGGGAATGGGCATCGGCGGACTTACTTCGATTCTCTGTTTCGGCCTTTTCTTTTGGAGCCGCTTCCTTGGCGGAACGGCCGGCTGGTTTGAGGTAACGCTGTTCGTTCTGGGAGTCGCTTTCATCGTCCTGGAGATCTTCGTCATTCCCGGGTTCGGCGTCGCGGGTCTTGGCGGATTTGGTTTAGTCCTGACTTCTCTGGTCTTGGCTTCGCAACGTTTTCTGGTCCCACGCAACGGCGATGACCTGACCAAGCTGGGATGGGACGTGTTAACGGTGATGGGCGCGTTCGTCGGATTTTTGATCGCGATGTTGTTTCTTGCCAAATACATCGGCGACATTCCCGGTCTGGGGCGGCTCACGTTAAAGCCGCAAGTTGCGTTTGCGGGAATCGGCGCCGAAGACACCGATGAATCCTTCGACGAACCTGACCTCAGCATGCCGGGGTGGCAACGGGTCCAGGTCGGCGACGAGGGTGTCGCGGTCGGCGCGCTGCGGCCCGGCGGAAAAATGAGTGTCGATGACTTCACCGTCGATGTCGTCACCGAAGGAGACTATGTCGACAGTGGAATGGCGGTCCGCGTTATTGCCAAGCAGGGAACCAAGATCGTCGTAAGGGTTGTTGCTTAAAGATCCTGCATCTTAAAAAAACTGCCGGCGACTGCTGATGCAATCGCCGGCAGGGCAATTTACAAGTTTGGCTTGTCGGCCTTACGACACGTCGACGCTGTCACGGCGAGCAGTAACGAATCGATACTCGGCGAGTGTCGGGTCGTTGTCGCCAAGAACTGCACCGGCGGTTACTTCGACATCTAATACGACACCACATTCATTCAAGAATGAGCCAACATCACTTGGCCCATAGATGAATTTTTCGCCGATCATTTCCATCTGCTCGACAAACGCTTGAATGTTTGGATCTCCGGTATTCGCATCGATGACGGCCGGGGTCACACAATCCATCCACAAACGGCTCTCGGGATTTTTCAGCGACCGCATCACTGAGGAAAGCAAGCGAACGTTTTGTTCGTGTTCGAAGTACATCGAACAGCCTTCATAAATGACCAAAGTCGTTGCGGTTTGCGAGAACGCGAAGTGATCACGCAACTTGCTGCCGACATCACACTTCAAGAAGTCGGCAGCAATCTGGTGTCGCTCCGGTGCCTGATGGGCCCCACCAATTTGAGATTCCATTCGTTGAATCACATGCTGCCGTTCGGTCAGCATTTCAGGAAGATCGATTTCAAAAATCGTTGCGCCGCGAAGCTCATTGGTCAGACGCAGCGGTCGCATATCCAGTCCCGCGCCCAACATCACGAGTTGTTCGATTTCTGGCATCGAACGAACCACATCGTCGGCATTTCGAGTCCGGGCAACCACAAACGACTGGAGTTGCGGCAAGACCTTATTCAATCGCTCGGCTTGCAAGATCCCGTGCGTCCCGGCAGCAAACATGTCGTGCCCGCCGTCAAGACGAATCTTGACGCCATCGTCACGGCAAATCCACTGGCCTTGATCCTGTCGGCCTCGGGCGCGAAGCCCCGAAATAATCCGAGCCGATTTCTTCAGATTCAACTTCGACAGCGACGAGCGTTGCCCGTCTTCGCGATCACGCAACAATTGCTTGGTCGCCTGTGCGAAGTACTTCATTTCGGCCACCGCGACACGTTCATTGTCTTCAGAGAAGAACTCGACGTTTAGCGTGACCAACACCACACGTCCACCAAAGTAACGAGACTTGATCCGCTCGGCGGTTTTCGCGTCAATGCGACAAACGCCTCGCAGATTGCTCGTACTCGGGTTTTCGTATTTGACATCCATCGACGCCAGCCAAAGCGACGCCGAGTCATTCGGATGCCCACGGTGGATGCCCGTCAGCGGAACCCCGGTCAGTAAGGTCGTTAAAGCCATACCACCGGTATAGTCTGCCGAAAGCGAAATCAGCGCGGCTTGGTGTGTGCCATGCTGATTCGTTGTCGGCACGCTTAACGGAAGAACCGATTCGCAGTAGCCGCGTTCGACCTTCGTGACTTTCCAGTTTGTCCATTCCAAGACCGGAACGGCCTTATGGAGTAAACCGGTCATCAGTTCCGGATTCACGCGCTGAGCATAATCGGACTCCCATGTGACGGGAGTTTCCTGTTCGATCGCAGACATGTTTTGCCCCCATTTGTTGCGAACGAGTAATAACAGTCAATCGTGTCTGTTAACACACGGTAAGGGATCACCCCCTGTACGATAGTTACCGAGTGACAAGAGCGACACATTGTGAGGGTGAACCCTTTCCGAAGATATCACCTCGGTAAATAAGCAGAGACCTACTATTTCGAAGAAACAACCACGAATTCGGACGGAGTTCACATCCTGATTCGAGATCGTTTGGTCACATAACGCTTTTTGAAGTTTTATGCGACCATCCTAATTCACGTTGCGAAGCGTTGGATTCGAGGAGGCCCCACCTCGATTGACATCACTCGTACGCGCCATTTGCGCGCATGGAATACCCCGGGCCAACCCTCGATCCTGTCGAAATGAAACAGAATGCAACAGCCGAGCGTGAATATCATCTGATACGCCGATTGACGGATGTGGCAGATGCGACCTGTTTGCTGGTTGAAGACCAACTGACTGGCGAACCGTTTGTGTTACGGCGGATCGATCGAAAGATCTTGCCCGATGATCTACGCGTTCGCTTTGATAATGAAGTCCGTCTGCTCAGTACGATCGAATGCGATGCGTACGGCAAGCTGCTATCGCACGAATGGAGTGACAGCGGGCTGCAAGTGCTGTATGCCTATCATCCAGGCCGATCACTCGCATCCAGGCTCTCACGCGGCCCCTTGTCACCTTTACAAGTCGCCGCGTTGGCGGTCGATTTGTTGGAAGCACTGGTCCAAGTTCACGCCAAAGGTTGCGTGCATCGTGACTTTCGGCCATCCCACATTGTCCTGCGAGACGATGGCCCCGCGATGCTTGCGGGCTATGGTCCGCTCTGGCGAGTCAACCTCTCTGACCCAGAAAGCGAGTTCACCGTCGAGATGCTCCGGTATGCGTCTCCAGAACTCGCTGGCATCATCCGCCACGACATTGGGCCATCTTCGGACCTCTATTCGCTGGGGTTACTGCTATTCACTTCGCTGTCGGGTTCACCGATGTGCGATGCGGCGACAATCAGCGAAATCTTGCTGCAGCATTCCACGAAAGATCTCAATACCGACAACTTGCCGAGTGATACGCCGGCACCGTTGGTGGAGATGCTTGAGCGTCTAACGCAAAAAGAACCGCGTGAGCGTTACCAGTCCGCCGTAGCGGCGCTGGACGACGCCCATGCCATTTTGCGGATGATCGAAAACGATGACCCCGATTCGTCGGTTGTCATCGGGCGCAGCGATTCACGAGCGGGGTTGGTCGACCCTGCCTTCGTCGGTCGCGAACCACAACTCCGGGCTCTCAGCGAAAACCTGGAAATGGTCGTCAACGGGCGTTGGCGGCAACTGCTCATCGCTTCACCATCAGGGATGGGGAAAAGCCGCCTAACACAAGAAATCTCACGGCTGGCGACGCGACTGGGATTCGTCGTTTTGCACGGTGATTCGACCGACCAAGCCACCGGCGAACCGAACGCGCCCTGGATGCAGGTGATCAACCGGCTGGCCATTGTCTGTAAAACGGACGAGGCACTTCGCGAGCGAATCGCGATCCTAATGTCGGATTATCGCGAAGAAGTACTCACCGCGATGCCGCCTTTGGCGCAGGTCCTTGGGTGGACCGGTCAACGACTCTCCGGCCCCGATGACCGCGGACAAAGCCGCGTCCTTTCTGCGTTCGCTGCGCTGATGACGGGGCTCGGTTCGTCCGGCAAACCGTTCCTCATCACGCTGGATAACTGCCAATGGATGGACGACCAGTCGATTCGCGTCCTGCAGCGTGTCTCGCGTAGCGAAGCATCCCACCAACTGCTGCTTTTGCTGTCTCGCCCAGACGAAGGCAACGCAAACCAAATCCGCGAGATTGCGCGAACCGATCAGTCACTGTCGCTCGGCCCACTCGACCCACAAAGTATCGGTCGGCTGTGCGAATCGATGGCCGGTACCTTGCCTCAAGACGCGATTTCAGTCATTGCCGACTACGCCGAAGGCAGCCCGTTCATGGCCTCCGCCGTCTTGCGCGGAATGGTCGAGTCATCGGTGTTGAATTCGGAAAACGAGCGTTGGGTTCTCAACCAAAATCGCTTGGCGAATTTCCAGACCGCAGCAAGTGCGGGCGAAGTCCTCGCCGAACGTATCAAGAATTTGCCTTCGCTCGCGCTCAAATTCCTGCAATCGGCAGCCGTCATCGGCAGTTCGTTTACGCTCGATGCGGTCGCCACACTTTCTCAAATCGATCCTGCCGAAAGCTTCGGCCTGCTCGCCGACATCCGTCGCCAACGATTGATCTGGAGCAAACCGGACGGTGAGTATGCGTTCGCGCACGACAAGATCCGAGAAACGATCCTGGGTCAACTCGCGCCGGAAGTCAAACGGCAAATGCACGGCCAGATCGGTGCATACCTCGCGAACACCCGAAGCAACGCTCACTACGATCTCGCCTATCACTTCGATGAAGCGGGAATGCATGAAGAAGCATTGCCACACGCTCTTGCGGCCGCTGACGCGGCGCGTTCGGAGTTTTCTCTAAGCAGCGCCCGACGGCAACTGGAAATTGCCTCTCGCGCCCGGCAATTTGCCGACCCACAAACACGCCATCGCATTGAATCGGTGATGAGCGAAGTGGTGATGCTGCAGGGCGAATACGATAGCGCCGAAGAATGGCTCGCGAAGTGTACCGTCAGTGCGATCACGGACCACGACGAGGCGGTCGTCGCAACCCGTCTTGGCGAACTCGCCTTCAAACGCGGCAATAAACAACGCGCCGTCGAATACTACGAATCTGCGTTGCGTCGACTTGGCGAGCCAATCTGCAACAACCGATTCCAACTCGGTGTTCGACTGTTACGCGAAATCACGGTGCAAACACTGCACACGTACTTTCCGAAACTCACTCACGGCGGTGATCGCCTGCCGGACGAAACCGAGTTACTTCGACAGAAACTTTACAGCCATATCGCTCACGGATATTGGTACACCCGCGATAAATACTACACGCTTTGGTCACACCTTCGCGGCATGAACCGTGGCGAACGCTATCGCCCAACCACAACGCTGGCTCAAGCCTACAGCGAACACGCGCCGGCGATGAGTTTGCTCGGTTGGTACGGTCGTGGGCAGCGTTATGCGACCCGATCGCTGGAAATCCGCAAAGACCTACACGACATCTGGGGGCAAGGCCAATCGCGCCACTTCCTCAGTATCCTGCTGTATTCGTCCAGCCAGTTCGAAGCTTGTAACTCCGAAGCGAGCCAAGCGGTTTCGATCCTGGAACGTACGGGTGATTATTGGGAAGTCCATACGGCACGCTATCAGTATGCGGCGTCGCTGTACCGACAAGGCAACCTTTCAGAAGCGCTCGAACAGGCGCGAACCAACTATCGCTCCGCGGTTCGTCGTAGTGACTTCCAAGGCACCGGCAACATCGTTGACATCTGGTCGCGAGCGTCACTCGGCAACATCCCGCAAGACGTGCTGCAAATCGAAGTCGGACGTGATGTCGATGATGCCCAGCGGGACTGTCATGTCAAACTGGCTCATGCGGTCTACCACTATTACCGAGATAATTTCACCGAGTCGGCCAAATCGCTAACCGATGCCGTCAAGATCGCCGAGGCGGCGTCGGTGTTCAACGCCTACACCAGTCCCTGCTTCGCATGGCGAGTGTCAGCGTTGCGGCGGAAAATCGAAACGCGGCCAGCACGCATCGCTTCGAAACGCAAACGCGATATGCGTGAATTGCAACTGGCGTCGCGCAGAGCACTTCGAATCGCACGTAAATTCACCAACGAACTGCCCCACGCACTTCGTGAAAGGGGCGCTGTTTGTGCAATGACCGGTTGCATGCGCAGCGCCCACCGATACTTCGAGCAATCGCTCGAGATCGCTCGTCAACAAGGCGCCAGGCTGGAGGAAATCCAGACAACGTTGATGTATGCCGAGTTGGCGATCGAGGCTGGTTGGCCTGTCAATCAACAGGACGTCCACGCGGCACGCGAAGCGATGCTGCAGTACAAATCGGCCGTTGGCACCACCGATCAAGAATCCTCCGTATCGCTCGTCGACCGATTCGATGCGTTGCTCGAAGCCGGCCGACGAATCGCGGTCTGCACCGATCTGAGCGAAATCGAAGACGAGATCATTGAAGCGACTTCGCGACTGTTACGCGGCGACCGTGTCTTGTTGATCCGTCAGACCGAAGACAACCAGTGGGAAAGCCATACCCCCGGCGCACCATTCGACTTGGAAATCATTCGCAAATGCTGCGAGCGTCGCTCGGCAATCGTCTGTGATTTCGAAAATGTGATCGATACCTCCTCCGGTGATTCGCGGGGCACCAAAACACAGAACTACGGGACGTTCTTGTGCTGCCCGATCTTAGTCCGGGGACGTATCGAAGCTCACGTCTACGTGGCCAACTCATTCATGATGGGAATGTTCGGCGACGACGAACTTCGGATCGCCAACTACCTTTCCTCCGCCGCCGGCGCCGCGTTCGAAAAAGCCGACGGGTTCCGTCAACTCCAAGAGTTAAACCAAACCTTGGAACGAAAAGTTGCTGAACGCACCGCCGCTTTGCAACAACGAAATGTCGAAATCGAACGCACCGCAGACCGCTTGCGTGCGACCCAGGTTCACTTGCAAGAAGCGAAAGACGCGGCCGAACATGCCAACCAAGCCAAGAGCGACTTCCTGGCACGGATGAGCCACGAAATTCGCACGCCCATCACGGCGGTTTTGGGTTACACCGAACTGATGCTGCGTGGGGTTGTCAGCGATCCGGACGAACAACGTGTGCAGTTGGAGACCATCCATAGCAACGGTAGCCACTTGCTGCACCTATTAAACGACATTTTGGATTTGTCGAAAATCGAAGCCGAACGGATCGAAGTCGAACACATCGAATGCGTCCCGCTCAAGATCGTCGGCGATGTGATCAAGTCACTTTCGGGCAAAGTCCAGCAAAAGGGCATCGAGATTTCACTGCTGGCTGAATCGGACGTTCCCGAATCGGTCAAGAGCGACCCGACTCGCTTGCGTCAAATTTTGACCAACGTGATGGGCAACGCGATCAAGTTCACCGACCATGGCGGGATCGATGTCAAGATTTCGTTCGACGATAGCGACCGTACTCAGCCGCTGCTGACGATCGCAATCGAAGACACCGGAATCGGCATGGACGAAAACCAAATGCGAAAAGTCTTTGATCCCTTCTCGCAAGCGGACACGTCCACCACACGAAAGTATGGCGGTACCGGCCTTGGGCTTTCGATCAGCAAACACTTGGCCGAAGCACTTGGCGGCGGACTGACCGTGGCAAGTAAGCCTGGCGTGGGAAGCACGTTCACACTGAAGGTGGCCGCACCTGTTATTCAGGGTTGTCGTGTGATCAGTCGTGTCGAAGCAATCAAGCTGGCACTCGGACACGCTGAATCTTCGTTCGATTCGATCGAAGTCGACGGGGCTCGGGTACTGGTCGTTGACGACGCGCCAACGAACCGCGACTTGATCGACCGGTTGTTGACCAACGCGGGTGCCAAAGTCATGAAACTAGAAAATGGCCAGGAAGCCTATGACTACTTTATTGACGAAAACAAACAAATCATCCCACGCGAAATCGACCTGGTCTTGATGGACATGCAAATGCCATTGATGGACGGCTACACCGCAACCGCAGAACTTCGCAAAGCGGGACTCCCGATTCCGATCGTCGCAATGACCGCCAATACGATGGTTGGCGACGATAACAAGTGCCGTGAAGCTGGATGTTGTGACTACCTTTCCAAGCCTCTCGACTTGGATTTGGTGTTGGAAAAGGTTCGCCAGTGGGCGCACCTCTCCCGACAGCAACACCCTTCTGCGATGTCAAACATCGCCGATTCGACTTCGTCTCAGCTACTTTCTGTCCAACACAGCAAGTCGACAGAACAAGCGACACCAGAACCTCCAATCGCCGTGCCAGTGGACCCCAGCATGGACGACAAACCGGACGCGAGCGAAAGCCACTTGCCGGATGACTGGATGCGTCAATTTGCGATCGACTTGGTCACCAAAGTTCACGGACAGATGCCGGGAATCTGGCAATCATTCCATGGTGACGACATGGAAGCCGTCGCGACAAAAATCCACTGGATCAAAGGATCTGGAGGCACAGTGGGTTTGCCGAAACTGACGGAATTGGCGAAGTCTTGTGAAGAGGCCGCGCACAACTCGGACTTGGACAGCGTCTGTCAACGACTCGACAAGATTGAGCAATACATCAACTTGCTCGTCGAAGAATCGAACGCCTAGCTGGGTTGTGTCCCTGAGCAATCGCGTCGACGCTGCCCCGGTTGACGTGATTGCTTAGCGGACGATTCGCCAGCAACGATGAATCCGCCGATTGCGAAAATCTTCTGGAATCGTCTGTGCGGAAATCTCGTGACACTCGGTGACTTCTAGTTCACTGGGATCAAACTTGAAACGACGAAAGTTGTTCGAAAAGAATATCACGCCGCCTTTTCGAACCAGCGGTAGCAACTGTTGCAACATCGGAACGGCGTCCTCCTGCACGTTCCAGTCCTTCTCTGTTTTCTTGCTGCGCGAATACGTCGGCGGGTCAAAAACGACCAAGTCATACCGTTCACCGGCAGGATGCTCGTCAAGGAATTTGCCGACGTCCATTGCCAACAATTGGTGCGGGCCATCGCCTCGTCCATCGACGAAACCATTCAATCGCAAATTGTCGCGTGTCCATTCCCTGTACGTGCTCGACAGGTCAACCGTCGTCGTTTTGCGAGCGCCACCGTCCGCCGCATAAACGGTGAATGATCCCGTGTAGGCGAACAGATTCAAGAACCATTTGTCTTTGGCAATGTCGCGTACCATCGACCGCGTTTGACGATGATCGAGGAACAATCCGGTGTCGATGTAGTCATCAAGGTTGACCCAGAATTTTAAGCCGCCTTCGTTGACCTCGATGCGATTGCCCGTCTGATCGACTTTCTCGTACTGCGTAAAGTTCTTCTCGCGATCGCGACGTTGACGACACGTTCTCGGGACGAACGTCGAGTGTCTCTGCGGCCGTCGTCGCCATCAGGTCTAACCAGTTGGCATGTTGCGCCGGATCTCGGTCGTGCGGCCGTTCATATTCGGTGATGTGCAGGTGATCTTCATAGCGATCGACCACCAATGGGATCTCAGGAATGTCACGCTCGTACAAGCGAAAACAAGTGATCCCTCGGCGTGTCGGCCAGCGGCGCAAGTGACGCGCACGCTTGCGAAGTCGGGCGGCAAACAGCGTCGCCTGCTCGTCCGCTTTTTCGCCGAGTTGACCGAAGGCAGCCGGACCGTCAGCGTGAACCAGCACGGCAACCTCGTTTTCATTTTTTCGTTCTTCGACGACCGGCTTGGGACCATAGAACTGAAAAAACGTGCTTTCGATCTTTCCGTTGTAGAGCTTGCGGCGACGGTCAGCGGGACGCCCCACGAATTTTTCGAAATCACCACGGCTTGTAAACACATAGTGTGACCAAGTCGGTAACCGGCGGAACACGTTGGGCAACGCGTTGTAGACCGCTTCCAAGTCCCAATCTTGCTGAGAGCGTTCGGGCCGCGAATGACCTGATGGTGCGTGCTGCGAGCGGCGATCGTCTGAGGAGCGGTCCGGCGTGCTGGCAAACGGTGCGTGCCCAATCAGGCACCCGAACCGCCGCTTCGAAGAAACATCGCGAACGTCTTTCCGTTCGAAATGCAGGTCATCAGCAACGCCGGCGCGTTTTGCGTTGTCCCGTGCGACTTGCAACACCCGACCGTCAATATCACTACCGATCAGCCGTTCCTCTAGTGCGGGCAACTGGGCGGCGATCGCTTGGCTGCGAAGGTCCTCGACAAGGTCGGCCGGTGTATCGTGCCAAGCGTTGTAGGCGAAATTGCGTTTGACCCCGGGCGCGATATTGCGGCCGATCAAGGCGGCTTCGATTGGAATTGTCCCAGTCCCACAAAATGGGTCGAGCAACGTTCGCCCGGGTTTCCAGAAACTGAGCAGTACCATCGCGGCGGCCAAATTTTCGCGAAGTGGCGCTCGGGCGATGTCGTTCCGGTATCCCCGTCGGTGCAGCGACGCGCCTGTGGTATCAATCGTCAGCGTCGCGACGTCGTCCAAGATCGAGACATCGATTTTGTAGGCCGCGCCGTCTTCGCCCAGGGTCGTGGTCTGGTGAGATCGCATCATCCCTTCGGCAATTGCCCGTTTCACACTGCGCTGAATCGCGGGGACACTGGTCAAGGCGGATTTGATCGATCGTCCGGTAACTGGGAATCCAGCCTCGCGGGGCAGCCAGGCGGCCCAATCGATTGACCGCGTGGTTTCGAAAAGGGCGTCAAAATCTCCCGCATCAAACTCGGCAATCCGAACGAGAACGCGATCGGCGCAGCGTAGATGCAGGTTGGCGATCGCAATCGTTTGCCGGTCCCCACGAAAGAGTAATCGCCCTGCCCCGACAACCTCACTCTCCACCCCGAGGGCCTGCAATTCCCGTCGGACGATCGCTTCGAGTCCAAACGCGCATGTGGCGAGAAGGTCTAATTCGTTATTCATTCAATAGGAGGCGAAATCGCGGACGAGAAGCCGGGATGGGATTCCACCCGCCAAAAAACGCGAGATCAGTCGCTCGCCAGGCGAGTTGGTCGTGGAAAGGGGAATTAAATCAGCGTATCCGGGCAAACTCCCTTTGTAGAGCCACGATTGGCGACTTAGCGGTATTCCGTCGCCAGATTCTTTACAAAGGTCGCGTTGTCGGACGAGAGTCCCGAAACGCTATTGTCACTTTAATACCCGCCAATCTTCATTTGGGCACGCTGGCGCCACACTCCCCTCGACCAATTCGGTTTCAGCGAAGCGTCTGTTGGATTCGGCTGGCACGCCGGTAAAGCTTGACTGCGTTACCCCAGCAACGTGATCAGAACCATGGCAAAACCGAATGGTGCGTATCGGATGGCGCCGCTCAGGGGAGACTTCGCACTCATCCGACCTTGCGGCCCGCCCTCCCCGGCTACCATCATCATTGCCAGTCCGAGTACACTGTCGGGCCCTTCCATTTCATCCTGCCAATCAACATCGACCGGACCTACGGCATGTCAAGTCAATCATCGCGTGGAGTCTGGATCATCACAGCACTGGTGGTGCTGTTATTGATCCTTCATCAAGACAACTGGTTCTGGGAAAGCGACACGCTCGTGTTCGGCTTCATGCCAATCGGATTGTTCTGGCACGCTTGTATTTCCATCGGCGCCTCTCTGACCTGGGCGCTGGCGACGGTCATCGCTTGGCCGTTGGATGATGACGACGCTGTCGCCGCTACGGAAACCGCCCCCACCAGCACCGAGGAGGGCGCGTAATGTTTGAATCACTCGATCACCCCGGCTTGCCACAGCTGATCATCATCATCATCTACTTGGGTTTGCTCTTGTTGCTAGGGCTCTCATCGAGCCGGTTGTTCAAGGGCACCAAGGAAGACTACCAGGTCGCCAGTCATTCGATCGGCCCGTTTTTGCTGCTGATGAGTCTGTTCGGAACGACGATGACCGCATTCGCCTTGGTTGGCAGTAGCGGTGAAGCGTTTAAAGAAGGAATTGGCGTTTATGGGATGCTGGCCAGCAGTAGCGGCATCATCCACTCGCTGTGCTTCTTCATCATCGGCGTCAAGGTTTGGAAATTTGCCCGGCGTCACAAATACACCACGCAGATCGAGTTTTTCCGCGATCGCTTGGACAATGATTTCATCGGACTGTTGCTGTTCCCAATTTTGGTCGGCCTCGTCGTGCCTTACTTGCTGATCGGTGTGATCAGTAGCGGCACCGTCGTCCAATCGCTGACCGCCGGACTTGCGCCCGATCTGTTTCCCGTGCTCAACCCCGCCGGTGAACCGATCATGGCAATGCACGGTGGTATCCCGACTTGGTTGGGGTCGCTGGTCATCTGTGTCGTCGTGCTGGTGTACGTGTTCTTTGGCGGTATGCGTGGAACCGCATGGGCAAACACCCTGCAAACGATCGTGTTCATGATCTTGGGTGTGGTCACGTTTTACGTGATCGCAAACCGCTTGGGTGGGCAAGACAGCTTGATGGAGAACCTGAAAGTGCTTGCCGGTTCGGTTCCGACAGAAAAGCTGACGCGGATCGAAATGAGCAAGACGAAGTTCTTTACCTACTTGCTGATTCCGTTGTCGGTCGGCATGTTCCCGCACTTGTTCCAACACTGGATGACCGCCAAGAGCGCCAGCACGTTCAAGGTGCCCGTCGTTTGCCACCCGCTGTTTATCATGATCGTCTGGGTTCCTTGTGTTTTGGTTGGCATCTGGGCGACCGGCGATTTGATTCCCGCCAAACCGCCGTTGCCAAATAGCCCCAACGCGATTCTGCCGTTCCTGGTCAAAACCCAGACCGGCAAGGTCCTCGGCGGCTTGCTCGCTGCGGGTATTCTGGCTGCGATCATGAGCAGCTTGGACAGCCAGTTCTTGTGCATCGGAACGATCTTCACCAACGACGTTTTGACACACTACAAAGGCAAGGAAAACGTCTCCGACACCCAACAAGTGCTTTACACCCGATTGTTCATCATCGCGATCGTGGCGATCACGTACGCCCTCGGCTTGCTTGATCCGAAAAGCGTGTTTGCGATGGGCGTGTGGTGCTTCAGCGGTTTTAGCGCGCTGTTCCCAATCGTATTCGCGGCGCTGTACTGGCGTGGGCTGACTGCTGCCGGTGCGATCTGCGGCATCCTCGCTGCAATCGCAAGCTGGGGATACATGTTCTACCAAGCGTTGCAACAAGGCCTGCGTGAATACGTCCTGATTCTGCCTTTGGGCGGCGAAGAGTACGAGGTCATGCCAGTCGTGGTAATGCTGGCGAGCTGCCTCATCGTGATGGTCGGCGTTTCCTTGGTCACGCCGAAGCCGAGTGACGCGACGATCAAAAAGTTCTTCAGCTAGAACATCGTCCAAAGCTGTAATCGCAGCAACGTTCCGCTGGCCCCAGCACCATACCCTGTCCGGGATTGCTGGGCCGGTGAATCGTTGATCGACGTTACCTCAGCAGTCGCTCTCGCCGAGCGACTGCCGAACAGGTACCAGTTACAGCCCACTGAAAACTCATCGCCCGAGCCGAAGTCGCCATTAACGAGCGAACCTCGGGTGAATGCTTCCAGTTTCTTTGGAACAACAAACGCGCCCGCCTGAGCGAAGAAGCCAACATCAACAATCGAACCGTGACGGTTGCCACTGTTTGGCTGATTACTGTTTAGTTGGATGTTGCGCAGATGCCGAACGTAATACTCGCCGCTCAAACTGAATCCGCGATGCTTGATCCCCATGTGGACACTGTAAAGCCACAGGTCAAATTCGCTGACGCGCGTTCCGGCAACCAACGCATTCGGGTCAATCAACCGCGTCCCGTCGCTTAGTCGAATCACTGTCGCTTCCACACCGGGATTCGAATCGACGCTGCTTTCGTTGCGTGTTGTCGTCAACGCATGCCCAATGCGCACCACTGGTGTTTGGTGAGTTTCGATATCAGAGAATCCAACACCAAACTTGCCGAGCGGCTCCCACCATGTCATGCCCGAGTACACCAGTTGCGTATCCAGCTCACTGGGACGCAATGTTAGCGTATTAAATCCGTCGCCAACAAAGGCGGTGTAGTGCAAGTTCTCCAGCGGCTCGCCACTTGCCCAGACACCAGCGCTGATCGACGGCCGAAAGAACGTCGTCGCAAGCGAGCGGTCGATCCCCAGCGTGTATCGCGAAGTCTGCTGCCACTCCCAAGTCCCTGGTACCTTGCCCAAGCCCAAGTACAACTTCATCGCTTCGCCGTGGTCGAACGAGATCCAAGCCAACAGCGGCTCGATCGAATCCGTCGCCACGGTGCTGTAATCGATGTTGACGTAGTACTGCAAACTGGGATCGAAAGCGTACCCGGAAAACACCAATCGGCCGCGGTTGATATTGAAATCATTCCGGTCCGGCGTTTGGAAGGTCAGCCCCGTTACACCCGTCGTTGATTCGTACTTGGATTCGAATCCGGTATAGCGGAACTGGTTATGGAATTCGAACTTCAATTCGAATGGGGTTTTACTGGGCTGCAGCGGACGCAGCACAAACCCGCCGTCATAGACCACGTGGTGGGTCGTTTCCGATATCGAATCGCAAGCGGGCGGTCCGATCGGGCAACTCGCCTGATTGACCACGGGAACCGTTTGGGCAGCCTCGTCCAGCCGCAACTGAAGTGATGCGAGCTGATCCTCGAGCGTCGACAGACGCAACTCGGCACTGGATTCCGGCTCGCCATTCGGCAGCGATTGCATCTCTTGTGCATTCGCCGCAGTAGTGAATGTCCAAGCGATCCAGCCCGCCAACCAAATCGCCTGCCTCCAATGACTGTCCTTAGTGGTTTTGGCGGATTTCATCGCTGTACTTCAGGCACGCGGGCAAACGCCCATAGGGGTTCGGGTTCATGTCATAGAAATCAGGAACCGCCGGCAACACGACACGATCATCACGCGTTTCGTCCCAGTAACCGTATTCATTAAGGCGAATCGATTCGGTATCAAGGAACAACGCGATCCGTTCAAGGATGAACGAGATATGATCCGACGCGACTGAATTTAGTGCCGATGTGAACGCTTGCTGTGCTTCCAAAAAGTCACGGGCAACCACGTTGCCGACCGACAGCTGTAGCTGCAATCGCGTACTGACGACCCGTTCATAAGCGAGTGCGGCCCGAGCAACGGAGATCTCGAATTGGTTGCGTCGCAATCGTAACTGACGCAAGTCTTCGCGGATCGCAAACTTGATGTTGTCTTCTTGTTCGATCAACGCACGGCGGGTGCGGTTATAGTCGATCAATGCGACCCGATAAGTGTTCCGTTCCAGTCGTCGATTCAACGGCGTATCGAGTGAGAAACTAAGCCGCGTGTTCGAACCGTCCGCACTCGATTCAAAGTTATTGATGATATTGCGGTTGGTGAATAATCGGTGAGTCACGTTCAAATCCAAGATCGATCGCAAGTTGTCTGCGGCCAACTTGATCTGACGTCTCGCGTCAGCTAAATCGCCACGCTGATTGGCCAAATCAAGACGCTGATACAACGCCAACAACATTGCCTGATCGGTTTCGACATCGACCGGATCCAAGCCACCGAGGTCGCTTGTTTCGACTTGATCGACCAACCCGATCGATTCAGAAATCGTCGCTTGGATTTCGCTGTCCAGTTCCTTCGGGTCCCGAGGAACCAGTCGGTCAACGTGGCTTGCCGCCAACTCTTCAGACGCTGCCAACAAGCGGTTGATCGCATCGACCAGATCGTCAAACTCGTCAAAGTTTTGATTTGCTTCCGCCGTTTTCCAACTAAGAACCAACTGGTCCAGCGTTTCATAAGTCGCATCAACGGTACGGCTGTCGACGTTCAGCTGAGCTGCCTCTTCACCGATAATGCCACTGTTTTCTTCGCTAACGATCGCATCGTAGTTGAGGGCCCGCTGCACTTGCAGCATTAGCGAATCGACTAGGTCGACGGTTCGATAAAACGCAGTCGCTGGCGCGGTGTCTGCTTTCAACAGACGATCACGGTCCTGCTTGAGCGCGTCGGATTGCAAGCGTGCTTCTAATAGGCGCAACTTCGCGGTCAACCGTGGCGTCTGCAATTCAGCCTCTGTCGGCTCGCTGGTACCTTGGATTTCGCGACGGGCTTGCAATGTTTCTTCGAGGCGACGGATCAACACGATCGCACCATTCACGGCCGCATTTCGATCGGAAAGCTGTGCCCCTTCTGCATCCAGCAATGACCGACGGGTTCGAGTCACCAACTGACGTGTCACCGTTAGCGAATCGCTTGCCGTTAGTGTTTCCAGTTCCTCGAGGTTCAAATTCAACGCCATCTCCGGCGGCAAACCGACGTCGAGCTTCAGTCGGTCCAGCGACGTTTCGAGGTTGTTACAGTCGCGAACCAACGAACTGCTACTGCTCAATGCGTTCTGTTCGAACTGGTCGACTTGGACTCGCGGAATACGTCCGGCCTGCAAGTACTCGGCGCGGCCCTGCAAGAACGCTCGCAGGTTGCTGAAGTAGTCCAGAGAACTGATTTCGATCTGACGATAGGTCAACAGCAATCGGTAGTATCGCTCGGCTAAGCTGACAAACAGCGTGCGTTGGAACCGGATATAGTCGCGGGCTGCGTAGATGACATTGCGTTCCGATTGGGTCAAGCTTTCGAAGACGATATCACGCTGGAAGATCGTCTGTTGAAAGTTGATCAACAATTCGGAAGCGATGTTCGCCGAGAATCCTTGCGGACCATTGAACGTCAAAACAACATCGTTGGCGAAGCTGGAAAGGAATTGCCCTGCGGTCGCCGTCGTTCGCGAAACCGAGACGCCCGTCGGGACAGTCACGCCAGTTTGGCTGGTACTATCAGACCGAAAGTATTGGTAGGTGGTGCCAGTTCCATTTCCGCGACGGACAGGTCGCAACAGGTACTCGTATCGCTGCGCGGTTAACGAAAGCGCGACGCGATAAAGCGTTTCTTTTTGGGTTTGCAGTGCACGGTTGTTGAAGGTCGACAACTCGGCAATCATCGGCAATGTCAATCGCGGCGCGTCGCTGCGCAACGATTCAATCCGACCGGCCGCTTCGTTTCGATAGGTTCGCTGATATTCCTGCCGAGCAGAATCAAATTCCATCATGCGTCGCAAGCAAGATTCCGGCAGCTTGTCCCAAAATTCTGGAGGGATCGGAACGATGCGAAGATTCCCGTCTTCTTCGTCGTCTCGCTGCATCCCAATCGACGCTTGGTCGCCTGCCTCGACGTCCCCTTCTTCAGCAGCTGCTTCGGCACCAGACGCTTCATTCGCGAATTGCGTCAGCAAGGTTGCGAAGTGTTCGCCCGATGCCAGTTCAGTCGCTTGACGACGTTCGGCAACCTTTCGTTCGATCTCTGAATCGAGATCGTTTGCCGGAGTCTCGAACGATGCCAAGTCCGTCTCAGGCTGGTTCAATTCTTCCGGCAGCTCTTCTGGCGTAACCACTGGCGGAAACAACTCTTCACCGGAATCACCCTCGGGTGCTTCCGATGACTCGATCATTTCAGACTCCGGCTCATCGGATAACGTCTCCATCGTACCAGGAGCCACGTAAGGATCGCCGGTGGCGAGTGGCGGTAACGAATAACCATAAAGCGTCGGCTCGGGGATCGGTAACTCCGGGCAGTCGTCGGGTGACGGATCGAAGAAACGCGACCTCGGATCAACTTGAATCCCCGGTAGCTGCGGAATCACATAGGCTTCTTCGGCACGTTTTTCGGCGTACAGCGAATACACATCGGTATCCGCTTGGCGACGGTAAAACGCACGCGAACAACCACCAGCAATCACAATCACGAGGACTGCGGCGGCGAAACACAATTTCAAGCGAGCAGATGCGAGCGGCAGAGCTTTCACGAATACCACGATGCGATGGGAATGAGACCAACCTAGTGGTCTTCATCGACATCCGGTCATACGTGATTTGGCGGAACGATTCATTGTCTCTGTCGCACCGGTTAGGCAAACTTTGCCGGGGGGCGAGCTAGCAATGCGCAGGTCAATCCGAACAAACAGCCTGCCGATTTGTCCGCATCCTCCTAAAGCGCGCCGAGACTGCACACTTTATTGCAAACCGGCTGAATCTGCGGGACGCTCTAAGGCTTTAGCCGTTCGGTGAAAAAACCGATTACACCGTCAGTCAATTGCCCACTGAAGAATGCCATCAGATGGCCTTTGTTTGGCAGGGTTTGCAGCATCGAATCGACGTTGGCATCCAACAAGGCCTGGTGAAAGTCGGTCGCATTGGACAACGCGACTAACACGTCTTCTTCGCCGTGGATGATTTTGAAAACGGGGTCTTCGGCCGAAGCAAAGCAGATCGGTGATGCGGCGATGTATGTCGAAGGCATTTGCTTTCGTGTCCCGCCCAAGAAGTACGATAGCGCGAGACTTTCTGGCGGCATGTTTCGGAAATCGGTTGGCGGCCCGCCGGCACAGACTGCGGTAATGGACGGAATTTGTTTCCAACGCCCGTCATTTTGGTCCCACGTGGTCGTGTCTTGGACGCGTTCCCAGGGCTCGTCCGCCAAAGTCGCAACGAGAGAAACCAAGTGGCCACCGGCGGAGTAGCCGTAGAGCCCGACGCGATCGAGATCGAAGTGATATTCTTCGGCGTGCTCGTGGATCCAAACCAAGGCCATACGGAGATCGTCCACTTGATCAGGAAACTTGGATTTGGCGCCAAACGGTAATTGATCGACACGGCCGCGATCCCTCGCTTGGCCAACTCACTGGCATGTCGATACATGGTCCACTTGTCACCTGTCATCCATCCTCCGCCGTGGACGACCAGAACGACGGGACGACGTGTATTGGGCTCACCGGTACGGCGTGGCTGTGAAACATCCGTGGCAGATCCGGAATCAATTGCCGCGGAAGTGGAGGCTTGGGGTAAATAGACATCCAGCAACCCCGCATGTCCCTGATGTTCCTCACCGACTTGGTCATACTGCAGGTCGGAGAGCAACTTGAATTCACTAGCGGTGGCGCGCGCCGTGAAATTTGCCGAAACACACGTCCAACTAATTACGAAGCCGGTCACCAACGGCGACAACCAGTGTCTGATTCGAATTCCATTCATTTGGCGTTCGTCCGCGCTTTAATGTCACTTCCCATCTAGTCGTGGTGCCCTGGTCGTATAATAGTGGTGCGTTCAAATTCGCCCAGTCCCATATTGAATGATGCCTGAAAACGATTCGTTGTCGATTGACCCGCTGGCCTCTGAAAACAGCGACGACCTGTGCCTCAACTCGATCCCCGAAGCGGTCGAGGCGATTCGGCGTGGCGAAGTCGTCATCGTCGTCGATGCCGAAGACCGCGAGAATGAGGGCGATTTCGTATGTGCGGCGGAAAAAGCCACACCCGAAGTCGTCAACTTCATGCTCAGCGGACGCGGCCAACTCTGCGTCCCGATCCTTCCCGAGGTCGGCAAGAAACTTGAGTTGACGCCGGTCGTCAACGACAACAACGCCCCCCTGCGGACTGCGTTCGTCACCCCGATTGACATCGCCACCGCTCGCACCGGCATCACAGCGGCCGAACGCAGCGAAACGATCATGCGAATGGCCAACCCAGATTGCCAGGTCGCAGACTTCGTTCGCCCAGGTCACGTCTACCCTTTGATTGCAAAGAAAGGCGGCGTCTTGCGTCGTGCCGGCCACACCGAAGCGTCCGTCGACCTCGCACGGATGGCTGGGCTGCAACCGGCCGGTGTGCTGTGCGAAATTTTGAACGACGAAGGCGACCGCGCGAGCCGCGCTGAATTGATCCAAATCGCCGAAAAGCATTCGCTGAAAATTGTCAGCATCGAACAGTTGATCGCTCACCGCCGCGTCAGCGAAAAATTGGTCAGCCGAGCCGCCCATTCGCAGCTGCCGACCAAATATGGCAAGTTCGATATCATCGTTTACTCGGTCGACTTCGAAGCCCAAGAACCGATTGCCCTTGTCCTTGGCGACTTGGCACACGACGAAGAAGGCCAGCTGCCGCCACTCGTGCGAATGCACAGCAGTTGCTTCACCGGTGACCTAATTTCGTCGCTCCGGTGTGACTGCGGTGACCAACTTCACATGGCACTGGAGATGATCGCGGCCGAAGGTCGTGGTGCCTTGGTGTACTTGCCACAAGAAGGCCGCGGAATCGGACTGGCAGAAAAAATCAAAGCCTATGCCTTGCAAGACCAAGGCATGGACACGGTCGAAGCCAACCACGCGTTGGGATTCAAAGCCGACATGCGTGACTACGGCGTTGGGTTGCAGATCCTAAAGGACCTCGGCATCAGCGAAGTCCGATTGCTGACTAACAATCCCAAGAAGCAGCAAGCGTTCAACCTACGTGGTTTCGACTTAAAACTGGTCGATCAAGTTCCGATCGTCCCACCGGTCAACGAGCACAACAAACAGTACTTGAAGACCAAACGGGACAAGATGGGACACAAATTGCCAGAGTTAAGTTAACTCGTGACAAGGCTCCCGCCTTGTTACGAACTGCAATGCAGGCTCCGCCTGCCGCCATCACCACCACCAGCAAGGCTTTTGCAATCGAACGACCAAAGCCTGAACCCCAACAAAAACTCGTGACAAGGCTCCCGCCTTGTTACGCACTGCCCTCAGGCTCCGGCCTGCCCC
>PPHI01000040.1 GCA_002901265.1 Rhodopirellula baltica | reverse complement strand
CAAGCCGTCTGTGCGCTACGCTTTTACTATCGCCACACCCAGCCCATGCCGTGGCCCGTCACTGCCGTTCCGTTCGGTAAACGTCCCAAGAAGCTGCCCACCGTTTTGTCGCGACAAGAAGTCGACGCGCTGATCCAATGCACATCCAACCTCAAACACCGAACGTTCTTGATGACGCTCTATGCCGCAGGGCTTCGGTTTGCCGAAGCAGCCAACCTGACGATCAACGATATCGATTCGGCACGAATGATGATTCGAGTCGCCTCCGGCAAGGGACGCAAGGAACGCTTGGTTCCGCTCTCACCGAGGCTTTTGACCGAACTGAGACGCTACTGGGTCAAGTACAGGCCGAGCGACTTGCTGTTCCCGGGCAAGCCGGCCGACAAGCCCTACGCGGACACGACGATCCGCAAGGCGATGAAAGTCGCGGCCGAAAAAGCGGGGATCAGGCGCAG
Organism: Rhodopirellula baltica; assembly: GCA_002901265.1. GTDB lineage: Bacteria > Planctomycetota > Planctomycetia > Pirellulales > Pirellulaceae > Stieleria > Stieleria baltica_A. The sequence goes on along the minus strand of PPHI01000040.1, from coordinate 9,111 downwards.
AGTCTTTCCTCATGTGCTCCGGCACTCTTATGCGACCGGCCTGCTGGAAGCCGGGGTGGACTTGCTCACCATCAGCAAGCTACTCGGTCACGCGAGCTTCATCACCACAATGGTTTATCTGCACTGCCGTCGCGAGCACTTGGCGGCAGCGCCGAGTCCGCTGGACTGGCTGCCGGTCAAGCAATTGCCGACCTACAGCCCGCCGGAAGAGAACACGAGCAAGAAAAGCTAACCGTTCATCAACTGATCCGCAGTGCGGCGGCGAGTTATGTCGATTCCCATCGCGACGGTGCCGCCACGATGGGAGTGCAAAGCGTGCTGGCGAAGATCACGCTTTGCCGCACCGCTGCACTCGGCGGACGATGGTACTCTTGCGAGGAGTGCGGCGAGACAACCAAGTTGCACAACTCCTGTGGTGACCGGCACTGCCCGGGATGTAGCGGTGCCAAGCGGTCGGACTTTAACGAACGGGCGTCACAGTTGATCGTGACTGGCGTGGATCACTATCAAGTCATCTTTACCGTGCCAGAGATAATCTCAGCGATCGCTTTGGCGAATCGAACAGAGATTGCGGATTTGATTTTCAAGTCCGCCTGGAAAGCACTTAAGAAAACGATCACCTCTGAACAAGGTTATGAGCCTGCGGCATTGATGGTTCTGCACACGTGGAATCAAAAGCTTGATGCGCATTGGCATGTCCATGCGTTGGTTCCCGGAGCGGGGCCGGATGTGGCAGGCGACGGTGTTCGCCAAGCCCGCTCGCCACAAACAGGGCACACCGGACAATACCTTGTTGATGCGATCGCGTTGCGAAACGCTTATCGCAAGGCGTTTTTGCGCGGGCTCAAGAAGCTGTACCGAAATGGAAAGCTTTCGTTTTCTGGGAGTACCGAGCACCTTCGAGATGAAGGCAACTGGGATGAGTTGCTCGCCCGACTGGACGAGCTGCAATGGGTCAGTCATATCGAGCCGCCACCAAGTGAGCTCAGTCAGGCGAAGCATGTGGTGAGCTACCTGACGCGCTACGTCACCGGAGGCCCGATCAGCAACCATCGGATCGTCTCGGCGACTCGTGACGAAGTGACGTTTTGGCTCGCGAAGGTCACCGCACAGGCGGATCTCGCGAGCAAGTGCCGATGACGTTATCGACAAGCGAATTCTTGCGCCGCTGGTGCCTGCACACCCAACCGCCACAGCTAACGAAAACTCGCTGCTTTGGAGGCTGGTCAAATTCGAGACGCAAGGCGTACCGGTTGGCAATGCATTCTGTTGGTTGTGATGGGACGCTCGATCAGAGGGAGACCGTTGCGGATACAGCCCTGTCCGACACGGAGCCGGACGAAGAACGTAAGCTTCGTTGTACGTCTTGCGGGAGCGAGTCAGTGGTGCTCAGTGAAGTGCTTGCCAAGCCGAGTTGGGCGGTGGTGTTGAGCGCTGAGTCGCAGTGTAGCCCATGGTGGTACCGCGAGAGTTTGAAACGCCGCGAAAAACGGTTGTGGGACGCGGCAATGGGAGACGGATTTTACGATTGGTACACCGCTCACTTGAAAAGCATGGGTGAAGGTGCAAGGGAAGCCCCTGAATGCAACAGTAACTGGCTGCAGCCTTACTTACCGGGGATCGGCATCCTGTCAGAAACAGATGGTATGTGACGAGTCGGTTCGTTCTAATAGGCATCTTCCGTCGCCAGCCGGAAGCGACAAAGTTCAACGCACGATCTATCCCTGCACCTTCGGTGCCCGTATAGATCGCATTTCGTTCTGCAATAGGAACACACCTCGCCGCCAGTGCACCAAATCCGGGGACTAAGCGGGCGTTAGATAGGCGGATCTATCGTCCGCACGAATGGACTTATAAGAGAGCATATCCCACAGCCATGAAGCTCTTCATTTCATACCGCCGCGACGACACGCGAGATCTGTCGGCGTTGCTTTCTGATCGCCTCCGCCGCCGATACGGCAAGGCCAATGTTTTTCTTGATTCGGCGTCCATTGGAGCTGGAAGCGAATGGCGCAAACTACTAATAACGGAACTTCACACGTGCGACGTATTGATCGCAGTCATCGGAGATGATTGGCTAGAATTGCGCGACGATCAGGGGCAACGTCGAATTGACAATCCCGAAGACGAGGTGCGGCGTGAAATCGTCACGGCATTAGACCGAGGCATTCCTGTCGTTCCTCTGTTGGCCGAGGGAACCAAGATGCCGGAACGCGAGTCGCTGCCCGAGCCGTTACGACGACTACACGAACGCCAATGGATTGAAGTCCGTTCGGATCAGTATTTTGACAACGATGTTAACTTACTCTGCAATCACATCGACGTGCTTCGAAAATCGAACCGTCATCTCAAAATGGCGCTTGCGGGAACTACGGCCATTGTCCTCGTCCTCGTCGGGACAGTAATCGGGCTGAGCTTTCGCCGACCACACGATACGCCGCAGAACTCCGATCAAACGGCAAATGCGTCATCCGATCCGCTGCCGGTCTCACCGACAGATGTCGTTAGAGCACAAAGTGAAGGGAGCATTGTCGGCCTTTGGGAACAACGTTTTTTTGAAGCGGGCCGATGGAATGGCGGTGGCATTTACGAATTTTACACCGATACCCTTGGCCAGTTACAGATTCGTTCCGTAATCGCACCTTCCAATTCACAAAGTGGAACTAACAACCACAACGTCGCACTGGACGGAAGCAAGTTTAAGACCGAAGGCGAGGTTCTTACCTGGAACGCCGATTGGGGCGCTTATGGTATCGGTTCGTTTAGGCTCGAAAAGAAGAACGCTAATCTGTACGTAGGGTCGGCATTCGAGGAGGATGGCACAGAATATCGAAAGAATGAATTTCACCGTGTCATTGAGTGAGAACGCCTAACTTCTGACGCGTTGACTCCATTGAGTCGCGAGAGGCACGAAACCGAAGGACAAGTGCGAATCCCCAAATCTTCTGGCCCCGAATAACCCTGTACTCGCAAATGGTATCATCGTCAGGGCAATCGCACGTCGATTTCGTTTTTCGGTATCAGGATTGCGTTGAGTTGGTCTCAGTCAAGTCGTTTGTGGTAAATGGCTGATTTCTGCGACGGAGAACGATTTCATGGAAGGTCCTGCTACACTTATTTACAACAGTTTTGAAAATATTTCAGACCCACGCGTGGAACGTGGCCGCAATCACGATCTACTTGAAATGATTTTCATTGCTCTCACGGCCTCGATCTGCGGAGCCGATGGTTGGGTTGACGTCGAACGTTTTGCAAAGACGAAAGCCGATTGGTTCCAGCGATACATCGATTTGAAACACGGCATTCCTAGCCACGATACTTTCGGTCGAGTTTTCAGCAGGCTCGATACTGGTGAGTTCCTCGCGTCAATGCATCACTGGATTGATCTGTTCGCGACGTCTCTCCGTGGACAGGGGATCGCGATCGACGGCAAGACTTTACGAGGGTCATTCGATCAGGCATCGAACAAGAGTGCGTTGCATACACTCACCGCGTTCGCAACCGACTCAAGACTCGTATTGCGGCAACTGTCCGTTGAGCACAAAAGCAACGAAATCCCCGCAGTTCCGATGTTACTCGAATTGCTCGATTTGGCCGGTGCAGTCGTCACGCTCGACGCGATGCACTGCCAGCGAGCAACTGCAAGGGTCATTGTAAATGCAGAAGCGGATTACGTCCTGACGGTGAAGAAGAATCAGGAGAGTCTCTACAACAAACTGCTTGAGTTGTTCACTTGCGACGGGGAAGAAGACTACCGCGTGAAGGGACTTCGAAAACAAACCACCGTTGAGAAATCACATGGCCGTGAGGAACGCCGAGTCTATTACTGCATCGACGTTCCGGATGCTGTTGAATTCAGACGATGGGAAGGACTTCAAACGATCGGATTGGTCTACCGACATCGGGAGCAGCGATCACGAAACGGCGAGATTGTCGAACACGATGAGACATCCTTCTTCATTTCGAGCCTGCCCGCAAAGGTGAAGGCGTTGAGTCGTTACCTTCGAGATCACTGGAAGATTGAAAACAGTCAGCACTACGTTCTCGATGTCACGTTTTCCGAAGACGCTAGCCGAATTCGCAAAGGAACGGCTCCGGAGATCTCTGGTGGATTTCGCCGAATGGCACTGAATATTCTCCGGCAGGACACTACCTTAAAAGAGTCAATTCGCGGCAAGAGACTCATGGCAGGATGGGATGGAACCATCCTCGATAAGATTTATGCCGGTTTTCACGCTGCTTGAACGTGCGATTGCCCTGGTATCATCGTCCAGTGCAGCGTGACAGTTGACTTGGAATATTGCAGAACCATCGGTTGAACGTGAGCGGCGGTCCTCGTTCTGCTTGAGGAAACGGTCATTTGCCGCCGCCACGTTAACCGAAACGTTACCCACTGAAGATTTAGGCCGCGATTCCTACACTGAGTTTTGCCTTTGAAGTGCCGTCATTGCGGACATCGGTATCCAGCTGACATTTCTCAGCCGGGACCGGGCGGCTCATCTGCTCCTGGTGTGTTTTTCTGGTTCGCGGTGGTTCTGGTCTTCGTATTCGCCCTATTGTTCTTACTTGGTTTCGAGAAACTATCTTGGATCCCGCTGGCGATTTCCGCATTCGTTGTTCTGGTACCACTTCCCATCGCTTGGTTCGATTGCAACGGACCCGCTGGTGGATCGACCACCGGCGCTGAAACCTGCCCTGAATGTGGCCAGACCAACCGCGTTTGGCCTTGGTCGCTATAATCAATTCCTCCGCGTCCAACTCGCAAGAAGCGGACGGGTAACAATGCGATCGCTTTAGGTCAGAAGTCAAGAGGATAAGCGGCAAGCGAGCCGATTCATCGAGCTCGCATTAAGCCGCTATCGTTCGCACATGTAGCCCTGGCTGCAATGACCAGCGTCTCGTGGTCATGCCCATCTCCTCTTCGTGTTCTTCGCGAACTTCGTGGTTTAACTGTTTCGTCGACGACTTGATTGGTGCGTTCGAATGCCGCCCAGCGGAAGTCACGGGACCCCTGTTTCCTATTGATCGCTCTTGATGTCACGGTTTGACTGGTGCGCGGTCGACTCGGCCGATGAAGACAATCCAACGCCTGGCAACCGATTGCGAGTGCGAGCACCGCGCTGCCAAGCACGAGCACGATTGAAGACAGTCCGACGCCTGACGTTCCAACTGCCAAGTCGCTACTCGTTACCCTTCGCAATGCCAATCGGGTAAACTTGTCATCAGCGGCGAACTGCAAACTGTCGTCCAGGATAAACCGCGAACAACTCGATGCACGTGCGCCGCCGAGTTATGTTTATTGAAGTGGTCAGTCGTTTGCGGCGGCCACGTGATCGAAATCGTTCGCCAACAAAAGTTTACGCAAGACCTGTCGATCTGAATGGAGAATCCGTACCGCCCCTCAGTCTCAACTGAATCTAATGATGCTCCAAGATTCATCGTTCCGATCGCGAATATAACGATCGTGTTGGCATCAATCACATTCGTCCTGGGTGTAGTGATTCCATTGGCCTATTCGGGCAGAGCTACCAGTCCAGGTCCAGGGCCCCTTCCGTCGTACGTACGATGGGTGGACATGTTTGACCAAACAACTTTTGCGATTGCGGCTCTGGTTGTCCCTTTGTGCTTTCTTGCGCTCGGTGCATTTGCTAGATCAATCGCACCGCCGTTCGTTCTACGCTATATTCCCTGGTGGAAAACGGACATCGAAGACGTATTGCGGCGACACCAACGCGACAAGGCCAGCGGGGAACGAGCGGATGCACGTGAGTCGCCGAGTTGAGTTGATCGAAGTGGTGAGTCGTTCGCGGCGACCGCGTGATCCGTGTCGTTACCCAACTGAAATGCATGGACCCTAATCCGCACTCGCCCGCGCCCCCTTCCCAACGACGGGGCTCTGCATTCCCAGAGCCGATCCGCGCCACATCGGCCCCAAACACAAAACGTGACATCGGTTTCGCTGCTTCGATGCTAGGTTGTGGGCTCATCGTCATTATTGCCTTCATCTACTTCGTGCGCTCCCCACCTGGGCAAGACCCTACTCTCGACGGTACCGAACAATTCGCAGAGTGACTTGGCCATGAATTCGTCGGACTGATGCTGATACTTGCCGGATTAGTTGCAAGCATGGTGCTGGGCGGTGTTGGCGCATGCCTCGGCAGCAAAGCCGGGAAGACACTACTGTCGGTTGGGTTGAATTTTGCAATACTTTTGGGGTGCCTCGCCACGGTTTCTCATTATGCTCGACACGGCGGGTAACGATCGCGTGAACCGGATAACGCGAGCTGAGCGATTTGGCCGTTAGAGACTATCCCACTCGTTCCCGGTTACGCGCAACGTTCGCGCGGATAGTTGTGACCGCAATGACCGACGCCTATCTTCAATGCTGCTGTTTGGTGCGCAGCAACCATGCCCAGCGGAAGTCACGGAACCTCAGTTTCCTAGTGATCGCTCTTGATGTCACGGTTTGATTGGTGCGCGGTCGACTCGGCCGATGAAGACAATCCGACGCCTGGCAACCGATTACGAGCACGAGCACGAGCACCGCGTTGCTGAGCACGAGCACGATTCAAGACGATCCGACGCCTGACGCTCCGACTTCCATGTCGCTGCTTGTTACCCTTCGCAATGCCGATCGGGTAAACTTGTCGACAGCGGCGAACTGCGGACTGTCGTCGTGGGGACGCCGCGAACTATTTGATGAACGGGAGTTGCGGTGTCACTTTTGCCTGCAGTCAACTCACCTGGCCGCAACGCCATCCTCAATCTCGCTCTGTTTACGGAGTTCCAGATGAAGTCACTTCAAACCCTCCTGCTACCACTGATCGCGCTTTGCACCATGAATCCGGCGCACTGCGAGGATCACCCAGATCACATGATTGGCCTCATCGAAGGTCAATCGGTTATCGGGCTTAAACGCATCGAGAAAACCAACGACTACATCGTGACGATTCTCACCGATGATGAGGCTGAGCTCGAGCGTGATGTTGCGAACCTCGACATTTCCAAGCTGTTTTCGCGACATTCAAACGTCGCTGAACGAGGGAACGCGAAACTTGCCGCATTCCGCGAGTCGCTTGCAGAGAAAGAATCGGAACTTCCCTTTGGAGCGAGATTCGGTCAGCCCAAACTGATCGCTTCACCAACTACTGGCGAACTTCACAAGGTGCAGCATTTGGGCCACAATTACATTTTGCTGGAATCGACTGATGACAAAGAAGCAAGGAAATTTGCCGTCAACAGCCGTTTGATCCGCGAAATACGCTGGTACCGAGGCCCGGGATTCTCGACGTCTGTGAGCCATCTCCGCGAGAACGAAACAGAACAATGAAATGTAGGTGAGGGCGGGAGTCGCCGTTCTAAGTCTTCTTGCAGATTTTTTGCCCGTCCCGCGTGATTTCTAACGTTCGTCGAGTAAACAAGTCGAAGGCTCGCGTACGAGTACGCACATCAGGGCAATCGCAATGCTGTGCGGGCAACCGGGTACCAACTAGGGTAAAGGCAGAGCAATCGGATGCGCGACGAGTCGCCGAGTCGCGTTTTATTAAGTCGAGGATCCCGATCGGCGACCGCGTGATCCGTGCCATTCGCAAAGTGTCGATGGAATCCTTGCTTTCACAAATTGAACGCTCACTTGTATTGGCGACCTACTTTCGCAGTGGACGCCAAAGCCAGACGTTTTGGACGTCGAACGCGGATCAAATCATAGCGATTTCGCTTTTCTATACTGGCGATTTGTCTGTGGACGAATGCACTGACCGATTTGCAGTTCGCGGTTACGTCAAATGTCTTTACAACTCGTCCGGCGATTTGTTGCCTCAAATTGAAAGCCGCTACCAGTCGCTGATCGGACTCGTTCGCGGTCGTTCTGACCTGATCGAGGGCGGAGGCGACTTTGACACCCCGGCAGATCCCACGTATACATCGTGCCGGCTAACTTTCCACGGCCTCCAACTTGCTCCGATGTTGGCGAATGATCTTCCTGCCAAACCACATTTCCCCAATTGGCCGGACCAACGCACCTTGCCGATTGGCGGATAGTCGATGGCGAGTCAACGACCACGAACGCAATGTGCGAGCCAGACGATGCACGTGAGTCGCCGAGTTGAGTTTTTTAAAGTCGTTGATCGATCGCGGCGAGCATGTGATCGTTACTGTTCGTCGGGTGTGATTGATTAGCGTTTCTCAATAATGGCTATACTCCAATGGCACAATTTCATTGTTCTGGATGGTGGGAGCAGGATGGATACGGCCGGCAGCCCATGTCTGACTTTCAACTTTCCTTCACGAATGGACGTATTTTTGGAAGTGGAACCGATATGGTTGGTGACTTCGAAATGGAGGGTGTTTTGGAAGAGGGCAAAATTTATTTGCGGAAGCAGTACATTGGGAAGCACGAAATTGAATACCACGGAATAAGCGTCGGAGAAGGCGGATACACCGGAATCTGGAGTGGTCTCGGATATCCCGGTGGAAAGTGGTTCATTGGCGTCATTCGATCCGCCTCGGCAAGCGACGTGCAAGAGATTGGATCAGACTAGAACATTCGACGAACCATGAAATCCACGAGAGGACGAGGGTCACGTTTCTTCCTGTGCTTGCAAGACTTTTGCCCGTCCCCCGTTATTTACCGTTGTGTGGCAATGTGGTGTGCCAGTGCCTATCAAATGTCTTCCCGGATCGCTAACTGATCCGCCTGATGAGCGAATGATCAAGCATCTAGCAGGGGCGTACTTGTTTACCAAGCTAAAAATTGGTGTTGGTGAATTCTGCATGATTCGACAACAATTCGGAGATCATGGATGTTCCCAAGACCACGACCGATTGCCTAGGTTGCAAGCAGCAGCAACGAATCATTGAGCAGCAGCAAGCTGTGATCGATGCCTTGGTCGAACAAGTTGAAAAGCTAACCAAACGGCTCGAGAAGGTCGAACGCGAGGGCAAACGCCAAGCTGCCCCATTTCGTAAAGGGCGCAAGGCGGATCCAAAGAAGGCTGGCCGAAAGAGCGGAGAGGACCACGGCAAGCACCATCGTCGTGCTGCTCCGGAGCAAATCGACGAGGCATACGATGTGCCGCTGCCAAGCTGTTGCCCTGGTTGCGGATGCGATCA
>PPHI01000091.1 GCA_002901265.1 Rhodopirellula baltica | reverse complement strand
CGTTCCTCCCAAGACGAGTGGCTGCTTATGGCTGTAGACTTGCGCCGGCTGCAGCATCAATCCTGCCTTGCGGTATTGCACGATCCGCGACGGAAACATGTGATCTGTAACGAATTGATTGTCACGTAGCAACGACTGGAAGGATTCACTGTCTTCGGCGACAGGGCGGATGTCTCCTTCAATCATGTCGACAAAATAGACCGCGCCGGAAGTACCTTGAGCAAACGCATCGCCCATTGCGGTTAGAAGGACCGGTTGCACCGGCTCCGGCATTGCCCACGTCCATTCCGATAGAAGCGTGTCCATGGCCACACCTTTGGGGCTGATCGTCAAATCGTTCATCGTGATTGGCATGGGCACCTCAAGGCGAAACAGAGACTTTGTATCTACAAATTATGTTACCGATTACCCAGTCCGCGCAGATGATCATCGCTGTTCAAGCCGCCTCGACTCGCTGAATCGGGTGTATTGGTACGCCAGACATGGGCGTGAACTTGTGGGGGCCCGCTTTCACTTTAAATGACAGCCCCTGGCGCGAAAAGCAACTTGAACGACAGGTAGTATACCAAACATAGATCGCTCAAGCTGAATCACTCCGCGAAGGGAATTGCGGTGAGGTGATGAACAGAAACGTCATGAGGGCGACGAACTTTCAGAGGCGAGTGGGCAAGAAACAGCTTCCGTTTTTGGGCAGCTCGCTAAGTGACGCATTCGGACGCGATTTTTAAAGCAATGGGATCGAGTCCACAAACGCATTCGGATGTTGCTCAAGCTTGGCGTTCGTCGTGAAGAAACCAGCTCGCACGGTAGCAGTGGCCGCGGACCTTGGATGATGTCCTCAAGTGCTGCGATGCATGTCGCGATCTCGATCTTTGTTATCCGTCATTGTTGAGAGCAGAGATTCGAGGCGGGATGAGCGGTTGAGCGAGGTACCAGTAAACGCCAAAAAGTAGAGATGATCCAAGAAGTGATGCGATGAAGAAGATCGAGGCAAACTCCATCTGGGAAACCAACAAGCCCGCGAGTGTCGCTGAACACGGAATTCCGAACGCGTAAGCAACGATTCCAGGTGCAAGCGATTCGGTCCACTTACCCTTCGCTAGTTTGATTAGCTTGGCATTGTAACTGCTTGAGCCTAGGTAATAGGAGGTGAAAGCTCCGATACCACCTACGTATGCGCCAATAAATGATGCGATGCCAACGTCTACTGCTAGCGGATCAGGGGTTGCCAGTATCAGACGAGTTGAATAGACAGCGAAGGCTGAGCCCACCGCAATCATGGTAATTGCGACAATCCATTTTGCGGTCGCCTTGAACTTGCGGCGTCGGCTTAGTTCGGCGATTCGCTTACGCTTTCGTCTCAGTTCGGTGGGATCGTCAAGCTCAAGCATCGTTTCGCATTGGGGGACTTGAACGGGGAACAACAGGCACAACCGAGACGCGGCGAACGGCTCACCACTTCGAAACCTCGACTCCGCGTCTTCGGTTCATGCAATGGTTTCCCGCTCCTTGACTGTCAGATCGAGTAGCGTTTGCGGGATGCACGCGCCCGGCGCACCCGACACGCAACGATAGCAGTATCATCCCAAAGTTTGCCGGAAGGGAGGCGAACCATGTCGACACAGGCACGCGGAATTGCAAAAAAATCAGTGCGTCCGATGAGCGGTGTGATTTGATCGCGTTGGGCGTAGTTGAAAAATCCGTCGGAGCCAACCAGAAGAACACCGTTCAGTGGGCCGTGCCAAAATGGAGTAGGTTTCGACGCTTGGGAGCCAAGTAGCGGCTTGCGAATCTGGGTACGTGTTAAGTCAGTAATCTCAGGTCCATCGATCACCCAAGCACAGCTATCGCCGACGCTCGCGCCCAGAATGCGATCAGGATAGAGGTCGACAATTACAGCGGTCGTTTCGCCGGTGTGCACGCGAAAGTCCAGTTGCGAAAGAAATTGGGACCAGTCGGTGGAGTTGCCTATCGCAGCGTAGTTTGCCCGCGTTTCGCGGATCACGATCTCTGCCGCGGTGTGCCCGTCCCCGGTGCCACCAGCGCCGTCGGCAACCACAATCAATGTGCGGTCACCATCAGCTATGACGTCGATGCGGTCTTCGCATCGCTCACGATAGGCTTCGACGACGTGGGAAGTTTCAAACGATGTCATAGTTGCGCATCGCGGCTATCAGTCGGGTAACGAAATCGACGTGCGATTGCCCTGCCAAGACAATAGCCACGTCCAAAACGTCAGCTCCCGTCTTTCGGTGCTCGGCATTATTATCGCTCAGTTTCCCGATGGGTTCGACCGCGCAGTTGACATCGGTCCTTAAAACAATTGCTTGGTTACCGAACAGCACCCATCGCCGGGTAAAGTAAGATCGATGCCAAATCACAAGTCCGACAGTCGCAGACAGAAGGAAAGCACGTCTCCCCCATATGACAATTCTAAACGGACCAGCAATCAGCGGTCCTGACATTGCCAACCACACCGAAGAATCCTCCCATTCCTATCCGAAGAGCGCGAGAACATACGCCCATGCGGATGCGCAGTTCATCAGTTCAGCGAGAGAAAAACCACGCACAGCAGTCGTTTCTGTGGTCAATCCCATGTACGTCAATGAACTGAGATAACGTCACGGTTCAGCAGGGCCGCGCCAACGACTCTCAGCTTCAAAACCGCCGACTCCCGTACGTGAGTTCACGCGATCGTTACCCGGCATTTTCCGTGAGTAGTGATTCGGCCGCGCCGATAACAATGTCGTCATCTGGGCGTTCGTCAAGTATCGCCTTTGCGATCGACGACAGGACACCAAGATGGCGTTCCATTAGGTTGCAGTCTTTGCGGCAGGCATTTACGCAGGCAACGAACAGATCGCCTGGATAATAGTCGCCTGCGGCAAGAGGTTTCCCGATTAGTCGGTCTACCGCTATTGGGAGTAACACATTCGGGCAAATCTGTTGCCCAATCATTACACGCAAGTCTTCGGCTGTGAATTCATCCAACGGTTTGCTGCGCAAGTGATGGCATGCCGCGATCAAGCCTGATCGCGTTTCAGGTTCCTGCCAAGCGGGAGGATCAAGCTCGTCGAGAGTGGTCATAATTCATTTGGGTAACAAGAGGGATACGCGGAGGCGGGGAGAGACCAACCACGTCAAAAGGCTTGACTCCGCCGCTCCGTCATCATCGCATGGCTATTGGATCGAAAGCATTGGAGCTAGCCCGAAGATCAAAATGCAGGCCACGGCAGTAAGGATTGCCGCAATTGCCAGTCGGCTCTGCCACCAACGGACCGCACCGATGAATCCTATGCTCGCTGCGATTAAGCTGGTCAATGCCAAGAACAAACATTCCTTCGCACGGTGCGGTGTCGGTACATCGAGGACGCCCGACTGAAAAAATTCGTATCCATAGACACACGCCGCAACGCCCCACCAAGACGATGCCAATGCAAGTAGCATGGCAAGAAATGCCGGGATCAAAGTCGGACCTGATCGGCCGCTTCGAATATCTTCCATTTGCTGATGTTCGTCAGGTGGTGCGTATGGATTCATCGTTAGCGCAATCTTGTACCATCTTCAGTCGGATGACGATTTCTATTCTGTAGCCGCCACATTCGGCTGACCACTTCGATTAGCTGAACTCGGCGGCTTGCGTGCGCCGGTTCGGGCGCACACGAGTCAAACGCACCGGAACCGCCAAGTAACAAACATGCTCGGCAAGTCGATGGCCACCCTGTAGCGACCGCCGGTGAGGCTCTCCCCAATCTCGCAGCACAGCAGGCTACTCGAGCTGGCAGATAGGGATCCGCAAGAAACAGCCAGGAAAAGCGAATCCCTAGCGTGAAGCGACGGACCAAAACAGATCAACGGGCTTCTTGAACAGAGGACTTGAGCATCGGCTCGCAAGCTCGCGAAGTCAGATCCATACTGGTTATCCGTCGTCGTGGCGTCATGCGGTAGCGTCATCAAACCCAACCTCCGACGACACGAAGTGAAGAGTAGTGGCAGAGCGGACATTCGTCAGTGTGGCATTTTGAGCGTAAGTTTGAGTCGCAGCAACGACCGCAGTTCATTGCCTTAATCATCGATGCGAGATCTTTGCTGTTCGGGATAGGAACGTGGAAATAGGGGGTGAAGCTCTCCCGGTCTGCAACGGGTGCGGCCAACGCTAGGTCGAAGCCGATGTTGTGCGTGAGAATTCGCACGGGAAGTCTTCGCGGCCCGTTCGTGTCGAACAGGCTGTCAAGCAGTGAAAACTGCCCGTCCACAAGTTGAAAACGGGGCTTGTGGGTTGTGCCACAGCTGTAGCAAACGCAGTAGATGTGTATACAGTCCGTAAGACTGATGCCAGTGTTGAACGCTAAGCCGCATGTTTGGCATTGGACTACTGATGCCATATCAGGCAAACCATGTGGCGAGTTAGTCGGATAACGATTTCGATCACGTGGCCGCCGCAAACGACTGACCACTTGATTGAACACAACCCGGCGGCTTACGCGCATTGAGTTGTTCGCGGTCTATCCACGACGACAGCTTGCAGCTCGCCGCTGCCGACAAGTTTTCTCGATCGGCATTGCGGAGGGTCACGAATAACGAATTGGCAGTCGGCATGTCATGCGACGGATTATCTTGAATCGTGCTCGTGCTCAGCAACGCGGTGCTCGTGATCGCAATCGGTTGCCAGGCGTCGGCTTGTCTTCATCGGCCGAGTCGACCGCGCACCGATCAAACCGTGAAACTAATTGCGATCCCCAGGAAACGAAGGTTCCGTGAACTCCGATTGGCGACTTTCGCGTACAACAATTAGCAGCGTTGAAGTCAGGCGTCGGTCATTGCGGTCACAACTACCCGCGCGAACGGTGGCCGTCACCGAGGACGGGCCAAGAATCTAAACACTTCAAAAACGTCGACTCCCGTCCTTCGGTCCACGCCTTGGTTCGTCGTCTTGGGCGTCAACAATGTCGACAAATGGTTCAGCATCGCGGCCCGATACCGTCATGGTAAATTCAACCTTTCCAGTCGTTATCTCACATACCGCTTTCGGGTTGTCCGGATCACAGTTCTTTCGCTCAGTGACGGCTACAGTTGCTCGGGCAGTACCGAACGGTGCAGCATCAGATTTATTGAATTGGAAAGTCGTATCGATAGTAATCGCACCTCCGTAGAACCGGTGTTTCCCCTTTTCGATTACTGTCGTCTGTTCGGTCGCACGTGCATCGACAACGTCTTGTTTGCTCTCTTCACTGGCGTCGGGCCGATCATTCGGCGGCGGGCATACGAGCATGAGGCGTGGCAGATAACCACCCCAGTTAGGGTCTAATCGCGGCTTTTCGTTGAGATCACGGACCCACACTTCTTTCGCACTACCAAGCGGATCATCCCCCATCCGCAATTTTTGGTCTGGTGCCAAAAACCGGAATCCTCGACGTGCACGTTTATCTACTGTTTCAACAACGAGTTCGACCCACGTGCATTCGATACCGTCAACCGTTTGTTTTTCTAGTGCTTTAAGTGTTACATCAAGCTTCCGCGTCGGTTTTCCCGGCCACTCCTCAATCATGCGGAAGGTCGCCCACTCTCCCTCCGAAGGTAAACGTTGCAAAAGTCCGTCAGCGAAGGATTGAACTCCAAATAAGCCCACTGAACAGAGAATACCAACCTGGGCAACTATCGGTCGCGTCATTTCTTCTACACTCGAAGAGTATCGGGAGTGCATGGAACACCGGCGGAACAATGAAACCTCTGCACTAGATGCGCAACACAGAATCATTTGTTTAGCAAACCGAAAATTCTGCGACAGAATCGAGTCTACGTGTCGACGAACGGTTGACATCACGCGGGACGGGCGAAAGACGTGCAAGCAGACCATTAAACCCGACTCCCGTCCGCACGTGCATGTCATTGTTCTCCGTTGTTCCGTAGTTCGGAAAAGAATTCCGTCCGTTCACTGACCAGCGTTTCGGCTGGATCATGGCCGAACCGCGTCCTAAGCGTGGCATTTCCGAACAGCGTTGACCAAAGCGCGTCGCCCATTCCGACTATCGAGCAGAGAAGTGCAAACCACACTACTTGCACAAATTCATCGGTGATGTGGAGCCAGATCAGCGCTGCGGCAATCGCGAACACTGCGGAAGTGCACCATCTTGCTGCGCGAGAGGAAACCATACGAAGACGTCGCTTACATACACGGCATCGCGGCAGGGGTCTCATACGATCAATTAATCGCAAAGACGAATCGCAAACGGGGCAGGATTTCCAAATCCCGCAATCACCAACCGGAGCAACGGAAGCGGGCTCTGATTGAGGCGGTCTGAATGCTTCATGAATGTGTTCCACGATATTCGTTCGCTTACAATGATGACTTGGAGGCGGCAGTCACGGAGAACGATTTCGATCACGTAGCCGCCGCGAACGACATTGTGTAATCGTACCAACTGAAATCCGCGTCATCGGGTACAAGGGTTGGTTCGTAGATGTACCAACGGCGATAGGTGGAACCATCACGGCCGATTGCCAGTCTAGCCGATTGGAATCACCGAGGGAAATTCCGGCATCCCAATCAGCAGTCGGCATGCCAGGCGTCGGTCTTCAGCGCTGAAATCGACAGGCGTTGGTTTATTGCAGCGACCTTTGTTCCACGAACGGTAAAGATTGACGAGTCGGCGGCGCGGGACGTTGCGATGGCCAGACCAAATTCGACTCCGCCAATCCGTTACATCCGCTGGTTCGTGCATACGCTATTCTCGCCTAATCACACCGTGACTTGAGGCCGTGTCCTTGACGACAGAATACCTACGAGGGCAACTGCAAACACGGAAGCAAGCAACATGACCGTATCGACAACAGTGACAGGGTGCTCAAAAAGCAAACTGACTGCGATTAGGCAAAGCAGTGAGCAACTCCAGATCTGAGTCATTCGCCTTGTGTGTTGGGAAAGCCTCCCGACTGATAGACATACCCCCGTTAGCCCAAATATTCCAACCAGAATCGTCGCCCCGATTTCAAGAAAGTCGGCCGTGCGGAATGCAACTTGAGTTCGAAATAGTTGAAATGCGCTGACGGCGAAGAACAAAAGACAGAAGGCTCCGATGGGGAAAAGAAGTAGCCGCGCAGCGTGACTTTGTCGAGAACTCTCACTCGAACAGTCGTCAACAAAACACGACTTCACTGGTTTGTACGGATTCATCGACAAGACCAACTAATACCACGAACGCTACGGTTAACGTGGCGGCGGCCACAAACCGTTGACTTCAAAATCGACGTGATCCGCCGCTCACGCTCAACCGATTGTTCGCCGCTTATCCTGGATCGACGTCAATTGTTTCATTTGACCATGACCGTTGACGGGTTGGATCTGTCAGCATCCACGTGGAAAATACACACCCGTAGGAGTTGGCAACATCACACATGAACGCCACCCAATCAACGCATCGATCCGCGTTCATGCAGTCGATACCATAGGGACGAGTAGTGCCTTCCACGCTCCAATACGTGAAATCCGGCCGTCGAGTAACTGTCATCGTGTAGCTTGTGGCAAGCTGTGCTGCGAGCTCACGAACGTCGCTTTCCACATTGCCGAAGTGCATAAAATCAAGTGCAAGTATTGTGTCATCGGTGATGCCATCGGCCGCCATTCGCGAGTGTAGGATTCGAGCCTCCGCGATACGCCTTCGTCGCATTCTTGCGTAGTAGTCGGTCCAAACTTGCTGTGGGTCTTCGGTCATGAAGTATTGGCCGGCGAACGATTTTGATCACGTGGCCGCCGCAAACGACTGACCACTTCATTGAACACAACGCGGCGACTCATGTGCATCGAGTTGTTCGCGGTCTACCCACGACGACAGCTTGCCGTTCGCCGTTGACAACAAGTTTACACGATCGGCATCGTGAATGGGAACGAGCGTTGCACCAGCAGTCGGCACGTCAGGCGACAGATTGTTTTGAGTCGTGCTCGTGCTCGTGCTCGTGCTCGTGCTCGTGCTCGTGCTCGTGCTCGTGCTCGTGCTCAGCAACGCGGTGCGGTGCTCGTACTCGCAATCGGTTGCCCGGCGTCGGCGTGTCGTCATCGGCCGAGTCGACCGTGCACCAATCAAACCGCGACATCTAGTGCGATCACCAGGAAACAGAGGATCCGTGACTTCCGACGGGCGAAATTCGAGCGAAACAATCAGCAGCATTGAAGACAGACGCCGGTCATTGCGGTCACAACTACCAGCGCGAACGATTTCGATCACGTGGCCGCCGCAAACGACTGACCACTTCGCTTAACAGAACTCGGCGGCTTACGTGCACCGGTTCGTGCACACACCAGTCAAACGCACCGGAACCGCCAAACAACAAGCACGCTGGGCAAGTCGATCGCCTACGTGAAGCGACCGGCGATGAGGCTGCCCCCAATCTCGCAGGAGAAGGCTAATCGAGACAACAGAAAGGGATTCGCAAGCAACAGCCAAGTGAAGCGAATCCCAAGCGTGAAGCGACCGCCCAAATGAGGATCAACGGACTTCTTGAACAGAGGACTTGAGCTGCGGCTCGCAAGCTTGCGAAGTCAAATCCTTACTGGCTACCCGTCGCGTTCTGGGTATTTTTTCGATGAGCAATAAACGACCTTACCATTTCATTGGGTTCTGCGCCGACCCAGACTGTCCGAAACTTGCCACCATCAATTCGAGTCACCGGCGAGTCTAACGTGCCAGGAACAGGATCAAACGACCAGTCAATCTTGATCATGGACCGAAGTTTCTCAATGTACTCCGATTTCGATATGGGATTTCCATCACTATCCGAGCGAGCAAAGAGCATCGGTTGCTCTTCGCCTATCACGGTGGAGAGCTCGTCCCAGCTTGATGGCCACTTGCCATCGCTTTGGTCCATATAAGTCGTCAAGAGCGTTCCGGTGTCCCACGCCGCATAAGCCTCGGGTATCTCTCGAATCGTCCGTGTGAGCGAAAGGGCAAACCAGCCGACCACAAACGCAACAGAAATCGCTGCAATCCGAACGAGTCTACGCTTCGTGATGGCGTTCACGTCAAAAGCTCAATCGGGTAACGTCGGACATCACGGGGGACGGAGAGTGAACTATCCATTACAAAAACGCTCGCAAGCCCGGCACCGGGCGAGAAGACCGAGGTCTCTTTGGTTTAGGCTACGGTTTGCGTTCCCTGTTTGCCACCGGTTTCCCGATTGTGGTGCTACAAGATGGTTACCATGCCGCATTGACCCTCGGCCCCTCTCAGAACCGGACGTGCGCTGTTGACGTATCTGGCTCCCAGCCAGTGACTCGCCTCAGCCTCCCATCAGATTGGCCCTCGACACTGCGATCAAGTCCGTCAAACGCGTCGGCTGAACAAACGCAAAGCGGTCCTGGTAGCGAAAGAGCTCCGACCAACTCTTCGATCGACGCTTCTTGGCCGTGCGACGTTTGAGTTTGAATCGGCTCGCTTGCCGCCTATCCTCTTGACTTCTGACCTAGAGCGATCCCATGGTTATTTGATCTTCGTGGTGAAGGTCGTGGGCTTGCCAACCAATTCGCGAGAGTGCTGTCTAATGCATTCGAGCAAATCTTCGGCGTTTGCAAATATCTTCGACCCAAATGCACTGTACTCAATTACGGCAGAATGGCCATCCGCGTGCATCAGTCTAGCGAGACTCTTGGACTCAATCCACCAAACGCTAAGCGTGTCGTCCTTTCTCGCAATGATTCCCAAGTACCGAATCCCGGGTATGCCATTGGATGACGCAAGCACATCCGCGATCGCGTAGTCTTCCTGCTCGCCGAGCTGTGTGGTCCTCAATTCGATCGCGATCCCATCGCTAGCAAACATGTCGACTGAGAACACGCCGTCGCCTTTTTCGCGGATGGTAATCGGTTCGTTTGTCTCTTGAGACAAAGCGACGTCCGGCGCAGCGATCCACGACCCTGCCAGATCAAACTTTGGCGCTGTCGGCTTGGTCACGACTTGCTGTTCCGGCGAAACAGCACCTTGGTGTTTGCATCCTGCCAGTAAGAGGACGGAAGCAATGCAAATGACAGCGATTCGCATGAGAGACTCCATTCATTCAAATAACGACCAAGGTAACCCGGCGGCGGCCAAGAACATTCATTCGAAAAATCCGCACGATCCGCCGCTCGGGTTGACCGCTTTGTTATCTTACTTTCGTCAATTGTGCAAATCCTGATACGACGCGATCAGTCAACGCGCCGTACCCAGTGTAATCGCCAATCAATCTCTGATCATCCTGAGATAAATCCCAGACCATTGAACCGAAATGAGGTCTTGGCCCATGGTTGCCGACGTAGTTAATCCAAACAAAGCGACCTCCTACGAAACCACCCGCAACGTTTAGCAGGCCCGTATACTGTGTTCCTCGATAGGGCATACTGAGCGTCATCGTCCCGGTTACCAGATCGTTGGTCGCATGAAGCTCAAGGGTAAGATCGTAATCGATTGGATGCCCATCAGGCCCTCGCTGCTGGTGACCTTGGCCGATCCATTTTCCTGCAATACGCTCAGCATTAGTGTCAGCAATCGCTTTTATCGTTTTCTGAAGCACCTCTGACGTCTGTGCGGCGTTCCTTTTGAACTCGAACTTACGCAAGTGCTGGCATACACCATCGAGGGTGTTGATATGACTGAGTCGCGATAGATAATTAGGCAACTTAAGACTGGGGTGAGTCAGGAACGGGAGAATCTGCTTCTTCAATGCTCTTGCATGGCCGATTTCATAGGGTACCCACGCAGAATCCAAACTGGCCGGTGAAACGACAACAATGATAGCGGCACAATTATGAAGGGCGATCCGAACTTCTCCTTCAATATCCTGCCCCCAGCCAATGTCTTTGACATCGCGAAAATGAGACACTCCCTCCGCGTCTAGTAACTCTGAGATGTCAGAGGCAATCTGCGAATCAACGTGTGAGTAGCTAATGAATACGGTGCTCATTTGGCTTTGTCAGATAACGGCAGAATTCACGGGGAATGGGCGAAAGACTTGCAAGCAGACCATTTAGCACGACTCCCGTTCTCGTGTGCAATTCATAGTTCCCCGCTTCGGTCATGTCTGCGTAATCATAGTGTAGGCATGTGCGAGAATGGCAACAACAAGGCCTAGCGCCGCGCAGTATTTGGCAACTTCATGAAAGGGAAATAGTCGCTTGTGGTTGCCCCAGAACCATTGGAAATGCATGAACAGACCAATGCAGACGATAACCAATCCGAATGTGACCGCATGTATTCCAGAAATTTCAAGCCAGAGCCCGCGTCCGATCGGCTGAAATCCTCGTGTCGTGATGTTAAGGGTCGTTGCACGTTGCGTCAGGCAGCATGAAATACCGTAGAGCGAAACCAACGCCGAAAGCCCTGCACCGACAACCCACATTTGGATCGGACCACCGCTCGGTGGATCAGTGAGCCAATCGGCGAGGTCAAACAAATACTCGTTGCGTCGCATGCGGGTTGCGTCCAATGGTGCAAGGAAAGACGTTGCATCCAAAGGCAAGACAAGTTTCGAAGCAGGGCGCGAATTTGCCGGGGAACGGTAGAGTTCAGCGGGGCCGCGCGAGCGACTGACCACTTAGAAAACGTCAACACGCGGCCTCCGTTGCAACCCAAGGTTCAAGTAAGCCGCTACGCGGCGGTTGATTTTGGGAAGCAATCCTGTTGGAAGGAGTGGTTCACGTTGAACCGCT
>PPHI01000055.1 GCA_002901265.1 Rhodopirellula baltica | reverse complement strand
GGGGTGTTTGTCTTCCTCTTCCCGAAGGATCTTTAACAAGATCCACTACGGGGCAGGCTCATTCGTATCGCTGGTCTTAACCGCTGACACGCAGCAAGACTGACAAGCCGAATACATCACGGAACAGCCCGGCTTGCTGCTTCATCGCGATTTGCTCCATCGAGACGTCACTGACGCCTGGGATCTCGATGATCAGACGTGTGCCTTCCAGCTTGCATTCGATCTCGCGGATGCGGCTGGTGCGTGTGTCATCAAGTGCAGCCGCCAAACGCAAGATCGCTGCCAATTTGCTAACGACAACGCGATGTTCGCGGCCCATCGACATGTATTCTGCATGCGTCGGCTGCGGCGTTGCCCGGCGATAGTATCGGGCGACCAAGGCGACCTCCATCAACTCCGCTTGCGATAATCCGAACAGTTCGCTGTGCCGGATGATGTAAAGCGAGTGTTTGTGGTGGCCGCGAATGTTGATCTGCATGCCGATTTCGTGCAGCAAGGCTGCCACATACAGGATCACCTCATGGCGGTTGTCCAAGCGGTGCTGTGGACGCAATTGGTCGTACAGCTTCCGTGACAACTCGGCGACGCTGCGGGCGTGCATTTCGTCAAAGTGGAATCGTCGGCCGAGTGAAAGTGCGGAGCGAATGATTTGGTTGCGAAACTCAGCCGTCCAGCGCCCCGCGGCGGCCATGTCTTTCAACAACCCGTCGCGCATGTTAGTGTCGCTGACGTAGACACTTTCCAGTGAAAAGTGTTTGGCGACAGCCGAGTACGCAAGCAGAGCTGGGCCCAAGGTTTGGGCTTCGATAAAGGTCGCGTCGTAGCGTTTGACGATCTCTTCTTCGTCCATCGTCAACACTTCGTCGGTCAAACTGCAAAGTCGCTCGACCGAGACGTTTGCCAAGTCGCCGCCCTGCCATTCAGATTCCAGCAGACGCGTGGCCAATCGTATGTCACCGCCCACGGCGACAAGGTTCAACTGCGACTCCGATTTCACCAGCTCGTTCAACTGGGTCAGCATGCGGTTGATATGATTTTCAAGCAGTGCACGACGTCGCTTGGCACCGGCGCGGGCCAAATCAACCGACTGCAGCATGCGGATCGATCCCAAACGATACGAATGGCTGGCGAGTACGTTGCCGCTGCGTACGACCAGGACTTCGGTACTGCCTCCGCCCACTTCAAGCACCATTGCTTTGCCGTTGGAGAGGACTTCATCGGCCAACAACTGTGGCGTGATGCCCATGTACGTGATGCGGTTGACTTCGGCTTCGTCAATCGGTTCGACGTGCAGACCGGTGACCATGTAGACGCGGTCGGCAAAAGCGAGCCGGTTGGCGGCTTCACGGACGGCGCTAGTCGCGACCACACGGACGGATGAAGGTTGGTCGATCCCGTATTCCAGCAGGATACGTTGATACTGTTTCAGTACCTGAACGACGCGTTCGATACTCCGTCTTGATAGACGGCGCGTTTCGAAAGTTTCTTTACCAAGCGGTACGGGCTGAATCAGCTGGTCCAGCTTGCGGACTTCACCGCTGGGATGAATCTCGGCGATGGCCATCCGAATCGCGGAGGCACCGATATCAATCACGGCAACGGGACGCGGTGCGGCCTGTGTCTCGGTGCTGATGCGATTGGGTTGATCGCGGTTGGTTGGGCCACCAACGTTTCGTTTAGGTTTCGACGTTTCAGACATTGAACTCGTCATCTTCGTCGTCTTCGTCTCGATCGGGGTGCATCGGGTCGTCACGATCAAAAAACAGATCTGCCAAACCGAGCGGGACCGCATCGCCGCCAAGCGTTCGGCTTTTCCGTTGCGAGAGTTTCTCCAAATCCAATGCCTCGTTGCCCAGGCACTTTTCCAATGCTTCTTGCCACGCTTGGTCGCGACTGACCGGGTGACCCGGGTCTTGCGAGATACGTTTGAGGGCGTAGCGAAGCAAGTTGATGCCGTCGCGAGGAGAAAACTCGAGCTTCAGCTGATGCGAACGCTGCAAAAACTCGACCGTCATCGCCAGCATTTCTGCTTCGGCGAACGGCAAGTGGTATTGCAAGATCGCCATTTCGTCTTGTTTGTTCGGGAATCCGACCGGCAGCGTTGGTTGCAACCGGCTCATGATGTAGTCAGGTATTTCGAACGTCGATTCGTCCTGGTTCATCGTCACAGCGGCGCGGAATTCGGGGTGCGCATTCAGCGTGATACCGGCGACAATCGATTCGACATAGCGGCGATGGTCAAACAGCGGCGCGAGTGAAGCCCATGACTTTTCATTCATGCGGTTGCCTTCGTCCAGCACACAAACTCCTCCGCAGATCATCGCCGTGACGAGCGGCGACGCGTGATAGGCGATTTCACCTTTCTGGCTCAGGACTGGCGTAACCAGCAAATCTTCCGGACGCGTGTCAGCGGTGCACTGGTAGATGTAAAGCGGGCGCCCTTGCGCCTTTGCCGCGGCGATCGCCAACTGGGTTTTACCAACACCGGGGGCACCGACCAAGCGAGGCGTTAGTGGCAAGTCCGCTTCGTCGATCGAGATCCAACAAGCTAACAATTGCTCGAGTATTTCTCCCTGTCCGATCCACTTGCCA
Source organism: Rhodopirellula baltica (assembly GCA_002901265.1). GTDB lineage: Bacteria > Planctomycetota > Planctomycetia > Pirellulales > Pirellulaceae > Stieleria > Stieleria baltica_A. The sequence goes on along the minus strand of PPHI01000055.1, from coordinate 11,791 downwards.
TCATCACGAAACGGCTTGGCCAGTTTCAATCGGACGCCATCGATTTCGACATGGGTCGGCATCGATTCGGCGTTGGTGGCGGTGTCGTCAGGTTTATCGCTGTTTTGTGACATCAGGATTTATGTTTTGCCGTGCCGATCGCCGGTCCAGCCCAGATGTGGCGAAAGGAACAGGCGGTCATTGTAGGCGAGAGTCGCTTGTGGGAGTGAAATGGGCGGCGCGAGCTGGCATCAATCTTCGTCGACGCTCGCATAGGCCGCCGGCGGCTTCGCCGTTCCGCCGCTGTCCACCACTTCATCCTCTTTTTGTACTGCTACGATCAATGCGTCAATGTACCGGTGGATCGAGTGATCGGAAAAGTGATCGATCTTCCAACGTTTCAGCGAACGCAGGAACCCTCGCCACTTGTCGCGTCGTTTGGATACCAAGCCCAGCTTTCGAATGCGTCCGTTGTGATCAAAGTAGACCTCTGCACCCGAATGTCGGTACCGCAATAGCGCTGGCGGAACACGCGTCACGATATCGTTGTTGTTGACGAAGCGGTAATGGTCCAGTTGGACATAATTAATGTACCGTCTATCGCCGACTCGCGGGCTGCCGTAGGTGAACAGCTCCGTCGGATTACTCTGAATGTGGGACAGGAAACACCGCCCGCCACTGATCGTTGCCATTGCCCCACCGAGGGAGTGTCCGCAGAAGTACAGCGGCAAGTCGTTATCAAGGAGCGCGGTTTCGACCATCGGCCAAAGGTCGTCGACTTCGCGTTTGAATCCGCGATGAACGCGACCGACCGTTTCGGCCAACACACTGGCCACATTCGCATCCGCTCGAATATCGTTCCATTCGTTCGGTTCGGTGCCGCGACAGGCGATCACGCAATCGTGTTCGTTGCGAAACCGATACGCCTGGGATCCGTCTCGATCATAGTATGTGACTTCATCGAAACCGATGATCCTTGCCGCAATCCGAGCTTCGTCCAGATCGTTGTAGGCGATCATAGATAACTCGGCGAACAACAAACCACGGCGTAAAAAGCTGAGACCCGAGATTGGTCCAGACAGCTTGGAATGGATCACCAAAGGCACTTCGCCGGCCTGGTGGACCACTCGATCCTTGACGCGGATTTCGCCTACCGCTTTCTCGGTCACGTTTCGCTCTCCCCTCTCCTGACGTCTGTTTTCGCTACCCAGTCGTCCCGATCCCTTCGTGGGGCAGGTTGGGAATCGGAAATTGATTGTCAGACCGCACCAACCTAAAGCGAGGGGACGGTGCTTGAACACCCCACAGAGCACAATGTGGTGGAGTGCACCGTTAATCGAGTGAGAGCGTGCTTGATGGGGCAAGCAAGATTGGCTGCTTACGCGTCGACCGTAGGAACCGCGATTTCACTGACGATCTCTTGCAGAACGCTTTCGGTGGTCAATTTCCGAAGCCGACTTTCCGGTTGCAGAATCAACCGGTGATTCATGACCGGACCCAAAACTCGTTTGATGTCATCGGGGCTGACATACGATTTGCCGCGAATCGCAGCCATCGCTTGCCCACAGCGAAACAGTGCAATCGATGCTCGTGGGCTTCCACCAAGTGCGAAGTCAGAATGATGACGTGTTTGGGCGACGATTTGCAAAAAGTACTGTCGGACTCGTGGATCCACGTGGACTTTGCGGATTTCACGCTGCGCTGCGACCAGCTCGGCGGCCGAAGCGACGGGTTGCAATTGATCAACCGGATGCGTGTGCTGAAGCAGGTCCAGCATCCGCATTTCTTCTTCCAATGACGGATAACCGAGGCTGAATCGCATCAAAAATCGGTCGAGCTGCGCCTCGGGCAACGGGAAGGTTCCTTCGTGATCGACAGGGTTCTGTGTCGCGATCACCAGGAACGGTTTTTCCAACTGGTGGGTGGTACCGTCGACGGTGACGCTGGATTCTGCCATCGCTTCCAGTAGCGATGCTTGCGTTCGCGGCGTTGCACGGTTGATTTCGTCAGCCAGCAAAATCTGTGTGAAGACAGGTCCGGCGCGGAACTCGAACTCGCCGTTCTTTTGATTGAAAATGGACGTGCCGGTCACGTCGGTGGGCAATAAGTCCGGCGTGCATTGCACCCGCTTAAACGAACAGCCGACGCTTTTCGCAAGCGCGCGAGCGAGCATTGTCTTGGCAACACCCGGGACGTCTTCGAGCAACACATGTCCGCCGCTCAGCCAAGCGACCAGTGACAAAACGAGCTGTTTTCGTTTGCCGACGATTGCATGTTCGATGTTGCCGATCAACCGTTTCGCGAGATCCGCGACGGCCGCCACGTTGGCGGGACCCGGCCCGGAACCGCCCGAATTCGAGGAGGCGGGTTCGCGAGGCTCAACTGGAGGGGCTTCGGACATGCAACGAATTTCAATCAGGTCGACAAGCTGGGAAGGAACACAATCCGCCGGACTAGTTTAATCGATTTTTCGCGGCATCGATTTTGCCTGAAAATCTCTCAGAATTGAGCCAAGAACGAAAGAAAATTCGGCCGGTCTACAATACAGCAAGCGAACAACGTTGCACGTCGTTCGCCACGCATCGGACGAGCTGACGAGCCAGCATGAAAATCACCGCGATCCCACAACTCTATCGAAACCTACGCCGCTGGCGCGAGATCCTGGCGATCTTGCAGCGCTACGGGTTGGCCGATTGGTTGAGTCAGCACCAGCGGCTGCCATTTAGCAAGTGGTACACCGACCATCGCGGCACGCCGCTTTCGCAATTCACCCGTGAAGAACGCGTGCGGATGGCGTTCACGGATCTTGGACCGACATTCATCAAGCTCGGACAGATTCTGGCGGCGCGTCCCGACTTGGTGGGCCTGTCGATCAGCGAAGAGCTCAAGAAACTCCGCGTGGACGTTCGCCCGGACAGCATCGAGACCGTTCGCAACACTCTCGCGCTGGAACTTGGGGACGACTACGAAGCACACTTCCAGTCGATCGCACCGACGCCGCTCGCCAGCGCATCGATCGGACAAGTCCATCGCGCCGTGCTCGCGGACGGCCGGTCGGTTGTCATCAAAGTTCAACGGGCAGGGCTGGAACGAACCGTCAAACAAGACATCGAACTCCTTGGCGGCTTGGCAGACTTAGCCGAGCGTGTCGAAACACTTGCCGCCTGGCGTCCAGCCGATGTCGTTCGGCAACTGGCACCGATGATCCTTCGCGAACTGGATTTCAGTCGCGAACGTCAAACGCTGGAACACTTCTGTCAGTGGGTGCAACAGCACAACGCATCGGTGGTGATTCCCCGACCAGTCCCAGAGCTTTGCACCCGGCGTGTGCTTGTGATGGACGAACTAGTCGGACAATCGCTGGCGGACCTACTCCATGATTCCGGCATTTCGCAGTCCAGTGATTCATCGGAACACGTTGCCACCAATGGGAAAGCGAAACTTGAAGCGACGAATGGATCGGCACAACATCCCGAACGACTTCGTTTGACGCCGGAACGCTGCGAAGCGTTTGGCCAAACGATCGCTGATGTTTACTTGGCGATGATATTCGAAGAAGGCTTGTTCCACGCTGACCCACACCCTGGCAACCTGTTTTGCCTACAAGATGGACGGCTCGGCATCCTCGACTTTGGGATGACCGGGCGTTTAGACGATACACTTCGCGAAAACATCGAAGACATGTTGTTGGCGATTTCCGGTGGCGATCAAAACCGTTTGATCCGCTTGATTCGCCGCGTCGGCGAAACTCCACCAACGCTCGACGAATCGGCGCTTGCGATCGACGTGGCTGATTTCATTGGCACTTACGGCAGCCAATCGATCGAGCAATTTGACTTGACCGGTGCGCTCAATGCGCTGACGGATATCTTGCACCGGCACTCGATCAAGTTGCCCAATCAGTCAGCGTTGCTGTTGAAGATGTTGATCTCGCTCGAAGGAACACTCAGCGAACTTGGCGTGCGATTCGACTCAATGAAAGTCGTGCAGTCGCTGGCTCAGAAAACGATGATGCGCCGATTGAGTCCACGGCGCCGGATGCGTCAGGCACGACGCATCTATTTGGAAGCCGAGAACTTTTTGGAATCGGCACCCGACGAAGTGATCTCGATGATGCAGATGGTCCGCCGCGGTGAAGCGAGGCTGACGTTGGAACATCAACGGATGGGACCTTCGGTCAATCGCCTGGTGTTGGGATTGATGGCAAGCAGCGTGTTCGTTGGATCGTCGTTGATGATGTCACAACGTGTGCCACCAATGTTGCAAATCAATCTCTATTTTATGCAACTCGAACCGATCAGCTTGTTCGGTTTGCTCGGCATCATCGGAAGTATTGCCGTGATGCTCTGGCTGTTACTCGCGATTGCCCAAAGCGGTCACCTCACTCGCGACAACGAAGACTGATTGCGATCCACTCTCGCCTTTCGCTCCGCGAACGCAGCGTTTTTCACCGCTGCTGTTGCGGAGCAGAAGCCGACACTGGAATTGGGCAACATTGAAAATCAACAGGTCGCTAGGCCGCCTTTGAAGAGGCATCTACCGATTGGCTTGTCGCATTCGATTGGTACCAAATCGTCGCCGGTGATAGCTCACCCAAGTCTGTCTTTTCGAACAACATGACCTGCGGCTTTGTGAAAAGACTCCGCTTTGATCCGCTGATCGCACGTAAGAGTTGTTCGATCCGATACGCCGTGCACGTTGCGCTGGGCAGGCGTTTTAGAAGCATGTCTGCAGTCTTTGTAAACAAGCGGTTTCTCGTACTGCCCTGCTCTTCGGAATACATCGCCAGTGCATCATTAGCGTACGTTGCCGGTACCACAGCGGACAGCTCGAAGCCGGCCATTTCAATGCAGTTGATGAAGTGCGATGCCGGGAAGCCGAACTCGTAGATCCCATAGCCTTGGCTGTATGGATGTCCCTGCAAAAACTGGTAGAGTTCGATTGCCGTTTCAACATAGGGTTCACGAATGACGACCCATTTCCCTCCGTCTTTTAGTTTTTGGCGAATGCAGGCTGCAACGAACGTGATGTTTGGGAAATGATGGATACAGTTTCGAGTGACAACGGTCTCGTACGATCGACTGGATTCATAAAAGCGATCGAGTGAGTTTTCGATCGTGATCGATTTCGAATCCGCGCGGGTTTGCAAGTACCCCGTCCCCGTAATGAAGTTTGGGTTGGGCTCAAGTAAGGAGACGTCTTGAAAGCCGCTGCGGGTCAACGCCCACGATAGAAACCCACTGCCACCACCGATCTCCACCAATGGAGCTGAAGGATTGATGTCAAACGTATTGATTAGCTTCAGCGTGTTCTTAAAATCGGAACTCTCGAAGTAGCGTGCAAACGCGGCTTCGCGATCTGCTTCCCAGTAAACCGACTTCAAAATTCTGTCAGAGAGCTCATCGGTTTTTGCCCGTTCATTTTCGCCGACGATCATCTGCTCGGAGATCTGCGGATCTTCGCGAAGACTGTACAGAACCAAGTCATCGAGCTTTCGAGGGACTGCCATGTCCATTGACTTTCAACCCAATCAAGTGTTTGAAACGTCGGGTGCTGACCGCTAAAAGGGGTATAGCGATTCAATGGCAGCGATAACAAGTGAACGTTGGTTACTCGCGTTCTCTGGCCAGAAATCGAGCGAGCTCGTCGGTATCGATCGCTTGGTTGTCATCGCGATCGGCTTGTGGCAAAACGTCTTTTCCCAAGAAGCCTCCTCCGGACTTGCCTTTTAACTCATCGGCACGGATCACTTTATCGTGGTTGACGTCATGCCGCATCATTAAGCGATTGGCTTCTGCGGAATCTTGGTCGGTGTAGCCTTTTTCGTCACGCCGTTTGCCGAGTTCTTTTTCAATCTCCAACAACGACACGTCGCCATCCTTGTTGGTATCAAACGCAGTCAAGTTGGCGGTGACCGATTCTGGCAAGCCAACAAACCGTGCGAGTTCGGCCTTGCTGACCACGCCGTCGAAATCTTGATCGAACGGTAGCACAAGGTTTCGGGCGGTTAGCAAGTCCTTTGCTGTTAGGCCCAGCTTTTGCCGATGTTTGGCCAGCATCGTTGCAATTTCCATGACCGACAGCAGGCCATCGCCATCTTCGTCGCCGGCTTCTGGATTGGACGGGATCGGTGTCTGCTCCCATTCACTCGGGCCGATTTTCCCATCACCGTCGCGGTCAAATCGTTTTGAAATCTTAACGGCCCAGCCTTGGTCGACGCCGATGATTCCGATCTCCTCTCTGACAACGCGTCGAAACGCAAACGCGTGCGTCAGTTCCTCGACGGTCAGGATTCCGTCTTGGTTAGAGTCGATTTGGTCTGGCTCAGGAGGCCAAGCAGATGTGATTTCGTCAGGATCGATCTGTCCGTTACGATTCGCGTCGTGTTTTTGGATTGCTCGCTTGGCGACAGTCCGATCGATTTGCTGGATATCCAACTGATCGCGTACGGAAGCGAAGTGCAGCGCGATCTCCGGCTGAGAAAGCTTTTGATCGTGATTCAAGTCAGCGTCGCCAACGGATGCAGCCCATTTCAATTTCTTGCATTCGGCTTCGTCTAAGCTGGCATCATCATCAAGATCGAAGATCGCCAGGGTCTTATTCGCGTCATCAAGGTCCGCCTGAATCAGTACCAGCGACAGCGGATCTGCTCCCTGTTTTTCCTGTGCGTTTATCACACCGTCTTTTAGCGTGGCAAAGACAGCAACACCAGTTACCCAAGCCAAGCATAGAGAACCAAATCGAAAAGCAGTCATCGGCGATCCTCAAGATAAGCAGCAGCAGATCAGCACCCGCAACCATCTTACCGAAGTTCCACAGCGGAGTGTTCTGCAGAGGGGGCTGGCAATGTTGCACCTTCTGATCGTTTGATCGTACATCCTCACAACGTGGCGGTCTCAACCGCCGCGAAAAGATGGATCGATCAATCGCGGCCGGTGCAGCATCGACCGAGAGCGACTCATGTCGACGCCTTATTTATTCAAGTCGGCAAAAGCACGAACGATCGATTGTCACGTCAGCTCGCTCAGCAGCTGAGAGAAATTGCATTCGTATCGTGGCCGCTTCATCGAGTTTTCCCAACTCCATCAGGCACTCGGCGAGTCCGTTTAACGACCATGGATTCTTTGGGTGCCTCTTGAGATCCGCTCGAAAGACTGGCTCGGCCTGCTCAAAGTGGCGTTGCTCAATTAACAACGCGCCCAACGCGTGCCGTGCCGGTTGCATCCAGCCCCACGGTTCATCGTAATTCATCGCGTCGTCGAGCTTGACTGCGTTGCGCAGATGTTGGAACGCCATTTCGAAATTGCCTTTCCGATAGGCGATTTCTCCTGCCACCATGGCTTCTGCAACCCCCAAAATATCGCGAGATTTGTTGTTGAAGAGGATACTGGTCTCGGGGACTTGCTCTCTGGTATCGATCAACAGAGCGTGCTCGGCTTCCGCATCGTCAATTCGGTCGGTCGCAGCGTAGGCCAATGCTCGTGCGTAGTGCCGCACGGACCGACTCATTGGCAAGTATTCGGCCGGCGCCGGTTCAGCGAGTATGTCTTCCCAGCGACCGAATCGAATCAGGACATGGAATTTCATTGGCATAAACGCATCCAAGAAATCAGTCTGTGTACGGAGCAATTGCTCCGGAACCTGCGCAACAAGGTCTTCTGCCGCTTTCATCGCGATTTCGCTTTGACCCTGAAACATGGCGCCGTAAACGACAAAATGAAAGTTGTGAATTCGATAAAAGGTATAGAAGTTCAAACTGCCCTGGCGTTCCAAAACCGACTTGTCAATCTCGATGGCTCGCAGGTTGGTTTGGACAACGCTTTCATAGTTCCCGAGCAATACATCGATATGCGATGGCATGTGGACTAAATGGCCGGCGCCAGGCATCATGTTTCGCAGTCGGTTTGCCGCAGCGAGTGCCTTTTGCGGCGTAGGCGAGGCCTCCATCGTATGAATGTACAGGTGATTGAGCGCGGCAAAGTTTGGTGTGGTTGCCAAGGCTTTTTCGAGAACATTGACGATCTCTGGCGTTTCAGGGGCTGGCGTTCCGTCAGCATCCCACTGTTTCCACGGTCGAAGAATCATCAGCGATTCGGCGAACAACGAAGCCACCAACGGATCGTCCGTGTATTTGGTGTAGACATTTCGCATTGCGTTCGCATAGGCCCGATTCAGTGGCGCGCGATCTTCTGGCACAGGCACCGCGTATCGGCTCGCGATTGCATTGATCAATGCTTTCTCGAGCGGAGTGGAATTTGCCGAATGTAGTTGGGCGAGGCGAACTGCGAGATTCGCTTCGGCGACTTGGTAGGATTCGATTTCCGTGTTGTTGATGTTCGGGCCCCACGCGTATGCCAGTCCCCAGTATGCCATCGCCATCGCAGGATCGTATTGGATCGCGCGCTCGAAGCAGCGAACGCCTTCTTCATGATTGAAGGCGATGCAGAGGGCCAGCCCACGATCGAACCACTTCTGGGCATCGCCCGAGTCCGTCGAAGCCTTGTAGTGAAATCCGCCGAGGTCGTAGTAGTCGTCCTTGGCCGCGTCCGTTGGCACAAGCTGCGCGACGGTGACGCTTGGGTGTACAAAGCACATCATCACAGACATAAGTAGTGCGGCTTTCATTCTTAACGCTCCTGAAATTAACCAATAGCCAGTCGATCCGAACCGATCGGATCCGCTTCTAGCAGCGTAGACGCGATAAACCCACGGCATATCCGCTAGGAAACCATTCGAGCACAATCGAATGGCAGCATCCACATCACCAAGCTCGCAATCGGTTTACATCCAGTTGTTCCGAATGAGTCTGGCTCAAACAACCCACCTCAAATAAAAACGACTGAAACCTTCGTGTCTGAAGTGGGAAAATCAATGCCGGGTTGAAGGAACGCGCGAACCGCAACGGCTGAACTCTAGCTCGATAGATCTTTTCGCTGGCCGCCTATCCTCTTGACTTCTGCCCGAAAGCGATTGCGTGGTTATCCGCCGTTATGGGCAGCATTGGCAGCTGCGTTCAAACGATCGAACAACGATACCAGCACCTCCCGACGTTTGGTTTTGTATTCCGGCTTTGGATCCAGATTGTCAATGTAGCCATCCCAAACGCGCAGGTACGTGTCGCGCCAATGGACTGCTTTGTCGGGCTTCGGGAGCAACCCATGTGTGTCGCGGTGCAAACACAGAAGCATTTCGATGTGGGCGGGCATGGCATCGCCCCAGTATTCGTCGCATTCAAGTTCAGAAGGGTCCGAGACGGCATCGTCAATTTCTTGGATCATCTTGCTGGTGAATTCGCAAACGTGATCGAGTGCCGAGTCATTGTCAAAGACGCCAGCATCCCAAGTGCCCATGTGTTGGTCTCGGTCGTGATTGAAGGGAAGCAGGGAATTGTCAGTGCGGACAACGGTAGGAATTACGCGGGACGGGCGAATGACTCGCAGGCAGACGGAAAACCGCGACTCACGTCCTCGCGTGTATTTTATGGTTCCACGTCCTCAGAAAGTCCTTCCATCGATAGGGTACGCTCAGCATCACCATGAACCAACTGGAGCTCTGGTCTTTGGCCTGGATGGTCATTCGAGTTTGGGTGGGGAATCTCCAGATTGATGGCTGACTTTCCTTCGTGACCGCTGATCAAGATCCCAACTCCTCGGTCCTCCGAAAATGCAATTGAAACTCCGTGAACGTTGCCAGGCTTGTTGAGTCTTATACAGCAACCCTCAGTGTCGACTTGCAATTCAACTCTGGGCGTACCGTTTGCATCTAGCAGTTGAAAAGCGGCATAACCCGGCTCCTGATCGTTACTGGCAGAGCACAGGAGGGCTGCTCGCTCTTTCCCTGCCGCATCGACCAAAAATATTTGATTTGCAGTGAGGTAGCCGACATGAAGCGATTTACGTTCCGTTTCGTCATTCATGTTGGCCGATCAAGAGAGTAATGTTCTTAACAAGTGGAACGATATTGATAACGGTATTGCGGCCAGATGAGTTGCCCGCAGTCAAAAGAGGCACCGCAACTCCCGTCTACCAAATGGTTCGCGTTGTCCCAACGACGACAGTTTGCAGTTCGCCGCTGGCAACAAGTTTACTCGATCGGCATGGCGAAGGGTAACGAGCAGCGAATTAGCAATCGGAACACCATGCGTCGGATTGTCTCCAATCGTGCTCGTGCTCAGCAACGCGGTGCTCGTACTCGCAATCGATTGCCAGTGATCGGCTTGTCTTCATCGGCGGAGCACTGGTCAAACCCTGACATCAAGAGCGATCAATTGGAAACAGCGCTCCGGTGAAATCCGATCGGCGAGATCCCAGGGCATCAATCAGCGATAGGAAAGACAGGCGTTGGTCACTGCGGGCACAGCTATCCGTGCGAACACACGCCGATCACCAATTCAAAATCCGATGAAACAGTGACGCCCGCCACTTGCAAACCTTGGACTTCTTGGTCGGCAGCGGTTTCACCGCTTTGTTATCGCTTCCGGACCAGGCTACAGCGGCCAACCAAACATTACACAGTACGCGGCGACGAATGGAGACAAGCCGATAATGACCGCCGTCACGAATCCTATCGCGATTCCTGCTTTGACCAAGATTTGCGACAAACGGTGTGCGTTCTTCATTTGCTGGACAGCGACGTTATTGGCTAACGCGTCGGTATTGGTGAACCCAGAATTTAGTTTATCGGGACAGCCGGCTCAATGTCCGCGAACCAGCCGTTTAGCGTCGTCTCACTTTTTAACTCCTCGAGGGCTTCATTCAACGTTTGTCACTGCTGGTTGGCCTTCTGCGAGTCGAAAGTTGCGATACAGCCCGGCGCGACCCTGCGGAACGCTGGCGGTAGCAACGGCACCAACAAAATTTTGCTGTACTTGTTTACCGGAGCAGAATCTGCTGTTGGTGAAATTGGGGTGATTCGACAACAATTCCGGGATCAAGGATGTTCCCAAAACCACGACCGATTGCCCGGGTTGCAAGCAGCAACAGGCAGTGATCGATGCCTTGGTCGAACAAGTTGGAAAGCTATCCAAACGGCTCGAGAAGGTCGAGCGCGAGGGAAAGCGTCAGGCCGCGCCATTTAGTAAAGGACGCAAGGCGGATCCAAAGAAGGCTGGCCGAAAGAGCGGAGAGGACCACGGCAAGCACCATCGTCGTGCTGCTCCGGAGCAAATCGACGAGGCATACGATGTGCCGCTGCCAAGCTGTTGCCCTGGTTGCGGATGCGATCAACTGACGAAGACCGAAACTCGAATCCAGTATCAAACTGAAATTCCTCGGACCGTCATTCATCGACAGTTCAATATCGACGCTGGAACCTGCACCGGTTGCGGCGCGGCGGTGCAAGGTCGGCACGAACTGCAAACATCCGATGCGACCGGAGGTGCAGCTGTGCAGCTCGGACCGAACGTTCACGCCGCGATGGCATTGCTTAACAAAGAACTGGGGCTCAGTCACGGCAAGGTAAAGCGTTTGCTGGAAATGCTTTTCGAAATCACCGTCGGACGCAGTACGAGCTGCCGAAGCATGCTTCGCACCGCAAAACGTTTGAAATCGGCCCATGAGGAGGTTCGCCACGCCGTACGTGGCTCGCCCCAAGTTGTTGGTGATGAAACAGGCTGGCGTGTCGATGGACGTCCGGCATGGTTGCATGTGTTTGTTGGCCTGACTGCAACGGCATACGAAATTGACCCGACGCGCAGTATCGAACCTGCAGAGCGACTGCTTGGAAGAGATTGGTCGGGCATCTTCGGACACGATGTCTGTTCGGTCTATCACAAATTCATGGCTGCAATGCATCAACAATGCTTCGCTCACCT
>PPHI01000087.1 GCA_002901265.1 Rhodopirellula baltica | reverse complement strand
TGTTGGTGTAACCCGGCGATCGCATTTTGATGTCGGATCAACCGCCGAAGGCGATGGCTTTACGGCAACCGTGATCGAATAGCTTGCCGTCGCAGCGGCAGCAGGTTGTCGCTTCGTCGCTTGCCCAGACAGAATGTTTGCCCGTGGCTTCTTTTCGTGGTCCGAGGTCCCCTTGTCTGGGCAAAATTCGGTAAACTGTTCGCATGAGCGCTGCACCTGATACTCTGCAACTTTTGTCGCCCGAACTGCTGGCCAAGCTGGAACGTTTGGAGCTTGTTTCCCGCAAAGTTTTTCGCGGGCGGATGAAAGGCGAACGACGAAGTAAACGCAAAGGGCAAAGCGTCGAGTTCGCCGACTTTCGCAACTACGTCCCGGGCGACGACCTCCGTCTGATCGACTGGAATCTCTATGCCCGCCTGGATCAGCTTTTTTTGAAGCTGTATCAGGAAGAAGAAGACCTTCACGTTTATGCGTTGATCGACTGCAGCGAGTCGATGAACTTTGGAACGCCCACCAAGCTGCACGTTGCCAAGCAGATGGCCGCCGCACTGGGGTACATCGGCCTTTGCCGCGCCGACCGCGTCAGTGTCCAGGCACTGGGCGACCAAGGCCGTCGCGCACCTGTCCTGCGTGGCCGCACCGGTCTGTGGCAGATGTTGCAGTATCTCGAATCGATTCAAAGCGGCGACAACGTTTCGCTGTTGGACGCGGTGAAGGACTTTGCGATCCGCAACTCGGGGACCGGTGTCGTCGTGTTGTTGACCGACCTGATGGACAAGAATGGGTTCGAATCGGCACTGCGTCTGTTGATCGGACGTCGGATGGATGTCTACATCATGCATATCCTGTCGCCGGAAGAAATCGATCCGCCGATTCGTGGTGACCGACGCTTGATTGATATCGAAGACGGCGATGAAACCGAAATCACCGTCAACGCCTACGTGCTCGAACGCTACAAGCAAACACTGCAGTCGTTTTTGACGTCGATTAAAACGTTCAGCGCACGGCGCGGCATCGCATACCTTCCAGTTCGGACTGACCAAGCGGTTGACGACGTGATGACCAAGTACCTTCGTCAACGGGGCGTGGTTCGATGACCTGGATCTCGACATTGTTGCCTTGGCAATGGGCCGTGTTCGCGGCCGTGCCAATCGGCATCATCTTGTTGTACTTTCTGAAGCTCCGCCGTGAGCCGATTGAAATTCCCAGCACGTACCTTTGGTCTCGCACCGTCGAAGACCTGCACGTCAACAGCTTGTTCCAACGCATCCGACAGAACCTGCTGCTGTTTTTGCAGCTTCTGATCGTGTTGTTGGCCGCACTCGCTCTACTGCGTCCCGGACAGCAAGGCGAACGCTCGGGGCTGACACGCAAAGTCTTTCTGCTCGATTCGTCCGCAAGCATGATGGCGGAAGATCTGGAGGCCGAAAATCGTTTCGAAGCTGCCAAAACGATGATTCGCGAGCAGATCGACCAATTGGAAGACGAAGACACCGCGATGTTGATCACGTTTAACGACCGCGCCGAAGTGTTGCAGTCGTTTACGAGTGATCGAGGGCGTTTACGCGCGGCGCTCGATCGCGCCCAAGTCACCAACCGACCGACCGATATCATCGGCGCTTTAGAAGCCGCTGATGGACTTGCAAACCCCAGACGCAGCAGCGAAGCAGGGGACGTGAATGACATTCAGGTTGCCGATCCGATGCCCGCAGACCTGCTGATTTTCAGTGACGGTGGTTTTCCCGATGTCGCCGAATTCAACGTCGGTTACCTGACACCGACTTATGTGAAGATCGGTTCGGATCAGCCTCGAAACGTTGGCATCACTGCGTTTAGCGCCGATCGAAATGTTGAGCGTCAAGGCGACGCTCAAGCCTTTGTCAGTGTCGTTAATTTTGGCAAACAGGCCGAATCGCTGAATGTATCGATCTATGTCGATGGCCAATGGCGTGATTCGGCGTCGGTTGATCTCGAAGCCGACGAGGAAGGCTCGCTGACGTTTGCATTGACTGACCAAAACGAAGCCGCCACGTTGGAAGCACGGTTGGAATCTCCCGACGGCGAAAAGGCTTTCGAGGACGATCTAAGCATCGACAACTTTGCCTACGCCGGACTGCGTCCGATGCGAACCGTTTCGGTGTTGGTGATTACTGACGGCAACCGTCCGTTGGAACTTGGGCTCACGACGGACAGTGCGTCCAAGATTTGCATCGCAGATTTCCAACCGCCAAGCTTCATGGAAACGCCTGAGTACACCGCACGTGCGACGGCGGGCTTGGACGACCTGATCATCTACGACCGATGCAGCCCCAAAACGCTGCCGATGACCAATACCTTTTCGATCGCCAGTTTGCCAAGTGATCAATGGGAATGGACGAGCGAGCCGGGGCAAACGATCTTGGTCGATATCGATCGGACGCAACCGATCATGCAGTACCTGGAGCTGTTTTCGCTGCTGATTTTTGAAGGCCGCAGCGTGAAAGGGCCAACAGGAACCCGCGAGCTGCTCGGCGGTGACGACGGTTCGGTGATGGCACTCGCACCTCGCGACGGATACCAAGACCTAGTCCTGGGTTTCGCAATTGTCACGCGTGGCGATGACGGCATCCCACAAACCAATACCAACTGGTTCGCCGAGCGTTCTTGGCCGGTCTTTTTGCTGAACGTGCTGCGGCATTTGGCCGGTGCGGCTGACGCGACCAACGCCAGTTCATTTTTGCCAGGCGATACGGTTCGTTTGAGGGTGGAGAGCCAAATCGGCGAAGTGAAAATCGGTCGCGGATCGGGGACACCGGAAACGGTTCCGACCGGACAGTCGGGAACCGTCGAGTTCGTCGATTCGGAAATGCCTGGAAACTACCGCGTGACCGCCGACGACAAACTGGTCGATTTGTTCGCGATCAACCTATTCAGTCGGCGGGAGAGCCAGATCACTCCCCGACCAGAATTTGAAATCGGATACGACAAAATCACAACCTCTGGTACGATTGAAACCAGGCAAGAGTATTGGCGTTGGATCCTGCTGGTCGTCTTGGTCGCCTTGGCCGCCGAATGGTGGCTGTACAACAAGCGTATCGCGTAGCGGTTGGCATCCTCGGTGGCTTATAGCCCGGTTGATTTCGCAAGGTCTGCTTTTTACGCCGCGAAAATCGCATACGTCTGCGCTACTTTCGCGGAGCGAAAGGCGACATTGGGAGACCCGATTGGAAAGGGCCGCCAATTCACTCTGCCGTCTCGAACAGTTAATCAGCGCAGGGGTGTGACTTGATCTGGCAATGCTTCCGAACGGTTTTCATCGTCGCGATCCTGTGGCAATTGACGTCGACTATTTCTGTGTGTGCAGCGACACGGCATACCGATCGCATCTTCGAAGACCTTTGCAATTCACTGGTCGATGCTGGAAAGGTCGATGACGCGATTTGGATTTGCCAACGACAACTTCAGCAGAACCCTGACAGCACCCTCGCCCATGCTCGTTGGATCGGTCGCTTGTCGATCGTGCTTGCCGAAAAGGCTTCTGCATCGCTCTATGACTCTCGTGCTTCAGACCTAAACGAGACTTTCCAGCAGGCGTTGATCAATACCAACCAGCCGATCGATCGGTACCTGCAAGCCAACCCCGGCTTTCACGCGCAATCATTTTTGATCGCGGACCGCATTACGGCATCCACGCGAGTCCTCCGTACCGCAATCCTGGTAGCCTCGATTTCGTCGCAGACGGATCCTAACGACGACACACTCTTGCGAGCGATCAGTCGTTTGGAATACGAGGCAAGTGGTCTGGAACGGTCGGCCAAAGAATGCTGGACGCTCGCCAACACAACTCCGAAACCCGAAATTGAATCGGATCAGTGGCAACAGCTCATTCGTGAGCTTGCGATGCAGCAAGTTTCGCTTGCCATCATGCAAACCGAGCTGTTCGACCGCGGCAGCAACGATTTCGCTGCCGCTGCCGCAAATGCGACCGGTGTTGCAACCGAAACACTTCGTCAATTACCCGATGGTGTCCCCGCCAAACGCATCACGCGGATTCTGTTGGTTGAATCGCTCTTGCGAAGTGGTGATTCGCGAGAAGCCGAGCGTGAACTTGGACAACTGACGGATGTCAATCAACCGAGTGACGATTTAACACTGCGGGCATTACAGGTCCGGATCGCGTTGAACAACAAAGACGTTGATGAAGCAGAACGGTTGGTTGCTGCACCTACGGCCGCGACATCAATCGAATTGGATTTTGCCAAGTTAGAAATGCTGCTGGCGAAAGATGAAAGCGGCGAAATGGCGTCGAAGTGGTTGGCGACGATCGAGCAGCATGGTGGGGCATTCGCACGGCGACGAGCGGAGGCGTTGATCGTCCGGCACGCAAAGTCTATTGGCGGAAACGACGCAACTGCAAATCCAAAGTCGATGTCGCCAGCCGTGATCGCGGCTCAAGGAGAAGACTGGTTGCGACGTGGCGATTACCTTCGGGCAGCGAACTTACTCCGCGATGCGGCATCCGTCTCAAATGCGGAAGCGGCGATTCCATACGCGACGAAAAGTGCAGCGTCAGCAATCAAAGCTAGCGAGCCTCGCCACGCGATTGATACGCTACGCCTGGTTGCGATGAAATTTCCGAACGAGCCGACCGCATTTGAATTGATGACACAGGCTGCGTTGCTTGCCGCGAAGTTGCCTGCTGACAAGTCTTCGCAGACTCCGTTCGAGTTGCTGGAATCGCTGCTCACCGACATCACGCAGACTTGGCCAACACACGAAAAGACGCCCGCGATTGCCGAATGGCTTTGCAAGCTGTATCGCCAAACCGATCGGGATGAGTCCGCCGCGGAGTTCACGTTGCAATGGCTAACCCTGCGTCCGGACGCAGCCGCATCATCGCTTGTCGAGGAAACATGGTTCGAGTACCTGTCAGGCTTAGATTCTGAAACGTGTACCGCGTCAATTGACCGGTTGAATGCTGTCCTGTCAGAGCTGACGTCGGCAAGCGAAGAGAACGCATCGCCGTTCATTGGAGTCGTTAGCTTGTTGCTCGATCAACCGGCAACGTTCCAGTTTGCGGAGCCTGATTCACAGATGGGCGATGACCGGTTTGTCTGGACGCTCTACAAATTGCGATCTGGCGAAGCGGCGAAGTTGCAATTTGATGATGTATCGGCAGATCGCGTGAAACGTGGACGCTGGCGGTTGGAACGTGATATTCGAATTGGTGCAGGTGACGCGCGGTCGACAGCGCAAGCACTTGCCCAATGGCCGGGCGCGACCGCCGTCCAATCCGCAATCGCGACGTTTTGGAACGAGGGTGATGACGCATCCATCAACCGGCTCAAGGACTTGGCAGTTGATGCCGCGACGACGAATGATCAAGCCGATGACATCTTGCGCGTGCTAGCCAGTTCAAACTCGACCGCAGCCAAACGAGCCGCAGCTGAACTTGCCGAACGCCGCGCTGCGTCACAAAAGATTCGCAGCTATGGATGGTACCAAGCCAAGCTCAATGCGATCGAATGGCTCCAGGAAGCAGGCGAAGCGGACGAAGCAACGAAGCGTGCAAGCTTCCTGTTGCTGTTGCATCCACCCAAAGACGTCGCTCTCCGGCAAAGGTTAAAACAATACACCACCGCGCCATGACCGATCACATCGATCAGTGACTCGCCGAAAACACCCACCGGGTGGTGTTTCAGGAAACGTGCCGCGGCGATGTATTTGGCATTGATCGTGTCGATCGCAAGGATCGAAAGTCGTCGAAACGGCCGTGGCGACGTCGGCCCCTCCGGGGCGAACGCATAGTGAGCGATTAGTCTCGGGGCTGCTGCCCCGAGCTACCAAAGCCGGCCCCTCCGGGGCGTGCGAGTTTTGATTCAAAGATCGGTCTCAACAGAACGACGTCCGAATACGGTGCGAAATTGCAATTCGGCTGCCTCGGAACACAAAAGCTCTGCAGGTACATCAAACAATTCTGATGCGCCACCACCGGCCAATTCCGCGTCGGCAGGATTGACTCCGGAGGAGTCCGCGTGGGTAGCTCGGGGTGTCAGCCCCGAGATTACGACGCGAACCACGTCATCGCCCCGGAGGGGCCGGCGGTGGTTCGCTTTAAGCCTTCTTTGTTGCGACAAAGAAGCCTCGGTCGGCTAGGGTGTCGACGTAGGGGGCGCATTCGAAGCCTTGCTCTTCGAAAATCTTGCCGTATTCGGCTGGGCTGTAGCACCGACCTTGCGTGATGTTCGCTAACAACACCGAATATTCGGCAACTGGGAGTGGGCCATCCTTCGCGTCGTTTAAGAAGGCTTCGTGAACGATGACTTTGCCACCGACTTTCAGCGTCAATGCACACTTCTCGATCAGCTTGCGCACGTCGGGAAAGTCCCAGTCATGCAGGACATTCGACAAGAGGATACAGTCCGCTTCGGGCCAAGCGTCCTTGAACATGTCACCGGTTTGAACCGAAAGCCGATCTTGTAAACCGTGACGTTCGATTTCTGAACGAGTGATCGCGTCGACCGGAGCTTGCTCGAACACAACCCCGCGAAGCGATGTGAACCGACTGGCCAGGGTTGATGAATAAATTCCTGAACCGCCTCCAACATCCAGCAATGTCTCGACGTCTTGCATCCAGGGATCAAGGGCAGCTGCCATGGCTTGGCCCATCGCGACGCCACGGCAATTCATCAGCGCGGTGAAGCTCTGTGCGAACGCATCGTCCATCATCGATTCGTGCCAATCGCTGGTGTCGTCCTTGGCTTGCCAGTTGGCCGCTTTGTTCTGCGTCAGGACCTGCATGCAGCCCTGTGCGATCGGCGAATCGGCAATGGGCTGATAATACGGTCCCAAAAAGTACAACGAGGAATCGACCAAGTGCTCTTCGGCCATCTTGGTCAGCCGGTGCGTTTCACCTTCGGACACCAGCCATCCGCCAGCACGGCAAAGCGTTAGCAAGACATCAAGCGGCCGCGCGGCAAAATTGAAATGCGAAACCAATTGCGCTGTTGTGACGGAGCCTTGACCATCAATCCACGTGAAGAGGTTCAGCTTCAGGATCGCGACTGCCATCATGTCGGCGGCGTATTGTCGATCCCGATAGCGAAGGAGAAGCGCGGGATCGGTCGTCGGTGCGGAAGCGAGGTCGCCTTGGGACATTGTCAAATCGGTGGGGAGAGTCGAAGGGCAGAAGCGTACTGACGCTGTCTTGATCACTGCCGATCTTAAACGTGTGAGTTATTTGGCGACAGCGGTCACGAGACAGTAGCATAGGCAATAGCCAAGTGGTACGAGCTACAGGCTTGGCCGGACCTCGTTGCCCTTGTCATCGACCGGATAGACCGCGTGATGTCGTTCGAGCTGCTCACCCATTTCTTGGATCATCTGTTCCAGAATATGCGGTTGAGATTCCGACAAATCGTTCTGTTCGAAGGGGTCACTGGCGAGATTGAACAGTTGAACGTGGCTGTCGCTTTGGATGCGTTTCTCTTTCGCGTATTGATCTGGAAACGCGTGGAAGATGGCTTTCCAGTCGCCGCTGCGCCAAACGGTGAAGTAGTTGCTGCGATGCACACCGTGTGGATAGTGCATCAAGAACTGCTGTGGGTGCGTGCTATCGGATTGTCCCGTCAGCAGCGTTTGCAAGGGCAGGCCGTCAACGGTATGACCAGCGGGTACATCAGCTTCTGTCAGTTGTACAAGTGTTGGAAAGACATCGGTCACGTTGGCGACCTGAGTTTGAACGGTGTCCGCCGGAATTGGGAGTTGTTGTTGAAATGCGTTCGTGGAATCTCGTTTCGCCCAGGAAGCAATGAACGGCACGCGCATGCCGCCTTCGTAGTGGGCGCCTTTCTTACCGCGTAGGGGCGCCGCACAAGCGACTTCGTGTTGGTGTCCGAGCGGCGCGTCGCTGCCGTTGTCGCCCAAGAAGATCACGAGCGTGTCCTCGGCGATTCCCAATCTTCGAAGTGATCGAGCATTTCACCGAGCGATTGATCCATGCCTTCGATCAACGTCGCGAATGCTTGAGCCTGTGGCGAGACGCCCGAGTTGCGATAGTGGTCGGCAAACCTTGGATCGGAATCAAACGGCGCATGAACGGCGTATTGGGCAAAATATAGATAGAACGGTTCCCCTTTTTCAACCGTTTCCGAAACGCGATTCTTGGCTTCGATCGTTAACGCTTCAGTCAAAAACGTGTCTGTCCCGTGGTACTGCTCAAGTCCAGGAACCGCGTGGTTTTCACGTTTGGTTCCCAAGCCATAGTTCTTCTCGCCATAGTAGCTGCCTGGTGCGCCGAACGCGGCACCGGCGACGTTGATGTCGAAACCCAGATGGCTGGGGTCGGCGCCTTCATGATCGGCCGCCGCGAAGTGTCCTTTGCCGACATGGATGGTGGTGTAGCCTTGCTTTTGTAGCAATCCTGGCAAGGTCACATCGCTGCGATCGAGGCCGGCCCAATTCCAATTCGGCGGACCATTTTTTCCGCCATTGTTTGTTTCCGGATTGATCCAATTGGTAACGCGATGCCGGGCCGCATTCTGCCCCGTCATCAGACTGACTCGCGTCGGCGAACAGACGCTCATCGCATAAAACTGGCTGAATCGAATTCCCGATTTCGCAAGCCGTTCCATGGTCGGCGTGCGATAGTGGTCGTTAAGTGGGTAGCGTTTTGGCACGCCATTCTCGTCGACCAACATTGGGACTGACGTGTCCATCACTCCCATGTCGTCCACCAAGAACACCATCACGTTGGGACGTTTAGCGTTCGATGTGTCTGCACTCGCCACGCAGGGAAGAGTCAGGACGAGTAACACCAACAAAGTGGTTTGCATTGGACGCATTATTGATCACGTTTGTTGTGAGGCGGGAATTCGCGAGGCGGGCGAGAGCTTGGGAAGACTGCTAGTCTATCACGCAGCGTTTACATCGTGTGCTGCGATACGAAGGGGGCGTTCGAATCTTCTTCCGGACATTCAGGCACTCTGCCGATACAATGGCAGCCTTGCAAACCAGATCTTGTTTACTGGAATCAGCGACGTGGAACATCGATTCAATCCGGCCGACGCACAGACATATTTTTCGACGAACTTTTGGAAGAACCACATCTTCGTCGGCAGCGAACTCAACAAGAAGAAAGCGGAAGTTGTTTTCCAGCGGCGCGGCGTCGATGTCAGCTCTGTGATTTGCATGACGCGTTCTGAGCTGATCATGTTGGCAAGTGACTTGCACAATCGCCAAGCCGAATTCGCACGCGGCGGCCCGAATGCCAAGTACATCAGCCGGGTCGCCTTTGATATTTGGCAACGCGGCGGGCCACGCTCAAGAGATCGGCAAGCGGCGTCTCATACAAAGTCCAAGTTTGAATACAAAGTTCGATCAACCAACGGCGGTCGTATCGTCGTCTGTCACTACGAAGGCACCTGTGACATCTAGCATCACAGAACCATGCGGACCACTTGGCGACTACTCGGAAATCGATTCACAAAGCGGAATGACCGAGGTGGTTGAATTCAAAAGGTCTTCCAGGGTGACGTTTCCGAATGCTTGTTCGGCCTGCGCGTAGGCTCGGTCAAGTTCCGCGTGCAGCGGACAAAGCGTGTGGTGCGTTTTCAAACCGAGTGGGCATTGGCGAATTCGCTCGATCGGATCGACCAAGTTGACGACGTCCAGAATCGTCACTTCGGCAATCGGCTTACTAAGCACGTAGCCACCGCCAGGGCCCGGACGCGACCCCACCAGCCCTCCGGCGGCCAAGTCTTGCAAGACGCGTGTCAAATAGCGCCGCGGCACTTTCGTCTCGGCGGCCAGCTTGTCCGCCGAAGCCGCTTCACCGCGCCGATTCGCTAAGCAAACGACCGAACGCAACGCGTATTCAGCTGTTTTGGAAAGCATGTCTTTGGCCCGCCTGATCGAGTATCCGAGGCTGCGACGGGCTGTCGCTTGACGCTGCGGAATCGAATGTGTACCGTTTGGTGTAGATTTAGCCTAGCGGTTCGCGCGGGTGATTGCAAATCGGTTCGACAGCGTCCGAGGTGTTTTTCGATGATGGCACACAAACGATCGCTAGTAGCTCGTTTCAAGGCGAGCGTTTCGCTGGCGGGTGCTCTGTCACTGCTGATGTTCGGCGAGTCTCCTGCGAGCGCCCAGCGTGTCACCTACGAACAGCCGCCGATCGACTATCTGAACGCCGAGGTTCACGATCGTGTCGCGGTCTTGATTGAGAAAATCGAGTCAGGCGAAGCGACACTCAAGTACGACTCGCAATTCGGGTATCTGAAATCGATTCTTGAAGCCCTGGATATTTCCGAGAGTTCGCAGTCGCTGGTGTTCTCGAAAACAAGTTTGCAGCTTTCGAAGATTTCGCCCCGGCGTCCTCGAGCGTTGTACTTCAACGACGATGTCTACGTCGGGTTCTGTCAACGCGGTGATGTCATTGAAATCGCCGCGACAGACCCCAGGCAAGGCGCGACGTTTTATACGCTGAAGCAAACCGAACAAGAGCGACCGCGCATCGTACGTGATCGAGGCGGTTGTTTGTCTTGCCATGCATCGAGTCGCACACAAGACATCCCCGGATACTTAGTCCGGAGTGTTTTCCCCGATGCAGCGGGTCGTCCCAAGCTAGGCAGCGGCAGCTTTACGACGGACCACACCAGCAAGTTTCATGATCGTTGGGGCGGTTGGTACGTCACCGGCAATCACGGAACGATGCGGCACATGGGAAACACCATTTGCCGAACCGATGAGATGGAATTTGATCGCAGTGCCGGTGCGAACGAAACCGATTTGTCTGATTACTTCCGCACCGATGCTTATGTGAGCCCCAACAGCGATATCGTCGCATTGATGGTCCTTGAGCATCAAACGCAAATGCACAACGCGATAGCGGCTGCCAATTTTGAAACCCGTTTGGCGCTGCATCAGTCGTTTCAAATGAACGAACTGCTGGAACGCCCGGAAGGTTTTGTCAGCGATAGCGCCAAGAGGCGGATCAGCGCGGTCGCCGAAGACCTCGTCTACTACATGCTGTTTGGTGAGGAGTTCCAATTGACCGACGCGGTCAGCGGCAACACGTCGTTCGCCGATGAATTTCAAAGTCGCGGTGTTGTCGATTCGAAAGGGCGATCGCTTCGTCAGCTGAACTTGCAAACGCGTTTGCTGGAATATCCGTGTAGCTACTTGATTTACTCTGACGCGTTTGCTGCACTCCCTGACCTCGTTCGGCACGAGACGCTGGAAAAGTTGGCAGCGGTTCTTGAAGGACAGAACCAAGCCAAAGAGTTCCAACATCTCTCACCGAAACTTCGTCAGCAGATCTCTGAGATCCTGCTGGAAACGGTTCCCGAGTACCGCGACATGATCACTTCGCGGAATCAGGGTTGATCACGCGAGTTCGCTTGGTCGTCGCGACGATAACAACGCGAACGCCACGCCTAGCATCGCCAGCAGGCCGAGCAAGCTGGCAATTTGCCATGGACGAAGGTCCCACTGACGTTCAAATTCCAGTTCCAACGCCAACGCTTCGCTTTCGGCGACCTGCACCGTGCGACTAAAACGGTACATCGTTCCCTCTTCCGGCAAACTGATCGTGATCGCTTGTGGTGCCGGCTCGCTGCCGTGCTGGTGTTGGACCAACCGCGTCGCGATCTGACTCAGCACCGCGTTGTCTTCCAGCGTATTGCCTTGAAGCAACTCGCTGATTTGCTGGGGGCGGAAATTCAACTCGTTCTGTTGCAGGATCGGGTTGATCGCTGCCGCATCGCGTAGCTGTTTATTATCGAACGCAAACCCTTCACTGGGGCGATTGTCCAGGTACATCCGTTGACGGCGGGTGTTCAGACCGACGATCGCCTGTTGCGTTTGAACCTTTTCCAGCTGAACCCGAGCGTCTTCGTTTGACGCCGCATCAAGAGCGTATTGGTTGGCGACGCTATTGAGTGCCCAACTGGCTTTTGCCTGATCCCCGGCTTGCAGGAACTCGTTCGCCTGTTCGAGTAACTGGGTCGCTTGTGCGGCGAGCTTGTTCCGACGACTGCTGGTTTTGGACAAGTACGAGCCGCGATCGTATTCGAGCTGCTGTTCTTCTTCGACCAGTTCCAAATCGCCGCCATTGTCGGCCAAAGCGAATCCGGTTGGCGCGACAACGTTCCAGTGGATGTTTTCCAGTGGCACGTTCAGCAGCGGTGACGTGAGACGCAGATCGCTGATGCCGCTGCCTGTGACTGAATAGGTGAATTTTACGTTCGCGGATCGCTCGCTAAGTCCCGGCAGCACGTAGAACTGCCAAGTGCTGGACGACTCGCCCAGACGAATCGAGTTCACGCTTTCGCCATTGACAAACACATTGAACAGCGTACTTCCGGCGGGCAATTCGACGGTCAAACTGCTTCGCTGGATCACGTCCATCGTCAAGTCAACTCCAGTGATTTGATCGCCGGTTGATGACAGTACGGTCGTCAGCGTTCCTTCGGCCACACGCAGTTTCAATGATTCGGCCAGGGCATGCCTTGCGACGGCGATCTGGATCGTTTGATCAGCGACGTTGGCGCGGAAACTGAGGGATGGCGAGTTACGATTTCCGCTGTTTCGAAGCTCGGCCGGAATCGCATTCCAGTCCACACGCTGCCAGCCATCCGGCAGGCTCGGTGACTCTAGCTCCAACCTTCCTCCCGCGCGAACGGCAACATAATAGGTCAGCTGTTTGACGCTCGGAAAGCGAATCGGCGTCAGCGTTTCCGCACCCGAGGTGCGTTCACCGCGTCGTTCAAATTCGATCCGGAACTCGGTTCCACCGACCACTCGTCGTTTGAACTGCAGTTCCCAGAGGTCGCCTTCGTCGCCGATGTGAACGAAGTCGCTGACCGCTTCGCCGACGGCCCGCAGCGTTTTGATTTCGTCTTCATCCAGGCCCGGCAATTCGACTTGGATCGAGCGTACGGATGCGTTTTGCACTTCCAGTTTCGCCATCAGAGCGCTACGTGTCTGGCCTTCGCGTAAGCTGACTTCATGCAACACTTCGCCAGTGATCCAGGGCGCGAGCTTTTCGATCCCCAACTGCAAGCTCCAATCGCGTTGCAACAAGCGAAACGCCAGCACGCCTTGCCCCGCACCGCCAAGCGATCGCGGGTCGGTCTCGGAAATGTTTTCCCGCGCCAGCGTCCGCAAGCGGATTCCCGTGGTTGGGCGAACGACCAGTTCACCCGTTTGACGCGTCGATTGATTGAGCACCAACTTTGGTACCGTCCATTCGGTGACGTCAGCAGGTGTGTTGCCGATCAGCGTGATAGCGAATTGTTGGGCACCGATGGTTTTTCCATTCAGGTGTAGCACGGCTTGCCGCTGTCCGTTTTCTGTGACTTCGGCCCAGTGGTGGAGCGAGTTCCCGGACAGCGATTCGATTTCTACTCCATCAGGAATCGGAAACGTCAATGTGAACAGCCCGGCACGTGAAATCTCGACGTTCAAAGCCACCGACAACACGATGCGTTCGTCACCGAAGGACAGCACTTGTTGGGAAATCACACGGACCTCGGGTTTCACCGGCGCCACGTTCAACGTCAGCTTGCCTCCTTCGGCACCATACCGATAGACGCGATGCAATACGGATTGGGTATCCGGCAGCATCGATAGGTCGAAGTCATTCAAGTTGACCGCCGAAAGCTGTTCGGTTTGCAGTCCTTCGGGTTGTGCATCAGGACCGAAGGCGATGCCCAACAAACCGATCTGGCCATCGGCGTTTTCGACCTGCAAATTCGAAAGCTCAAGATCCGTGGGAAGGGTCGCCAAACCACGCTGTGTTTGCACGGTAACTGCAAACGGTGCTGCTTGTGGCGGTTCCAGCTGGATCGCGAGTCGTCGCTGTTCGGCATCGAACTGCCAAGATCGAACCGGCCCACCCACATCGCTGACCGTCAAACCGGCAGGCACCAAAACCGACAGCTGATTGAGTTGTCCTTGTGACGGCCGGATTTGTAATCGGTGATTGCCGTCGACCACACCCGGACCTGGTAGATAGAGGTCCGTCGCTTCGACGAAAAAGACGGTGGCTTCGGAAGAGACATCGCGTGCTTTCGGACGCAAATAAACGATGGCGCTCGAGGCATCGTGGGCATTCGGGCCAAGCAACAACTGAACCTTCGGTTGATCCGTTGCTGGAGTTGATTCGATACGAACGGCCGCCGGGCTGGTGACTTCCCAAGTCGACTTGGGCATCGCGATGTCCAGTCGATGCACGGCAGCCATCCCGGTCAAAATCGGCAACCCGTTGGTCGCATTCACCGAATCAACTTGATAGGTCAGCGAGGCGGAAAGACGCTTTTCCGTGGTCGAGTCATCTTCGTCGGAAATCGGCAAGCTGGTGACATAGGCGATCGATTGGTCGTCCAAAGCCGTTTTGCTGATCCGCAACTCGTCGCTTTTGAAAGCTGTCAGGATCGCGGGTGACTTCAAAACGATAAATGCGTCACCGGGTTTACCAACCAACTCCATCGTTACGTCGACGGTCAATCGATTCGCGGCCGTGT
>PPHI01000018.1 GCA_002901265.1 Rhodopirellula baltica | reverse complement strand
TGCAATCGTGCTTGGTGATCAGTGGAAGGATGCTGTCTGGGTATTTTGGTTTTTGTCACCGGGGGCGTTTGTCTCAATGACCAATATCTCCGGGAGTTGGGTTTGTGCCACACACGGTCGTCCTGATCGACAACGAAAAATAGCAATGGTCATTGAGACAAACGCCCCCGGTGACAAAAACCAAAATACCCAGACAGCATCCTTCCACTGATCACCAAGCACGATTGCAACCACCTCTGGTGCAGCAGCAATTGCAAACCCGATTGCAAGACTCGCCATTGACGTCACCAACTTAGCTTGACGAATGAACAATCGCTTAAACGCGTCCGGTTCACCTGTCAAACGACTGAGCGACGGTATCGTCACAGAGCTTATAGGAGAAAGAATTTGCCGAGACGGCATTAGCAGAAGCATGTACGCCCGAGAATAAATCCCCAATGCACTCGGTGATGTTGTAAGGCCCAGAATAAAAGTATCTGCGTTCCTACTGACATAGTTGAGCGCTGCAGCTCCCATCATGTTCCCACCGAATTTCACCATCGGCATGACACCAGTTCCACGACGCGGCAATCCTGGCAACCACCGTATAACTCCCCAGCAACCAAGCGTTGAAACAAGCGAACCAACCAGAGTCGTAGCAAGAATGGCCCAGTACGACCCCGTCGCATAAGCGATCAGAATGGCAACAACAACACCGAGGACACGTCCAATGATTTCGATCGATGCCAACGCGCCGAACATCATTTGCCTAGTCGCCAACGCTCGGTGCTGAACTCCCAGACCGGAAATCAAAAAATTTGACGCCGTCACACAAGTAATTAAGACCAGCCTGGAATCGCCGTATATCCATGCAACCAACGGCGAACAAGCAACCCCGATCGCAGTCAAGCCGAGGCTAATAGCCGTATTCAACCAGAAGAGGACGGACACTTGAGAATGCGTAATATCTTCTCGCTGAACTGTTGCCATCGACAGGCCGCCATCACGAAAAACTCCCAAGATCCCAGTCATAACCGCGACCATTGCGACTAAACCAAAATCTTCGGGGCTTAGCAGCCGCGCTAGCACCATCATGGATCCCATCGAAAGCACAAACAATATTGCTTGCGATGCAATCGTAATGACGCCACCTCGAGCCGACCGAACATCCAGTCCTTTACTTAGATGCTGAGTCTCAAAAAGCCGATCTCGCGCATTAGGAGAAATTGATGCCAAGTTAGTTAACCTTGAGTTTCCGATGACTTTGTCCTGACAACTTTCGCAGGTATTCCCGCGACAGTTTCACCTGGTGCCACGTCTCGCAACACAAGTGAGCATGCACCGATGACCGCGCCGTCTCCGATTGTAATGCCACCGATGATCACCGAATTGCAATAGATCCGAACGTTCTTACCAATCACAGGATATTCCGGTTCTGCCCCTGCTTTTCCGTGACTTCCAAGAGTTACATGCTGCCAAATCATGGTTCCCGCACCAACAGTGACCCCATCACCAATCACAATTCCAAGTGGGTGAGGAAAAAAGACAGATTCAGCGAGTACAGCACTACCGGAGATTTCACACCCGTTCACGGTACGCATCAAGAATTTCGCGATTAAACGCACCTTTCTTGCCTTCCAACCATCTCGGCCATGGTTTGAGGACAGCAAACGGTGGTAGTACTTGAGATGCGTGCGGCTGTCGAAAAGCTTATGCAGAAAAGCCAAGTTTATACCGTATGATTATCGCAGCTGATGAGTAACCTCATCTCTGACCTATGTTGAGTGAGTCAACCGAACTCCCAATGCTCTAGCCTTTTCGGGAAAACCAGAATAGCCACGAAAGAGCTGCCAACTGTCATGAATATGCGTAGGACCACGGGCGATTAGTCCTGCGAGAGCAAGTGCGGCACCTGCACGCAAGTCAAGTGCGCGGACCGCCGCGCCTGTCAACTGCTTCCCGCCGTTGATACGCAACATGTTGCCAGTAACAGTATAGTCGGCTCCCATTTTCGCCAATTCTTCTGCGTAGCCATAGCGACCAGGGAAACGCAAATCGATAAATCGGGATTCTCCCTTAGCCTGCAAACCATAAACAGCCAAGATAGGTTGCATATCCGAATTGATACCAGGATAGGGGCCGGTACTTAATTCAAGCGGATAACAGTTTCCCCCACGCACCACCATCGAATTCTCTCCTCGGAACATCTTCGCGCCACTTTCACGAAGATAAATCAATGGAACTTCGAGATGCTCGAATGGAAAATCATGAATTTCGATTTCCCCATCAGTCAACACGGCAGCTATGACCCAGGTCAACGCCTCGACATTATCCGGTATCACCCGGTGTTTTGTACCAGAGAGGTCTGCCTCACCTTGAATTTCAATTCGTTCCTGGCCAAAAACTTCGATCTGCGCTCCCATGGATCTCAACATGCTGATCAAATCGATGATTTCGGGACGAATGTGTGGATTCCAAATTCTCGTTGTGCCTTTAGCCAACGCTCCACAAAGCAATGCATTCTCGGTCGCACCTGTTGAACGGATGGGCAGGTGAATATCCGCCCCGATCAGTCCACCCTCACACACCGCTTCAAGGCTATCACCGTGATCGATTACACGCGCACCAAGCGTCTCCAAAACCATGACATGCAAGTCATATGCTCTTTGCCCTGCCGAGGCACCAATCTGGCAACCTCCCGGCAACGGTACATGGCCCGCCCCGGTCCGAGCAACAAGCGCACCTAGAATCAGCAGGGTGTTGCGAATCGAACGACGATTCCAATTCAACACTGAAGGTGGTGCAGTCGCTTCCTTAATCGTGATTGATGACTCGGTTACCGTGCATTCTTTACCTAACGCTCGAAGCATTTCGACATGTAGTTGCGCATCCAACAAGCTGCTGGGGTAGTTGAAGAGCTGAATTTCGTCAGCAGTCAACAAACTCGCCGCAAGCAGCCGCAACGCTGAGTTCTTCGCTCCGCTTACGGTTACTTCGCCATAAAGCTTGGACGGAAAAACCGTTAAGACATCACTATTTTCGGTTTCGGACGAACTCGCAACTTCGCTTGACATTGTCTGTACAACCATCATTGGCAATCCTGTGATGCGTGCAATTGCACTGGAACTTGGTGCGCTGGCAATGTTGCGCAGTCTTCGCCGACGTAGCGAACTTCACAAAGAAGGTCACAATCAAATGTTTCCATTGCCTTCTCACGAATCAGACGTATCAACCGAAGTGTATCGACAGCCGTCGCGTTTCCTCGATTGACAATAAAGTTTGCATGTGCGGGTGAGATCTGGGCATCACCAATCTGAAAGCCTTTTAAACCACACTTCTCGATCACAGCGCCCGGTGGACCGTACTTTTCGTACATTTTAGGATCGCTTACAAAAACGCTGCCGCAGTTCGGTTGCTTGAGCGGAAACTTCAACCGACGTGATCGTAAAATTGAACGCATCTGTGAACGTATTTCGCTTGGATCGCCAGGCTGAAATACGAGTCGTGCCTCGGCTACAACAAGTGACCGTGCTTGAATCTCTGATTTGCGATAACTGAACTGACAATCGTCTTGAGTTAGTCGGATACGCGTCCCATGCCGGTCAAGGCAATCAACATGAACCACATTGGCCCCGATCGATTTCCGCATGCTGCCACCATTCATGCAGATCAAACCACCAATCGTGCCAGGTATTCCTACGATATGCTCTGCACCTGCCAAACCTTCTTGCATCAATCGTCGTGCTAGACTTGGTACCCAATGCCCACCTTGGACAACGATCTGATCTCCCTCACGGCGAAATCCTGCAAGATTATCTGCGATAACAACGACGACGCCACGAAGTCCGCTATCAGAGAAAAGCAGATTGCTCGAATGCCCAACAGCAATCCAGTTAGTTTCAGAACGATCCAGAAGGCTGATCAGCGATGCAAGCTCATCTACCGATTGCGGCCGTACCAGAAAGTCAACCGGACCACCGATGCGCCACCGGCTGATCTTGGACATATAAACATTGCGATCAACCGCACCAGGAAGAAGCCCATCGAGCTTTTCGCCTAAATCAACCATTGATATTGACATCTTGTGGTATCAAACACGAGATCGCTGGCGCATAGAGATCGTCACGCCCTGGCCGCTGGCGAATCTACACCAACTAGCCGAAAAACAATTACTGCTACCTGGCAGATCGCTCACGAAACGATCAGCACTGCCAGAGCCCTAGCAGGCGCCTTCGCGGAAGAGGGCGGTCTTGATGGTTCGCCAGAGGATGAAAACATCTAAACTCAGCGACCAATTATGAAGGTAGAAACGGTCGAAAAAGACACGTGCTTCATAAGAAGTATTGTTCCGCCCTGACACCTGCCACAAACCCGTGATCCCCGGCCGCACCATCTGATACAGCTCGAACACCTCGGGATAATTTTGAATGTACTCGCGGTCATAATCACCGCTATCCACAATCGGTCGCGGACCCACCAGACTCATCTCGCCCATCATCACATTCCAGAGCTGGGGCAATTCATCCAGGCTGGTCTTCCGCAAAAACTGACCGATCTTGGTGACACGCGGATCCTTTCGCAACTTGTGGGTTGCCTCCCACTCCTTCATCGCTTCCGGATTCTCGTCTAAGTACTTCTTTAACTTCTTATCCGCATCCATCACCATACTGCGAAATTTCAACGCATAAAACGGGATGCGGAAACGACCGACTCGGGTCTGCTTGTAAAAAATCGGCCCGGGATCACAGATCTTGATCACCACGCCGATCGCAGCCAACAGTGGCACCCACAACGGCAACGTTCCGAGCACCAAAACCATTTCCACAAAACGCTTCGCGACCAAAGCCTTGGGGCAGGTCAGGGCGGTGTGGCAATGCAATTCGATCGCGTTGTCTTTCTCGGCAAGCCTGGCCCGAATGGTCGGGTGCTGGTTCGCTTGCATCGGCAGCATCACGTGCGGAATACCATGAAACGCACGGAAGTTTCGCAAGCAATCGCTGCTGCTATCGGCAATCGCGACGCGACACGCGCCGGTACGGAACAAGATCGACTCCAGGTCATTGACCGATCCCAACCAACGACTGCGTTCTCGCAACTGGCGTGCAACCGGATTGAACCGCGAACGTGACTCATCGCGAAGCGCCGCAACCTGCGACGCCTCGGCTTTCCATTCCGACTTTTCCAACTGAGTCAAATTCGGACCGGACGATCCGCCGATGCTTGCGTCATCACCCGAATTCTCAATCGTAAACATCAGGTAACGATTCGGATCGAATACGATCCCGGCAGGACGCAAACCTTCGTGGCGCGAGCGTTCGAGCCGTGTGAACAATCGCTTGGCGTCTTCGCCGTTGCCGACAATCACAACCGGCTGGGCCCACCAATCGAATCCAGAGAACAGCCGACGCGCGAATGGACGCACCGCTGCGAGTGAGAAGAACAAGGTGCCTGAGAAGGCGACCCAGGCTGCCCACGGATAATTTGCCAAGGTATGACGCAAGGCGAGCGCAAACCCCACGGCCGCGGTCCCGACCATCCAGGTCCGAATGATTGAACCGAATTCACTGGCGTAGCTGACGCCGCACGCCGGATACAGCCCATGCAGATACTGCATCCAGACCACCAACGCGATCGCACCGCCGACGAACAATGGCGAAATCGCTTCGCCATTGAAGTAGCTGATCACCACCACCGACGCGACGGCCAAAAACGCTGCGGCGACATCAAACAGAATCAAGGGCAGCGAGGTTTGCAAATCCAACCACGCCTGACGCCGACCGAGTCGAAGCGCGGCGCCCGGCTCGAACGGCTTTTGCGACGACGACGGCGGACTGACCGGAACGGCGTCGGTTACTTCGCCGCTTCCGGAGACTGCACCCAACGGAACGCTGCCAAGCTCGGTCTGATTCTCAAGTATTGTGCTCATTGCTTTGCCTTCCGTGCTCTCTGCTGACGAATGGTGTTTCATTGAACGATCAATAACAATTCGCCCAAAGGACAGGAGTTCTCGGCAAAGCCAACGCGGCATTGCCTGGGAACCCGATCGACAGGTAGCGCCGGCCATTCACCGTGCCACAAGCCTGCTCGCTGGTCACTTGCCTTTCACAGCGACAAAGTCGCTGTGAACAACGGAGACTGCCCCAGCACATAGCAGACCGTTGATTTGATTCGTTGCGTTGATTGCTGACCAAGGTTTGATTGCAATCGTGTAATGAATGAGAGAAAGCCGATGAGAGGGACTCGTCGCCTCGTCCAGTACGTTGCTGGAGAGGACTCGCCGCCTCGTCCACTACGTTGCTGGAGGGGACTCGTCGCCTCGTCCACTACGGTTTGGGGAGCAGGACTTGTTGCCTCGTCCATTACGGTTTTGCTCATTACCGGTTATCTCGGCAACGGAGCGATTTGGCCGACGCTGAGACCACTCGGCAATCAGGAACGCTACTTTCGCGGAGCGAAAGGCGACACTGGCTACTTGCGATCCAGCGTGACAGGGTGTGCCGCTTCCGCGACATCCGAAGCGTGCTTTGCATGGCCGTTCACTTTCCCATTGACGACACGACTGCTGGTCGCAGCTCGCGCCGATCGGATCGGACGGTCTTCGTCCTGCCCATCGGCATCCGCTTCGTAGTAGCGTCGATAGGTGCTGACGTAGCCGTACTCTTTCTTTGAGTAGTAGTTGTAGCCGGTGTATCCATAGCCACGACGGGACGCTCGACCGTTGACAATCACCGCTTCGGCTGGCGTCGATTGTTCACGCAGGATATCGGCAGCACGTTCGACCAAAGTGCGGTTATTCTTCTCGATTCGCACGCCCATCAAGACACAGTCAACGTGCAATGCGATAATGGCTGGATCGGCCACCGCAAGCACTGGTGGTGCGTCGAAGAACACCAGATCACAACCTTCGCGAACGTTCTCGATAAACTCCAAGAACCGATCCGACTCAAGCAACTCGGAAGGACTGCTCGTCCGTGAACCGGATGGACAGATCACGAGGTTTTCTTGCTCGGTGTGATGCAAGCACTCCATCAGTGTCGCGTCACCGTGCAGGTAGTCCGACAAGCCAGGGCCACGCTCAACACCGAAGCGACTGGCGATCGTTGGTCGACGCATGTCTGCATCAACCAACAGGACACGCTTTCCGGTCTGCGCCATCGACACCGCCAAGTTGGCGATGGTCGTTGACTTACCATCCGCGGGACTTGGGCTGGTGATCATAAAGATCTTTTTCGACTGACGCTTTGCCATAAACAACAACGTCGTGCGAAGCACACGGAAGGTTTCGGCATCGATCCCACGCGGCTGATGGAACGTGGTGATCATCGGCGAGATTTTCGATCCCACCTTGGCTTGCTTGGCGAGCTTTGATTCGACCATCTGAGGAAGGTGGGCAATGATCGATGCGCCGGCTGCCTTTTCGACTTCGCCAGGATTCTTGAAGGTGCGATCGATCAACTCGGCGAGCACCGCGAGGGCCAAACCAAGCATTCCGCCAGCCATCAGCCCCGCCATCGCGATCTTCGATTTAGACGGCCAGATCGGGAATCGAGCCGGCACAGGCTGAACCAGCAGGTCAGTCGCGAACCCCGAATAATCGTTGGTCAAATTCAGCTCTTGCAAACGCTTAAAAACCTCGTCGTAGCGGGCCTGAGCCCGCTCGAGATTGGCTTTCAGCGACGTCCCTTCGAGCATGCTGAGCTCGACTTCTTTGGCGACCTTCGCTTCCTGCTCGGACTGGGCGACCAACTCTTCTTCACGTTTCTTCAGTCCGGCAATATCGCCTTTCAAGACTGAATAGTATGTCTTTAAAATTTCTGACGGCGGAACGTCAAACACTCGCCCAGCCTCAACCGTTTCGACGATCTCCTCTCCAGCGTCTTTCTCGCTGCCAGCACGGAAGTTATCGACGTATTTCCGCAGATTGACAATTTCCGAATCAAGCGACCGAACGCTGGGGTGACTGTCACCAAATGTCGCACGCATGACATCCCGGCGGGTGGTCAGCGCCATCAAGCGGCGAAATTCCTCTTGCTGTGCCTGGCGTTCAAGAGCCAATGCCATTCGCTCTTCTTCGGTCAGGGCCTTTTCTTCGACCTTGCTGCGGCCTTCGGCAAAGTCCATAAACATCTGCAAACGAGAGATGTCTTCCTTCGATAGGAGCGTTGCCAACTGGGCGTCGGTCAGCTCTTCGGGACGCTGACCTTTGACAGAACTGGAAATTTTCTGGCGACGTGTTTCGATTTCGGCAATCGTACGGCGAATCGTGTTCAGCTCTGCTTCGATCGCTGTCAGACGGTCACGCTGTATGTTACCGCCGCTGAGCACCAAAGCAGGCACAGAAGCTACAAAATCCCGATACGCCTTATCAGCCGCTCGAAGCTCTTCTTCATTTTTTGCCTGTGCATTGGCAATCAACTCAGCCGCTTCCGAACCGACGCTTTGCGAGCGGGTTTCGACGTAGTCAAAATAGGTTTCGAAAACTGCTTCCAGAACTTTTGCAGCGACCTCGGGATTACCATCCTGATAGGTCGCGCGCAAGATACTTGCCTCGCCGTCCTTACCAACAGAGAGCTTACCTGCAATTTCGCCTGCGGACTTGCCCAGATCGTGCTCATCAGCAGCTTGGCCTAACACCTTTGGGCTAGTCATCAACGCGATGTGGGTTGACAAAATTTTGTCTTGGATGGTGACCGCGTTATCGCTTGCTTCGCGGACACCGGTGGTCGCCAGCTGGCTGGATCGCTGGCCGACCAAAACGGCGAGACTGGATTGATAGACTGGCTTTTGCTTGACGTAGAAGATCGTCGCCAAGGTTGCACCGACCAAAAGGCCAAGTGCGATCAAGTGGTACCGGCGGCGCAAGATGCCGACCACATCGATGTCAAACTCCATTCCGTCGCTTTGTGCTTCGTCAGAGTGTGAACTCATTCGTTTATCGATCCTGCAAGAGGCGAGTCTGCCATTGCCGCGAACATCGAGCGATTGACGCGATGCCGCGTGCTGGCGAGCGCGACGTCTTTCGGGCTGCCTGGCGACTTCAAATGGGCGAAATAGAACACAACTGCAAACGGGTTGCTGGCGAAGCTTCGATGCTTCCGCCAAGTACTGCACGCCGAGAGTTTAATTCGAAGCAAGGTTTAAGCAGAAGCTATGTTCTGTCAGCAATGACGGATTCGGCGACAGTTGACGAAACCTGAACCGCGGTTCGCCTGGAACCGCTCACCAACCAAACACGCTTTCCAAACGCGTGTCTGTCAACACAGTGACGTCACCGTTGTATTGCCCTGATCGCTAATACTTGATCGCGATTAATCGCTAATGAAGCGATCGTTAAGCAATGGTTTAATAAGTGGCGCGTGTTTGATGGCGCCGATCGGCAAGGTGCTGGTGGCGCGGACTTCGTCCACTTGGGTGACACGCAACACCCACATGGCTGTGCGTCCCCTTTGACCAGCGACGTTCTCAAGTTACCCAACGCGAAACCCGAATCAACGATCCGCAGAAGGGTTTCTGAAGGTTCACTACTAAGGGGTTCCTGCACCACATTGCATCTGGCTATGGCTGCCTTTGTTCTGATTGGTGTTCGCTAAATCCCCACAAATCTCAACCGAACACTTCGGTAATTCACCCCATGCATGCGGGAGCTTTGAAATCAATAGGCTTTCTCGTGAATCTTTTGTGGGGCGAGTGACTACAAATGCGATGACAGCCGCTGACACTCGATTGAGCACGTAAAAAACGGTGCGAATTCGCAGCGATCAAATGAGCGACAACACAGCATCATTCAGGTGGTTACAAACCCGCCACGCTGGTTTGCAACGCTCCAGTTGATGTGATTGATTTGGAAACATCCCGCGAGGCGGACCCATGACGCAATGCAAGATCAGCAGCCATTAGCAGAGCCTCGCGACCGCACAACGAACGCAACCAATGAATCGCAATGCAATCGCCGGGGCCTAGCCTTAAGCGATTTCCGTTTCTGCATGAGTCGCATGGCGCTGTCAGACGTAGTGGATGAGGCAACGAATCCCTGCCTGGTGGTTTCGTTTCGCAATTCACCTAGCCGCACGCGATCGCGTATCGGCTGATGGACGCGGGCGAAACCGACGCTAGCGCGTATCGGCTGATGCTGACGAGGCGACGAATCCCTGCGTGGGGCCGCCTGTGCTGGAGTCTAGCCTTTAGGCGATTTCCGTTTTCGCACGAGTCGCCTGGCGCTGTTAGACGTAGTGGATGAGGCGACGAATCCCTGCCTGGTGATCTGGTTCGGCAATTCACCTAGCCGCTCTCTATCGCGTTGCGGTTGATGGCTGCGGGGGAAACCGACGCTAGCGCGTATCGGCTAACGGTTGGATGAGGCGACGAATCGCTGAGTGGGGGCCGCCTGTGCTGGAGTCTAGCCTTTAGGCGATTTCCGTTTCTGCACGAGTCGCCTGGCGCTGTCAGACGTAGTGGATGAGGCGACGAATCCCTGCCCGGGTGATCTGGTTCGGCAATTCACCTAGCCGCTCTCTATCGCGTTGCGGCTGATGGGTGCGGGCAACCGACGCTAGCGCGTTTCGGCTAAGGGTGGGGCATGGTTTCATCAGCCGATCGGCGCTAGCCGCGGTTTCCCTGCGGTCTGCGCGGGCACCCAGTTCCGAACGAAACCGACGCTAGCGCGTATCGGCTAACGTTGATGAGACGACGAATCGCTGCGTGGGGGCTTGGTTTCGCAATTCACCTGACCGCTCTCTATCGCGTTGCGGTTGATGGGTGCGGGGAACCGACGCTAGCGCGTATCGGCTAACGTGGATGAGGCGACGAATCCCTGCCCGGTGGCTTGGTTTCGCAATTCACGCAACAGCACGTTATCGCGTGCGGCTGATGCGATGTACCGATGCGTTAGACCAACTGGTTGAAGAACTGTACGTATTCTTGAATGCCTTTTGGCTTCACGACGTACATGTCGGCGCCGACTTCTTCGGCACGTTGCTGGTCGACGATGTCACTGCTGTTGGAACAGAGGACAAAGTTTGGCTGATTGGGCAGCTCGGGTCGTGAACGCAGATTCTCGATCACTTCGAAGCCATTGATGCGTGGCATGCGAACGTCGATTAACACGAACGCGGGAGTCTCTTCGTCGCCACTTTGGACGCGGTCCCAAAACTCCAAGAACTGAACCCCGCCGGAAAACACACGCAGATTATTGGTCAGATTAGAACGCGAATAAACGAGCTTTACGATATCGAGCTCCATCTCGTCATCGTCAACAATCACAAAGTCATTGTCGCTCTGAATTCGGCACTCGGCTATCATCTTTCTTCAACGTGAATTTCAAATGTGTGAAGTCTGCACCGGACTCGGCAAAGATCTTTCCTGAGTGCTTATCGACAATGCGTCGACAAAGACTCAATCCGATCCCGGATGCATCCGCCTTTCCCGAATCCGCTTTACGAAACATCTTGAATATCTCGTGAAGCTGATCGGTGGGGATCGTCGAACCGGTGTTGCGAACCCCAAAAACCCAACCACTGCCTTCGACTTGCTCAGCCGTGAAGGCGATCTCAAACCCGTCGCGGTCAACATACCGAAGCGCGTTGGAGATCAGATTATTGTATAGCCATTCCAAAAGGGAAGGGTAACCAGACAATCCGAGCGGAAACTCGTCTCGCGAGAGACTGACATTCCGACGCTTCAATTGTTCCTCAAAACTCAGCAGAACGTCGTCAATAATTTTGTCAAAATCGACAGGTTCGCGCGTCAGTTCTCCTCCAGAAAGCCGCGTTAGGCGGCGGAAGTCGTCGACCATTCTGTACATCTGATCGGAACATTGCTCGATTCGCCCGACAAAAAAGGACATCGGCTCTTCGACCACGACGGGAAACTGTTCACGCAGCAACCCCAGCAGGTTCAATTGCTTACGCAACGGCTCGCGCAAGTCATGCGCCGCCAAGTGCGTGAAATGTTCAAGGTCCTGGTTTGCCTCGACCAAGCGAAGGTTCGTTTTGCGCAGACTCGATTCGGTCTGCTTAATCTCCGTCACCATCGTTTCGAAAGCTCGCGCAAGCGTCCCAATCTCGTCGTCACGCTGCACCGGCAACATCTCCACCGAGTTCCTTCCGCGAATGTTCTTTGCGGCCAAGGTGATCTGCTGAAGTGGCCGGGTCAAAAAATTGGTTGTCATGTAGGCGACGACCAACGATGCCAACACCAAAATTCCAGTCGCGACGGTCGCCCACTGGATAACGCTTGCCTGGGAATCGGACACAGCCACATCGGTCGTAGACACTCCCAACAGGACACGACGATCATGCCGCTGCGGCAACAAATCGAAACCACCGATCACCAAATTTTGCTGCCGACCGCCGATCGTCAGCACCGGGAATGACTCGCTCGATTCCAACAGCGAGCGAACCGACGGATAGTCGTCCTGAATCAGGTACCGCTGTTCGAACTCGAATCCGAACCGACGCTCTTCGTCCGGGTGAAGCAGATAATCACCCTGCTGGTTGGTGATCAAAAATTGATACGCGGTCGTCTCGTCATGCAAGACACTGGAGACTAGATCATTGAACCGAATGTTAAAGACGACGATCCCTAACGGCGCGCCTTCGCGGCCGATCACCGGTGTCGCGATTCGGAGCATCGGCTTGTGGGGAACTTCGATTTTTCCGAATTCACGGTTGAGATCGATTTCCGAGAGAAAGATCTCGCCGGCAGCCAGCTTAATGGTTTCTTCGAAGTAGTACCGCGAGCCTTTTTCCTGCAGTGCGTCGGGAGCAACGATTTCGATGTTGCCGTTTTCCCGATCCACTCGCACGACTTCCTTGCCGTTGCTTTCGACCCCAATCAAGCGAACTTGGTCGAAGTACTTTCGTGTTCGTATGGAGGTCGTAAAGATTTGCTCGATCGCATGCAGCGCGTCTTCGTGATCACCGGCTCCGCCGTCCCTCAGGACCTCTTTGACCGACGGGATCATCGCGGTCAAAACGATGTTGTCGACCAAGGCGTTCAGTTCGTTTTGCAGCGCGATCGCACCGGCGGCTTGGATTTGCCGCAAACTGGCCTCCTGCTGGTAGGACGCGATTCGCCGGTATCCGTAAAACACGATCGCTCCGATCAACAATGCTGTTGTCAGGACCAGGAGAATCGAGAACCAACGGATCTGCCAGACGATTTTCATTCGCAATCAGCCCAGAAGACAATGAATGAAACGCGATGTTAGTCCATCGCGTCTTGAGAGCACATGTGTGCCAGTTTAACAACCATTTGATCTTCAGATTGAGTCTTTCCCAATGTTGACTTTCGCTAGATGAAAGAAGCGGAAAAGAACGCTACTTTCGCGGAGCAAAAGGCGACACTGAAAAATCACCAGGCTGTTAACCCACACCGTGTACCTACCCCACACCGTGTATTACAACGTTTCGCGTCCGGCACATCGAACGCGATGGCAAAAGATAGCACGACGTTAAATTCGGCCTTTGACTTAAACCGAGCGTTGATAGATGGCCGTCAACAATGACTCGGTGTCCTTGAATTTCTTCTTGCTCGCTAGTGCTTCGTCGATCAACCGTCGCGCGTCCGCCTCGGTATGCCCCAATGTCACCAACGCGTCAAATGTCTCACTCGCGACAGCGTTCGCGCCACCATCTGCTTCGCCTGCCGGTGAAGACTGATCCACCATGAGGGCGAACCGCGGCATCTTGCGACGTAACTTCGCGATGATCCGCTCGCTGGTCGCCGGACCGACTCCGGGAAGCGCCGACAAGGACTTGGCGTCTTGTTGTTCGATCATCACGGCAAGCTCTTTTACCGGTCGCACCATCGCGCGCAGCGCCTTTTTGACTCCCACGCCATCGACGCTGCAGAACAAATCAAAGAACTGGCGTTCGGGCTCGGTTTGGAACCCGACCAATCGTGGCGTCAGCCGGCCGCCACCTTGCGCGTTGCCTTCGATGTAGTCGAGCGTGTGTAACTGGATCGTTTGCCCGATCTTGGTTTGCAATTGACGACGTGTGTAGTCGCCGACCAAGACCTCGTAATGAAACGGCGCAGACTCGATCGCGATGGAGGCTTCACCGACGTAAGCCAACTTGCCAGAGATATTGATGATCATGAAAGGAATGCAAAAGTAGTGGATGAAGCGGCGAATCCCTGGGGCAATGCTTTGCCGCTTCAGTCGAACGTATCGACGGAAGCGACGACACCGAGGAGGTTGAAGGGCGCTACTTTCGCGGAGCGAAAGGCGACACTGGGATGCGGTCTCTGTGGTGGGGGAGCACGCTACTTTCGCGGAGCGAAAGGCGACAATGGGATGGCCTTTGTGGTGATGACGGGGTTGCGGTCACATGGCGAGCGGGTTGAAGCTGATGTGGTAACTGCAAAGGGCGATTGCCAAGGCATCTGCGACGTCGGCAGGTTCGGGAACGGTTTGCAAACCCAATTGCAATCGCACCGCTTGCTGCATCTGGTGCTTGGGCGCGTGTCCGTTGCCTGTCATCACCTTCTTGACTTTGGTCGGTTCGAAGCTTTTGACTTCGATGCCTGCCGACGCGGCGGCCAAACAGATCACGCCGCGTGCGTGGCCCATCAGGATCGCCGTCTTGGGACGCGAGTAATGAGAAAACAGTTGCTCGAGCGCCAAGTAGCTGGGCGAATGCTGTTCGATCACTTCGGCGACGCCTTCGTGGATTTCACGCACTCGTTTTTCCAGCGAATCCTTTTGTTTGCTGCGAACGATGCCAGCTTCGATCAAACGAATGTCGTTGCCCGTCACGCGAATCACGCCGTAACCGGTGGTGTTCAACCCTGGGTCAATTCCCAGGATTGTCATCGGCTGATCAATTCCGTGAACGGTCGATCGAACGCTCACGGAGTTACCCGGCGCTGGGGACTTCATCAGGAAGCTTCCCAGGTGGTGCCTTCCTTTTTATCCAACAGCGCGATCCCGATCTCGGACAGTCGATTGCGGATCGTATCACCGGTGGCATAATCCTTTCGCTCGCGAGCTTCTTTGCGCAGGTCGATCAACAGGTGAACCGCTTTGTCCAACATTTCCTGCGCGGCTTCGTCACCACCGCCCGACGCGGGAACTTTGGTGAACAGCCCCAGGATGTCCGTCAGCTCTTTCATCTTTTGCATCGCCGTGACCAATGCGACAACCTCGGGGGCGTCGGCTTTGGCTCCTGACGCGAGCTTCGTTTCGTCCAGGTAGCGGTTCATGGAACGCAACCAGTCGAACAGGACACTGACAGCCAAGCCGGTATTTAAATCGTCGTCCATCGCGACGATAAACTTGCCGCGGAATTCATCGACCTGTTTGAGCAGTTCGTTGTCGCCCGGATCGAACTCGCCTTCGGCACGTGTGCGGGCCGGTTCGAAGGAATCGTCATAGAACGATTTCCCGGTGATCTCTTCGACGCGATCGAACAGGCGATAGAAACCTTCGAGTGCAACGCCGGCTTCTTCGAGGCCTTCGTCGTTAAACAAGATCGTGCTTCGATAGTGAGTGCGCAACAAAAAGAAGCGAATTCGCGTGCCGGTGTGGCGACGAATCAACGTGCTTAAACCACCAGCGCCTTTCGATCGGCTGATCTTGCCTTCGGCAGCTTCTTCGGGAGTCGCTTCGGCGGCGGATTCGCGATCGCTTTTGCCGCCGACTTTTCCTTTTGCGCCCGCGCGCATCAGGCCATTGTGCATCCAGTACTTCACCATCGGTTTGCCGTGGCAGCAACCGCTTTGGGCGAGTTCGTTTTCATGGTGGGGGAACATCAGGTCCAAGCCGCCACCGTGAATGTCAAACGTTTCACCCAAGATTTCACGACTCATCGCGGAGCATTCGATGTGCCAGCCTGGTCGGCCTTTGCCCCAGGGGCTGTCCCACGAGATCTCGCCGGGCTTGGCAGATTTCCAGAGCGCGAAGTCGCCGGAGGAGCGTTTTTTGGCTGCGGCACCACCACCTTCGCCTTGTTGGTCGTCAATGTTGCGGTTGGAGAGCTGTCCGTACCCGGGGTCTTTGGTGACGTCAAAGAACACGTCACCCTCGACGGCATAGGCGAAGCCTTTTTCGACCAGGTCTTCAACGAAGCGGATGATGTTGCCCATGTGATCGGTCGCACGGGGCATGTAGTCGATCTGGTTGACGCCAAGTTCACGAAGGTTGGCCAAGTAATCGGCCGTCATTTCGGTCGCGATCTGTGATACGGGGATCCCCCGTTCGCGGCTTTTGTTGATCAGCTTGTCATCGACGTCAGTGATATTGACCACCCAAGTCGGTTCGTAGCCGCTGTATCGCAGGTACCGCTTGATGGTGTCGAAAATGACAGGGCCAACCATGTGGCCAATGTGACTTTCGGCGTAGACGGTGGGACCGCACAAGTAGATGCCGACCTGGGGAGGATTCAGCGGCTGAAAGTCTTCTTTGGCTTTTGTCAGCGTGTTGTAGATTCGAAGCTTGCTGTCGGGATTCGGCACGGTGCTGGTCCGGCGGTGCAGGGGAAAGGGGGCGGTGGAACGTCAATTTCCGATGTTTAGAGTCGGATTGTAGGGATCCGTCAGGTTTACGCCGAGCCCGATTAGCGTTCGAAAAAATCCGGGCGTGGAGATTGATCAAGCGAAGACACGTCGGCGTCGGTTTTGCGGGGAGTCGAAGGTGGACGAAACGCTGGGCCGGTACGCGATAGGGTCGGATTCGCCGGGATCTGGGTGAGGGTGCAGACCGCAGGGGAACCGCGGCGAGTGCCGATCGGCTGATGAAACCATGCCCCGCCTGAGCCGATACGCGATAGCGTCGGTTTCCCTGCAGTCTGCACTAGCACCCAGGTCCCGACGAAACCGAC
>PPHI01000033.1 GCA_002901265.1 Rhodopirellula baltica | reverse complement strand
CTGATGGTTGGTTCGCTGGCGGTTTTATTAGCCGCCTTCGCGATAGCGAGCGGTTGCGTGGATGGTGTGTTTTTCGTTTTAGGCGATGCCATTTTGACTATGCTTTGCCCCCTCTCCCCCGGCAACCAATTTTCAATTTGCAATCGGGTCTCGCTGCGGAACCGACGCTAGCGCGTATCGGCTAAGGTTGGATGAGGCGACGAATCCTTGCTCGGTGGTTTCGTTTCGCAATACACCTAACCGCACGCTTCGCGTTGCGGCTGATGGTTGGTTCGCTGGTGCTTCGATTAGCCGCCTTCGCGATAGCGAGCGGTTGCGTGGATGGTGTGTTCTTCGTATTTGGCGGTGCCATCTTGACCACGCTTTGCCCCCTCAC
This sequence comes from Rhodopirellula baltica, assembly GCA_002901265.1. Taxonomy (GTDB): domain Bacteria; phylum Planctomycetota; class Planctomycetia; order Pirellulales; family Pirellulaceae; genus Stieleria; species Stieleria baltica_A. Next base: position 16,364 of record PPHI01000033.1, on the reverse strand, counting down.
CCCCGGCAACCATTTTTCAATTTGCAATCGGGTCTCGCGGGGAACCGACGCTAGCGCGTATCGGCTAAGGTTGGATGAGCCGACGAATCCCCAGGACGCGTCGCTGGAGTCTAGCCTTGAGGCGATTTTCGGTTCGGGTGCGTTGCAGTTGTGAGCACGAGGCTGCTAGGAATCAGCTTGCGCTTCTTTGGCTTCGTTTCGCCGTCGCCGTGATTGCGCCCGTCGATCCAACGCGTCGGCCTTCTCGCGAAAATGGACTGCGGCTTCGGGGTTTTCCAGGTCGTCTTCGATTTGGGCGAGGCGACGTAGATTGCGTTCAAGCCATTGGCGTCCAAAGATCGAGTCGGAGCGCTTCTCCAAGTACTTCTCTTGCCGTGTGACCGCACTCCGCAAGGCCGTGCTGGCTTCTTCGGGCCGATCGAGTTTCAATTGGCAGTCGGCATGCGCGGCGAGCGCGTGTGCCATGAACATCATGTAATCAAAGATGCTTGGGAACTGTTTGCAAAGTCGCGAATACACCGCGACGGATCGACGGTGATATTGGGCAGCGTCTTCGAGTGACGATTGTTCGGTCAGTTCGGCAAACGTCGACAGTGCTCTCGCCAGCGAAGCTTGGTAGCGAGGGATCGTTGGGTATTCGGCGACGAGCTGTTCTGACAGTTCAAACGCCCGCTTGGCTTGGGCGTGCTTTTCAGTCGGCTGTGCGCTGCCGAACCGCGAGCAAGCTTCCAAGAGTTCGCTTAATTCGCAGCGGTAGTCGGGGACGTCTGGATAGTCGGTGACGAGGTCTTCTAGGATGCAGATCGCGGATGCTTCAAGTGCACGCGAGGCTTGGCGGTCGTTGCGAAACGACGAGAAACGTTGGTCGCGGTAGGCCTTGGCAAGCGAATGCCGATACACCGACTGCTCAGGGTATTCTTCGACAAGTCGTTCCAGCAACCCGATGGCGGTGCGATGTCGGACGCTGCTGTCACGAAACGCGTGTTGCCACCAAAGGACCTTGCCAAGATTGTTGTTGCTGATCGCGAGCAGATAACGCAGGTTGCCCGACGATTGGGGTTCCACCCCGTCATGCTGCAGCAACGCGATCGCGCGATACAATTGTTGCCGAGCCTCGACGTGTTCGTATTCGGCATTCAGTACCATTGCCAAGCGATTGTACGACTCTGCGATTCGAGCAATTTTGTCTGGGTTGGATGCCTCGTCTGTCGATTCGAGTGTTTTGAGCTCGTTGCGATAAGCCAGCTCGGCTTCGTGGAGATGCCCCAATCGTTCATAGATTCCTCCGACACGTTTAAACGCACGTGCGGTATCGCGTTTCAGTCTTGGGTCACTTTCGTTCTTCTCGGCGAACTGTTTATAAAACGACAGTGCTTCCTGTAGCACCGTCGCGCTGCGGTCGGAAACGACAAACCGCATTTCCGTGGGGCCGGTTTCTTGGTCCGAGTCCAACACCGAAGGGTGTTCCATCCAGTCGGCTTCGAACCGTTCCAGAAGGCGGTCCATCGAATACAGCGCGAGACTGAGGTTGGATTCGGCGCGAGAGCCTTCGAGTACTGCACGTCGCCATTGCAGTGTTACCATCACCATCGAAATGGTCACGCACAGCAATAGCGCGAAACTCATGCAAGCTGCCGCCGGGTTTCGTTTGGACCAACGATGCAAGCGGTCAATCAGTCCGGCGCGTCTCGCTTGGATTGGACGGTCATTCCGATAATTATCGAGGTCCTGTGCGAATGCCTTGGCGGTCGGATAGCGCTGGTGCGGTTCTTTAGCGACCGCCTTCATGATGATCGTTTCGAGATCTTTGGGGATGTCTCGGCTGATCGAGCGTGGCGGTGGCACATCACCACCGAGAACTTTTCGGCGAATTTCACTTCGGCTCAGTCCGCCGATTGCGGTCTGGTAGGTCAGCAATTCATACAGTGTCAGCCCCAAGCTGTAGACATCAGACCGAACATCGGCGACGCCGTTGAGTCGTTCCGGTGCCATGTAAGGCAATGTGCCGACAATGTCACCGGTGCGACTGATCGGGTCGTGCGCCAGTTCGTGTGCGAGTCCAAAGTCTGTCACCCAGACCCGCCATTCCGCATCGAGAATGAGGTTCGATGGTTTGATGTCTCGGTGCAGGATACCTTTGCCGTGTGCGTAATCGAGAGCTTCGGCGACTTGCTGTCCAATCGACGCGATGCGATGCCAGTAGTTTCGATTTCGGCTCAGTTTCGCAGCTGGCGTTTTTACTCCCCGCGAGATTGGGTCGCTATCGGACAATGCGAGTACTTCACAGATCGGTTCGAACAGTGAATCCGAACGCTCGTTCTTCACACCCGAGGTGAACTGGTCCAGCGTCATGCCGTCGATCAATTGCATGACAAAGTAATGCAATCCGTCTTGGGCGCCGGTCCCATAAACTGGAACGATGTTGTGGTGGTACAGTCCGGCGACCAGTTTGGCCTCGCGTTCAAAACGTTTCAGGTGATCGGAGTCTTCGAAGGCTTGGGCGGGAAAGACTTTGAGCGCGACGCGTCGATGAAGTGATTGCTGTTCGGCTTCAAAAACAATTGCCATCCCGCCACGGCCGATTTCACGGATGATGCGATAGTCGCCGAGTTGTTCGAGGCGATCGACCTTTAGTTGGACCGGCCGCACACTCGATTCGTGCGCGCGATTGTCCTTGACACTTTCCATCGCCAGCATCATTGGAAACAGCGTCAAAATTTCGTCTTTCGTTTCCCGATGTCGGTCGGCAAATTCTTCGATGGTGATTCCCGATCCGTTTCGCCACAGTTCGAGAAACTGTTCACACAGGACTTCGACAGGTTCGCGATTGTGCGCTGGTTGGTGATTTGATTTGACCATCTGATAGACGCTGTCTTGGATCCGTTGTCAGTTTGTTCCGGAAGGGGGAATCACAACTTCACGTAAGCGGCGAAGGGCGCGAACATAGCGGTTGCTCGCGGCCGCCGCTGAGAGGTCCAATACTTCAGCGACCTCGTTGTTTTTGAGTTCTTCGAAATGGCGTAGTACTAAAACTTCGCGATCCATTTGATCCATCGAATCGAGCGCCCGTTCGACACGTGCAACCATCTCGTCATGCATCACCACTTGGCTGGGCGACAATTGCGTTTCAACGATTTGCAACGCCCAGGCATGCGACGTCCGAGAGCTGTAGGCGGATTGGGAAAGCGACACCTCGGTTCTCAAGCTACGTTTTTCAGCAAGCAGGTGGGCGCGGTGATTGTCGATCAGGCGTTGCAACGTGATCTGACGCAACCACACATAAAACGACAGTTCCGGTTTCTTGAGGAAGTGCTCAATCCGCCGAAACGCGTCCATGTACGCTTCTTGCAAGATGTCTGACAAATCCGTGCGTGCACGCAGTCTCATATCGACGCGATGCATCAGCAGTTTTCTTAGTCGTGCGCGATGATCAGAGAACAACTCCGCAAAGACGTCTTGTCCGCCAGCTCGCAGCCGAGTGCGGATTTCACGTTGTTCGGGGTCATCCACCATCTTTCGGTCATCCACCATGGTTTCGTCCGCGTGCTGCGGTGATGTCGGGCAGGTTCATCCAATCGCCATCATGAAAGATGGTCGTCGTTGTGATCGATCCGCATGGTGTGCAGTTTAAGCCCCCTGCATCGGGCCCCGTCCAATAGGCGATGCGACTCACACATTTCGAACAGGCAAATCGAAATCGAGTGTGGAATAAGACGCCGGTATACGCGTCGAGTGCAAGTGTCAGCCGCTTTTCGTCGCACTGAAATAAAGTCCGCGAAAAGCTGTTGAATTTGCGTTACCTCTCCGTTGATTCCTTTAGGGCTAGTTCACGGACTCATTGTACTCCTTTACCAAGCTGTCTCTCCCCACAATTTTGTATGATTGCCCCCGCTACAAACTTCGACCGTTATCTGGACGATGAAGGCGTCCAACTCATGCTCAAACTACAGCAGGGGGATTTGGACGCACTCGATGGGCTGATGGACTTGTACGCGCCGCTAGTTGCGTCGGTGGTGCGAAGCGTTTTTGGTGCGCAGGAATACGATGAAGATGTCAGCCAGGAGGTCTTCTTGCGAGTCTTTCAATCTCGCGAGAATTATGTACCAACTGCGAAATTCTGTACGTGGCTTTCGCTGATTGCAAAAAACTATTCGTTGAACGTGCGTCGCAATCGAGCCCGACGCAAATCGGTTTCCGTTGACGCCAGTGGATTGACGTTGGGAATCGATTGCCTTGAAACCAACGCGACGGTGACAGAGTCCTCACCGGATGACGGAATCAAGAAAGCCGAGCTGGATGCGAAGTTACGTTCCGCGGTCTCGCGTCTGATTCCACGTCAACGCGAAGCGATTGAGCTCGTCTATTTTCAAGGTGTACCGTGCAGCGAATTGGCAAGCCGCTTGGGAATCACGGCGCAGGCAAGTAAGTCGTTGCTGGCGCGAGCTCGATCCCGATTGCGGGAACTCTTGCCACAAGACGTTGCGTACTCGCTTTCCTAGACGCTAGGCCCAATCGGCAGCGGGTTCGCCGCTCTCCGCGCTGGGCTTGTTCGGTTCCGATTCGGCGGCTTCTTCGGCGTCGTTTTCGTCCTTTGCCGGTTCCAGTCCGCGTAGGACTTCTGCAAGCTTCGCGTCGAGCTCATCAAGCTGTTCCAGCACCGCGTCCTGCCGCCGCTCCAATTCACCAAGCAAACCACCGGGTGATGGTTCGCTGTCAGTGTCCACATCCGATTTCGCTCGCTTTTGATTGGACGTTTTGGCGGAATAAGACGGGATAGGCATCGGTTCGCAATCCAACAGGGCAAGCACAGTTCCGGAAAACCGGATCAATCGTCAGTACCGTTGCCATCGGTCGGTCTGAGGCGGATTCCACGGTTGACTTGAGCAAGCTGGCGGGCGACCGCGCCACCGTCGTCCTGTCGTACCGGTCGCGTTGACTTTGCGGCCTGGACAGCACGGTTGACCAAGACTGCACCCCTTGGACAGGTATTCAGCGAGATGGCTCTGGGGGTGAACTCTGGAGCGTTTTGGCTGTAAAGATTGGGTTGGCGGGGGGCGAATGTTGGCAGGCCCGATTCATCGGGGGGGATTTGCTGGCGGAATCTGCTCCCCATGTCCGCTCGAATCGCCAGATTGGCTATCGGTGCGGTCCGTTCTGGCCGAAACACGGATAAAACCGGGAAATCACGAAAAGATGCCCGTTGCGAGGATAGCGGTTCGCCCGCTACACTCCCGCGTTCTGTGGTTGCCCCCGCGCGCCGGTTTCATTCCAGCACCGCTGAGTGAAACACTGCGACGTCGGCGAATTCCCTTTCACGCAGAGGTCCCAACGATGAAAATGGAGAAACAATGGTCAAGTTGATGGTCCGCGACAGCGAAACAATCCAAGAGGCAGTACGTAGGTTCCGCAAATTGGTCGAGCGCAGCGGAATTAAAAAAGAAATGCGTCGACGTGAGCACTATCAAAAGCCAAGCGAGATCCGTCGCCGCCAAAAGATCCAAGCGGAGCGACGTAACAAGCGAGCTCGCATGCTGGGCCGATAAGCCCCGCTCTTCACAGCAAACGTTCGCAACGAGTCTCCTGTGAACCTGTTCCCGTCGCACTTGCTCTGCATGAGTGAGGCAATTGTCGGCGGAATGGTGTTCCGGATTACTCGAACGCGCGGTTGGTTGGCAGCCTTACGTCCAAGTCGCTGAGTTCCCTGCACTACGCAGGTCTCCTCTCGGGCGTCCCCCCAAGTGTTTCGCTTGCGGTGTGTCAGTTGGCAGAGTTGTTGTGAGATAAAGATTGAACCATTCGCGACTCCGATTCGGGGAAAGCCTGTCCCATTGTGGCTGTTGGGCCCCGAGGATCGGGATGATGTCAGCTGGATGGCTTGGATGAGAGATTGAAAACAAGTGTGGTGAAGGAAGTGTGAAAGTGCCGTTGCGATGAAAGGGAACGGCGACTATCTTCCTGCTCCCACACACAGCGACGATTCGCCAGCGAGTCGAAGCGAAAAGGGCGATTAGCTCAGTTGGTTTAGAGCACCTCGTTTACACCGAGGGGGTCGGGGGTTCGAGTCCCTCATCGCCCATAAGATAGCTGCCTTTGGCAATATCAGCGGAATTCAAAAGCCGCAGTTGACCGGATCGACGGTCGGCTGCGGCTTTTTTCGTTTTTGCGCGCGGGCCAAGGTCTTTATGGGGCTTGAGCAACGACGGCATCCCTGGCAACAAGTGCTGGGATCGTTTGCCGATTCTGGTTCGCAGTTGTCTTCCGTATCAGGTCCGGGCGACGAGCCATTGTCGCCTTTCGCTCCGCGAAAGTAGCGTTCTTCTCTGTCTTCCTAGGCAGTCGAAAGATTACGACCGTTTGACAGAAGCGTGTGAGAGAGAGTTCTATCGATTTGGCTGAGTTCGCAAATCGCTGCCTCGCCTGCCTGGAATCGGCTTTTAGTAAACGATCTACGCGACGGCTTGTGACGCATCTTTTGTTCGCAAACGTTCGCGTGAAGCACGAATGCGGCGAATTGCAAACTCGGAGATGGATGCGCCTGTCACGACGATGGAGAACGCCACAATTGCGTCGATTCCCGCACGAGTCCAGTCTGTCGCTGTCGGGGTTGAGTAATGTGATTCAGTAGCCCCGTCAAAGATGATTTCGAAATCAGGGCTGGGGGCGTTTGAGGTTCCGAAAGGCGGGCGATCTTCGTTCAGGTAGAGACCTAAATTGTGGGCAGCCAGCGAGGTTGAGTTTCGAGTATGCCAAATTGGCCATCCTCGGTCCTGGTGCAAATCGATCGACATTTCCTTCAGTGTATACGGCGGCGGATGCCAACGAGCGTCAAGCAGTGGAGCATAATACGGCGCACTGGTCGTCCATGTTTCACGAAGGTTGAGCGCTGCAATAATAGCCGCCACGGAGGAGGCAAGAAGAAGCGTAGCAATGTGGAATCGTGGCAATTTCGAACTCAGTCAAAGGGCGAGAGAAGGGCCATCCAGTCGCGATGAGAAAAGATCAATGATCAAGCTGTATCGTGATGCGATTTGGCCCACGCAAGCTCGCTCCAGGTGGAAATTGAATTTCAGTCGTGGCATCGCAGTTTCGATTGCTCCGCGTTGAAATTCATTTCTTAGTTGGATGGGACGGCTTGGTTGGGCGAGGTGGTTGTGGATGGTCAGGCGGAGCCTGAAAGACAGTGTGTGACAAGGCGGGAGCCTTGTCACAAGGTTGGTTGGAAGGCGTTTGTTCGGTTCAGGAGGAAATTGAATTCCAGTCATGGCATCGCGGTTTCGATTGCTTCGCGTTGGGGTTCATTTCTTAGTTGGTTGGGACGGCTTGGTTGGGCGAGGCGGTTGTGGCTGGTCAGGCGGAGCCTGAAAGACAGTGTGTGACAAGGCGGGAGCCTTGTCACAAGCTTGGTTGGAAGGCGCAGGTTCGGTTCAGGTGGAAATTGAATTCCAGTCATGGCATCGCGGTTTCGATTGCTTCGCGTTGGGATTCATTTCTTCGTTGGTTGGGTGGGGCCGTTGTTGCTGGTCAGGCGGGAACCTGAAAGACAGTGTGTGACAAGGCGGGAGCCTTGTCACAAGCTTGTTGATTGGGCAGCGCTGTGGGCGCATTTGTTCCGTAGCCAGCTTGCGTATCGGCGGACGTATTCGCGGTCGGAGCTTTCTGCTAGCGGTAATGCGTTTGCCATCCGGTCAGGTGAAAGCCGGATTGCCATCGAAAGCTGGTCTTTAAACTGTTCGGAGAACCGCCCTTCGATGAGTCGACTGGCGATGGCATTGACCATTCGGTCGCATTCTTCCGCAGGCGGCGGGTGGTTTTTGAAGTAGCGGCAGAGCTTTGCTCGAGCGCGATTGTGCCACATGCCAAAACTTTCGGCGGCAACGAATTCGGCCGCACGGCGAATCGCGTCGGGCTGACCGAGTTTTACTTCGTTAATCAACGAATGAAGGTTCGCTTTGGTCAAGGAGCGAATCCAAATTGAATGAAACGTTGACGAGTTTCTTTCTCGCATCCTGGGTGCTTGCCGAGCGTCTGGAGTCGCTGAAAAAGCGAGTTTAATTTGATTCGCCCCGCCGGTTTCGGGGCGAAAGCTCCTACGCGCTTACTTCTGTTTGAGAGTGTTGGTCTTGTAGCGTTGCCAGATCTGCGGCACCGCAAAAACAACGAGACTGAAGACGATGATCGGTAGGACAAAATGGCGTCCGCCAAGCTCTCGGTAGAGCCAGTACAACAAATTGACGCTGGCTGCGCACACCGCGGTTGCGATCAAGTGCTTTCCGTTCAACTTGATTGGCTGCTTCATATCAGTTTATCGCTCCGCTGTGTCTGGTGGCTCTGTCGGTGCGCTCAAGTTGCGGATTAGGATGATGCCGACACCAAACATGACTAACCCGCTAACGAAAGCAATGACCGTCCACGTCGCAATGCCTTGCCCGTTGTAGCTCGCTGCGGATAGGAGTGCACTAAGACTGCCAACGATTGTACCGGCAATTCCTGCGAAGTTGAGTAAGCGGCGAGATGCGGAGTTGGTATGGGACGCGGCCGTTTTGCCTGAATCCAGTTCGTTCGGTGGGGCGGCGTATGGGTTTAGGTTTGGCATTTGGGGTGAGGCGGTTTCTGTCTTGGTTGGGCGGTTGTGGCTGGTCAGGCGGGAGCCTGAAGGACAGTGTGTGACAAGGCGGGAGCCTTGTCACAAGCTATTGTTTGCTGCTCGTGATGGGATTCGATCCCTCGGGCTTGTCCCATGTGACCCAGGGCTGTTGCAGCGCGAGCGTTTTGAATCGCACGATGTCCGTTTGGGTTGGGAAGTGATCCATCGTTTCCCAAATTGCGAGTCGAGGATGATCAGGTTGTCTGTCGGGGCGAAAGCACACGTCGACTTTCCATTGGCCTCGCCAATCGTTGTAGGTCGTGTTGCGAACGATACTGCAAAGGAGATAGTCGTCGTTTGATTCGCCGACAACAAGCAACCGTTCTTCGCCTTCGATCGCTGTGTGGGGCTCCAGTGGCGCGCCGGCAAGATAGAACTTTCGATTCTGCATCGACAACTCGGAGGCGATCACACGCATGCGGTTTCGATGCTGCGTGAACTTGATTGCGAAAAATCCAAGCCAACCGATCAGTAGCAGAGCACCAGCAATTGTCAGTGTGCGATCAAAACGCATGATACGCGTTGCCTTTTAGCGAGTGGACGGTGACAAAGGCCTTTACCAGTTTGTCAGAGTTCGCAGCTTGGATGCGTGAGTGGCACGGGCTGTGGGGACAGACGCTACTTTCGTAGTCGGATTGGCGCGAAATGGAAATCGTCAGCTGATTAGCGGCGGCTTTCTGTGTGAGATTTGAAATTGTCCAAGATGCATTGCCATCCCTGTCGTTGCATCTCTGCCGAGTTTTCGTCTTCGGCTTCGAAGGTCTCGACGACGCGCACGCCGGATTCCGTTTGGGTAAAGGTGATTTTTACGGACCGGTCGTCTGCGAGCGCGTATTCGATCGCGGCTTGAGGATCGATCGCCGTAAAGGTTCCTTCGAAGTCGAACCCGATCGAACCGTCTTTGGCTTCCATCCGATAGTTGAATTGACCACCAACGACTAAATCGATAGTTGTGTTCGGGCAGCACCATTCGTCGGATGCGAAATTCCACTGAGTGATTTCCTCAGGCGTCACCCATGCGGCCCAAACCTCTTCCATTGGGGCGTCGACGGTTGTCTCAATCGCGATTTCCATTACGTTTCCTTTGGCGGGGATGTGGTCCAGCGGTTGTTACGTGTCGGTGGTGACGTCGTCCCAGTCTTCGTCGCCGCTAAGCCATTCGAGTGCGTGTTGGCGTTGGTACAGGACGTCGTAAACCAAGTCGTCGGGCATCGATCCGTCACGATAAGCTTCGCGAGCAAGGCAGTGCAAGTTGTAAGTGCGATCATCCTCGCCGAGTAGCTCGGCTGGCGAGCGAAGCACGGACGCGGAAACGAATGAGTCGATCGGTTCGCCTAGGCCAGGCATGATTTCATCGACCAGTCTGGCAGTATCGCAAGTTTGTGTGGGCAATCCGAGTGCTTCCACATGGCCAATTGCCCACAGCAAAGCCCACTGAGCCTCTTGTCGCCATCGTGCGTCGCTGAGTGCTTCATCGGATGGATTCTCGTCGCGAAGGAACGCTTGTTCGTTTGGCGACGCGTTCTCCCAAATCGCTTCGTCTTCGAGCCATTCGATGACAGGCTCAGGGTCGACGCCATAGCCAACAGCAACGAGGCAGTGAAGGATGATGGTGCGTATCGCGATCTCTTCGGCGGTGCGACTACAAGGCTCGTTATAGTCGTCGACGGGTGGCACGATTTCATCAACGCATATGCCGTGAGACAAGGCCCACTGTTTGGTATTGGTCACGAGGGGAATCCGAACACTTAACGGGAGAAGCCACGGGGCAGGCGAACGATTCACAAGCTGCTGATCAAATTGATTCCCGTGCTCACGTGCAAAGGCACGCAAGAGAAGTCCCTGAAATTTTAGCGAGTGGTATGTCCGGAAAGCAACGAAATTCGCCGCGGTGGTTTGGTAGAGCAGCACGTCGCAATCGCAGCCCAACGGCAGCGATCTCTAAGTGAGAATTTAGACTTCGTCTGGTGAACGGGAGGCCGTGTCGTCTTGATTGATCGGATCAATGATTCGCGCGTCACAGCAGTCGCATTTGAAATCGGAAATGAGTACTGCGCCACAACTGCTGCAGGAATTGACGGTCTCGTCATAGGGGCCCGAGATGTGACCATCGAATGGGATTCCAATGCGTTGCTTTTGGATTCGAATCAACTCTGCCATCCAACGCAACACTAGCCACGCAAACCAAAAGCAAGCGACAGCCAAGCCGCACCACAGGATCAAGTCGAGTCGAAAGCCGGTAGCCAAGCAGGCCCAAGCGAGAGAGCAAGTCACGACGATTCCAATAAACAGCATCATGACCGCTGAAAAATCCAGAACAGACTCCAGTCCGGTTCGCTGGATCCTGCGAGTTCTCGGCATCGCTTGTGCTGTTTCTTCGGTCATTGTGCGATTGAGACTTGTGGTCTTGTGAGTTGGCGGATTCGAGAGTTGGTTGCTTGGAGATTGGTGCAGTTCGCGGGAGATAGGAACACAACGTAGCTGCAAATCATTAAACACGAATCCCTCGCGACAGTTTTACACGACGTGAATCAGTCGGGAGAGGATTGAACCACGAAGGACGCGAAGAGCACGAAGGACAGAGAATGTATTGAGGACGAGTTGCTGGATTCCGTCTTTTGGTTTGGTGACGTTGGAGTGGATGAGCGGCCGCGGCTTTAGATCTGAGAGTTTCATGTCGGCCGGGATTCGTGTTTTGTGTTTGCCCGGCCTTCGTGCTCTTTGTGTCCTTCGTGGTTAATTCTCCTGGTGCTTGCCGGCCAATCGCGCAGCGGCTTTGTGCAACCATTGCCAGGTTGAAGTTGTTGTGGGATGCCAGCCCGTGTCTTTTGGACGTGAATCAGTCGGGAGATGATTGAACCACGAAGGACACGAAGAACACGAAGGGGATGAATGTTTAAAGAACGAGTCGATTGATTCCGTCTTTCAGTTTGATGACGTTGAAGTTGATGAGCAGCCCTGTCTTTAGGCCTGCGAGTTTCATGTAGGTCAAGATTTGTGCTTGGTGAATCTCCGCTAGTTGGCTCACACTCTTGAGTTCTATGATCAAGGAATCTTCGATCAATAGATCGATGCGGTATCCACAGTCCAGGCGATAGCCCTTGTACTCAACGGGTTGTGGATGCTGCAGTTGAAACCGAATGTTGTTTAGCGCCAGTTCGTGGGCTAGGCATTGCTCGTATGCCGATTCAAGCAATCCAGGTCCCAATGTGCGGTGGACCTCGATCGCACATCCGATCACGCGGTGAGATAACTGGTCAAACTCCATCCTTCGTGCTCTCCGTGGTTAGATTTCCCGTGCTAGTCAGGCAATCGTTTAGTGGACGCTTCGACGCATTGCAGACTGAGATTGTAGGGAGATCTCAGTGGTCCGTGTTCGGACGGAATTGCTGTCTTTAGCGACGGGAGTCGGTTCGGAGAGGATTGAACCACGAAGGACGCGAAGAGCACGAAGGGGGAAGAATGTATTGAGGACGAGTTGCTTGTTCTGTCTTTTGGTTTGGTGACGTTGGCGTGGATGAGCGGCCGCGGCTTTAGATCTGAGAGTTTCATGTCGGCCGGGATTCGTGTTTTGTGATTGCCCGGTCTTCGTGTTCTTTGTGTCCTTCGTGGTTACTATTCCCGTTACTGGCTGGCCAATCGCGCAGCGGCGGAATGCAACCATTGCCAGGCTGAAGTTGTTGGGGGATGGCAGGCGGTGTCTTTTGCGACATGACTCGGTCGGGAGAGGATTGAACCACGAAGGACGCGAAGAGCACGAAGGGCAGAGAATGTATTGAGGACGAGTTGCTTGTACTGTCTTTTGGTTTGGTGATGTTGGCGTGGATGAGCGGACCCGGCCGTAGGCCTGAGGTTTTTATATCGGCCAGGATTTGCGTTTGGAGATTGCCCGGCCTTCGTGTTCTTCGTGGTTAATGCTCCTGGTGCTTGCCGGCCAATCGCGCAGCGGCTTTGTGCAACCATTGCCAGGTTGGAATTGTTGGGGGATGCAGTCGGTGATGCGGGAACGGATCAGCCGATGTTTTGGGATGTTGGGTGGCCGGTGAGATGGCGGGAACCTAGCGTTTTCTGCGGTGTTTAAAGTTTTGATTTTTGGTTCAGGGATTTGCTTGGCGATTGCACAGGTGTGTGTGAATCAAGGAAACCGGCAACGTTGCCGGTCGCCCCACACCCTTTCAATCGAGGATTTTGCCATGTCTCTGTTCAAAAAAATCGTTGTCGTTGCATTGGTCGTCGCGTGCTCGCAATCGGTCACTTCGCCAGCAAACGCAGCCAATCCGCTGGAAAAATTCTTCACCAACGCCAGCAAAAAAGTGGTTGGCGGAGCTTATGGTGCGGTCCAAAAGAATGTCACGCAGACGAGCAAGTTGGTGCTCCGTACGGCGCCCTACGCATTGCTGCAAGGTTCACGGTCGGGGCCAAGTCGCAACAAATCTTTTCAGACCAGTGCACAGAAGAACGTCACGCAAGGCAACGTCATCAAGTCGTTTGGTGCTTCGAAACTGAGCTCCCCATCGCAGTACCGACCGACCGGAAAATCGGGAAGCTACGGTCGACCAATTTTCTTTGGGATGCGTCGCCGTTAGCGGTCGGTTGAGTTTCGATTTTGGGCTTGCCAAATGTCGCTTGCTGCACGGCAGCAGGAGTGGACGAGAACGCTACTTTCGCGGAGCGAAAGGCGACATTGGAAAATCAATCGGCGGCGAAATGTTTGTGATTCGAGGGTGTGGCCTGCTATGGTCGTGATGATCGCAAGCGGTTTCGATCACGCTTATAATGCTCACGATGAACAAGAGAAATTCGAGTCGAACGGAATCGCCTGAAGTCTGCGAACTGTTCGACCTCATTGCTCGGCTACGTTCCGTCGCCACCGACGAGTTGCCTGCAAAATAGGATGTAACTGAACATGCAAAAATGCAGGGAAAAATGCTTGAGTGCTCAAGATGTCCGCTAAAATGGAAGTTGGAGGATATTGGGATGACCACGAAAACTAAAAAGCCAGCGTCGACGAAAAGGGGAGTCCGTAAACGGGGGGCAGGAAAGAAAACCTCACCTGTTTCACGGAAGATTGCCGGACTGCAGGGACAGGGCGTGGTTCAGCTGGGCGGTGCAAGGGCACTGGAATTGCGTTATCAGTTGGGGATGGCACGCCCGGTTTTCGGGCGGATTGTCAACGTTGCCGAACGGACGATTGCGAAGGTGGAGTCTGGTGGCGAGGCCGCGGATAAATTGCTGCGGCCTTACAACGAGGTTTATCGGCTGTGGGCGGCGCTCTGCGAATTGGTGGAGCCTGAATCGCTTGGTCAGTGGTTTCAATTGCCAAATGAGTCATTCGACGGATTGAAGCCTATCGAAGTGATCGAACGCGGTGAAATCGACCGGCTATGGGACATGGTGTTCGAATTGCAATCGGGAATGCCCGGCTGATCGTTACCCAGAGAGTTATTCAGTTTGGCTGCCTGAGCGGTTTAGCACTTGGAGTTTGATCGATGATTGGTTGTCTTGTTGTTCTTCCCAGCAGGCGATGGTGATTGGGTGGTGCCCGCCGGTAACGATCACTGGCGCGGCGGCGTTTGACGCGAGTGTTCGGATTTGCTTTTCGGGATCCATGCACAGGAGATTGCCGCCTCGCTGGCTGAGCCAGACGATCCAGTTGCCGGCCTGAGTTTTGGCGATCCAAGGTTGTTGGCCGTTGCCGATCAGCGTTTCAAACCTTTGGCCGGGGGCCGCTAGGTAAATGGTGTTCTGTCGCCGCCAAACGGTTTGTGGGATGGCTTTTGAATCGATCACGAGGGCGCCGCCGTCCATCGGGCACGCATCGAGTTGCCAAGAACCGTTCCCAAGTTTTTCGGCCGCATTGAATGTGTGGCCGTCGCTTGAAGTCGCGACATACATGTCTCGGTCCCCTTCGATAACGTTTCGCCACATCACGAACCGTTGCCCGTCGGAGTGGATTGCGATCGAGGGATGGCAGCATTCGCAGACGGTGCCGGATGGCGACCGATAGACCACGACGTTTTTGGACCACGTCTCTCCGCTATCGAGCGATTGTGAGTAGTAGATTTCGGTGCTACCGCTGCGAAGGTCTAGCCAGACGAGGCTGATCAAGCCGTCGGGGCCGTTGCCGATCGCATGTAAGCCTTCGCGGGCGCTCGAAGCGACATCGTTGACCACCACACCGGATGACCAAGTGCGGCCTTGATCGGTTGAACGCCAAGCGGTGAGATCGCCGGTTTGGTGGCTGATTGCGGCAACGACAACCGATTTGTCAGTCACGGCGATACGCGGTCCACGCCGCATTCCCAAGGCGAGCTTTGGAAGTTCGGCGATTTTGGTTGGGGCAGTGAACTGTTTACCGTCGTTGCTCCGCGCGAGAAAGATTGCGTTAGCAATTCCGTACGTAACGAACAGGCCGCCGTTTTCGTCGATCGCAAGTTGTGGTTGCTGCGGTTGCGTCTGCCCTGCCCCGGTGATCACCGTGGTGGGATCCGATGCGCCAGCGTGATCAATGCCAGTAAGCAAGACGCAAGCAAGGAGCACGAGAGTTTTCATCGTTGAGTCCGGCGAGGTTGACGGTGTCGGATGGATTATTTTAGCCGCTGGCGCTAGCCACGGTTCTGTCCGGGGATGTGGTGGGTGGTCGGGAACCGCGGATAGCGCCGTACGGCTGATGGGGGATGGTAATGGGCGGTGGGATGGATTGTTTTAGCCGCTGGCGCTAGCCATGGTTTTGTCCCGGTGTGTGGTGGTGATCGGGAACCGCGGTTAGCGCCGTACGGCTAATGGGGCGAACGAGGATGGAATCATTTTCCTCGGTTCATTCGATCTTGTGCTTCGCTGGCGTATTCGATCACTCTTGCTAATTCGTCTTCGGACTTGACGAACCTCACATCGCCACTCGTTGTCCAAACCGGACGATTGATGAATTGGTCGTCGATTTGACGGATGGCGCGCGTTCCGTTTGCTTTGAGTTGATCGCGAACTGTTTCGCCGGAATAGTCCGCTGCGGTAACGACGACATGGACGTGCGTTGTTCTAGGATTGGCGACCCAGAGTTTCCAGCCTCTGTATTCACAGTGCTTGGTGATCCCCGTTTCCACCGCGTCACGGTGTTGTTGGTTCAATAGGATGACTTCGTGGTTGAGTCGATCACGATGCCACTGAGTCAAATGAGGTTGGGGCGGTTGTTGGCCTGCTTGCCGTTTCCGCCACCACCGCGAATCGCCCTGCAAGAAAGTGCCGTAGACCGTCCATGTGATGAAGAATGCGATCGGCGAGTCAGGGTTGGCCATTGCAGTGTCCGGTGTCCGTTCGGGCGACGTTAAGGATCCGACGTTTGATGGCGAGGGCAATGAGAGGTTGTCAGTAATTCAGTTTAGCGAACGGTTGGGGACGTTGGGTGGATCGGGGATTTTTACCGCTGGGTGATTGGCCTGGTTGGGTTTGGGTGTGTGGTTGGTGGGCGGGAACCGCGGCTAGCGCCGTACGGCTAATGGGTGATGGTAATGGGGCGTTGGGATGGATTGGTTTAGCCCCTGGCGGCAGCCACGGTTCTGTCCGGGGATGTGGTGGTGATCGGGAACCGCGGCTAGCGCCGACCGGCTAATGAGTGATGGTAATGGGCGTTGGGATGGACTGATTTAGCCGCTGGGCAGCAACAGGCGAACTAGGTCATTCATGTTGCCTTTCTGTTCCAGGGTGAAGACGCCCAAGGCCGCGT
>PPHI01000050.1 GCA_002901265.1 Rhodopirellula baltica | reverse complement strand
TTCATCGACTACTACAACACATCGCGACTTCACTCATCGCTTGGCTATCTGTCGCCAAGCCAATTTGAGACAACCGTCCCCTGCTGAAATAAGAGGACGCGTGGCCCCCAAAAACCAGGCCACCTCAGTTCGCCGCCGCCCGCTGAACGGTCCCGCTATCGGGCGACGAGTTCCTGTTCCTTCGCATGAGGTCAACGTTTCTGTGACAGAGAATCCCTACGGCTCGCCTTCGTCCACAACGCCTCATCCGACCATCGAGTCCCAACGTGGAACAGCGACTCGTCCCGTCGGCGTCTCGATTCTTGCCGCTCTTCACCTTATTGGCGGAGTACTTCTTTTTGGTACGCAATTCTTGCTCTATGCCAACCTACAGGCAATGGATGAATCGTTGCGCACTATTGGCATTCCGCCGGCGTTGCTAATTGCTGGCGTGATGTTCCTGGCAATCCTCACGATTGCGTCTGGCGTCGGTATGTTGATGGGAACGAAATGGGGGTGGTGGCTCGCAGCGTTCTACTACGTGTACAGCATCTTCCGAAACTGCTCCGCGTTGCTGGCAATCGTTGCGATGGCCGATCAACTCGAAGGTGGCACCCGCGGACCAGATTACTACATGATCAAACATGGCGGACGCATAGTCGTACATCTGTTGTTGTTGATGTATTTCTTCAAGGGCAACGTCCTTGAGTTCTTTGGACACGAGACGTTGAGCAAACTTAAGGCCGTTGGTATTCTCGTGGGTATATGCATCGCCATAATGGCAGCTACATCGGCGATTAGCATGATTTCGGCCTGACGCCTCGACAAGTGGTAGTGCGAGCGCCCGATAATCATTGCGTGAACTGGAGTCGCGAAGTCGGGCGTTTTGACAATTGTGAATTGCTCGTCGCCGCCGGGTATTGCAGTCGTAACGCGGCACACTTGATTTCGAATTTGATTCCCTCGCAGCATTTTCCAGGCACCCGCGATTCAATCGTCTATCGATGGGCGGTGGCATTCTTTGTGTTTCAAGGGTTTCTTCAGTTTGTAGCTCTCAGGTACGCTCCGCCGCCTTTTTCGCGCATAGGCGAGTCCCTCGATTGGACTGCGGGTATGTTCCTGACAGTATTTGGAATCCCATTCGGGTTGTTGCTGCCGAACTTGAAGGTGAACGAGATGGCAGATCAATGGCGGGTGCCGAAAGCAACATTCCTGCTTTCCCGGCCGCTCGCGCGTTTAACATGTTCGACGGCAATTGGCCTTGCTGTCGGCGGCCTACTGGCAGTTCCATTTGTTGGGTTTCGGTTGATCATATTGCAGATCGCGATGAGCGTTATTGCGTCGTGCCTTGCCATTGCGACCCATAGAAGATTTGATGCCCATTCATGCACTGAATGGACGATGCCAAATCAATGGTATAAAGTTCTTCGACCGTTGATACGAGGGTCTCGCCCGGACGTGTGACAACGCAATGAACATTTGCCGCGGCCCGGTCAATGCATCCGTTTTGCCATTAAGTTCAATTGATTGCGATGGAACCACCTAACACCAACGTTAGATCGGCATTCTCTGAGTCCGCGGATGACGCGTTGACACCGATTGAGGAGGACTGCGTTGTTAAGATCTTCGTCTTTGGAAAGCGAGTCTACGGTATCGTGGACGAAGTGCCGGGACATTTCTACGTTGGAACGTTTTTCTGGCACGTCTACTGGTTGCCTTTATTCCCAGTCGAATCCTGGATTTTTGTCGTCGGTGGTGATGAAGTTGGACGAGCGCGAAGTGTTCCTCTTCCGATCTGTTTAAGATCGGTGGTCATGGCGTGGCTTCGTATCGTTTTGGGAGTTGTCTCTGTCAGCAGTGGTCTTCTTGCGATCGGAGGACTGGTTTCAATTGCACAAGGAGATCGCCAGTTTGTACTGATCACGGCGCTGCTGTTTACCTCAGCAGTGAGCTTCCTAGCCTTTAGAGTGTTGATGAACAGTTCTTGCGCTGACATCAATCGTGCGGAACATCTCGCGGTACTGGCTGGCTACTCGAATCTTGAGTCAATTTCACGCATTGTGTCGACGAACGCGCACGAATTTGAGGAACTCAATCGTGAATGCACCGTGCCATGCCAAACTTGTCACAGACCAGTTGCCCCTTCCTGCAAAGTCTGTCCTCGATGCGAAACGAGATTGAGGTAGTCACGGGGCTGGCTCGAAGCTGCTGCAGAAGGCGGGGTGTCATCACGCTCCATGACTCACCATGCTTTGTGCCTCCGGGTTATCGCTCCGCCTGGAAACAAACCACAGAAAACCGAAAACCATCGCTTCGCTTTGGGTCAGAAGTGCATGGGGGGACGGCTTGCTCGGTTTTCGAAGCTGATGATCGATTGTCCGTCCCCCGTGAGTTCTGGCGTTCCCAGGTAAAATCAATTGCGCAAAACATCGATTCGCGTCGTCCACGGATTTGCGGTTACATCAGGTGTCTTCTTGCCGCTGATGTCACTCATTCGAAATGCGGCAATTGATCCAACGCTTTTTCGATACCCGAGCGTCGGATTAGGCCTGCGTGAGATCGTCGACCGATTCACATTGAACCTACTTGAAGATCGTCCGGATGGAATCATCGCCCATAGCCTTGGATGCGTTGTAACATGGCTTGCGGTTCACAACGCAAATTGGCAGGGACCGATTGTACTCTTGGCGCCTCCATTGGCATCGCTGCCAGCAACGAGGTTAATTCCTTCATTTCTTCGTTGCCCTTTTGCACCGCTACTGGATCACCGTGCACTTATGTCGGATTCAAACTTTGAGTTGCCGAAATTAGATGGCTGCAGGATCAAAACGATTTCCGGAAGGTTTGATTTGTCCGTCCCTCTCTACTGCACGCATCACGCCAACGTTGAGCAATCCTCGGTCATGCTGCACACGCACAACTCCATGCTGTTCTCCGCGTCTGTCGCTCAGTCATGTACGAACTGGATCACAAATCGATTGAATGACGGGATTCGAAGGTTTTGAAGTGGTTGGATCAGACTCGGTTTCGAAAGCTGGAATTACGTCAGTGCTCGATTCAACCCCAAGCAGAATTGGTAAAGGGGAATAGGAAACCGTTGATTCGATCCATTGCGAATGGTTGGTTGTACGTCATTGGATGGCCCAACGTATCAGAACGCGATTCCCGTGATCGTAATGATGGACGGCTCCGCACATGTCGCGATCCTGAAGCAGGAGCACCACGATTCGAAGGTCGACCAATGAGAGAAGTGCGCTGAGGCTTGCAGTAAAAGCATGTGGAAATCCGTCGCTTTCTGCTCCGCAAAATGCGGACTGGGAAGAAACGCTACTTTCGGCGGAGCGAAAGACGACACTGGAAAGTCATTGGGCGGGTAGGCGAATCGAATCGATGGTGGCCAGAGAATTGGAGGCCATCAAATCAGACTGAAATGTGAGTTGGAGTCTAGGCTTCAGCCGATCCTTTTTGTCCAAATCATCGTCCACTCGATCACACCGAAAATCGGCTAAAGCCTAGACTTCAGCGACTAACCAAACGGTGCATGTGGGGACTGGGAAGGAACGCTGCTTTCGGCGGAGCGAAAGGCGACATTGGCGACTTGGTTCGTTGCCTTTCTGTCTGACCGCGATGGAATAACTTCGGCTGATGTTGGAGCATTTCGTGTGCGTTGCGAACAAGATGTCAGGTTGCATCGCATAGAATGCTCGGTCTGGTATCACGTGTGCCAGGATCGAGCTTTGGGGGCCACGTCAGTCATCATTGGAAAAACGATATGGAAATACGCGATCTAAGTGCGGAAGAAATCGAAGGGCTCAATGAAGAGCGAAAGTGGCTTGATGATTTGCTTCGCCAATTCGGTCCAGAGCATGTCTTGAATCGAACGGTCGACGATGTTGCTACGCTTCAATCACTTTTGGAGGTGGATCCATTTGCGACGGGGGACGAAGATTCACTGGAGATTTTGGGTGCGGCATTTGGCGATGTGATTGCCGCGACGCTCGGATTGGAGTGGGTTGTCGTTACGGATGAATACGGCACTGACTTTGCGATCAAGCACCCTACCAAATTTGTTCTTGCGTATCCTCGTGATATGATCATTCGGCGTGTCGAGGCTGGAGAGGTCATCAACCTGACCGATCTTTACGAGGGAGTCGTTGATGCGCTCGAGAAGCAAATTGCCGATGATGGTTTAGCCGCAGAGTAGTGCGGAATGTAACCGGATCGTGTTCGGTTGATGAAGTTCCTGCGATTGGCTTGCGTCTGGCCAGCTTGGCCACACAATGGACACTTCCCCCAAGCCAATCGTGATCAAGATGGATCAAGACGATATCGAATTCGTTCTCGGCCCGGTTCCTCAACGGGCGAAAGTTGAATGGGAAGCGACGAGCGATGCAAGTAAAAGCATCGTGGCGGTTCCTCGTTCGACGAGCGGCGGCCAGGTACGCGTGGATGCACCTCACGCTCGTGAGGCGACGCAGCCAATGCTCGATCACTTACCAGTTCATCGCGACTATCCGGCGCTCGAATCGATTCAGCGTCTCTACCGAATTGCGGGATACGTTGGAACGATGGGGGTGTTTGCTTATTTGATTGCCACCGGCTATTCGGCGTTGCATGACGCTCCGGTGGGAGAGCGACTGGCGAGGCTGGGCGAATGGATGCAAACGGCCGTCCCTTACCTGTTTGCGACGGTCGTGGGCGCTGGTTTTTTATTTGGCGCTGCCGAGGGTATTAAGTTAGCAATCGATATCCAGGAGAATACCCTCGCTGCGGCACATCAGAGGGGGCCTCGGCGGTCGGCCGATTCGGCGGAGCAACGTTAGCAGGCCTCCGGTTCTTCCGCGGGTTACTCGCCATTGGATCGGCGGATTCATTTCACGCTCAGATTGTTGCCGGCCGCACGGTTCCGTTCCAACGGAAGCGGGTTTGGTTGAACTCCGTTGGCGAGCTACATTGGAGGGCTTCCGCAAACGAAAGGGTGAAAGATTGGAGCCGGTAAAACTTCTTGTCCATCGCGAATGTCTTCGTCGGCCGCTTGATCGGCAGTCTTTGTCCGCCGCGAAAGCGATGGTTTTCATCGCTGCTGTTTTTTTGGGGCTGGTGAGTGGTTGTCGCAAGTCAACCGACAAGGCCTCGCAGCAAAATGCAGCGGATCACTCCACCGAGTCGAAAACGACAGTTGCGACGTTAGATCCGCAGGCACAGGCTCGAGAGTTGATCAAGGCGGGCAAGATCGATGAAGCGGCAGCGGTCGCGCGGCGGCTACTGTTGGAAAATCCCGAGAGCGAGCAAGGGACATTGATTTCCGCGAGGATTGAAGCGGTTCGCGGTAACTATCGGACGGCGGCGGAATTGGCAGGGGCAATTGCGCTGAATTCGGAATATTGGCCGTCGGCACTCGAATTCCAGACTCAGCTCTTGCAGCGACTGGGCGCGGTCAATGAGGCAGCGGACATTGTTTTGGCCGGTCTTGATCAACGGCCGCAAATGACAAACTGGAGGCACACCGCATGGACGTTGCTGTGTCAAACGGGGCGTCGCGAGGAAGCATCGAATCAAGCCGAATGGTTGTGCCGCGAAGGCTCCGCGACTGACGGTGAACTCCTTTCGCTGGTTCGGCGCACTGAATCGTTTCCGCCGTTGCTCAAGCCAAACGAAACGGCGGATCAGCTATTCGTCGATGGCCTCGGGATGGCGAGGTGGCACTTTACGAACCTCCGATATCGTGAGGCGTTGGACGTCTTGCAGCCGCAAATGGACGGGACTTTTGAATCTGCTGCGGCGTGTGCGTTGTATGGGCGATTGTTAGCAGAGACACAATCGTTCGAGGACTTCCCGATTTGGTATCAACGGTGTGACGAATCGGTCAAAAAGCTCGGTGATTACTGGGCCGCATTGGGAACCTATTTCTTCGATCAGCGGAGCTTGGAAGCGTCCGCACGAGCGTTGCTTGATGCGTTGTATTTGAACCCGACCGATCGAATCAGCATGCAGCGTTTGAGCAAGGTCTTTGCGGCGATGGGGCGACGCGAAGACGAAGAGCAGTTTCGCTATCGGGCAGTCCAAATGGCCGTCGCCGAGCGTGATAGCGAAGCACTCATCCGTTCGCTGGGCGACAACAATGCCCGGCAGCAACTCACACGCAAATTGTTGGAACTGGGGCGACCGTTTGAAACACTTTCTTGGACGCTGTCGATGATGCCGCAACAAGCGTTTGCACAACGTAGCCAAGTGAATGCGCAGCGAGCCGAGTTGTTGCGATCGCCAGACGCGTTAACGATGGCTTCGGAGTCGGCGTTGATTGGCGTTGATCGCGATCAGTTCAAACTTGAACCTGCGCTATCCGAGCTTGCGAAGTTGAATCGCGATCAGGGCGAGGAGAACCTAGCGGTCCGAAGTGATGTACCGTTGGCAAAACCGGCGATGGTTGACGTTGCCGAACAACACGGGATCGCGTTTCAGTGGTATCCCGACAACGAAATCGACGTTTCATCGATTCCGATCCATGAATCAGTCGGGGGCGGCATTGCCGTTTTGGACTTTGATCTCGACGGATGGCCGGACGTGTATTTTTCACAAGGCGCTGGCGATCCGCCGAGTGACCGATGCGACCGGTCCAACGCGTTGTACCGAAATCATGATGGGTTCTACGACGAGTGCACTACGTTGTCGCGATGCGATGATTTCAATTACGGTGCCGGTTTGGCGGCGGGTGATGTGAACCAAGACGGTTTCCCAGATCTGTATTTGGGAAGCTTGGGACACAACCGATTATTGATCAACAATGGTGACGGAACGTTTCGTGACGCTACGGATTCGCTGGGTGATGTCAGCGACCGTTTCACTTCGTCGTTGGCCGTCGCCGATTTAAATGGTGATCGGCTGCCTGATCTGTTCGAAGCGGTCTACATCGAGATGGACGGCGCGTTCAAATTGCCGGATGTTGGGGCGGATGGAAAGGAAGTCCAACCTTCTCCGCTGAAACACTACGCCCAGTCCGATCGGTGGTTTGAAAACTTGGGTGATGGACGTTTCCGCTTGCATGACATCGACCGATCGATCGCCAAGCCGGGAACATCGCTCGGAGTGATGGTCACGGATTTCGACGGCAACGGCGCGAACGAAGTGTTCATTGGGAACGATGTCCGTCCCAATCATTTCTTGGTTCAAGATGGTTCCGGGGAGCTACAAAATGCGGCGGACATTCGCGGTGTTGCCAACGGTTACACCGGCAGCGCGACGGGATGCATGGGAATCACCTATGGCGACTTTGACCACAATGGGCGAATCGATTTGCACATCACCAACTTTTCGGAGGAATCGGCGAACCTCTATATGCAGGTTGGGGAAGGTGACTTCGTTGATCTGGCGGTGCGCTACGACATCGACAAAGCAAGCTTGCCGAACGTCGGTTTTGGAACCAAGGCAATCGACATCGACCGAAACGGATGGTTGGATTTGTTTGTCACCAACGGGCACATCTTCGACATGCGTGACATCGGTGAAGGCTTTCAGATGGCGCCGCAATTCCTTTATGGTCGAAACGGAAAGTTTGAACTCGCTGATGTTGTCGATCCGTCGGGGTACTGGGCTGGCAAGTACCTTGGTCGCAGCATGGCATTGTTGGATTTCAATCGCGATCACAAGTTGGATTTGTTGATCGGGCATTTGGAGCGACCGACGGCCCTGTTGGAAAACCGTACCGAGACGGACGGTCATTGGATCCAATTCGAATTGATCGGAACCGAGTCAGAGCGTGACGCGATTGGTGCACGGTTGGTCGTCACTGCTGGTGGGAAGACCTACACCGATTGGGTTACCGCAGGAGACGGCTATTTTTGTAGTGATGAACCCGTCCTAGAGGTGGGAATCGGTGCTGAGGAATCTATTGAAAAGGTTGAGATATTTTGGCCGTCCGGTCGCTCGATGGTCTATGAGAACCCCACTGCAGCGATGCGTTATTTGGCAATCGAGGGGGACACGCAGTTGTTCCAACGCCCTTAGTGACGGAACACTGAAGCGGTATTCCACGACAAAACATTGAGAATCGCGCACCTTGATCGCTTCCAGATCGTCTAACTATAGATGGGCGAGATCGGGATCAGTGTGGATGATTTTCCCCTCCGTGCCGATCATCGGGGCCAATGGTCAACACTGGATCGCTGGCTATACTTCAATCGCGCACCAAGGCAGTCGTCACGTGACAGCCTTAGCACCCATCTAAATGATGAATGCGAAATGAGTCATCGCGTTACCGGTTGTTGACTCTCCGCATCGATATCTTTTTCTCATCTTGAAACCATTGAGGTAGGCAATGAAAAAGTTGGCACTCGCTTGTGTTGCGATCGCTTCTCTGTCCGTAACCAGCGTTGGTTGCGGCGGACACACCGAAGCGGTTACCAAACCACCAGAAAATGCTGTTCCGACATCGGAATTGCCAAGCCAGTCTGGCTACGAAGCTGCAATGAAGAATAGCGGCAGCCGCCCCGGCAACTGATCTGTTGCCGCATCGCTTCAACAATTGGGACGGGTTCAGGCGTTTGCTTGGACCCGTTTATTTGTTGGTGACCGGGTGGGTAAAACGGTTCAGTGTCGTTGCCGCTTGATCACGAACGATCAAGTATTCGGCACTTGTCGCAAGTGTTCCTAGGTGTTGTATTTCACCATCGGGCCATGTCACGGTGATGTTCGAAATCTCGGATGCCGTGCCGACGCCGGCGACTAGAATCGCTTGATTGCTACACAGGTAACCGCCACCTGCCAGTCGAAACAGAGTTCGATGATCTGGTGTCGAACCGATTTGGAAGTCCAACTTCGCACCGACAGCATCGCGGGTCTGTTTCGTATCGACCAAGCGGAACGTGACTTGTCGATTCGCGTTCCGGGACTCATTGATCACCAGGGACACGGGTTCGGTCGCATGCGTGACGATAAAATCGGTTCGTCCGTCACTGTTTGCATCCAGCGAAAATAAAGCGCGGCCGGTATGAGGCCGTTGGAAGTAGCCGCCGAGCGTTTCGTTGTCGATGGTGTCCCATTTGGCTGGGGCGGATTGGCGAAAGACTTGAAACGGTTGCGCGTAAGGCGACGTGCGATCGCCGAAGTCACCGATGTGTCCGTTGCTGACCAGCAGTTCTTCATAGCCATCGTTATCAAGGTCGATTGCCTCGGTCCCGAAGGCGACTTTGGACCGTGTGGGTTCAATCAGTTGAGCGCTAGCGGTGGAGTCTGCCCACAGTCCAGGTGACTTTTGTTCGTAAAGAATGTTGTACTCACCGACAAAACCTGTGACATAAAAATCCAAGTCGCCGTCGTGATCAAAGTCCCAGCTTGCAATCCCCATCGAACCTTGATCGAGTGACTGTGCGTCAACGGCAAGTCCGCTAGAGATCCCGTTTTCTGACATCGGGGGACGTTGATCATCGTTCCATCGATAGTGATGATTCAGCGATGCATCGTTGACCACATAGGTCGACAGGTGCTGGCCATCGAGTCGTCCCGAAATGATTCCGAGTCCACGGCCTGGTGTTGCCGGTCGAATCCAAGTCTTGCTGACATCTTCGAACGAACCTGTTGCTGTTCCTCGAAAACAATGATCATTGGCAGCTCGAAATCGCAGCGGATAGCAATTGATTTCGTTGCCCTGGGCGTCAAAACAGGGTTGGTCAAGCGGTTCGGATTGATCGCAATAGTTTACGACGAAGAGATCGTTGAACCCGTCTTGGTCGATATCCGCGATCGCTGCGCTGCTACTCCACTGTGCGATTTCGGAGTGTTCGATTAAGTCGTTCGCGTCCTGAAACGTCCCATCACCGTTGTTGACGAACAAACGGTTGGGGCCAAGGTTGAGGACGAGAACGTCGTCGAACCCATCGTCGTTGATATCGCCGATGGCGACACCGGTCGAGAAGCCAGTGTCGGAGAGTCTTGAGACACTGCCGCATGATTGAAATTCGCCGCCAAGGTTACGGAACAGTTCACCAGGCTGGCTATCGCGGAGCCCGAGTGACCCACCAGCTGCGGTAAAAACCACATCGGGGCGTCCGTCGTTATCAAAGTCAAAGACGCCTCCGCCGCATCCCAACGTTTGATGGATCGGCACCTTTGGGCCGTGAACTTGTCCGCCGACTTCACCGTAGAACGCGAGCCCCCATTGTTCTGCTTGGTCGCGAAGGTTGATTGGACTTGCGAGTGGAGCGAACGGTGCGCTTCGACCGATTTCCAGCGAGCCGGCAGAAGCTGCGGGCAATGGGAATTGATCGATTTCAAACGCCAGTTCTGGGTGTTCGCGTAAGCTTTGCCATGCTTGGTCGTCGGAAAGCTTGTCGAGAACTTGTTGGCGTAAGCCGGTAAGCGAATCACTTGGCGATTGTGGCAAGGTCGTAGCGATGGCGAGCCACGCTTCGGCTTCCCAGTTTCTTCCCAAACGCATCAGCGACTGCGCGATTTGAGTCGCACCGCTTTGACTTTGTTGGTTTCCGTCGGTGAAGTTTGCAAAGCGTTCGCGAAGTTGCAGCAGTGCTTCACGTCGGTCAGCGATCGCATTGGAAATCAGTTTTCGCTCAGATTCATCGAGTCCGTCATCAAGACTTGCCAAGGCATCTGCCAATCGCGACCAAGCGTAGCTGTTATTTGGTGCCAGACGCGTCGCTTGGGCATAACAGCGGATGGCTTGTGGGACTTGCTTTCGATCCATCGACCAGACGCCCATTGCGGTCCAGTATCCGCTGTACTCGGTGGCCTGTGGCGGCAATTCAGATTGCCACCGCGGCAAGTCGTCGGTTTTACCTTGTGCGGCAATTGCTTGCCCGAGGAGTGCGTGTCCCGCCGCGAACTCGGTGTGTTTGGCAACGATCCGTCGTAGGATCGATTCTGCGCCGGCGACGTCGCGTGATTCGAGTAGCGTTTGTGCTTGACCGAGCAACGGACGCAAGTCGGAGGGATTTCGCTGGAGCAATTGGTCGATGGTTGACGACGAGAACCGACGAAAACTTGTTTCGGTTGTCGCCATCAAAAGCATCAAATCGAATTGGCGAGCACGAATCAGTTCATTCATGTGAACCGGCAGTTCTTCGTTGCGCTGGGCTTCTCCCAGGAAACCGACCAACGTTCGGCGTAAGGCGTGTGCTTGAGGATTTGCTTCGACGACTTTGTCGAGCAGATCAATCGCGTCGTAGAGCCTGCCTTGTGCGATTAGAGCTTGGATCGCATGTTGAATGCGTTCGCCCTTGGTATCGAAGTTGGCTGCTTCAACCGCTTGAACCAGTAAGTCGGCGGCTTTGGTTTCGTTTCCGAGTTGGCCGTTGGCGATGGCAATACTCGTTAAGACGTCGGGGTTGCCAGGGGCGGCGATCAAGGCGTCATTAGATCTTCGCAGCGCCGTTTGCCACTCTCGGTGTTCGATCGCTTCATTCAATGCCGCGACCGGATCGTCCGGAGTGGAGTTGGCGTTGATACTTGACGGCGCATTCTCGTTGGACGACGTGCAGCCGACGAGTGCAAACGCTAGCAGCATGATTGTGACCGTCGAGCGATACCATCGAATCACGATCGGTAAAGGGACGCGACGGAAAGATAAGCCTCGAGTTTGCAATGAGCGAGATTCCAAGGGCGACTACTCCAGAACGAATGCCGAATCGTCACCTTGTACGATCAGGTATTCGTGGTTTGCGGGGAGCGTGCCGAGCGATTGTTGCGATCCGTCATTCCATGTGATGGTTAGTTCGGTGATTTCCGAAGCCGTACCCAGTCCCGCACGAAGTTCTGGTTCATTGCTACACAGGTAGCCACTTCCGGCAAGCGACCACAGTGTGCGAGGTTGTCCGTCACAACGAAACCTTAGAATTGCTCCTACACCATCGCGGCTGGCATCCGTGCCGACTAAGCGAAAAGCAATTCGAGAATTGTTATGATCGGAGTAATTGACCAGCAGTGCGATTTGTTCGTACGAGTGGGTCACCGCCACATCACGGTGGCCATCACCGTTGGCATCGAGGGTCCAGAGTGCACGACCGACATGGGGTTGGCGAAAGTATTCGTCCCAGGAATCGTCCTCAATGACATCGAAGCTTCCGCTCACGCCGCGGCGGAACACTTGCATCGGCTGAGCGTAGGGCAGGCTATCTGGTTCGTTGAAGTCGCCGATGTGGCCATTGGTCACGATCAATTCGTCGATTCCGTCCTCGTCAAAGTCGATCGCTTCGGTGCCGAAGCCGACCAATTGAAGCGTTGGTCGTACGAGACCCAGCTGGTTCGAGATATCTTGCCAAAGCCCTGGGGCGATTTGATCGTAAAGGATGTTGTATTCGCGACCGAACCCCGTGACGTAGAAATCTAAATCGCCGTCACGATCAAAGTCGCTGGTTGCGATCCCCATCGATGCCTGGGCGATGGTGCGGCCATCGACAGCCAGTCCGCTCGCCGCACCGCTTTCGATCAGAGGTGAGTTCGAATCGGAGGACACGGTGAAGTAGTTGTTGGGCGTCATGTCGTTGGCGACGAAAACGCCGGGCTGTTGTCCGTCCAAGCTTCCAGCCACGATGCCCAAGCCGCGACCGGGCAAAACGTCGGCGATCAAAGCGTCAGATTGGTCGATCAGAGTGCCCTCGGCGGTTCCATAGAAAAACTGATCGCGATGGGCGGGGAAAACCAATGGATGACAGGGTCCGGGAACGCCATGTTCATCAGGGCAGGCTTTGTCCATGTCTTTGACGGTGCGGCAATAGTTCGTCGTCAGCAGATCGGTTATTCCGTCGCGATTGAGATCAACAAACGCTCCACAAGTGCTCCACTCTTGCCAGTGATTGTCGAGCAGTTGCTCGGTGCTGTCCGTGAAGGTGCCGTCACCGTTGTTTTTGTAAAGACGATTCTTGCCGAGGTTTGCAAAGAACAAATCTGGAAAACCGTCTTCGTTGAAATCACCAACGGCAACGCCTTGTCCATAGCTTTTGTCGCCAACGCCGGCATGGGGCGTGACCGAAACGAAATTGCCGTTCCGATTTCGCAACAGTTCATTCGCGATTGAATCAGATTCCAGCA
The DNA here is from genome assembly GCA_002901265.1 of Rhodopirellula baltica. Lineage (GTDB taxonomy): Bacteria > Planctomycetota > Planctomycetia > Pirellulales > Pirellulaceae > Stieleria > Stieleria baltica_A. Next base: position 4,589 of record PPHI01000050.1, on the reverse strand, counting down.
TCGTCCCCCCGGCTCCCATGACAAGTAGGTCGTGCCAACCGTCGAGGTCATAGTCAATGGTTCCTCCTCCGACACCGGTTGATCGAATCAACGGGGCAAGTTTCGCGTCGTCAGGATTGTTCTTGGCGCCGTAACCGTCCAGGCCGCGAGCGTGGGTTTCGTCGTGAAGTACGATGTGTTGATGCGAGGGCTGAACTGGAATTCTGCTTGGCCGTTTCGAATTTGAGCTCGATGTGAGTTCAGCTTCTGGCCATCGAGAAAGGTCAATTGCCAAAGCGGGTTGGTCAGCTGTCGAAATCCAACTCGGATCACGTTTCAATCGTTTCAACACCTTCGCACGAAGCGGGGCAAGTTTGTTCTCTGGTTCTCGGGGAAGCGTTGTTCCGATCGCGGTCCAAGCCTCGGCCTCCCAGGTTCTGCCGAGTGAGAACAAGACATCTGCGATTGCGTACGCGTCGCTTTGGCTGTCTTTTCCTGCCCAGGTGAAGTCGTAATAAACGGCGCGGAGTTTAAGCAACAGTTCGATGCGTTGATCTATTGCGGCAATCTCAGCTTCACTGACATGCTCGGCGTCCTCCGGTGGAGTCGTTTTCTGCAACCGACGTAGGACACCGACCAAGCGAATCCAGGCACTGCTGTCGTTCGGATCGATTTGGGTTGCTTTCCAAAATGCCCGTGCGGCTTCTGGGTGTTGATCGTTGGCGGCGGCCCAATCACCGAGTGTTAGCCAATAGGCCGGTTGTTGTTTGCAACCATCGGGTGCTTGTTGCAGCCACGTTGGGATTGCGTCGACCTTTCGCTGTTCCATGAGTGCTTGACCAAGCAAGGCGTAGGCTGGCGCGAAGTCGGGATGATGTTTTAGGATTTCTCGTAGCAGCGTTTCTGCTTGAACGGCATCGTGAGTATCGAGCGATTCTTTGGCGTCGCCCAAACGGACTCGATGGTCCGACGGGTTCCGCTCCATCAGGATTTTCGCGGTGTTGTACGAGTAACGTCGTGAGGACGTTTCAGTGACCGCAAGCAGAAGCGGGACGTCGAAAGCGCGACGTTTGATCAATTCCTGAAGGTGATTGCCGACGAGTTCGGGGCGCTCTGCTTCGCCGAGAAAGCCGATCAGGTTTTTTCGGTGCTTCAGGTTATCGGGGTGGCGCGCTAGCGAGGTTTGGAGCAGCTCGATCGCTTTGTAAAGTTCGCCGACATCGATCAAGGCTTGGATCGCAAAGTCAACTCGCGTGGAGGGAGTGAAGTCGGCAGCTTCGGCGGCCTGAACCAAGAGGTCGGCGGCCTCGCGTTTGCGATTGTTGAGTGCGGCGACCTTCGCTGCATCGGTCAAAAGGTCTGGATCGTTCGGTGAGGAGATCAGCGCGCCACGCAACGATTGATCAGCCAACTTCCAATTTTCGGCCTGCATCGCCCGCCGCATCTGTTCATCCGGGGGGATTTCATACACAGCACTTTTGTTGTCAGCGACTTGAGAATCATTGCCAGTGTTTCCCTCCTGTGTGCTTGTTTCTGATCCCTTTTCGGGGGAGCACGCCACGATCGTTGACATGCAAGCCAATACGACCAAACGAAATAGTAAGTGGCGATGTAACAGCATCACAGAGGGGTTTGCGAGTGGATGTGATGTATCAGGACAGACCGGCAACGTAGGTTAAGCGTCAAGAAGGCAAAGCTACAGCGGCAAAGATCGTTTATTTCACACTGACGAACATCAATTCAGAACTATGCTGCCTTACGAGCGTTTACCAGAGTGTTGCACCGCTTTTAGCAAGCGAATCTCTGCTGAAGTGTATGGCTTCCCCTAGCCTGGGCTACCTTCGCGTGATCTTTGGCCCGTCGTTGGTGACAACGTTCAATGCCCGTGCAAAAGATCTAATTTCTATTGCGCGAATACACAATTGACGAATCTATGTAAGCGGGCAATTATTTAGTCCTACGCCTTCTTAATGGCGAAACATTTTTCATTAATGTTCTTGTTTTAACTTTTCGGAGATTCTTCTAAATGAGACAAGCTCGTAATCGGGCTGGTGGTTTCACGCTGGTGGAACTTCTAGTCGTCATTGCCATCATCGGCATTCTGGTTGGTCTGCTGCTCCCCGCAGTTCAGGCGGCCCGTGAAGCTGCTCGCCGTATGTCTTGCAGCAATAACTTCAAGCAACTCGGCCTTGCGATTCACAACTACCACTCGGCATACAAACAACTGCCAGTGGCAGGGGGTGGTTCGGGTATCGACCACACTTCCGGCCAACAAGGTGGCCCAGAGTGGTGGCGTGGTTCGAACAACACCAACAACGAATGCTTGAGCGTTCACGTTGGTCTGACCCCGTTTTTTGAACAGCAAGGTTTGTGGGATCACATCAGCAGCCCAAGCCGTCAAACGGTTACTCCTGGTGCGACCATTCCGGCAAACAACGGTACTTGGCCAGCGATGGGACCAAGCCCACGCGACGTTTGGGAATACGTGCCATGGGCAACTGAGATTCCGATGCTTCGCTGCCCCAGCGACCCAGGATCCGGCCAACCTGCGTTGGCTCGTTGCAACTACGCAGCTTGCATGGGTGACTCGTGTCACATCGTTCAACAAGGTAACTTCAAGAACGACAACCTGACCCCTGGTGACGGCTGGCGTGCACAACGTGCACTGGCAACCGACCGCGGTTTCTTCGGTGTTCGTCGTGAAGCGAAGTTCCGTGACATCTTGGACGGTCTGTCCAACACTGTCGCGATGGGCGAAATCATCTCCGACTTGGGTGACTTGGACCGTCGTACCGCTGTTTCGGTCAACAACGGAAGCCAATGGGAACCAGCTCCTACCGCAGGTCCTCAGTTCAGCCCAACCTGGTGCCGTGACAACAATCAACTGGACCCAGAGAACCCGTTGTTCTGGTGCTTCCAGAACGCGAACTGCACGGACCAACAAAAGGTTCACAGCGACCGTCAGTCGCGTGGTATGAACTGGGCGTTCTATCAAGCAACTTCGAACATGTGCTGGACCATCCGTCCGCCAAACTCGGAAAACTGCATGACCGGACACCAAGACACCTCGGGTACGTTGTCGCCTTCGAGTCGTCACCAAGGTGGTGCACACGTCCTGATGGGCGACGGTGCGGTCATCTTCATCACCGACTCTGTCGAATCGGGTAACCAGCAAGCTCCCGCACCGAGTTTCTACAACCGTGCGAAGGGCAGCCCATACGGCCTGTGGGGTGCGATGGGTACTCGTGCTTCGAAAGAAGTGATCGACGAATCCCTCAACCAGTAAGCGTCTGCTGACGCAACCTGTTGTTAAACAATCGAACCTCGCCTGCGACAGTGGGCGAGGTTTTTTATTTGCCTCAAAGAACGTCAAGGCACCGCTATGGGTGGGAGCGTTTTTTAGGAGCAAGGTATCCTACTAAGTGAGCTTTTCCCCGCTTCAGTATGGCAATGGCATGGAATGTAGTGTTCGCAAATACCTAACGAGGGTGTCTTTCTGTGGTCTGATGCTGGCCATTTTTGTTTTGGCTTCCTCAGGTTGTTCGTCGAGCACTGACACGAACAAGGAGGCTTCTCCCTCTATTGCGGCTCGTTCAATGACGAATTCAGAACCTCCAGCGGAGGTAGGCAAGGAGGTGTCCGAGACAAAACCGGATTTTTTAGATGGAAACGGCAGCACGGTGGATGAAAACAGCCATCCCTCCGGTGAGCTTTCTGAGTTTCCCCATGCAAACCTGCCTGATGGATACGTCGGGACGACCGTTTGTGCGTCATGTCATCCGCAGCGTCACGAAAGTTATTTGGGAACCCATCACAGCCGGTCACTCAGTCAGATCGACCAAGCGATGGAACACACCCTTGATGGGGTGATCGAACACCGGGCGAGTTGGCGACGTTATGAGGTCGTCAAAAAGGGTGACGAGATCGTCCATCGGGAATCGAAGCGTTTTGGCGATGGTCAAGATCAGCTGGTGAAGGTGAATGAGTTTCCGGTTGAGTATGTGATGGGCAGCGGTGCTTTTGCCCAAGGGTACTTGCTTCGCGACGGCGAGTACCTGCTTCAATCGCCAGTGACTTGGTATGCGAAGTTGGACGATATCGGGATGGCGCCAGGGTATGACGAAGCCAGCCAACGCGGGTTCAGTCGAATGATCGATGACGAATGCCTGTTCTGTCATGCCGGTTTGGCTACTGCCAATAACGACAATCCGCACCAGCCCGAAATCCACGAGTTGGCAATCGGGTGTGAGCGTTGCCACGGGCCTGGTCAGGAGCACGTTGCCATTTACCAATCCGCGGGCGGCCAAGCGGTGGACGGCAGTTTGATGTCGGCGGGATCTGTCAAAAACAGCAAAATTGTGAACCCGACAACACTTGGACGCGTGCAGCTGGAATCGGTTTGTGCCCAGTGTCACCTGCAAGCGAAGACCGTGGTTCAGGCTCCCGGAAAGACGATTTGGGATTTCCGACCGGGGGAGGATCTGGCCAAAACACAGCTGTATTACAAGACCGAGCCTGCCGGTGATTTCGACAAAGTGTTGTCGGGTTCACAATTTTGCTGTTTTTGACAGATCCCGCCGACATCAAACTGCCGTCCACCGCTTGGCCGC
>PPHI01000017.1 GCA_002901265.1 Rhodopirellula baltica | reverse complement strand
GTTTGGCAAACCGCCTGAGCTTGCATCGCAAACGCTTCGCGGTCTTTCTCGGTGGTGAAGCACCATCCTTTGCGATGCTGCGGTTTGAGGCGAACAGACCGCAACAATTCGTTGACACGGGATTTGGAGATGGAAGGAACGATCCCTTGCTTCATCGCTTCGTCTGCCAACTCACGTCCTGTCCAATCTTCGATGTGACGGCCGAAGTCCCGGGGCGATTGTGATGCGATCGCAATCACCTGAGCCAACTGTTCGTTCGAAAAGCGGCAGGAACGCCCAGAGCGATGTGCATCGGAGAGGACATCGATTACCGCGCGCCGGAGTGCAGCGTGCGTTTCATTCAGTTCGATTGCCAACAACGCGTCGAAGGAAAGTTGCCATCGTCGCCTCCACCGTCCGACGCATCGCCGTTCTAAACGGAGTTGTTCGGCGATCTCAGAGTTGCTTTGCTTGCCGAAAGCCATCAGAATGATCTGAGCACGAACAATGACCCGCGCTGACGCGGTCGACGAAGCAACGAGCGAATGGAGAACCGACGAGAGCTTCTCCGTCAAAAGTGATTTTCACTGCTCGACCCGACATATTCCCTTCCTTTGTTTGAGTTCGTCTTCAGCAAACTAACATCAGGCAGGGGAAGGGAATTTTTTGCATCATGAACTAGGGTAGCTGGGAAAGATACGCAGAACTTTCCCTCGTGGCACCGGAAATCCAATCCGTGGCACTAGCGTCGGTTCCGTTGCAGTCGCCTAGTCCCGTGACGATATCGTGCGCCGTTGACAGCACGAACGGTTCGCACCTGCCGACTTTCACCCGTACAAAACCGACGCTAGCGCGTATCGGCGCAGTCGACTTACGAAACCGCTCGCTATCGCGAATGCGGCTGATAGGTCTTTCACGCACCGGATCGCGATTGTTCGTTTGGTCGACAAATCAATTTCCAATTTGCAATGTTCATTTTGCAATTTGCAATCCGCCCCCAGCGAAGCGCAAACGCTTCCGAAGGACTCATCGCTTCGTCCACTACCGGTTGTCCTATTAGCCGATACGCGCTAGCGTCGGTTCCGTTGCAGTCACCTCGTACCGTGACGGTCACGTGCGCCGCTGAGAGCACGAACGGTTCGCACCTGCCGACTTTCAACCGCGCAAAACCGACGCTAGCGCGTATCGGCGCAGTCGACTCACGAAACCGCTCGCTATCGCGAATGCGGGTGGTAGGCCCTTCGCGAACCGGATCGCGACAGCCCGCTCGGTCGACAGAATCATTTTGCAACCCGCCCTCACCTCGCCCAACGTCCAATAAAAACCAGTCGCTTGCCAAACCGCATCCGACACTGACTCGGCGTCTCCGATTCATCTAAACTATCTCTGTCGCGCGAGCCTTCTCCAGACGCGCGGACCTCGCAGCGTTCCCACTCCCCTGACCGACCATGAAAGATTTTCAGATCATCCCGACCGAAGACGAACTCCAAGCCTTGGAGCGAGACCTCTCGTTTCACCCCGCCGTCAATACAAATCCCAAGGTCCTGACCGGCGAACAAATTCAGCGGTTCAACAGTGAGGGCTACATTCGCCCGCTGAATCTCTTTACTGATGCCGAGATCACAGACATTCGACGCTACTTTGATGATCTACTCCGCCAGGTGATGGCGGACGGCGGCAACAGCTATTCGATCAGCTCCGCACACCTTAAGTACGGTCCGGTGTATGACATCCTGACCGATGGCCGAATTGTTGATCCTGTCGCCGACTTATTGGGTGATGACGTGATCGGCTGGGGATCACACTTCTTTTGCAAAATGCCCAACGATGGGAAAGCCGTCGCATGGCATCAAGACGCGAGCTATTGGCCACTGTCGCCCAGCAAAGCAGTGACGGTGTGGTTGGCGATCGACGATGCCGACTTGGAAAACGGCTGCATGAAGTTCATCGCCGGAAGCCACACGAAAGGCCACATGACGTACCGGCCCAGTGATTCGACCGAACACAACGTATTGAATCAGACGATCGAAAATCCCCAGCAATACGGCACCGAAGTCACCGACCCGTTGAAAGCAGGACAAGCTTCGATCCACGCGGACCTGCTGCTGCACGGTAGCGACGCGAACTTTTCGGATCGACGTCGCTGTGGACTGACGCTGCGATACTGCAGTGCCGACGTTCATGCGGGGCTGGGGTGGAACGAAAAAGGCGTCCATGTCCGCGGTACTGACGCGCGTGGCCACTGGTCTAACAAGCCTCGTCCCGCTGACTGATCAGTCGGTCGCGTTCCGCATCTGCCAACGAACGAAAAAAGCCCGGCCGGTTTGCAATAACCGGCCGGGCTTCCGTGTTGGTGATCGGTTCGACGAACCGCGTCGACTACTCTTTGTCTTCTTTCAGTTCACCGCTGTCCGCGATGACGACTGGCAAACGGACGGCACCGGTTGGCGACGATCCGAGCGTTTCAATACGCTTGACAACGTCCATGCCTTCGATGACGCGACCGAAGATCACGTGTTTGCCGTTCAACCATGGGGTTTCAACGGTCGTGATGAAGAACTGCGATCCGTTGGTGTTCGGGCCAGCGTTCGCCATGCTCAGCAAACCGGGACGATCGTGTGGGAACGAGAATTTTTCATCCGCGAACTTTTCGCCGTAGATGCTTTCGCCACCGGTTCCGTTTCCGGCGGTGAAGTCACCCCCCTGAAGCATGAACTCGGGGATCACGCGGTGGAACTTGCTGCCTTTGTAGTGCAAAGGCTTTTTCATCTTGCCGACGCCTTTTTCACCGGTGCACAGTGCACGGAAGTTTTCGGCGGTCTTGGGAACGTCGTCGCCGAAGAGTCCCATGACGATGCGACCGGCTGGTTCGCCGTTGATTTCGATGTCAAAGAAAACTTTATCCGTGACGTTCGCTTCGCCAGGATTTTTTGCAGAAGTGTCGTTGCTCATAATTAGTGTCGTGGACAGCGCCACGAGCAGGGCCAGGGTAGTTCGCATGGAGAATTTTGTCCGTCGGGCAGGGAGTCTACAACGAGGGCGTCCGGTGAGCCACCGGTGCAAATCCGTGACTCGCTGAACGCTTTGTTTTGGTTTCCGATTCATTATCTCGGAACCGCAGCCTTTGGCTAGTGCAGCCTGACGTGCTGTCGCTAGGCCAAAAGCGACGTCAACGCTTGAGCTTTGACCAATTCCCGCGGCTGGTTCAAGTGGTTGTAGACGATCGTTTCGGGATGAATCCCGAAGCTGTGATAGATCGTCGCCAAGATTTCCGAGGGATGAACGGGGTTTTCCAGCGGAGCCGACGCCGTTTTGTCGCTTTTACCATGGACGTATCCGCGGCGGGTGCCGGCTCCCGCCATGACGGCGGTGTAGCAATACGGCCAGTGATCACGTCCGTCATCGGAATTATTGTTTCCGCTGGTGCTGACACCTCGCTGGGGGCTGCGGCCGAATTCCCCCACCGCGACAACCAGCGTGTCGTCCAGCATCCCACGGTCGTCCAGGTCGCGAATCAGTGTTGTCAGCCCCGAATCAAGCATTGGCGCCGATTGGTCCTTCATTCGCTTGCTCAGCCCCGTGTGGTGGTCCCACGAATGGTTGTCACTGTTGGCGACTTTCGGCCAGATGACTTCCACGACCCGCGTGCCAGCTTCGACCAATCGTCGGGCAAGCAAACAGCTTTGTCCGAACGTATTGCGTCCGTATTCGTCACGTAAATTGTCCGGTTCACTCGCCAAGTCGAACGCTTCGCGGGCACGTCCCGAAACGATCAGCGACAGTGCTCGGTCGTAGTATTCGTCGAGCTCTAAATCTTCGACTGCTTTGTTGATATGTGGCATCTGTGCGTTCAGCAAACCACGCAGCTGTGCCCGCCGCTGCAAACGGACGCTAAAGACTTCGGGACGCAATTTCAAGTCATCGATCTTGATTCGGCTCATCTTGTCCATGTCCATGTCATCGCCGTCTGGATACAGCGTGTACGGATCGTAGGACTTGCCCAAGAAGCCGGCCGTGCCGCCTTTGCCGACAACATTCGATTCCTGCAGCGGACGAGGCAGCATGACGAACGGCAACATCGGTTCTTCGACCGGTCGCATATTGATGATGTTGCTGCCGAAGTTCGGAAAGTCTTTCGGCGAAGGCGGCTCAAGCTGCCCCGAAGGACTGACCTTGTCGGTCGTGTAGCCCGTCATCATTTGGTAGATCGCCGCGGTATGATTGAACAAACCGTTTGGCGTGTACGACATCGACCGGATCATGGTGAAGCGATCGTTGATCTGCGACAGCTTGGGCAGGTTCTCGGTGAACTTGATTCCGGGGATCTTGGTGCTGATCGGCGAGAACTGGCTTTTTACATTGTCGGGCACGTTCTCTTTGGGATCCCAAAGGTCCAGGTGGCTAGGGCCGCCCTGCAAATAAACCATGATGATGCTCTTGGCTTTGCCCCAACCGGGCCCGCTGCCAACCAGTTCGCCAGCCGACGCATTTTCCAATTGCAAGAGCGATGGAAGCGATAATCCAAGCATCGAACAGCCGCCGACACGCAAGAACGTTCGGCGCGATGCTTTCAGGTGTCGATCGCACAGATCTTTTGCCGGATAGCCTTTGAAAGAAAGCATGACGGAAACTCCGTAACTGGAATCAATATTGGACGGGCGTTGGATGGAATCAGCACTGTGAGCGTCCGATGCGGTTCACTCTGTGCATGGTCAAGTCGATCAGTGGTTGAACAAAAACGCTGGGCTGTTGATTAACGCCCACGTCAGGTCTTCGGCTGCGGTCAAACGCACATGCTCGATCTGCGTTTGGCTGAACGTCGCATCCTCGCGAAGACGAAGCAGGTTGGGATCGTCTGCGGTGGCAACGGTTAAGCGGTCACGTTGGGTTTCCAACCGAACCGTTTCCGCATCACGAGGGACTGGCTTTCGCGCTTCGGCCAGTGCCGCGTTGGCATCGTTGCGTTCGGTGTCGGTGCGGCCGATGTAGTCCACCAGCGTTTTACCGTCCGCTTCGCTGCGGCTTTCTTTGGGTGTCAGCACGATCGCTTGCAAACGTTCTGACAAGTCCAATGGGATGTCGCCCGTGTCGCAGGTCGCACTCAAGCGGAACTTGCCCAGACGGTGATCGCCCGCGTTGTGGTATTGGTGCAGTTTGACTTGCAATACCACCTCGCCTTCGTTTGCGATTGGCTGTTTGAATTTCAATGTCGCCCATTGGTCGGTTCCTGTCGCACCCGCGATTGCCCAGCCGCCTTGGTCGCGTTTGTTTCCATCAAGGGCCGCTTCGATACTGAAGCCGCCTTGCAGGAACGACGCGTGACCACTGGCGAACTCAACGGGCTTGCGCTCTTTCGGTGTATCAGAAGCGGCCACGCCGACTTCGATCTCGGTGACAACGAAGTTTCCGTTGGCTGGCAATCCCGGTCCGTTGGCTGGCAACGATGGATCGGAAATCGCTTCCAATCGCAACCCAGTGATCTGTTTCAACGAGGTGCGGAATTCGAGCGTATACGTCGCTTTTTCGGCATCACCGCTGGCCGTGATCACGCGGTCGGGACCGACGACTAGCTTTGCCTTGTTCGTCGACGTCGCTTTGGTGGCCAGCAGCGGGTGCCACTCGACGCCGTCACGATGAGCTTTGGCGAACTCTTCCGCCTTGGTTTCCAGCTTTGCGTTTGCTTGGTCAAGATTCGCTTGCGCTGCCGCAATTCGCTGTTCACGTTCCATCGCCAGACGGTCTTGTTCCGGCTTGGCCGCTTCGATGCGGGCGGCGAGCTTCGCTTCGGTATCGGCAAGTTTGGCCATCCGATCGCTTTCCAACTGGGCACGCCGTTCGGACCAAGCCGCTTCCTCGCGTTCCAGTTGTGCGAGCAGAGCTTGGTGGTCTGCGTGGATCTGCTGTTTCATTTGGTCAAAAGCGGCAAATTCGAGTTCTGTCGGTTCGCGGCCGATCGAACGCAGGAAAATTTCAGTCGCTAGGTCGTGGTCGTCAGTGTTTTCGGAAACGATGCGTTCCAGTTCGTTCTGCGGGTCGGCGATCGCTGATGCGACCGTTGGTCCTCCGATCAACGCCATGATCGGACCGAGTTGCAAGTCGCTGGATCGCTCGCATTCACAGGCACTTTCACGCACCGGGCGGCCAAGGTTTTGCAGGAACCCGTCGTTCAGTTTGACGCCGGCGTCCGTCAGCGCCGCGGCACGAGTGCCCTTGGGCATACCCGGAATTTCACTGGTCGATCCCGTTAGCGAGTGCACGGCATCGTAGATCACTTCGGCCGGCAATCGACGTGGCATCGCGTGTGCATAGTTCAGCGTGTCGTCTTCGTTCAACGGGTTGGTTTCCACACTCAATTGGTACGCCCGGCTGTTGCAAATCTCGCGAAGCGTGTTGTTGATGTCGAAACCCGAAGCAACGAATTGGTCTGTGAGATAATTCAGCAACTCGGGATTGGTCGGCGGATTGCCGGCGCGGATGTCATCGATCGGTTCGATCAATCCTTTGCCAAGCAGGTATCCCCACAACCGATTGACCATCGACTTTGCGAAGTACGGGTTGTCCGGGTCTGTCATCCACTGCGCCAATTGTTGGCGGCGTGTCGCTTCGTCAGCGATGTCGCAATCGACTGCGTACGGAAATTCCGGAGGAGTGATTTTACCAGTGCGTGCGTGGACGACGTCACCGTCCGCCTTGTCGACCACCATTTCATAAAGCGGCTTTGCGCCTTCGACGGCTGTGCCACCGATCCGTTTGTCACCCGATTCAGGATCGGTTTGCAAATCAACGCGGGCGAAGTAGGCAGCCATTTCGTAGTACTGGTCCTGGGTCCAGCGTTCGAATGGGTGATCGTGGCACTTGTTGCAGTTGAAACGAATTCCCAAAAACAAGTGCGTCGTGTTCTCCATCGTGTCTTCCGGCGTCCGCAAGACTTTGAAGTAACTCGCCGCTGGGTTTTCACGTTCGAACCGGTCGCGGTGATGATTTGGCGAACGAATTCGTCGTAGGGCCGATTTTCTGCGATCGCGGTACGGATCCATTCGCGGAACTTTTGACTGCCTTCGACGCCCAGGAATTTGCGGTTCACCTGCAGCAGGTCAGCCCACTTGTTGGTCCAGTAATCGATCGCCGCTTCACTGCTCAACAAGCGATCGACGACCAAAGATCGTTTCTCGCGTGTCGGAGTCGCATCGGCCAAGAACGCGCGGACATCATCGCTGGTCGGCGGCAAGCCGGTCAGGTCCAACGTTACGCGTCGTAGGAAGGTCGCGTCGTCGCACAAGCCACTTGGTACAACTTTGACGCGGTCCCATTTTTGTCCGACCAGTTCATCGATTCGTCCCCAAGTCTCATAAGCTTGCGATTCATATCCACTGCGGTCACCCATCACGGTCAACGTCGTTGCCGCATAGCTGCCTTCGAAGCGAGCCAGGATGGGCGCTTCGCCACGTCGAATCGCATTCAACATGCCTTTGCCGGTCGTCGTCGCGACTTCCGTGTTACCGCTGTCCACGAATGCTTCGCGGGTGACGTCGCGTGTTGTCTCATCGCTGTAGCGGGCAAGTAAACGGAACTGCTGCGTCCCGCCGATCGATTGGATCACTGGGTTCTTGGGGTGGATTTCCAAGCTGACCACACGCGGCGAATCGTGGTGCAGAACACTGCCGCTTGCGATCCAGCGACGGAGCACCGAGTGGTATGGATCGCCACTCGTCATCAACACTCCGCCTTCGTGTGGCGTCAGCCCAAGCGGCTTTCGCAGCATCAGTGATTCTTCCGCGGCCGACGCGTTGATGCGGCGCGCACCGAGGTCGTCGGTCAGGGCACGCACGTCAAAGATCGGGTCATAGCCACGTAGCGAGAGCTTGAAGCCGTTCTTACCCTTTTGTGCGCCGTGGCATGTTCCTTGGTTGCAACCCAAGCGGCTGAGCACCGGATTGACGTCTTTGACAAAGTCGACTTCGCCGGCATCCGCAACCAACTCTCGGTGCAGTGGCACGACGGTTTTCAAATCGCCAAGCCGCACCGTGATTTCGGCATCGCCGGGAACGGTGGGCCAGATCAAGCCGCTGGTTGTCGTGGCGACCGAATCGGGGCCTTCGTACCGGGCCATCCGCGTCGCGTCGATGCGTTCACCGTTCTTCAAGACCGCTGTGACGACCAGTTGAGCATAGTCGTAGGGCGTTCGCGTGGTGATCGTTGCCGGGACGACTTCGATCGACGCGACGGTCGCCAGATCGATGGACTCGGCCGAACTCGGATCGCTTGGCGAATCGAGAGTTTCGACAAATGCTTTGGCATCGAATTCGGCTTGTGTGCCGCCGCTGGTTTCGCTGCTTGAATCGCTTTCCGAATCACTGCCGCCGGCGATGTGGTTTGCCGCGATCGTGATTGGCAATTGCAATGCCGACAGCTCGCTGCCGTCCGCCGCAATGCGACGCACGATGCCTTGGTCCGTGGCCACGTACAGGGTGTGGTCCGGACCGAACGAGACCGAGTAAACGACTTGGTCGGCGAAGTCCAGCGAGATTAGTTGCTTGGTCTCCTGCGCGCGATATTCGTCGACTTGTTTGCGTTCTTCTGGGGAGCGGTCACTGACACGTTTGGCGATGATCTTTTTCAGTTCATCGCTCAGCTTGGTATCGATGTCGAAGCCCCACACGCGGACTTGCGATTGTCCATCAAGCGTGGATGCCGCGGCGATCCGATTTCCGTCTGGGCTGAAGACGACCGAAAAGATCCGCCCATTCAATTTTGATAGGTTGCGGATCAAGTTCGCGTCGTCGCCGATCTTGCGTTCCGTCTCGCGAAAAATGCGGTACACCTTGGGCACACCGTCGGCACCACCGACGACAATCTCGTTGCGGGTCGGGTGCATCGCAACGCTGTTCAATCCGCCCGACAACGCACCGGGGGTGATCGAGGTCACGTTGTCGACAAAACGCTCGGTCGCGACTTCGGTCAATTTGCAAGACATGTCACGAGCGACAGAAACAAGGTGGCTTCCGTCGGGCGAGAACGCGACGTCGCGAATCCAATCTTCGTGGGCACCTTGATACAGAACCTGTTCGCCGGTTTCGGTGTTGATCGCACGAACGACGTTGTCGGCCGCACCGAACGCGAGTTGCTTGCCATCGGGTGACCAAGACGCACCGCATAGCGCGTCAAAGGTAAACGTCTTGGACAGCAACAGTTCGCCGGTCGCTGGGTTCCAAATCTGCACTTCACCCAGTTCGCCTGGCGAGCCGCCGACCACGGCCAATCGATTACCGTCCGGCGCAAAGCGGACGGAGTTGATACGCGGGCTCATTCCGATCAAACGTTGTTTCAGTGCGCCCTCGCTGGTCCCCAAAACCAACGCTTCGTGATAGCCCCCGACGGCGATGATCGATCCATCGGGCGACAGATCAATGGAGGTGATCGACGGGGCGGCTTGATAGGTCGGTGGGTGATCGCTGTCGAACCGTGTCGCAACCGATTCGCTATCGTCGTGAGCGCCTTGTTGAATCCACTCACGCAGTAGCGCAAGCTCGGTTTCGTGCAGCGGTTTGGATGGCGGCTTCGGCATTTCGGCGACGCCATCGACCGCGGTCACCATTTCGATCAGATAGCTTTCGTCCGGCTTACCGGGGACGATCGCGGTTTCACCCGATTCGCCACCCGCGACCAAGCCGGCGAAGTCTGTCATCCGGTATTGGCCAAGCTGTTTGGCGCCTTGGTGGCAGCCGAAACATTGTCGCCGCAAGATCGGTTCGATCTGTTTGGAGTAGCTGACGCGCTGCTTGGATGTGGCAAGTTCTTCGCCGCGAGCGATTTGTGGAAGCAGCGTAAGTGCCGGCAGCATAAACGCGGCTGTGATCAGGCGGCGTTTCCACCGGCGGACGTTGGTCGGACCGGCGTTTGGTGCGGGCGCAAGCACAGACGCTCGAGCAGAAGCAAGCTTTGTCTTCACGTTGGATACCGGGGTTCGCAAACATCTCTGTTCCGCGACAGACCAATCGGTATGAACCTGCGCATTGAGTGCTACGGATAGGCAGCATTCTTCATTCAGGTCGCCGGCATCGGTAGGCACGCAGAACGTTCTTGGATGACCAGCGCCAGTCCGACACAGTGTGCAACTGCGGCAAAGCGATCGCACGTGAAGGTAGCCCAGCAGGGGGCAGGCGGGATTGGGAAACGACCGTTATGTCGTCTTCCACACCACTCAGCCTACTGAAAGAGAGCAATCGCGTCAATGTTTTCGCCTGAATCCCGATCGGCCTGCTGCGGATCTTCACACAGCCCGAATTTGGCCGCTGGAGAAACAACCTTGGCCGATGGCCGAGCATCGACGGCAGACTACTGCGACTCGGATTTGTCGACAGCGGATTTTAGTGTCCCGCCGCTTTTCAATGAAACGACTTTGTCGTCGATTTCGATCTCGACTTTGTCAGCATCGATGGCCTTTACCTTTCCGCGAACGCTCCCGATTTCAAACTCGTCGCCAACGCGGAGTTTAAGGGTTTTGCCGCGAGTTCGGACGTTCATCCAAGCCGTCCAGTCCTGGGCGCCTTGAACCAGACCTGTCAGGTAAGTCTGCTTGGCATCGTCATAGGCGAGTTCGACTTTGGGTGGTTCTACCTTTGGCGGAGGAGGTGGATCAACGACCTTCACCAGCAATGTTTCCGTGGTCGTCTTGTTTGGGAAGCCGTTGTCGGTGATCGAAACATCAACCTTGAATTCGGTCAATTCATCCGATCGCACTCGAAGAGTTCCGCTCCGCGAGTCGATTTTTACGTTGTCGTGCTCGCTGACCAGCTCGTATTGCAATTGGTTTTGTTCGGGGTCTTTGACGTCCAGTGAGAACGCCATCTCACGCCCACGAACCGCTTCCAGGGTTTTTGAACCGCTGAATACCGGAGCACGGTTTGGCGGTTCGAACAGGTTACGATTAAGGATCGCGTCTGCATAAGCCATCGAGTCTGAACTCACACGCCACGATTTCGTTTTGGGTGTGGGCGCGTCGGCTGGTGCGGCATCGAGTGCGATGGCATCCAGGACCACATTGAACATAAATCCCGACTTTTGCTTCGAAGGGTTGATGTCGATTTGTGTGACGCGATGCAAATAGTCTTTGGCTTGGATCTCATACAGTAAGTTGACAATTTCGGGCATTTCGGCTCGACCCGAGATTTTGAACTTCAGCTGTTGATAAAGATCTTTGTAGGCACTGGTATTGGTTTCGTTGACCGATGGCGATTGGATGTTGTTTTGCTTGGCAACATCCAGCAACCAGCTTTGATAAGCGTTGCGAGCTTTCTCGATATCGCTGGGCAATGAACGTACGAGGTACTCGCCCATTTGACGGTCGGCAAGTGCGCCCAGGGTCCGCTTTTCGACCAGCTGCAATTGACGATCTTGAAGCGATTGATAACGCGTTTTGCGTTGTTGAATCGCGGACTTGTATTTATTGAATCCTAGTTGTCCGATTCCAACGACGACGACAACGCCGACGAGAGTGGCAAGGATGCGTTCACGTTGGTTCATGCGGAGACCTCCTCGGCTTGGGGTTCAGTCGCAGGGGTTTCGGCTGGTGATTCGTCAGGAGTTTCGGCTGGGGCTTTGGAGCTAGTTTCGGGGGCTGCCTCCTCCTGGTCCTTAGATGTTTCTTCGGTGGTACCAGTCGGCACAGCTTGTTCAGCCGTCGCGGCGAGTTGTTCGTCCATTCGTTGGTAACGGACGTTGCGAATTTCTGGACCGTCAACCGTGATCGTCTGTGTGAACGACCAGCGGTATTTGTCTTCACCCGGCTCGACATTGATGTCTTTCACCACGACGCTGTGCGTGTCGTCGCGTATCGCAGTTTGCATTTTGTCAATCACGCCCGATTCGGTCACGTTGCCTCCAATTCGCAAATAGCCTCCACCTTTGGTCAACGAGTTTGCGGCGAGGGAGCGAACGATCATTTTGTCGCTCGGAGGTGCGAGTTCCGCGAACCGACGAAGTTCATCCAACCAGTTGACGTCCCGATCCAAGAACTTGTCGATTTCTTCCGTTTTGGCGATGCTCTCATCGGCCATTTCGACAGAGGGCAACAGTTGATTGACTTCGTCCTGAAGGATCGCGATTTTGCTGTCCCACTGGCTGAACTGACGGTAAATCAAAAAGCCAATTAAGAAAACGGCAGCGACAGGAACGGCGATCAATGCAATCCGACGCAGGTGATCGGGTTTTTCTTCTGGCCGTTTGCGCGGGTTCATAAAGTCGATCAGTGCTTCGGCGTTCGAAGCGCTGCTTGCCAACAGTCCGACCAGTGGGGCAAATCGCCCTGAGTGGGCAGGCAGCTTTGACTTTTCCAAGCTCACGTCGACGAGGTCAAACGGGCTGACCGCTTCGACATTTTCGCAGCCGATTTTTTCTTGAATCGCTGCGACTTCGCCGGCGTGGACCGCCGCGTTTCCCCAGACCACAATTCGGCTCGGGGTCGCCGATTCGCCGCACGCCATCATGGTGCGTCGCAGTTCGCTGACGATTGCGCCTTGGCGGTGTTCCTCGCCTTCTGGCAAGCGGACCGTTCGGACAAAAATGACCTTGCCTTCGCGGGCCACGACGATTTCTGCATCGTTCGCCAACAAGTCGATCATCACGCAAACGTCCGGCGTTTTCTGGCGCGATAGATAAAGCGAAGCGGCTGCAAGCGGACGCAACGCCAAACGCTCGAGTGGCAATTCAGAGGTCGAGCAAAGTTCTCGCTCGCGGTCCAATTCCGTCGGTGGGATTGCCGCTGCGATTAGGGTGACCGCCTCACTGGATCGTTCAGTGACCAAAAAATCGACGATTGCTCGGTCGCTGGCCAACGCGAAGCTGCGGATCGCTTGGAAACGCACCATGTCGGGCAGTTCTTCGTTAGGAACCGGCGGCAATGACAATTCGCGAAGTTCTGCTTTGCCGCGTCCAATCGCGACCAACGTTTCGGTACGCTGCAACCCGGCGTCGGTGATGTACCGGCGCAGTTTCTCAGAGACCGATTCGCCTTCCGCAATCGGAATCAGTTGCACGTCGGAGACTGAAACTTTGCCACCGTTGACGTTGGCGACCACGAGACGCAGTTCAGTGCCGTCGTAGTCGAGTGCTATTTTTTTTACCATGTCAGTAGTTTAATTCGCGCTATCGCCGAGGACTGCAGCCGTGTTTCGAATTCCGAGTACTGAAAGGTCAAATGCCCGTCCGAGATGGCTGAGGTCACGGTAGAAAATGACTTTCGGATTGACCGTGGTGGCGTCCAGGACCACCTCTTGGCGTGATGACAATCCCGATGACTCGAAATACCCAACAATTTGGGCCCGGTAGACGTCGCCCCCCGCATTGACCAACGGCAGCAACTGCCGCATTTGCTCCAACGTCACTATTCCTTCAACCATCGGCCAGGTCTCAAAGTTTCGGTTGTCGTCCGTCGATTCTGTGGCACGGGCTTCCAGGATCAATCCGACCTGTTCTTCGTCGAGCACCGGGATTCCGTACAGAAGCTCCGCCGGACACTCGTTCAAATTGATTCGGCCCGGCATCGTCGGCGTGTCGTTCGTCGACAGTTTGTCCATGATCAGGGGCAGGTAGACGCCGGCCGTCAGCGACGTAAACGGGCTCTGATAGATCGTCTGCTGTCCGTTGTTGGAGATCGTTACGGTCGCATCGACCATGTCCAGCACTTGCTTGAATTCGACGCTGCCACCTGCCGAAAGGTCGATCGATTCCAAGTAGTCCGCACTCCACATCCCGCCATCGACGGCATCGCCATTGTTGTTGTTTTGGTTTCCGGCGTTGGCGACCGCGCCGGCAAGCGAAGTGGTTTGCCCGGCCATCCGATACGCGCAGATAAAACTAGCGTAGGTTTCGTCTTCCAGTGCGGTGACCAGATCTTCGTAGAGAACTTCGAGGTCGTCGGCGTTGATGTTGACGCAGAAACTGCCATCGCGAGCCTTGTTCGCCTCATTGCCATAAACCGTCAAGTAGGCGGCGAGTCCGAGAGCACCGGGAGTGTCGACGGTGACGTTGAATCGCTGTTGCTCATCCGGGTCCAAGACTCCGTTTCGATTCGCGTCCGCGCCAAACAAAATGGTTGGTGTCATCCCGGCAACGAGCAGTAATTCTTCCACACTACTGACCGGTCCGTTGGTCGGTTCATAAGGCGTCGGTAGCGTGCTGTAATAATCCGCCTCGACGCCGTACGGACGCGGGTCGTCGTCTTCGTCGAGCCAATCGAGAATCGAATCGGCGAGTTCCTCGGTCATACCAGGTAGTGACAGTAACAACGCTGTCGCCAAACTGGATGGCATGGCGCTGTCTGTCGCGGCGTCTTCGGTCCCCGCTGTCAGAGTGAGCGCCGACATCAGACCTTCCGAGTTTTCATCGAGAATGGTCAGTGTGTTGATGTTCAACTTCGCCGATTCGTCTTGCAAGCCAAAGCGTATTCCGGAGAGCTGTCCGAGTTCGTTCAGACTTGGCGCGACCACAGAAAAGTTGCACACGTTTCCTGTATCTTGGTTCGAGACGCCTACTGCTTGGAATAGATTGGGATTGTTAAAGACGCCGCCTGACGCATCGCGATCGATTGGCGGCTGGGCAAGTATTAAGCGAATCGCTTCACTGCCCGAGTCAGCCGCGACGCGTGCTCGAACGATATCGCTGGTCAGGTAAGCGGCATCGTCGTACGCCACCATCATTCCGGTAAAGGAATACACACCGAATGTCGCAACGATGATTACGAGCAGTACGAGGACCAAGAAAAAGCCTTGCTTGGGCCGTTTCGAACGAGGTTGGGTTGTCATCAGATTCCCGCCTCCGTCATCTCGTCCTCTTCTGATTCGACAACGTATTTTCCCATTGGCAGTCGAACGATATGGGTGAACGTTCGCGGCGTCTGGTCGTTGATGTCGTGCAGCGGATCGATCACAGACATCTGAATTTTGATCGCCAGCGGTAACTCACCCACGTCGTCACTGTTCCATTGGATTTGCCACAGCATGCCATCCCAATATGAAAACTCGATGGCGACGATTTCGGGGGCCAACAATTCGCCGGTCTGCATCAACGCTGACAAGCTGCCTTGAGTCATTGCGAACGAAGTCACGTTGCGATCAAGAACGCGTCGAACCAAACCGCCGGAGCTAGTACCCGTCGATCCGTCTAACTTGGAGAGTTGGTCATCGATTCCGATCGCATCGGCACCTTGCACATAGTACGTGACCGTTTTCAAATCACTGGGCAGATCGACTAACACGCCGGGGTCCGTTGACATCATCACGATGTACTCTTCCAACCGAGGCAACCGACTGGTGTCGATCTGGACTTGGTATTGATTCCCAACCAGCCCCGGTGTCTGCAGGACCACTGCGTTGGTTGCCAAAGCCGTCGTGTCCTCGGTGGTCGTCTCTTCGGTCGAAACACTCGGATCGCTCGTGTCTGTGTCGCTAGTGCCGGTGTCGGTGCTGCCGCTATCGCCCTGTCCGCTTCCACCACCGCCACCGCCAGATGAAGCGGTTGATTTCAGTAATTCTTCGAGCGCTGACGTATCGATCGGTGTGGGATGCAGCGTTGCCCGCAAGTCATCTTCGATCATCTGCATGACGGCGTTGGCCAACATCGTACGACGCATCTCGGCGTCGCTGCTGTCCATGCTTTTGACATAAAAACTGAAAGCCGAATTGACGAGTGTCATCAGCACGATTGCCAGTGCCAGCGTCAGCAGAAGTTCCAGCAACGTAAAACCATGCCGCACTGAGCACCGCTTTCCATGGCGGCAACGTTTGACATCGTTCTGGCGAAGTTCTGTGGAGAGGTGCATTACACGGCACCTCCGTTGGCAATTTCGTCGCGGGCCGCTTGTTCTTCGGCTTCCGCTTCTTCGAGTCCCAAGGCCGGGTCAACGACCCAGCGGTCGAGTGCATAAACTGCAATCCGCTGGGTTCCTTCACTGTCACGCGCTTCGACCGTGACACGTAAAACCAGCAGTCCGTCGAGTTGTCCAGGCGCGATTTCGATCGTGTAGAAGAATGTCTCCATCGATTCGCTATCGAGGGACTCCACCATCGATTCCATGATCGGCGTGGGTGTTTGGCCAGCGGATATATTAAGCAGTTCTTCGCTGAGCTTGTTCTGGCAGATCATTCTCGCGGTCACCAAGGCGCGGGCTTCCCGTGCGGCACTGACGCCCGTGTCGGCGATTTGAGCGAGGATCGCAAGGCTGGTACCCAGAATTGCGATCGCCAGTAGCATCTCGAGTAGCGAGAACGCTCGGCGTTTTCGTCGCCGCCGTTTTAGAAATTGGCCAAACATCGAAATCATTGCAGGGGACCGACATCGCTGAGAGTGACGTCACCGGTGATACCGCGCAGTTTGACGGTAATCTGGCCGTGTTCGGGATGGGCCAACGTGATCGCCGCGGTGCTTGTGGTGCCATCGGGATAGAACAGCACCGGTTGGCTGTACCCACCCGCTTGCTGGCCCAGGTTTGCCTGCTGCACTTCCAATGCTCGGGCGGCTGCCACGACGGCAACGGACTGAACCGTGATGCCTTCGGGGAGCGCGACTTCACGGGTATCGGAAGGGTCCTGCAAGACCGTTGTGAATTGTCCCTGGTCGGCGCCATTGAGCAGTGCTGACTGGCTGCCCGTTTGATCGACCGCATTGACCGAGTCCGCCATCGAGACGTACGGGCGGATGCGAAAGGTGCCTCCTTCTAGCATCGCGTCGATCATCATCGTCCGGCCTTGCCGCATCGCGTCGATGCGGGCCAGCATGAGTTCTTCGCGAACGATCTTGGCACCGCGGACGACACGTCTGTCGCCAAGCAACCAGGCGACTTGAGGGATCGCGACGGATGCCAGGATCGACATGATTGCTAAGACCAACAGCAGTTCCAGCAGCGTAAAACCGGCGCGGCAAGGCCGGGGGCCGGCACTTGGCGTGATCCGTAAAACGCCGCCGGTGTACGCCTCGGCGGCGGTACTGAAACTGCCACGGGTACGCATTACGGGCTGACCGTGATGTCGTCGTCCGAGTTCATTTGGCCGTCGATACCGGCGCTGCGAATTTCGTAGCTATTGCCGCTCGCTTTGTACTCAAATGGGTTGCCCCAAGCGTCAGTTGGGATTTCGGTGATGATTGGTGCGACCCATTTCGCTTTCTTTGCCGCGTCAGAAGGCCCGTCTTTGAGCTCTTCGAGTGACTGTGGCATGCCGCCCATGCGGATCTGGTACATGTCGATGTTGCTTTTGAGCATTTTCAGCTGGGTGGTGGTCGCATCAACGTTTGCGCTGTCACGCGTACCGACAACGTTGACCGCGACAATCCCGCCCAAAACGATCAGGATCGCAAGCACCAGCAACAGTTCCAACAGCGTGAAACCCGAACGACGAGCCGGACGGCGCGATCGACGCGATGGAGAAACCGATGGTTGCAGGATGTGATGTGTTTGCATGGGAAGGAACTGTTTCTTGTTTCGGACTGTGTGTTTCAGTGGCAACGAACGATTGGGAGCCAATTCCGCTCCGCGTTACTGATAGGAGACCGTCTACGATGACACGTCGTGCGTATCTGAATGTCTGGCCGGTCTCGCCTGCGATGTCTTGTTACTGCTTTCGCCAGTTGGGGGGCAGTTGCCGACATCGCCCAGTTATCTTAACCGCGGTGGGAGCAGAAAGTTCCGCAATCAGCGGCAGAAGCATCGAAAGGTCGTGAATGCGTTGCTTTGCACCAAGCCGGCCCCCAAGACAAACTGACGGAACCCACCCCAAAGGCCTGGTGGCGAGGGAAAGCCAGCAATCGGCTGATGCTTTGCGGACACAAGAGGGAGGGAGAGACGGCCTTTCAAGGCGGCTTTAGCCTTTCGTGTCGATCAATCCGACCTACGACCCCCAAATCCGCGCCAGATTGTCCAGCTTACGCGGTTATTCTGCAGTAGAAATGCTAGAATGACGGAGACTTCTGAATATTCTGTGGATGGATTCCCTTTGCGACGCCGCTACAAACGATGGCGTTCGGCGAAAGGATTTAGCTCGTCCAGTCCATCGGTCTCTCCTGTCCCCTCCACTATTCGCCCGGATATTTTGCTATGGCGGCACGCGACGATTCAGTGATTCGCGGCAGTCTTATCACTTGCCTAATCTTTTTGGTGCTATCGCTCGCCCTGAACTTCATCTTATGGAGCTGGGGAAGTGGTCAAGCCGGAGCACAGGCCAAAGTCAAAGACAGTCTGAACAACGCACAGAACGGGCTCCGCGACGCTCAAACGCGAAACGACAACCTGATGAAGATGCTTGGGGGCGAACAGATGACCCAAGACAACTTCGACAGTTTCAAGTCGATGAACAGTGGTGATCCGAAATTTGACACGATCGCTCAGCAGTTCTACACCGACATGCAAGTGTACGGCCAAGACGTTGGGATTCAGGACAAGCATTACGGCAAGCTGGCCGATTACTTCACCGATATCATCCGCGACCGCAACGCCCAGTACAGCACCGCACGTGACGAGGCGAGCAAGATTCGCGCTCAAGCTGAAACGGACGTCAATGCCGCCCGCGCCGCTCAGCAAAAAGCCGAAACGGAACGCGAGAACCTGGCGAAACAACTCGATGACGAGCGAGTTCAATTTGCCGCTGCTCGCGAAGACATGGTGACGCAAATGGAGCGTGCGAAGGACAGCAAGCTGAAAAGCGAGTTGGCACTTCAAGAAGCCCAACGCAAATCCAACGCCAATCAAACCCTGCTCAACAACAAAATCGCCAACCTCGAAACCACCATCGACGCACAGCGTTTGCAAATCAACCGCTTGCGTGGATCAGGTAGCTTCGAGCGAGTTCAGGGAGAGGTTCGCTTCGTTCTCAAAGACGGCAACATCGTGTCGATTAACCTCGGATCGGCAGATGCCCTTCGCCGCGGTGTCACATTTGGTGTGATCGATCGCGACCAAACCTCGCGGCTTCAAGATGCGAAGGTCAAAGCTTCGATTCAAGTCACCCGCGTGCTCGGTCCACACTTGGCAGAAGCCCGCGTGATCGCACAACCTGAAATCAGTAGCCCGATCATCGAAGGCGACGCGGTTTACTCGCCATTTTGGGCACCTGGTCGTACGGTTCAAATCGCATTGGCCGGGCCGATCGATCTCGACGGCGACGACCGTCCCGACAATGAGCAGCTTGAAGGCATGATCAAAGCGGCTGGGGCAGTAATCGCTGATGCAGGCGAAAATAGCGGACGCATCGACCCAAGCGTTCGATTCTTGGTCGTCGGCGAAGCTCCTAAACTTGGTCCGTCTGACAATGGTAAAGCGGCTGCAGTCGTTGAAGCGTTGGGGCGTGCGAAGGAACGTGCCAACCAAGCCGGCGTCACGATCATTCCTGCTTGGAAGCTTGAAGCGTTTCTCAAGTCGATCGACGACACGCTGACCACACCGCTGGGATCGGCAGCCCGAGCCGAGGATTTCCAGCCGCGTAGCTCCGACAGTGCCGTTCGCCGTCGCCCTGTGGATCTTCCTTCGATCTTCACCGACCAGCAAGAACGCGTTCAACGCAACAAAGAAATCGGTGACATCGTGCGGCCTCAGTAGCACTCGCTGTCGCCGGTCAAGCAATTGATCAATCGATGCGTCCACTTTCGCGGTGGACGCATTTTTATTTGCTGGTGGTCACTTAGCCGATCCGAGTGAAAGGTCTATCGCTGAACGAAACTCCATGGCGGGGATCGCATGACTGTCTTCGACGCGCTATAAATGAACGTTAGTGCGTTCCGTCTGATTCGTGTCACAACCGGAAAAAAGTCATGCTCCCTTCCCTTTCAAAAGTCGCTTGTTTGGCGTTGGTCACTATGGTCACGGCAGGGGCAAACGCCCCGACGGCCCGTGCGCAAGATTCGTCGAGCACAACGCCAGCAGAGTCCCAGCATTCGCCCAAGGACCTTCGATTGGCGAACTATCTGAGCGGCACACAGTTCATCGGTAAGTTCACAGTCGATGGCCAGGATGTCGCGAAAACAGAAACCTACACGATCACCAGTTGCGAAAAGCTGGACCTGCCCGATGTGTTTCGCTTTAAGGCTCGCATCAAGTACGGAGATGTCGATCAAGAAGTGCCATTGGATTTGAAAGTTCTTTGGTCAGGCAATACGCCAGTGATCACTCTCGATTCTCTGTGGATCCCCACGATGGGAACCTTCGACGCACGGGTGTTGATTCAGCCCGGCAAAGAGGCCGGACGCTACGCAGGGACTTGGCAACACGGTGACCATGGCGGGCATCTGTTTGGCAAGATCGTGAAGATTGAAGAGACCGCCAATCAACCAACGGAAACGAAGTAGCATCGATGGCGAAGTGGTACGACTATCCCCAATACTTCGACATGTTGTTTCGCGACGAAACGCCTGTCGAAGTTGAGTTTTTCGAAGCGGCGTTCGAGCGTTTTGCCAAATGTCGCGTCAAACGTTTACTGGAACCAGGATGTGGGAGCGGGCGTTTGGTCGTCGCCTTGGCCGCGAAAGGCTATGACGTGACCGGCATCGATTTAAGTCCCGCGATGCTCAAGTACACCGAACGAAAGCTCAAACGCCGGCAGCTTCACGCGACCTGCGTGCTGGGGGACATGACGTCGATCGAAGCGAAGAAGCCCTATCACGCCGCGTTTTGTACCTACAACACTTTCCGCCACCTGCTGACCGAGAAAGATGCCGTCACGCACCTGCAAACACTCGCTGATGCGATCGCGCCAGGCGGACTGTATATCCTCGGGATGCACTTAACGCCCGAAGAAGAATACGACGCCGTGACGGAACGCTTTACCATCAAGCACGCCGGGACGGAGTTGAAAACGACGATCAGTGTCCCCGAGACAGATGAGAAAAAGCGTCTCGAGACGCTGCGGGTGAAGCTTGTCGCGAAACGAAAAAGCGGCGACAAAATCAAAATCGAAAGCGAGTTCCCGCTGCGGTTGTACACACCCACTCAGCTGAAACGTCTGTTCAAAAAAGTGAGTGATCGCTGGGAACTCGTCGAGTCATTTGACTTTGCGTACGACATCGACGACCCGCTGCCATTCGACAGCGAACTGCTCGAAGGGCTGTTTGTTTTACGTCGTAAAGGCTAGGACAACCCGGGGCGCCACGAACACGTGGACGCTACGCTATGATGGGTTTGAAGCCCGATCCCATCACTAGCGATACTGCGATGCCCATGTCTTTTTCGTCACGGTCGTTTCCTGCCCGCATGCCCCGCTGTCTCGCACTCGTTTGCGCGATGGCATTGTGCTGTGGTCAAAATCGTTTGTCCGCGATTGGGCCAGATTCGGCAGAACTAAATAAAGCGATCGACCAGGATTACGACGCGTATTTGTCGGACCTCTTTCTGCATTTTCACCAAAATCCGGAACTATCGCTCGTCGAGTTCAAGACTGCCGCTCGGATGGGACGCGAACTGCGAGCGGTCGGTTTTGATGTTACCGAAGGCGTCGGTGGCACCGGTATCGTTGCGGTGCTGGCGAATGGTGACGGCCCGACGGTCATGATGCGGGCCGACATGGATGGATTGCCGGTGGAGGAAAAATCTGGGCTGGAGTACGCTTCCAAGGCAACCCAAGAAGATCCGATCACGGGAAATGTCGTGCCAGTCATGCATGCCTGCGGGCACGACGTTCACATCACCAGTTTGGTCGGAACCGCACGCTACATGTCTTCGAATCGCGATCGATGGTCAGGCACTTTGATGCTGATCGTGCAGCCTGCCGAAGAACGCATCGCCGGCGCACGCGCGATGAAGCAAGATCGACTTTGGGATCGATTCGGCGTGCCGGACTACGCGCTCGCGTTCCATGTTTCTGCGCAGACCGAGGCTGGAATGATCAACGTTGTCGACGGTAGCCCCTACGCCGGTTCAGACACCGTTGACATCATCGTCCATGGAGTCGGTGCTCACGGCGCAAGTCCCCATCGTGGTAAAGACCCGATCGTGCTGGCCAGTCAAATTGTGCTTGCGCTACAAACGTTGGTCTCTCGCGAGATTGCACCACGCGAACCGGGTGTGATCACCGTCGGATCCTTTCATGCCGGAACCAAGCACAACATCATTTCGGACGAAGCACGTTTGCAACTGACTGTTCGCAGCACAAACACGGAGACCCGTCAAACGTTGCTCGATGGGATTCGCCGAATCGCTGTGAACATGGGACGTGTTGCCGGTTTACCGGATGACAAATTGCCGGAGGTTATTGTGTCGGAAGAAAGTGTACCGCCAACGTTCAATCAAGCCGAACTTGCCCAACGTTTACGTCAAGCTTGGACGGACCAAATTGGATCAGAAGTTGTGATTGCCGAAACACAGAAGGGAATGGGAGCGGAGGACTTTCCGGTATTCACCACCGAACCGAATATTCCGTCCGTGTATTGGGGGATCGGCGGGACACCTGCCGAAGCGTTTGCTGCCGAAGCCGATGGCGGCGAGATGGTGCCCAGCCATCACTCGCCCCTATTCAAAATTACCCCCGAGCCGTCTGTCAAACGCGGCATCGAATCCACGGTGATCGCCTTGATTGAACTCATGCCCAAGCCCTAATCACTGTCTCCCTCTCCGCCTCCGAATCAGCCGAATCCTCCCTGACCAAAATCAGATATGAATCCCTCTCGTTTTCGCCGCGCCGCACTGTTGGTCTTGATGTCCGCCACTGGAACGACTCTGTCATCGACGCCTGTTCAAGCAGTCGACCAACCGGAGGCATTGCTGCGGTCGATCGCGAAGGCTGATGGGTCGGCTGGCAGTGACGATGCCGCATCGCGGGCAATCAAAGAGTTGGAGGTGATCCCAAGCGATCAGATTGCAGTGGTGCTCAATGGATTTGATGAGGCCAGCGAGCGTGGACGTAACTGGCTGCGTGGACTGGCGGCTGACGTTGCGGACAATGGTGATTTTCCAAAACAGGAATTGTCGTCTTTCTTCGCAGACCGAGCGGGCGACAAAGATGCCCGATACGTCGCGTATCAATTGCTGGTTCAGCACGACCCGGCGTCGAAAGCGGAACTCTTGGCGAACGCGGAATCCGACCCATCGCTGCCGGTTCGTTTTCTGAAAATCCAGATGCTGCTCGATGACGCTGCTCGGTTGAAAGATGACCAACCGGACAAAGCAAAGAGCGAACTGCAACGCGTCGTCAAGCATGGACGAAGTGCCAAGCAATTGGAGCAAGCGGTCGATCGACTCAAGGAGCTAGGCGTCGACGTTGACTTGGCGGACGCTCTCGGGTTGATCACTGATTGGTTGGTGATCGGCCCCTTCGACAACACAGATAGCCAACAGTTCGAAACTGCATACACGCCGGAGCAACGTTATCTGGAATCCGGTTCGCCCATCCAAACGCTTCCCGGCGAGGCAAACGCCAGCGAGAAAGGTAAGGCGGGGCAAGCGGTTCAGTGGCAACAGATTGGTAGCGATGACAAACTCGGTATGGTCGACTTGAACGCACCGATGGCCAATGCGAAAGACGCCGTCGCGTATGCTTTTTGTCGCTTCACGGTATCCAATGACGCAGACTTTTCAAACGCAAACGTGCTTCCGGCCGAAGCCCGACTCGGTTGCATCAACGCCAACCAAGTTTGGGTCAATGGGAAACCAGTGATCAGCAATAATGTGTATCACTCGGGAACACGGATCGATCAATACGTCTCACCCTGTGAGTTGCAGGCGGGGGAAAACACCGTACTGATCAAAGTCCTGCAGAACGCGCAAACAGAATCGTGGGCGCAGGACTATGAATTTCAATTTCGATTGACTCGGCGCGATGGAAGCCCGATCGAAGTGACCGTTGTTGAGCCGAGTACGATTGGACGCGACTAGGCACTGCGAGTCAGATAGCGTTCTCGCAACCGGGGATGAAATTGTTTCGGGTCGCGAATATCAGCTTGCATCAATTGGGCCAGCGCGCCGGCGACTTCTTCGCAGGCAAACGGCTTGCCGATCGGCGTTGCATTGAAGACACGCTTGTAAAGTTTGGCGTGACGTGGGTGAACGATCGCTTCCAGATCAGTCAGCCCGTATTCAATTGCGGTTTGATACAAGTAACTCGTCAATTCAAGGAACACCGTTCGGTAGGCAATCGGCGTGCTGGCACCGTTGGTTGCGATCTCCGCGTGTTCGGCGTGATCGATCGCCAAGCGAGTGATCCGGCCGACGGATTTTGACGAGTCGCGGGGCACCAGCAGCGTGACTGTGCCGCAGACGCCTCGGTACAGATTGGTGCATTCACCGCCGTCATCGTTCAAGCGGTTTCGTCCAAACGTTCTAAAGAGGCCGCCTTCCACCGTGCGATAAGCATTGATCGCAATCGCTTTCCACGGTCCTTGGTTAGTGCTTTGGGGCAGCGCAGGGTCACGAAGTTTCGCCTCGTTGCGTTCTTCGAGTAAGCCTGCCTTCCGAAACTGAGACATCCAGAGATGTCGCCCGTTTGATAGTTGTGTTGCCGTCGTCGCTCGAACGCACAACACAGACACTTTCCCGCGACGAGTCGCGCTTAGGCGTCCTGATAAAACAGTCGTTGGCTTCATGCGTTTCTCTTCTAAGACGAGTCCTTTCGTCCGTTAAATCCGTCCAATGGCTGGAGACGTTTAACAAATCGCTTTGGACGAATCAACGCAAGTTCCAATATTATCGAGGGTTAACGCTTCCTCATTGGTCGACATTTGCTCAGACAAACGGCGACTGCAGAGATCGGGCTTGTCGGACAACGGCGAGATGTGCTAGTTCAAACATCCCACAGAAGCAGGGGAGTGCTTGATTACCGCCCACCGAACCAACGGACCGTGATCCAGCGGTCAGAGACGCGCCGATCGCGTGCAGTCCTGTCTTTGTGCTTTCACCTCAACCCTTATCTGCTAACGCTGATCTTTCATTTCCGACGAAGCCCCACGTGTCGCATGGATGCATCAACCGTTGATTCAAACTCAACCGCTGCGCTGTCTAACAGGCCGTGTGGCGAACTTGCTCGATCTGGTTTGCTGGCCCAGGCTGATTTTCAAACGGTTGACAGGCTGCGCGAGCTTGACCGAATCAATTTGAAAATTATCTACCGAGATCTGGCCGCGCCCGCGATCGCGGACGTCCATGCGGAGTACGGCTCGGTCATGCTTTCACAAGGCGATCGCTTCTGCACCTGTATTGTGCGAAAGCTGTTCTCGTGCAAAGGGCCTTGGATTGGCAAAGGGTTTTGTCCGATCGATCGCGAGCGCGGACAGGGCTACAACGTTTTCGGTACCCCTGATTCACGCAAGGTACTGCTGCCGATGGACACGTACATCGGCGGCTCGAACGTTGTCAACGGAGCCGCCTATATCCTCGACTATCGAAAACGCAATCGAGGGGCGGTGTGTTGGTTACGCGGGGAACTGCGAGTGCTCTCGGAAAATTTATTGCTCGGCATGGGCACCTTCGGACCTTGGAATCCACGGTGGGCAAAGCTCCGCAGGACGATCCCATTCTTGCTTTACCGAACCGGTCCCGCTGAGCCGCAAACCTAATCTGGGCGAACAATAATCCGCAACGATTTTGTCGATTCGCGGAACTTGTTTTGAGCTTTACCGGTCTAATGGCAAACAGTTAGAGCCCCAGCAGGGGGCCGTTGTGGTAAATAAACTCGCGTTATGCCACGTACGCCCGTCCATCACCAGGCGAGTGCTATAGGTCCCCCTAAACTCGCCATCGCTTGTAATTAACACAAATTATTTGTCTTATCCAAACACGCTGGGTCAGATAATCGTCATAATCCTCGTCCATCGGCTGACGAGCTATGGGGGCTCTGACTGCCCGAACTCTTCTCTCTTTTTCTTTTTTGATTCGCGTTTGAATTCCAGCCAGTGCTTCGGCACTGAGCAAACCGAGCAATTGGGGCTGCCAAGTCAATGAGTGACCTGTGCGATAGGCAAGCTGTTGACGCAGACCTGAAGCAACCCACCACTTATCGTTCCATCACCGGGGGAATGTAATGCAGTCAATCGCCAGTTTGCGATCGGCACGTCTACGTGATCCATCCAGGCAACTCGTTTCTACCAAAGTCAAAGTTCGCCAATCCATTCATTGCCGATTGGCAACCACACCAGCCGACTTGCGGCGAGCCGACGAGTTTCGGCGCCAACGCTATGAAGACGTTGGATTGTTGGGCAAAGAAGCTCCAACCGATTCGCCCACGACGCAGCTGGCAAGCGCATCGCCGGTCATGTTTCAGGAAGACCGTCGCTGGAAAGCAAACGTGTTTCTCGCATTCCGAACGACCGAATATCTATTCGGTGTTCCAAATCCCCGGCGATCTGAAGGTCGCAATCCATTTTCGAAAGACGCGCACGAAGTTATCTGTGGTACCGTGACACTTTTGACGCCGACTGCCGAAGCAGTGCTGGGATCGGGCCACGAATCAGTGATCCAAGTGTTTGATCCGTTTGCTTGTGACGGGCGCGTTGGAAGAGTGTGTCGATTGGCGATCGAGCATGAATCCGCTGATGCGAACTCATCGACGCGGTATCGATCTGTCTTTCTTGCCCTGACGGGATTGATGCATCAGACGGCAATCGAAATGGGGCTGACACACATGGATGCGATCGTGCATCCACGACATGCCAAGTTGTACCACCGAATCTTCAAGGCCCGGCCGATTGGTGAACCCTTTGAATGCCAAGACGTTAGTGGTGCACCCGGCCAATACATGCGTGCAAACATCGCGGCTCCGATGCGATTCCATGAACGACTACGTTCCAGTTATGACGCGGAACCGATGCCCTTGCGAATGGCGAAGTGATTCGGGATCACGAATCCCTTAACTTCGAGTTATTGCGATGGCGGTCTTTGTCACGCTGGGTTTTCTTTTCAAGGTTTGCATCCAGCGCCGCCGTTAAATCGATGCCCGACTGGTTGGCCAGGCAGATTGTTACAAACATGACGTCGGCCAATTCGTCGGCCAAGTCGCCGGGAGTCTGGCCTGATTTGTAGGACTGTTCGCCACAGGTCCTCGACAGAATTCTTGCTACCTCGCCAACCTCTTCGACGAGTTGGGCGAGGTTCGTCATTTCGTCGAAGTAGCGAACTCCGATGGTTTTGATCCACTGATCAACCGTTTCTTGAGCTTCGCGAATGGTGAGGTCGCGAGCGTTTTTGTCAGGCTTCGATTCGTCGTTCATTCGGCGAGCAATAGGTACGTTCCACTCTTTCCGGCCACGGCCAGGTCGACTTTGGAATCGCCGTTCAGATCTTCGACAACGATCTGCAATCCGCAACCGACGTGGCCTTCATCGATCGTGTGACGCGTGAAAGTTTTGGTTTTTGGGTCCCAGCGATAGTAATACAAACATGGCGGTTCGTTTCCGCCGGGATCATGGCTGTTGTGCGCGTAGTAACGTTTGCCAGTGATCAACTCATCATCGCCGTCACCATCAAGGTCTGCCCAAGCCAGCGTATGGGGCTGGGAATAGCTGTCGTCGATCATGTGATCGACGAATTCGATTTTTCCGGTCTCGGAATCGCTACCAACTTGTTCCCACCAATACAGGCCATAGTTGTGCCCATTCCCAATGATCACGTCGCTGTCACCGTCTTTGTCTAAGTCAGCGATGATCATCGGCAACGAACTGTGGAGATCCCAATCGGAATGGAACGTCCATGGTTGTGACCAAGGATCGGATGCGGGTTGTTCGTACCAACCTTGGCCGACCATCAAATCGACTTTGCCATCGTTGTTCAGATCGCCGACCGCAACGCCATGTCCGTTACCGGATTGACCTAAGGCATGGCCAACCAATTCGAAACGAGCGGGATTGGAATCCGAAACGTCACTGTCAGGTTTTTCGACTAAGCGGTAGATGTACGCAGGGCAGTCTTTTGCCCAGCTGTTGACGATCCATTCGGGGCTTCCGTCGCCATCGATGTCACTCAACAGTTGGCCTTCGTTTTGAGACCGTTTGGTATCGAGCAGCAAGTGTTGCTTCCATTGCTTTCCGAGACGCAGTCCGTCGTTACCTGGGTTCTCGTACCAATGGACTTCCGAGGGGATAAATGAACCCGCGAATACATCGAGGTCACCGTCCTTGTCCAAGTCGAACAAGTAGTCGCCATTACTTTGGACGTATCCGTTCCAGTCTTCGATGTTGCGAAGCGGCCGCGCGGCCCAGTCACCGCCTTTGAACCAAGCACGTCCGGCGACCAAGTCTTTCTTGCCATCGCCATCGATATCGCCTGCCGCGATCCCTTCGTTGGCATCGAGGGCCAGCATGCGAATTTGAAATGAGATCGGCTCGTCAGCCTGGGCTTGGTCGACATCGAGCGCGGTCAGGACAGTCGATACAACAGTCAACGCAAAGGAAACTTTTTTGACACCGATTCGGACGTTGGCACCGGACCAGCAAGAAAGGAATGACGCCAAGAAGGGGGACGATTGCAGCTTCATGATTCGATAAGGTGGGAGATCACAGGTGGGAGGATGGTACGGGGAGAATAATCCGCAACAGCGGTATTCTACCGCCCCGCTGCAATCTTCTCAGTCGGAATGCTCGGCAATCTCGCCGCAAACCGAAATTGGCAGGAAAAACCAAAGTTTTCCTCTAAAAGTTTCACGTCGCCGCTATCGCCTGTGATCCGAAGCCGACATGATGTGGAGACTCCGTGTTCGAAGTGCCGTAGGGGGGTGGAAACGCCAACTGAAATCGCGAGCATCAGGTTCACTGAGCAGAGCAGCTGATTCGAAGTCATCTTCAGAGCTGTTTGACGACGCAATCGTTGTGACTGCCGCATCGGTGGGGAAACCGCTGGTGAACGCGCTGGCAGAGAACTAATCAGCAAACTATTCGGACACTATCAGGTAACCTTGAGCGTGATCAGCAACTCCATGAATGAGTCTGAGCTCGAGGATCTGCGTGGAACATCCATGACGGATTCCGTCGATCTTCAGACCTCGCCATGTCAAACTGACGCGGAAAGTCAATCGGACAGGTCATCAGTTCATGTTGCTGTTGAGCAACCGCTTTACGCCGAGGATCTAAGCGAAGGTGATTGCTGGGAAACCGAGTCACGCGAAATCACCGGATCCGATGTCTGTCAGTTTGCTTCACTGACAGGGGACCACACTCCGATCCATGGTGACGCAGCGGACTCACCGTTTGGGAAGCCAATCGCACACGGATTGCTCGGGCTCAGCGTTTTGGCGGGTTTGGGGACAAACCATCCCAATGCCGTGACGCTGGCGCTGGTCAGTATTGATGAGTGGAAGTTTCTCGCCCCAGTGTTTTTTGGCGACCGCGTTCGTGGGAGAAACGAAATCATCAGTATCGAGCCACACGGCCGAAGAGCGGTCAAAGTCCTTTGGCAACGTAGTCTGGTGAACGAAGACGACCGCGTTGTTCAGCAAGGGAATTTCGTCACTCTGGTCGCTCGCCGAAAACGAGTCACAAAACCTCGTTAATTCGCGCGAACCCGGTATCACTCGATGCCTTCTAGGTGTTCCGTCGGGCGAAGGGTGTTTGCCCTGATGCTGCTGCGAGTGCATTGGCATCCCCCCAATCATTACTGCAATCTTCTTTACGCAGGTATTTAATCCAGTGATTTGAGCACGCTTCAACAGGATCGGCCCACGGTATGCAGCCGCCAATTTTGGCGTTTCGTCCTGCCACCGTGGATTAGGTATACTTAAGTGGAACGCGTCACCTCTCGTTTCCACCACCCGATGTATCTTGAGGCCCTTTTTTTAAGTGCGCGAACAACACACTGTCATTGATGACACCCCCGAACGCAGCGTCCTTGCACGACTCATTTTGCCGGACAGCAGCGATTCATCTGATCCGCTTGAAGAGCTCCATGGATTAGCGACCACCGCCGGAACACAGGTCGTCGGCGAGCTGATCCAGAAACGTGTCACACCGGACCACGGGACGTACCTTGGTCGTGGCAAAGTCGACGAGCTCCGAGAGCTAGTGGAAAAAACGAAAGCCGACGTCGTGATTTTCGACAACGAGCTAACGCCGGGCCAAATCCGCAATTTGGAAAAAGCGGTAGACGCCAAAGTCCTCGATCGAACCGAGTTGATCTTGGACATTTTCGCCGCCGGTGCGCGAACTCACGAGTCACGCTTGGCCGTTGAATTGGCTCAGCTCGAGTATTCACTTCCGCGATTGAAACGGATGTGGACTCACTTGTCCCGTCAATCGATGGGCGTCGGTATGCGTGGTCCTGGTGAAAAGCAATTGGAAGTCGACCGTCGGTTGGCGCAAAA
The DNA here is from genome assembly GCA_002901265.1 of Rhodopirellula baltica. Lineage (GTDB taxonomy): Bacteria > Planctomycetota > Planctomycetia > Pirellulales > Pirellulaceae > Stieleria > Stieleria baltica_A. The sequence goes on along the minus strand of PPHI01000017.1, from coordinate 167,667 downwards.
GCGAATCCACGACTTGAAGCAGGAGCTTGGCAAAGTCGAGTCTCGTCGGCAGCGCCAAGTCGAATCACGTCGCGACGCGCCCACCGTTTCGTTGGTCGGATACACCAACGCTGGCAAGAGCACGTTAATGAACGCGTTGACCGAAGCTCACGTTTTGGCAGAGGACAAACTTTTTGCGACCCTGGATACGCGAACCCGGCGTTGGCATTTGCCGCAATGGGGAACCGTCCTATTAAGCGACACGGTCGGGTTCATCCGCGACCTGCCGCACTCGTTGGTCGCAAGTTTTAAGTCGACATTGGAAGAGACTCGACAGGCTGACTTGTTGTTGCACGTCGCTGACGGAAGCAACCCGGACGTCTTCGGTCAAATCAGTGCGGTTTATAAAGTCCTGAGCGAACTGGAGATTCGCGAGAAAGACACGCTCTTGGTTCTCAACAAGGTCGACGCCATCAAGTCGCCCGCGATGTTGAACCGTGTTCTTGATCGCTATCCAAATGCGATCCCAGTCAGCGCACGCGATGGCAAAGGCTTTGACGGTTTGATTGAAGCTGTCGGAGACGCGCTCAGCCGGGAATTCGTCGACCTCGATATCGAAATCGATCCGGGGAATGGCAAACTGCTCTCGTTCCTGGCTGCCAAAGGTGAAATCGCCTCGCAGACGTTCGAAGCCGAAATCGTTCGCATGCGAGTTCGCTTGCCGATCAGCGCGATGGGACTGGTCCGCAAGTTAGCCGTGTCTTATCGCCCAGTTGTCGATAACACTCCAACGATCGATTCGGTCGCACCGATTGACTTGGATGACGATGTCGTCAACGAAACCTCACCGGCGACAGACGTTGCATGACCGATCGTCCACGACGCTGGTCTGCCGACGGCAAGCTTGCCGTCGTGACCGGTGCAAGTAGCGGCATTGGGCAATGTCTCGCAAAACAACTCGTCCGCCGTGGCTGCCGCGTGATCGTGGTGGCCCGGCGTGAAGAGCGGTTAGCAGACCTTGCCAGAGAAAATCAGTTCTTCGAAGAGAATCTGATTGCTCTGGCCGGTGACCTCACCGAACCGCAAACTCGGCAACGCATTGTTGATGCGATTTGCGAAGAACGTGGACACGTTGACTTGCTAGTTAACAATGCCGGTGTCGGGGCAATTGGCGCGTTCGAAACGGCATCCCCGGAGCGATTGCGCGATGTGATGGAGGTCAATTTCTTCGCTCCTACCGAGCTGACCCGATCGTTGCTACCGCTGCTTAAAGCGAGTGGTGATGGTGTCATCTGCAACATCAGCAGCGTCCTTGGTCACTGCGCGGTACCCGACAAAAGCGAGTACTGCGCCAGTAAGTTTGCGATGCATGGATGGACTGATTCACTGCGTGCCGAACTGCAGTCACAAGGCCTGACGGTGACGCTGGTCAGCCCCAGCACGACACGTAGCGAGTTCTTCAATGTGTTGATCGACTCTGAAGGTGCCAGCAGTAAGAGCGTCGGGAGCTGGTCTCCTGACCGAGTCGCCGCCGCGACGATTCGGGCCATCGAACGCCGACGTCGTGAGGTGATTCTCAGTCTTGGCGGAAAAGCCCTTGTCTATGCCGATCGACTGTTTCCAGGTTTGATGGCTTGGATTTTAAAACGCCGCTAAGTGAGAAGCGAAGCTCGCGTTCTAGACAAGAATTCTAAAAACCACCCGTTTTTCGTTTTAGAATCCGTCCCCCGAATTGGTCTAACATGATAAGCGCCAATTACCGCCGGGTGAAACGATGGATTCCGCGATACGAAAAACGATGGATGGTCATCGACTGTTCGGGCGTGACCACGCCGGAGAGTCGTCGATGCAGAGCAAGCTTAGCGAGGATGAATTTGCTCGCTCGGTTGATGCTTGCTTGCCACGCCTGGTTGCGGTCGCACGCCGATTAGCTGACGAAGAGGAGATGGCTTCCGAAGCGTTGCAAAACGCTTTACTGAAGGCTTCTAAATCCTGGAAGCGTTTTGACGGCCGCTCGCAATTGGAAACGTGGCTTGTTCGTATCTTGATCCACGCCGTGCGTGATTTGATCAGCGAAGCCCAGCGTCGACGCAAGCGTGCGATCGCGTTGGGATCCGATCAACGCTACGAAGCGTTGGCAATGATTCCCGATCCGCAACGTGGACCAACCGAACAAGCGGCTGACAATGAAACCGATAGTCTGATTCGACAAGCGGTCATGGAGTTGCCTCACCGACAACGCGAAGTGTTTTCGCTGATCGTCTGGCAAGGCATGACTGCGTCGCAAGTCGCGGAGGTGGTTGACATCAAAGTTTCCAATGTGCATGCGAATCTGCACGCCGCACGCCAACGGTTGCGATCGGTATTGAGTCCCCACTTGGAACAGCCCTCGGGGGAATAAGTGATGAATCAAGATCCACTCGATTCGCTATTGCGCAGAGCCGACCCGGCATCTGGCCACGACGATCCGCTTGTCGACCAAACGCGGCTAACTTGGCAACATTACCGTCGTCGACGAAGTGTCAAACGCCGAAAGGTCAAAGCCGTATTCGGCGGTGCAGCAGCGATGCTCGTATTCGCCATTCTTGCGATTTACAACGTTTCTGAAAGCGGAACAAAGCTCGCGTCGCATCCATCCAGTGGCGCTTCAAACGCAATTGAAACACCGAATGTTCCTGTGACGACCGGCCCTGCGGTTTCAATTCCACCTGTCGACGAAACTGCCGCTCAGTCGAACGCAGACAAGACGCAACTCAAACCACTCGAACAGTTTTGTTTGTTTGTCGACGAAGCCGGTGCGCCTGCGAGTTCTCGTTGGGTTGCTGCTTGCCGGCAACTCGCATTTCACCCAACAACGATGGGGCGTTCGGCTGTCAATTTGGTTCCCCAAATCAACGACCCTACGAAGCGAGAGCGTGCAATTGAACTGGTTTTAAACGCGGCAGGAAATCAGTCGCAATCCGTTCTCACCGCGTGGTTGGATGCACCGTCGATCCGATACCTTGCCTGGGATAGATTGCTCCGCCTGAAACGCATCGACGAGATGCCCGCGATGGTGCCGCTTGCTCGTTCGGATGAAGAACGCACGTTGCTTTGCCAAGTCATCGCGAGGTCCGAAGAGCCGGTCGCAGTTCGCCAATTGCTTGAGCTCGCCCAGTTGCCCCTTTGGCGTAAAGCGGTCCGTCACGGCGTTAATGAACTGCACGCCGAATCTGTGCCGGTGTTGATTCAGTTTCTTCGTTCGAACGACAGAGAAATAAAGTTGGCCGCGGCATTCGTTGTCGCATCGGTGCCCAATCGCCAGGTTGACAATACACTTGCTGAACTCGTGCTTCACGGCTGGCATCAGCAGCCCGCTTATATCGCATTGCTGTCCCGTAATACGCCCAACTCCCGTGCGTTCATCGCCCGAGCGGCGACGCAGCCTCATCTCTCACCCTCTCTTCACTCTGCTCGTGTCAACTTCGCGGCTATCGAAAAGTCGCTACAGTTCTGGATCGATCAAACCCAAGGTCAGAAACATGAAACGCCCGAAACTTCTCATTCGCTATCGCCAGAGTCGATTGGCACAACCGTTGTTCGCTTTGTCCCAACTGGGATTTCTGCTGGGATTGTCGTGCCTTCACGTAGCGCAAGCTGATGCCCAACAGAGCAATGCTGCCCCCGGGAATGCCTCCGCAAAGTATGTCACCAAAGCCTACAACGTTTCCGTATTGCTCGAGTCGCCCTCGCTGTTGGGATCTGCGACCGCGAAGACCAACACGCTGCAGCCAATGGGGGGAATGATCGACGGACAAGGTCAGATGGGAGGAGGGATGTTTCGCATCCCAGATAACGTGTTGCCTCAGATGGGAGGAGGGATGGGGGGCATGGGAGGATTCGTCACCGGGACGATGTTACTTCCCCAACAAATGACACGCGAAGCACTCAAAGATATCGTTCTCAACCATGTGAATGGCCCTGACGCACCTTGGAATGAGATGGTCGGTAGCGGTGGAGAGCTTAGCCTTGTCGGACCACTGTTGATCGTCACCCACACACCTGAAGTGCATCAACGCATTGCTAACTTGCTCGAGTTATTGATCGACGCGGATGCGACCACGCCAAGTATTCAGCTCGATATCCGATTTGTGCAACTCGAACCAAGTGCCACCGAATCGCTTACTGACGCCTCGTCGGAAAAACTGAAAGCCATTGCCGCGGACGACTCTGCGGCACGGATTACATTGCGCTGCGACAATCACCGAGCGGTGGAAATCGCATCTGGGCTAAAACGAAGTTACATCGTTTCACTGACACCAGTCGTCGGAAGCAGCGATTTGCAATCGGCATTCCCAACGAATGTTGCCTACCGACCCGAAACCGAGACAGTCTTGCTGGGGCTGTTCGGAAAAGTGATCCCTGACGTTGATGTCAGCGGCGAATCCGCCCGCATCCGAATGGGAATCGAAATGGCTTCCGCACCTGAAGAAGTGCTCGCGACGAACTTTGGAAATGGTCAAACCACTGACCGAATCGAAATCGAATCTGCGAAGTTGGAAACCTCGATCACCGTCGATGCCAATGAGTGGACTGTCGCGGGAACCGTTGCTTTGACCAACGCACAAAGCATTGTGCAAACTGGAGAGGCGTTGCAGCATCTGACGATCTTGGTCCACTGGAAGATCGTCAAGTAATCTCAAGCGAAGTGCGACTACTCGGCTTTGTCTTCGTACAGAGCTGCCAGTTGCATCAGCACTGGGATTGCCGCTTGACGAAGTGTTTCTTTGGACTCGTCGGCGTACTGAGATTTCAGTGACTCCAACTCCGATTCCAGTCGTTGACGCTCGGCGCGTTGTTCGGGCGTCTGTGGTTTCAGTTCAGAGTTCACCAAAATAGAGTATCCGTCAGCTGCCACGCCATCGACTGCCGCTTTGGATTTTGAAACTTTGATCCCGCGAACCAGCTCGACCTCCGACCCCTTCTTGTCGGCGTTGTCGTCGATCAACGCGTGTTCGCTTGATAGTCGTCCTTGCTCGTCGTAAAAGCGTTGCGTTTCAATTGATGCCCGGATAAATGCCTCTTTGGCGCTGACTTCGTCATCGTGATTCAGATCGGCATCGATCGAACCAAACGCTTCGGCAAGGTACTTTCCGAAGATCGCAAAATTGTGTTCGGAGCCGTTTCGCGTTGCCGTGATCACGATCCGACCTGGTGAGCTGACCCGATTGATAAATGGTGCGCTGCTTGACGTGCAGTTGGCAACAATCAATGGGCGTCGAATCGAACTCAACCATTGATCGAGTTCTTCGCCGCTGGCATCGGGGCCAACCAAATTGAACTTGGCGGCCTTGCCGTCCCAGGTCCCGTGACCGATCAAAATAATCCACAGCGGCTGATCGCTTGCTTCAAGGGCACCGCTTTGTTTCAGGAACGATTCGAGTTCCGCTTTCACGGTCGTGTTTTCGGTAGACGGCTCCGGCCCCAGTTGCAGCAGATTCAAACCTGCGGTTTGGCAGTTGTTTTCCCAAATTGCTGACCACTTTTGAAACGTCGATTCGTACTCGTCCGTCCCTCCGGCACCGACGACCAATAGGACATCCGTGGGGGCCGTTTTGCTTTCGGCGACAGCCTGAATGTCTGGTTCCACGATTGCGTCTTGCGCGCCCGCGACGGTTGAGATCGAACACAACAGTGTGGCGGAAACAATTCGTATCCATCGAGCGGGAGCCATACGAACAATCACCTTGAAAGGGGGTGTGATTCTCATGCCAGTCCTCGATATCGTCGTAGTCCCCATTCGGCACACAGGCACCCGAGCGCCAATGCGAGCACCCAGCCGCGATGCCAGATCGGATAAACCCATGTTTCTGTCACTGGGACCTTGTTGGTATTCAGTTGGTCGGTGAAACGATCGAGTTCAGATTCTGGGATCAGTTTCCCGCCGCTGCGTTTTGCGATTGAATCCATCAAAGGTCGGTTGAATCCGATTTGGTCGAACTCGCGACCCGCGATCTGTTTTGTCCAGCCGGCAACAGGCGTCCCAATGACTTCACCATCCGTTGATCGGACTTCGGCGTTCGCCACATAAGCCCCCGCGCTGTCATCAAAGAATGAAGCGGTGACGACGCCGGGGCGATCGGGCACGGGGTGGACAGAAAGCGGTACGGAGGCGCCGTTTGGTTGTCGAATGGTCAGGCTGACTTCACCATTTTCCAGCGGATCAAACGCTTCATCAAAGGCGGCGACTTCCAAAATGACCGCATCGTTTTCGGGATCGTCTTTCACGGTCAATTCGGTTCGCCGCGGAACGTCGCCAACCAGCCACCGCACCATTTGACGCCACGATTGATAAGAATCGTCAGCTTGACCAGGTTGTGCGTTCATTGCCCAACGCCAATAGTCGGCAATCATCACCGATCCAACCTTGCCGCGGCCAAAACGTTGTACCGCAACCGCAGTGCGTTCCTCTCCGCTGCTATCGGTCACTGTTGCCAAGCCGTAGGCACCGGGTTTCAAGCTGCCGACTTCATTCACCGATGTGAACGAAGCCATCGATTTCAAACGCTTATTTTCTTCGTTGACGGTCGAACGCAATCGCATCCACGGTTCGAGCATTCCCTCACGCGTCAATTGCATCGATTGTTGGGATGGCCCATCCATGTTGCGTCGTTTGACATACACCGGGGAAAGATCACCCAGCACTGAATCCTCAAAGTCGCGGCCGGCCCACATTTCCTGGCCGCCCAAAAACATTAAGCCGCCGCCTCGCAGCGAGACAAATCGCCGGATCAGTTTTAGCTGGTCTTGGGAAAAAAAGGATGGTTCGATGTCGTCTAGAATCAAGGCGTCAAAGTAGAACAGTTGGTCTTCGGTTTTGGGAAAGCCAGACGACAACTCGTCGGCTTGTTTAACCCCGATCGGAACCAGGACAGGTTCGTCGTATTGTTCGGCCGTTTCTTCGGCATCGTCCCCCAAGCCCTGGAACAGAGGGTTTGTCCCCGAGACGGCTTGATCGCGGAAGCTGAATTTGGGTTCTTTGTTCGCCATGCGAAGCAATCCGGTCAATTCGACCTCGGCGTCTTCGTCAACGGCTCGGCGCAGAAATTTGAATTCCCAGTTTGGTCGTCCCGCCAGATACAGCACACGATAGGGGCCTGTTCGGCGATCGACGGCAACCAATTTGGTGTTGTTGATCAATGTCGTTTCGGACGACTGTTGCTCAATCAATGTCTCCACCGAATCGAACGCCGCTTGGTCAGTCTGTCGGAAGACGTCCACACGATAAAAACGCAAACCGACATCGTCGGGACGAAATTGAAACGATGCATAGTAGTTGGCTTCGTCGGACTTCAGTGCCAGTGTTTGCTCTTCGACAATCGAACTGGTTTGAGTGTCAGTCAATCGGACGATCACGTCTCCAGTCAACGATCCATCAACGGCAAATTGAACCGACAATGTGACTGGCGATACCTCAAAGTTTGTTTGTCGGATCGACGTGCCGGTGATCCGAAGGTCATTCAATCCACTCAGCTTCTCGGGAACGACCGGATAGATCGGGAAATCGAACGCGGGCAACTCGTCTGCTTCTGTACTTCCGACGACATCGTTGCCGTCACTGAGAAGCAACACTCCGGCGACAGGGCGTCCGGCCAAGCGTTGGCTCAGTTCGGTAAGGTTTTTAACCAAGTGAGTGGATTTGCCATCGCGACGTAAATCGACGACTTCGCCCGCACTTGATAGTCGCTTGTCGAATCCGTAGACGCGGGTTTCAAACGACTGTGACAGAGCGGCGAAGGTCGGTGAGTCGGCTGTTAGTCGTTCATCGATCCGGTCACGCCATGACTGCGATTCACGGCCGATCGTCAATCCCATGCTCTGACTGGTATCAACCAAGATCGGCAGCAAGTTTGCTCGCGGGCGCGGACGTTGATCGCGTCGCATCGGTTGGACCAAACAGACCGCAAGCATCGCGATCGCAGCCAGCTTTAATAGCACACCGAATACGCCGAGCCCATCGCGTCGTTTAGAACGCGATTCATTCAGAAGCACCATCAGCGTTAAGACCGTTCCACCGATGACCGCTGGTGCGATCCATTGGGGAGAACCGATGACGAATTCTGCCAAGATCATTACCGTCGCGACTCCGTTTCATTCGATTCGGCACGGGCGCTGCCGAGATTTTCGTAGTAGCGACGCACAGCATCTGCGAATTCGGCAGGAACCGGATCGCGATCGATCGGCACTAGTTCGTTTTTGCCGGCGGTTCGACGAAGCAGTTCGGCCCGGACCTCTCGTTCCAGTTCACGCAGCGGTTTTGCCACCATGTCCTCGACCAAGTCCCATTGTGGGGTTTCGCCGTGACGCTTCATCTCCGATCGCATTTGTCGGACACGATCGCGAATCGTGGTTGCTTGAGCGCGTAGCTCAGGATCATCGACCATTTCTTCGACGTCTCGCATCCGATCGGACCATTCGCGAAAGTCTCCGGTCAATGGACCAATCGGGCCAGACTCCGAAGGTGAGTCGGCGGCAAAACGGTTGTTGCCGGATAGTTGTTGCCCCGGTTGGCCCTGTCCCTCTTGGTCAGATTCTCGTAGCCCCGGGCGGGTTCGCTCACCGGACTGCCCTTGTCCAGTTTGGTTCTGACCAGCCTGCTCTGTCTGTTGAGAGGACTCCTGCATTCCGCCGCCTTGGCCTTGTTGCTGGCCTTGTTGTCTGGCCTTGTTGCTGGCCTTGTTGCTGGCCTTGTTGTTGGCCTTGTTGTTGGCCTTGTTGTTGGCCTTGTTGTTGGCCTTGTTGTTGGCCCTGTTGTTGGCCTTGTTGTTGGCCTTGTTGTTGGCCTGTTGTTGGCCCTGTTGTTGGCCCTGTTGTTGGGACGTATCGTTTTGGTCGGGGTTTTGGATACCGGCCTCTCGTTCTAATTCTTCCTGGACGCCTTCGCGAAGTTGTTCGAGTTGTTGTGCGGCACGTCGAAGCCCTTCGGTGGAGTCACCGAGAACTGCATCCGCCGCTTCGTCAATCGTTTCTCGAAGGCTTTCGATCCCCTTGGAAGCTTCTTGTTCAAACTGTTGTGCCTGTGGCATGAAGCCCCGCCGCACCAATTCAGCGGCATTCTCAAGTTGGCGTTCCGCTTGCGATTGTCGGGCTTCGCGAAATCCGTCGTAAAGCTTTTCTGCGAGCAGCGGTTCTGACTCACTCGCCTGTTCGACCGTCTGTTGCATTTGCTCTAACAATTCGGTCAAGCGTTCGGCTTGGCGTTCGAGACGTTCGGGGGACGCATCCGTTGTTTCGTCACCGCGAAGCCCCGGTGTCGCTTCATCAACTTGTTCACGCATCGATTGTCCGATGCGTTCTTGCTCCGTTTCTAGTTCGCTGACTTCGTCACGCATGTCGCGCATTTGTTGATCGAACGCGTTCGCGGTCCGCTGGCGGAAATCTTCGGTCAGCTCTTCGAGTTGCTGTTCGGCGCGACGGCCGGATGCCAATGCGCTTGAAGCGTCATTTTGCTCTGTCGCCTCGCTCGCCTGCTGCAAATTTTCACGCGACTGTTGTAACTGGTCAGCTTGCTCGGCCATTCGCTCGCTGTTCTCTTCCGAACGCATTCGTGATTCCAAGTCGTCTGACATTCGCAACAATTCTTGCTGTTGCTCACGCAGTCGTTTCAGCTGTCGTTCGATCTCTTCTTTCTCCTGCTCGTCGTCCGCTTGTTCGAGCGCCGATTGCAGTTTGGCAAGCTCTTCCATCAAGTCTTCGGTACGTCGGGCGAGTTCCCGCAACCGGCTCAGAACTTGCCGATCTTCGGCAGCTTGTTGTTGCTGTTCGGTTTCCGCTTGTGCTTGTTGCTGGGTTTCGTATCGACTTTCGTCTTGGTCAAGTTCCAATTCGTTGATTTGTTGTTGTCGAGACGAGTTGCTGCTGCTCGAACTGCTTTGGCTTTGCTGTTGCTGCCCCCGTGTGATTTCGAACTCGCGGGCACGCAATTTCATTAGCCCAGAGAGTGCACCTTGTGCCGAACGTCTCGCAGCCGGAAGGCGATCTTCAAGTTCTGTTTCCGATGCAAGCGTGTCGATCGTCGCCTTCATCTTCTCGATCACTTCAGCGGCAAAGGCTTTTGATTTGTCGTCGGAAACTTCTGATGCGACCTCGTTGAATTGCTCGAGCGCGGATGCCTGTGACTCCCCAATCACATCGATGTCTTCCTCGGCAACAATCTTTCCACTCAAGTGGTCGCGGATTTGATTCCAGATTGCGGCAACGATTTGCTTCTGAACCTTGATCAGTTCTTCGGCTTGTTGCCCAGCACCACCTTGCTGCCCTTGCTGTTGGGATGGATCACTTTGGTTGCCGCTTTGCGGATCGCCTTGACGGTAGATCTCTTCAAACGGTCTGACCTCGGCAAAGAACAAGTCGCTTTCAGTCCGACGGGGATTGCCGTCCGCATCCAAATCTTCGGCCCAAAAGTAGAACGACACTAAATCGTCAACCTCGGCCTGCATCGCTTCGAAGTCCAACAGATGCTGGACCTTTTGTTTCGTATTGCGTGCAACCTCGCTTGCGAGCACGACTTCAACTTCGTCATCGGATTCACGCAAGTAAGAAAGGCCGGTGCGTGTGACGCCGAAATCGTCACGCACACTTGCCGACAGTTCCAACTCCTGGAGCGCCGACACGGTGACGTCGCGAGCCTGGTCCAAATCCATCGATGGCGGTTTATTGGGTTGGACTTTGACAGAGATCTTCGGCGGGAATTTGTTTTGACGTCCTTCGCTGTCGGTCAGGTTCAAAACAAAGTCAGCAGATTCGGTTGCGTGCAGTTTTGCTTCATAGATCACATAGTCGCCCATCAGCGAGACCGACGATTCGGCAGGCTGGTCGGCAAGGTTGCATTCGATTGATGCTCCCGCCTTGGCCGCGTCTAACCTGCAGCTCGCGACAGGCTTATTCAGAATCAGTCGCCAAGTGACATTGGTGCCTTCGACCACGGTGACTTTCAAGGTGTCTTCCACGTCGCGGTCAGGCAATTCCGTATAGGCTGGATAGCGGAGGAGGGCATCGCTACGTCGAAGCTGGGGAAATTCGAACACGTCGATCGAATACGTCTCGCTTGTCCAGCCATCGCTCTCGATTCGGTAGAGCATCTTTTGTTCGACCGATGGCAGAAACGCCGCAACGATCGGGTCGCTCATCGTTTGCTTCATCGGAAGACGAGAGATCTGAGTATCCGGCGAGACTTCTTGGCCGGGCTCATACATCACCCAGTAGGTCTGTTCCGGCAGGTTCCTGCTGAATTCGGCACTGACGACCAAGCTGGTCCCCCGCTCGACTTCGGTATTGCCCGGAACAACGATGACTTGCTGTTTTGCGAGAGCTTCTTTTTCAGCAGATAAAATCATGGTCGCCCGATCGTCGACGCGATTTCGAAATGCCGAAAACGACAAGACACCAGCGAATGCGGCGAGTCCGATCAGCCTTGCGGTCCACAACGACCCTGAGGACACAACACTTTGCCAGTCGTGAGACCGGAAGTGGTCGTGTGTTTGATCGATCAACAACTGAGCAAGCGGTCGATCCACGGTGTTGTCTTCGAGTTCAGACGTCGTGATCAGACGCTCGCCGAGTGAAGGAAACTTAGATTCAATCTTTGAAGCAATCCCCGCGGTATCTTTGGTCATCCGGCTGGCATACGCCCAAGCGACCACAACCGACATGACGCTGCCGATCACCATGACGATCCACAGTGATTGTGAGGGAACTTGACCGGCGCGTTCGACCTGCACGGTCATCCATAGCAAGCACAAGCAGACGATCAGAAACACGGTCAAAAACGACCAAAAGCTTCGCGACCAAAGCCGCGTTGTGACGTGTCTGACCTCGCGCCGGATTCGGGCGAGTTGACGTTCCGCGATCCCGGCCCGATTGTCAAACCGCGTCGAGTCGTTGATCTCGAATCGCCCTTCGTTCATCGATCCTTCACTCATGGCTCGTCGTTCCCTTTGCGGAAAGGAGTGTTTCGATAGCGACCAGCCCCATCGTCGCCACAATCAACCACTGCCACCAACCCTGCCTTGCTTCCAGTTCGACGTCACGCAATGCACGCTCGGCTTGCCGATCCTGTTCCAGCAATTCGGGTGACGAAACGGTCACGCCCAGACTGCTGAACCGATTCAAATCGATCGGTGTCAGTTCGCTTTCTGCCGCGTCCAAATTCACTGCGAACGGAACGCCATCGGCGGAAGACACGAATCCAGGTTTGGTTGTGAGAACGGGGGCACCATCGGAATCGGTTTCGTCGCCAAGTTGGCTTCCAACCAACAAGGATTGTGGGACCAACGTTCGGTTGGGGGCGATCATGCCGAGGATCATCGGAACGAACTTGGTCGATAAAGCAAATTGACTTTGCGAAGGCTGCCAACCTGATGTCAGCAACCATAGTTGTCCGGACGCGGTGTCTTGAGAGACGAAATCACGGTGGATGAGCCAGGGTGATTGGTCATCCAAACGCAATGTGACATTCGTGCTGTCGCTCAGTCCGCCTATGACTTGGTGTTGCCAAACCTTGATCGATGAAAAATCGTTGACACCAGGATCAGCGAGCGGTCGGATCAGCGGGGCATCGAAATCAACCGACGCTATTAGTCGGAAGCCGTCTTTCTCGGATGATTCTAAGGTCATCTCGGGGCTTTCAAACAGTGCTGCGAGCGACTTCACGGCGACCTCGCTGACCGGGCGATCGAGGACCACGAGCAGATGCCCACCGGATTTCAGATAGCCCGAAACCGCCACGCTATCCAATTCGTCAAGACTCGCTGCAGGAACAACGGCAAAGGGGATCGCATCAGCATTCAGCCTGTCACGGAATTCCGCCGCATCAACGACATCAAACGTTATCTCACGCGAGGTATCGCTGAACGGCAATTGGCTGAGATAAAACGACAGACGTTCTCGTTGGTCCGGATTTGAATCCGTGCCCGCGAGGAAAAGCACACGCTGTGTCGCTTTTTGAGGACGAATAAAGTAATGGGTATTGTCAAAGGGATCGTTGTCGCCGACCAATTTCAAAACAGCGGTACCGTTAGCGTTGCCCTGTCCGGCATTGCTCTGTCCGGCAGGGGGAAGTGGAACGTTAAAGTAACGCGTTTGACCGGGACCGACTTGAACGACCGCGGCATCCGCGTCTTGACCTTCGTAACGAAGGCGGAAAGTCGATGATTGACTTGGCCCGTCATCATGCCGAACCTCGACACGGACGGTGTTGCCTGAGTCGTCATTGGATTCTGTGATTCCACGTTCCAGGCTCCGTGGAATCATCCGGAGTGATGCATTTCCCGAAGTGGACAGATTGATTGATTTCGATTCTAGCCAAACGTCCTCTGGCCAATCGTAGCCTTGCAATGAATCAATGTTCGCGCCGCTTTGCATGTCACTGATTAAAACGACGCGGGTACGAATCGCTGCGCGTCCACCCGATACGATGTTGTCGCTTTCGGAACCCGACGGAGCTGTTTTATCATCCATGTCCAACAGCGCTGCCGAATCGGCGCAGTAACGCAATGCTTGTCCGATATCGGTTGTTAACCAAGTCGGTTCGATTCGACGAACCGCATCCTTGGCTGCGTTTTTTCGCATCGCCGATTGTAGGCCCGCCGATTCCTGTAGCGACAAGATTGCATCGGTTTGCCGATCAAATGCGATGACGGCAATCAGCGTGTCATCGTCGCATTGATCGATGATTTCGTCTGCGGTTTGACGTACCGCGTCAGCGATACCTTCACGCCGCATACTGGCGCTGCGATCGACCAAAACGACCGTCGCCTCTTGAACGCCATCAAGCGTTTCCGATTCGGTCGACGGAAGGAACGGGCGCGCGAACGCGAACGCCAGCATTCCGATCGCCAGACAGCGGATCAGCAGCAGCGGCAGATTCTCCAGGCGACTTCGCCGTGTCAGTCGCGGCGGGCTGGACTCCAAAAACATCAAGGAGCTGAACTGGATCTCGCCTTTGGGTTGGCGGCGGATCAAGTGAAACAAGATCGGCCCGACAACCGCGAGGGCGCCAAGAAAATACAGAGGGGTCAGGAAGCTCATCGGCGCCGTCCCCCGTTCATCGCCCGGTTCCCACCACCGCCCAATCGATTTCTGGCATCGATCAAACTTGACAATGCTCGATCGAGTGGCTGGTCGGTCGACATTTCGTAATATCCGACACCGGTGTTGCTGCAGATCGTTTGCACCTGCTGACGGTGTTGCTCAAATTGTTCCTGGTACCGTTTTTTTGCCGACTCCGGATCGACGTAGATCTGTTTGCCCGTTTCGATATCCTGGACCATCGACGGCGATTGAAGTTGCAGGTCCAGTTCCGATGGGTCTAGTACACGCAGCAGCACCACCTCGTGTCCACGTGCACGCAGGGACGCCAGTTGTGTTTGCAGCGTATCAGGATGCGCCAATAAATCGCTGATCAGGATCACGAGTCCCCGGCGTGGGACCAAGGAAGCGACTTGACGCAGCGGCGCATCAATATCGGTCCCGCGTCCTTCCGCTGGCCGCGAAAGTTCGACAAGGATTTGATGGAAATGCTTTGCGCCAATCTTGGCCGGAACGAAGTCGCCGATTTCGACATCAAACGTCAACACACCGACGGCGTCATGTTGGGTCGTCAGGAAATAGGCCAGCGTCGCGGCAACGGTTCGCGCATAGTCAATTTTGCTGTACTCGAGCGAACCGAAGCTCATTGAGCGACTTTGATCGACGATCAGGTAACATCGCCGATTGGTTTCGTCTTCGAATTTCTTCACGAAGTAACGGTCACTGCGTGCATACAGTTTCCAATCCAAGCTCCGCAAATCGTCGCCTGGTACATACGCGCGGTATTCACTGAATTCGATCGAACTGCCATGTGTCGGACTGCGGTGTAGTCCCGAAAAGAACCCTTCGACGACGGTCTTCGCGCGCAGCTTCAGACTCTTGATTCGCATCAAGGTATCGGGGTCGACGCCCGCGCTCGGACGCCCTGGCGAAGTGTTACCAGAAGCGGCTGGATCAGATGTCATGGTTTAGAAACCGTCTCGAGCAGCTTGTCGATGATTTGTTCGATCGTGACACCTTCGGCTTCGGCCTTGTAGGTTGGCAGTACACGGTGCCGAAGGGTTGGGTGTGCGAGCGCGACGATGTCTTCGGTTTGAACGTGTGCTCGCCCAAGCAGCAGTGCGCGTGCTTTCGCGCCGAGCACCAACGTTTGGCTCGCTCGGGTACCCGCACCCCAGCCCACCCATTCGTTGACAAATTCAGGCGTTCCGGTTCGACCAGGGCGAGTTGCCTGGACCAGACGCACCGCGTATTCGGCGATCGCTGTTGCGATTGGTACATCGCGGACGATCGACTGAAATCGCAAAACGTCTTCGCCGCTAAAGAGCGGTTGAATCGGTTCGGGCTTTGTTGAGGTCGTTCGCATGACCACCGACAGTTCGTCTTCGGCGGGCAGGTAATCGATCCGGACGTTGAACAAGAATCGATCAAGCTGTGCTTCCGGCAGCGGGTAAGTGCCTTCCATTTCGATCGGGTTTTGTGTCGCCAGCACAAAGAACGGTTGCGGAAGCTCGTAGCGCGTGCCAGCCGCGGTGACCTGATGTTCCTGCATCGCCTCCAACATCGCGGCTTGCGTTTTCGGCGGTGTACGGTTGATTTCGTCGGCCAGAATGACGTTGGCAAAGACCGGCCCTTTGACAAACGACAAGGCCCGATGTCCATGGTCGGTTTCTTCCAAGATTTCAGTGCCGACGATGTCGACAGGCATCAGGTCCGGTGTGAACTGAATCCGGCTGAAATCCAAGTGAAAGATCTGTGCGACACTGCGGACGAGCAACGTTTTCGCCAAGCCGGGCGGCCCGGTGATCAAGCAGTGGCCACCGGCAAACAGGCTGATCAAAAGCTGTTCGATGACTTCTTGTTGGCCAACGATCGCTTTCGATAATTCGCCGACAATCCGGTCGCGTGCGTCTTGGATTTGTGAAGCTAGATTCGGTTCGGTTAAAGTCATCGGCAACGACTCGAAGGCGTGGGACTGAAAGACGCAAAACGGAAAGGGTGCGATTCGCTAGTGGGACATCGCATAGGTGACGATGTTGATGCCCATCGGATAGGCTTTTTTGACCGAGTACTCGGTGAAGTAGTCGCGGTTTTCACCTTCACGTTCCCACCCATCGCCGAGGTCGGTGTTGTGGCAAATGAAAACCATGATGCGATCTTTGTCGTCGTAGATCGCCTTGTAGTGTGGGACAGAGGTGTCGCTGCCATCACGAGAGCTTTCCCAGGAAACGCCGTAGCGTGCCGAGTGAATCGATGGCACTTGCGGTTTTTCTTTCATGTCATACACATTGTGAAAAATTTGGTGCGACAAAGGGACCTCTTGAGGCCGGCGATCAGGAAAGACTCGGCCGAGTTCCCATTCCAAGTTTTCGTACTGGGTGTCACCCCAAAAGTCATCCACCATCAAGAAACCACCGCTATAGCAATAGTCACGCAGGGCGACGACTTCCGCTTCACTGAATGACAGTCCGCCTGGTTCGATCATGTACAGAAAGGGGTAATCACGAAGATTGTCATCGGTCAAGTTAACGATAACCGGATTCGGATTCACCTTGATCGTTGTCAGCTGTTGCAAACGTAGCGAGAAATTCAAATCGCTATCGGGATAGTCGGTTGCCCAACCGCCCCCGCCGCCGCGGCCTGAGTACGAGTCATAACGCACGCGTGCGAACGTAAATAAATCGCCGGGAAAGTTCTTGTCTACTTCCCAGACCGGGACACCATTGCGGTTGTACTGGATATCGCGAAACCCGCCACGACGAAAACGCTGGGCGACAACAATCGCGGGCAACACGACGACTGCCAGTGCGATACTGGTGATGAGAAAGCGTCGACGGCTCATGGGCTCGATTCCTCCTCGCTGGATTGATTTTCTGTGTCTGATTCGCCGGTCGCTTGGGTTTCCTCGGGCGAGTCCTCAAGGTCAGGCTCGGGGGGCAAGTCAGTCTCTGGCGAAGAATCGGTTTCTTCCGATGAGACTTGATCTTCCGCCGTCGCATTGTCGGCTTCAGAGTTCACTGGCGATTGAAGTTCGGCGAGCAGTTTGAGGGCGTCGCGATAGCGTGGGGCTAAAAGCAGTGCGTCGACCACGTGAGTAACCGCGGCGTCGCGGTCGCCTTGACTTTGATAGGCAACCGCAAGTTGATAGTTCAGCCCCGCCACATCCACCGGATCGAGCTCTTGGAGTGCTTTCAGCGATGGGATCGATTCTTCGGGACGTTCCGCTTGCTGACTCGCTTTGATAATTCCTCGGTGGACCGCAGCTAAAAACGGCTGCACTTCTAGGGCTTGGTCACCTGCTTTCAAGACCGCGTCCCAGTCACGCTGTTCGGCGGAGTAATCCATCTTTCTTATCAAAGCGGGCAACGCATCGGCGGACTGCTCCAACCAGTTTGCGATCGCTTGTTGTTCTTGGTCGGCATCGTCAAGTTCGCGGTAGCACTCCGCAAGCAGTTCCAACACGCCGTCGCGCTCGCCGGTCGCGGCACCGTGATCCGCCAGGAATTTCAAGTGTTCTATTGCCGCCTCAAATTGTCGTTGACCAATCTCGCGACGCGCCAATGACATTCGGGCCCAGTAGTTATCGAGGTGGTCCTCGGCCCACTGATTCATTTCTTCGCGAGGCGTTGCCCCGGTAAATTCGGGACGATCAAATTCCAAACCCTCACCGAACGCAGTCGCTTTGTTTTGTGCGAATTCGGCAAAGGCCAATTCAAGGCGCTCGATCGGATCGGTGTGCTTGGCCAACGCGGTGTTGATCGGAACGCCTTCGCCCAGCGTGTCCAGGATTGCGTTCAGCGCGTCTGCGCCGTAACGGCCGACAATAAACTCGACCGCCAAGCAAGATTCGAAATACGCGAATTGCAGGTGTTCACCCGACGGCGGCGACAGAAAAGCACTGCTGAGTTCTGAAATTGGAGTGAAGTCATCGCCCATGATCATTTCGCGATAGCGAGCTGTCATCGATTGACCCCAGCGAGAGTCACGTTGCAATTCTTCGTAGACGGAAATGCCTTCGCTTAGCCAACGCGGCATTCGGTTGTTGGTTTTGGTCAGTGTGACCACGTGACAGAATTCGTGCCACAGCACCGATTTCCAGTTCGATGGACGCTCACCACCGGACGCCGGGCTGTTGGCCGTGATCACGTGGCCAAAGCAAACGCCTAGAAAGCCTTCGCCCCCTGGCAAGCCGAAGGTGCGAATTGCGAAGTCGCTTTGCTTGGGGAAAATCTCGACGATCACGGGCCGTCGAAGCTCCATCGAGTACTTCTCGCACAGTACCCGTTTGGCTTCGGCCAATATTTCGGCTGCGGCATCGCCATAGACCCTTCGCTCTTCGGGATCCATTCGCAACAGGATTTCGCCGGGCTCGGAAAAGTCCCGCGTCACTTGTTTGGCAGAACTTGCCGCGATTGTTTCGAATCCATCCGTGCGATCTTTTAACGTCATCAAGTTGTACGCGACGACGTTGTACGGATCTTGTTTGTTGACTTCGTTGGCTAGTTGCCAGCCGATGTCATCGTCGCCAAGACGCAGCAAATCCTGGGCAAGTTGAAACGTTGCCGGGATAAAATCTGGGTCAAACGTCAGTGCATTGCGCTGATACTCGGCGCCTTCTTTGAAGCGATATTTATCGGAGAGTTTTCGTCCGATCAGGTAGTCCACATTGGGGTTGGTCGTCCAATGAGCAAGTGCCTTGTCACGCAGCTTTTGCTCTTTCTCGTAGTCGCCATCGACGTGGGCGATCACGGCAGATAGGGCAAAAGCGTTTTCATCGTGACGATTCAATCGAAACAAAGCGTCGATCGTTTTCCTCGCATCGTCATAAAGCTCGCGATCGATCTCTTTCTCCGCTTTCAGCGTCAATGCTGGAGCGTAGCTGGGATTCAGTTCGAGAGCTTGCGCGAGCGCCAATGCCGATGCCGTTGAGTCGGTCGGCGCGAGTGCGAGTGCGAGCAGGTATTCCAGACGGGCGTCGCTGATTTCCAGCCGCTTGGCTTTCATCACCGAATCGGCTGCGACTTTGAAGTCACCTTTGTCGATCGCAAGCTCGGCGGTTGCGATGTGCGCGTCCAAGTTGTCGTGATCGGATTCCAGCACACGATCGTAAAACGATTTTAAGATGATCCGGGCATCGATGCCGTTGCGGGAGAAAAAACGACCGGCGGCGATCAGGGTGTCGGCGGTCGCATACCGCAGTTGACCTGTTTCGAGATACCGTTCAATGAACGCTTTTTCGATTGCCACCTGATCTGGCAGGTCGTTGTACTGGGCGACACGAATACCCAGGGTTCGCAATGGCAAGCTGGTGGGGTACCGCTTGATCGCATCTTGATAGGTGGTCAACGCGTCGGCGTATTCACCCTTGCCCAATTGGCACTCGATCAGCAATTCACTCCAGCGTCGATTCCAAACGCCTCTTTCAACTTCGGCGGCAGCAAGTTCCTGGGCTTCATCGATTTTGCCGGTTCGAAAGAGCGTTTCAACTTCCGAAAAATTTGCGGCCTTTAGCGTGGCAATCGACATCGATGGCGGCAACGCAGACAAACCGACAAAAACGGCGGCCCCGATCATCCAAGTCAAATGGCGTGATGGTGCGCATCGAGATCGCCTTGCCGAATGGTGTTTCGATGAACTAATCAATCCAACCTCATCTCGATATCATCAGACCGTTTCTAGACGTTCTAACCCCGGCATCACGCGAATGACTCGCGAAATTTGCTTGGTATCGATTGTAGCGAATCGGCGAACGGCTCGTTGCAATCGGGGGCAACGGATCGATTAGAGATGGTGGGGTTGGTCCCCGGCCGGAAGAATGTTGAAGCTAGGCGAGCTTACAACGGAAGACAGTCCGCCAAAGATGCGAACCAGGCCAAGAGATCGCGGCGGCAAAGCTTCCCTGACAGAAGCCGCACGCGAAGGGCCGAGAAGGTTTATCGAGTTCGCTGACTGATCAGCTGTTTTTGGTTGGCGAGGTGACCGATCGCTTCTTGCAAGACTAGGTCGTCCAGATCGCTGACGATTTCGCCGTTGTCGTTCGGGCGAGCGGCAATGTAGTTCGAGTCGACCACCAAATCTGGGAACACGCCGCGTTGGCTGATTGCGGTTCCGCTGGGCGAATAGAACTTCGCCGTTGTCAGGCACAGGCCGAACTTGGCTGCCTGCATGCGGAAGATTCCTTGCACGCTTCCTTTGCCGTAGCTTCGCTGGCCAACGATGACACCCCGGTCGGAGTCGGACATCGCACCGGCGAAAATTTCGCTGGCACTTGCGCTGTCGCCATCAATCAAGACAGCCAGAGGAAAACTGAGTGTCTTGGTACGGTGGGCGACATAGTCAAAGTTTTCGCGTGAGTTGCGGCCGCGAGTGGTCACAATCCGGCCTTGGCTCAAGAAGCGGTCGGCAATGTCGACTGCGGCTGACAAAAGCCCGCCTGGGTTGCCGCGAAGATCCATGACCAGCGAACGCATACCTTGTTGCTGCAGATCCCAGATTGCCCGTTCGACATCACGTGGGGTCGTTTTCTGAAAGTTGGTCAGACGCAGGTAACCGACGCCGTTGATCGGATCACAAATGTGGGCGTTTTCAACACAAGGCACTTCAACGCGGCGGCGAGCAATCCGATGGTCGTTTTGTAGCCCGTCGACGGATTCGACCGAGATCGAAACGAACGTGTTTTCAGGGCCACGCAACAGGTCTGCGGCGATTTCGGGCTTGCCGGTGCGTGTATCGGCTTGTTCGACGCGAACGATTCGGTCGCCTGCTTTCAAGCCAGCTTCTTCGGCCGGGCCGTTGGGGATGACGGAAAGGATTTCGAGGGCATCGGTGCTAGGACGTAGCTCGACGCCAAGTCCGACAAAGTTGCCTTCGATGTTCGAGAACATGTCATCGAGTTGGTCGCCGGACAGCAAGCGTGTGTAGGGGTCAAGCGTCGAGACTGCGCCACTGACGTATTCCAACACCACAGCGGTTGGGTTCAATCCGATTTCGTTGCGTGCCAGTTCGGCGACGGTCGCAACCGAAGCTCGCAGGTCGTGACGCCCGTCGGTTGGACGGTTGGAAATGCGTCGGTGGATGGTCTGTTGAAACTGATGAACCGCTTCCATGTTGGCGCTCGGCAGCACGTCACCGAGGTAACGATTTTCGGTGAGCGCGATCTCGAGTGCTGCCGTACCATGCAGGAACACACGAGACCAATCGACTTGTTCGACGTAGTGTGTTTCTAGGTTGGCAAGGATTTCGCTATACAGATCCAATGCCTGCGCCGCGGTCATCTGATGGACTGAATCGACAAAACTGCGATCTCGATAGCGGCGGTTCACGTCCGCGTGCAATCGGCAGATGATCAGTCGCTGATAGACTTGACGCGAGTTGGGGAAGTCACGAAACGCTTTTTCGTAGTGGCGAATCGCTTCGGCCCAGCGGCGTCCGATCTCAAGCGACGCGCCTTCTTCGAGCACGATATTCAACGGGTCCGCTTCGATGTCGGTTGCCGATTCGACGGCCGCCGGTAGTGGCTGCATCGAAGGTTCTTGAGCATCAACGGTGGTTGCGATGCCGCCGAACAAGACAGCACCGGTCAAGAACAACTTCGTTCGAAGGGACGTTCTGGCCGAGGCTGCGCGATGTTCGTCTTCAGATGATACGAATGGTTTACAAGCCAAACGTGACAAACCGACCCGTGCGAATAGTGGCATGCTGAAGGGGCTCGTGCTGGTGTCTGGAGGGAGGGAACATACGATCGAAAGCAAAGCAAAACCGCTTCCGAAAGTGGACCGCGCTCGACACCCAGAACGAGCGGTCAAGCGAATATAGGTCACAAAAGATGCCCGGTCAAAAAACCGTCCGACGGGAAATCACATTAAATGCTGTGATCGCTATGTCTTGATGCATGCCATTACGGTTGCATCAGTCGATTGCGTCTTGCGGAACAAACACCCTCATGGATGGGTGCGATCCCGCTGGCCCGTCTTGCGCTCCTTACGCAGAAAGCAACAACGTTGCTGCCATGGCCTCAGAATCCTTTAGCCGCACTGTTGGCGGCACACTCATTAATAGGCACTGTCCAGCTCGCGATCAACCGAGCGCTCGGAAACAACTTGGGTGTCACCGATTCGAGCTCTCCTTTAACGATTCACTTGAACACTGATGTTTATTCACAGTGACAACGGGTCCAGATGATTCGACACGGACGGTCGGCGCAACCGTATGCCATTTCGCACAATGTCATTTTTTTACTGACCGGACCGGAGAGCCTAGCCGTCAAAGTTTCCGATACCTGCTTCTGTCCCGCAATCAGGCGTCTTGCCAAACGCCAGCGTGAGCCGTCTTTTTATTTCACGTTGTTGCGAGACCACATACTGGTCCCCTAGAGATTCTTTCCTAGTGGACCGCCCCGCCAACTCGCCAACCACACGTTTACAAAGGAAAGGACTCCGCAAACGCGATCATTAGCGTCTGCAATCTCGGTAACGGAAATCGACTCAGAGTGATGGAACTCGGCTGCGGCCGTGTCTCTGAATCGGCCGCCCCGTTCGCCATTGATTGCCATCCCTCCGACGCCAATCTTCAAAGACAAAGAAGTCTTTGCAGGAGTATCGCTGCGGTTTAGTCCTGGAAGGAGTAACGTCACGATGACCATAAAAAACAGTATCCGCAAAAAGCTGCGCCGTTTCGCACTCTTCTGTTTAGTCGCAGCGTCGACTTCCGCCGTCTATCGGCCGAGCCAATTACAGGCCGAAGACACTCACGACAGTATCGCGATGCAAGTGAATGACACACTGCATGATGACAGCGAACTGTGTGGCTGGGTCGACGACCTTACTAAGACAGTCGAAGCCAATCCCGTTCAACCTCCCTCTTCGATCACCAAAAGTTCCAAAGCACTCGTCCCACACTTCTTGACCATCACGGTCGGAAAGGAACTGATTATCGATACCTGTAACTATGAGAAATGGCTGCAGGGTACGCTCAAAGACCTCCCCTCAATCGCAGCCGCAAAGGTTGCTCCACAATCGGCCGATTTCACGCCGGCTCCCACCAAGAGCACTCAAAGCTCCCGCACGGCAAGTGACTTCAACGCCGCTGTCGCAGCGATTGTCGCGGCGGCGTCTTCCGGAACACCGGTGCCGTTCACGCACTGGACTGAACCCTTCGCGATGGTCGGCCCAACCTACAGCACCTGTGAAGTTGAACCGGCTTGCGGTGATGTCACCACCGACTTCGCAGTTGTCGAAGCATCAGATGTCGCAACTCCAACGGCTGAAGTGCTGGCGTTCAAACAATGGCTGACACAAACACAGTCCTTCATCGGACAACTCGACCTGGATGACTTTGCGGCGTTCGTTGCCGAGCAGCAGGCAAGCCTTGCTGTCGCAGCCGAAGAAAACGTCCTCGCGAGCGAAGGCGTGTTGGCGATTGTTGAAACAACGCCCATTCAAGAAGAGCCAAACGCAGCGGTCGTGGCGCATCTCGGCACCGCGCCATTGATCTTCACGATCGAAGAGGCCTTCGCTTCCTACGATATGGCGGAAGAAGATTTGGTCGCCGAGGTGTTTGTCGCACCGATCGATGAGCACCCGGAATTGATCGTCGCTTCGCTGGCCGATACGTCACAGGCCGACGTGTTGCCGAAAAACGAACAAGCGGATAAGGCCGAACAAGCTGAGCACGTCGTTACCAACGAAGCAGACATCGAAATCGATGTGGTGACCGACGCGCCCAAGTTGGTTTGGATGGACACGATGCTGTCTCCGAACCGGCAACCCTTATGCTTCAGATCATTTGCGGAACAGTGTGAAGCCGGCTGGAGTCCGAAAGCCGATCAAGCCGTCCCATCGTGGCAACGTCGACTTTTGCCTGCCCCGGTCGAAGACACCCTGACGCAAATCGTCAAATCGGAAACGATGACGGCACCTATCGAAGCCGTCGCTGAAAGCACCACCGTTCCGACCACCGAACCCGTCGCATTGATCGGGTCGCCAGAATGCTGGTTGGACGAATTGATTGGCAAAGCTGACCAGGCTGCCCGATTGCAGCAACGCGTCAGCCAAAGTCTTCGCCCCCATCGCATGGGAAGTCATCTCGCATCGCTCGTGGTGAGCGGTGACGAAGCGGCTTCTGAGTTTGCCGTGCAGTTGGCACAAGTTTGGCCAGCGGCACCTGCACCGGTGAACCCAATTGTGGGCAGCGGAGTGAAATTGTTGGCACGGGCTGAGGCCGCCGAGCAGATTCCCGGCGTTGCCGAGGTAGCCCAAACCGAAGGGAATGCGGAGCCCTTCGACGAGGCACAGCTCGCCCAAGCACGTGCCACTTTGTTGCAGTGGGTCGACGTGGCCCAAAGTGTGATCGATGACCTAAACCATCGTGTCGATGACGTGATTGAGATTGCCCGAATTCGTGGAACTCAAGACGAATCGCAGGTGCGATAGGTAAGGCTTCGAAGACGCTTTCAGCCAACACGACGAATCAAGCCGGTCTCGTCCATCCTGCCGGCGCGCACTTTGATTCGAACACACTGCCAGATCCGCTCGTTCTCAAACGGGTTGCCCTCCCTCGCGTGCGAGAACGAGCGGATCTTTTTCCCTCCCCGTTGGATCGCTACCGCCAATCAATAGGATCAGCGATGATCGCCATTCTGCTCGCTTGCACCGTCAAAACGATTCTTTCAAAAAAGAAAAAAGGGATCGCCGCGGTGGACCAAACCAAACCGCAACGTCCCAAATAGATCTGTGACATCTGTTCAATGTCACGCCGCTGACAAGATCGCTGCTGCCGGAGTGAATCCGCAGCAATCGGTTCCGCAGCAATCAATACTGTGTGGTGGTACCGCCGGGGGGCAATTCCCACGGCGGGATCGGACGGGTCGCTTGCTGGTCGCCAATCTGTGGATACGGCGACTCGGTGGGGAATGACGTTCCCGGGTAGGCGTTGTTGGGGAAGGACTCTTGGGGGTATTCGCCAGCCGGGTTTTCCAGCCCGCCTTCGGCATTCATCTGGCGATGGTTTTCCAGGAATTCCTTACCCTTTTCGATTGCCTTGGCAGTGTCAGACCGGATCTCGTCGCGATCGAAACGGATCGTTGTTTCTTTTTCGTTGCGGTCGATGGTGAACCATCCGGCCAGGAACGCGCAAAACGCGAGTGCTCCCAAGATCACTAAGCTACGAACCATCACTCATCCTTGTGGTGTGTTGTTTCCGTAAAAATTTCCGCCGACGGGAATCGTCCATAGCTGCGGCAAACGCGATTCTAGAAACGCCCCCCAGCGGATTAAAGGTCAATTTCGAAGGTGGCCCGCCAGCTTTTCCCGTCCGGCGATCCACCCGTGGCTGAAAGGCGACTTGGCTTGGCGGGTATCATCTTTTGATATCACGACCCCGCAGGGTCACCTATGCTGGTGAAACGGCATCAATCATCCCCCCCACAATCCAAAATGCGTCTGATGAGATTGAATCGCAATCGAAATGGAATCACCGCGAAAAGCGCTCGCTTGAAACGCAGTTGTGCTCGCCTGTTGTTGGGCGCCGCAGTGCTGTCGGTCGCCAACACCGCTTCGGCTGATGACTGGCCAGGTTGGATGGGGGCGCAGCGAGACGACGTTTATCGCGAATCGGGTGTCGTCACCGAGATCCCCAGTGAGGGCCTGCCCGTGAAATGGCGACATCCTGTTGGGGCCGGGTACTCCGGACCGGCGGTCGCTGGTGGCAAAGTATTTGTGACGGACTATTTGACCAGCAGCGGTCAGTTGTTCAACGATCCGGGGCAGCGTGCGAAACTCAAAGGCCGCGAACGATTGCTGGCACTCGATGAACAGACCGGTGAAGTGATCTGGGAGTACGCATATGATCGGCCCTACGACATCAGCTATCCCTCCGGCCCAAGAGCAACCCCAACGATTGATGGTGATCGCGTCTATTTCCTCGGTGCCGAAGGCGACTTCGCATGCTTGGATACCAGCGACGGCAGCGTGATCTGGAAACGTAACTTGGTTGCTGACTTCGCTGCCGATGTTCCGATCTGGGGCTTCTCCGGTCATCCGCTCGTGCATGGCGAATTGGTCTACACGATGGTTGGTGGCGAAGGGCAAGGACTTGTCGCGTTTGACAAGAAAACGGGCGAGGTTCGTTGGAAAGCCCTAGATACTCCCGCGGGATACTGTGCGCCAACTTTGGTACAGGCGGGCGGTACGACTCAGTTGATCTCGTTTCATCCAGAAGGCGTGACCAGTTTTGATCCTGAAACGGGGAAGCCGTTTTGGGAGATCGCGGTGAGTCCGTCGTATGAAATGGCTGTAGCAGTGCCCGCCTTCGATGGCAATCTAATGTATGTGAGCTCGATTCATACAGAAGCGGTCATGATCGAATTGGACTCGTCGACACCAACGGCAAAGGAACTTTGGCGTGGCGAAGCAAAAAACGCCGTGCATTGCAGCAACGCCCCCGCGGCATTTGACGACGGCGTGGTTTATGGCACCGATTGCAACCAAGGTGACTTGATTGCGGTGGATGCTAAAAACGGCGATCGACTGTGGTCAACCTTTCAAGCGACCAAGCCGGATGAAAAACGGTTCATCAAACATGGAACAGCGTTTATCACCCAAATCGGTGATTCCGATCGCTACTACTTGATGAGCGAAACGGGGGATTTGTTGGTCGCGAAACTGACTGCCAAAGGCTACGAAGAACTCGGTCGCATGAAGGTGGTTGAGCCCACCGGCGAAGCGTTCGGACGTCCTGTCGTTTGGAGTCATCCGGCTTATGCGAACCACGCCGCGTTTATCCGAAATGATAAAGAGATCGTTGCGGTTGACCTGACTGCGAAATAACAATCGCCGGAATAAACGACGCCATCAAAACGAAAAAACCCCGGCCGAGACTCGACCGGGGTTTTTAGTTGTTCGCGATGCGTTGCGAAGTGCCTACCAGGTGTATTCGGCACCGACGGTGAAACCTTGCAGGACAAGGTCGTCGTACATGAATGGCCGGTCGACGGTGGTCGTCGTGAAGATGTTCGTGACCGATTCACGATCAAGTCCGCCGTAGACCATGTCGTCTATCGCGAGGACATAGTACGAACCGCGGACGGTCAAGCCGTAGGTCAGTCGGTAGATCATCTTCAGTTCGAAGTCTGCCATGACGGTGGTGTCTTGGTCGAAGTCCGACAGCGTTCCCGATCCGCCGTTGATGCCAAGCGAATTGGCGGTGATGTTCGTGTGACGGTCGATGTCATTTTGAACCCAAGCCGCTTTTGATCCGACGCCCAGCGAAACTCCGGGAACAACGTTCCACCAGAAGTCGAAACCGGCTTGAGGACCGAACAAGTGGTTTTTGGCACTCGTTTCACTGTAGAAGTATCGGTTGGCGTCGTTGGCATTGGTCGCCGAATAAAGCAGCGAGTCGTCGTAGCGAACGTATCGCAGACCGACCAGCCAAGAGCTTTGGAAGCGGCAGTAGGGGAACATCGTGCGACGACGATAGTTCAGTTCCGCCGAGTGAAAAGTACTCTTGCTGACCAAGCTTTGGGTGGTCGATTCGTCGGTGTCATCGAAGCCGCCGGACGGGGCGGTACCGAACTCGCTGATGAAAGAGTATAGCGATCCGCCGGCGTCGTTCACCGATGCGGTGCCGCTCCACTCATTGCCGCCCATGTAGGTTCCTTCGAAGTTGCCACCGGGGCCCCACAGGATTGCGACTGAAGCGCGGACGCCAGCTTCCAGATCGTCTTCACCGACATCGTCAAGAGTCAGGACCGATGGGCCGTCGATGCCTTGCGAGGTGATTTGGTTCGGTACACCACCATCGATGGTGCGGGTCAGGAACAATCCTTCCAGACTCATGTCGTACCAGCGTTGGTTACAAAGTCCTGCCTCTTGGTAAGGACGAAGCATCGACACGGCACCAGCAAGTACCGATCCGGCATAGCCGAAGGGCAACTCGCGGCAAGCGGTGCATCCGGCACCACGGCAGAACAAGCAAGCCGGGCCACCGCCAGCACGCAGTTTGCCGAGCAAGCCACCGCCGCCGAGGACGCTGTTGCAATCGCATCCGCCGCCACCGCCACATGCGCCGCAGACCATTCGGTCCATCGCGGGCATCATTCCTGTCGATTCGCAACCCATGTCGCAATAGCCGACTTGGGCGATTCCGCCTGGGCCGACAGGCATGCCGAGTGGTGGCATCCCTGCTGGGACAACGTAGCCGCTACCTTCAAAGTCGTAGCCGGCTTGGGAGACTCCTTGGGCACTCGCGGTCATCACGGACGCCAACGCCAGCATGACTGCACATGCAGTTCCGCAGACTTGCGACGTCGTCCCGACACGGGGCGAAAGAAGTTTTGAAGATGGTCTGTAAAGCATGTTTCGAATCATTCGGTGCATCGCAAACGTCTCCGCGGTCGCAGCCGCCTCTTTAATTGGGCTCGTTTGCCCGAGCCACATTTAACGCAACTTGCGTCAGTTTCTCCCGAGCCACGATAAATTGGTGGGAGGGCGAGCTTGGTGTGTGATGACACCCCGCGCGAATACACCGGACGCCTCGACATCGAGTTTTCGATCACTCGGCGCTGACAGTCCCGGTTTCCCCCCCTGGACATTGTTTTTGAAGTGACCTGTACGATGACAAGCGTTTGAACGCGTCCCTGCGTTCGTCACGTCCGGCATCATGCAGACAATCGCTTCAGCTGGAGTTATCGGCACGACCGGGCCCAGGGGTTTGGCAAATTCCACTAGAACGAGCTAGGAAATCTGTAGTGATCACGAGATTTTCCTTGATCATCCGCTTTTTTTGCGATCCGTTGGGGGACCCGAGGCCTGTAGGGTTTGATTACCCGACACACAGCACTGACAATGGCGCACAATTGAGCAGGCCTTGAAATGCACTGAAATTTGGTCCCGATTAAGCGATCCCTGTTGAGTTGCGATGGATACCCGTTCGACGAATTCGTCCCCCGAGCTTGGCGACGCCAAGGTGGTGACGTCTCGCTTGACAACGGGTGACGATTTCGCGCCGCAAGACCGCGAACTCCTGGAGTCACTTCAGTCGCTTCGCAACCGACTGGGCGTTCCGCCCGATGATCTCGCCGAGCTGATCAGCACGCGATTCGATGAAGCCTGCCGAACGCTGCAATCGAATGGCAATCGCTTGCCTCGGCTGGACCTTTCCAGCTGGTTTCTTACCAAGCACGGCGAATTGGTGTATCTGGAAGGGCGTGAATCGTCCGGCACGGAAATGCCGCTTGGCGATCCAGGCGACCTGACTGCCGGTGATCGGTCCGCACTTGTCACCGCGTTTCGAGCTGAACTCGTTACGCCACGGGCGCTCGAATCCAATCGACGCCCAGTCGCGTCGTCTGCCGGCACCTTGCAAAAACGCTTGGTCAGCCATGAGGTGGAAGAAACCGAAACGTCTTTGATGACGGCCGATGAAAAGGACCGGCGAAAAGTCATCTCGGATCAATTCACCCAAGCCTTGGTGCAGCGTTTCGGACCCGAAAAAGTCCAAGTCGTTGATTCAAAGCCACACTCTTCCAAGACCATCAAGCTGCAGCCGATTGAACGAGACCGACGTTTCAACTGGAACCTTGTTCTTGGTGTCGGATCGACCGTCGTGATCCTCGCTATGATTTTCGCAGGGTATCAAATCGTGGCTCAGCGTCACGAACGTCTCGCCAACGCCCCGCGTCGCACGTTGAACAACGTTGCGGAGCGACAACCACAGCCTGAAGTAGTCCAGTCCGCAGTGGCTCAGTCAACTCCGGTCCGCCAAACGGAAGCCCGACCGGCACCAAACCTCGGCAACAATGCTGCCGCACAAACCAAGCAAACGCTGGACCGGTCAAGCGGCACACCGCAAGCGGCAGTTCAGGTCGACGATCGTCAACGTCACAACACTCGCAGCTCCGAGAGCCGCGTCTTTGCCAATCACGCGCCAGCGAAAACGACGCGAAATACGACGCGAAATACGACCGACGACGAAATCTTGGGATTGGCTCAGACCGTTGAAGAGCAACTTATCGACGTCAAGTCAATCATACCCAGTGGCATCTCTCTCGATGAACTGCGGATCAAACCGGGGGACATTTCGCTCGATCCGGCAGCTGCGTCGGATCGGTCTGCTGCAGGCGAGGAAACGCTGGAGGCGATGATGTCCGATCGCGATTCCGCCGCGATCGATTCCCAGCAACAGCCGACGGTCGCGGGCAAAGAGAGCTTCCTCGATCTACCGAAGGTGACAGATCTCTCGCCCATCTCTTTCGAATCCAGTGCGGCACCCTATCAAACGATCGAATTCATCCAGCCTTTGCCGTTGGAACTGCTTCCGTATTCAAACAACGAACAGGTGCGGATGATCGTTGATTCCGAGTCTGGGAAAGCGATTGCCTGGATCAAACACGATGCGAAGAACTACTTCGTCTGGGACGAGAAGGCGTCCGCTGATCCCAATTCACGCCAAATGCTCCACGGACGTCTGATCGATTCCGAAGGCACCTCGACGTACTTCAGACCGTCAATCCAGACGCCACCCTTCGCACTTTCACTTGATCCTCTTGAGTGGAAATCGAGTTGGGATTTGGGCGGACCGACGCAGAAATCCAACACCCAGCTCGACCTGCGGATTAGTGCGCCGGACACGATTCAGTGGTCGTGGGACCAGCCGTTTGATCCAACCAACGGCACGGACCAATTGGCAATCGCGACCTTTGCGGCGAAAGAAGAAGAAGCCGAAGGCGTGGCAATCAAAATGATGATTAAGGTCGACTGTGACAACGAATTGAAATTGCAATTTGTGTTCGGAGGCCGGCTTGATCGTGAATATGAGTTCCAGGGCCTGACCAGGGCGGGATTGCTGCAAGTGATGACCTCCACCCATCATGCGATGCGAACCGCCGAATCCGCGAAAATGAACCTTGAGTACAACCTCCAGCACAAGAACTCGAGTGAGCAGCGGCGGGCTCGTGCAAAAATCGATGAGCTTGACGACCAGTTCAAGCGATTGGAAGCCAACCTTAATCGTCTACGCGTTTTGAATGCATTGGCGAACACCATCGAATCGAAAGTGAAACTCGAATTCGACCTCTTTGTTCAATGGCCGGATTCGTCTCGCCAAATCATTCTGCAAACGACGACAACGCTTGAATAAAAGAGCAGTCGCAAGGCGCAAGAGCGGGTTTCACGGACGCGGTTCCACGCGATTGAGGAACCCGATTGGCCTTCGGTGCCTTGCAAAACGGGCCGATTACAAGGCCTTTTCGGGAAAATCGACCGCGCCGGTTAAGCTTTGCGGGTTATTCATCCGATACCGGTTCTGACGGGATTCGAAGCCGCACCGCGGACCCGACATGAATAGATCCATCTTAGGCACGGAAGCCATGAGCCGAAAACAGACTTCTGGACGCATCACTCGAGTCGCCGCAATCGCAATCGTCACCGGCACCTGCTTGGTTGGCGCCACTGGTTGCCAAGTCACGATGAACGGTCAAACACTACCTAGCCCGTATTACTTGCAAGACGACGTGCAATACTTCCCGGCCGACCGGAGTTCAAATTGCCGCGTGAAGCAGCAGCATTGAAAGCCGCCACTGCCCAAGAAAAGCAGTCTCGCTGATCAGCTGATAACAACGTGAGTGGACGAGGCGATGGATCCTGAAGAAGGATTTGTCGCCTTGTCCACTACGCTGGGCGTTTGTTCAGAACGCACGGCGTATGCCATCGCGTGCGCGGACATACACGATGTCCCGCTGTCGATGCAGGATGCCCGTCGCTTCACTGCGACGGTTGATCCGCTACGTTTCGCTGCCGCTACGCCATCTTTGAGAGCGCTTCTGCGACCAACGCTGGGTCGTCTTTTTCACGCAAGTGCTCGATCTGTTCGGGCGTCATGCCAGCCTTTTCCAGGTGGCTACACAGGCGTTTCCAAACGGTCACACGTTTCGTGCCCTCGCTCAAATACAGCTCCGTGACCGCTTCTTGGGCTTTCTGAATCCCAATCGCGTCGCGATTGCGGTAGTAATTCTTGATAATCCGTTCTTGGTGGGGCGTACGATTTGCGTTCATAACTGCTAGAAACGATTCAGGTTCGGGAATCACGCGGAGAAACAATCCATTCGTGTCTCCACGGTTATCGGCTGGGGCCTAATTGCGCTATAGTAGGCAATTCGGGCAACGCTTTGTACGGCTAAAGCGAATAACGATCGCCAACTATGTGCATTCTTCTTGAGAGTGAAAGGAAAACCAAATGACGACCGCATGCCGAGGCGTTCGCGGGGCGACCACAGTTGATGTCGACGACCGAGACGAAATCCTGCTCAAAACACGGCAATTGCTGGCTCTGATGATTCGGCAAAACGAGATCGAGACCGCTGATCTCGCCAGTGCCATCTTCACTGTCACCAAAGACCTCAAGGCCGAATTTCCTGCTCTCGCTGCTCGGCAACTTGGCTGGGATGGCGTCCCACTGTTGTGCGGATACGAGATCTCGGTCGAACGGTCCCTGCCACGCTGCATTCGCGTGTTGCTGCACTGGAACACGGCGAAACCGCAGGCTGACATCCGCCACGTCTATTTGCACGGTGCTGTCAAATTGCGCCCCGATTTGTCAGATTTACCCCCCGTCGACTTTGACGAGCTGGAACAATGGATCCAGTCGCAAATCTCGTCCAACACCGCGAGCTAAGTCCTAGGGTTTGTTTTGGCGAAAAAGTCCAACCTGCTGTTTCAAACGGCCGTCGAGCTAAGCGTCATCCACGCGTCCTATGTGGTTGGCACCGGAGCGCCATGCACGGACAAAGCGACTGAAGAAAAGCTCGCCGCTCCGACCAGCCAAATCAATACGCGTTTGGCATCATCGATGGGCGATGTGTCGCGATTTTGGTCAGCCTTGTTCGCCGAAGTCGCCGCAGGTGAAAGCTTGCGAGAGGCCTGTGAAGCGGCTCTGGCAACGTCCGGCTGCAGCGAACTTCAAATCGAAGCGACCGCTGCGGCACTTCGAAGCCAACTAGAAGACAGCCGGATCGCGCTCGGCCAGCGCTTTCCGAAGCTTCAAGAGCAACTGAAACTTCGCGCCGGTCCATTACGTGACCGTTGGCAAACCTATGGACCAGGATTGCTGATCGAAACCGCCAAATTGATTTGGCATTCGGCGCCGCCAGACGGATGGTGGCCCGAATCGATCGACTGTTTGTTGGTCCAGCCGTTTCGTGGTGGCGACGGCGGGTTTGATTCCGGCAGCCGACGGATCTGGATCGAAGCGATGTTGACCGACCCCGACCCGATCGTCACCGAAGTGGTGCGACTTGCATACTTGGCGACTCAGGTCGCCATTGGCCGACACTTAGAACAAACACTCGGACCGCGTCCCGCAATTGATTTGCCAGAGGGATTCGGCTCGGGGACAAGTCGACATTCGCTGCTGCCCTGGGATTTAGGCACCGTTCCAATCGTGCTGCGAGCGGCACGTAATTTGGGACTTTTCTCACAGCAAACGCTGCCGGTCGCAAAAGCGATCAAGCTATGGCGACTAGGCGATGACGAGAGCGCGGCAGCTGTCGAGCGATGGTGGGAGCAATGGGGCGATCGTGACGTCGCAATGCCCGTTTCGCTGAAAGCTCTGGCCGAATCGATGCAGCCGCTTGCAGAACGTCGGAAAGCAAGTCGGCTGCAGTAAATTTGCTGGGCTTATGCCGCAGCAGATTCTGTTTAAGCAGCTCGCCTAACTGTTGCTATCGTTGCCGATTTGAACTTTGATCGAGCCGAGCATCTTGGTCATCTCAGCTTCTTTGGTTCCCACGAACAAAATGTTGTCCAGCACGATCGCCCGTTTTTCCGTGGCCGGGTGCAGGATCAAGCGACCGGCACCAAGTAAGGCGTACTCAAAGACGTCATTGATTTCTTTGTCAACGCGCAGATTCGGCGCCGGGTACCGCTTCAGGTCGCTGAGCATTCCGTGGTGGTGCAGCAGTTCGTTATTGGACAGTTCCCAATAATTGAATCGGGTGCTGACAAACACCGCGGCGTACATCAGTCCCATTCCGATCGTCATGCACATAAAGAACGTGGCGTTCGCAACCGGCCGGATGCCTCGGACCCAGCCTTCGATCGCAGGCAGCAATCCGGGGCGTGATAGGAACAGCAGCCACAATCCCATCGCGATCGATGTCACAACAAACATCAACGTCAGTGACGTGGCCCGCGGGAAGTCGAACACAATGACGAACATGTTCGCCATTAAAACGGCCAGGAACATCCCGGTCACCATGACTGCGGTTTGATCTTCGGCGGGATTGATCGTTGTGTCGCCGGTGAACCACAGCACCAACGACGCGATGAACGAGACGATCAATGTGGGGTACATGAAAACGAATTTAGGATAGGGCACCAACAGGATTCGCTTTTTCGAATGGCCTCCGGAAGTGCGTGTCTTCTCGGCGCCACCTGAAGCCGCCGTGGCGGTGGATCCGTTGGCGGTTTCACTTGTCGGCTGCTCACCTGCACTCATGGTTGCTCGTTCCTGGTTCCTGACCTGATCGTTTCCTAAACAGCAATCCTGACTCTCGTCGGACTTCCAATCGGCCCAAAGTCTATCCTGCGTCATCCTTCGTGGCACCATCAGCTCCGCTCGCGGGCGCCAAATCGCCTGAATCCGGGCTGTTCGCTCCATTCGCCCCGCTTCGCGCCGATTGATGCAAAACCAATAATCTCGGGCCAACCAACAGAATTTAACTTTCTCGGAGCCGTTTTTGATGAGTGATTTGATGCAACGTACCCTCGTCCTGCTGAAGCCCGACGCCGTCCAGCGCCGCCTAATGGGTCAACTGATCGCACGTTTTGAAGCCAAAGGGCTGAACATCATCGCGATGAAAATGTTGCAAGTGACCCCCGAATTGTCCAAGCAGCATTACGCCGAACACGTTGAAAAGCCGTTCTACCCCAGCCTGGAATCTTTCATCACCTCGGCACCCATCGTCGCCCTGGCAATCGAAGGATTGGATGTGATCAAAGTCGTTCGTGACATGCTTGGCGCGACCAACGGTTTGAGTGCCGCTGCCGGAACGATCCGCGGCGATTTCAGCAGCAGCCGTCAAATGAACTTGGTTCACGCCAGCGACGGACCCGAAGCGGCTCAGCGTGAATTGACGCTGTACTTCGAAGATTCAGAAATCTGTCACTACGAACCCGTTTTGACTCCGTTCTTGCGAGCGGCAGACGAGTAATTCACCGCCCAGAGTTACTGACAGGTTTAAGCGACGCCACCCCGATTTTTGGGCCGTGACGCCCGGGGGATACGTCGCAGGTCAGTGCTGCGAGCGCATCAAAAAACGCGGCTTTCGCGATGAAAGCCGCGTGAAATTGATCGGTAACGAGACGGAAATGATTAAATGCCGTTTCGTACGACGCCGACAGCAACGCCGACGATTCGGGCGTCGCTGACGTAGAGCGGCGCCATTTCGCGGTTGGCTGGTTGCAGCCGAATGCGACCTTCTTCGGGGAACCAAAACTTCAATGTCGAATCGCCCGTTGCCAGTTCAGCAACGACCATCTGGCCGGGTTCAGCCGATTCCTGTTTCTGGATGACGACAAAGTCGCCGTCTTGGATATGGGCATCGATCATTGAGTCGCCCGACACCTGCAGGATGAAACGATCGTTCTTGCAGAACATTCCGCTGAAATCGACACGGTCACTTTGCTCGAAAGCCAACGCGGTCGTTCCTGCTGCCACCATTCCCGCCATCGGTAAGCTGTGACCACGATCGACCGTCTCGGTCAATTCGATCGCACGTGACTTATTTGGGCTACGGCGGATGAGCCCTTTTCGTTCCAACGCGCGAAGGTGACACATGACACCATTCGGGCTTTTGATGCCAAAGGCTTCGCCGATTTCGCGAACCGTTGGCCCGTACCCGCGATTGACAATCAAATCACGGATCAACTCATACACGCGGCGCTGCCGTTCTGTGAGTTGCTTCGTTGCCATTTGTTTACTCGCTGAAAGGAGAGACGTCGCCGAGCCGACAACCTAAAGGTAGTATACCCAATCCACCACTACAAATCCATTACCGCCTGGCATTTCGTGACATGGATCACATCTGTCCAATATCGAAGTGTTAATCGGCAACAGTCCCGGGGGACCGACGCGGTGTCGGATCAAAACATTTCATTGTCACCCCGAGAGGCCATGCAGATTTCATGAAGGCAAATGGTTGGCAGTTGCGTGGCGTTGCCGTAACGTGTTTGGGGGTAAAGCTTTACGTTTGTGTTCTGTCCTGGCGCAGGGCGGATTTCCTGCAGCGTCGACACTTTTTCCACCCCCCCGAATTTCTTCACAGCACGACGATTCGGGGCATCTCCCGTGAGCCGGAAGACGTCTCTAACCGTGAATTCTTGCCTCATGCGAACGAAGTTCAGCCCGCCGTTTGAATCCGAGGCGGCCGCTCGACAATTCGATTTGACTTCAAAGCTAGCAAACTTAGAATCTCGCCCACTCACCGAACGCCAACGAGATTGCTAGCAACTCTTAGTCGTCTCTTCACGGGACGTTCGGTTGAGTCGGATGATTGATTCGGGAGGCTGAAATGCCACCCAGCGGAGCTAGGTTGGCTGCTTTTCTTGCCAACGCTTTGGCTGCTTTCCTGAATCAGCTCGTCAAGCCGATTTACACCAGGTTGTTCGGTCTCGATTCCCCACGTGGCCGTGACGGCGCGATCGACGATCTGGAATTGAACGTTTCGCATAGATCCATGATGGAGGACTGCGCTCCCGGTATGTCCACAACGCAAGGCTGCAACGATGACTCGGATGTCATCGTCACATTCAAGGAGGCTTTGAAACAGCGTGTGGGCGCGGAGCGTTATCAGATTTGGTTCTCTGGTATCGAGTTCGACATCGAGACCCCAGCGGCTGACGAAGGCAACAAACAAGGCTGCATCATCGCCACCGCCCGCGGCCAATTCGCCGCCGACCGGTTGAGCAAGAACTTTATGTCGTCGCTGCGTGCGGCAGCCTCGGCAGCATGCGGTTCGTTGACCAACGTCCGAATCGATGTCGCCAGCACACCGGTCCAGCAAGTCGGGCTGCCGTTTGACGACGCGGCGGATACCAATTCCGTACATCCAAATGACTCGGCGACCGCTGACGGGGTGATTCAACCTGCGGCACAGGACACCGTTGCACGCGACGCGTCGGCGCAAGCGTCTGCAAAATCGTCGGGTTTGACGAACACGGGTTCGGCAAACAAACGCAAACCCGCCAATCGCCGTCCCCAAACACAATCGATCGCAGCGATCTTGGCCGACGGAATCGATAGCCGCAAAACGGCTGCCCAACCGTCGCCAACGGTTCCGGCACCTCGCCGCCGCGAAACGCAATCCGCTGCCGCACCGGCACCGACGGCTGCTCCTGCTACAGCCCCGGGGATGCCAGCTTCGACGCGTCAAAACATGCGTCAAGCGATGGACCACCGCTGGGACAACTTCGTCACCGGAGCTTGCAACAAGCTGGCCGTGACAGCATGCGAGATGACAATCGAGTCGCCACGCACCGCATCGCCTTTGGTTTTGTGGGGACCGCCGGGTTCTGGTAAGTCGCACTTGCTGGGCGCCGTTGCAAAGAAGCTCCGTGCGGTGCACCGTCTTCGCCAAGTGATCATCATGTCGGCCGAAGACTTTACCAACGATTTCATCAAAGCCCTGCACGGCAACAGCCTTCCCGCATTCCGTTCGCGATTCCGCGACGCGAGTGCTTTGTTGATCGATGACATTCAGTTCTTTGTTGACAAAAAAGCGACGATCCGCGAGCTGCAACACACGATCGAGATGTTTGCCGAAGCGGGCAAGCCACTGGTGTTCGCCGGGACGAAAGCACCGACAGAGATCAAAGGACTGGGCGGTGAATTGAGCGGTCGCCTGGCATCCGGGCTGGTCTGCCAGGTCAACAGTTTGGATTTCGAAACACGCGTTGAGCTGTTGAAACGATACGCCGATACCAGTTCCCCCGATCCTTGGCCACAAGCCGTACTCGAAGAGATCGCCGAATCGGTCGATGGGGACGGGCGATTGTTAATCGGTGTCGCCAATCTGGTTTCGCTGTTGCATCGAATGTACGGTGCGATGCCGACGATGGAGCAGATCCGCCAGCACGGTTCACACCTGCTGCGAAGTTCGGGCGTACCGATCACCTTGCAAACGATCGAACAAGCCGTCGAGAAAGTATTCCAGCTCGAAGGTCGTTCGCTGCAGTCGGGTTCGCAAGCCAAGAGTCTGACCGGCCCGCGGATGCTGGCCATGTATCTGTCCCGCGAAATGACTGGCAGCCCATTTTCCGAAATCGGCGGCCACTACGGCGGTCGAAGCCACAGCACCGCGATCCTGGCGTCACAGCGAGTTCGCCAGTGGATCGACGGCAACAAGAAGATCGGCCGGGGACAGACGGCGATTGCCACCGACGAAGCCATTCGCCGCATCGAAGCGATGTTGAAAACTGGCTAGTGCCCCGCCCGTCTGGTTGGTTCCCCCCGCATTTCAGTTCGACTTGATCGACGCCCGGGGAAACGGGAAACTGCTGTTCTCCAATCACACTGCAATTCTGTCTGACAACCACGGATCGGATCCTTGAGCAACGGCGACTTTGATCGTTCAGGCGACAAGAAAAACGGCAAGAAGAAACGCCCCCAATCGGCCGCGGAGATTCTCCAGCGCCAGCCCCCCTTCGACCTCGAAGCCGAGATGGGGGTCTTGGGCAGTATTCTGATTTTGCCAGAGGTCTGCGACGACTTGGCGTCCCTCCGCGCCGAGGATTTCTATGACGATGCAAATCAAGCGATCTATCACCAGCTTCGCGAGATGTACGACAATGGTGAAAAGATCGACGTCACGCTGTTGGTCGCGCGACTAAAGAAGGCTGACGAGTTCGAAAAGATCGGTGGTGCGGCGTACCTGGGGCGGTTGTCTTCGTCCGTTCCCAATGCGGCACACGCCGTTTACTACGCCGAGATCGTTTCCGAAAAAGCGGTTTACCGAAAACTGATTCACGCCGGTACCGATATCCTGCGCGACGCCTACGAGCAATCGAGTGAAGCTCGCGAGCTGTGTGCTCAGGCGGAATCGAAAGTGTTCTCGATCATGGACGGTCGCTCGGCGAACTCGTTGCACTCGATGAACGACGTGTTGCATGCCGCGATGGACCGGATGGAAGCGAGGCTCCGTGGTGAAGTCACCGAGGGCACCGTCGAAACCGGGTTGCTGGACTATGACACGATGACCGGTGGTTTGCACCAAGGCGAATTGATCATTCTGGCCGCCCGTCCTTCGATGGGTAAAACCGCTTTGGCGATGAACATTGCCGAACACTGCGCGATCGAATTGCGGCAACCGTCGCTGTTCATCAGTTTGGAAATGTCGGGGATCGAATTGGCCGACCGGATGTTGTGCAGCTTGGCCCGCGTCAATGGTCACAAGCTGCGTAACGGAACAATCAGTGCGGATGACCAGACCCGCCTGATCAACAAAGCGAACGAGATCAGTACGGCGCCGTTTTACGTGGACGATTCGCCCAGTCGAACCGTCAGTGAAATTGCGGCTGCGGCACGTCGAATTAAACGACGCGAAAACGGACTCGGTCTGGTCGTGATCGACTACTTGCAGCTGATCGAACCCGACAACTCTCGTGACCCACGTCAGGAACAGGTCGCAAAGATCGCGCGTCGTTTGAAAGGGATGGCGCGGGAATTGGGCGTGCCGTTGTTGTGTCTGTCGCAGCTAAACCGGCAAGCGGAAGACAGCAAAGACCACAAACCGAAGCTCAGTCACCTTCGAGAATCAGGTGCGATCGAGCAGGATGCCGACGTGGTGATGTTTGTGCACCGTGAGGAGTACTATCACCGCGGCGAAGAACGCGCCCAGTACGCCGGGCAAGCCGAAATCATCATCGCGAAGCAGCGGAACGGCCCGGTCGGAGATGTCCAGTTGACTTGGGAATCCGACTTCACGCGATTCGGTAACCGAGCCCCCGAGCACCACGACGAATTCAGCGACTATGCCGAATTCACCACCCCGGGCGGCTTCTAAAAAGCCCACGTCCTCGTCGCTCTGCGAGAGTTTTTGTTCTCGCAGAGCATTGGAAACTGCATCGGTGAAATGGCCGCCAGCGCTACTCGTTGGTATCCGCTCGGAGGGTAAAGAAACCGAAGTGGATTCCGTCGGGTTCGTTGTAACCGAAGCTTCCTGTCGGGGCGAAGTACTGCTCGAATTCCGAGAACGCTGGCAATTGATTGCGATCCATTAACTCGGAGATCTTTCGCAGACCAGGATTGTTCTCACCCGCGTTGCGTAGGAAGTTTCGCGAGTTTGGCGCCTTGGCCAAGTCATAGATCATTCGCATGCTTTCGGCGCCATCGATAAAGGACAGCAAGAAAGGAGCTTCACCGTCCAGCTTTCCGCCCAATTCGCTGGAGACCAGTTGATAGTCGGGAAGATCGATCAAACGTGGCAATTTGCCCGCATGGGTCAGCACTGCTTTTTCCAAGAACTGAGTGCTATCGCAATAGAGCAACCATTTGTCGAGGACCATGAAACTAGGTTCTGGCTTACGCAAGTTGTTTGGAAAGCGGTCACCGGGGCCGGGCAACCGATAGGTCGTTTGGCCGGCGATGGTTTCGACTTTCATGCGTTGTTGAAGTCGGTCGCGAACTTCTGCCAAAGTCGACTTGGCTTTGGTCGGATCGATCAGTTCAAAAGCAAACACGTTTACACCGCTATTGATGCGCGCTGGCGGTTCGACCCATGACGCACGCACAAAACGGCCGGTCAGGTTGGATAGCAAGTCTTCTTGCAAGTCCAGTCCTAGACGCGTTTTGAGCGGAGTCTCGGCCAAGCGTTTGAGCGAGTCTTCGCCTTGGAAGCGGTCCAAGACTTTGCCGAAGTTTTCGTAGGCTTTGGCGAAATCCCAATTCAGCGACGAGTATTGCAGGACCTGTTCGGGAACCCAATCGGGAGGTGCGGTTTCGCCGGTCTCTGGACGCAGGACGCCGAGTACGCCATCGCGTGGCGGATCAATTTTGATGTGATAATGCGCGATGCCTTCGAAGACTTCGCCGCCTCGGAAAGAACTGCCACCGATACCGGCAATGCGTGCGACGCCCATCTGTTCGATCGAAGGCCACATCAACGCGATCGCGATCGAATCGGATCGCTTGATGATGCGATCGGCAATTGCGTGTGGATCCAAGTAGAACGTCAGTTGAGGACGGGTTTCTTCGGCGCCCAAGCAACGAGAAATGATCGTCCCAAAGTTCGCGTTGTCGGCAAGCGTCGGTTCGTCGCTTTCACCCAGCCAATGCTTGAGGACGTCTTGGGCGGCGGAGTTTCCGACGCCGATGACGAAGGTGCCGTCGCGTTCAAAGAATTCGACTGGTAACCGGCCAGCACGATTGGGCAGCAGACGTGTGACTTCGGTGCCATCGATTTTGACGACACGACGCACGCGCTGTTTTTTCATCTCGGTCTCGAACCGGTCGACGATTTTCATCACGCTGTCGATGTTGTCACCGGCATCGACGATGAACGTCAGACCAAACGCATATTGTTCGCGCAATTCCTGGCGTTTTTTTCGCCGTTCGATTTCGTCGTCGCTGGCGTCGTCATCGAATTTCAACTCGGGTTTCTCGTCCGTTTCCATCGGTTTAGCCGGATGGACGGCGAAGGCAACTTGACCTTGGGGAATCGCGAGCAATTCGTCTAATTCGAGACCGATCTCTTTGCTGATCTCCTGAAACAGTTCTTCGAGCGTGGCGTACAGGTCGTCCGCGAACGGGCGGAACTTTGGATC
This sequence comes from Rhodopirellula baltica, assembly GCA_002901265.1. Taxonomy (GTDB): domain Bacteria; phylum Planctomycetota; class Planctomycetia; order Pirellulales; family Pirellulaceae; genus Stieleria; species Stieleria baltica_A. The sequence goes on along the minus strand of PPHI01000017.1, from coordinate 125,809 downwards.
GTTGATCATTTTGCCCAAGGAAGACGACTTGAGGTCCTTGCGGACGTCGTTGACGTTGTCCAACCGGACATAGGCCAGCGTGTCATTGGGTAACAGACGCGGCGCGCCTGGTAGATCGCTAGCTTTTTTGGGATCGGCCGCACGCAGCGGGCCGGCCAGCGAGCAAACCGTGAGCGGCGCGATCAATGCAGCCGCAAAAAGGTGTTTTATTGCACCCAACGGTCGCGACGGACCGCCGGGGGGAGAAAGCATGCGCATGGGTCTTCCATTCGGTAAAGAAGCTGGAGGAGGCGTTCGGAACTTGCCGCTTGATTCGGTTTTGCCACCCCGATCTTGGGACTTTGGTTCGAACTAGGCAGGCAAAAACCGAAACGTTTGGAGGCGCCAAACGTTAAAGTAGGGTAACAAATTCAAACGATTCGTTTTCATTGAGGATGGCCGCTTTCCATGTTGAGTTTGCTGAAACACCGTAGTCTTCGTTTCGCCTTCATCGTGATGGCGGCCAATCTGACAATCGCCTGTGTCGCTAGCGCGCAGTTCTCGTCCGGTGGCACGGGATCCACATCGGGTTCTGATACGGGGGGAAGCTCGTTCGGCAGTGGAACCACTAGTTCAGGGACCAGTGGAACAGGCACCAGTAGTGGGACTGGTTCGTCGATGTCGTCGTCCAGCGGCGATTTCGGTGGTGTCGAACGCGGGGCATCGATTGGCAGCACAAACGTTCAGGGTTTTGGAGCGGCCGCCGAAAGTACCGGTGGTTCAGGCCTCGGTGGCGCCACCGGCGGTCGTGCCGGTGGTGCAGGAGGACTGGGTGGCCTGGGCGGATTGTTTGGTGCCTTGGGGAATGCTTTCGGAGCGCAAAGTGGATCCGCTACCAAGCCCACTATTCGCGTCCGTTTGCGGTCCGCTGTCGAGGTCGCACCGATGAGCAGCGATCGCGTCCAAGCTGCGGCAACCAGTGTGTTCAACCGCGTGCCAGTCACCAGCGGCGTCCGAAACGTCAATGTGACGATGGACGGGCGAACCGCAATTTTGACGGGCACGGTCGGATCGGAAAAAGACCGCCGGATGAGCGAATTGCTGATCCGTTTGGAACCGGGAGTCAGTCAAATCGACAACCGAGTCTCTGTCGTCGAATAAACGCGACACACAGACCAATTAAACGCCACCGATGTGATGCCGATGTCTTCGTCTGACAAATCGGCATCGCATTTTTTACTTCCGCGAAGCCAACTCGCGAACGAATTCGATCGCGGCGTCTGTATCGGCAAGTTCCCCGTCAAGTTGCATTGATCGCACTTGCGCCAACCAACTTCGAAAAGTCGGTCCCGGTTGCATGCCAAGCTGAATCAATTGATTTCCAGTGACCAATGGCACTGGATCGAGGCGTTCCTGGGGCCACTGCAAAGCTTCTTTACAGCGTTCGATCCCGGCTCCGTCATCACCATCGGCTTGAGCAATTGCCTGTGCAACACGAATGGTGACTTCGATATCGCGATCGATCAGCAAGGGTTGCAAACGTGACCACGCGAATGAGTCGGCGTCGATGATTGATCGATAGTGTTTCATCGCTGCGGTGACTTGGCGGATTTCTTCACCGGAAAGTTTCCAGCGATCGGCCAAGTTGCGAACCGCTTTGGCAGGGGCGGGCTGGTCGTTTCCGAGTGACAGCAGGACCAAAGCGAGCGACGAAACGAAGTCCTGTGAAACCCGTCGGTCAAGGCGTTGGCGAAGTTGCTGCGTGTTGGCCGCGGCGAGTTCCGGGAATACTTTGCGAGACAGCCCCGTCCCCAGTATCATTTGCAATCCGTCTGCCGCGGTGGAACAGGAGACGACGCGTCGCATCTCTGCGCCAATCCGTTCACCACTTACGATTTCGATTTCGTCGGCACGTCGAATCAGTTCGTCCTTGGTTGCTTCTTCGAGGTCGAATTCGAGAGTGGTTGCAAACCGGACCGCGCGGAGCATGCGAAGTTTGTCTTCTTCAAAACGATCTTGAGGTGCGCCGATTGTGCGCAAGCGTCGAATGGACAAGTCCGCCTGGCCATTTACGAAATCGATCACCCGCTCGCTGTCGGGATCATAGAAGAGCCCGTTGACGGTAAAGTCTCGGCGAAGCGCATCGTTTTCGGGGTCGCCGAAGCGAACGGAATCGGGGCGTCTGCCGTCTGAATACTCGCCATCACTGCGAAACGTCGCGACTTCGGTTGGTTGCAGCGATCCGCGTTTTTTGCGTGTGGCTTTGGGTGGCAAGACGCCGATGACGCCAAACGAAGCGCCGAATGCTAGCGTATTTCCGCGGCCAAAGATTTCGCGAACACGGTCTGGGGTTGCGTCGGTGGCGACGTCAAAGTCTTTTGGCGGGCGTCCGAGCAAGGCGTCACGCACACAGCCGCCGGCGAAATAAGCAAGGTGCCCCGACGCGTGTAACACCCGGCAGATACGAACCGCCTCGGTCAGGGAATCCCGGACTTGCGGCGAGAGGATCTTTCCGGCGTCGAATAGTGGACCAATGTTTGTCAACGGAGTCTTAACTTTGGAGTTCTATCGGGAAGAGTGTGTTTGATCGCGATTGTCGATCGGCATGATTTCCGCTACAAGCTGACTTATGGATTGTCCCCCCGTCAAACCCAGCACTCGACGCAAACGCGGTGTGGTGGCCGTGATCTTTCGCGACGCCAAGCTGTTGGTGATTCGTCGTGCGCTGAGGGTGACTGCCCCGGGCAAGCTGTGCCTCCCCGGTGGCGGGATCGAAAAAGGTGAGACCGAAGAACAAGCGTTGGTTCGCGAAATGGACGAAGAGCTCGCCATCGACGTGACGCCGATGCAATTGTGTTATCGCAGTGTCACGAGCTGGGGGACGAATCTCGCTTGGTGGCACGCTGATTTGAGCGATGCGCAATTTCCGACCGCGAATCCGGCCGAAGTCGCAGACGTCTTTTGGATGAGTCGCGACGAAGTTCGTCATGCGAGCGATTTGCTGCCCAGTTTGCCGCCGTTCTTGATCGCTTGGGAACGTGGCGAAATTGGGCTCGATTGCGATTGGTGCTAGGCCTCGCTAGATCCACAGGCAATCGATCGAACCGGCAACCATCAGCAGGACGCTGATCGCAACGTTGGTGTGAAAGAACGCTTGCCCGACGCGCCCGAGGTCGTCCGCGCTGACCAAGGTGTGTTGGCGAATCACCAACGCGAAGATGACCACCAACGCCGCCCAGTACAGCCAACCAAATCCGACTCCGGGTGCCAATAGCGGCAGCGTGACAAGAAAGCCGAGCATCAATACGTGGGTCGCCGCGGCGATCCGCAGTGCCCCGGCGATTCCGAAGCGAGCGGGGACGCTATGCAATTTCACACTGCGATCGTAGTCCGCATCTTGGCATGCATAGATGATGTCGAATCCCGTAACCCACGCCGCGACGGCGGCTGCCAAAAGTAATGGTGCGATCAAGTCACTCGGGTGAAGCACCGATTGTGGTCCGCGGATCGCCACCCACGCGCACATTGGTGACAGGCTCAGTGCGATTCCCAGCCAGAGGTGCGCGGCGCTGGTGAACCGTTTGGCCAGGCTATATCCCATCACCACCGCCAGCACAGGAAGCGCTGCGGCGAGTGGGACCCAGTTCGGCAAGAATGCCGCCGTCGCGCCCACAAAGACAATGCTGTTGATCCAAACGAATGCGTGGACAGCAGGTGCTGATAGTCGCCCCGCCGGAAGGTGGCGGTTTTCCGTGCGTGGATTGGCGGCATCAATCTTGCGATCCACCAACCGATTGAAAGCCATCGCGGCACTTCGGGCGGTGACCATGCAAACCAAGATCGCAACAAGGTCGGTCCAGCGCAGCGTCGGCGTTTGCCCATCGGGAAGCGGCGCGGCGAACGCCATCACTGTTGCCAGCGTCGCAAAGGGCAACGCGAACAACGTGTGTGAAAATCGAATCAATCCCAGCCAATCCGCGATGCTCGGGCGGTGCTGGGGATGCTCCGCCGACTGGCTCATGTTGTGTCCTTCCATCGATGAATCATCTGATTGTCGATCTGTAGTTGATCCAGAATTCTTCCGACGACGAAATCGACGAGCGAGTCGATTGAGTCAACACCGTGATACCATCCAGGCATTGCCGGCAAGATTGTCGCGCCGGCTGCTGCGGCACGCTGCATGTTTTCCAGCTGCAGCACGCTGAGCGGCGTCTCCCGTGGGACGAGGACCAATTTCCGCTGTTCTTTCAAGTGAACTTCGGCGGCCCGCGAAATCAAGTTGTTGGATGCGGCATGCGCGATACTGCTCAGCGTGCTGCCACTGCACGGGCAGACGACCATCGCCGAGGTTTGAAATGATCCACTCGCGATCGGCGTGAAATAGTCTTCGTAGTGATGGTAGTGCAGTTTCTGATCGATCGCCGTTCCCCAATCAACAGCCAATGTTGCCGCGCGGCGATCATCGCTTGTCCAGTCAGGCACATAGCTGATTAGCGCCGACAAATCGGGATGCTTTAAATCGACTTTCAATCCCGTTTCCTGCGCGATAACGGCAGCACCACTTGGGCTGATTGTCAGGTGGACGCTCTGATCGGATTGACAAAGCGACTGCAGTAATCGAATCGCATAGATCGCTCCGCTAGCACCGGTGATTGCGATCACGACAGGAAATCGCGTGGAGCTCATGCGTTTGCGGGGCGATCGGTAGTAGGCTGAACGTGCGTGTGTTGGACTTTCGTATGCAGCTCGCCCGGCTTGGTGCCTTCATAAATCGTGCAGACACCAAATGTCAGAGGAGTGAATTTGACGTCTTGCAGTCCCGCATGTCGCATGCGGCTGGCCAGAGCTTCACCGTCGGGGAAGCGGCTGACCGAATCAGGCAGGTAGCTATAGGCTGACTTGTCGTTCTTGGCAAACCACTGGCCGACTTTGGGCAAAATGTACTTGAAGTAACTGTTGTAGATCTGTCGCAGTCCGAATGCGGTTGGTCGCGAAAATTCCAGCACCATGACTTTACCGCCGGGCCGACAAACACGCGTGAGCTCGCATAACCCTCGATCGGTATCGGCAACGTTGCGCAGTCCGAAGGCAACCGTTACGGCTTGAAACATGTCCGACCCGAATGGCAATTGTTGGGAATCGGCTTCGACGTAGTCGATCGATTCGGTCGGTGTACCGACGACGCGTTTGGTCCGGGCGATGTCCAGCATTGCGCCACAGAAATCGCTGCCAATCACCTCGACATCTGCGGGGGCCGACTGGGCGATAGCCATTGCCAAGTCCCCGGTGCCAGTGCAGGTATCCAGGACAGGGATGCCGGAGACTAACTCCAGGCGTTTGACCGCGCACCGCCGCCAGTACTTATCGATGTTCATCGACAGTAGATGGTTCATCAAATCGTACTTGGGAGCGATTTGCCGAAACATCTCGCGAACACGTTCGTTGCTCTTATCGAACGTCGGGTCAGGTGAATTCATCGGTGATTTTGGGCCGCTGGGGAGGCCATGCGTGCGTGCGTCGTGTTGCGCGTCAGCGATCTCGGAAGTCATAAACACCATCTTTGAAACTGAAAACAGGTCCTGCGACGGTCAAATTCCGACACAGTGGCGTCGTCAGGTCGATAAAGGAGCGATTCAAAACGCCACCGGTGGGGGCAAGTGCTCAATCGCGTGCTAAATCGTCTTGGATCGTGAAAGGTACGGTAAGCGAAGCTGCCCGAAAAGCATACCCATCCCCCACCGCCTGAATCGGCACTCAATGGTGAGTTTTAGTGGACTGAAACCCCGCCTACGGATAGACTGAACACCCTTTCAGAACTTTTGCCTGTTATTACGCTACTCAAGAGCCGGCAGACTGATTCCCGCATTCAACGAACGTGATTAACTGAGTCTATGGCGAGTCTTGTACATTCCCGTGCCGCGACGTTACTCACCAAAGTGACGTGCCCGCATTGTTGGAGCCACTATGCCCCGGAGGAATCACTTTGGATTTCGGAGCACCCGGATCTGCTCGGGGACGCGAAGCTTGGATTTCAGCATCCCAAGCGTTTTTTGCCGAGTCGTTTCACGCCTCAAGGTGACGCGATCGACGAGATGGGCCAGTACGCGACACGAATGGCTTGTCCCAAGTGTCACCTGCACGTGCCACGTTCGATGTATCAAGTGCCAAGTTTGTTCTTCAGCATCTTCGGGGCACCCGCATGCGGCAAAAGTTATTTCCTGACCTCGTTGTCTTGGAAGCTGCGGCAGACACTGCCCAAACGCTTTGCCGTTTCGCTAAGCGACGTGGACGCCGAAACGAATTCGCGGATTCATGAATACGAAGAACAGCAGTTCATGAACCCCGATTTGGACACCCCCGTCGCACTTGCAAAAACGGAAGAGCAAGGCGACATGTATGACACGGTCAACATGGGCGATCACACGGTAACGTTCCCGCGTCCGTTCATGTTCAATCTGCAACCGCTTTCCAGCCATCCGCGGTACCAACGCAATCGTGAGATTTCGAAGCTGGTGTGTTTGTACGATAACGCGGGCGAAAGTTTCTTTCCTGGTGCTGACAAAACGATCAGCCCAGTGACTCGTCACCTCGCGCGGTCGAAGTGTTTGTTTTTCTGTTTCGATCCGACGCAAGACACGCGTTTTCGTCGGGCCTGTGAAGGGAAGTCGAACGACCCGCAGATGGCTTCGCGAACGACGCGATTGGCGCGCGAGACAACGATCCGCCAGGACACGATTTTGCTGGAAGCGATCCAACGGGTGCGTCGGCATGCCGGCTTGCGCGACGACGAACTGCACCAGCGTCCTTTGGTGATTATCGTGACCAAGTGGGATGCATGGCGCAATCTGCTTCCCGATGTGTCGACCGACGAACCCTATTTGCCGATCGCCGGTTCAAAGCTCTGTTCGCTCGATAGCCAGCGGATCAAATCGACAAGCGAGCGAGTTGGCGAACTGATGAGTGAAATCTGCCCCGAGATCGTCGCGGCGGCAGAAGGATTTTCAACCAGTTTGACGTTCATTCCTGTCAGTGCCAGCGGCACGCATCCGACGCTCGATCCGGCCACCGGTGCGCTCGGCATTCGACCTCGCGATATGAATCCTTTCTGGGTCGAAGTCCCGATGTTGATGGCGCTGCACAACTGGGCGGGAGGGCTGGTTGGTGCATCGGCGCCCGGATCAGGCATGGAAGACGGACGCTGGATGCAAGAGAAACTCTAGGCATCGCCTTTTCTACCTTAGTGATTTCAGACGAAGTGAATTTGGACGACGCGACGCGGTCCTGATGAATGAGTAATGAGCTGCTTTACACGTCCGCGCCCCAGGGGCTTCGACACGGTGCGAAAGGTTTCTGCACAGTGTTGTCGACGTCTGGAATGCCGATCAACCTGATCAGCAAACTGGAATCGATCTCTGGGTATCGTCAGTTCTTTATGGCTGACCATCCACGATACGCCGAAAACCCCATCGCGTACTCGCACCAGATCTTTCATCTAGGTGGCCGACCAACTTCGATCTTGTCGCGAATCGGACCTTATGGGATCGACTACACCGGCCGCGCGAGCAACAAGATTGCACATCATTTGGTTGTCGAACCGCACGAGATGTCACCTGCCGGACCGGCTTGGCTGCTGCAACAATCCGTCATCCGGTCGGAATGGCACGGCCATTGTGAAACGCCTTCGACTGGCCCAAGTATTCCGATGCGGAACCAGGACGAACGTATCTGCACCGAGTGGAAAAACGTCGCCGGAGACGCCGGCTGGGCGGGAGTCGTTGCCGAGACGATCACGCAATCCGACGAAACGCCACTTTGGATTGTGTATTCTCTCGCCCAGCGAGATCGATTGCTGGCGATGATGGATGAAGTCATCGCGTTGTTACCCGTCGCACAACGCTGGCAAGCAACGTTCAATACATTCGCCGTCAAAATTCCTCCGGACGGGAATTGTCGAATTCGTTTCGTGCCCGAAGGCACCGACGAGGCCAAGCAGGCGCTCTCGGGGAAACGTTGCATCAATTTGACAAAACCTGCCCCCGTCGCCCGGACGACGCGCTGGATCGAGAGGGCACGAGGAATGCAAAGGCCAGTTGCGAGCGTCATTCCGACACGTTCAATCGAGACCTCCTCCGAAGCTGTCGCTGACACGCAAAGCGATTTGGCGTCCTATTGGGATGAGGGCAGCAGTGTTGAGGAAGCCGAAAACTCGCCTCCGCCAACCGGACCGCCAGATTTGCCGGGTGGACTGAATCGCAAAAAACGCAAGTCACCGGCTTGGTGGACGACAACCGGGATCTTCCTGTTCGCCGCGCTCGCAGCGATCGTTTGGTTTGCCGCTTCGCAGTTTTCAGATCCACCAATCCCCCAGCGAATCAAGACGCCGGTGGCGGAGGAGCCTTCCGAGGCGCCAGAGACAATTGCCGATTCGTCGGAACCTTCCGAAACGCAAACGCCATCAAGTCCGGCAACAGAGACAATCGAATTTCGACTTCGCTATGACAAAAAGCAATTGATGGGTTGGGTGCTTGGTCGAAACGCGGGCGAAGGGCTAAGTGAGAAGACGCCGTTCCCTCGAGAGATCGAAGTGCGTGGAGGATTGAAGCTTGCGGACCTGTCGACTGCCCAATTGGCTCCGAAATCTGATTCGGAAAACGAAACACCCGCTCAAGAGTCCTTTCAAAAGCCCACCGAAGAACGCCAAGTCGTCTTCGCGGCTTGGGGTGCGGATCCGTTTAGCTTGGCAGACCCAAAAAACTATGATGTCGTTCCAACTGAATTGGTCGATGGCAAACGCTCGTTGGCTGTGCGTCAACTGCGTCAGGTTCCGATGACGCTGCCTCGTGCACAGTTCTTTTGGCATCCCGAGACGGGTTATCTAATCGGTGATGTTAAACTGGACTTCAATGCGGCCGACTCGACTTGGTCTGGTCAATCTGGTGCCTACCGCGAATTCGCGATGTCGCTGACAAAACTGTTGGACTCGGTCAAGGCAATCAAAGAACAGAGCGAGACATTGCCGCCGTTGCTACAGAACTTGGTCGCGCCGTTCCTGGTACGTCTGGGACGATCGCAAGAGTCGCTTGCGAGTTATCTGTTTCGAACGATCCCCTTCAGCGAAGACTTCGAAGATGACGCTGGCGAACTGCGTCAACGTCTGCAAAACAAAGTCTTGCAATTGCCTCAGCCCCTTTCCCGCATCGAGCAGTCGGCGGTGTTGAATATTGTCGCGATTTGTGGCGAAATTCCGCTGTTGGCCAACGACATGCGAAAGGCACAGGAAGTCTTGAAAACGGGGCATGAAGTCGAGGTTCCTGAATTAATCTTTTTCGATGCCGACCGCGCCGTCATTCGGCGTGTTCCGCTTAGCATTTATTTTTCTTGGTAGTAGATTCATGCCGACGACCGTTGACAAAATTCGACGCGCCCTGGAAAAGCGGGACGGAATCGCCGAGGGAGAAATGCGTCCGCTCGCCGAGGCTTACAAGGTCGAAGTTCAAGCCGTCAATCAGCGTCTCGACGAAGCCGTGATGCTGCTGCGCAAAGGCCTGCGCAGCGAGGCGATCCAGCGGATTGAGATGACCCCCAACACGCTCGATTTGGCGGCCGAGTTGGAATTCCCCGAGTGGGACGAATGGAACGAGATTCTGCAGTTCCTGGGGATTCCGTTGCCACCGAAATTGAACGTCGACTACGTGGCGCAGGTCAACGAAGCGATCATCGAAAGTTTGCCGCTCGAAGCGTTGTTGCGCCGTCACCGACGATTGGCGATCGCCAAGGCGCCACTTTCGATTCGTTTGCGAACGCTGCGGCAAATCGCTCACGTCGATTCGGGCAATCCGGTTTGGGGCGACGACGTCGAAACATGGGAAAAGATTCGCCTTGGCCAAATCGAAACCGAGCTTCAGCAATCACTTGAACGCGAAGATTCACGCCAACTGTTTCTGATCAACGAAGAACTGACGTCGAATCAATGGCGAGTCAAACCGAGTCCGCGGCTGATCGAGCAAAGTCAATTCGCCGCCGAAGCTCATGTACGTGAAAACATGGACCGCGAACTAGGGCAGTTCGTGCCTGCACTCGAGCGTGCGTTTGCCGATCGTGACGAGTCCAGTGCCCGGTCGCTTCGCTCGCAATGGCAAGCCAGTCGAGCGCACTACAAAATTGAAGTGTCACCGAAGTTGCAATCACGGGTCTCGCCGACGCTCCGGTGGTTGGAAGATCTCGATCGCCAAGCGGTCATGGAAAGCGAGCGACAGATCGCGATCTCAAGACTCGAAGAATGCCTGGACGGGACCCATTCGGCAGACGAGATCCAAGCGGCACAAGAACAGGCAACCAAGTTCGGAGAGCCGCTGCCACAAGAGGTCGCCGAACGTATCGACGAACTGGCCGCCGAGCCTGCCAAACAAGCCAAACGCAAATGGATGGCGATTGGTATCGCCGCCGGGGCCGTTTTTATCACCGGTTCGATCGCGGCGTTCATGGTTTATTCGGCATCGCGTCGCGCACAGCAACGTGAAGACTATCTTCGCCAAATGGAGACCTTCGTCAGCGAAGAACGCAACGACGAAGCCCTCGCCTTTTTCGGGACAATCCAGTCAAGTGCCCCCGACGTAGCGGCCCTTCCACGAATGGTCGCGATGCAGTCTCAAGCCGTCAAAGCAGTTGAAAAGGATCAACAGCGGAGTGATCGTTTTGAGGAGCTTCTCCGTCAAGCCAATAGCGATAATCCGGAATTGATCGATGGGGCACTGATTCCGCAGCTTGAAGAGCTCGCCACCAGCGAAGGCGAACGGGCACGAATCGATGACCTGCGTCAGCGCAAGGATGCGTACAACCAGAAGGTCATGACGAAACAGAGCGATGACATGATCGCGCAAGTCGGCGAGTACTGGACGACATTCGGCGAATTGCAATCTCGCGGCAACTCTGCCACCAACCTGACCGCTTTGGAACAGTTGCGAACATTGGTCGTTCGTTTGTCGGCGCTGTATCCCCGGCGATCCGATGTGGCAACGAATAAACAGGAACAGCTTCGCAGCGCGATCTCGTCCACCATCGACCAGATGAAACGCAAAATGCAGTCGGACGCACAACGCAGCGAAGCGATCGATATGTTGGTTAACGCAGGTTCGCTGGAAGTCTATGGGAAACGTCTACGTGAATTGTCTCGACGTTCGATTGCCAACACTGGTTTCATTGATTTCGCCAGGGTGATCGACGAACAAGATTATTGGTTGGACGTTGACCGGACCAATGACTGGTTGAAGCGGTTTGCCGAGCGGTTGAACAACGGTGTCACCAGCGGCGAAGCGACTGAATTGATGGAATCGGCACAGTTGCTTGGCGAAGACGTTTCGCCAAATCCAGTTTTTGATGCGATGCCGAATTTTACCGAGTCGATGCAAGAGATTCGTCGCCGCAATCAGATCCTAGACGACACGTTCAACAGCATCAGCAACCATCCGCTTTCGCAATTGGTGACCTTGACAGTGGACGGTCAGCAATACTTGCTCACCAAGACCTTCGTCGAAGACAACACGGCCCGGATGAAAAACGCGGGCAATCAAGGTGTGATGGTCGTCGTCAGCCCGACCGGCGCGGTACGTAACCGTGGCTTTGATGGGCCGCTGACCGATTTGAAGAACGAGCCAATGGAGACATTTGCTTGGCTGCGCCGTGAGCAGGCTTCACGAAAAATTGATTTCGCGTCGCTGTGGGAACAAACTTATATCCGGCTGGTCAGCGAATTGATGACCAAGCGACCAGAACTTGATGCGAGAATCAAAGAGTGGTTGATCTTTCAGCTCTTGAGCGGTGCGACGCGCGGAAGTGATCGCTTGGCAAAGGCCATTCCTCAGTCCATGGCCACGCTACAACGGCGGACAAGCACGTTTGAACGTTGGTATGAGCCACACGCGTTTAGTAGCGAGCTTCCTGAAGACGTCGATACGATCATCAAGTCAGAACTGCGAACCGTCTATCCCCGCTTCGCGGATCCGTTGAGTGACATGACCAAGATCGCGACTTCTAAATTGGAGTGGATCGGTTTTCTCACCAGAAACGACAACAACCAAATCGAGTATCATCTACGCTCTCGTTTGCCAGAAAACGATGGCGCACTTTATGTTGCGATTCCGTCTCGCGAAGGCGACGCGGAAACCTCGTTGGTCAAAATTGGCACTCTTACGCAAGGTCATATTCAACTGACCTCTAATCCGGTCGACCTCATTGCCGGACGTCCTCTGTTCTTGTTCCCGAACTGACACGCATGACACAAATCGATCGCGTCTTCATTCGATTTCGTGGCCGCACGATCGGTCCACTGACACCCGACAAAGTCAAAGAGATGGTCCGTCGGGGACAGGTAACGCGCATGCATGAACTGTCTGCGGACGGGTTGAGTTGGACGAAGGCTGAAGAGTTTGGTGGATTCTTTCCACGAGTCGCCCCCGCGGGATCCGCTGCGGGCGATTTGGCCTCTGACGGAAACACGGTCCCGCCGGGCAGTAGCGGTCAAGCAGTGATCGCTCCCAACGAAAACGCCGCGGCACAATGGTACGCGCACGTCCAAAACGAAAAGCAAGGTCCTGTTTCGCTGGACCAAATGCGTCTGTACGTCGAAGCGAAGATCTTGAAAAAGGATTCGCTCGTTTGGAAGAACGGAATGCAGGGATGGGAACCGGCTAGCGAAGCGATCCCGGAACTTTTCGGTGGCAAGCCGGCATCCGGAAGTGGTGCCTCAGGTGATTCCGCCGAGGACTCCGATGATGTTGGCGGAACCGTCAACGGCACTTTGGCAAACGAACTTTGTCAAAATCACGCTTGGGTGCTCGCCTTCGGAATTGGTCTGGTTTTGGGGTGCCTGGTTTTCTTCGTCGTGCACGTTTTGAAACTCAGCGAAGGCGGACAGAAACCTAAATCCGACACGTTTTCGACGGTCGTCCATTTAATCTCAGCTGCGGTTGGCATTCTGGTTGGTGGTTTAGCGATTCAATTGGCAACGAAGTTAAAGGCGGCGGATCAGGCGTCATCCCCCATCGCCGCGATCGTAGCGGCCAAGTCGCTGACCCAGTTTTGGCAGATCGGTTCGATCGCCGCGATCGCATGGACGGTGATCGTGACACTGGTCATCATCGCTGCCGTTGCCATGAAAATCCCCGTGACCAGCATCTTGGGCTGATCCCCCTTGATTCCAGAGGGCCACTTGGGGCACCAAATGTGTCGCCCTCGGACTAATTCATTGATTTTTCGAATTCGTTGCACGGATCCGCGCCTTCGCGCCCACTAACCACTAGCAGGGCATTTCTCCGTACGAACTCGAGCTGAATCATGAGACTGACGCTTCGCACACTACTCGCATATCTCGATGACACCTTGGAGCCAAGGGATCGAGAAGACTTGCGTGAAAAGCTGGAACGTAGTGGGCAGGCAAGCCAATTGGTGCAGGCGATCCGTGCAAGCATCACGAAACCAGATCTGTCCGCACCCGCTCCTGATTCGGTTCATCCGACAGAAGACGCGAACATGATGAGCGACTATCTGGACAGCACGTTGTCTCCAGAGCAGACAGCGGAAATCGAGAAAGCGTGCATGGATTCGCTTTCCAGTTTGGCCGAAGCGGGCGCCTGCCATCAGATCTTGACGATGGTTCTCGGTCGCCCCGCAAAAACGACTGACCAGCTTCGCAATCGAATTTTTTCGATGGTCGATGTCGACGGAAACGTCCGGGCGACGGAGAGTCAATTGTTTGCCGATGGTGGGGCAGGTCGTGCGATCATCGCGGGCGAGATCGGTCCTGGTTATTCAAGCATCGAGATGGGCGAAACCGAAGGTTCGACCGGAACCGATGCTGAAATCGAAGATGTCCCACCTGCATCGTTTGAAGACACCAACCTGCCACTTCCCAACTCGGTGACGCAGGTCAGCGGTTCGCCCGTAAGCCCGCCTCCTGCCATCTTGCCAAACCAGACAACGATGCTGCCGGAGGTAAAGCCGGTCGGAGTCGACGACAGTGGCGTATTCAAGGCAGGGACAAAGCTGCGTGAACAGTCGGCCCAATTCGCCGAGATTGGCAACTACCTCGATGACGGCATTCCGCTCGCCGGTGCACGCCCGCTTCGCGAACTGGAGCGTTCTGATTTTTACGAGGGTGATGTGCGACCATCCCGCATTACACCTTGGTTGGTCTCACTCGGACTTGCCGCAGTCTTGTTGTTCGCGATCAGCCAAGTGTTCGCGCCATTGATTGGGCCCCAGGCTTCCAAACAAGATACCGACGCAAAAATGTCGGATCTGCTGGATGACGACCAGACTGTGCCATCTGCGGACGACACGGCAGTTGTCGCTGACGATCCTGAATCGACAAACCCATCCGACGAGAGTCAGCCTGTTAAAACTCCCGATTCAGAGGCTGAAAACGAAACGAGTGAACTACCCGCCGAACCCGTCGGGGATGCCACGGTCGTCGATGACGTGGCCGAGTCGACGCCTGAAATGGAAGTGATTGAATCCGAGGTCGAAGTCGATTTTTCGGCTCCACCCGTTCCTCCGAGTGACCCTATCGCCGATGCCGCAACGGAGGAGATGGACGTTGCCGAAACCGCCGACCCCGTGATGTCTACGCCGGCTGTACCTGCGACGGCACCAGACGCTGTCATCGCAGATGCGAGTATGGCAACTGAGGCGGAGCCAGACATGGCCGATGTCGCAAGCGTCGATCCGGCAACGCTGCCAACAGAAAGCGACCTGGTCCCGGCTGAAGCTCCCGACGCAGGTGCCATCGGTGATGGCGAGGCGATCGCGACGTTCAAATCGGACAACGCACTGGTGGGCATTCGAGTTCAAGACGACTGGAAGTTGCTTGCACCCAATGATCAAATTTTGCAAGGACAAACGGTTGCCTGTGGACCCGAGTTCCGTGCCACGTTCCAAATCGGTGAACGCGAAGAAAAATCGTTGGTCATGATCGGGGCATCGCAAGTTGCCCTGCAAAGGGACGGGGAGCAAACCGTGTTGGAGACAAGCTTTGGCAAAGGCGTCGTGCAACTTGCCGATGCCGGCGACAGTGTGGTCCTCCGAACACGCGATATTGCGATTGTGGCAACCGCAGAATCTGGGGCGACCTCGTTTGCGTATTCGTTGCAGCACCGACGTGGAATGGGAGCAGATCCGATGCTTCCCGAAAACCATCAAGCCGAATTGCAGTTGGTCGGACTCGAAGGAGACACGTCTTTCGTGGGCGAAATCGTCGTCGCACCGTCACGCGATGATTTGCGAGCCCCGGGAGATTTTACTTTGTCGAGCAACCAGTCAATCGAGTTGCTGCTTGGTGAGGAAAGTTCCGCGATCCCAACGGTTCAAGACATCGGGATGCTACCGCCATGGGTGAACGCGGAAATCGATACCGGATCGCTCGAAGCCCAAGCGGCGTCAGACTTGTTGGAACTGGTTCGTAGCGACAAAGCGGATTCATTGACATTGGCACTGCGCGTCGCACTGGGGTTCCGTCGCAACGAAGTTGCGGCGCTTGCTGGGAAGTCGATGTTGGCCTTGGGAGATGCCTCGGCCTACTTTGGCGTCGACGGGCTGTTCAGTGTTGGTAAGCAGCGGCTGTATTGGTCATCGCACCTTGACGCGGTGCGTGAAATGCTTGACCGTAGTGTCGCCGATGCCAGGGCCGTGCGGACAGCGATCGCAGGTGAAAATGCGGCAATCGACAATGCTGATGGTGACACCCTGTTTAAATTGTTAGTCGGGTACTCCCAGGAACAATTGAAACAGGGCGGTGATGAAGAACTTGTCAACGATCTTGAATCCGCTTCGATTCCGGTTCGCGTGTTGGCATCGGAAAATCTTCGCGACATCAGCGGTACCACCTTGTTTTTCCGACCTGAGGAAGAAGTCGAATCACGTCGCGAAGATGTCGTCAAAAAATGGAAGGTCCGGCTGAAGAAAGAATCCATTCGCTACGGGGAGGGCGAATGAGTCCAAACGCCAAGACGATCGCAAAGATTGTGATCGCGTTGGTGGTGCTTATCGGACTCGGCCTCACGGTCAAAAAGTCATTCGACGCGCTCGCACAGCAGCGAGACGCGACCCTGCAAACGATCAGTCAACTCGACCAGCAGATCCAGTCGGCAACGTCCCAGGTGGCGCGTGAAGGTTTGCGGCGCGAACGCGAGCTGGCTGCGGCAAGTTTGCCTGAGTTGTCGAATGTCTCTTGGGCGTGGTTGGCGATCGCGGCATTGACTTATAGCGTCGGCATGATCCCCGGCGGGATGGTCTTGTTGGAAGCTGTCGGGACGTTTGGTTTGGTGATTGGCGTGAAAGACGCGATCATCAGTCAAACGATTGGGCACGTCGGCAAATACGTGCCCGGTAAAGCGATGGTGGTCGTGATTCGAGCCGGTCGTTTAAAAGAGTTAGGCATCCCGTGGCTGGCCGGTTCTACCGCGGTCTTCATGGAAACGATCATGATGATGGCGGTCGGTGCCGCTTTGTCAGGGGCGATGCTATTGTGGTTGCCGGTTCCACGCTGGATGGGTGCGTGTGCGTTGTTTGCCGGATTGGCCGCGACCACGTTAAGCCTGCCTCCGATTCTGTATCGAATCATCGATCGGTTGGGGATTCGACGGGTGGCACAGGAACCCAGTTCGAGTCAACGTTCCGTCGCCCCACCAGGCGGTTGGCGATTTTTTACCGCCGCATGGCTATGGCATTTGTTGGGATGGATCTTGATCGGGGGCTCATTCGGAATGGTGCTGATCAGTTTGCCCGGTCTGCCAGAGGACGCCTCGCGGGTGACTTTAGTGGTCGCATCGATTGCCGCGATGGCGCTCGCAATGGTGGTTGGGTTCGCTTCCCTATTGCCGGGTGGCGCCGGGGCCAGAGAGTTGGCGTTGACAGTCGTTTTATCACCGGTGGTTGGGACGTCCGTGGCGTTATTTGCCGCGATTGTCGCTCGAATCCTTTTTATTGTCGTTGATGTGGGTTTGGCGATCGGTTTGGGGGGCATGCCCCGGCTACGTGCCGCGTCCAAGCGTCAGCCCAACGTGTCCGAATCGGTGGGGGCCTGAATCAGCCGGGCCTGAATCAGCAGGGGCACAGCAAAATCCATCGCTAAATCAAAACTGCGAAACCTGGCTCATTGTTCGGGTTTGAACCTGATAGATTAGAATTCAGGTACTGGGCCGCAAACGCGCCCAATAATGATTGTGAACCCCTATGCAGTGTCACCGTTTCCTTGTGCTTTTGAGCCGCCTTTGTGTGGCTCATGCTGTCGAAACGGCGATCACACGGTCACTACGATTTTCCTCTAGCTTGTGCGCCTCGGTTGTCTGTCAGCGAATCCACCGCGCTGCGTTATCGCCAATCGGACCCCGATGTCCGACTGATGTTGCGTGTCAAAAACGACGACGCGGCAGCGTATGAAGAGTTACTCCGCAAGTATCACCCACGCTTGGTCCGCTTGCTACGTGCAATGGGGCCTCGAGCCGATATGGCAGAAGACCTCGCCCAAGAGACCTTCATGCGGGTCTGGCGAGCGAGAACACGCTACGAACCGGGGGCAAAGTTTTCGACTTGGCTGTTCACGATTGCTGCCAACGTCGCACGCAATGCCACGAGGAGCCAAGGACGACGTCAAGAAGTCAACGAGGTTGACGCACCTGGCGGTGGCGACGGTTCGCAGGCGGTGGGAATCGTGACAGCAACTGCACTTGAAGCCAGTAGCCTGATGCCTAGTCGAGTGGTCGAAGGCGTCGAGCGAGGCGACATCGTCTTGCACGCGGTTAAGACCCTGGGCGAACGTCAACGGACAGCGCTGATGCTGTCGCGTTTTGAAAATCTGAGTTACGCCGAAATCGCCGAAACGATGGGGTTGACCACGAAAGCGGTCAAGTCGTTGCTCAGCCGCGCCCGCGTCAACCTTAAAGAACTGCTCCAGCCTTACATCGAAGCAGGGCTGGTTCCGAAGACTGGGGGCGATGATGAGTGAAAGTGTGTTGCTGACGGACGACCATCCTGTCGATCCGGATGACGAATTGTTGGTCGCCTACTTGGACAACGAACTTGAAGACAACGAGCGTCAATCGGTTGAACGCCGCTTGGTTGCCGAGCCCGAGTTTCGCCACCGATTGCAAATGTTGCAAACCGGTTGGGATTGGCTCGATGAAATCCCCGGCGAAGCGATCGACGAAAAGCTGGTCGAGTCGACGATCGAAATGGTCGTCTCCGATATCGCGCCCGCAAAGCCCGAAAAGGCCAGTTGGTTGTTTGAGAACCGTCGCGCGGTATTCACCATTGCCGCGATCGGATTTGCGTTCGGTGTCGGTGTCATTAGCACCACCTACGCTCGCCGCTTGTCGCTGCAAAAACAATTCGATGATTTGGCGGTTGCCGAGGAGATCGATGCGTACAGCTTGGGGCCAGACTTCAAATTCTTCAATGAATTGGCAACCAATCCGCGTTGGCAAGCGATGGCTTTCGCAATGCAACAGATCAACGAACGGTCCATGGAACCGCAGCGTTTGGTTGAGTCTTTGCCAGCGGACGACATCGCAACCGCGGTGAAATCGTTGCCAAGCGATCAACGCGATAAGCTGCTCGTCAAATGGAACCGATTCGAGTCATTCGACGATTCCACCAAAGCGAGTTTGCGAGACACGGCTGCCAAAGTTAACGAGCGAGAAGAACGCGATTCGTTGCTGACGACGATGAAGGTCGCATCGATATGGATCGAAGACCTGCCCGATGAAATGCGAGACGCGATCCGAAGTGACAACGCGAATGTACGGGCTGATGCCATCGAAGAAGCGATTCAATACAAGATGGCCGACCTGTCGTTTGATTCAGGCAAATTGATCAGCGAATCGACTTCCGAACGAATCTTCGCCTGGCTCGATGCAATTTTGTGGGACCGCATTGATGAGCTGCCACCGGAGATGGCGGAGCGTTTCCGATCGGGAGTAAAGCAGCCCAACGGCAACACCGAGATCTTTAAGCTGGTGATGATGTACCAAATGTTGGACGATCCAGATCAGCATGGCCGTCGCCGTTTTGGGTTCAACCGCTTTCCGTTTTCAGGGGGGCGTCCCGAGCCTCCACAAGACGGGCCTCCACCGCCTGATGGCGATGCGGATGCGAACCGAGATGGCCCCTCAGGACGTCCACCCGGCCCTGTACGACTGCGGCGTGTCACCGAAGATGAATACAGCGTACTACGCAGCATGCTGGACAAAGACGCTTTGATGACGCTCGATGCGTTGACCAGCTACTCTACCCAGTTTGCCGGTGAAACGGCTGTGAATGCAACGCTTCGAACCTGGGCTCAGGAGTCGGTGCGTCGCCACATCGCGGAACTTCGAAACCACGACGATTCGACGGTGCTCGAACGCTACCTCGACTACGACAAAGACAGCCGATTTGGCGAAGATCGGGATACGTTGGATCTGCAATCGCCGTCACGGATCAAGAAAGAAATCTTTGATCGACGACGATTCGACTTTCGCCGCTAGGGCTGCCTTTCGAACTCGACCGCAAACGAGTTAGGCGGTTTCGTATTTAGCGAAAATCATCTTGCCCGCATTCGTTTGCAGCGTGCTGGTTACCCGCACGTCAAGTTCCTGGCCGATACGGTTGCGTCCGCCTTCGACGACCACCATGGTGCCGTCATCGAGGTATCCGACGCCTTGTTCGGCACCTTCGCCCGGTTTGATGATTTTGACGATGAAGGTTTCGTCCGGCAGATAAACCGGACGCAGCGAGTTGCTGATCTCGTTCAGGTTGATCACAGGGACATTGTGCAGCTTGGCAACCTTGTTGAGGTTGTAGTCGCCGGTGACGACTTTGCCTTCGAGGTGTTTGGCCAGCAGTACCAGTTTCAGGTCGACCGTTTGTCCAGCCAGCTCAGGGAGGTCGCGATCAAAGATCATCAGGTCGACATTGTCGTCCGCACGCATACGGTTCAAAACGTCCAAACCGCGGCGGCCACGTACACGGCGCAATTTGTCACTGCTGTCGGCAATCGCCTGTAGCTCGCTGAGTGCGAAACGCGGCATGATCAACTGGTTGTCAAATACGCCTGTGTTGACCAAGTCTGCGATCCGGCCGTCAATCACCACACTGGTATCCAAGATCAACGGTTTGAAACCTTTGACTTCACGGACAAATTCCACATAGGGAATCAGGAATCTGAAATCGTCTTTCGTTTGGATCAAAACACTGGTGCAGATATAGCACAACAGCATCCCCATGATCAGCTTCACCGCATTGCCAAGCAGCAACGACTGAGCAAACAACGGGGCGAGGGCGATCCACAACACATAGGTCAACAAGAACCCGATCAGGACTCCGAAGTAGACGGCGGAGATCGAGTCGATCCGTTTGCTGGAGATAAAGATATCTCCCATGATCGCCGCAACAGCGATTCCCATGATGCCAACGAACACCAGATACGGATTGATGTCCGCATCGCTCGGCAACGCCGTGTTAATAATCCAGGAGACCCCGCCGGCGCACAGCAAGAATACGCAACGGAGAATGATCAGTTCCATCAGAAATTCGACGAATCGAGAGTTGGGAGACCTGGTGCCGGAAGCCCAGATAAAGCCCTAGTTTAGATGAGACGTCTCGTTTATCCCAAGGGGCCCATCGCACTCAAAGCACCACAGAGGGGTAAAAATGCGGTTAAGGTCCACAGAGCTGGCATAATCGGAACGCAATGCAGTATAGAAAAATATGACCGCATGTGTGCGTCCGACGCCCCCAATTGATGCACGCATCGAGAACTGTCGGACGGACGCCGAATGAACATGTTGTTTTGGAAAAACTCTAATTGAGATTCGCCATTAGCCGTTCGATTTTCGATTCAACCTTGGCAGCTTCGCTGGCGATTTCATCGTGTGACTGTTTCGCGGCATCGACGACTTGTTGTGCCTTTTGAATTTGTTCCTGCAAAGGCGCTCGCGTGGTCGCGAGTTGATCTGCTTCCGCTTTCTGTTTCGCAGCTTGATCACGATGTGCCGCGATGGAATCAAATTCTGTCGTTCGTTGGCGACGGAGCTTGGCCAGCTCCAACAATTTGCCCGCGAAGCGTTCTTCCGATTCAGCCAACGGAACCATCTTCGTTGCGTCTGACGCCAAGCTCACGCGGAGTGCTGTCACCTGGTCTTGCATGTCACGCGTTTCGCCTGAGAGCGCCGGCAGCTGTTGATCAATCTTTGCAACGGACTGTTCGGCAGTCGTTGCCGCCGTTTCGCTTTCGGCAGATTGACGCTGTAACTCTGCGATCTTTTGGTCCAGTTCCGCGAGGGGTTTCTTTGCGGCTTCGAGCCCCGCGAGTGCTTGGTCCAACTGTGCCTTGACGGGTTCCAGACGTTGCTGGACGGAGACCAAACTCGTCTTCGCATTTTCCAGTCGAGACGCTGTTGCCGGCGGATTGGCGGCGAGTTTCGACGTGGCGTTCGCGTCGTCAATCGGCGTGTTGAACACCTCTCCGTTCCAGTTGCCATAGATCAGGCGTTTTCCGTCATGGCTGATTGCGACTTCCAGCATCGCTTCGCCGCCTTGGGGAAAGTTCTTGATCTCGTTTCCGTCACCACCCCAAAGCTTTGCGCGAGCGTCGGCGCCAGACGTTGCGATTTGACCCTGATGATCAAACTTGACACTTGTTACGCCACCGCCATGGGCATTGATGGTTCTCAAGTTTTTCCCGCCTTCCATTTCCCATAGTTTGACCGTTCCATCGGCACTCGCACTGGCAAGCACGTTTGAATCGTCACGCCATGCGAGCGAATGAATTGCACCTTTATGCCCGGTCAAGTCTAAGTACAAACGTCCTGTTTCGGCTTCCCAAACACAAAGACCGCCAGACCGATCGCCCGAGGCGACGAGGATTCCATCGGGGCTGTACGCAACGGCATAGATCCAGTCCGTGTGTTTTTTGATGTCGAACAGTTTCTCGCCGTCGGTCGCGTCAAAGATCCGCAACATCTTTTGCGGACCACCGAGGGCGACCCGGTTCATTGCGTCATTCGCGTCGGCACCGAACACGGTGTCCAATTCATCACCGACGGTCGCGACACGTTCTCCGGTGGTGACATTGAAGATCGCGACGATCCCTTGGACCGAATGCTCTCCACCGCCAGCGATCAAGAACGCCCCATCACGACTGAATTTTAAATCTTGGGCGATGCCTTCCTCAAATGGCAGGATTCCCAACAATTCGCCGGTGTCGCTGTGATAGAGCACAATTTGTTGTTGCCCAGCGATCGCCACCAATGGCGCCCAAGGGCTGCTCGCGATTGCGGTGATGGCGCTTGCCCGTTCGGTCACCAGTGGCGTTGCCAAGGGCGTGGTTTCGGGCATCGCCGCCGGGCCATCTGGTTTTCCGCCGGTCGACGCGACGAAGGCGAGCGCGTTCGCCTTTTTCTTTTTGACTTTCGACCCGGAGTTTTCAAGGATGCCGCCTTCGATCCAAGCCTTGATGATCGCCAACTGCGGTTCAGGAAGCTTGTCCTGATTCGGTGGCATCACCGGGGTGTCTTGGTGGCTGACCAGTTGCCACAAACGACTTCCGCCCAAATCACCATCGTCGTACACCACCTCGCCGCTACCGCCGCCTTCGACGACCGAGCCGAAGGTGTCGAGCGCCAACCCACCTTTCTTGTCACCCTGGTGGTGGCAGTTCAAGCAGTGTTGCCGAAAGATCGGCTTGACGTGTTCTTCGAAAGTGACTTTTTCAGGGACGTCCTTGGCGTCAGCCGCCATCACGCTTGGAGAAGCTGATGAAGCGAGGCCGGCCGCGATGAGTGCGAATCGTTTTAACATCGGTTGATTAACTTTGGAAAACATCTCGAAGGTCAGCCTCAGTGATTGAACACAAATTCGCGACTATTCAGAACTGCCCAGTAGACGTCTTCGAGTGCAGCGACTTTGTTGTCGGTTTGTTCCAGCATCCCCGTGAGCTGCGCCGATTCTTCCGCGGTCGGCCTACGTGTCAGACAACGTACATAGATCCGCTCGAGGACTTGTTCGTTGGTCAATTTCTCTTCGTCAAGCCATTTTCGCACCTTGCCTTCACGAGCGACCTTTTGGCTGACGCTGCTGCCGTTAAGCAAATGCAACGCTTGCGAGAGCGACGGATCCGTCGATGCCTCGCAATCGCAGACGGTTGCACGAGGCGATCGTCCGAATGTTGTCAGAAAGTAATTCGACGTTTGGCCGTCGGCGATTTGAACTGCTCGAGCACCCAGCGGCAAACCGCGGAATTTATCGGGCGAATCAGTTGCTTGGCAGATGCAATCCAACAAGCTTTCCGATGGGATACGTCGGGTTAGCGCGTAGGCGTAGTTCCGGGTGTCATGGGCGTTGGTCGGATTCGTTTCACTGCTGCGCTGGTACGCTTGGCTGTTGCAAATGTCACGGACAAGTTGACGGAAGTCGAATTTGTACTCGACTAACTTGTCGCCGAGCGTGTCAAACAGTTCAGGGTTGCTGGCCGGGTTGCTGACGCGAATGTCGTCCACTTGGTCGACCAATCCGACGCCCATGTAGTGTGCCCACACACGGTTGGCAATCGATGTTGCAAAGAACGGATTCGTTGGCTCGGTCAGCCAGTTGGCCAAAACCTCTCGGCGATCTTTGCCACGAGTGTCAGGCGATTCGCCCCCAAGGAACTTTGGCGGGACCGGTTGGTTGGTGACCAGGTGGTTGACCTCACCGCCGCCACGGTTAAATACGATTCGCTCGCGGTAATCTTCCGCACCTTTTCGTCCGATCTGTGAAAAGAACGAGGCGAAGCCGTAGTAGTCGTTCATCGTCCAGCGATCGAACGGGTGGTTGTGGCACTGGGCGCACTGCGTGCGAATCCCCATGAAAACTTGCGCGACGTTCTCGGCAGTTTTTAGCGTGTCGCGTTCGATTTCATAGAAGTTCGTGGCCGGTGACGAAAACGTTCCGCCCGTGCTGGTCAACAACTCGCGAACCATTTGGTCGATTGGAACGTTGCGAGCAAACTTGTCGGTCAACCAATTGGCGTAAAGGTAAGCTGATTTGTAGCTGACATCATTCGTGCTTTTGACCATCAGCAGTTGTGCGAATTTCATCGCCCAGATTTCGCTGAACTCTTTGCGTTCGAGCAATTGATCGATCAAACGTGCGCGTTTGTCGTCGGCAGTGTCACTGATAAAACGACCGTATTCTTCTTCGGTCGGCAGCAAGCCAGTGATGTCGATCGTCACCCGGCGTAGAAACTCCTCGTCTGAGCACAATCCGCTTGGCAAGATCCGCAGTTGTTGCAGCTTTTTGCCTACCAATTGGTCGATGTAGTTGCCCGTGACCTGAGGTGGCTCGTATTGCAGGCCGACGGGCAATGCCAACACTTGGCTGCCAACGGTGTGCGTATCAAAACGTGCCATGACGAATGCTTCGCCACGACGGCCTGCCGTGACCATGCCGAGGTTGTCGATGTCAGCGGTGCCGGAATTGTTTGATGTAAACGCGGCTAAGGTGGTGACATCACGTGTCGTGCCGTCACTATAGGTGGCGACCGCGACGAATCGTTGTTTGGCACCTTCGCCTTCGATCACCGCTTGTGGTGGATAGATGGCAACGGCATCGACCGTCGGCGGTTGGTTGTCTTGGGGATCGTTGTGCGCGCCCGCGGCCAGCCATTCCAGAATCGTGGCGTAGTATTCCGAATCGGTGCCGAACAGTTTGCCGCCGGTGTGTGGAACAGTGCCGATCGCTTTTTTGACGAACAGGCTTTCGGCCGGGATCGCCAAATTGATTCGGCGAAAACCGATCTCGCGTGTGATTCGTGTGTAATCGCCGACAGGGTCAAACCCAAACAGGCTCAAGCGAAAACCGTCTTTGCCTCGCGCCGCACCGTGGCACGATCCGGTGTTGCAACCGGCTCGCGTGAGGACCGGCATCACGTCATTGGTAAAACTGATCGGTGGTGTGGCGGTCGCGTTGGAGACCGTCACCGGAATTTTAATCGTGGTCCCGAGGTATTCGCCAACCAGTTCAGTTTGCCCGTCGGCGACTGGGAACAATTTGAAACCGTCACGCCGAACTTTGGATTCGTCAGCGATGTTCCAGATCACTCGATCACTGGCGTCTTCGGTGATCCCGTCGTCACGGCGAATGACGGCGACAAAGGATTGGAAATCACGGGTCGAGTTCAATTTGATTTCAGGAGGATAGATCGCCAAGTCGACTTGGCGGGCAGTGCCGCTCGGCTGACTCGAAGCCTCTTCTGCGGGCGTCTCTTCAGCCGGTGTGACGGCCAATGAGATGCCAGCGAGCAACGCAGCAATCAGCAATGGGCTTACCGTTCGGATCATCATGAGGACTTGCGCTCGGTTAGATTGAATTTCGTTGTGAATGCTACTGGTTTTTTTCTTGTCGCAACTGCTCAAGACGACTGAGCGGTTTGGGGGCGGCAGGCTTGGGCGCTTCCGCTTTTGGTGGCTCTGGCTTCGCAGGTTCGTCAACCTTTGGCGGCAATGGCTGGTCGATCCGCAGTTCACCGGTCCCATTGGTTTGCACGATGACTTCGCCGTTGACCGTTACCCGGCTTTGAGCGTTCAACGTTTTGTGCAAACCGACTTTCGCTTCGTTGGTGATCTTAAGTTGGAACGTGACCGATTCGGCACCAGCCGGGATGGGCTGGGTCGGTGCTTCGCAGGTTACACCCGCGGGCAGGCCGACCAGTTGGACTTCTGCCTCACCTTCAAATTCACGAAGCGTCTCGACGGGCAACGCATAGGCGACATCGGCACCAAGTTCCCCAGCCGATTTAGGAAAGTCGTACTTAAACAGTTGGCTTTCGACGACCAAGTTGATCGGTGGTGTCGCGGTTACGGCTTGGCCGTTAGGCGTGTTGTAATAAGCCATGAAAATGATCGGCCATTCGCCAACACCCGCACCGCCGTTTGCCGTAATCGGAATCTCGACTTCGGATTGTCCTTTTGGAATCGAGCGTCCGTTGTTGATTCCAATCCCGGGCGGGTTGTAGAGCGTGCGAAGGGCAACGTTTTCTTCGAAGCCTTCGTTACGCTTGATGCGAACGAGCAGATTCTTGCTGCCGTCACGAACGATTGGAGTTTGTGGCTGGACCAACTCGATTTCGAAGGGGACTGGATCGGTTACCGCCATCGCGGCGCGTGTCGTATCGTAAGTCCACATCGGGCGACGGTTCTGCCCAAGCACCATGTTGTGCGTCTGGGAAAGTTTGCCGCCGACGAGCGGATTGTTCTCGTCGCCTTTACCGAAAACGGTGTAAAGCGAAGCGTTGTAGCCTGCATCAGCTGCGGCGGTGAAAACCACCGGAGCCTCTGGACGTCCATTGGGGATTGGAAACGCCGTCGCGGTCACACCAGCAGGCAATCCGTCCAGGCTAAGCTCCACCGGACCGCCGTAACGGTCGCGGTTGACGGACACCATCATCGCGCTGCGTCCTCCGATTGGAACCGCGACAACCTGCGCTTCGTCGCGGCGGAGCTCTTTCAGCGTCAAACTGACCGATGGTGGCGGTGTGCTGACTTCGATTCGATAGTTGTAGGTCGGTCCGCCGGAACGGAGGTGATCATAAATGCGAACCTTGTGTGGCCCATCGTCCTTGGCATCGAACTCCAAGAACGGGTCAATTCGACCGCGGCTATCATCGTTCGAAACGATCGTCGAGTTGTCGGGGGCAAAGACGTTGATCACCGCGTCCAACGGCGAACGAAGCACATTGCGAGCGAAGACTTCGACGCGGTAGCGTGTTCCCTTTTTGGCTTCGAACGCGAAACAATCAAAATCATCGGCTTGGCCAATCACGCCACAATATGCGGCGGGGACTTCTGACAGGGGCGCTTTCGCACGATCGTCGTTCGGCTCTTGTTCCATCACCACCGGCAGATTGTTGACGCGGACCCAGTTCGGCGATGGCGTCACGCCGGTGTCGTCTTGGGTGACCACGCCCCATTGTTCTTGCGATTCGCTCGGCAACGGGATCATTGCCGAACGCTCCGTGCCGTCCGACATGATCAATTGGGCATTCAATTCACTTGCCGGCTGACCGCCCGCGGGAATCACGGTGACAGGGCGTGGGAACGTTCCAACATGCAACCGGTAGGTACCCGAGTCGCTGCCCTGGAAAGAACTCTCACGAACCAAGATCGTGTAGGTGCCGTCTTCTGGCGCGGTGTAGGAGCACATGCCGTCCTGTTGCAACAGATCACTATCATCGCTTGATGCGACTTCGAAGCGACCTGAATCAAGGATCGCGATGTAGGGATCCAGGATGTCACGATTTTGCAGCGAGAATGCAAGCCGAAGGCCTTCGATTTCGACATTCAGTGTTTGCCCTTTGGCAAGCTTGACCTGATAGTGGTCGACGTCTTCACGTTTGACGATTCCTTCGACGGTCGAATTCAATTCGATCGCTTGCGGGGCGTCGAACTCGTCATTCGGTTCGGCTTCCGTCACGATTGGCATCGAGCCAACACCGAGTAGACGAAGGTTTGCGATCCCGCTTTTTGTGACCAGACGAAGTGGGTAAAGGCCCGGCGTCAAGTCGGCGGCTGCTTTGATTTTGACTTCGACTTCAGAGTTGTTGATCGGCTTGACTTCCAGGATTTCGATTCCTGGTAAATCGCAGAGCACTTGCGAAGCGTCACTCAGTCGATTGCCGCGGAACTTCACGACCGATTCTTCCCCTCGCACCACACCACGAGGTTCCAGCAACGTGACTTCGGGGATGGTCGCATTCGCCGTGGAGGCGACGGACGCGACTAGGGTCGCTAAGGTCAGGGCTCGGCAAATGCGGCCCGCGTTTCTTATCAACATCGTCGATTCGTTAACGATTGAGGAACGGTCGTGATAGTCAAAACCGCCCACCGAAGCAGGCGGTCGTTTGGTTGAACCCTACGATCAAACCATCAATGGCGTGATTAGCTTTCCGCCATCAACGATCTCGATGGGCCGATCCCCCGGTGCCATCAATTCTTTGTCTGCAACGATTCCCATCAAGCGATACATGGTCGTTGCCAAGTCGGCGGGCGAAACGGGATTGTCTTCCGGTTCGGCAGCGGTCGAATCGGAAGACCCGTAAATCATGCCGCCTTTGATCCCGCCACCAGCTAGCATCACGCTGAACACCTTGGGCCAGTGATCGCGTCCCGCATCGGGGTTGATTTTCGGTGTGCGACCGAATTCACTGCTGACCATCACCAACGTCTCGTCCAATAGACCGCGATCGCTGAGGTCATCAAGCAGCACCGCCAAGCCTGTGTCAAGCGACGGCATCTGGTTGCGGAATCCCTGGGTGATGTTCTGGTGCATGTCCCAGCCGCCGTATGTCAGGGTCACCAATCGCGTGCCGGCTTCGACCAGGCGTCGCGCCATCAACAAACGCTGCCCGGCCTGGTTTCGCCCGTAGCGATCGCGAAGACCGGCGTCTTCTTTATCGATATCGAAGGCTTCCTTCGCAGCGGGAGTGTCAAGCAAGCTATAGGCCCGTTCGTAGAACGTGTTCATTGCATTGACGTTGTCCGCAGCAGTGGCCGAGGCGAATTGGTTATTCACCATTTCGAGGGCTTGTTTACGGCGTACAAATCGCTCGCCATCAACGCCACCTGCCAAGTCCAGGTCGCGAACCTTGAAACCGTTTTGCGCCGGATCGGAGCCCAACGCAAACCCGCCATAGCTGCTGGGAAGATACCCCGTCCCGGCGAATTCGTTGGGGACGTTCGGGATACAGATATACGGTGGCAGGTTGTTTCGTGGCCCGTATTCGTGGCTGACCACCGAACCGAAGCAGGGGTACTGCAGCGCTGGGCTTGGCTTGTACCCCGTGAACATGTTGTGCGTGCCACGCTCGTGAGCGGCTTCGCCGTGCGTCATCGAACGAATAATGCTGAACTTGTCGGCACGCTGAGCCAGTTGCGGAACCGTTTCGGCGAATACCTCGCCGGTGTTGGTTTTGATCGTCCGCATCTCGCCCCGATATTCCAGCGGGCTGTACGGTTTGGGGTCGAACGATTCCTGGTGAGCGATCCCCCCGGGCAAGTAAACGTGAATGACGCTTTTCGCCTTGGCTTCGACGAAGTCGTATTGCTTTTGCTCCGCCATTGCTTCTCGCATCAGCAGCTCTGGCAGCGACAGCCCTAGCCCTCCGAGAGCTCCGACTGTCAAGAAACCGCGCCGACTGAATGGACTTCCTTCACAACGCATCGAACGACTCCGTAGTCAATGTTGAAGTGCTTGAGATCTATCAAACAAACCTTGTCGCGGAGGACTTCCTCGGCGATCAAGACGGCGACGCAGCCAACAAAACAGCTGCGACGAGATCATCGTTGGGCGGGAACATGTCGTCGGCCTGGGGCAGCGTCAAACATGCTGGGAGGTGGGATTGGGGTGGGTAGGGCTGAGTTCGAATCGGTCCGTCACGCCGGTGGAGATCTGCAGAGCCCGGTCGCCCTGCCAACACTCCAACGTTTAATTTGTTCCGATGAACCTGATAAAATCAAGCATAGTGGATTTTTATCTAGGTCCAACGTTTCTGCACGAGTCGATCTGGCTCGAATGCTTGTGATCCCGGCCGAGGGTTCAATTTTTCGGCGGATCCACTGAACACATTTTCCCTTAGGGTCGATTAGCGTAGCGAAAGTTTCCCCATCCGTCAAACCTTCACCCCCCAAGTCGGTCGTTGGCAGAGTGCTAGGGGATTGCCTGAGTGAGTCCGGTGAGATACGGAGTCGTTTGCATTGGCAAATTACGGTTCAGCATTTCGGGCATGGTCCACACCTGAGTGTCGTCCAAAGACAGATTGACACTTCGCCAAGTGAAGCGAACTGGTTGGTAGCGCCAACCTGTGGTTTCGCCGGAACTGTCAGCTTCGATCCTCAGCAGCACCTCCGGATCGGTACCGTTATCCCACACAAATGCGAACAGGGCGCCGTCACGATCTGGCGTCGACTTCTCGTAGCGAAAGATCGGCTGGGGAAGTAGCCGGAGATGATTGGTCTGTCCGTCGTGAATCATTTCCGCGCTGAAACGCCTAGCCAGCGTTCGCATTTGTCGTAATCGAACCGCATCATTGGTGCTAACCTCTGGCGCCTTTTCGATGTCTTTCAGCGCCAGCTTGTCAACTTCTGGGCGCCAAGTCTTGTTGGGCGGATTGCCAATTCGAAGCGGTGTAATTGGCTGTGGCTTCAGCAAATGAAGTTCGACGAATTCCGTGTCGCGGCCGTTGATCGGAATCGAGCCGATCGTTCCAACCACGGCCAAGCGGTCTGACTTGTCGGTCCAAACATAAACACTGCCAAAGAATTGACCTTCGGTTGAAAAGCGGAACAAGGGCTTCGGGTTCCAGTGATATGCCTCGCCAGAGTCCGCTTGCAGCGTCAGCTCTTTGCCTGTTTGGTCAAAGTGTTTGAAGAGTGTCTCACTGCGTTGCGTCTTTGCAGTTTCGTTCTTGTCAGAGTCCTGGGCGGTCGCTTGCGATGCAACCGACGCGACGAGGAACGCCACAAGCATGATGAGTCCGCCAAAGTTTCGATCAAACTTTTCAACCAACATCTTTCGTGCTCCACGCGATCGCGTTTCCCTGTTCTCGGCGCTCTACGCTGCAACGCCAGGGAATCAGGCTAACACACTGAAGACGCGTTGTCTATTAATTAGGGCGTGGCGAGCGACGGCTGGTCCATTCCGGCAGTGTCGCATCCTTTATAATCAGGTTTCGTCAGGCCTTGCCCGCTGCCCCGCCTTCTCCTCCTTTTCCGAGACATCAGCCGATGATCGCGAACAGCCTGCGGTTTCCTCGAATTGCCGCTTCGTCCATTTTTGCTTGTGTCGTCCCGATCCTATTTGGCGCCGGAGCCCAGTGTTGTTCGGCTGATGAGGAAGTTCGTGACAGCCGTCCCAATATCGTTTTGATCATGTGCGATGACATGGGTTGGAGCGATATCGGATGTTATGGAGGTGAGATCGAAACGCCGAATTTGGATCGTTTAGCGCAAGGCGGCGTGCGATTTCGAACGTTCTACAACAACGCCAAGTGTGAGCACACGCGAGCGTCGCTGTTGACCGGCCGTTGGTGGCACCATGTCGGTGCGTCCGCTTCGGTGCACTATGCCGCGCCGACTTTTGGCGAGCGAATGCGCGACGCTGGCTACCGTACGTTGATGACTGGTAAGTGGCACGCCGGACAAACGCCCTATCAGCGTGGCTTTGACAGACACTTCGGGTTGACTGACGGTTGCTGTAACTTTTGGAACCCCGGGCACGCGCGGCCGGGCGAACCTGAGCCAGCCAAGAAGATGGTGCGGCGTTGGGCCGATGACGAACAGGAGTATTTGCCCTACACGCCAGAGAGCAGCGAGTTTTACACCACCGACGCATTTACAAACAAAGCGGTCGAGTACCTGCATCAGTATCGCGACGAAGAGCAGCCGTTCTTGTTGTATGTGGCGTACACCGCACCACATTACCCAATGCATGCGTCCGAAGAGGACGTCGCGAAATACCGCGGCAAGTACGGCGCGATCGGATGGGACAAACTCCGCGAGCAGCGATTCGCTCGTCAGCAACAATTGGGCATTCTGCCCGATAACGCTGTGCTGTCGCCCCGCGATGCTCGCTTGCCAGCTTGGGACGACATCAAGTCTGACGATCGCGATTGGTGGGACCTGAGGATGGCGACCTATGCCGCGATGGTTGATCGATTGGATCGCAATATCGGCAAGCTACTTGGGACGATTGATGACATCGGTGAGAGCGACAACACCTTGGTCTTTTTTCTCTCGGACAATGGCGCCTGCGAAGACTCCGCCGACCGATCGACGGTCAAAGGTTCGATGCCTTGGGAGGTCACCAGCTTCCTGACACAAGGGCGTCATTGGGCAAACGCCTCCAACACTCCGTTTCGAAAGTACAAAACGACTGATTATGAAGGCGGAACGCGGACGCCGCTGATCGCCTATTGGCCCGGCAAGATTGCTGCCGGAACAACCACGGACCACGTCGGACACCTGACCGATTTTATGCCCACGATGTTGGATCTGGCGCAGGCCGACATCACGGACGAACTACCGGGCCATTCGTTGGTGCCAGCTCTGCGGGGCGAAACCGTTGAACGACCTTGGCCAATCTATTGGCAATTTGGCAAGGCGAAAGCGATCCGCAACGAGACGCACAAATTGGTGCAATATGACAAAGGAGACTGGGAACTCTACAACCTTGTCGAAGATCCTTGTGAGCTAGACGACCTCGCCAAACGCGAACCGGAACTCGTGAATCAATTTCGTCAGCAATGGGAAACTTGGTGGAAGAACAAACCCGCCAAGTAGCGAGGCGGAGGACACCAACTTCACAACGCTTGGCGGCGCACGACAATCAAGGACGCTCGCTCAAGAAAAACCGTCTGATTCTCACGTAGGGTTGATTGATGCCGCTCCGTATTTCGTTGTGTGTTGTTTTCGCGATCAGTTGGTTGGTCGATGTCCGTGCGAATCCTCAGGTCGCGATACCCAAGCAAACCCCCTCAGATGTTGGTGCTGGAAATCATGGCGTTGTAGCAACGACCAGTCCGCTCGCGTCGATCATCGGACGCGAGTGCCTGGAAGCTGGCGGCAACGCCGTCGATAGCGCAGTCGCGACTGGCTTTGCGTTGGCGGTCACTTGGCCAGAAGCCGGCAACATCGGCGGCGGCGGTTTCATGCTGATCAGCCCTCCGAATATTGCATCGCCAAGTGACGTTGTCTGCATTGACTTTCGCGAAACCGCACCACAGGCAGCGACTGAAAGGTCGTTCGTCAATTGGTCACAGTCGCGGCATGCAAAAATGGCTGGCACACCCGGCTCGGTCGCAGGCATGGCACTCGCCCACCAAAAATATGGTTCCTTGGCTTGGAAGGAGCTCGTTGCCCCGGCTATCAAGCTTGCCAAAGAGGGATTTGTCGTTGATGACTACTTGGCGTATTCGTTGAATTCCGCGTTGACGGATCCCGCGATCAAAGACGCACGCTATGACGAATTTCGCCGCGTGCTTGGGCATCCCGATCAACGACTTTGGAAGCCCGGTGATCGTTTGGTCCAGCCAGATCTCGCGGCCACGCTTCAACGGATCGCTGATCAAGGCGCGGATGGTTTTTACCAAGGTCAAACGGCGGACAAAATCGTCGCCGAGATGAAACGTGGCGATGGGTTGATTTCGCGTGATGACTTGGCTGGCTACAACGCTGTTGCTCGCACCGCGACACAATCGGCGTATCAAGGGCACGACGTCTATGGGGCACCGCCGCCAAGTTCGGGCGGCCTGACCGTCGGGCTACAGCTTCGAATGCTCGAGCGATTGAATTTGACTCCGTCATCGGACGCGGTTTGGACGACGCCACAAATGCATTTGATGATCGAAGTGATGCGGCGATCGTTTCGTCTTCGTGCCGCATTGCTGGGTGACCCCGCGACAACGGAAGTTGGCGACGCGTATGACGATGCCCATGTCGAAGCAATGGCCCGAACGATCTCGCCTCGCCAAGCCACTTCGAGTGCGGACATTGCCGGACACATTCCCTTAACCGCTGGACCGTACGAAAGCGAACAAACCACGCACTATTCTGTTGTGGATGGTAATGGCTGGGCAGTGAGTACGACCACGACACTCGAGCGGTCTTTCGGCAGTTGGATCATGGTCAAGGATGCCGGGGTGTTGCTCAACAACGAGATGGGCGATTTCAATTGGGTTCCTGGTATGACAACCAAGACCGGCCAGATCGGCACGAAGGCGAACTTGGTTGGCCCAGGCAAAAGAATGCTCAGTTCGATGTCGCCAACAATCATTGCTAAGAACGGACAGCCGGTTTTGGTTGTCGGCAGTCCCGGCGGTCGCACGATCATCAACACGGTCGCCGAAGTGATCGTGCAATCAATCGGCTTTGACAGACCACTGCTCGAAGCGGTCGAAGCGCCACGGTTTCACCATCAATGGTTCCCGGATCAAGTTTCCTTAGAAGACGACGAGCATTTCGACGCGATCACACCGGCGCTTCAGGCGATGGGGCACCAATGCAGCCGTCCGTCTGGCCGCCGCCAAGGTTCCGTCCATGCGATCGCAATCGATCCAGAAACCGGAACGGCAACGGGCGTTTCGGATTGGCGGCGTGGCGGTAGCGTGGAAGCCGCGAGGTAGCTCGCTACCACTGCAGCCCCCATCGGCTGGGATCCTGGTTCAGGTCAAACCAGCCGTCGAAGTCGGCAAGCTGATCCGATTCGGACAGCTCAATCGCACCGGCGTCTGCCGACGCGAAAATGAACTTACCGAGGTCGTGGCTGTTGGCGAATTCCCAGGCGATCAATTCTTCTTTGCCGGATTCGGCAAAGTGATCGACGGCAAGTTCCAGCAGAACACGACAAACGCCTTCGGCGGCCACATGACCACGCTTTGCTAACTTTCGATCTTTGAGGGCAACCCGGATGGCATGACGCACGAACTCGGTGCGTTCGGGCTGCCCTTTGTCGAATTGGGGATCGTGATTCAGTCGGATGATGCTTTCTCCCGCAGTTTCTTGATGTCCGCTTCTACGGATTCCCGTCGGGCAATCAAGTCTGTCAATGACGAACGTTCTTTCTCGACAACGTCGGCCGGTGCGCGAGAGACGAAGTTTTCGTTGGCAAGTTTGGATTCTTTGCCAGCGACCTGTTTGATGATTTGACCAAGCAGCTTTTCCAAACGCGATAGCTCGGCTTCGACATCGATGAACTTTTCCAAGTCGACGTGGACTTCGATACCGATCCCGGGAATCGTTAGTGGTGCGTCGGTTTCGAACGCTTCAACCTCGGGGCCGATCGCCAGGACGTCGGCGCCAGCAAGTCCGGCGAAATAAGTCGACATCGGCGCGAGCAAGGCTTGGCTGGATTCACTGCACGTTAGCGAAACCGGTACCGTTTCTTGTGGCTTGATCGATTGGCTGGCGCGGATCTGGCGGATCGCGACGACCACTTGTTGGAACTCCGAGAACTGACGCTCGATTGCCGCGTCATTGTGACTTGAATCGGATTCTGGCCACGGCGCGACCATCAACAATTCGCTCGCGGGTTTGCGATCCAAGCCACGTGTCGGCGCGATCTCATTGAGGAAGCCCCAGATCGATTCGGTCACAAACGGTGTGATCGGATGCAGCAGTTTCAGTAGTGTGTCCAAACCGTGCACGATCACGTTTTGGCTGAGACTGCGTTCTTTTTCGTCAGCCAGGCGAGGCTTCGCAATTTCGACGTAGAAACTGCAGAACTCGTTCCATGCAAAGTCGTAGATCACGCTGCGAGCTTCGGCAAATCGGAAGTGTTCGATCGCGTCAGTCACTTGGCGTGTAACGGTCGCCAATCGGCTGAGCAGCCAGCGGTCTTCCACCGGCAGTTTCGCAACATCGATCGCTTGCGGCGTGAAGCCTTCGAGGTTCATCAGAACAAATCGTGACGCGTTCCAGAACTTGTTCACGAAGTTGCGGCTGTTCTCGAACTTTTCACTAACAACAGCGGCCTTCGGATGTTGCTTGTCTGCTTCGGATTCGGCCCACTGTGTTGAGAACGTCTTCTTGCACTCGGGACAATCGATCGTTGTTGCGGTGCGGTTCTTCTTTGTTTGGTCGACCAGTTTTTCGCAGTGCGGGCATTCGTACTGGACGGGCATACGAACGTCTTGCGTTTCGGTCGCGATCTCGGTCAATCCGAACCGCAGTGCATCGGGGCCGAACTTCTCGATCACGTCGATCGGGTCAACACCGTTGCCTTTGCTCTTGCTCATCCGTTCGCCGTGTCCATCCAAGATGGTCGGGTGGATGTAAACTTGGTCGAAGGGAATCTCGCCCAGGTTGTTCAGACCCATCAACACCATGCGAGCCACCCACAACGTGATGATGTCGCGCGAGGTGCACAGGGTCGATGTCGGATAGAAGTAGTCGAGCTCTGCGGATTTTTGCGGCCAACCCAAGGTGCTGTGTGGCCATAGAGCGGATGAGAACCAGGTGTCGAGTACGTCGGCATCACGAACTAGACGCAACGCTTCGAGTTTGGGTTCCAGCGGCGAGTCTTCGTTCCGCAAGCAGACGAACACGTTAAAGGACTCGCCATCCGCGTTCGGCTGAACGGCCGCGGAAATTTGATCGTCGCCGGCAAGCGATTTTGCTTTGTCGACGATCGCATTGGCTTCCGCTTCGGTCTCAAACGTTGCCGACCAAATCGGAATTCGGTGTCCCCACCAAAGTTGGCGGCTGACGGGCCAGTCGCGTTTTTCGCCGAGCCAATCGAGATAGCCTTTGCGATAGCGTGTCGGGAAAATCTTGACGCGTTCGTCGCTGACCGCATCCATCGCCGATTGGGCGAGTTCATCCATTTTGACGAACCACTGGTCAGCCAAGTACGGCTCGATCGCGGTCTTACTGCGATCTGACAGCGGCATTTCGATATCGCGGTCTTCGATATCGCCGAGCAATCCTGCTTCGTCCAAATCGGCGACAACTTGTTTACGCGCCTGCGGGATCGTCAATCCTTCATACGCTGGCGCGACCGAGTTGATTGTCCCGTCAGGATTCAAAATGTTGATCATCGGCAGCTCTTGTCGCTGTCCGACCTCATAGTCATTGGGATCGTGCGCCGGCGTGATCTTGACGCAGCCTGAACCCAGTTCAGGTTTCGCCCACTCATCGGTCACCAGCGGGATCTCGCGATTGACCAAAGGCAGCATCAGCTGACGACCGTCGGCGGCCATGTCACGAAGCTGGATCAGCTTCGGAAGCATCGACTCACGTCGTTTCGCGAGCGCATCGATTTGGGCCTGGACGTCAGTCTTTTCTTTGGCACTTGCCGCAACCAGCTTCTCTTGCAGTTCGTTGGCGACACGATCCAGCGCGGCGGATGGGTCAGGGTGTACGGCGACCGCAGTATCACCAAGCATCGTTTCTGGACGAGTCGTCGCGATTTCGACGAACTCGGGCTCACCGGGTTTGGGATCGATCACCGGGTAACGGAAGTGATAGAAGTGACCTTTCTTGGTGACGTTCTCGACTTCGTCGTTGCTGACCGCCGTTTGCAAAAACGTGTCCCAGTTGACCAAGCGTTTGCCGCGATAGATCAGTTGTTTTTGGAACAGATCAAAGAACGTGGCCCGAACGGCGGCCGCACAGGTTGGGTCCAGCGTGAACCGCGTACGACGCCAGTCACAACTGCAGCCCATCCGCTGCAATTGGCCGATGATGCGTTTTTCGTATTGGTCTTTCCAGCTCCAGATACGCTCCACCAAACCTTCGCGGCCGATGTCGTGACGCGACAGGTTTTCCTGTTCCTTCAAGCGTCGCTCGACGACCGCTTGAGTTGCGATCCCGGCGTGGTCTGTTCCCGGCATCCACAGCGCTTCGAAACCTTGCATCCGTTTGGTACGGATCAAAATGTCTTGTAGCGTGTTATTCAAACCGTGCCCCAAGTGCAACGCACCGGTCACGTTTGGCGGCGGGATAACGATTGAGTAAGGCTTCTTGTTCGGATTAACTTCCGCGTGGCTGCAACCGGCCTTGTCCCATCGCTGCGCAATCTCGTCGGCTGCGGTTGAGTGATCGAACCGAATCGGGATGGTGTTTTCGTTCATGTCGCCGGAGTGATGTTGTCTTTGTGCAATTTGTATTCGACCGAATCGATCAACGCTTGAAAGCTGGCTTCGATAATGTTGTCGCTGACGCCGATGGTGTTCCACGACTCGTTGTGGTCGGCGCTTTCGATGATGACGCGGGTTCCGGCAGCGGTGCCGCTACCATTATTGAAAATTCGTACTTTGTAATCGACCAAGTGCATTTCCCGTAACGCAGGGTAGAACGGCAGCAATACTTGGCGGATTGCCGAGTCGAGTGCGTTGACCGGCCCGTGACCTTCGGCTGCCGCAAAGCAGTCTTGATCACCGACGCGGATCTTCAAGATCGCTTCGGCATAGACATCTTTTTCATCGGCCGACGTCTCCCCGGCAACCACTCGGTATTTAATCGGGCTGAAATGCGGTGTAAACGTCCCAACGGTACGCTTGATCAACAAGTCAAACGAGCCCGCTGCGTTCTCATATTGGAAACCTTGGTTTTCCAGTCGAACGACCTCGGACAGGATTTTGTCCTGGATTTCGCGATCATTTTCAATGCTATGTTGCGTCGCAACCGCCGCAATGTTGCTGCGACCGGATAGTTCGCTCACCAGGATGCGGCGTTCGTTACCAACCAACTCGGGGTTGATGTGTTCGTACGTCGACGAGGCTTTGTTGATCGCATGAACGTGCATTCCGCCTTTGTGAGCGAAAGCGCTTTGTCCGACGAATGGCTGGTTCGTTCGCCACTGCAGGTTGGCGGTCTCGTAAACGAAACGGCTAAGTTCGGTCAGGGATTGCAGGTCGCGTCCGCCGAGTACCGTGTAGCCTTTCTTTTTGAGCGCAAGGTTGGCCATCACCGACAGCAAGTCTGCGTTGCCGCAGCGTTCGCCGATGCCGTTGATCGTCCCTTGGACCTGCGACGCGCCAACGTCGACGGCAGCCAGAGAGTTGGCGACGGCTAGTTCGCTATCGTTGTGGCAATGGATCCCAAAGATCACGTTTGGGAAATCTCTTAGCCCTTCGATAGCCGCTTGGGTGATTTCAGCGATCTGTTCTGGGAGCGAGCCGCCGTTGGTGTCGCACAACGCCATCGTGGTCGCACCGCCGGCTGCTGCCGCCCGAAGTGTCTCGATGGCGTATTGCGGATTGGCCCGGTATCCATCGAAGAAGTGTTCGGCGTCGTAGACGACGTCGGCTGACTTTTTCAGAAAGGCGACGCTCTCGCCGATCATGTCGACGTTCTCTTGGAGCGAGACCCGCAGGACTTCGGTCGCATGGTAGTCCCACGTCTTGCCAACGACGGTGATCACTGGCGTTTGGGCCGCGACGAGAGCTTTCATGCCCGGGTCGTCTTCGGCCTTCATCGAACGCCGACGTGTCATCCCAAAGGCACAGACCTTTGAATCGCCAAGATCATGTTTGCGGATCTGTTCGAAGAACGCGACGTCTTTTTCGTTGCTCAGCGGGTAACCGCCTTCGATCAAGTCGACGCCGGTTTCGGCGAGGCGAATCGCGATTTGCAGCTTGTCGTTCAACGAAAAGCTGACGCCTTCGCCTTGCGAGCCGTCACGGAGAGTGGTGTCGTAGATTTGGATCTGTTTCGAAGTCATGGCTACTTTCGTTTACAAAAAAACCCCCGAAGCGGGCCTGCTACGGGGGGTGCTGTTTGTTTGAACTACCGTGTCACCGGAACGAAATCTCAACAAGCCGGTGCAGGCTGAGTGGTTCCAGGGCATCGTTTCCCCCACGTCATCACTGGCAAACCGAGCCAGGGACGCGGCAAATAATGACACGGGTAATCATGCGGGGAATGCTTCAATTCGGGGTGGGGTTCAGTCGGCTGGCGGTGAGGATAAACCTGTGCCTCGCGTTCGTCAATCACGGCTGTTTCGTTGGGGATGGCGCCTCAAACGTCTGTGCGGAGGCTGAATCCGCCCCCGAATCGGTCGTTTTGCCAGCCGGTGGTGCCAGTCAGCGGGTCGAGGTGCTACGGCGTAGTCGGAAGCCTTCGCTGCGGACCATCGTCCAGCAGTAGCTAAACACGAACACGATGCAAATGGCGATCATCATCGTGACAATTCGGGCGAAGTGCATGTTCACGATTCCGGCATTTCGCCAAATCGACAAAAACTGGAACACTTGGCCACAGCCGATCAGCAGACCGAGGCTGCCCACACCGGCGGCTGTCGCCAGAGCCTGGCGTTTGCGGTGCGGATTCAACGCCACCACCCCGAAAAACAGGATGGGAATCCCCAACATCATGGGGATAAAAAGCAGAGGGACTTTCTCAATCGAGCCGAAGAGTGCGATCGCCGTATCGATGCACAAAAGAAGTCCAGAAACGATGCCAAATCGTGCCATTGACCGATCTATTCAAACCTAGGAGTACCGCCTTGTAGGTAATTGAATCGGGCAACCGATCCGTACCCAATCCTACCTCTGACCAATCGACAATGTCAGCCCAAAAGGATAAATCGCTCAGCCCCTGTGACGATCATTCCAGGAAAAAAAATTGCCCCAGGTGCGGCTGTAGGGCCGAGCACTTGGGGCAACCGTTGTGTGGAGGGAAGCAAGGCCTACGGCACTGCCTAGGTCTTGCCGCCAGGCCTATTCCTCGGATTTGCTATTGGGGAACTCGAGCTCCCCTGCGGCCGCGTCTTTCTTCATCAGCTCTGCTTCGCGACGGTGTTCGTCAGCGAGCTCGGAATCGCCAACTTTGTCGTAGCACTGTGCCAGCATTTCGTGGGCTTTTAGTGCCAGCGATGGCGACGTGAGTGATTGTTCTAAGTCGCTGATCGCGTCGCGGTAGCGTTCCATCCGAAACAGGATTTGGCCACGCGTTTCGAAAAAGTGCGGTGTCGGCATTGGCGTCGACTCGATTGCCTTGTCCGAAACCTGCAGGGCGCGTTCCAGGTCAGCGTCTTCACGCATCGTCAGTGCGACCGCCAAGTTGTTGAGAACGGCGGCGCTTTTGTCATTTAAGTCAGCGGCGAGGCCCAGGTGCAGTTCGGCGTTGTCAACGTCTTCCTTCATCAATGCCGCGGTGCCTTTGATGAAGTGTGAAATCCAAAGTGGAGATCCTTTCACCAGTGCGTTGCGAACACTGACGACATCTTTGTCAGATTCGTCGAGGTTCCCTAGGACGTGGTCTGCCAGCATCGTCACGACGCGAGGGTTGTTGGGAGCGATCTGAACCGCCACCTCGAGCATGCGCATGACGCGGAGTCGTTCGCTGACGGTGTCCGTCGGTGACTTTTCGATGTAGTTGACGTAAGCGACGATCGCATCGCCAAGTCCCAGCGTCAGCATTTTTTTCTCTTGTTCCGTCTGCGCGATTTCCAGACTGCCTTTCAATGTCCGAATCGCGTCACTGTGTCGTTCGAGGAACAGCTGATTGCGGGCGACCATGAATGCCAAGCTGGCGTTCATCGGATCGTCCTTTTGCATTTCCTGGGCCTTGTCCAGGGCTTTCGTCGCATACAGTTCGGCCTTGTCCGTGTCGCCGATGCGGCGGGAAAGCTCGGCGGCCTTTAGTCCCAGCAATGGTTCCGTTTGCGATAGCTCGTCAAGCATTTCGATCGCCGCGGCATAGCGACGGCGGAAGATCGCATAGTCGGTGTACATCTTCCTGACGTTGATGTCTTTCGAATCGGCGTCACAGATCAGCTCCAGAATTAAACCGCATTCGTCGAGTTGTTGCTCATCAAAGTCGGCCCATTTCTTGCCAAGCATTTCATTCTGCAATAACCACCGAGCTGCCGGAACGTGTCGGCGCTGCAGCAGTTTTCGCATGATTTGCGTTGCTTCTTCGCTGTGTGACTGTGCATCTCGCACCCACGCGTAGCGGTGCAGCAATTCGAGGTTGTTGGGGTCTGTTTCGAGTTGCCGCTTGATAACGATTTCGGCGGTCGGAAAGTCATCCTTTTCCAGCGACACCATCAGTTGGCGTTCAAGTCGGCGATTGCGCCAACCGGTTCCGCCGCTAAACGCGATGAAGCCGGTGACAAACAAGACGACCGACAGGATGATTGCCGGGATCGCTTTGGGAGCGTCTTGCCAAGGAATCCCCAAGAACCACGCTCGGATAAATTCGGTGCACCATCGCATCCAGGCCAGAGGGTTTAACGCTTGCATCTCAGTGCACCTCCGATTCGGTCGTTAGTTTGTCGTCCGACAAGCTGCTCGCTTCGGTGGCGAACGCGGCGACTTCGGGTGTCGCGTCATTCGGACGCTGTACGTTCGCTTGGGCGGGCTGCGATTTCGTTTCCGTAGGCCGAATGCGGCCCGCGTTGATTGCAATCGCATCGGCGATCTTCGCACGCATTGCGATGAAGTCTTCTTCGAGAGCCAGCAAGCGTTTCGGTTCGATTTTGTCAGGGACAATCACCCACATCTGAAACATCAGCACTTCGTTTTGGTCCCACACACCTGTCGAGTCGATGCGGTTCCAAACGCGGTGGGAAAATGCCGCCAAACTATTTGGCGCATCAAGCAGAGTTCCGTCGCTGCCGATTCCCGAGAACAGAAGGTATCCTCGTGCCGAGGGGCCCTGTTTGAAACGGGCGAGCACGTAGGTGGTTCGCAGCGCGTCGGGGTTTTGCGATTCGATTTCAAGTGTTTCGAAGTCGGTTGGCGACTTGATGTCCCGGTCGAGCAACATCCAGTCCAATCGTTCGTAGCAGTCACACAATTCGTGCCAACCTTTGTGCGGTTGACTGAGGACGATCTGGGCGGTCATGTCTTCCCAAGAACATTCCCACACGTCGGAGTTTGCTCCCAAGTAGGGAACTTCGTAGTTGCGGTTGGCAACGTGATTGACCACCGACAAGGATTGCAGGGCACTCACCAAATCAGACGGCGGGTCAAAGACCAAGTCGGTTTCACCAGAGACACGGTCTTCTGGTCGACGAGACGTGATCACTTGAAAGATTGAAAGCCCGCCAACCACGACCATCACGCACAAAAATCCGATCTGCGCGTTGCGGTTTCGCACGAGTGATTGGGCTGTTTCGAAAAACATGCCGCGCCGGTCTTGTTCGATCCAGGTGTTGGTATCACGTTGGGTCATTCGACCGCCTTCCTCCTCGCTGTCGCGGATCGCGATGCGGTTCCAAACACTAACGAGCGGATTGAATTCCGTTTCGTCAGGCACAACGTGGAACAGCGTCACCATCAGGAAGTCGAAGGACAACAGAAACGCGAATGCGAGTCCGAGTGCCAGATAGCCGAGCAGTTCGTGCGGCCAGCCTTCTGCCAAGTCGATCTGGTACCAGCTAGCCGCCAATGCCACGACGGTGACTCGGACGACATTCGAAAACAGGGCCAGCAGACAGGCAATGCCCAAGTAAATCGGTGCGGTCCAGACACGCCGCTTTTTCCATGCAACGACTGTAAGGGCAAGAAATCCAAGCGTAAAAACGGATTGGATTCCGCTGCATGCCTCCGCCACAAACAACTCGCGATCGGCAAGTTGAATCACGTTGTTGGTGACCGCGTGTGGGATCGCGACCGCGTCAAGCAGGACGCTCGACATCCAAGTTGTGATCCGTTGCAGACGAATGACCAACAACGCGTCCAAGCGAATCAGCTGAATCGCTGACCAGAGTGGAAGGGCAAGGACAAGAAGCGTGCGGTCATGTGGCCCACGCATTGCGCGCAGCAGCGACGTCGCAAACAACACGCAAGCGACTGCGCCAAACCAGGGAAACTTTAAAATCGCGCCCGCGACGACCAGCAGCAATCCAATGCCGACAGCAGCCCAACTGGCTGTGCCGCGCGGAGGATAGAACACCCCGTCGCTGCGCTGATAAGCGAGCC
This sequence comes from Rhodopirellula baltica, assembly GCA_002901265.1. Classification (GTDB taxonomy): domain Bacteria; phylum Planctomycetota; class Planctomycetia; order Pirellulales; family Pirellulaceae; genus Stieleria; species Stieleria baltica_A. Next base: position 82,401 of record PPHI01000017.1, on the reverse strand, counting down.
AAACCACGACGGCAACGGCAAACGGGATGTAGTGGTAGGTGGTGTTTGCCCACAGCGTTACCAGGTAGGGCACCAGCAATGGCACGGAAACGATGCCCAGCGCCAGCCAGAACCATCGCCAATTCGAGTGTGGCGATCCGATTGTTTGCTGATCAGAACCAGCCGAAGAAGGGGCAGGATTCAAGTGCTCGTCATTGACCGAGCTTCCCGCCTGTGCAGAGTCCGCGGACGACATGGTATCGATAGTTGTCGAATTGGAGGATTGTCATGCAAAACGAACCGCGTGTCGTCGCAAGGACAAGACGCGGTTCCGATTTGACGCACACGGTTGTTTCAACCGAGGGCCGTTATTGATTCAAGTCGCCGTGATCAGACTCACTGTCACGAGGCAACGTTTTGGGCATTGTCTTGACCAAGGTGCCGTTGCTGGACGAGCCCGATGATGAGGCGGTTTTGGACGAAAAGCCATTCGTCTTTGACGACTCGTTCTTGATGATCGAGCGATTGTTCGTCACCGCGACGCTGGTCGCGCTGGTCTGGCCGTTGCCGCGAGAGTACTGCCCGCCGTATCGACCGTGGCGGTAGTAACCGTAACCGGTGTATCCGTCCGAAGCGGTGGCTTCTTCCGAGTTGTTGATCACGACACCAAGCACGTTTGCACCAACACCGTTGAGAATGTTCAGCGATTCGCGGGCGTTCGGTTTGCTCTTGCGACGAATACGAAGCGTCAAGATCACAGCATCCGCCATGCTCGCCGTGATGCTTGGGTCGGTGACGACCAATAGCGGCGGCGTGTCCAAAATGATGTAGTCGAATTGCTCGCGAAGGTAGTCGAGCAGTTCGTTCATCATCGGCGACGTCAACGCTTCGGCCGGGTTCGACGGAATCGGGCCGGACGGCATCACATGCAGTTTCGGCAGGGGAGTCGCGTGGGCGGCATCCAGCGGATCGCATTCGCCGTTAAGTACATTCGTCAAACCGAGTTTTTCTTCGCACGCGAAGTTGTCGGTCAGTTGGGGACGACGCAAGTCACAGTCGATCGCGAGGACGCGTTTACCACTTTGGGCGATCGAGCACGCGAGGTTACATGCAATCGTGCTTTTACCGTCACCGGGCAAGGGGCTGGTGACTTGCAAGATCCGTCCGCGTTCGATGTTGCTCATGTCAAAGAACGTTGCCGTTCGCAAGGAGCGGATCGATTCGGCCGTCATGCTCGATGGCTGGTGAACGACCGCCAAGTCGGTGGACAAAGACTTGTAAGGGTCGAGTTCGCCTTTCTTCGTTTTTCGGCGTTTGCCGCGGAAGAATGGGATGTGAGCCAAAATCGCGACACCCAGCGTCGCGCTGATTTCTTCCGGATCGCGGAACGTGTTGGCGTTTTTCTCGAGCAGCAACGCAAGGCCGCTGCCAAGCAGGATGCCGAGCACGGTGCCCAAGCCGGCCGTTTTGATCAAGCTAGGTCCGACAACCATCGCCTTGGTCGGTTTCCAAAGTTCGTCGACTTTCGTGACGCTGTCGTCGTTGCCAAGTTGCGACTTCCGCATGTTTTCTTCGAGTTGATGCAGCAGTTCACGGCTTTGCTCAATCTCACGGATCATCTGAGCGTTCTTTTGCTCGTCCTTGGCCAACTCAGCGGCAGCGCGTTTTTCGCTGGCGATCTGGTCATCGAGATCTTTCAGGTGCAGTTGCTGCGTCTTGACCATTGCCTTGTGCGAATACAAGACAGCCTCGACGGTTTCTTTCGCGCGGGCGACTGGATCACCGTAGGTGTCTTCGAACCATTTTTCACGAAGCTTCGCGATACGGTCAGATTGTTGCTCAACCAGTTTCAACAGTTCTTCGCGAGTTGTTTCGAGCTGTTGATCAAACGCTTTGACCGTCGGGTGCGACTCGCCGAATTCGCGAGCGTTGATGTTTCGTTCGACCATCAACGGCAGCAGAGTCTTTTGGACGTCGATCGCCGCCAAAGCGCTATCGCCAACGAGTGGGTCGTTGTCACGTTTGTCGGAGATCGAGCTGATCTTTGCACCGAGCAATTGGCTCATCACATTCAAGACAATCCGCGGGTCGTCGGACTGCTTTGCGACGCTTTCCATTTGCGACAAAATCGTTTCTTGCGAACGCAGTTCTTGGAATTGACGCGAGCGTTCGGCGATCAAGGCCAGGTGGCGTTCGCGGTGCGGGTTGATCGCGTTGCCTTCGCTGTCCCAGTCGAGCGGTGCTTCCCGGCGGAAGTCGTTGTAGACGCGTTCCATTTCGGCGAGCTTGGGAGCCAGCGAGCCGATCGCCACGTTGATCAAACGCGTGAGGTCTTCTTGCGTGTGGCGATGGCGTTGGTTGTAGTAATCTTGCAGTGACTTGCTATAGGCCTGTGTCGCCGCTTCGCAGTGCTCCGGGATCTCGCTGTCGAAGTGCAACAGAGTGATCAAAGATTGAGCCGTTTTGACGTCCGTCACCTCGGGCTCGAGGGTCAGTGTTTCCTGAACCTCTTTGGCGAACTTCTCCAGATTGTTTTCGTAAAGCTCTTTGAACGGCTGCATCACCGGCTGTTCGAAAGCCATGCGGGCAACTGTATCGCTGTACAGCTGTGCTTGCAGGACTTCGATGTCTGGGACGCCGCCGACGACTTCTCCGGTGACGGTGTCAAGGATCGGCGGGCGATTCGACTCGACCATCAGTCGCGTTGACGAGCGATAGGTTTCGGGCATCTGCGTGAAGATCAGAAACCCGATCATTCCGAACAGGATACCTGGCAGCAGCACAGCCCAGCGATAGCGCCAAAGTGCGCCGGGAATGTCCAGCGGTTGCGCCGACATGACGACGTTTTGGCGATTGGAAACCTGACGGTTGCGAAAACTCGTTCCTGGTTTCGAAGGTTCTGCAATCATGTGGGGAAGTTGTCTGGTTCGGCAGAGCTTACGGGTGACCGACTGGTGAGAGTACCAGCCGGGGGTCGGCAGTCTGGTCTCGAGAAGACCAGCACACAAGCATTCATCCAGTGATTCATCGTGCCTTAGGGCAATCCGTCACCTTAGACGCACACTCGGTCGACTTGTTCAGCTCAATTGGAAAATTGGGGCAGTCATTTTGGGACTCGCTTTCCCGCCGGTCAGTTAGGCGCGGCTGGTGAGAGCCAACGACGCCCACATCGGGGAAACCGTGCAGTTGTAGTTTAACCCTCAATTTATTAGGGCCATAGCGGTTTTGAGTTTCACGAGTCGCAAAACTAGCCCTCCGGCGTCACATCCGAACTGACCGACACATCCTCGGGTGTCCCTCGGTACAACCGTTGATGCAGGTGTTGAGTCGCCTTTTCTATAGAATCGTTAAATCGCTCGTGAGCCCGCAATGTGCGGGGAAATCGCAAGTTAATTCCGCGAAGTATTGCAGCCCGGTACTCCGCCGGAAACAATCTTTTTGGCTTACTCCTCCCTCGCCAAACAACCGCCCGACTGAAGTATGAACGTTTCGTTTAATCTTCCGAAAACTGCCGCATCCCTGGATGGGACAACTTGCCTCGTGACCGGCGGTGGCGGATTTATCGCCTCGCATGTGGTCGATGCTCTGCTCGCACAAGGCGCCTCGGTTCGCATCTTGGATAACTTCAGCACGGGCTTTCGCAGCAATCTCGAACACCGCCCCGCCGAGGCTGACGTCGAATTGATCGAAGGCGACGCGGCCTGTGCGGAAACGGTTGACAAGGCCACCCGGGGCTGCGACTACGTCTTTCACCTCGCCGCGATGGCAAGTGTCCCGCGAAGCATGCGGGAACCACAGCTTTGCCATGCCTGGTGTGCGACCAGCACGATCAATCTGCTCGCCTCGGCACAGACGCACGGTGTCCGTCGGATGGTGATCGCCAGCACAAGCGCTATCTACGGGAATTCCCCGTGGGTCAGTAAGCGCGAGACGGACCCGCCGGCGCCGCTTTCGCCCTATGCCGCCGCCAAGCTATCCGCCGAAGCCTACATGCAATCGTTCGCGCGGACGTCCGACGTCGAAACGGTGACACTGCGGTACTTCAACGTTTATGGCCCCCGCCAAGATCCCAACAGCGAATACAGTGCGGTGATTCCTCGATTCGTCTCGATGATCCTGACCGGCGAACGCCCAATCATTTACGGCGATGGCGAGCAGTCACGCGATTTCGTCTATGTCGGTGACGTGGCCCGAGCGAACATGCTCGCCGCGACGGTCCCCGATATTTCCGGTGGCATCTTTAACATCGCCTGCGGACGTCGCACGACGTTGTTGGACCTGTTGACATCACTTCGCGAGATCTTGGGGCAAGACATCGAACCGATCCACGAGCCCCCGCGCGTCGGCGATGTCAAAGATTCGCTCGCCGACATCACCGAAGCACGCACACGATTGTTGTTCGAGCCATCGGTCAGCATTGACGAAGGGCTCCGCCAAAGCGTTGATTACTACCAGTCGATCTGCAGCGTGAAATCGTGAGTCGTTGGGATTGAGGGTTCTCGAAAAACGCGGGTACTCCCAAACCGATTCGCAATCATAATGCGTGTTCTCAAGCAACACGCTCGCACCACCTTTTTCGTCGAACCCAGAAACCAGGCAATGATTCGCGCCGACGTTCACCAGCCTTACTTCCGCAAGTTCCTGTTTGTCTTTCTGGGGTGTCTCGCATTCGGTGCGTATTGCCTTTATGACGGGTTAGTTGCCTATCCAAAAAAGCTGACCATGGCAGAAGCCTACGAGCAGCTTCCTGAAGACGGGCGGCAAGAGGCTTGGGTAACGTTGGCGACCGAAAAGGGATGGCCGACGCGAACCCCAGCAAACTCGCCCGACGAGATGCGGAACAAGATCGGAACGCAATTCATGATGGCGGTCCTGTGCGGCCTGTTCGCGATCCCTGCCCTGCTGAAATTCATGTCCGGTCAAGGAACCTGGGTCGAAGGCGACGAGACGCTGATCCGGAACAGCAAAGGCAAAGAGGTTCCCATCGACGCGATCACCAAGATCGACAAAAAGAAATGGCCGGACAAAGGCATCGCGAAGATCTACTACGAGGTCGACGGAAAAAACCACAAGTTCATCATGGATGACTTTAAGTATGACCGTGCCCCAATGGGCGAATTGATGAAGTTCGCCGAAGCCAACTTGGACGAAGACCAAGTCGTTGGCGATGACTTTGAACGAGACAAAGAAGCTCTCCGCGAATTGCAAGCCAAACAGGAAAGCGAGTCACTCGGGCAGACACAAGCGGACCCGACACAGGTCTAGTCTCCGCCGCTATCGCGTCCGGACGTCCAGGTCCCGTTTGCGTGACTTGGCGCTGCGTTACACTCCTGACTGACACAGCCAATCATTTCTGGAGGACAAGATGTCAAAGCTGAGTTACGCCGTGATCGGAAGCGGGGCCGTCGGCGGCTTGTATGGGGCAATGCTTGCCCGGCAGGGTCACGACGTCCACTTTCTATGTCATAGCGATTATCAACATGTTCGCGATCAAGGCTGGACAATCGAAAGTCGTTGGGGCGACTTCCAACTGCCGAGTGCGAACGTCTATTGCAAAGCAAGCGAATTGCCACCTTGCGACGTCACACTGCTGACCCTGAAATCGGTCAAAAACGATTTGCTTTCTGAGCTGTTGCCGACACCGACAGGCGATTCCGGTGTCGTGCTCGTCCTGCAGAACGGATTGGGCGTCGAGGCTGAAGTGGCATCGTTGGTTGGTGAGCACCGCGTGCTGGGCGGCTGCTGTTTCTTGTGCAGCAACAAAGTTGGGCCCGGACATATTCGGCACATCGATTACGGACGGATCGTTTTCGGACCCTACGTCAACAGCGACACAACACTTCGGATCGCCCAGCAGATTTGCGAAGAGATGCAGTCGTCCGGCATTGAAGCGCAAACGTCCGAAGACCTCAACATGGTCCGCTGGCGAAAGCTGATGTGGAATATCCCATTCAATGGACTATCGGTTGCGCTCGACGCGTCGACGGACAAATTGATCGGCAACGCCAGCAGCGTCGATCTGATCCGCGATATTATCACCGAAGTCCATCAAGCCGGGAACGCCTGCGGGGCGGCGATCGACTCGTCATGGATCGAAAAGACGATCGATCACACTCGAGAGATGGTGCCCTATGACAGCAGCATGCGTCTGGATTATCTGGCTGGTCGCGAGATGGAATTGCAAGCGATCTTGGCAAACCCGCTCGCCGCGGCCAAAGCGGTCGGCGTCGCGATGCCCAAGACGGAGATGCTGTACCAAACGTTGTGCTTCATGCAGGCCCAGCAAGCTGCCGCGGCATCGACGACATCCTAGAGCTGCGCTCGATGCAAAAAGTAAACGCACGGCCTTCCCCCCGAAAGGCCGTGCGTTACCTTAAATCCCCTCGTCACATCTGATTCGCGTGCTGCCGCAATCACCACCGGCTCCCGTCGGCAGCAGTCATTCACGATGTTATGAACAAAACATGAGTGCAGAATCAGGACGATGCGAGGAAACGTCGTTTTGACAGGACAGCCGCTGATTCGCCGAAGTTAAAGTCGACTGCGGCACCAGGGCTGTCATCGAAAGTCAGGTCGCTAAAGGCATCGGGATCAACGGTTGCTGTCGCACCGGTGCCAAGCGTGTCTTGACCATCGATATAGTCTTCGGGCTGGGTTTCGCTGACGTCGTACGTCCCAGCCGCCAGTTGGGTGAATAGGTAGTCCCCATTGTCGTCGGTCGTTACAACTCGCGTGACCGGTTCATTGAAGATATTCGTCCCAGTCAGTGTTATCGTAACTCCCGCGATGCCGACTTCACCCGAATCTCGAACTCCGTTGTCGTTTGCGTCGACATAAACCGAGCCGCTGATCGAGCTTTGAAATCCTTCGACGGTGGTTGCGGCGGTATCCGAGTTGTTGGTCAAGTCGGATTCGCCCGTCACTGTTTCTACGGAGACGCTATTCGTCACGGTGCTTGGCGCGGTCGCGTCAACGGTCGCATTGATCGTGAACGTGAACGTTCCACTGGCCGCCAAATCGCCAACATCGACAGTGACGGTTTGGCCGTTGGTCGTCACTGTTTCGTTGCCAGGTGTGTTGGCACTGACGAACGTCAAGCCGCTGGGCAACGTATCGACCGCGGTCACGTCTTCGGCCGTCGAGACGCCGTCGTTGGTCACCGTGATGGTGTAGACCAGCGTGTCCCCCGCTTGGGCCGTCGATTGATCGACCGTTTTATCAACCGTCAAATCGGTTTGTGGCGTCGCGGTCACATCGACCGAATCGCTGTTGTTATTGGTGTTCGTTTCGCCCGCGTCCGCCGTTACCGATGCCGTATTGGTGATGGTCCCGTTCTCGGTGGCACCGACGGTAAACACCAGCGTCGCGGATTTGGTTTCGGCGTCGGCCAGTGTGACCGCTGGGAACGTCACCGTGGTCCCATTGGAGGTCGCGGATTGGCCATCCAGCGTGCCGCTGACAAAGGTCATGCCCGTGGGGATCGCATCGGTCAGGATCACGCCGGTCGCCGTGCTGGGGCCAGCGTTCGTCAGATCGATCGTGTAGGTCACGTTCGTGCCTGATGCCGGTGTTGTGTCGTCCGCCGTCTTGTCGATCGTCACATCAAACTCAGGCGACAGCGTGGTTTGTGCGTCATCGCTGTCGTTGGTGGTGTCGATATCGCCGCCAGCGACGCTGATTGACGCATCGTTGTCGATCGTTCCGGTTGCGTCTTCATCGACGGTTGCCGTCATCGTGAAGGTCTCGGTCGCACCGATGGCGATCGTGTCGAACACGACGGTCACCGTTCGGCTGGTGCTGTCGAATCCTTGCGACGCTGCGCCAGGTGCCGAGATCTGGCCGAGCGTCAAGCCCGCTGGCAAAAGATCCGTAAAGGTTACTTGTGCCGAATCGCTGATGCTGTCGGTGTCGTGCGAGATCGTAAACGTGTACGTCAACGTGTCGTCGCCAGGGGTTGCCGTCGACAGGTCCACGGTCTTGGTCAAAATCAGGTCCGTGGTCCGGTTGATCGTCAAGTCGATGTCGTCACTGTCATTGGCGGCATTGGTATCCGTGTCCGACGTCGTGATGTCAGCTTGATTGTTCAGCGTGCCGGTCGCAGACGAGGCAATGTCAACCGTTACGGTAAACGTTTCGGTTTGACCGCTCGTGAGCGTGCCGACGTCGAAGGTCAGGTCTTGCCCGTTTTGTGAAACGGTCACTCCGGAGGTGCCAGCGTCAAACGAATCGAACGTCAACGCGGCAGCCAATGTGTCGGTGACTTCGACGTCACGTGCATCACTAGGACCGCTGTTGGTGACGGTAAACGTGTACGTGATGCTGTCACCTGCCACGGCCGTGTCGGTAGTGGTTTTGGTCACGCCGACGTCGACATTGCGAGCGACCGGGGTCGTTTCGGTCGCAGTGTTGTTGCTCGTGTCCGGATCGATGTCCGGCGAACCGGCAACGGTCGCGGTGTTGGTCAACGAAGTTCCCGCATCAGCCGCAACCATGACAATGAGATCGATCGTCGCCGAAGCGGCATCGGCAAGGTCATCGACGTTGATCGTCAATTGGCCGCTCGATGCGGGTGACTCGGTCACCGTTCCAGAGCCACTGGTAAACGAGCCGCTGACGAAGGACAGGTCCGCCGGCAAGTTATCGGTTACCACAATTCCGGTCGCCGTATCGGGACCATCGTTCGTCACGGTGATGGTGTAGGTGAACTGCTCCCCAGCAGTTACCGAACCGGTCGTGTTGTCGGACTTGGTAATGACCAAATCGGCTTGTGCCAACGTGGCCAAGGCGCTATCGGAATTGTTCGTGTCGTCGGTTTCGACTTCGTCGCCCGCAATGGTTGCGGTATTCGTCAACGGTGCTGTCTGGCCAGCATCAATGTCGACAGCGATGCGAATGGAGCCGGTAGCGGATGCAGCAAGCGTGCCGACCGGGATCGTGATGTCCTGACCGACAATCGTTGGAGTGAAGCCGCCAAAATTGGACGCTCCCTGATTGATCGTCATACCGACTGGGATCGAATCGGTGATGACAACGTTGTTGGCGTCGAGCGGACCGTTGTTACCGAAGTCGATGTCAAAGAACGCTTGTCCGCCTGCGTTCAGCGTCGAGGCGGGTTCGTCGAGTGTCTTCGTGATCTCCAGGTCGATTGTTGGCGTCAGACCGAAATCGAGCGTGAAGTTTGTGTTGACATCGGTGTCGCCGTCGTTGTTCGGTTCGCTGCCGGCGACGAGTGTGATTTCTTGGCTGACGATTCCGACGCCCGCCGAAATCGCACCGTTGTCGTCATTGTCGATGTCGTCATCAGGGTCTGGTGATGGATCGTTGCCGGTGCTGGTCGCGTATCCGAAGAACGGCTGACCGCTGCCGAATTGAGCATCGGGAATGACAACCATGTAGTTGCCGGCGTCCAAGTCAGTAAAGACGTAATCGCCATTGACGTCCGTGGTCGTCGTCGCGACGGCCGTTTGCGTCGATGGATCGATCGCCCCGCCGCCGCCCGGTTCGGCATACAGTTCGACCGTCACGTTTTGCATGCCGCTTTCGGTGCCGTCCAATGTGCCGTTATTGGAATCGGTCCCACCCCCTAAATCTTCAAACACCGTGCCGCCAAGTTGCAGCAATTGGGTGTTGGATAGGTTGACTTCTATCGGCGAGGGGCCGCGTGATTCGACGACCGAAAAGAAAATATCATTGTCGGCCAGGGTCACCGTTGCGGTGGCTCGGATCGCGGCGACGTTGTTAAAGTCAGCGGGGTTGGTCACGCCCGCGAACCCAGAGGTCGCCCAGCCAACGTTTGTGAAGTCGACGAAGATCGTTTGTAAGGCAGGGTTCTGCGGAATGGTGATGTCGATCTGCGACGCTTCGGTTGCCGAGGTGAAGACGATGACGGTCATCGTTTCGTCTTGGTTTTCGGCGCGTGCCTGAATCTCGATACCGGTGTTGATGGCCGGCGTAGTTCCCGCCGCACCACCGGCGAGTTGTGCTGCCGGCGACAAACCAGGTACAAACGACAATCCGTACGCACCGTCATTTCCGTCGTACTCAACCGTTGCTTGTGACAGAGCACCACCACCGGTGCTGAGGCTTAGCAATTCAGTTCCGTTGTCGACTTGGAACGTGGTGTTGCCGCTGGCATTGGTGTGGACCAGTTCGACGTCGCGAGATCCACCCAAGGCGTTTGCCGCCGCTTGGGTATTAGTCTGCGTCGTGTTTCCGCTGGCTGTGATCAACTGACCGCCGGTCGTGAAGTCATCGATCGTGACGATGGTTTCGCCATCCGCATCGTCAGCGGTGACATCAACCAGCGCGGCCGCAGGCGTCGTGACTCCGGCGCCTGCCGAGCCTTGCAAGACAAAGTATGTTCCGACACTTAAGTTGTCGAAGCGATACAAGCCGGGCTCTGGATCCGCCGAGGTCGCAGTTGTAGTCGTCGCGGCTAGCGTGTCCACGCCGGAGTCGTACACGTTGTTCGCGTTGGTGTCGTTGTACAACTCGACTGTGATGCCTTCGAGTCGTGTATCGTCACCCGTCAAGCCGTCGCCGGTCAGGTCTGCATAGGCAATTCCTGAAACGGCCCCAATGTCACTCGCCAACAACTGACGCTTCGTCAATGTCTCGAGCTTCAGTGCTCGACGACGTGATCGTTCTACCGTTGCACGACGATTGCGACCGGTCAGTCGCTGAATCATTCGTTGCCAGACCATGGGGAACATTCCTTCGTTTTGGGTGACTCGACCGCTCGGTCGCACGTATTGGGGAAGCGAGACCAGTGCGCAAGTTCGTCAATCATTTTCGAACTTGCGTAGCCGTCATCTTGCGGGGGGAGATCGTCTCTGATCGTGCTATCGGCCCCGGGTCAACCAAAATTAAACGGGTGGTAGGATTTAACGATTACCACCGATATTCCAATCCATAAGTGATGCCATTGGCCCAGTAGTCAGTCGTGTTGAATGCGAACATCGGGTATGCATCCGTGCTGCTCAGTGCTGGCGGCAAGAAGTCTGGGTTGATCGCTGTTGGGATGTGCTCGCCAGGGCGAACAACATTCGACCAGTAGATCCCCGTGTAGCCAATCGTTGCCTTGAGGTGGTCGGTCAATTGGTAACCCAAGGTCAGGTTGAATTCGGGCAGGACCGAGAACTCGTCCTGCTCGAAGGTACCTTGGTTGGTCAGAGCCAGCAGGCCTCCCGATTGGGCCGCACCGTCATCGATCGAAGTCGAACCGTTGATGCGAACAATTTGATTGGTGTTGCCCACTGCAATTCGGATCAAGCTTTCAAGGCTCCAGTACCCGCGGACAATTCGGTTGCTCCATCCCAAGTCCACACCGTTGAAACGGTTCTCGGTATCGAACGCGTCAGTGATGTCAAACGATCCGGGGTTGGTACCGGTGCTGAGCAGATCTTCGTGAATCGAAACGCCTTCGTTGAGTTCCATAAATCGGTATCCCAAACGGAATTCCGAGCGGCTGCAGTAACGATTGGTGTTGGCAAACAAAATCGGTGGGCGGCAACCTTCGTCGCAACTCTTCAAGAATCGCAAGCTGAACGCACCGCCAACCATTTCTGTGTAGGCCTGAACGGATACGGTTCCGTTCAACGCGATTTGTCCGTCGTTGAACGCGATCAATTCCGAATCGTTCATGCCGGTCGTCACGTTGTAGAACGGACGGGCCAAGATCGGGTCACCGGTGCTGGATGCCGAAAATGATTCGTCTTCGCGTTCGAGTTCCAGGTATTCGGCAGCCAAGCCGACCGTGTGGCAGCTATCGAACCAGAAACCGAACTTCAAGCGGCCGCCGGTGCGTGAGTCATCCAAGATGTCTCCGCCGCCATAAAGTACCGTCGCACCAGGCAGAACACCTGCTTCCGACCGGCCGCTGATCGCACCAGGCATCGACTGTGTGACGAGCGCGGGGACGTTCATTCCGTCGGTCCAAAAATTCAACGCTTCGAATGAGATGTAGCCATCCTGTGGCAAACTCAGCGTGATCGCCGGACGCCATGCGCGACCGCCTGCCAGTTCGCCGCACAAACTGCAACCGCAATTCGGCCCACAGCTACTCCGTGCGTCACAGCCGATCGCGTCGCAACCGGCCCCTTCACAACCACAACTTGGGCCAATCGCGTCGCAAGACATGTCGACGTATCCGGGTTCTACATATCCAGGCTCGATGTATTCGCCATCGTAGATCACCGTTTCACCCATGGGCGGCGGTGTTGGGATCGCATGGCTGGTTACGCGATGCGATGCTTGTGTCACCATTCCTTGTGGGGCCGCCGAATCGGTCGGCTTGAGCACTTTTTTCTTGGTGGTTGCCGTGCGCTGAACACCTTTCGGCGAAGGCTGGCGGCTGGAAGCAGATGTTTGAGCGCCACGGACTGGCGTCCACTTGGCACGGGCTTGCTGCTCGCGATCGCTGGATTGTGTTTGCGCGTCGGCAAGCGAAGCTGGCAAAATCGCGAAGACCGCAATCGATGTGATCGCAAGCTGGCGGAAGGTGTTGAGGTTCGGCACGATCGTCACCACTGAAGAACTCGGGGAGGAAAACCGACTGCCAGCGATCTGTCTCCTCGCAGGCATCAGTCAGTTCTGGGCGTACCGGCGAGCTCAGCGCAACGCACGGCACGATCTGTCACTTGCCGTATCGACGGCCTCCACCTCAGCCCTAAACGTAAAATCCGAAAAATCCTCAAAATCGTTACGACCCGCAAAACCGTCAAAGTTTGACATTCGATTGCTAGCAAGTTGGCTGTGTCGATGTCGGTTACCTGGGCGATTATTGATACCTCTTGGTGAATCCCGGCAGCCAACCTTGACCTCGTCCCCGGCATATTGCTACTGGCAGGCTAGCGATCGAGGCTTCTCGGTCGTTCTCCCGATGAACTTGAGCGAATTTGTGGCAACTCGTTGACTCGACACGCGAAATCCAACCGATCTCGACCTGGCCTGCGACTGGGTTTTTCTATTCCGGCGGCGGCTGCTAGCAAAGCGGCGGCACGGCGGGCGATGACCGCGCGTATTGCACTTGGGATTGGCTCGCTTGTTGTTTGCATTCCGATGCTCAGCGGTTGCCGAGGTCGCGCCCAAGACGACTACTATCGCCAAAAGTTGACGAACCAAATTCGCGTTCTGGAAGACCAGTTGTATGACGCGGATTACCAGAATCGCGTGCTCCGCGACAAACTCGAGCAAGCTCGTGAAGTTCAATCAGACGAGCCAGATGGACAGGGCGACGATCCGTATTTAGCGCCCAAGCCGCTCGAAGATTACGACGTGATGGATTTGGATCCTTCGCCAAGCGACATCCAATCGGAAGAACCGAGGGACGATTTCACGCCCCCGTCGCTTCCCGTCCCACCGGTCGATTTCCCCGATGACTCCAGTGTGCTGGAACCACCAGCGGACAAGCCATTGGAAGCGCCGCCTTTGCGTGATCCAGATCCGATGCCTGTCGAGACGCCCGGCGAACCGACAGATGTCGCTCCTGGAATCGACAGTGATCTTGGAATGCCAGAGGACCTGCCATTGCCGGTCCCGGATCCAGACAACAACAGTCAATTATTGCCGGCGCCGAAATCGCCAGGCGAACAGTTGCTTCCTCCCAGTGACGACCAACTTCAAGACGACCAAATCATTCCGGGCGACCCACAACCGCCTGCAGGCAATCCGTCCAATCCTCCAGGCAGGATCACATTGCCGCCGAACTTGGAAAGGATGTCCTACGAAACGACTGTGGATGCCAGTCCGTCCGCAGTTCCGATTCCGGATCATCTGGAGATCCATCCGCAGCTATCCGGGGCGCATCGGCCGAATGACGATGAACCGACCGATGGGCTGTATCTCGTTGTGACAGCAGTCGACAAGGCAGGTGACATCCTCGCTCTAGCGAACTATGACATCGACGCCAAGTTGACGGTGGTCGCAATCGATCCGCTCGACGAATCAGAGGACCCACGCGTTGGACGTTGGGACTTCACGCCCGAGGAAGTACGCAGTTTTATTCAGCAAAACCCGGTTGACGGTTTTCATTTGTCCCTGAAATGGCAAGACCGCATCCCCGATGGGGAAGAAGTGATCGTCCATTTGCGATTGAAAGCTGCGGACGAAGAAATGCGTTGCCAAGCCAGCCTGCGGTTGAACGATGCCGTCGCGGTGTCCAGTTGGCTCCCACGCGGGTAGCCAAATTTTCGCCACCGGTCCTGCGGATCACTCGGACGACACCGTGTTCGAAACGATTCGTTGGGTGCGTTTTGCGTGCTTCTCGCTGAAGCGGTGGAACCCGCGGAACCTTCCCAATTGTTAATTCTTTCGAAAGCTGCCCCCATTGTTGTGTTTGAACAGGGTGCTTTTCGTCTCACTACAAATGCCGTCATAGTGAAAACGGGAAACTGCGGTTATGCTAGCCGCATGAATGCAAAGCAGAAGGAACGCAAACGTCCCCAATCCGAGAGTTTCGATAAGCTCGACCTCTCCCCCGTGATGCGCCGCGCCCTCGAAAAGGCCGGCTTCGAAAACCATCACCGATCCAAGCCGAGCTGATTCCGCTCGCGCTCGACGGCTACGACGTGATCGGTCAAGCACGGACCGGAACCGGCAAAACCGCCGCGTTTTCCATCCCGATTCTAGAGCAACTCGACTCGCTAGAAGATTGCCGCGATCCTCAGGCGATCATCGTGGTACCCACCCGCGAGCTAGCAGATCAAGTTGGCCGCGAGATCAAGCGACTGGCGGTCGGCGTTCCCACCGAAGTCGTCGTCTTGGCGGGCGGTCGAAACATCCGCCAACAGTTACGGCAACTCGAAAACGGGGCTCAAATAGTCGTCGGGACGCCCGGTCGATTGCACGATCACTTGCAACGTCGTTCGCTGCGTACTAAAGACGTTTGGTGCGTTGTCTTGGATGAAGCGGACCGGATGTTGGACATCGGTTTCCGTCCCCAGATCGAACGAATCCTTCGTCGGTGTCCGCGCGATCGCCAAACACTCCTGCTTTCTGCCACGTTGCCAGATTCGGTTCGACGGTTGGCAGAGTCTTATATGCAGGAGCCCGAGGTCATTGACTGTTGCCAGAACGAGATGTCGGTCGACACCATCGAGCAGCATTACTTCACCGTCGCGCAAGACAAAAAGCTGGACTTGTTGCTCAGACTTCTCGAACGTGAGCAGCCCGAGCAAGCAATCGTGTTTTGCCGTACCCGCCGTGGAACCGACCGACTCTGGCGTGCACTCAGCAAGAAGCATCGGGCATGTGCCGCAATGCACGGCGATATGGCGCAGCGAGAACGTGACCGGACGCTGTCCAGTCTGCGTGAAGGCAGCTTGAAAATCTTGGTCGCGACCGACGTCGTGGGGCGAGGAATCGACATCAGCACGATTTCGCACATCGTCAATTTCGATGTCCCCGAAGACAGCGACGACTACGTCCACCGGGTCGGGCGAACTGGTCGAATGGGACGCGATGGTGTCGCGTTCACGTTTATCGTCCCAGGACAAGGTGACTTCTTGACCGGGATCGAACAGCGCATCAACAAGCTACTGATCCGCGATTCAATCGAAGGGATGGAGCCTGAAAAGAAGGTCGAAGCGGAACCGGAATCCGTAGGCGAAAAGCCAAAGCGAAACCTCAATCCGATGCGACGAAAGGTGACCCGGCGCCGGTAAACACACTGGCCACCATCACTTGGTTTGCACCCGCATCGATTAACCGTTGCAAATCGGAAGCGGTTCGGACCCCACCGCCCGAGACCAGATTGATCTGCGGAAGTTGTTTCCGGATCCGCTGAATCAATTGCAAAGTCAAGTCGGATTGTCCGGTGCCAACGGATCGCAAGTCGAGCGCGACGACGGTTCGTATCTCGCGAAGGATGACGGCATCAATCCAGTGCTGCTCTGTGATATGACTGCAGAGCCACTGGCCATCGGCAAAGTCAAAGCTAACCCCAACGTGGTCGTTTCCGAATCGTTGGGTGAGTGTATCCAACGCTTCGAATCCTTTCGCCGTTTCGGTTGCGACCAGCACGACCGTGTTCGGCAAGTGATCAAAGATCGTTGCCAAGCATTCCAGCTGTTTGTTTTTCGGTGGATCAGTCGCGCCGATGTCGAGCAGCAATCGAGTGCGCTTTGGCAAGATTCGAGCGATGCGTGTCAGCAGATCGGATTGCATCTCGCCGATGCAGATCGCATCCAAATCGGCGATGTAGATTGCGCCGATTGGGTAGTCGCAATACTGTTGTGCATGAAGGACTGCATCGCCAGCGATTGAAACGACGCGGCCATCGGGATGGGCAAAACGCTCTGTCGCGAGATAGCGGTCGCGGTTTCCACTGACCGCATGGACAGACTGCCCTGATTTTAGATCGATGACGCCGACGCTATTCGGCCAGTCCCAGAGTTGTTGCGAACGTGGTGGTTTCGCGGCCGAACCGTCCGCCATCGGTTATTCAGGCAGTGAGAACAGCGATTCAACTTTGACGATCGCATAGTCGTCGGGGAAGGTGTGAACCGCTTGAACCAGCATCGATCGTTGGCGGCATTCGACATTGATATAGCTCAGTGCGCCAAACGACATTCGGCCACTCGAGTCAAAGGTATGCAGCAATCCCTCGACGGGCTGTTTCCCGAGCTGCTGGCCGACCATGAAAAAAAGATCAGGGCTGACCGGCTCCAATTGGAAATGAGTGCGGTACGACACCCCCGATTGGCAAACGAACTTCTCGGTACGACTGCCTTTTAACGGACGTTTGATGAGGCATCGTTTTGTTGGCAGCGGTTGGTGCGCACCGGTTGCGACTTCGCAAATCGTCACGGGGCCGTCGCCAGCACGATTCCACGTGATGACATGCCCACAATTCGTGATGCTGATTTGGGCCTGATACGCCGTCCGTTCGATACGACGTGTCCGATGAACCGTGTACAGTTCCGGGTGCAGCGATCGGCTGAACACGTGAAACGAAAGTTCGGCAACTTTTGGGCGAACCGAGAGCACGATAAATCAATCCGAGGAGAATGGAGCTGGAAACATTCGATGTTAAACGCGCAACGTACAGTCGCAAAGCGCCGAGTGTTTCGTTCCTTTTCCATTGCGAAGTGACACGGCAGGCTCTCGGCAATTGGCCTGGTACATGTCATTATAGGATGCACCAGGATTCGGAAAGAAGAGCGTTTGCGGACTTCATCGGCAAAGAAGCGTTTTTTGTCAAACCGCTCAAAATTCCATTGACAGCAGGGTTCGAGCTCACAAGTTACGCCATGGTCATTGTCATCGATAACTACGATTCCTTCACTTACAACCTCGTTCAGCGACTTGGCGAAATCGACCCCTCGGTCGAACTCCGCGTCTTTCGCAACGATGAGCTCACGGTCGAGGAACTCGAAAATCTGTCCCCCGATCGAATCCTGATTTCGCCGGGACCATGTACGCCGAACGAAGCCGGAATCAGCGTCGATTGCGTCAAGCATTTCGCTGGCAAAGTGCCGCTACTCGGCGTCTGCCTTGGTCACCAGTCGATCGGGCAAGCCTTCGGGGCGACGATCGTTCGTGCCCCGCAATTAATGCACGGCAAGACCGACGAAATTCATCACGACAACGGTGGACTGTTCCAAGGCCTTGCACAGCCATTCACCGCGACACGTTATCACAGCCTGGTGATCGATCCGGCAACCGTGCCGGATTGTCTGGAAGTCGGCGCTTGGACCGACACCGGTGGTACTCGCCAAATCATGTGTGTCCGTCACAAGACACATCAAATCGAAGGCTGGCAGTTTCACCCCGAGAGCTTCTTGACGGAGCCTGGGATCGAGATGCTAACTCGGTTTTTGAAGTGGTAAGGCTTCGCGGTACGATCGAGCGTTTCAATCAATCGGCCACGCTCTTTCTTCTGCTGGTTGCTTTCGATTCGTCATCCATTTTGTTGGCGGACGATACTCGACAAGCAGAGCAAGAGACGCAGCCCATCTCACTCGATCAGTTCCCGCCACCACCAGCTGATCTTGAACAGCTGATACGGCGAGGCAACGTTCGCTTGATTACTG
Source organism: Rhodopirellula baltica (assembly GCA_002901265.1). GTDB lineage: Bacteria > Planctomycetota > Planctomycetia > Pirellulales > Pirellulaceae > Stieleria > Stieleria baltica_A. The sequence continues at coordinate 64,390 of PPHI01000017.1, read as the reverse complement.
GAGGCGAACCAAAGTCCGAGTTAAGTAACTTGGACGCCAACAGTCAGCTCGCAGGCGAAACGCGTTTCCATTTCAACTATCGCTACCAAAGCAACGCGCGCTGGCGAGTGTTCCGAAACCGGGGGGCCGCAACGTCAAGCAATACAACTGCGGATAATAAGTCCGTCCGTATTGATGTTCGCTTTCACTCAATCAACTTGGAACAAACTCACGAAATTTGGTTGCGACAAGTGCCACCTTCCAATTCCTTTTGGAAGCATCCGGTGGTACGCCACGAGTTCGACCACGTGCAGATTTCGTCCGACGAGCGGATCGAAAATTATTTTCGTGATGGCGTGAAAAGTGCCAGGCGATTTACCGTTCCACTTGCCGAAGTTGCGAACGAGCAGGGGCGTGTTGATGACGCCAAAGTGCGTCAGCAAATCGAACGGAAGTTGCAAGAGCTTCTGCACGAGACAAGTGAGCTTGTACGCGTTCGGTATCTTGAGCTCGATCGTGTGACGCGGCACGGCATCCGTCCGCTACCAAACGATTGGGTGCCGCTGCCCGACGAGAATCCCTAATTCGAGGCTTCGGGGGCAGAAGCACACTTCGGTTCAAGGCGACCGGCGTGTGCCTAACGGAACGAAGGCGGCGTGGGACTGCCGGGATAGACTTTGGCGTTGAGCTGTTCCTCTTGGAAACGCTTCATTCGCTCTTGGAATTCCTCTTCCGTCTCTTCATCGCGTGGCGTGAAGCTTTCCGGCAGATCTTCGGGAGCTTCCTGAGAATCGGGGCGACCGCTATGGTTCGGTGGGATCACTTGGCTGCGCGATGAAGTCTCACCCAGGTTGATCATTTTGTCTTCCAGGTCGCCAACTTTGGCGCCACCGGGGTCGGCTAGACTGCCAACACGTCCCGAGTCACGGTGCAGACGCTTCCACGCGCCACCGTAGGCCGCAAAGGCTGCGTCTTCACGGTCGCAGCACAGTCGGCAGCCGCCGCTGGTGACGATGCAGACGCAGACGAGTAGAACGCTGGTCAAAGCATTCTTCGGTTGGATAGCGGTACGGTGATTCGCGGTAAGCATGGTCGCTTCGGCCGGTCGATTCGCGGTGCGATGACGCTCATTTGTCCCCACGTCAATCGATCGCGAGGCGCAAAAAAAGAACGGTGCCCAAACTTCGGGTCACCGTCTTTATCGGTTATGCCAGCTGTTCGCTTTAGTAAAGCTTTGACGGTTAGGTGATTCTTGCCGCCAAGATCGCGAGAGAGCTCTGCTGCCGTGAAACCCAAATCGCCGGGCACGGCACTGGCCTAGCTCCGAACCGATTTGAATACGTCGCTAAAGTTCTTGGCCATCAGGTTCAACGCTGCCTCGATCCGCGGAGCCGTGCCAAGCTTGTCGCCGACACCGGGAAGTGCCATCACACAAAACAGAACGAGGACAAACCCGCCGTATGCTGCCGCACTGCCAATGGTTTCGTGCTTCTTGACCTGCTGGCCTTTCGTAAACGGCAGACGAAATGCCCATCGTTTTTTCGGTTCATACTCGTGAACCGTTACCACTTGCAGCCTTGGTTCGCCTTCAACCGAAGGCACAAAAACTTGTGGCGTGATCAGTAAGCGACGGTCGTCGTAGTGCAGTTCATACCGCGTTCCCAGTTTGATTTTCTTGACTTGCTTTGGGTCCAGACCCAGTGTGAAACCTCCGCCGCAAGTTTCACGCACAAAAACTTTCAACGATCGTGGACCGACAAACAGAGTGGCCGCAGCGTTGCCCACCACTTTGCAGCGGTAAATCTTTTCTTGGGCAGTGTTCGGAACGACTTTGTACAAGTGCTCGGCCATGACTCGTAAACCTAGGTGCGGCGTCGCACCATGCTTGACGGATGAAAACTGACATTACAACGATGGCGCCGAAGTGATCAGACGGAAAGACGCCAGCGTTTTTTAATCGCAACTGTTGAAAAGTAGCTTTGAAACACCCAGTCGTAGCCTTGTACACCATCCCCTCTTTAGGGTTTTTCTTGTCAAGGTGAATGGAATGGGGGGATTTTGCGGGCTGAAACAGCTTCAGCGAATGAAGGGGTCCTGCGAGGTCGAATGCAGACATAGACCGCGCCGAGTCCGGTTCCTGCCGACCGTTTCTTAACGTCCGGACCTCTTGATGAAACTTTCGATCGCAATCCTGCCGCTGACCGTCTGCGCTGCTCTCGCCACGATGGCATGTTGTGGCGGCGCTGCCGCGCAATCGGTGGTCTTGCCCCTGCCGACAAATCCAGTTCATGCTCCAGCGACGTTCGATCGGCCGGCTTATGGAAAGACACAGCGGCCGGCTTGGTCAGCACCTGCCGATCCGCACCAATGGCGCCTCCCCGCATCCAGCCCGGTTTCGTCCGCCGAAGCGCGCGAGCAACTTCGCCAAGCGTATCGAATCGCACTGTTGAATTCAGCGGCAGAAGGAAAGACTGGCTCGTCCGATGATTCGGGGCTTCTTGACGGCGACGATCTTCTTGGCGGAGATGACTTACTTGGCGGAGATGACTTACTTGGCGGAGATGACTTACTTGGTGGAGATAGTTTGCTCGGCAGTGATAGCCTGCTGGGTGGCGATGATTTACTTGGCGGCGACGACTCGGCCGCGGGTGACCCGCTCAAGTCGTTTCACTCCACACCCGCGCCAATCAATTCCGGCGACGAAAAAACAGACGCAAAGAAAACGCCCGCGGACGGTCCCGATCCTCACGAAGCTGTTTGGACAGAGAACTGTTATCCCTCCGCGGAAACATGCCAGAAATGTCATCCCGCGCAATATGATCAATGGCGTTCCAGCGGTCACGCTTATGCATCCGTATCGCCCATGTTCAATCGTTTTGAACAAGCGATGACGGAATTGACGCGTGGTACCGTTGGAAGTTTTTGTGTTCGCTGTCATTCACCCGTCGCGACGCAGCTCGAATTGCCTCGTACCGACAGTATTCTCGAGTCACCGCCGGTGGTTCGTGAAGGCGTGACATGCATCGCCTGTCACCGCGTCAATGAACATTACTGGCGGAGCAACGGTGATCGTCGTATCGAACCCGGTGACATCCATGCTCCCGTCAATGGCGGACATGGTGGCGCTGGCGTGCGTGCAGCGATCGCAGACGCCAAGGAGTTGAAACTCAAGCCTTCCGCCGATGACAAAGGTCCCGGTCAAGCGATCCACCGCGATGGTCGCTTTTTTGCCCCGCTCACGAAAAGCGATATCTGTGTTTCGTGTCATCAAGTCGCTGTGCATCCGGGGATTTGGCTGGAAGTCGTTCATGCCCAGTACCGCAGTGGCCCCGCTTCAAAGAAAGGAATTAGCTGTCAGGACTGTCACATGGGGGCAGTTCCAGGAAAGCCGCTCGGCTACGAAACCGGATACGCTGCGTACTTGAATGACAAGCCGTATGGCGAACCCCGCAAGCAGTCCAATCATATGTTTTGGGGCCCCGGATATTCGATCGCGCACCCCGGGGTCTTTCCGCACAACCCGAAAGCCAAGCAATACAGCCCGCGAGAATGGGTTGCGTTTGACTATCGTGCCGGCTGGGGGACCGAAGCATTCGAGAAGTCGGTCACCCAAAGCATGTCATTCCCAAAGCCTTGGGATACCACGGATGACCGCCGTGATGCCCGCAAGATCATCGATGACAACTTGCACCGACTGCAAATCAAGCGAGCCGCAGCAATCCAGACGATGGAAGGCGGTACTCAAATCTGCGGACCGTTCTTCGAAATGCAGCCACTCGCCGGACAGGATTTGAACTTCAGCTATCGCGTCGACAATATTAGCGAAGGCCACAACCTTCCAACCGGATCTCTCGGCGCGCAGCCACAACTCTGGTTGAACGTTGCACTCATCGATCCCGACGGGATGCGAGTTTGGGAAAGCGGTTACCTCGACAGCAACGGTGACCTTTGTGACATGCACTCCGTCGATGTGGCGACACATCGTATTCGGCGTGACAAAGACCTTTTTAATTTGCAAACGAAGTTCTTGATCAATAACGTTCGCGGGACGGATCGCGAAGCCGCACTTCCGCTTAACTTTTCACTTGATCAGTTGGTCTTCCTCCGCCCTGGTGCCGTGCCCGTTTCAGTGCTTAACCACCCGCCTCTGATTCGGATGGAGGCGCATAGCATCGCGCCTCTTGATCATCGAACCGCGAGGTACAGCATTCCCGCGTCGGTGATGAACAAGCCGGGGCCTTATCGACTAAGCGTTCGTATGCGAAGCCGCACCGAACCGATGTACTTCATGCGGCAAATCAACAGCACACCCGAGATGATTCATCGAATGATCGAAGGAACCTTGGATCTGCATCCCAGCAGCCATACGTTTTGGGTGAAGTAATGCGTCTATCAGTGTTCAACAACCAGGCGATTCGAATCGCGATCATTTTCAGTTTGCTTGGGGGGATTCTCGCAAGCACTGTCAGCGCACAGAGTCCACGAAGATTGCCACGCGTAAGTTCGCCCGACGTCGGTGCTGCTGTGCCGGATGGGCTAGCATCGACGGCGTATGATGATCGTGTTTTTGAAATTGCGATTCGTCAATCGTTGGCCCAGATCGAACTTAGTCATTTAAGTCTTCCAAGTGTATTGCCAGCCCAGTTCGCCGAGCCGAGCGGTTTTCCCCATGGTCAATGGAGTAGTGTGTTTGCAGCTCCCGTTGGTGAAGACGCATCACCGGTTTCGCAAGTCAGCAATAACGATTCTGGGAAACACGACGCCGAAAAGTCGAAGGCCGACCGCTTCGTTAGTCCGCTGATTGATTTGTCGAAGGCCGAGCTCGCAAGTAACCACTGTGACTTTTCCACTGTTTGTCTTCCGACCGGTGGGAACGGGATCGATGCCGCGGAAGAAGCGTTCCCCTATGATTCGAAACGTGACGTTCCAACCCAGCATCCCTGGGTGGAGTGGGGGCGTGTCTGGTATGGCGACGGGATTACCCCAAGAGGCATCGACTTGTTCGGGCCGATGAACTTGGTCCGTCCAAAGTTCTATGTCTATGGTGACTTTCGAACGGCCATCGCCAGTGGTCGAAACGCTGTTGCGAGGACTGACAACTGGGCTAACCGGTTGAACTTGGATATGGACTTGCAAATCACCGATACAGAGCGATTCCATACCTTTATCGGTCCGCTCGACAAGCAAAATCGCTTCACTCGGTGGGAGTTGGTCGACGGCGATTTGCAATACCGCAATGAGATGAACTGGACTCCGGCAACCGGTTTCTTCGAAGGCGATATGGGGTCGATCCTCGGTGCCTTGGCCGGGCAGTCGTCGCCTTTCGAGTTGCCCGTGACTGCCGGGTTAGTACCGCTGCTGTTTCAGAACGGAATCTGGATGGAAGACGCGGTGAGTGGGATGGCATTTTCGCTTCCCGCAAAGCACTCACGGCTCCTGAACTGGTCCAACGTTGACTGGACGTTTTTCGCAGCGTTTGATCAAGTCAACAGTCCCGCGTTCCGTGATAACAACGATGCACAAGTTTATGGAACGGCCGCGTTCATCGAAGCCTACGGAGGCTACATCGAAGCCGGTTACGCCTACTTGAACGTGCGGCACGACGATTCGCTCAGCTACCACAACGCGACCGTCAGTTTTACCCGTCGTTATTTCGATCGAGTGAGCAACAGCATCCGCGTGATCGTAAACACCGGCCAAGACGGCGACCGGCTTTCGCGCACCGCAGACGGCGGTCTGCTGTTGATCGAAAATAGCTTGATCACCGCGACGCCGCTGACGTTCGTTCCCTATGCCAACGTCTTTTATGGTTGGGGGCGGCCGCAATCCGTTGCCCGCGCGGCAACATCGGGCGGCGTCCTTCGCAATACAGGGATCAACTTTGATACCGATGGCGTCAACGGATTTGCGACGCTTGATACTTCCGCCGCCGACACGCTAGGCGGTTCGATCGGCGTCGATTTGATCGGTGAAAGCTTGGACCGTCAATTGTTGCTGGAGTTCAGCTATTTGACGCCGCATGCCGACCGAGCGATTGCCAAAGGTGATCAGTACGCGGTCGGTGCTCGGTATCAGTTTCCAGTAACCAATGCCACGCTGCTGCGATTTGACGTCATGCATGGCTGGCGAGAAAACGATCGTGATGTCTATGGCACGCGAATGGAATATCGTTGGAAGTTCTGATCGCGACTAAGCCGCGACCACGTCCAAGATGCGACGCATTTCGGCGACGGCGTCGCGCATCCCGACCATCAGCGCCCTGCTGACGATCGAGTGTCCGATGTTCAATTCGATCATGCCTTCGATTAAAGCGACCGGACGCACGTTGGTGTAATTCAGGCCATGGCCGGCGTGCAAACGCATGCCTTCTGCACATGCGACTTCGCCGGCGCGGCGCAAGCGATCCAATTCCACATCGAATGCTTCTCGCTTGGCCAGCGCATAGGGACCGGTATGAAGTTCGACGGCATCAACGCCAAGTTTTGCTGCCGCGGCAACTTGGTTGACATCGGGATCAATGAACAGACTGGTTAAGATCCCGGCTGCTTTCAATTGATCGACGGCAGCCGCGATTCGCCCGTCGTCACCAAGGACGTTGAGCCCACCTTCGGTGGTCACTTCTTCGCGGCTTTCCGGGACGAGCAATGCCCAGTCCGGTTTGACGCGAACGGCGATGGAAAGGACGTCTGCGGCGCAGGCGAGTTCGAAATTGGTTTTGACCGTGACCGTTTGGACCAGCAACTCCACGTCACGGTCTTGGATATGACGACGGTCTTCGCGGAGGTGAAACGTGATTCCGTCGGCACCACCCTGTTCGGCGAGCGCGGCGGCGATGACCGGATCGGGTTCATAGGTGCGTCGCGCCTGACGTACGGTCGCGACGTGATCAATATTGACGCCTAGTTCAATCATGGACCGCCTGAGAATTGGGGGCGTATTGCCGATGGATAATTTGCCAAGGAGGGGGAGGGATCGCTTCCCCTCAAAGAATCAGAGCAACCAATCCTGCCGGTTCGGTCGCTTTTGAAGGCGACCATTTAATACGCCCAGCCGCGACTCGTCTACTCGGGATCGGACTCATCCGATCGATAGTAGGTTCGCAGTGATTTTGGCAAAGGATCAATCGCCAATTGGTCGGTGATTGCCCCGTCGGTCTTGGCGATTCGCAGGACCGTGACGATGTCGGCGTAATCTCCGCCAACGGCGGCGATCCCTTCGAGCAGGCCAGGGACTGTCGCGTCGCACAATTGTCGTCGGTCTTGTTTGCCAACTTGGAATCGGCTGACACGCAGTTGAGCGGGGTTGGCCGGGTTCTGTTTAATGATCAGCCCAAGCGGGCCCATAATCGCACCATCGATCGTGACGGGGCCGCTGTTGCCAAAGACGACGATTTCAGGAGTATCGCGAGTCGAAACGGCAATTGCCGGACCAGCGGTCGACGCAACTTGGTAGAGCATGCAACGTTTCCCGATCGGCTTGGCGGACATGATTCCGCCTGATTCTCGGCGTTTGCGCAGGACCGTGAACGCGCCATAGCGCGATTCAATACTCTCTTGTTCGAAGAGCGGTTTAAGGGCGTCAACGACACCCGGGTGCTCTAAGCCTTCGAGTGCTTGAAAAGCCGGGTGACGGAAAGCGGCATCGCTTTCGATGACCGCGACCAGCGGTTCGAGTGCTTCGTAGCGATCGAGGTACGCGAGCGCTTCGGCGGCATAGAATGAAAGTTCGGGATTCGTGCTTTTGGTGCCGGCAATCAGAGTTGGGATCGCGCTTTCACCAATCGCTTCCAATTGAAGAGCCGCATCGGCAGCCTTGGCTGGGTTGTTCAATTCGCTAGCCAAGCGACGCAGACGTTCCTGTTGTGCCGAGGCACTGGTGTCGATCACAAGGGCCCTTAGTACCGAGACGTAGCGTCCCAGTGAATCTTCGTAACGCGGGTGCACTTCGACTTCGATATAGTCGTCCTCGACTGGTTTGGCTACACCGCGGCGCGTCGTGCCATCGAAGAAAAAGAACCGCCGGTTGATGGCCGCGGCAATCTTGGTGGCAACTTTGACGTGTTGATATTCGGGCCGGATGACAAATCCCATCTGGCGGCTTTCCTGAACCGTCCCTCCGCCGAGGATGAATCCTTGGGTTGCCAACCGCGGGTCATCACCAGATTCGTAGGCCGAGCGGGGAAGGACTGCGCCGGTCCCCATTCCCATGAGGTCACCTTGCGGACGCGACCGCCAAGGATTTTTTGTTGTCGGAGTCGTGTCTCAAGCAGCCATCCGCCGTGCAAGGTATCCGCATTGGCATCTAAGGGTGATTCGACGACGAGGTCGATCGGGTCGCCGCGTTTGGCTCCTGGCGGGATGGTCCCCATGACGCGGACAAGCGCGTTGTCCGTTTGTTCAAGGATTTTGAAAGCGTCTTTGATGTTATTTCGACGCATCTCGTCGACGAGTTGATCGCGATAGGGCGACGGGTCTGCGGGGCCGCCGGTTCCGGCGAGAGAGTTGACGAGTCCGACACCCGAGACACGAATCGGGGAGAGGCCGCGAGGCGCGGCGGCTTCCCGGATGAATTCGGGCGGTGTAGGCACGTCCAGCAGATTCGTGAGTTTCTTTTCTTCGCCTTCGTTCTTTCCTTTGAACAGGCTGCACCCACCGATCACCGCAAGAGCGACCGAGCAAGCGAAGATGCTAGCGAATCGGCGTGATGAGAATAGGTGGTGTGTGCGTGGTTGCATCATGCGAGCCAAGCTGAATTGGAGAGCGCGTCGTTCGGGATCCTGACGTTGGGCGTATATCAAGCGAAGGGCATCGCAAGCAACATCACTTCGGGTTGCCAGCATTTCACCAATCGGCTCTCTCCCAAATCGACGGGGCCAGACCCCGACAGTGTGTGGCGATCGCAATGCTTTCATTTTCAATCTTGGCGGGGCCAGACCCCGTCATTCAGTCCGGATCGCAATGCTTGCATCTAGTCTGCTGGCAGGGACAGACCCGGCTGCTTTCTGGTGGCGGGGCCAGACCCTGCCAAAGCAGACCCTGCCAAAACTTGACGGGGACAGACCCGGCGGTTGTGGAGAGTCTGATTTGCTAGCGGGCGAGTTTTACTTGCCCTGGAGAATGGGCGTGATCGCTGGTGGCTTGATTGCTGTCGGGGTCTGTCCCCGGCGTTGGGGACAACTTGGTAGTTGCAGGCCGGCAGCCTGAAATGGAAATGCTTGCAACTTCGAGATCGCGATTTGAATGCAATGCGACGTTGAATGGTGGGGGCCGAGTTTGCACGGGAATGGAGTCAGTTCTGCTTGAGAACCAGCGTGATCTTCGTCGCCGAGCAGTGGCTAATCCGCGGGTTTAGTCACCCAAAATAATTTTCCGGATCGCAGCTTTTTTGAAAGCAATTTGAAGTGGACACCTTGGCCATGCACTCAAGTGCGGTGCATGAAAAGCGTGCAGCCTTGCGTTCACCACCCAGGTTGCGGCCTGCTTAAATCGCGAGCATCTTCTCTTTGCTTGCGTAAGTCCTTTTGAAAGCATCGTTTAGCGAGCAGCGTTTGACGCCCTTCGAAGATCGGCACATCCAAACACGTGAGCGACCGCTGACGCGATCACGCTCCCACGAAACGAAATAGCTTGCAAAGGAATCTGGCCATGACCGATTTGAACCCGAAGGAATTCAACCCTCTCGTAGCACCCGAGGACACTTCCGGCGGTAGTCAACTGCGTTATGCCAGCGATCCCGATCCCGATAAGGAAGCTGACCTTCCTACGATTGAATTGCCAGCAACAGAGTATTCCGGCAGCTACGAAGACCGTTGCAAGCAAACCCTTTTCTTGGCCGAAGAGGCATTCGCCAAGACTGGAAGTTGGGTGCTCTTCTACCGCGTCGTGATGGGAACCAAGGGCGTCGTTCAGAAGATGTTCTCGGATCCGGAAGAATACAAGCAATTCATTGTCAGCGAGCACTACGCAACTTTGCAGGAGATGCTAGCTGCCATTCGGAGCCAGGATCAATCGAAGGCTGATTCTGCCGAACCAGAACGGATGATCACAATCCGGATCCCTCGTTCGCTCCACGAGTCGCTGCAGGTTGAAGCTAAGAACGCTGGTCTGAGTATCAATAAGCTATCAATCAGCAAACTTCTGCTACCAGTGAACCCACGATTCATTCCGGAGCAGCAAGGTCGACGTCGCGGTCGCAAGCCAGGCCCGCAGGGTAGCCGCAGCAAGATTGGGAATCGAACGGACGCACCGGCGCCCTCGCAGTCCGAGCCAAGCAATCGGATCAACTTCCAGCAGAAGGAAAATGTTCGCGAGCACTCGCACCCCGCCCATCACTGGGGAAGCAACAACCCACAGGCATAGCCGTACGAAGTCGGTGTTCAGCAATCGGTAAGCTGAGCGGCGATCAAGCAAGCCGCTGTTTCGATGCGATAGATGCGTGGTCCTAATCCGACCACGCCAAATCCGTTCTGTTGTGCCTCAGCGACCTCTGAATCTGTCAGGCCGCCTTCTGGGCCGATCACGAAAATGACGGGCGTTCTTTTGCTAGCGGTGGTGGACTCATCGACCAGCTGCGACGCCCGCTCTCGCAGGCTTTCTGCGCCAGGATGCGCGACACACTTGGCGACCTCCATACTTCCGGCGGTCTTCAGCCAATCCGCGAACGATCGCGCCTCGTCGATTTCCATTAGCATGTTGCGAGTGCTTTGCTTGCAAGACTCGATTACCACACGCCGCAACTTTTCCAGCTGACTTGAACTTGGTGGTCGTTGGCTTCGGTCGCAGATCAGCGGGACGATCGCGTGAACACCGAGCTCCGCAAGCCGTTCGATCAGTTCCTTCGCGCGATCGCCTTTTGGTAGGGCAATCGCTAGCGTCAGTTGGATCGCGGGTTCGCGATTGATTGCGACAGAAGGCTCCGCCGTGACAAGGCAGCTTCGCTTGTCGATTGCGGTGACCGCGGCGGTTGCTTGGTGGCCCGACCCATCAAAAAGTTCGATTGAGTCACCGGTCTGTAGACGCATGACACGAGCAGCGTGTCGAGCTTCGTCTTCGCAAAGCGGAAAGGTACCGCCACCGGATGGTAGATCGGAAACAAAATATCGCCGAGTCACAAGCAACTTCCTTTTCAGAGACGATTCGCAAGTCGCCATCGGCGCAGCGTGCGATTGAACAGCGCTGCGCATTTCAGTTTCCGCATCAAGGGAGTTTGGCCACCAAATCACTTTCTGAGCGAGTCTGGGGCCTGGCGCAGCTGCGGTAGCGTAGCGGCCGGTACCGCAAATCGGTAGATCGCATCGGAGGTGCGAATGTTCCGGGACTCGATTGCGGTCGTAGCCGGTATGTGCGTCTCGTCTTAGAGATCACTGATTTCGATCTCGATCAGCTCGGGCTCGCCGATCAACGTTCCGGGCGCATGGTGTCTGGAAGTCCAATTCTTGTGATTGGGGTAGGCATCTTTGTGAATCATTTCGTTGCTTAGCTGTGCGAACGGATTGTCGGACGGCTTGATTTGGGCTCGTTGTTCGGCTTGGACCGCCTCAATCCCGAAGGGGACCGGATCGGTCGGCGCGTGTCGGACTTCGTTGGAGAGATAGCGTTGGACGCAATGTTCGCGTTGGCTGCCGACACAGTGGTCTCCGACGATTTGCGGCGTGATGAATACCAACAATTCACTTTCGCGTGTGCTTGCCGATCGATGTTGGAAGAGCCTTCCGATCACCGGAAGCGTCCCAACGATCGGCACGGCGGTTTGTTCAGAGATTCGTGTCCTTTGGCGAAGGCCGCCTAGAACGATCGTCTGGTTGTTCGCGACACGAACGGTGGTGTTGGTTTCGCGACGATCGATGATTGGCGCGTTGTCTGTTTCACTAAAACCGGTGAGTAGGCTGAATCGCGGATTAACGACCATCGCGATCGTGCCGTCGTCGGCAATGTGCGGGACGACGTTCAGTGTTACGCCAGCCTCGCGAAATTCGGTCGTGCCAATGGTCCCCCCATCAATGCCTTGGGTGAGTTGTTGGTAGGGGACTTCGGTGACGATTTCGATTTCGGCCGTTTCATGATTCATCACGACGACGTTAGGGTCAGCCAATAGGCGACTGTCACCGGCCGTGCGGAGGGCCTGGACAACACTTTGCAGGTCGAATCTGTCGTTCAGGCTGGTGATGGTCAGCAACCCGTTGGTTCCAGAACCGACCGTTGATGTCACCGTGTTCAGGACCGCCGAATGGGCAGCGGTTCCGGTGGTCGCATCAATCGCTGTGCCCGCAACCGAACTGTTCCAGTTGATGCCGAGGCGATCTAGATCGTCAGTGCTGCAATCATAGATCATCGCCCAAATCCGCACCTGTGCGCGAGGCTGGTCAAGTTGTTCAACCGCGGCGGAGATCTGTTCTAGGTTGGCCAACTGGTCTGAAACGACCAATTTGTTTTCTAGCTCGATAGGGGCAAGCCGTCCTGTCGGGCTAAGAAGCGTTTTTGCCGCTTCGGCTAGTGTCGCCGGATCAACATATTGCGTCCGGAAGACGCGTACGGTCGGCGGCGGCGTGACCAACGCGCTATTTCCGTTAAGCCCCGTCGACGCGTTTTGATTGCGGCCGACCGTTCGATCATTGAATTGTTTTGCCGCCTGTTCGAGTGCATCGAGATGCGAGCGGACTTGTTGCAGTCGCTGTGGGTAATCGATTAGCACCAACGAGTTGCTTGCTGCGATCGCGTGCGCACGTCCTTCGGGGGACAGCAGTGATTGCACTGAGGGAAGCAGGTCTTCGACTTGGTTCTCGATCAAAGAGACGATTTCCGTTTTGAATAACGGAAGTTGGTCGCCCAAATGATCCAACGGCACAACAGACAAACTTGTTCCGACGACGCGGTAACCATATCCGCGTGTGGTCAACAACGAATCAAGAATATCGCTCACCGAAGTGTCGACAAATGAAGCGTTGACGGTTCCGACAACTTCGTTGCCAGCGACGATGTTGACACCACAGACATCTCGGAGCGTAAACAGTGCATCCAAGAGTGTTGAATCGCGTAGCGTCAGGTCGTACTTTGCAGCAAGTTTGTCACGTAGCGCGCTGGGTATTTCAGGCTGCGAATCAGTGACACCTTGAGCGAGCAGCAAGTCGCCTGTGTGAGGTGCAGTTGCCATGATCATCGCAGTGATGATCGCACCGCATCGCAACCCGATCTGTGACAGGCGGATGACGTTTCGCAACCCCATTTTTTCCACTGGTAAGTCCGGTTCTCCGTAACGCACGCGAGGATGATCGCGTTGTCGTCCTGATTCGCTGTATCTCCATTTACATGCGAGAATCGTTTGCGGGAACCAATCCCAAGAGCGAAATCTCGATGTCGAGCGACAAATGTCCGTGATTACCCTCGCGCTGAACCGTCAAATTTGTCGGAACCGCAAATTCTGCGATTGAGTTAAGTCGGATGATCAGCTTTGTGAGGTTCGTCAGCGGTCCTGTCGCGGACAAATTGAGTAATCGTGTTTCGAGATTAAAGTCGGACTCAATTCCTTCTTCTATCTCTGCATTTGAACCAGTCCTTGGCTGGGGACCCACGGAGTTTGTCGTGGGTCGGAAAGAGTCAATCGCTTGAGCTGGCATTGCAGATCAAACGTGATTTCTGTCACAGATTCGCGAAACTGTTCGGCGCGATCTTGGTCAAAAAACAGGTTCTGTTGGCCGTCCTGCGTGCCAAGTTGCGCCAAGCGACTTTGCATGGCGGCGACATTGTTTGATGCCAATGTTGCTTCATAGAGTTCCGTGGACAGGCTTCGCACTTCACTCTGTCGATCGCCATAGTGGTCCCAGCAGGGGAGGGTGACAAACAGCAATAGGAACAGCGTGATTCCCCAAACAACCCAACGTCGTTTGGGATGATCGAGTGAGCGTCGAACCAGTTGGTCAACCATCGGATTCGGCCTCGAAAGAGAACTCGTTCAGGGCTGCGGGCACCACATTATGGCTAAGCCGATGGTCTAGAGTTTCGGTGGACCGATCCGTTTTTGCCTTGGCGATGTTTTGCAGTTCAGTCGGCTTGGCGAGTTCGGCTGATACTTCGAAGCGGACCTCTGTTGTGGAAATGCCACGGTGCGCTGATGTCGATTGCAATGCAACACGTGTTAGCAGCGGGCAGCTTCTCAGTCGACGTAGGTACTCGAAAACTCCATCATCGCTGCGACTGATTCCCACAACCATGACGGAATTGTCTGTGTGAAACTGAATCGATTCGAGCCAAACGCGGTTGGGAAGATCATTTCCGATTGCCCAGATCGTTTCGGCCCAACGGGGTTTGTGGACTGATTCGCTCAACTGCCGGACTTCATTGGCGTATTCGATGCGTGACGTCAATGTCGCGCGTAGCTCTTCACTGGCATCGACTTCATCAAGATAGGAATCGATCTGAAGACTGATCTGTTCGATTCGCGATGACAGACGCAGATCGAGCGCGAGCAGGGCAAAAGTTACAACCGCTGCGGCAATGATTGGCCAGGTACTCGTTAGCAATTTGGCCCAAGGCAGTTTGTGATCGGATCGCAACGTCGCGACCAAGTTGTTGCTTTCGTTGGCGTTGGATGCTTCGATCTGTGAACGGACCAATCCGATCGCTGCGATGACACTTGAATCGGGTGTCAGATCGCTGTCGACAGACAGTTTTTCGCAAAGGTCGTCGAAAGGAAACGGCGATCGGTCGGCAGCGTCGTTAGTTTCCGAAATGCTCGCGACGTAAACGGTTTGCAAGTCCGACGGCGCTTCGGGGACTTGGGATTGGACATATCGTCGCAAGCATTTTAGGTGGCGCTGAATCACTTCGCCTTGTTCGATCGATTTGTCTAAAAGCGCGGGGCGGTAGTCCAGCAACAATCGACCTTTGTATGAAATGCCAAGGTCCATCCGGCCCAGGTCATCGATTACCAACAGCACCGGTTCGTTGTCGTCGCGACCGCAGGTATGCAAAACTCGGCACAACACCACCATCGTGTGTTCCAGGTTTGCCAACCGCAGCCCGGTACTGCGTGTTGCGGCGGAGATCGCTTCGACGACATCACGCATTGCAACCGTAACCCAGACACGCTTCCGTTTTGCGTCGATTCGCTGCGTGTATTCGGTGCGAACTTTTTCTCCAAGGCCCATGCCGATATATCGTTCGGTCCGGGCCGCCAATTCGGTCAGTTCGTTATCGACGTGTTGGTCGGTACCCGAGAGGACACGGGTGACGCAGGCATGTCCGCCGATTGCGCAATAGACAGCTTGTCCCGCTAGGCCATGACGCTGCACCAGTTCGCTGAGATGGGTTTGCAGCGTGCCATCGTTCCAGTCACCGCGGGCGGGACCACTGTCGGCGGGAAAGCTAACGCGGTCGAGTACCAATCGGTCTTGCGACTCAGCGGTTCCGTCCGAAATCGCTTTTTCACTATAGGCGAGTGCGATGCCGGCGGGCGAAATTTCCAACCCAACGGTCCGCTTCGTTCGCTTTCGCCGATCAAATCGGCGGCCGTGACGCATTCCAAATCCGTCACCCGAACGAGGCCCGCTACGTCGTTCAACGATGGCTCGATCTTGGCCTATCGCAGTCAATAAATCTTTGGGAGGTCGAAGTGCCATTTCAACCGCCTTGTTTGATTGTCACATCAAGGTAACGCGAGAAAGACCCTGAACGGCCTTCGGAGTGAACGTCGACAGTGCCATTACCATTGTCTGAGAGCGTGACTGAATAGGTCCGGCCGCTGCCTGGCGGGAACTCGGTTGTTTGGACACCTGTTCGCCATTGAAAGTCCGACTCCAAGTTCATGATCGCGGCGTGCACACCTGCCTCGGCAAGGTAGCGGGCTTCATCCCATTGCACCGAATTTCTGAGTGCCATGAACCGGATGCGTTCCGATTCCAACAGCCCAACCACCAGCGAACTGACAAGGGTCATCGCGAACAATGCGATCAACAATGCGGCTCCGGTGCGGCACCGCGAAGTTCGTCGAAGATCTGTGCGCAGGTGTTTGACTACCACGATCGGATCCAGACTTTGCATTCTTGTTCGAGCAACGGATCGCTGGAACGATCTTGTCGGGCTTTCGCGACGACGCCAATCAGTTGCATGTCGTTGGGTTCAGATTCCAGTTGGACACCGGCTGCGTCGTAGCCGGTGAATTCGAGGTCTTCGATGTCGTCGGCGAGCGTTTGGAAGGCGACGTCGTGATTCAGTTGGAATTGGACTTCGCCATCCCCGTTGCGTCGCCAGGTGCGAATGGTGCCGTCGTTCATCAGTAGCGAGATTTGGTCACGACGTGATGAGATCGAAACGACTGCCGCTGCTTCGCGAGATTCGCGGACGAAGTGCCGCACGAGACTGCCAAGTTGTCGTTCAACAGCGTGATCGCGATCGACGACTTCCCAGGTTTGCCCCGAAGTCCGAAAGACCAGGGCCATCCCCATCATGATTGTCGTAATCATGGTACCGGCAACGACCATCTCGAGAAGCGAGATTCCGTTGCGTCGTCGGTTGCGAAGTTTATTGGCCATTTGCGAGCTCCTGGTAAGTCTTTGTTTTTGCGACTTTGGTCGCCAAGCGAAGGTGGAGTTCGCCGGCGTCGAAAGTGCCATTCCGGTTGCTGTCTCGAAACGTCAATACGTCGATCACAGCGAGTTTTCCTGGGACGCCGCCGACGGAGGGTTGGTCCGAGACGACGGTCAGAAAGTGACAGGGGATCGAATCCACCGATCCAAGCCTGCCTTGTTTGTTTTGGATGTTCCAAGTTGCAGATGTGGTCGCCATTGCGAGTTCCAGTTGGGCAATGCAGCGACAGTGCAACCATTCGTAGTGCCGTAAATCTGCGGAAACGATGACCCGTTCACGCATCAGCCCCAGTGCGGGAGCAATCGCGACCGAAATGATCGTGGTTGCCGCAACCAGTTCCAGCATTGTTTGCCCAGTACGCTTTCGAGCCCCAGCGTTCCCAACTGGTTTGGCGTGTGTGTTGTCTCCCCGCATCGCTACAACTCGTTGACACGAACCGATTGTGAAAACGGGACGACGTCCACTTTGTATTGCCGGTTAGGTCCGCGAAAGACGACGGTGAACGGTGCTGTTCCGTGTCCTTCGAAATCAAACCAAACCTCTGATTGTTGTGTGACGACCTCGACATCGGTGTGTACTAGGTGTTCGTCGATCGTGTGGCGAATATCTCCGCTTTCGCGTCGCACCGTTGACCATACATTTCCGATCGCTTGTGATCGGCTCAAAACCACGCCATGCGTTTGGCCTGTGCGAACCGCTGACGCTTGTGCGAGTGAGATTGCGTTGGTCAACACGGACGCTTCGAATTTGGCCCCCGTGTCGCCAAAGGTGCTTCGGCCGAGTCGCATCATGGCTGCGCCGGCAAAGATGCCCAGCAACGAAACCACCACGATCAGCTCGACCAAGCTCATCGCGGTTCGTCGTGTCCGGCACATCAATCGAACTGCGGGACGTTTCGGTTTTCGTTCGTTCAACATGAACGCCAGCGACCGATTCGGTGTCGTTTTGCGTGACGGCCTTATTTCACTCGGTGCGTTGTCGAATCGAGACGGTATCGGGTGTTGTCGACCGGGTTGCGTGGGATGCCTTCAGGGAAGTAATTCACGTCGGTCCCGATGTCAGACAAGTTGCTCTTCGGGTAGCTCCCTTTCTCGAAGTACCAGCGTTCAACTGCCGCATTGATTTCGGCAATGTTTTGTTTATTGACTTCTTGCTGGGCCGTCTTTTTCGACGCCGTGATCCGTGGGATCACAACCGCCGCGATGACCGCCAAAATGGTGATCACGGCAAGCAATTCGAGGAGTGAAAAACCGCGTTTGCGGATTGTCGTGCGATGGTTCATTTAATTTCTCAGGTCGAATCCACGTGCGGATTGCGTCCGTCGCAAAGCAAAAGTCCTGGGGCCGTTGACGGTGGTTGCGACACCGACGGTTTACTGACAAAGGTAGCTTTGCACACAATCGAAACGGACCGAATCAATTCAATGTCGATGTCCGTTTACCCTCCCCGTATCCGGTGCGACAATGTATCGAGTCCCATCAACCGGACAGACTGGAAGTCCATCGGGAAAGTATCGTGGATCTGCGGCAATCTCACTCAAGTAGCGATCCGGCCAACGACCTTGTTCGCGATAGAACAGCACGGTTTGCAATTCGATCATTCGGACATTCAATTCGCATGCTGTCGCGTTGGCCTGTTCTTTACCACGACCCAACCGGGGAATGATCGCAGCGGCAAGCACTCCGATGATTGTGACGCTCGCGACCAATTCCAGATACGAAATGCCCTTGCTTGGTGAGCTTGTCGACCGCAACATCAGCCGCCGACCTTGCCGATCAAGTCAAACATCGGAAGATACACCGCGAGCAGGATTCCTCCTACGATAACGGCCAGACCCATCGTCAAAATTGGTTCGATCGCGGCAACGATCGTGTCTGTCGTGGCGTGGACGTCCTTGCGCAGGTGAGTGCGGATTTGTCGAGTCACGGCGGCCAGTCGGCCGGTTCTTTCACCGACGATTACCAATTGCTTGACGACTTCCGGAAACAGTTCGCCTTCGCGTTCGATCGCGACACTGAAACGTTCACCGCGCCGAACGGCGGCGTTCAAGCTTTGGATCTTTTCGCGTACGTATTGGTTTGATACCGCCCTCGAAGACGACGGCAACGCCTCGGCAACGGTGAACCCTCCTTCCATCAGGTTACCTAGCACTTCGGAAAACTGAAGGATCGCAAATTTGCGGAACCAATCTCCAATCAAAGGCAGTTTGATCAACTGTTCGTCGATCGAGCGACGGGTGATCGGATTGCGAAGTAGCGTTGTTATCGTGGCGAAGAGTATTGCCGCGATGATTGCGATGTAGATCCCGTTGCGGGTCAAAAAGTCAGAGCAATCGATCAAAAACTGTGTGATCCAAGGCAGCTTGGCATCAGCGTCTTCATACATCGTTTGAAATGTCGGGATCACGTTGGTCAACATGAATGCGACCGACCCGGAACCGGCAACCAGCAATAACGCCGGATAAGTCAGTTTCTTGAGGATGTAAGACTTTTGGTTTGTTGATTGCTCAAGCTGTTCGGTGATACGTTCGAGAGTTTTGTCGAGGCTGCCTGAAATTTCACCAACGGAGATTTGGCTGACCAAGATCTCATTGAACGCTTCCGGAAACTCATTCATCGCCGATGAAAGTGACTCACCGCTTTTTAGATGCCGACAGAGCCGTTTCAGGATGTGGTGATACTTGGCCATCGATCGATCTTTTCCGACCGTTTCGATCGCGTGTGTCAGCGAAACCCCATTGGAGACCAGCGTGGTCAAGTTCCGCATCAACAGGACGAGGTCCTTGGGTTTGAATTTACGGTTAGGATCCGCGCCAAACTTGATGTCATGCAACGAACGCAAGATTGTTTGAAGCGACAATCCGTTGGTCGACGCTACCGGCGAAGAGTGGGACATGGTTTCAACCTGAGAGTTTGAAATAGACCTCGTCGATCGACGTTGTGCCCAGCACTGCTTGCCGCAGTCCCATTGTGGCCAATTCGATCATCCCGCCTTCACATGCAATTTTCCGTAGTTGGCTTGCTGGCAGACCCGACTCGATTGCCTGTTCGAGTTTTGAGTCGACAACCATGATTTCAAAAATGGGGATCCGACCCGAATAGCCTGTGCCACCACAACGCTCGCACCCGCCCGGTTCAAAGTAGCGTTCGTGATTTGCAAATTCTGGTGGCACGATTTGTCCTTGGTAAATCGTCCGCAGTAAATTCCGATTGATTGAGGTCGGACGTTTGCAGTGATCGCATAACCGGCGTAGCAATCGTTGTGCAATGGATGCGACGAGTGAACCGGCGATTTTAAAATGGTCCAGCCCCAAGTCACTTAATCGTGCGACCGTGCCGACCGCATCGTTTGTGTGTTGGGTGCTGATCAGCAGGTGCCCGGTAAGTGCGGCTTGAACCGCTGTTGTCGCTGTTTCGTGGTCACGGATTTCGCCCACCAAGATGACGTCTGGGTCTTGTCGCATGAGGTATTTCAACCCGTTAGCGAATCCCATCCCGAAGTCGTTGTTGGCATGGACTTGGTTGATTCCCGGCAAACGAAATTCGACAGGGTCTTCGATGGTCGAAACGTTTTTGGTCGACGAATCCATGCTGCACAACATGGAATACATCGTGGTCGTTTTTCCAGAACCTGTTGGCCCCGTCATCACGATCATGCCGTGTGGGCGATCGAGCAATTGTTTGACCAACTGCAATTGCGGGTCCGGCATACCCAATGAATTGATGTTGAATGACTTGCTGGATTCGTCCAGAACCCGCATCACGACTTTTTCGCCGCGTACGCAGGGGATACAGCTGACACGGAAACTCGCCCGTGTGTCGCCCACTTCGATGGAAAGGTTGCCATCTTGGGGCCGCCGTTTTTCGGCGGTGTCGAGATCAGCCAAAACCTTGACGCGGCCGACGAGCGCGTCTTCACTGTCGTCGGGAACGGACATGATTTGGTGGAGTTGCCCGTCGATCCGATAGCGGACACGCATCTGAGGTGCGTCGGGCTCCAGGTGGATATCACTCGCTTCGGCACGGACGGCACCCATCAAGATCGCTTCCAACAATCGCACCACTGGGGCGTCACTGTCGTCCGAATCGAACGCTTCAGCCTGAGGTGATCCGATCGATTCACGCAGCTCTTCAATCCGCATATCGACTGCGGCCTGTTTGGCTTTGATTCGATCATCGAACGCTGATTCGACCAAGCGTTCGATGTCGTCTTCGAGGCAGATCGCCGCTTCGACTTGGTAGCCGGTCATCAACTCGATTTCGCTGATCGCTTCCATGTCGCTGGGGTTTTGCATCCCGACCCGAAGCACTTTGTCGTGCAGTGCGACCGGCGCCACCCGCCGTCGACGCACATAGGTTTCTGGCAATAGTCGCACTAATTGTGGATGCGTCGCGGTTGATTCCCCGTTGTAGAACGGCGTTTCATATTGTTCGGCAAGAGCCGCGCCGAGTTGACCTCGTGACACGATCCCACGTTTGAGCATGAACACTCCGAGTGGCAAACGTGTTTGCCGCTGGTCTTGCAGAACTGCTTGAAGCTGTGTTTCGGTGATGACTCCTTGTTCGAGGAGAATATCACCCAGACGTCGAATCGCAGTCATCTCGCCGCCTCACCAATGCTGGTGGTCAGGGATTGATCACGGATGGCATCGATCAACTTGTTTTCCAAGTCGATTGGGTCGAAGGGCGAGACCAGAAAACCGATTGCTCCCGCTTTGTAGGCTTGCTCGACTTCGACCAAATCACCGCGACTGGACAGGCACAAGATTGGAATGTGCGAAGTGCATTCGTCCGACGCGATGGATTCGATCCAGCGCAAGCCGGCGCCTTGATCGAGGTCGAGGTCGACAACGACCGCATCGGGAAGACTGCCAGAGATCGCTTCTGCCATTTCGCTGTCTTGATGCACGTTGGTGACACGGATCCCGAGCAGGCCCAGCCGATGTTCTGTCACATCCGCAACGATCGGATGTGCGATGTAGATCAAAACATGGCGAGTGTGTGG
This sequence comes from Rhodopirellula baltica, assembly GCA_002901265.1. GTDB lineage: Bacteria > Planctomycetota > Planctomycetia > Pirellulales > Pirellulaceae > Stieleria > Stieleria baltica_A. The sequence goes on along the minus strand of PPHI01000017.1, from coordinate 42,827 downwards.
CTTCATCGTCGGTTGGCGTTAGGCAGTCCTACGAGAGCCAGACGCAACGTGTGTTTGTTCGCAAACGAAGAAAGCAGGTGGCTCAAAAGAAAATCATTGATGCGTAAAAACGCTAGGTTGCAGCAAAACGGTTGACTTCAACGTCGAGCGTTGAATGGACTGAACAGTATCGATTGAGGGAAAAACGACAATTCGCAGGATCGCATCCGCCGGCCGACTGTGCGTGACGGAGATTCACATACGTCTTCTGTCCAACGACTTTTACGACACGAACAGTTGCCATGTCGTCAATGTTTCTGCAGCACGCTGGAGTGGTATTCCGCTTCGCCACGAGTTTGGTGGTTACCTGTTCGACCTGCCTGACGCTCGTTGCACAGTCCGCATCACAGCCGACGATTCAACAACCGTTCACGATTGAATCGATTGGCGACAAAGAACCTGGATTCTTTACCGAACCGGTTGAAGAGGTCCGCAAGCCCGCTGCTGTGCCGACCGAAGAGACGAACACCGATACCATTCGCTTGCTTGGCATCATTCGCCCAAGTGTGCCGAACGCAACGGCAACTGCACTCTTCCGAATCGAAGACCAGTTCGTGGCCTTGGAAGACGGTCAACGTCACGACGGAATCACCATTCGATCGATCGATTGCCAAACGCGGACGGTGTTGGTTGAACAACAGGGGCAGACAGTTTCGATTCACTTGTCGTCGCAGCCGATCGTCAATCAAGCACCGCCGCAATCGCGATCGGCAACGTCACGCCGCACGGATGAACGGGCGAATCTTAATCGCGGCACGATGTCCAGCGCTCAGGCGAGCGGCATCCCGTCAGCGATACCTAACGCAATCGATTTGCCGCAGCTCTCTCCACCAGGTTCACTGCCATCGGTCGATCTACAGTTGCCGACGCTTCCAGAGTTGCCTGGTCTGCCAGACGTCCTGATGGAATTGAAGGGGCGAAAGTAGTGTTGGAACGGACTACCGCGTCTTGGCGGTGTGTTCAGGCGTCGGTCCTGATTGCTTGCCTTGTTTCTTCCGCGCAAGCCGACAATTTGTATGTCCGCGCAACCGGTGCGGACTCGAACAACGGACGTTCTGCTACCTACGCAGTACGCACAATCGCCAAAGCGGTCGAGATTGCGCGATCGGGTGACGTGATCTATGTCGGCGCAGGCGTCTATGCGGAAAGCTGCTTGATCAACAGCAAGACCTCGGCAACGAGCCAGGGCTGGTTGGTGATCTATGGCGACCAAGACGGTCGGTATACCGGTGATGCTGGCGAAGTGGTCGTTCGCCCACCTGACAGTCGGTGGGCATTCGACATTCGGCAATCCAACAATGTGGTTCTCTATGGACTGACGATCGATCCGACGGGGACTGCGAATCGATTGGGCGTTCGGATTCTAGATTGCCCGGCAACTTATGTCGTCGCTTGCAAGCTAAATCGCTGTCACTACGGCATTCATGCAACGCGATCAAATCTGATCGTCTATCAAAACATCCATCAGGAAAATCGACATGCTGTTTACGCGGCAAACGCGACAAGCTTGCAAGTCTTGCTCAGTCGATTCACAGACACACGTTATTCGGTGGTAACGCAGTCAGTCGGACTGGTCACTGTAAATGGCTCGCAATTTGAATGGATCGATTCCGCGGATCCGGTGCGCGGAATTCATTGCGTTGACAGTGGAATGGTCGTGCAGAATAGCCAGTTCACAAAAAACAATATCTGCATCTATGGGACAGGGATCACTTCTGCACAAATCGACCGCTGTCAGTTTCGGCAAGCGATCAGCCACGGCATTCACGTGACAGGCACCCGTCTGGCGGCATCGAATTGCACGATCGATTCTGCACAGCAAGCGTTGATGATGGATGCGAGTGACCAGGCGGTGCCGCTACAAAATGTTGTAATTGAGGGTGCCAACATCGGTGTCGTTGCTCAAGGCAGTGACTATCACTTCGCCAACGTTTCAATGTCGAACTGTAGGATCGCACTTCATCAATCAAACGACTGCTCACGTCTTACGATCGGCGAAGACGAGACGGTGGTGTTTCGAGGCAATGAATATGCGATCTATTCGAATACGCTCGGGGCGGTTTCGCTGACAAATGCCAACCCGTGTTCGTTGCACGTCACGAAGTGTGACTTTCAAAACAACGATCGTGGATTGCTCGTTTATGGCACCACGACTTGGCTTCGCGATTGCCAGTTCGCTGGATCGGCGTACGGTGTGACGGCGATGAGCTCAGATACGCTGGAGATCGAATCGTCAAACTTTCGCGGCAACGAAGCACAGCCGGCAGATTGCAGCCATGGGGTCTATTCGGACGCACGCAATGTTTCTATTCGCCAAAGCTGGTTTGCAAACAGTCGACACGGGTTGTTGTTGCAAAATCCGGTTGCTGATCAAGTTCACCTGCAGCAGAACGTCTTCGAAGACATCGAGTATGCCGCGATCGATCTGCGCGGTGGTTCATTCGTCTTCGATGGCAGCGAAGGAAATTTGATACGTCGTTCGTTGCGTGGAATTGTCGGTCAAGGCACAACCTGGACCGTGAGAACCGCATCCTTTGACAACACGACCGCTTATCCCTTGCTGGACTATTCGGGGCAGTTGACTGTCGAATCATTGCAGGCGCAGGGAGGCAACGTCGGAGTCTACTCGGCGAATTCGCAACGCCTCGATCTCCATTCCACGTCTTTGCAGTCTTATGTGCACTATGCAGTCGTCGTGCATGGCTGTCAGCAAACGTCGTTGAGCGATTTGGTTGCAAGCCAAAATCAAAATGGGGTCTACGTCGATTCAGTTGACGATCGAACGATTCAGTTGACCCGCTGCGAAGCGGTCGGGAATGCCGGGTATGGGTTCGTTTTGAAAAACATCACGCCCTCCGTCGATTCACAGTTTTGTACCGCGAAAGACAACTTGTATGGCATCGTGGTCGAAGATTGCGATCTTGGGATGGCTGCCGACCAACACTGGTTGATCGCGGGGAACAGCTACGGCATCGTGTATCGTCGTGGATCGATCACGCTACAAGGGCTGCACTTAGAAGAAAATCGCGTAGGGCTTCATGGCTATGACTGTGACGTTGCCGCAAGTGATCTAGCGATTGACGCGGCCGATTCATCGATGGTCGTTTATGCCCGGGAGAGGGTTTCGATTGTCGATAGCCGCTTCCAAGATTCACGTGTTGGGATCCATCTGACAACGACGGCTTTGCCATGTGATGTCACCATCCGGAATTGTGCGGTCGAACGAACGCAGGGGCATGGTGTCTACTTGCGAGATGATCAGGAAGTTGGATTGACCGTTTCGTTGGATGGTCTGACGATTGATCAGGGACATCAGGGCATCACATTGGTGAACTGCGACGCAACGATCTCGACAACACATCTTTCTAATCTGGCACAGAACGCGATCTACCAACTCGGTGGCTCCGGTCGGATTAATCGCTGCCTGATCAATGATGTGACATCAGGATGGGGGTTGGTCGCTCGAGGACTGCGAAGCGATGTTGATGCGACGCAAATGATTCGGGCTGCCAACGGTGTGTTATTCGAATCTAATTCTGGCCGAATTCGGAACACGACAATCACGGCGGCAAACTATGGAATCTATGTTGCCGGAAGTGAATCGAATTGCTCGGTCGATTTCGTTTCAATTGCAAATGCTGCGTCGATCGGTTTTGTTCGCAGGGACGGCAACGCTGCGCTATCGAACACCATCATTCATGGGCAGCGATATGGGATCTACGACACCGCGACCTCAGGCGTTTTGACTCACGATCACAATTTGATTGACGCCCAAATCCCTTTTGTCGGCACTGACGCTGCTGAAAATGAGGGGACTGGTTCGCCGCGATTTGTCGATGTTGATGCGGGGGATTTGCACCTCGCATCGGGATCACCGGCGATCAATGCGGGGATCGATCGAAACACCTGGGTTGATCTCGACGGTAACGAGCGACCCAGCTTCGATGGCTTCGAAATTGGGGCCTACGAGTACATGCGTCCTGACGGATCGATCAAAGTGCTCTCTTGGGATGAGGTCGCGACGCAGTGATTGGGCGAGGCTTGATCTTTTGGCAGCCCCCGATAATTTCGTTGCTTTGACTACCTCTCGCGGTGTAAAACAGGGACACTCCCTGCCCCCCCACTTCGAGCCGCCGAGAGGCCCACTGTGAAAGACTTGCAACTAAAGCGGATCGCGTTCATCGCCGCACTTTCCGTTTGCATGCCCCTGCATGCAGAGGCAGCCTACATCTCTGACTTGGTCGCCGTGCTTGGTCCTGGTACGCTCACTTCGGCACCAACGGCGGACACCACCGATCTGAACAACGACAACTTTGCCGGTGCCGGTATCGATAACGGGAATCAGATCAATTTCGAAGGGATCACGATTACCGATCTCCAGCCGATCGATTTTGTCATCGAAGCGACTAACTCAGGTGGTACCAGCGAGTATTTCATGAACTTCGGCACGGCAGTAAATGACACCGGTGTCGCATGGAAGGGCTTGCGACTGGAACTTGGATCGGGCACTGGATTTGATTTTATGCGCACTACCAATCCGTTTCCTGGTGTGGTGGGATTGGATTTCGATTTCCCAGATACCGATCCAACGGTCAGCTCGATCGATTTGCCCGTGGTAGAGCACACCGCTGACATGATCTTTTTTACCGGCGGGGTGATTGCCCCAGGTGAGAGCGCGACCGGACAGCAGCTCTCACTCGATTTGCCAGATATCGGCGGCTTGATGACTTACAATTTCACGTTACGTATGGAAGTCGTCGCAATTCCTGAACCGAGCATGGTTGCATTGCTCGGCGGAATTGGATGCGTCGGGGTGTTTCGCCGTCGGCGATAAGGGCGACTGCAAAGAAGTTATGACGTAACGGCTTCGGAAGGGACCGTTTCGGTTGACCACTTGGTGAAGTCGTGCGGCTCACGATGGACACGGTTGTAGACCGTGTCACGTTCGATCGGGTCACGTCCCGCTTCAACGATCAATTGACGAATGTCATCGACGCTCAAGCATTGTGGCGTCGTCGCACCCGCATCGTGATAGATCAGCTCGTGCCGTACGGTCCCGTCGATATCGTCCGCACCGTAGGCCAACGCTGTTTGCGCTGTTTCGATACCCAGCATGATCCAGTAGGCCTTGATGTGCTGGACATTGTCGAGCATCAGCCGACTGATCGCGATCGTTCGTAAGTCCATCAATGCAGATGGCTTTTTCAGATCCGAAAGCTTGGTGTTGTCTGGGTGGAACGCCAACGGAATGAAGACTTGAAAACCGCCGGTACGATCTTGCAGTTCGCGGAGTCGCAGCAGGTGATCGATTCGGTGATAGGCTTTTTCGACATGCCCGTACAGCATGGTGCAATTGGTGCGAATGCCAATCTCGTGTGCGGTTTGGTGGACTCGCAACCATTCGTGAGTGTTCGCTTTGTGCTCGCACAATTGATCGCGAACTTCAGGGTGAAAGATCTCTGCGCCGCCTCCCGGCATGCTGCCAAGACCGGCTTTTCGTTGATCCTCAAGGACCCATTGCTTGGATTTTTTGGTTTGGAATTCAAACCAGTTGATTTCTACCGCGGTCCAAGCTTTCAAGTGGATTTGTGGGTAGTTTTCATTGAGCAACTCGATGATGCCACGGTACCAAGTGTACGGCATCTTGTGGTGCAAGCCGCCGACGATGTGCATCTCGGTGCAGCCGTTTTCGGTCGCTTCCTGGCCACGTTGAAGGATTTGTTCGTCGTTCATGACGTAACCCTTGGGGTCACGCAAGTCGCTACGGAAAGCGCAGAACCGGCAACGGTAGACACATACGTTGGTCGGGTTTAAGTGCGTGTTGATGTTGTAGAAACCAACATTTCCGTTTTTGCGTTCACGGACCAAGTTGGCCAACATTCCAATTTCTTGCAGCGGTACGGCGGGGTCGTACAAGAAGATTCCGTCGTCCATCGACAGACGTTCTTCCGCTTCGACTTTGTCTCGGATCTCGCGGAGTCGTGCGCTATAGTCAGCTTGAATCATGGAATGCAGTTCAGGTTTGTCAGTGAGTTTCAGCAGGCTTGGCAGCCCGGAAAGGCCGGTGAGCCTGGATCGTGTCCGGAGTCTATTTTGACCTGATTTGCGTCAAACAAAAGGTCCCCTCCGCCCAGACTAGCTACCGAAATCGTGTCGAGTTGGTAACCCGCCGGGTTAGGAATTGGCGAGCTGTTGCAGTTTTTCGCGGGCTGCGCCGTTGTCAATCGTTTGCTGAGCAAGCGACACCCCCTCTGCGAGCGTGGCGACTTTCTCGGTCAATAGCAGTGCTGCGGCGGTTCCCGCGACGACGGTATCGCGTTTGGGGCCGGGCGCGCCATCAAGAATTTGCCGGATGATCTGAGCGCTTTCTGCCGGTCCCGATGCATGAAGCGATTCGACACCCGCAGGGAGAAGTCCGAAGTCTTCTGGGGTCCAGCGATGTTTCCCAATGATTTCGTCACCGCGAACTTCGACTGCGTCGGTGTATCGGTCCAAGGAAACCTCGTCTTGGCCATCGGCGGCATGCACGACAAACGATCGGGTGGTCGAAAGTTGTGCGATGGCTTGCGAGATTTTGGTCTGTGCCTCGGGGCGGCTTGTGCCGAGCAACTGGTGAGTCGCGCCGGCGGGATTGCAGAGTGGACCGAGCAGGTTGAACAAGGTTTTTACGCGCAGTTTTCGCCGGATTCCGACGACATGCTTCATCGCCGGGTGCAGTTTCACGGCAAAGCAGAAGCAGAGTCCGATTTGGTCAAGTCGTTCGGCCACCTTGTCGGCATCGGATTCGATCGGGACGCCAAGTTCTTCCAGCACGTCAGCGGATCCGGTCACACTGGTCGCTTTGCGGTTTCCATGCTTGGCAACCGGCACACCGCAGGCTGCGGTGACGATCGCGATCCCGGTACTGATGTTGAAGGAACCACTTTCGCTGCCGCCAGTCCCACAGGTATCCAAGAGAACTTGGTGTGAATGGGGGATCCGGGTCATGTGTTGCCGCATCGCTTGTGCAGCGCCAACGATTTCCGAGACCGCTTCGCCCTTTTCACGTAGTTGCAGCAGTAATTGACCGATCTGGTCCTCGTCCGCTTCCCCCCGCAGCATGGTGTCGATCAGCCGTCCCGTTTGTGAGGCGGACAGATCTTTGCCGCTGCGTGCGATATCGATCGCTTGCACAAATGAGATCGGTTCGTCGGCTTGGGCGTTTGGGGTGCCCTTTCCGGATGAATTCATGCAAGTCAACGGTTTTGAGGATCGACACGAGCGGGATACGACATCTTTACACAGGGTAAACAGATCGGGCTCGTTTCGAAACGCCCGGGACTTTACACTTTGCCTATGACAAGAAAAATCATCATCGATTCGGATCCCGGAATTGACGACGCGATTGCCTTGACGATGGCGCTGTTCGATCCGCGATTAGACGTATTAGCGATAACGGCAACCGCCGGTACGGTTGATGCCGAACAGGCGACGTCCAATGTTGGGGCGATCATTTCGACCTTGGACCCGCCGCGGTACCCACGCGTCGGCAAGGCGTCGCCGCCGGAAGACGCATCGGTGACCGACGATTCGTTTTTGAATGGTCGGAGTGGCTTGGGGGATTTCGAAGTCGCAAACAACGCCCGTCAGCACTTGCCAGCAAGCGAAAAGGTGATGGCAGAGCTGCTTCGCGCACACCCCGGTGAAGTCACGATTGTCTGTTTAGGACCCTTGACCAACTTGGCGCGATTGGCCCAGCGTGATCCGGCCGCGTTGCAATTGGTTGATAAGCTGGTGATCAGCGGTGGCGCCTATCGAGCACCCGGCAACGCGTCGCCGGTCGCCGAATTTAATTTGCACTTCGACGCCGTCGCCGCGGCGGACGTTTTCTTGTCCCCCACGACGAAGTCATTGGTTCCGCTGGACGTTACCAATCGAATCGCGTTCGGTGTCGATTTGTTGGAACAGCTTCCGGCAAAGTACACGCGAGCCGGAAACTTGCTCGGTCAAATGTTGCCGCACGCGTTTCGCATGTCACACCAGCGACTGGGCCGCGAACTTTTGCCGCTGATCGATGCCACAACCATTGCGGCCGTTCTAGAGCCAGAGTTGTTCGAGTGGACGGAAATGGCTGGCAAGGTCGAAACACAGGGCGTGCACACTTGCGGAATGAGCGTGTTTGATCGCCGTCTGCGTCCGGAATGGCAGACCAACATGGAAGTCGCGCTGAAAGCGGACGTCGATGGTGTTCAGCAATTGATCCACCGCAGCCTAAAGTACGCCGGGCAGCAAACCTAGAAACACGAAAAGGGTGACCCGATGCAGAACATCGAGCCACCCCTTCGTTGATGGAATTCGTTAGGAGGTCGGTCAATTACCAGTTGTAATTGAATCCGACATAGCCACCGTGCATCATCAGGCAATCGTCGGCGCGAACACGGCCTGCCGATTCGACGCTGGTGTATTCCGCCGGCATCGAGCCGATGGAGGTTGCGACGCCGCAGGCAGTCAGGACTCGATAACCGCAAGTCGCTGTGAAGCGATTGCAGATTCGGTAGCCAAGTCCGAAATCGAGTTCACCCAATCCTGCCAAGTTGACGTCGGATTTGTCGGAGTAGAGATCGCCAGCTCCTGCACCTTGTGAATCGGTGTATGCCATGACCATGTCATTGCCGATCCAGTGACGAACTCGGGCGTCATTGCCATAGATGCCAACTTTACCGCCGACGTTCAACATCAAACGGCATCCAATCGCGTAGCTCAACTGTGAGCCGAATTGATAACCGTAAAGATTGTTTTCGGTATGCAGTTCGTAGTAGATGTCGCTGCCGCCAAGTCCAGGCATCCCGTCGACGTCACCAGCGATCAACAAGTCATCTTCCAGTTGGAACCAGCGGAACCCGTGTGACGTGCGGACGCGAACGCGACCCGAGCAAGCTCGTGCCAACGGTCCGATCGCGCTGCCGTACAAGCGGCTACGTTGTGATGCGCGGTACGGCCCACAGCCTCCGCCTAATCCACAACCGCCGAGCAGCCCGCAGCCGCCGTTGCCGCCTAGTCCACAACCGGCAAAGATCGATGACGGGTACGCCGAACCAAGGCGGCGTGCTCCCATCAATCCGAAGCAGTTCAGGTTGATCTCAATTCCCTTCACGCGGATGTCACGTTCGGCACAAATGCATGCGGCGTTCATGTCGTAGTCGTCATACACCGTCGTTGCACCGCCGCCACGGTTGATGGAAACCGTGTTGAGTGCCGGAAGTGTAAAACGAAGCCCCGCGCCAGTGTCGGAGTACATACGCGATTGTGGGTCGGGATCCCAGTACAAAAACCCGACATCAATTCCGTAGGCACCGCAACCAAGGTAGCGACCGATCCGGGTGTTGAATCCGGCGGTGTTGCCGGGATTCAAATAGTTGTATTGGCCAACGGCAACCGCGTTGTCATACGTCGCAAAGACCGCGTTCGATCCGCCAGCGAGTTCCCAGAACAGGATGTCGGTTCCGCCGTACCAAGGTGAAATCGCACCCACGTCGCCGCAACCGGTTGGAGTGCAGCCGCCGCCGCAGCCGCCAGTGCATCCGTCCATCGAACAACCTGGCGCCGAGCAACCGGATTGACCATAAGATCCGATATTGCAGGAGCCGGAGTTGCAGGAGTCTTGATCGCATGCCCCACCGTACATCGGTCCGCCACACGCGCCGCTTTCGTAGTCGCTGTATGGTGCTCCCTGCCAAGGAGCTGATACGGCGTCAGAGTAAGGGCTGGAATAGACCTGGGTGTGAGGCACAGCTTGTGGTTGGCTTACCATTGGCGCTTCGGCCATTGGTGCCGCGGGAGTCGGGACGTTCTGTTGCTGATGCCCAACGCTGTAATGCGTCGCGCCAAAGTGCGGCGCATTCAGTTCAGGCATCGGAGGTTGCGACACATATCGCTGCGTCGGAACATACTGGCCCGTTACGGTCTGTTGCCTTGGTGCGAATTGCCGTGGCGCGACCTGTTGTGTAGCCATTTGTCGAGATGCCAACCGGGCGGTTGGCATCGTCGGTTGTGGAATACCTTGCGGCGCTTGGTATTGCGACGATGGTGCCGCATAACCTTGGTAGGGTTGCCCCGTCGGTGCTTGCGGATACATCACCGAAGGCGGATAGACTTGCATCGGTGAGACCGGTCGACCGATTGGCGCCGGAATGTTTTGGACGGCACCCTGCATCGCGACCTGTTGGATTTGGTCAGCATCGGGTTTGGGTGCGTCGAGGCCTTCCATGACCGTCTTCAGATCGGTCGAAGGCATCTTGAACGAATTCCATTTCGCTGGCTCGTCCGCGGTGGCGTCGAGAGCGATCCCGACACCGACGGTTAGCCCAATTGCCGCGGCAATACTCCGCACAAATGGCGTCTTCACTGTCCTACTCCTTTGTGTATTCCATCACGCCCACAACAAATACGCGATCACACGCGACTCCTTGTCATGGATTGAGTCGTTCCGTTGTCATTCGCCGAAGTGATCACGGAACTGGCGCCGCCGACCTCCTGTGGAGACGCAGTAGTCTGGATCGGACAATCGATTCGTTCCTAATACACAGACGAACGATTTTCGGTGTCGCTGGATGTTGGCGGATGTTGCAATCGCCATCGTCAGAATCGTCGTTAAGACACGCAGTACCGATAGAGTTTGCCCAACCCGAACGCCTTGTTGGGGCAAAGGTGCTATCCGGCGTCGAACAACGACTGTGGATCAATACAGAGGTCGTCCGTTGGCAAACAGGACCAGTCAAAGTGTGATGTCAATTCGCTTGCTTTGCAGTCTTCGGGCGTATCGATCAAGCCCAACGTGAACGCTGCCCAACCGACAATTGTTTCCGGTCGGACGCCTCGTTCGCGATAGTACCCCAATCGCGTGTCACCGTGCCGTTTCGCCAATCGCCGGCCGTCCAAACCGCGGATCAACGGAACGTGCGCATATGTCGGACTGGGAATGCCGAGTCGTTTGGCGATGTCCATTTGCCGAAACGTACTCGCGACCAGATCGTTTCCGCGTACAACCTGGTCGACGCCTTGGAGCTGATCGTCGATTAAGACCGCCAATTGGTAGCTCGCATCCCCGCTCCGCGAGACCACCGGAAAATCGCCGAGTTCGAACGCAGGATTACATGCTTGCCGGCCGAGCATTTGGTCGTCGAATTCAATGATTTCGTCGCGAGCGCGAAACCGAAAACAGTGCTCGCGATCGTCGATCGTATCGCCGTACCGATAGCCGGCGCAGATTTTTGGATAGGGCGGCAACTCACCACGGAACCGTGTCTCATGTGGCGCCGAAATCACCTCTTCGATGTCTTTGCGCGAACAGTAGCACGGGTAGATCAAGTTCGATTGGTGAAGCTGATCGATCGCGACTTGATAATGTTCACGGTGATCCGTTTGTTTGGCAATCGTCGAATCCCAGTCGATGCCAAGCCACCGCAAGTCTTCGATGGCTTGATCGATTGCCCACGTTTTCACGCGTGGTGAATCCAAATCATCAATCCGAAGCGCGAGTTCACCTCCGACATGCCGGGTGGACCAATATGCAACCAAATGGGTTCTGGCATTTCCCAGGTGTTGGGCACCGGTTGGCGACGGGGCCAATCGGCCACGTGTCACGATTGTGCCTGAATCATATTGGTCATGCTTTGCTTGGCGATTGCTTCGGCACCCATTGAATAATCAAACACTTCGACACTGACCCACCCGCGATAGTCGATGTCTTTCAAGGCGGCGAAGATCGGGACAAAATCGACATCCCCCATTCCCGGGCCGCGTAAATTGGGATCGTTGGCATGGAAGTGAATCATCGCGTCTGCGTTATCCCGGATGATCGTTTCGATGGGCGTTGGTTCATCGCTCATTGCTTTGACATCCAAGTGCAGTTTGACCTGTTCGCTATCGATCATTTTCATCAGCTCGCGGCCTTCCGCGGCAGTATTCAAAAAATTACCTTCGCCTCGGCCCAACGGTTCGAGCGCAATCTGCACACTGTACTCTTCCAGGGCTGGTACGACGGATCGCAAGCAGTTCGCGGCCGCTTCCATCGCTTGGTCTGGTGTTTGGGAAGACGGGAAGTTTCGTTGCTGGGGCGAGCCGAGCACCATCAGTTCGCCGCCCAGATCCGCGCAGAGTTTCGCCAGCTTTTTCAGATAGTTTGCTGTCGCTGTACGAACGCCGATGTCGAGCGTGGTGAGGTGAAAGCCTTCCGTTTTCGCCAGTAGCCAGTGAAGGCCGATGACGTGCAAACCCGCATCAGTGACTTGCGATCGATAAGCGTTTCGTGCATCGGTGCCGAATTGATCCAAGTCGTCCGTCAACATGAACGGTGCGATTTCCCAACCTGTGTAGCCAGCATCCTTGGCAATCTTCAACGCATCGGCCAATGGCATGTCGCCGAATGTCTCATTGCAAATGCCATACTTCATCGTCAAAATTCCTCAAGAAGAATGAGTGCTCGGGTTGGCCATGGTGAAGCGTTTGATCGCGTCTGGCAATTGATCGATGCCGATGGTCAGCTATCGAGGTCGGCCATCAACACAAACCTTTCGCTGTCTCGAACGGAGCCCAGTGTGCGTGCTTCTAAAGTTTGTCACGGTCGCGGGGCCAACGCTGTCGGGGGCAACTAGGATAGCATTGATGGACGGTTGACCGGAACCGGGGCAAACCGTTGCCGGCTGGGAACATATCCGCCCTTTTGCGCCAATAGGTACCGGTATCCAATTGATTCGTCGATTGCCACAACGTTCAACAGTGATCCGTGCTGCGGCAGCGACAATCGCAGTGGCGATCGTAGTGGTCTATCTCATCGCAATGTTTGCGACGCCCAATGCCAGCGGACTCGGCACGCACCAATCGCTGGGGCTTCCGCCATGCAGTATTCGCGTGTTGTTCGGCATCCGTTGTCCAATGTGTGGGATGACGACGTCTTGGGCGAACCTGGTGCGAGGGCAGGTGTGGGCTGCGGCGTCGGCGAGCGTGACCGGCTGCCTTTTGGCGTTTTATTCGCTGTACGCACTGTTTCTGGCGGTGCAGAGTGCGGTGTTAGGAATGCTGCCTAGCCCATCACAAGTGCGAACCGCGACTTGGGTTTTGATCGGGATTCAGCTACTGATCGTTGCCGAGTGGTTGTATCGCTTGAACTGAGCAATTGGGACGAGCAACGTTTGCGAATGATTACGATCGCCAATGTGGTGTCGTTCGTGGGTGATGGCTTATTCGGCGTGATCGTAGAGTGGCAAGTGTCTGTAGTAGACTTCCAGGCAATAGATCGACATGCAGGTTGTGTAGAGTCGTCCGCCGATACTCCATGCGTCGCGCTGTGGCGCCCAGCTTCCGCGTTCTTGACCGTCACGAATTTGCAACGCGGGAAGCTTGACCTTCATTTGGTCATTCCACCATTTCCAATGGAAGCCGCCGTAATGATGAAACGCTTGGGTTTCGTAGTACCAGCAGTAGACGTTCTGGTTGTTGGTGTCGAACGGTGCTTGTTCCTGTAGCAGCGACAGTCCGTCACTCATTGATGGGTGTCCTCGATCCCAACCGAGGTATTGGCGGCATAACAGGCCTTCGGCGGTGAGCGCTGTTTTGGCAACGCCCTGTCCAGGCTGATAGCTATAGGCGGCGCCGTTGTAGACGGAGACCGAATCGAGGAAGTTTGAAATTTCTCGCACCTGGGAGTCTTTCACTTCCAGTCCGGCAGCCATCGCGCTTTGGACAGCCATGACGTACCAACCGGTAACGGACATATCACCTGGTTCGCGGGGACGATAACGCCAACCGCCGCCAGGTCCTTGTGCGGTGAAGGCGTAGTCGATTGCCAGTTGTGCGTATCCACGCAACCAAGAATCCTTTGTCATTCCATACAGTTCGCACAGCGCGATCGTTGCTTGCGCTTGGGCGTAGGCGCGATCGTTGCCGCGAGTTTTGGTGGCCATGAAACCGGTGCGATCTTGCATTTGGATCAGTGCCTTCACCCCGCGGTGGACCTCTTCGCGGTAGGGGCCTTCTAAGTGCGTGTTTCCGTCACCGGCGAATGCGAGTAACGCCATCGCAGTTGCAGCGCAGCTATTGTCGGTGTTGGCGCCGTTGTCGTACGGTCCGTCGAGTTGCCAATGGCCGCGCGAGGTCTGTTGGCGTTTCAGCCATGCGAGTCCAAGCTTGACGGCTTCTTGTGTTTCCGGCGTGGCGCCGTACATGGCCATCAGGGCATTTCGCATCGCCCCGGTACGTCCGCCAAACATTGGTTTGGTGATCGAAACGCTTCCAGGACCAAGTTGTTCAGGCTGGATGTCAGCTTGTTCGAACGTTTCGACGTCTTCGAACAATTCGACAACATCGGCTTCCACCATCGTTTCGGTCAGCGCGTCCTCCGTCGCCTCGATGGTCTCATTCATGATCGGGCTGGAAAGGTCCAACTCGCTGGCGTCGTCATCGGATCGTTCGGCGATCCCAAATTCGACGACGAGGTTTTGAAAGCCTTCGGGCATGGGAGAGGTCAACAGCGCCAGGATCAGCAAGACGATCAGGTGGATGACCAGGCTGAGCAGCCAGCTGGGGGCTGACCGGGTGACTTCGTCGGCTAGTTCGTGATCGGAATCAGAGGCTGGGGCAAGATCGGTTTGATCGGATCGGGGCGAATTTGGATCGGTTGCCGCGACGACTTGAGGCAAGTCACCGCGCCAGCGAGTGTTGGCGGTCCCAATCCCCGAACGCGGTGCAGGCTCCGTCGGCCCGACCGACGCCCCCTCAGCGCGAGCCTTGGGCGACCGAACAGGCGGAAGGGTCGACCGAGGCGGAGGTGGCGGTGGAGGTAGTGGTTTTTTTTCGGAAGGGTCTCGGTTTTCGATCGTTCTGAAGCTATTTGCCAATGGCGGTTGCAAACCGTCTGGTCGCGTGTGCACCCCGGTGTCGACCAGTGGCAGGTTATCGACTGGCCGCGGTTTTTGCGATGAGACAGCCTCACGGGGGACTTTACCCGGCACGGGCGGAGGTAAAGGAGTGAGGGCGCGAAATTCGCTGGATCCCAATCGAGCCGAGGAGGACTCATCCGCAAGATTATGCGACACAGCTGTGGTCCCGATTGTCAGGGAAAGACAAGGTTAACGCGAGGCGGGCCCGAATTCGGGACCCCAAGCATCGGGTCACAGTATATCGCAGTCTGAAGTGTACGACAAAAAGCGGGGTAGGATTCCCGGTGTCCGGAACCCCCACCCCGCTTAGCTTGTCGCGTGCAGAGTTTGATTCGCCAGGACACTCAGGCCTTTCGCGGTGGCCTAAGTGAACCTGATCGATTTCAATTAGCAGCCGCAGGAAGGTGCAGCAACTTCACAACCGCAGGCTGGTTCAGCGTCGCAACCGCAAGCGGGTGCAACGTCGCAGCAGCTCTTTTTGCATCCACCGAACAGCTTCTTCAGCAGTCCGCCTTTGTGGCCACATCCGCAAGCTGGCTCGCAGCAGCTGCCGCAAGCGTCAGCCGAACCGCAACCACATGCGTCAGCCGATCCGCAAGCGGGAGCTGGGCAGCAAACGGTGACGGGAACTTGCTTGCAGACAGTGCGTGGAACGCACTTGGTGACGGTGTAAGGTTCGCAAACCTTACGGCACTTGGCGACCTTAACGGTCTTGGTGTAGCACTCGGTGCGGCACTTGTTGACGCAAACGGTCTTGGTGCGGCACTCGGGAACCATCTTGCAAACTTTGTATTCGCAAGTTTTGGTGCGGCATTCTGGAACCATCTTGCAGGTCGTGTACTTGCAAGTCTTGGTGCGTGGCTCGCAAACGTAGCTGCAAACGGTGTAGTTGCAGGTCTTCGTGCGGCACTCAGGAACCATCTTGCAGACGGTGTAGTTGCAGGTCTTGGTGCGGCACTCGGGGACCATTTTGCAAACTTTGTATTCGCAGGTCTTGGTGCGGCACTCAGGAACTCGCTTGCAAACGGTGTAAGGAATTTCGCGGGTGCGGCATTCTTTTACGTAGCGGGTGCAAGTGATTTCTTTTTCTTCGCAAGTTGGAACCCAAACTTTCTTGCAAACTTGCTTTGGTGGGCATTGAACGCATTCAACGCGGCACTTGCCGGGGCAGTAAACGCAGCGGCAGGTCGAAGCGTCGTAAGTCCAGGTACCTGGCTCACGAACGGTGCGACGCATCGTTCCGCCGGGAACTTCTTCCGTGCGGGTTTCCCAGTGTCCACCTTTGACCGTGATGGTCTTGGTGAATTGCTCGGGAACCATAACGGTGTAGTTCTCGGTACGAACTTTGTCTTCTTTCACCGTGTTGTAAACGGTGTAGTTGATCGTGCGAGTCTTGGTCTCGTAAACCGGAACCATCACGGTGTAGTTGATGGTCTTGGTACGAGTTTCGTGGACCGGCTTCATCACGGTGTAGTTGATGGTGCGGGTCTTGGTCTCGTAAACCGGCTTTTTAACCGTGTAGTTGATCACTTTTTCGTGAGTCTCGTACACTGGCTTCATCACGGTGTAGTTGATCGTACGAGTTTTGGTCTCGTAGACTGGCTTCTTCACCGTGTAGTTGATGACCTTTTCGTGAGTCTCGTACACTGGCTTGTTGACGGTGTAGTTGATCGTACGAGTTTTGGTTTCGTACGTCGGCACCATCACGGTGTATTGGACTTCACGTTGCTCGGTGTAAGGAACGACGCGCGAAGCTTGGACTTCTTTATCTTCGTAGTACGTTTCGTACTTCGTGCGATAACGAGTCTCTTCGACTTGGTCGTAAACCGTTTCGGTCACGTTACGCATGACGGTGTATGAACCGCATCCGCCTTCTGCAGGTGCACTTTCAACAGCACCGGCAGCTTCGCCACCTTCGACGACTTCACCGTCAGCAACGACAGAACCACCACACGAGCTACACCCTTGGTAGCTGATAGCGCCACAATAAGCGCCGCGTGCGGACTGAGCCCCCGAGACGATCGCCAGGATCGCCAGGGCGGGCAGTAACCACAGCCTTTTCATCTCTTCTTTCTCCAGGAAACACAAATTGGGTTGCAATGGGACGCACTGGATGATGCGAGACCCATTGCTCACACCCTCCTGCACTTGTGGCGTGCACGTGCACTGCGACGAAAGACCCCCCGTTCGAGATGACGCATCCGCTAAGCGGCTCGTGACCTTCACCAACCTTTCCCGTTACGGAAGGGAGGAAGATGGATCGGACACGCAAAGGTTGCGTCCCAACGAATTGGGTCCTTATGCCGTCAATACATCGACTGCGTAAACAGTTCCGACCAAGTAAAGAGACTTGCCCAGGCAAATTTTGGCGGTTGGGTAGTCAGGGAGTGTCGCCAATAGGAGGCGTATCGATTGTGCCGATTTCGACGGCCAGGCTACGACCGTAAACGCCCAACCGACCCGCCTGATGTGACCATTCCTCCGCAACGGAGTATTCGTTGCAAAAACACCTCGTTCGGGCGACGAAAGCCCGTGTGATCGGCAGGTTCAAAACGGCTGTAACCTCTGGCAGGGTTACAAGCTTGAACTTGTCGCAGTGTTAAAGTCCAATACCCCCATGCCAGACAACTCCGAACCTGTCGAAAATACCCCACAGCCGGTGCGTTTCCCTCGCCCTGCCGTCGGTCGGTTCAGCCTCTACTATCGCGAGCTCTATCGCCTGCTGGATCAAGGGAAAACCCACATCAACAGCAAGCAACTTGGCTCGATTGTGAACGTCTCGCCCGCCGTAATCCGCCGTGATCTAAGCAATTTGGGGACGATCGGACGCCGTGGCGTGGGGTATCAAATCGATCAGTTGATCGAACAGATTGGCGTTGTCCTGGGCAGCGGACTTCAGTGGCAAGTAATCCTGGTCGGCGTCGGTTCCCTGGGCGACGCACTCCTGCGCTACCGTGGTTTCGAACGACTCGGGTTTCGCTTGGTCGGTGCGTTCGACCTGGACGAAAGCAAGGTCGGAAAACAGATCGGTGGTGTCTCGATCCTGAGTGCCGAAACGATGGTCGGAAAGCTTGCCGAGCTTTCTCCCGACTTGGCCATCATTGCCGTTCCGGCAGATGTTGCGCTCGATGTGGCAAGCGAATTGGTCGCCGCAGGGATCAGCGGTATCTTGAACTTTGCCCCGACAACGTTGCGATTGCCCGCCGGCGTCGCGGTCGTCAACGTTGATTTGGCGAGCGAACTACAACGTCTCGCCTTCAGCGTGCAAAACCTGCCGACGGGGCCGCCACGTTAATTGGCGTTGTCGCCCGAAGACAATGTGGACCGTGCATCGAGGACCACGCGCCGAGCTTCGTCGATGTTGTCCGCCGTTGCGGTGAGGTGTCCCATCTTGCGGCCGATTCGTGCCGAACGCTTGCCGTACAGGTGAAGCGACACCGTCGGTTCGGCTTTCAGAAGTCCATCCCAGCGTGTCGGTCCCGGTTCGGACCATACGTCGCCAAGCAAGTTGGCCATCGCCGCCGCAGGAACACGCAGCGAAGGGTCGCCAAGCGGCAATCCACAGACAGCCCGGACGTGTTGTTCGAACTGGCTGGTAAAACACGCCTCGATTGTTAAGTGACCGCTGTTGTGCGGTCGTGGGGCGACTTCGTTGATCATCAACGTGTCATCGTCAACGACGAACAATTCCACACACAGAACGCCAACCAAATCGAGTACCTCCGCCGCTCGCGTCGCCAATGCAACCGCCTTATCGATTAAGGCAGCGGGTAGCGATGACGGACAAACGGTGGTGTCCAAAATGTGGTTGACGTGGTGATTTTCGAACGGAGGAAAACAGCGTGTTTTCCCGACCGCAGAACGCGCGACAATCACCGAGGCTTCGGCGCGAAACGCGATACAGCGTTCGGCGATCCAGTGTTCGGTTTCTTGCCAAGGGATCGCGTCGATTTCGTCGGGGCTGCTGATGCGATGTTGCCCTTTGCCGTCGTAGCCGCTACGTGCCGTTTTGACGATGACCGGCCAACCGTGTTGCTCGGCAAACGCTTCAAGGTCTGCGCGTCCGGTCACCCTTGCAAATGGAGTGACGGCCAAACCAGCGTCGGCAAAGGTTTGCTTTTCGATCAAGCGGTCCTGTGCGGTCGCTAAGACATGATGCGAAGGATACGTCGGAGCATGTTCGCCGCAAAGCCGCATCGTCTCGGCTGGAATGTTTTCAAACTCCAATGAGATCACATCGCACTGCGCCGCGAACCGGCTGACCGCTTCGTCGTCATCGAGGTGACCGAAGACGACTCGTGTGGCGACTTGAGCGGCGGGTTCGTCATCGGAACCGCAAAACACCACCACGTCATATCCCATTTGGATCGCAGCGATCGCAAACATTCGTCCCAATTGGCCGCCGCCAACCATTCCGATCGTCGCGCCCGGGAGTACCGTTTTGTCATTCAATGAATCGTTCTCGGACACGCGACTACTCCAATTCCGTTGACGCCAAGACCTGTGCCGTTTGCTGGTCGACATACGCTTGCAGTCGTCCCGCGAGGGCTTCATCACCGACGGCCAGAATCCGAGCCGCCATCAGACCGGCATTCTTTGCACCACTCGTTCCGATTGCCATTGTTGCGACGGGGATGCCGCCGGGCATCTGCACGATCGACAACAACGAGTCCAGTCCGCTGAGTGCTCGGCTTTGAACGGGGACCCCAATCACAGGCAAAACGGTCTCCGAAGCGACCATCCCAGGTAGGTGGGCAGCCCCTCCCGCGCCGGCAATGATGACTTTGATCCCACGGGCTTTCGCCTGTTGTGCATAGGCAAACATGCGAGCCGGTGTGCGGTGTGCACTGACAACGGTTCGTTCGTGCCGAATGCCAAGGGATTCGAGAATTTCGCAGGCCGGACGCATGGTTTCCCAATCATTTCGGCTGCCCATGATGACACCCACCAAAGCGTCAGTTTCAGGAAATTCGGTGCCTGCGTCGGTCATGCTGATCTTGTTTTCGGGGCCAATGAATGGGGGACGGGCGGTGCTCAACGGGCCGCGTCTCCCTCGTCAAACGGACACAAAAGATAGGCTGCCGTCGCCAACATTGCTACCGCAGACCCGTCGCGGATGCGGGCGACGCGATTGCCCCGCGATGACGGATCGTCTTCGCCAGAATGGCCTAGCGGGTTAGGAAATCTAAAACCGCCGTATCGGTCAGGTCATCGACGATTCGGTCCGGTTTGGCCTGTTCCAGTTGCTGGCGGGTAGCCGCACCGGTGCAAACAGCCAAGCATTTCGCACCGATGGCTTGGGCACAGAACACGTCCGCGGGTGTGTCTCCAATCACCAAAACCTCATCGGGCGTCTGCCCGAATTGCTCGGTCAAGAATACTTGGGCCCGCTTGGCCAAGTCGCGACGATCGACATCCAAGTCCCCGCCGACGATCCATTTGAAAAATCGATTCAGTTGAAACACTTCGAGCTTCATGCGGGCCGTTTCGGGAAAGTTGCCCGTCATCACGGCGAGCGCGATCGCTGGAATTTGTGTCAACTGTCCGAGCAATTCCATCACGCCGGGAAGCACGTGACCTGGCGTCTCTGGCAAAGATTGTTGAAGGATTGCCGCATAGCGTTGACGCAGACGCTGTCGATTCGTTTCGCAGGGTTCGATCTCTGCGACGGTCAGTAGTTCATGCATGAGCGAACAGTCTGTCCGCCCGCCAAAGCTGATTCCATCGATCGGGAAATCCAGAAAGGCGAACTCCTCGTGCATCGCCCGGACGAGCGCGCTTGCGCCGGCGCGTTGCGTCAGCAGCAACGTGCCATCGATATCAAAAAGAAGTGTTCTCATCCTGCGTTCAACCGAGATCAAGTCGTTGGTAGCACGCCGAGAGCGGCCTGCGACAGCTTCAACTCACTAAAAGCCGGGTGTTTAGCAAGTAATAGCGGAAACATCAACGCGCCGGCTTCGTCCAGTTGCCCGGCAAGGTTCTCGCTAAAGGATGCACCTGATCGCAGTTGCCAAATGGCACGGTTCAGTTCAGTACCGAAGGGACCGTATGGAAACGTCTCCAACATGCCTTCACGCATCGCGTAATAAGACTGGCGATCCATCGCGTTGTCTGGCGGTTGTCCCATCAACGCGGCCGCATCGGCGTAGCGGACTTCTTCTTCGTACAGGTCGAGTAGCAGTCCGATCACATAGACCCGTGCGGGGTATTCTTTTGCGGTGTCACTGAGATAGCGTTCGGCATCGCGTTTGGCCCGCGTTTGATAGTTGAAAAACCAGTCCAGTCGCGCGCGATCGACTTTGATCATCAGCGACATCGGGTTTAATTTCGCGGCGCGTTTGAGTGCGTCCAGCGATTCGGTCATGCGATCGAGCGTAGCAAAGTACAAGCCGCTTTGGTGTTGAACTTGCCAGTCGTATTCGCTTTCAGCCAACAGGGTGTCGAAGATTCTGCCGGCGAGCTGGAAATCATATTGAGCTTGCCACTCGTACATCGCCTGCGCGAGTCTCGCGTCAACCGAATGCGGTTCAAGCTCCATCGCATGCGTAAAGTTATCAGTCGCAATCTTCAAGTATTCGGCGGACTTTGGCATTCCACTCCGTGCCGCCAAGTGCAAGGCCGTTACCGCCGACGCGGCAAGCGGTTCGCTTAGCCGGGGGTCTTCCTGATGGGCGTGTTCGAAACAAGCCATCGCGTTTTGCATTCCCATCGTACTATCGATGTCGGCGTAGGCGCGGCCTTTGACCAAGCACCCATAGGAATGCGGATCGGGCTTTTCGAGGTTGCTCTGGCCCGTCGTTTGTAGATTCTTGCCGATCTCTTTGGCGATTTCCGAGGCAACGTTGCTGCGCACCAGAAACTGGCCATCACTGCTAAGCTGTTTCTGCTCGACGATGTATTCGTTTCCTGCGACGACGGTACCCTTGCGAGCATCGATCACTTGCCAGCGGAAGGACCAGAAAAAACGTTCGCCACGCTGTTGCTGTTCGAAGACGCCGTCGACGAGCACTTGGACGTCAAGTTCACTGCCCAGTTTGACGTAGTCTCGTGTGGTTCCTGCGCTCATGGGACGATACGGACGCACGGCAAGGCCATCGATCTTTGAAAACTCGTTGACCAGCGACGAGGCCAGGATATCTGCGTCCTCGATATGGCGACTGTCGAGCGGTTTACCGTCGGCAATCGATTTTGGATCGACGTTGTTTTCTCTCGGCGTCAGTACCGCAATTGCTTTGACGCCGTCCATTCGCGGACCGGCGGAGGTGTTCGACATCGCGCCGATGATTGCGCCCAACATCCCTCCGCCAAGCGTTGTGATCGCATGGCGCCGGGTAATCGTGTCAAAAGCACCTGCACCGTGCGTGCGCACCAGCTCTGCTTTCGCGTCTTGGCGGACCTGTTTCAGGTTCAGGGCACGTAGTTTGGTCGTGATGTCGACCGCTGACGGACGCAACATCGGGTCTTTTTGCAAACACTGTTTGATCACTTCGCAAAGTGTTGCGGAGCGTTCACAACCGGGTTGCTCGAACGTGACTTCGCCTTGCAGAGTCGCGGCCAACCGGTCGGCCGGCGTCGCGCCGACGATCGCGGGTTTGCCGTAGAAGATTTCGTACAGGACACAACCGAAGGCGAACATGTCGGCTGCTTCGGTCGCCGGTTCACCGCGGGCCTGTTCAGGGGCCATGTACCCCGGCGTTCCCAGGATCATGCCGGCACGCGTTTTCTTGGAATCGTCCGGTGACAAACTTGTGTCGCTGACTCGCGACAAACCGAAGTCGACTAGTTTGATTCGCAGCGGACCATCGGAGTGATCATCAACCACCATGATATTTTGTGGTTTTAGATCACGGTGGATCACACCCGATGAATGCGCGGTCGCGAGCGCGCTTGCGATCTGCATTCCGACTTCGCAAGTCTGTTTGATATCGAGTCCCGAAGGGTCGCGTTCGAGTGTTTGTGCGAGCGTCGGTCCGTCGATGAATTCCATGACGGCATAGGGGGCACCATTTTCAACGCCAACGTCAAACAGTTCGACGATATTGGGGTGTGAAATGGCGGCGACTGCTTTGGCCTCACGCTCGAAACGTTCGACCAATTCGATCCGCCGAGGATCGCGGTCTGCGAGGTGTGGGAACCCCAGCATCTTGATTGCGACGATTCGATTCAAGCGTGTGTCAGCGGCTCGGTAAACAACACCCATCCCGCCTTTGGCGAGCACTTCCGTCACCGAAAACGGGCCCATCGAAAAAGGCCGGCCTTGGTCCTCGGATTCATCTTCTGTCGTGTCGTTGTCATCCACGGCGGATGCGGACCCAGGGTGCACGCCGGGCGCCCAGTGGGTTTCCAACGCGTCGTCCATCGAAGAGACCAGCGGCGTCGCGTTCGATGATTTTGATTTCTGGTTCCGCAGCACTTCACTGGAGACGGCCGCGAGTTCTTCTTGCAGCATCCCAAGCAATTGCTTTGTGGGCGTGCCGTGATACTGTTCGACGAATTGCCGAACGGATTCCTCGATCGCTTGATCGATCGAGTCCGTCTGATTTGCCGAGCCGAGATGGCCGGACCGCAGCTGCTTTTCGAACGCTAAGCAAACGGCATCGAGTGCGGCTAAGTCGTCGGCAGAAAGGTCTTTGAAGTTCATGTGCTCAAATCGTTGAAGGCCTGAGCCGCCTCGGTCCAGATCCGCCGAATCAGTTGCAGTCGACGTTCCGTCGCACGTTTACTTAATTCCATTCGTTCGGCGATTTCATCCACCAAGAAACCGTCCATCCGCATGACGGCGATCTGCCGCAATTGGTCATCGGGCAATTGGTCGAGCAGTGAGTTGCAAGCTTCTTCGAGTTCGACCGACAGATCAGCGGTGTCTTGGTCTCCCGCGATCGCGCCGATGCCGGCGTTTCGGTCTTGTTGGTCTGGATCAATAAACACCGACTCCCCGCGTACCGCGCCGCCGCCGCGTTTCTGTCGCGTTTGATGTCGCAGGTGGGCGTTGACTTTGCGACCGGTCAACGTGATCAACAGCCCCCACAAGTTGTCTGGTCCGCTGAGGTCTGGAAACTGATCACGACGCACTCCGGCAATAAAACTGTTGAATGCCGAAAGTGCGACGTCTTCTTCGTCGCCGGTCCGTTTTAAGTTTGCCGGCAAGCGAGTCGCTGCGAGACGCACGAGTCGGTGAAAGTAACGGTTCCAAAGCACCGTGATCGCGTCGTCATCCCCCGATCGCACCCTTTCGAGGGCATCGCCGAATTGCTGCAGATCGTGTTCATCTGTGGGGCGTTCTTCCATTGCAATATCATGACGAATCATCGGATTTCCCCACAACCCCGAGTCAATCGACCTCCCTGCAGAGCGGGACCAGGAGGACAATGCAAAGCGGGACCAAGATGACAATCAAGTGTTACCCAACTACCGGGAAACCTGCGAGCGTCGTCTGGCGAGTGGCTCGTCATAAAACAGTGTCTTCTGGCGATGGTGTTTGAGCGCTTTTTGGAGAGTCTGACGGATCTTCTCCACTTCTTCATCCAGTTCGGTGCCGTCCAATCGGTTTTGCTCCAACAAATCTGACTTCGTGTCATAAAAACGCGCGTCGGAATAAAGTTTGTAGCGGTCCGTTCGAACATGCTCGCTGGCACCATCCCGGATCCCATCCCGTTCATACCAGCAATAGATGTAATCCTTACCGCGTTTTTCAGGATTTCCGTGGAATGCCGGCAGGAGGCTCTTTCCCGACAGCAATGCCGGATTCGACGGCGCGACACCAGCGGCATCGAGCAGCGTGGGATAGAGGTCCGAAAAATCGACGAGCGATTCCGAAACGCAGTCCGCTTCTATCACGCCGGGCCAGCGGGCGATCAAGCCGACGTGCGTTCCATTGTCCGTCGTTTTGCCTTTGCCACCCACATAATCTTCGCCGTGCCACTGTGACGTTACGCTTTGATAGGTGCCGTTGTCACCCGTCCAAATTACCAGCGTCGAATCAGCGACACCATTTTTTTCCAAACTGTCGAGCAGTTTGCCGACCATTTTGTCCGTGTAGCGGACCATCGCGTCCCAATACTTTGGCCCCTTAAATCCACCTGGTTCGTTTTTGGCGTCCTTCCACATCTCTGGATCCCAGTCCGGATGATCCGGCGTCGGCACGAATGGCCAGTGTGGCATCATCATGGGGTAGTAAACGAGGAATGGTTGGTCTGGTTTATCGTTTGTCTGCTTTTCGATGAAGTCGACAAGATATTGGGACACAATGTCGGGCCCGAACTCGCCATTCTTGAAATCCCGTTCGATGCCATCGATTTCCAGTCCAGGGTTGGGATAGCGACTTGGGCGTCGAGTCAATTGCCACAAGCAATAATGGTCGAATCCAAATCGCCTCGGCCCGTCGAAGCCGCCAGACAGTTGCCATTTTCCGGCGATCGCTGTGGCGTATCCGGATCCACGAAGCTCGTTTGCAAAGGTGGTCGATGCGGGATCGAGAACACCAAATCTCAGGTAGTTCTCGTTGTTGTAAATTCCCGTCATCAACTGCACGCGAGAAGGGGTGCAGATCGGCTGGGCATGCGCATTTTCGAATCGCATTCCCGATGCGGCCAGGCGGTCGAGGTTTGGCGTGTCATATTGCTCGCTGCCATAGCACCCAAGGCACTCGACCCCGATGTCGTCAGACAGGATCAAGACGATATTCGGGCTGTTTGGTGGGGCTTGAGCGGTCGCCACATGGGCCTGGACAAATGACGTCGTGATCGCCAAGGCGGTGATGGCCAACAAGTACTTGAGCTGGTTCATCGTGGCGGGAGCAGCGCGATTCATATGCGGTCCGTAAAAAGGAGCGGTCATTCGGATTCTGTTGGCAACAGCAAGGTTCGCGGCACGACAACCGCTACACGCTGCCGCGCGTTTACGTGCGATGGTGGATCTTATGGGTGCGTTTGTCGACTGCTTCTGTCGTCAATGTTGACGCATTGATCACACCTCGCGGCGATGCGCTGCTTGAACTTGTGGAAAAAGTGTTTGCCGTTCGCCGATTGGCTTGCTCGAACCACTTCGATTCGTAATGATTCGATTTGTATCGATTCTGCCAGTTGCATGCAGACCTATTCTATCCCTGACGGGGTTGCGTTAGGTGCTCGGATGTTGCCGAAAAGTTACCCCGGTTGCATTTTTTGACCTACGTTCCCTCAAGCGGGGAACGCATGTCGCGGAATTCGCGCGTGGTTGATTGGACCACAGATGAACTGAATCACACAGAACGCTTACCGGGGGAACGAACATGTCA
The DNA here is from genome assembly GCA_002901265.1 of Rhodopirellula baltica. Classification (GTDB taxonomy): domain Bacteria; phylum Planctomycetota; class Planctomycetia; order Pirellulales; family Pirellulaceae; genus Stieleria; species Stieleria baltica_A. Next base: position 16,598 of record PPHI01000017.1, on the reverse strand, counting down.
CGCGCGAAATTCGTCGCGACCTTTGCCTTTACCTTCTGCTTGCTCGCCGCTGGCGCGACGGAAGGTTGGGCGGACTGGCCCGACAACGCGTTCCCCGTGAAAACCCATGACTTTGGGACAGTCGCCGTCGCCGCCAAAACCGAATTTCGGTTCCCGGTACACAATCCCTACAGCAAGCCGATGCACCTGCGAACGGTTCGTCGGAGCTGTGGCTGCACGACACCGATCATTGAAACCGAGTATATCCAGCCTGGACAAACCGGATCGATCCTGGCGCGTTTCAACACTGATACCTTTCGGGGAACCAAGGGCGCAACGCTGACCGTTGTCGTCGACGAGCCGTTTTATAGTGAAGTTCGTCTGCGAGTCGACGGATACATCCGCAGTGACATGGTGTTCCACCCCGGTTCGATCGATTTCGGATCTGTCAGCCAAGGCGAATCCGCTTCGAAGACCTCGTCGATCATGTACGCCGGGCGATCGGATTGGAAAATCATGGACGTTCGTAGTAACGTGCCGTGGTTGGTTCCGACATCGAAGCTTGTCAGCCGCACGAACTCGCGGATCAATTACGAAATCACCGTCGCCGTACGTGAAGACGCCCCAACCGGCGCATTTCGGGACGAAATCATTGTTGTCACCAACGACAACAAGCGGCCCAACGTTCCTTTGAAAGTCTCTGGGAACATCGAAAGCCCGCTTAGCATTTCGCCACAAGCGATCGCGTTTGGCAGCGTCAAACCTGGCGAGCAGATCACCAAACGATTGGTTGTCAAAGGCAACAGTGATTTCACGATCGCTTCGATCACCTGCGAAGGTTGGGACGTTTCGTTTCCCGAAAGCGCGGTGGCAAAGCGAGTGCACTTGATCGAGGCGACTTTTACCGCGACTGATGCGAATGGTCCAACCAAGTCGACCGTCGAAATCACCACCGGCGGCGAACAGTCGGTCACTGCGAAAGCGGTTTTGACCGCCGACGTCCGCGAGCAGTAACACTCGCAATTCTCTGAAGTAAACGATCAAATGAAATCGCCCGTCATGTTTGATGACGGACGATTTTTGTTGAGCATCCTTGGTTAGATCGCGGCGAGCACGCCGTCAATCGCGTCGATCGTTTCGTCGATCATCGCCTCGGTATGCATGCGGCTAAAGAACAACGCTTCGAACTGGCTGCACGGCATATAGATTCCGCGCTCAATCAACCCCCAGAAGTATCGCCCAAACATCTCGCGATCGCTGCGGTCCGCTTCGGGCCAATTGGTCACCGGTTGGCCGTTGAAGAACAGCGTCATCATGCTGCCGACCTGCTGAACCTGGTGAGTCACGCCGTGCTTTTCGGCGGCAGTCGCCATCCCATTGGCCAGGCGTTCGCCCAATTCATCAAGCTGTTCGTACGGCGGGTCTTCTTCAAGGACTTTCAACGTCGCGCTGCCGGCCGCAACCGCCACTGGGTTTCCGCTCAGCGTTCCAGCCTGGAAGACCTTTCCGGCCGGTAAGACGTTGTCCATGATGTCAGCACGACCGCCGTAGGCGCCAAGCGGCATCCCACCGCCGACAATTTTGCCGAGCGTGGTCATGTCGGGGACAACGCCGAAACGTTCCTGTGCACCGCCGTATGCCAAGCGGAACCCTGTCATCACTTCATCAAAGATCAAGATCGCACCACCGGCCAACGTTTCCGCTCGCAGCGTGTTCAGGAATTCCATTGTCGCGGGGACGCATCCCATGTTCCCGACGAGTGGTTCCAAGATCACGGCGGCGATTTCGCCAGGATGCTGTGCGAATGCGTTCTTCACGCCGTCGACATCGTTGTAGTTCAGAACGATCGTGTCTTGACCGGCGCCGGGAGTTACACCAGGAGAGTCGGGGACGCCCAGGGTTGCCGCGGCGCTTCCGGCGGCAACAAGCAAACTGTCGACGTGTCCGTGGTAGTTGCCGGCGAACTTGATGACTTTGTTTCGGCCTGTTGCCCCACGTGCCACGCGGATCGCACTCATGGTCGCTTCGGTTCCGCTGTTGACCAGTCGAACTTTTTCGATGCTCGGCACCGCGTCAATGATCTGTTCGGCGAGTTGCGACTCGGCCTCGGTCGGTGCTCCGAAACTGGTGCCTTTTGCGATGGCGGCTTCGATCGCTTGGACGACGGCCGGATGGCGGTGACCTAAGATCATCGGGCCCCAGGATCCGATGTAATCGATGTATCGGCGACCATCGATGTCATACAGATAAGGACCATCGGCGCGATCGATAAACAGTGGCGTTCCGCCGACCGCACCAAACGCTCGCGCGGGGCTGTTGACCCCGCCGGGCATGAGCTGCGAGCCCGCTCAAATGCCGCTACACTTTTCGCTCCCGCGCCCACTTCGACGTTCGCCATCCGATTACTCTGTCCTTCAATGTGTGATGCAAGTTCGTCGAGCGCATGCCCCCCGCCGACTATGGGGAGGGGCGCCGATGCACCTCGACAAGACGTTTGGCTGGCAATGAGGCCATTTGGCGATCGCCAGCATCTGTCGTGGCAACCATTGTGACGGATTTTGGACACAATGCGAGTGCGGCGCAGTTGGTGATTCGGGATTCGTTTGCAGACTTAAAGCGCACCTAGACGACATCGAACGCGGACTGAATGCGAGCATGATGCCGTTGTGCGAGGTGGCTGACGCTGCGGCTATCAAGCGATTCAGTCAGGCGATAGATTCCGCTGAACCGAACGGTGAACACGCGATCCGAGTTGGATCCAATCAACGATCTTTTGCTTCAGAGACCGACTATGATTTTCGCAAGTGACAACTGGGCTGGCGCGGCTGATGAAATCGCCGAATCACTTCGCCGCCACTCCGAAGGTTTCTCACCCGCCTATGGTGAAAGCCCCTTGGACAAGCAGTTGGAAGCTCGATTCAACGACCTTTTCGAACGCGAAGTCGCTGTCTTTTTCGTCGGTACGGGGACGGCCGCCAATTCGTTGGCCATGTCAGCGTTTAATCGCCCCGGTGGGTTTGTCTTGTGCCATCGCGAAGCGCACATGATCGAAGACGAATGTGGCGCACCAGAATTCTTTACGTCGGGTGCCCGCCTCGCCCCGATCGATGGCGCTTACGGAAAGCTCGATCCGGAACATCTGCGAGAAGGTTTGGAGCGTTTCGACCCGGGCTTTGTTCACCACGGCCAACCGATGGCGGTCAGCCTGACGCAAGCGACCGAAGTTGGCACTGTTTATTCGTGCGACGAACTGAAGGAAATTTCCGATCTGACACATGCGTTCGGTTTGCCGCTGCATATGGATGGTGCACGCTTTGCAAACGCGATGGTTCGCCTGGGCGTTTCGCCAGCCGAAATGACTTGGAAAGCGGGCGTCGATATCTTGTCGTTCGGCGGGACGAAGAACGGCTGCTGGTGCGCCGAAGCGATCGTGTTCATGGACCCCGCTCGCGCAAAACAGCTTCCGTTTATCCGCAAGCGTGCTGCCCAGCTGTTTTCGAAGACACGTTTTATTGCCGCCCAGTTCCACGCCTACTTAGACAATGATCTGTGGATCTCGTTGGCTAAACATTCCAACGCGATGTCGGACGAATTGGCGAGGCGGCTCGATCACTTCGAAGAACTGCGGATCGCGTGGAAGTGCCAGTCCAATGAACTGTTCGTCACGATGCCTAAAGTGCTGGCCAAGAAACTGCATGACCAAGGTGCCAAGTTCTATCCTTGGCCGGTGCCAGCCGAGTTCGCGTCAAAGTTGCAAAAGGGCGACGGGCTGTATCGTTTTGTCACTTCCTTTGCGACTCAGCAAGAACAGATCGACGAGTTAATCGCGACGATTGAGGCGACGGTTGTTGCCTAGCACTGGGAATGCCCAGGATGCGTGGCGATGGGATTGATCACACGCGTTGGCGTGGTTTAGTGGAATTGGCTGGAGGAGTCCAATAGACTGGTGGACTTGCCCTCCCCAATTCCCTCCACCCCGGATCTCCATCGTGCGAACCAATCCGCTGTACCGACTGATGACAGGCGGTCTTCTCGGCGCCTGTTGCCTCTTTGCTTCGGTTTCGACCGCCGCCGAAAATTCAGCCGACAAGCCCGTCCAACTGATTTTTGACACCGACATCGGAAACGATTGTGATGATGTCATGGCGTTGGCGATGATCCATGCGCTTCAATCACGTGGCGAATGTGAGTTGTTGGCGGTCACGATCACCAAGGATCACGAGCTTGCCGCGGCGTTCACCGACTGCGTCAATACCTTCTATGGGCGTGGCGAGATACCGATCGGTGTCTGTCATAGCAACGTGACTCCGGAAGCCGGTCGTTACAACGTGCTGGCTGCCCAACAGGACGACGGCAAGCCACGTTATCCGCATGACTTGACCAGCGGCAAAGACGCCCCGTCAGCCGTCGAAGTGTTGCGGTCCACGTTGGCCGCGGCTGATGACAATAGCATCGTGATCGCGCAAGTCGGCTTCTCCACCAACTTGGCCGATTTGTTGCGTTCTCCGGCAGACGAGATCAGCAAACTTGACGGTGTCGCACTGGTCAAGCAAAAGGTGCGTTTACTGTCAGTGATGGCGGGCGCGTTTACCAAAATCCCCAACGATAAAGGCGAGTTGTACGACCACAAGGAATACAACGTTGTCAAAGACTTGGACAGCGCCAAGCATCTGGCGGAACACTGGCCAACTGAAATTGTCTGGAGCGGTTTTGAAATTGGATTAAATCTTCGCTACCCGCACCGTAGCATCGAACAAGATTACGACTATGTCGCACATCATCCGGTCGCCGAAGCGTATGTGCTTTACAATCCGCCACCACACGACCGACCCACATGGGATCTGACCGCAGTGCTGCAGGCGGTTCGCCCGAACCACGGATATTTCAACCTTTCCACTCCTGGGCACGTCACTGTTCAGGCGGATGGGCTGACCACGTTTGAGGCTGACACCAATGGGCGTGATCGTTACTTCATCCTGCGCGACGAAGTGAAACCGCGAGTGACGGAAGCTCTTGTGCTTCTCTCCAGCGAACCGGCTCATTAAACCAGCCGAATGAGCCGGAAAAGTCGACGGCCGCGACTATTTGGTTTGCATGCCATGCCCCAGGAAAAAACTGGGGTGTGGCGGCTTGTTGTAGACGACGTTTTGCCAGACCAATGCCAGTCGATACTGGCAATCTTGAAGTAGCGTGACGAGGCGATGTTCGGTCGGAATGCTGGTTGTGAAGACTCGCAATTCCGCTCCATCTGGCGACGACATTACCAGCTCTTCCCGCCAATCGCCGATGATGTCGCCCAGCAGGTTTGGGCCGCGTGGTGCACCGCGACTGTGGGTGTCAAAGATCACGTTTTCGCGTTGTGATTCCCAGTCCCATTTCGTCACTCGCGAAAATCCAACCAACTCTCGAAGCAAGTCGCCGTCCCACCAAATCGCCCAGCTGCTCGTCCGGGGCGATTTGCCGATCACTTCACCCGTCACCGTCCGCAGTCCTCCCGGTCCGCCCCAAGCTTCGCATCCGGGATGCCTCGGATCGATGTCTGCTGCCAAGCCGCTGCCGACGTCAATTCCAGGGCTGTGGCTCCATAAAATCTCGCCGGTGCGAGCGTCTCGCATGGCCGCCCCCGGTGTCCCGAATCGTTTCGTTGATTCTTCGTTCTCTTGGACGGTGAAGACTTCCAGGCCGGGGCGGTTTGGATCTAGGTCACTTAGGTGCATCGCATCACCGTGGCGCAAACCGGATGAATACAAACCTTTGCCGTCATCGTCGACGACCATCGCTTGGTAAACGATTTCATCTTTGCCGTCTTCGTCCACGTCGGCGACGGACAGCGAATGTCCGCCCATCCCAGAGAACGTCGATGCATCTGAAAAGGGACGGTAGCTGATTCCTGAATCAAATACCCAGCGCTGCGAAAGCGTGCCCTCGCGCCAGTCCCATGCGGCCATCACAATCCGTCCGTAGACGCCGCGGCACATCACCACGCTGGGCAGGTGCCCGTCTAGATAGGCGACGCAGGCCAAGAATCGGTCACAGCGGTTGCCATAGTCATCGTTTCCACCATTGCCGCCGATTCCTCCCCAACCGTCAATCGGGTCTCGCCCGGGAAGATAGTCGACCGTCGAGAGGGCCTCCCCAGTTGCTCCCGAGAAGACGGTTAGGAATTCGGGGCCCGACAAGACACGGCCAAAAGACTTTGATTTTTCATCGACCACCCGCCAATCTTTCGTGGCATCGCCAATCGTGTTGCCCTTGCCATCGACAGTGCCGTCGGCCGTTTTGCATACGACCTCCGCTTGGCCGTTGCCGTCCAGGTCATAGACCATGAACTGGGTGTAATGCTCGCCTTCTCGGATGTTCTGTCCCAAGTTGATTCGCCACAGCAGTGTTCCGTCCCACTCGTACGCGTCCAGGATCGGACTGCCGGTCAGCCCCGCATGCGAATTGTCACGAGGCTTGGAGATTTGATGAACGACGAATTCCATTTGCCCGTCGCCATCCAGGTCCGCGATTGACGTGTCGCCCGGGCGATAGCCTTCGATGACTTGGATCGGAATCCGATGGTAGCCATTGTCCCAAGCGGCAACGGGCGTCGACGGTTCGAGTTCGTTGCCGTCGACGACAGCGCGGACAAAGTATTTGGCGCCCTGAACGTCGTCGGCTGGGGCCGTACTTTGGGGCGCCATGCTTTGGGGAACCGTGAAATTTGTGCCGGTTTCCAACGGCACCTCATTCAATCTCTTGGTGTCTCCATCGATTTGACGGTACACGTTGAAAGCGACCGAGTCGGGATCATCGCGAAGTAATCGCCAGCTTAAAAAGACACCGTCCTGGACGGCGACTGCGACCAAGCCGCGATCCAGCGATTCGGTCACACGCTCCTGTGCGGGAGCAGATGAAAGAAGAAAGGTGACAAAAAACAGCGCCGCTTTGCAAAGCAGCAATGGTTTCGGCATCATGAGCAGATTCGACAATCAAGTTGGAACGATTCAGTCCAGTCCGGTGTGGGCCCTTGCCACTCAGTTTAACGCAATGGGCGCTCGGGATTGGCGTGGCTTGGCTCGTCGACCGTTGCTGTGGGGAACAATGAGATCCCGTAGCCCATCACCACAAAGACGCATTGATTGAGGCCGATCGATCGGATGTCCCTGCTAAAAAAATTGTTTGGGCGGACCACGCCCAAAAATGTAACGATCGAAGTCGACTCGGTTTGGCAAACCGACCAAGCGAAACACAATGGTATCAGTCAAGAGATCGAGCGGGCTGATCGGTCGGACGCGGTCGCGATATTGACGATCGCCCATTTCCCAGACTCGCTCGATTGGCTCCAAGCGATCTGCGAATCCTGCGAGTCGGAAACGCCATTGATGGCGGTTTTGGCGAAGGAGCTTTCCGCCGACATCGCGGCCCAGCTTGATGTGGGGCCGAACGACATGATCCAGCTTGTCGTTGCGGAGCGACACCCGCTGACGCGTGTTGACGACAAGGTGCTCAAAGACTTTGCGGCTGTCCTGCCCTGTCGCTGTCGTGTGACGTATCACCTTTCGCTGGAAGAACCGCTGATGCAACAGTTCGGTGGGGAGCGGATTTCTAAAATGCTCGAAATGCTGGGGATGCAGCCGGATGAGCGAATTGAGAGCCCGATAGTTACCCGCGCGATTCGCAACGCTCAGAAAAAGATCTCTGAGAACGTTTCGCCAAATGGGCCTAGTGATTTGCGTGCCAATTCCATGCAGGAATGGTTCGACAAGAATGTGCGAAAGTGACTACAGAATTCTTTCTCCGGGACTTCACAACAGGAATCAACGAGAGTGTACTGTGATCAAACCCACCACGCTGCTACGGAGCGAATGATGTTTCGAAATCGACTGGCCGTCCGTGCCATGACTTGCTTTGCGGTATTGGCTTCCTTTTCGACGCCAGGATTTGCCCAAAGCAACGGGAAACTGTCGTCGAGCTACATCCCATCGGATGCGATCGTTGCGGCGTTCGCCAGACCGCGTGAGATCTTGCTCGATGAGCAGATGGAGTTGTTGCCTTTAGAAGTCTTGCAAGCGTTTGGCAATCACCAGCTCGGATTCGATCCGCTGACTATCGAGTCAGTGAAAACGGTAGCCGGAATGCCTTCGCCCGCCGGTCCAATGGGAGGCGCGGTGATTGAGTCTCCGAAGACTTTGACCTCGCCGCTGTACTGCAGCGGATTCCCGGGACGTTCGAACCGGTGACCGTCGACGGCTTGGACATGTTTCATGCCCCAGGCGAGCGGCCGACCATTCATTTTTACCAGCCCAACAGTAAAACCGTCTTGGCGGGAGTCGGTGGTTACTTGCCTGCAATGATCAATGCCAAAAGCGGATCATCCGGCAACTTGGCGGAACTGACTTCGCGGATCAATCAGCGTCCGGGTTTGATGGTGATCGCCGTGATCGAGCCGATTCGAAACATCGTGTCGCCGATGCTCAAGCAACAAGTAATGATGTTGCCACCAAAACTTCGAAGTGTTGGCGATCTGGCCGATCAATCGGATGCGATCTTGGTCAACGTCAACTACATCTATCCGCAGTCGCAATTCGCGGTCACGCTACTCGGACGTGACGAGGCGTCTGCAAAAGCGATCGCGGAGACACTGAATCAATGCATCGACTTTGGACGCGAAATGGCGATCAACAACGTCGCGGACAAGACACAAAGTGATGACCAGGTTCAATTGGAAATGTTGAACTACACGAAGCGTGTCAGCGACTTGATTGCCGAACGCTTGCGTCCGCAAGTCAGCGGCAAGTTTGTACAAATCAAAGACGACGGCGCGTTGCTTGGTACAGGGACGCTGCTTGGCATCCTCTTGCCGGCGATGGAGGGGGCTCGGTCCGCGGCCCGAAACCTCGGCGTGGCAAGCCAAATGAAACAGATTGGCCTAGCGATCCACAACTATTATGCGACTCAGAACAAGTTGCCTTTTAATGCGATCGCGAGCGACGATGGCACTCCGCTGCTCAGTTGGCGTGTGGCGATTTTGCCCTACATCGATCAAATGGGCCTGTATCAACAATTCCACTTGGACGAGCCTTGGGACAGCGCCCACAACCGAGCGTTGGTCGATCAGATGCCCGAGGTCTTTGCAAGTCCGCGGCGCACGCTGAAGCGTGGCGAAACGGCGTTCTTGGCGCCAGCGGGGACTGGCATGATCTCCGAACCCGGCCGGACAACTTCGTTCTATGACATCACCGATGGAACGTCGAACACGATCATGGTCGTCGAAGCGAGTGATGAGGCCGCGGTCCCCTGGACCAAGCCGGCAGACCTTCCGACAGAAGGCACAGATCTCCGGTCAATGCTTTCGATCGGTCCCGGAGAGCGTGGGTTTCAGGTGCTATTCGGAGACGGCAGTGTCCGTAGCCTTCCTCAAACGATCTCGGCCGAAGATCTCAAAGGTTTGATGACTCGCGATGGCCGCGAGGCTCTGAATTATTAGTGGCATCCGCCGCAACAGCGGCATGCTTTCATTGTGTACCATAACGCTATTACACCACGTCGCTGCGGAGCTCTTCATGATTCAGTCTAAGTTTCTGACGCAAGTGTTTGCGGGCGTTCTGACGCTCGCATCGCTTTCGATGCCCTGTATTGCTCAAGACAGTTCAAAACTTTCGACCAGCTATATCCCGCCGGATGCACTGGTTGCCGCTTTCGGTTCGCCAAGCGAGATTTTGCAAGGCGAGCAGATGGAGCTTCTGCCGGTCGAAGTCTTCCAGGCCGCGATCGTGAAGCAGGTCGGCATCGATCCGATCACGATCGAATCGGTAAAGGTGATCGCCGCGATGCCTTCGCCAGCGGGGCCAGTCGGCGGTGTCGTCGTCGAAACGAACAAGGACTTTTCACTCGCAGATGTGGTCAGTCATTTTCAAGTCCCATTCGATTCGGTGACCGTCGATGGGCTGGAAATGTATCAGACCCAAAACAACCGAGTGACATTCCAGTGCCACCAGCCTGACAGCAAGACGTTGTTGATCGGGACTGCCGGATACGTTTCGGCAATGATGAAATCGAAGAGCGGTTCAGAGGGGACGCTGGCAAAGCTTGCCGGACGGGTCAGCAAGCGACCAGGCTTGATGTTGATCACCGTGCTGGAGCCGATTCGCCCGATCGTCACACCGATGTTGCGTCAGCAGGTTCAAATGCTGCCGCCAAACCTGCAAAGCGTTGCTGACTTGCCAGAGCAGACCGATGCGTTGTTAGTCAACGTCAACTACAGCTTTCCAATGATGGAAGTGGGAATCACGTTCGTTGGTCGCGACGAAGCGGCGGCACAATCAATCGCCACAACGTTGACCCAGTGCATCGACACGACTCGTGATATGCTCGTCAGTAGCGTTGGGGCGCAGGTGCGTGGTGATGATCCGGTCCAACTGTCGACCGTTCAATACCTGCGTCGTATCGGAGACTATTTCAGCGAGCGGTTGAAGCCACAGGTCGACGGTAAGATTGTCCAAATCAAAGACGAGGGAACAATCACGAGCATCGGTTTTGCCGCCGGCCTATTGCTTCCTGCGGTGCAAGCTGCCCGTGACGCTGCCCGGCGAATGACGGTGTCGAACGAAATGAAACAAATCGGTTTGGCGATTCACAACTATCACTCCGCCTACCGCAAGCTTCCTTTCAATACGATCAATGATGCCTCTGGCGAACCGCTACTCAGCTGGCGTGTTGCGATCTTGCCGTTCCTTGAAGAAATGGAACTCTACCAGCAGTTTCGTTTGGATGAGCGTTGGGACAGCCCCCACAATCAACGATTGCTTGAACAGATGCCTGCCGTGTTCGCCAACGCTCGAATGGGGTTGGCTCCCGGAGAAACGGTTTTCCTGGCTCCGGCTGGCGAGGGGATGATGGCCGAAACGGGAAAGGAACTTCGATTCCGCGATGTCCTCGATGGCCTGAGCAACACGTTGATGGTGGTCGAAGCAAATCAAAACGAGTCGGTGCCTTGGACCAAACCATCCGACCTGACGTTTGATTCGCCAGACCTGAAGAGCAGTCTTCCTATCCGCTCGCCCGATCGGGGCAGCTGGGGTCTGTTTGGCGACGGAGCTGTAATCCAAATTGACCCTTCGCTCTCAGCCGAGATGCTGAGGGCAATGCTTACGCGTGCGGGCGGCGAAACCGTAAGCCGCTAGTAGCGGGCACGTGTGATGCAGTAGGGTCTTTCATCCTATTGAATTTCAAGTGCCGCCTTTCGCTCGGCGACGGTAGAGTTCTCTACCGTCGCTTTTGCAGAGCAGAAGGCGACAGAGGGACAGGACACATCTGAAGATCAACCGGCCTTCAGATCTTGCCTGTTTGCAATGGAGTTGCAGGTGCACTGGGTGTGCATGTGCATCGGAATTGCAAGTGGAGGGCGTGTGCGATAGCTCGTTTGCTTTTCGAGCCTAGTTAATCTTTTGATTCGAGCGCTAAGCGAAACATGTAGCCGATTGAACGGAAGGCTTCCGGGAGCGAGAGTTTGCTCTCACCGATTTGTCGTTCGGTGAACGTAATCGGTACCTCGTCAAATCGATATCCGCGACGGTGCAGTCTTACCAAGACTTCTTCCAGTACCGCATAGCCAACGCATTTCAGCGAATCGAGTTGAATGTCACGCAAGGCTGTGGTGCGATAACAACGCATCGAACCGCTACAGTCATGGACTGGCAACCGCAGGACTCCGGTCGCGAAGCGGTTCACCAGTTTGCTCATCACCCGGCGTTTCAGGGGCCAGCCGACGATGCGACCGCCTTGGACATAGCGAGACCCGATGACAACGGCTAGTTCGTCGTCCTGCTTTGCACGCTGAAGCAACTTGGGCATCTCGGCCGGCGAATGGCTCAGGTCAGCATCAAGGTTCAGAAAAAATTCGTAGCCGCCGTCGCAGGCGATTCGCATGGCGTCCACGATTGCACTGCCTAGGCCCCGTCGATCTTTACGAACGAGAAGCCTTACTTTCGGATCGCGTTTTTGTACCTGCTCGACAATACCGGCGGTTCCGTCCGGTGAATTGTCATCGACAACCAACAGCACCGCATCCGGAAATGCACGTCGAAGCTCAACCAACATCGATTCGACTAGGCCTGCTTCTTGATAAGTGCAGATCGCCACCAGCGTGTCGGTTTTCACCAATGGTTGATTTTGGCCGACATCAATCGGGCTTGTTGAAGTGCTAATCGAAGTTGTCAAAACAAAGCCTATTTCAGTACTCCGGGCCAGCCATCGGTGTGGGCTCGCGTGGACCTTCTTGTTCTCTTCAAGAAAGTTTAGCCCGATCCCAACATTCTCCAACCACAAGTGAGAAATCGCCGGGAAATCCCAGTGAGTGAATCTATTTCGGATGGAGAAAACTTTCAGCCATACCGCCTGGAAGGGTGTTGTCGACGCCCTCGCGGATGACTTAGTGCTGTCGTAGTAAAGCGAAAGGCTCCGCAAGAGTGTCACCCTCGCGGAGCCTTTCGTCGTGGATCATTTGGTGGTCGTTCTCGCGACCGTGTTTGAACTACCCGTGGCGACGCATCTTTTCCAGCATTTCGCGGTAGTCGATGTTCAAGCGTGGTGGTTCGCCGCCATCGCCATTGTCGACACGGCGATTGATCATCGGCTCTCGACGCTCCAAGTCGACGTCTTCGGTGATCCAAAGCAGATCGCTATCGTCGTTCATTGGGTCGGTGTCTGCTTCCGGTTCGTCGTACCAAACAACGCTTGGACCTTTCGCGGAAGTTTCAACCGACTCAGACGCCAAGTCTGATTCTGCGACTTCGATTTCCGGCAGCGACAGTTCAGGCTGCATCTCGGGATCGAACTGCGTCGTTTCGAAAGTCTCATTCCGCCCTACATCAGCTGCTGCTGATTCGCGTTCGGCGGTATTGCTGGCCGCGAATTGGCTGAGGCCGATGATTTCGCAGTGCAGCATCGATTCCAAGTCCACGTCCGATGCTGGCGATGCGGGATGGCTGGAGGTGCCCACTCCCAAGTCCAACGCTTCTTCTTCATCGAAGCTGCCGAACAGTGCGACTGGGTCAAGCGGTTTTGGGGCCGGTGCGGCAGGTTCAACGGCCACGGGTTCGTCAATCATTTGCGACTCGATCATGTCGGGTTCGCTCGCGAAGCCGACTTCGGCAACCGCTGACGGTTTGTCCGCACGCGGCGCCGAAAGCTCAGACAGTTCGCCGAACTCGATCGCCGACGATTCGAATTCGACCGTTGAGCCCATTTGTGGTTCGTCGATCATCGGGCTTGGCAATTGTTGCAAGCGAGCCCAGGCGCGGTTGACCATGACTTCGTCGATGACTGAGCTGTCCAGTTCGGCTGCGCAATCGATCGCCTCGGTCATCAACTGGTTAACCAATCGAGGAACTCCACCACTGGCATGGTAGATCGCCGAAATCGCGGTGCTGGAAATCGTGTCTTCCGGCGATGCTTCACAAGCTTCGATTGCGCCCATGATGTAGCGACCGGTTTCTTCACTGGTCAACGCGTGCAGGTAGCAACGTGCGGACACACGTTGGACGAATGAATCCATTGATGGGAGGGCCAGCGTCTCGTCCAGCTTTGGACCGCCAACAACGATCGCGCTGACGACCGGTTGGCCAGCACGCATGATGTTGGTGACACGTCGGATGTCTTCGAGGACTTCGCTGGAGAGCGTCGCCGCTTCGTCAATAATCAACGCGACGTGTCGCTTGCGATTGCTGAGGTGTTCGTGCAGCATCAGTTCCAGATCCGCACCGCGGTTGTCGCCGATTGCGACACCCAATCGATACAACAGCATGCGGTAAAGCGCCGACGAATCGCCTAAGCCGGTTTCGCCCAACTGCACGACATCATGCGTCGATTCCAATTGTCGCGCCAGCACGGCACAAGCCAATGACTTGCCAGTCCCGGGAGGTCCGATGATCAAGGAGATCGCTTCGCGTGCCAACACGCTGCGAGCGACTCGAACGATCGCTTCTGATACCGGGCCCAAATCGACGTATCGTCCGACACTCGGAAAACTCGGGAATGGTGGGACGACAAAATCGTGCTCAGCATTGTTCATGGCTAAACTTTTTTGGAAGGTTTTGGGTGTCTCAGATCGATTACAATCGCAACTTGATTTAATCCGAATAGTCGGCGAATACCCTGGCCGATCTGAGACGGATCTTCTTGAGTACTGGTTAATACCAAACCACGACGGCTGATATAAATGCCAACGTGACAATTCCGCCGAACGTTCCGAGTCGAGCCAAAACGCCGATCGGTTGGTCGCGGTACTCGACGCCGGCTTGCATCGGAGTCAGCTTGAACCAATGCATGTAGCCACACACCGCGGCAATCGCCAGCAGCACGGCCAAATTGAAAGCAAATTGTGATGGGCCAGCCTTGGTGACTTCGCCAATGATCACTGGCGGATTCGCCGCACGCGTTTCGATCTGTTCAATCGAAGCGGCCGCAGATTCTTTGACTTGCTGCCAGTAACGCACATCAGCCGAAGTCTCGTCGGCCGATGCGGAAGACGCGTCGGCAACCATCGAGAGTTCGGCGTCCGCCTGGGCGACCGAGTTGGTTTTGGCGAGTGACTTTGTTTCAGTCGCCGGTTGATGCTTCGGTGCCAAGTCCGCTTGGGGAACTTCGTTCAAGGTCACCTGGTAATCGACTTGGCGAATCGCACCTGCCGATTCCTTTGCTTGCAATTTGGCTTTGTTCGATTCGGTGATCACCAGGTCGCTGCAGCTTGGTACAGCGTCTTCGTCGACTGGGATTTCATAAGAGGCTGTGATGACGCTGTCGGAGATCGATGCGGTCGTGGGACCACTGTGCGATCGACGGCGTGACTTTGGAGTGTGTTGTTCGGCATCGTCTTCGACATTGGTGCCGACGCAATCTTCGGCATTCAGAGAATCGGATTTGCAGGGCGAGGACTTTTCATAGAACTCGGCGACCTGCTTTCGCCATTTGGCGGTGACGTAGACGGGATCATTCTCGGGGGTCTGCCAACGCTCCACGCTCTCTTTCAACTTTGCCAGACTGGGATGATCGACAGGGATGCTGTACGTTGTCCATTGCTGCGTATTGGATTCGGCATCGACGCCGGTTTGACAATGCAGCACTTGGCGTTTGGCTTGTGCGGGCCACAATCCGAGCACGACGACAAACGTTGCAGAAAAGACGAGCAGTTGATCGAGGAGTTGTGGACGATCCTTCATCGAGAAGCCTCACTGGGTTCCAAAAAATCCGAACGGAATGCTGTCGGTTTTATCGACAGGGTTGACCGAGAGGGATGAGCGGAATCGGTGGTGAGTTAACGATTAGGAGGTCTGTCGGGGGAAGAAGATGTTTCGCATTAAAATCTGTGGCGTTCGGCTCAAGTCGGACATCGAAGCGGTCGGGCAGTCTGGTGCCGACGCGATCGGTCTGAATTTCTTTCCCCCTAGCGTTCGCTACGTCGATCCAGAAGCCACGTCTACAAAAGATCTGTCCGGCGCAGCCCAAGCTCGCTCGCTGCTCAGAGTCGGCGTGTTTGTGAATGAGTCGACGGAGACACTGAAGCGAATCGCCCAGACGGTCGGGTTGGATGTGATCCAGCTGCACGGTGACGAACCGGTGGGTCAAGCGACCGAGTTGATCGCAGGCGGGTGGAAGGTTATTCGCGCGATCAAGTTGCCTCGCGTCGAATTGAGTCCAGAGGAGATCGATGCGATTGCGGCGCCATGGATTCAAGCGGGCGCGCATCTATTGCTGGACGCAGATGCCGGTGCGGCCCACGGCGGCAGCGGAAAGACATTGCATTGGGAGTCTGTGAAGACCTGGGCGGCCACGCATCCGGATTGGACGTGGACGTTGGCCGGCGGGTTGAAACCGGAGAACATCGCCGAAGCCGTCATCGCCACCGGTGCCCAATCGATCGACACCGCCAGCGGAGTCGAATGTCCCAAGGGCGTCAAGAACGCGCAGCGAATCCAAAATTTTGCAAGCAACAGCGGATTAGTCGGTTAGTGTGCCTTTGGCCCACGCCAATTAGCCGAAACGCGCTAGCGTCGGTTGCGATCCATCACTGCTTACGCGAGACCGGAAATCGCCTAAAGGCTAGACTCCAGCGAGCCCCCATCAGCCGATACGCGCTAGCGTCGGTTTCGCCCCGGTTCTCCCTGCTCAGCTTCGGCAAAAGACGCTGATCCTAGGAGACCGAAAATCGCCTAAAGGCTAGACTCCAGCGAACACCCCATCAGCCAATACGCGCTAGCGTCGGTTCCGTCCCGGTTCTCCGCTTGGATTAGGCAAACGGCGTCGATCTCGCTAAGGCCTCGAAGGAGACGGGGGTCCGTTTGGTTTTGTGAAATGTGTAGTTGTCGCTCGCGATGTCTCTCAGTGGTCTCAGAGCCTCGGGGAACCGAGAATCGCCTGAAGGCTAGACTCCAGCGCGCATCCGGTTCGCCGTTACGCGCTAGCGTCGGTTCCGTCCCGGTTCTCCGCTTGGATTAGGCACGCGGCGTCGATCTGGCAAAGACCTCGAAGGAGACGGGGGTCCGTGTGGTTTTGTGAAACGTGTAGTTGTCGCTCGCGATGTCTCTCAGTGGTCTCAGAGCCTCGGGGAACCGAGAATCGCCTAAAGGCTAGACTCC
>PPHI01000099.1 GCA_002901265.1 Rhodopirellula baltica | reverse complement strand
CGGCTTGACCTTTCGAAAGAACTTTAGCCCGGTGATGTCCGAAGCGTTGATCTTCCTAGAATCGTCGGCGGTGTCAGGTGGTTGTCTCACCAACAAAGTATGTCATGTCATCGCTCGACGCGCAACTCCGCCCAAAGCCCCTGGTTGCCCTATTGTGACTGCGCAAATTCCGTGCCGAACAGTATTGTGTCAGGACTCGTTTTGTGGTGATGGTGGTTTCTTTCTTGGTCGGCCGCGCGGGCGGAGGGTGGATTCGAGGTCTAGGCGGCGGGCAATTGACTCGACCCAGCCCGCATCGCCCAGCGGGCTACCTCGTCGGATCGACCAGCGGATCTGGTCGCGTTCGTTGTCTTCCAGCGGCGTGTTGACACGCTTCAGCCAGCCCGGCGGTCGGCGGATCGGCCAGGGGGAGAGAAGCTTTGGGTTGGGCTCGCTTGACTGGTTCCAGCGATAAAGCGATCCCCACCGCCAGTCTTCCGCTTTTGTCACTAGTCCGGCCCGCATCGCGTTGCGTTCGACGTAGCGACAGAGGGTGAGGAAATGATCGTCATCTTGGACCGGGAAGCTTTTGAATCTTCCCTGGTAGACGTGCCCTTCACCGGCGCTTTGGTAGTGGGCGTGGTATCGCATCGTGTGCGTCAGGCTGACCCACCGCAGGAAATGGCTCATCCCGC
This sequence comes from Rhodopirellula baltica, assembly GCA_002901265.1. GTDB lineage: Bacteria > Planctomycetota > Planctomycetia > Pirellulales > Pirellulaceae > Stieleria > Stieleria baltica_A. The sequence goes on along the minus strand of PPHI01000099.1, from coordinate 115,603 downwards.
CATCTTCGGTCGGTTGCAGAACCAGATGCCAGTGATTGGGCATCAACTGGTAAGCTAGAACTCGGCAAGGATAGCGGCGAGTCCCTTCGGCAAGGATATTCTCGAAAGCCTCGTAGTCGGCAACTTTGTGGAAGATCGTCGCCCGCGCATTCCCTCGGTTGAGGGCATGGTAGATTGCGTTCTTCTCGTCGGCACGTTTCGGTCTTGGCATCGCGGTAGTGTAGTGGAGTCCGGACCAGTGGAAAAGAGTCCTGACACCTTTTGACTTCCCCGCAGTAGTTTAGCGAAGACCAGGATAGGAAAAAAGAGTCCTGACACCTTTTGGCTTCTCCCGCTCAGTCATCGAATGACGGTGGCAATTCTACGTTAGCAGTTGCGTCTCCCGATACGAACTCTAGGGTGGGTCCGTTGAAGTGAATTGATGGACCTATGACCTCGTACAGATGACCAATAGTACCTGGATCGCGTGAATAGAGTTTAAGTACTCGACCATCTTTTGTTATTTCAGATTTGGTTCCGTAAGCGACTTCGCCTTTTTTAACTTTCCATTCAGCCGCCCTCTCCGATCCGATGGTGAGAACCCGTACGGCATGGCGTTCACGGTTGCCTTTTGAGTTCGCAAAGTGCGCCAAGATCGATAGGGGCTTGCTTGCCAGGTCGTGTGACGTCATGCGACTCAAAATTTGCAAAACTCGCATGTACTGACGTTCGTGTTCTCCCGTCGTCGCGGCGACATGCTTTTTCTCTAACTTCATTGCAGTAGACAATCGCTCTTGCAAATTCGCTCCTGCTATACATCGCTCAAAAACCACGACATCGTGATAGACGACAAACGACGCGTCTCTGTTGAGTCCGAAAAGAACGATGCGCCAATTTTCGTAGTGTTTTCGCAGGACTTCTTGAAGCGATTTAATCAAATCCAGCGAAACAACAGCCTCAGTCCTCCATTCAATCGCTAACGTTCGATCACCCGTCGGAACAATAAGGAAGTCAGAATCGCTTTGAGCACTTTCTGGCTTTCGTGGAAATCTTAAGCCACAAGCTACCGCGCGATCGCGAACAGTGTCGATTACTGAATTCACCTCTGATTTCAATAAAGTTGCAAGCTCTGTTGTTGTTCTCAAACACGCTACGTCGTCGACCACTTGACTCTCTGGAATGTTGAAATAACCGGAGAACTCAGAAACGCATGGCCTCAATTTGACTTCCTGATATTCATTGCCATCCATCCGCGTCACCATTCCGAGGTATGAAAAAAAAATTCCAAAAGTTAGCCACAACCTGAAACTAGAAGAGATCATAGCCGGGCTCCCACTCGTCTTTTGGTCGAACTCGGTGTCGATAGGCATCATCAGCCGCAGCTTTTTTCGCCTTGAATCATGCGTCGCGAAAGTGTTGCCCAGACAAAGAACAACCTTTGCTGTTTAATTCGCCGACGAAACCACTTTGGTACGAAGTATCACTTCCAGATTGATGTGGGTGCCCACCAAAGAAATAAAATTCTGCTTTGGTCATGTTTCCTTTAGACTAGAAAAAAGGTGTCAGGACTCTTTTTGGGGTGAGGGTGGTTTCTTTCTTGGTCGGCCGCGCGGGCGGAGGGTGGATTCGAGGTCTAGGCGACGGGCAATTGACTCGACCCAGCCTTTATCGCCCAGCGGACTGCCCCGTCGGATCGACCAGCGGATCTGGTTGCGTTCCTTGTCTTCCAGCGGCGTGTTGACTCGCTTCAGCCAGCCCGGCGGTCGGCTGCAAAACCGGGTGCCAGTGGTTGGGCATCAGTTGGTAGGCAAGAACACGGCAGGGATAGCGACGAGTCCCTTCGGCAAGGATATTCTCGAAAGCCTCGTAGTCGGCGTCCTTGTGGAAGATCGTCGATCGTGCATTCCCTCGGTTGAGGGCGTGGTAGATCGCGTTTTTCTTGTCGGCACGTTTCGGTCTTGGAATCGCAGCAGTCTAGCGAAGGCTGGGGTGGGAAAAAAAGTCCTGACACCTTTTTAGTGCGTGATGGTTCGATGCCTATCTGTGGAGGGGGGCGGTGCTGGGTAAATTGCAGGTTGGATCGGGGGTTGAGTGTGATTGGGGTTTCGTGACGTGGTGTGTCCGTTCGCTTCGCATCTGTGCTAGAATGGGACACTTGCGAAGATCGCTGGGGCTGCGTGTCGCGACTTATCTTTTCGGAAATGCCCGAGCGTGACGCTTGGTCGGTGATGGTCCGTTGTCAGATCCACCGTCCGAGCCGAGGCGACAGAGACGAACCTTTTGCAATGACGCACCTGCGTTCCGGGAGCATATGTCCGACGAAACCCGCGCCTTCGACGAAGAAAGTCGGGATGACGCAACCGTAGACTCCAGTCAGCCGTCTGATTTGGTGTCACGAGTCGCCGATCAGACGCTCGGCTCTGACGATGTTTCCGTTGCCTCATCGTCGGGAAAAACGACTCGCACCGTACACGGAGATGCTTCTGGCAACAGCAATGATGCCGAGGCATCCGGGCAAGCCGAAGGCGATTTTGATGACGAAATCTTCTTGGGCGCGGGACCGCAGATCGGACGTTATCGCGTTGATCGTCGGCTTGCTTCGGGAGGGTTTGGCAACGTCTTTCTGGCGACCGATATGCAATTGCAGCGTCGCGTGGCGATTAAGATCCCGCACCAGCATCGGATGTCTAAGTCGTTCAACGTGGAGCGATTCCTGGAAGAAGCTCGCACGATCGCAAGCCTGGATCACCCCGGAGTTGTGCCGATCTATGACGTCGGCAAGCTGCACGATCGATATTACATCGTGTCGAAGTTTATCGACGGTGAGACGTTATCGAAGTGGATCGAGGCCCCGCGGTCGGGAAGTCAGAAGGTCGCGATTTTGAAGTCCGTTGCCGAGACGCTGGATTTCATCCACCAAGAAGGCATTATCCATCGTGATATTAAACCAGCTAACTTGCTGCTTGATGAAAACGAACGTTGTTACCTGACCGACTTTGGGTTGGCGATGCAGGTCGAAACCCTGGTCCGCCGCAGTGGCAAAATCGGTACCTATGCCTACATGAGTCCCGAGCAGGCACGCGGTGAGAATCACTTGGTCGATAATCGGTCTGACTTGTTCAGTTTGGGTGTGGTCATGTACGAGATGCTTTGCGGCACTCGTCCGTTTGCAGGGGAGAGCCCAGAAGATACGCTGGAGTTGATCTGTGGGTTCCAGCCGCCTCCGCTGCGAGAACACAATCGCGAACTACCGAAGGAGCTTGAACGGATCTGCATGCGTTTGCTCAGCAAGCGGGCCACGTTGCGTTATCAAAATGCGGGGGCATTGGCAGACGACTTGGCTTGGGTGCTGGAACGCGCTTCGGAGAGTGATTCATGGAAGTCGATGGTGCCGACAGGGACTGTGCGTCGTGACCCCACGATCAGCTCTGACGGCTCTAAGAGCGCTGATCTGTTGGCGGGAATTGTCCCGCGTGGGCTCCGCGCATTTGATCAAGAAGACGCGGACTACTTTGTCAAGCTTTTGCCAGGGCCGTTTGATCGCGATGGCTTGCCCGACAGTATCCGGTTTTGGAAGCGTCGTATCGAATCACGCGACTACGAGACGGCTTTCCGGATCGGCGTGATTTACGGAAAATCAGGATCTGGGAAGTCATCGTTCGTCCGTGCGGGGTTGCTGCCGCGGCTTTCGTCTTCGACAGTCGTCTGCTTTGTGAGTGCGACACCAGAAGATACCGATCGACAAATCTTGTTGTCGATTCGTCAAAAGATTCCGACGCTGCCCGATGGCTTGTCGGTCACCGAATCGATTGGCTGGATTCGCCAGAATCCGCAGGCGTTACGCGGTGCGAAATTGTTGTTGGTCATCGATCAGTTTGAGCAATGGTTGCACGCCCACGCCGGTCAAAACAACACCGCTTTGGCGTTGGCCTTGCGTCAGTGTGATGGCGAGCACGTCCAGTGCCTGTTGTTGGTTCGCGATGACTTTTGGATCGGCGTCAGCTGTTTGGCAGACGAGTTGGAAGTCGAGCTGACCCGGAGCCGCAACCTGGCGATGCTGGACCTGTTTGATAAACGGCATGCTCGTCGGGTGCTGGCCGAATACGGACGTGGATACGACCGATTGCCTGATCAGTTGACGAAGTTGGATTCCGACCAATCAAAATTTCTTGACGAAGCGATCGATGGCTTGGCTGTCGAGGGGAAAATTGTTCCGGTCCAGTTGGTGACCTTTGCCGAGATCATGAAGGGGCGTCCTTGGAGCACCAAATCGTTACAGCAGATCGGAGGTATCGACGGAGTCGGAATCAAGTTCCTCGATGAGTCCTTCGGTCCCACCGCGCCGGCGGAAAGTCGGACACATGTCGAAGCGGTTGAGCGTGTGCTCGCGTTGTTGCTGCCGGAAACCGGAAGCGATCTAAAAGGGGCAACCAAAAGCGAAGAAGAGTTGCGTCAGGTTGCGGGATATGGTCAAGACCGGCGTCGCTTTGCCGCGTTACTGACGATTCTTGATAACGACTTGCATTTGATCACGCCATCGGATTCGAAGTTGCAATCGAAAGGCGAAACGCGGCAGTACCAGTTGACGCATGATTATTTGGTGCCGGCGATTCGTGGTTGGCTGAATCGTAATCTGCGAGCGACAATGCGTGGACGTGCGATGTTGAGCTTGGCGGATCGTAGTGAGGTCTGGAATTCGCGCAAAGAGAATCGCCACCTGCCGTCATGGCCCGAGTGGTTCAAGACGATCGTGTTGACACGGGCATCGCAGTGGGACGAAAAGCAGCGTCGGATGATGAACGTTGCAACAAAAAAGCATGTGCTGGAAAGCGTTGTCGTCGCCGTTATCGTTTCTTCCGCGATGATGCTTGGTTATGGATGGATGGTGCGTTCACGTGCGTTTGCCATCACGGAGCAACTGCGGACGGCAAACTCGGATGATACGACCGAGATCCTTGACCAGCTTGAGCACAATGCTTATTGGAGTTTGCCTTTGCTACATGAAATGGCCGACCAAAATTCAGCCATCTCGCGAGCGGGGATCCATTCACGATTGGGAATCCTGCATTTGTTGGGGTCACGGTCGGGCATGGTGGACCAGTTGGTTGACGCTAGTGCAAAGATCAATCGAGATAGCTTGTTGGTGGTGTTGTCAGAGTTGCAACGATGCAAACTCGCTAAACGCCATGTGGAGCATTGGTGGGAGATCGCGATAGGCGAGAAATCTGACCAAGAGGAAAAAGTTAACGCAGTACTAGCGTTAGCATCCTTTGCCGAAGACGACCCGCGATGGGAAAATCAGAAACTGGCGTTCGCCGAACAGTTGCTGCGTCACATGCAGTTCCATACAGACGAGGAGGCCATCATTACCGACCACGTGCGATCGTCGGCACAAAGTTTGTATGAACCGTTTCACAAACTTTTTGTCGAGCAGTCTGACTCTGCCCTGGGGCTGCAAGCACAGCGGATTTTGAAGGACGTTTGGGGCGGCAATATGGATCGGATGATTGAGATTTTTGTCGATTCGGGCTCCGAAACGATGCTGCCGATTGCGGGGAACTTGGACCGCTTTTCCCCCGAAGTATTGATTCCGAAACTGCACCAAGTGATCCGGCAAAACGCCGCAGCGAACGACAGCGATTTGTGTCCGATTCGTCAGGCCAATGCGTCCGCGTACCTGCTTCGAAAGCGTAGTTTTTCGCCCCATTTGGACCTGTTGGCATCCCATGCAAATCTGGAGATTCGTACACAGATTGTCGAGCGAGCGGCGTTGTTGGATGCGCCGGCTGATTACGTCAACGACTTAGTTCAGATGACGGATGATGCGTCGGTGAAGGCTGCGTTGTTGTTATTGCTGGGGACTTCGAAACGCGAAAATTTCACGCAGCAATCGCTTGAGCAATCTATCGAAATTGGGCGATCGCTATTCGTTTCGTCGCCCGATGCTGAGCTTCATAGCGCTGCCTGGTGGATGTTGGGGAAGCTCGAGCGGACGTCGCAATGGCTTGACGGACAAATGGTGGAACTTGCCGGTCAGAAGCAACAGGGAACTCAAGATTGGTACATCAACGAGACGGGGCAAACTTTTATTCGGGTTGATGGGCCGAAGCAAGCGATTGACGTTTGTGTGACCGAAGTTACTCGGGGAGAATTCGCAGAATTTGATGAGGAGCATCCATTACAAAAAGACCGCCAGGAGTTCAACCGACGTTGCCCCACGGACCAAACGCCCGTCATCTTGACCGATTGGTTCGATGCCGTTGCGTACTGCCGATGGTTGACCGAACAAGAAGGCCTTGGTGAAGAAGATCAATGTTATCCGCCGACCGTCGATGAGCAAAAGGGGGTCGGAATCTACAGCGACTTTCGACGACGTCGCGGTTACCGATTGCTGTTTCCAGACGAATGGGAACATGTTTGTTTTGGCGGGACGGAATCGACAACCTTCGGATGGGGCAATGACCCCAAATTGGTTAGTGCGTATGGTTCGAAGGCTGGACAGTTTCAGGTGAACACGAGCGTTACGTCGATGAAGCCATTGCCAACGGGAGTGTTCGGCATGTATGGCGGTGTCCGTGAATGGTGTGTTTCGCGAAATCATGCGAATGGACAACAGCCGATTCGTGGCGGAGACATCGATGACACGTTGGCCGACCGTATTCGACTAAGCCATAGTGGTAGTGCGGCCAAAGGCACTTATTACTATTCGATCGGATTCCGTATTTGTCGCGCTGCCGAGTTGATTGACGAGAATTAGCGATTGGCAAATCGAAGTGACATCCATCTTGACCATTGGATTAGAGGAGTTCGGAATACATGAATCGTGATCCGAGCTCCTGCCCAAGCCGCGTCTCTCTGCCGCAAGGCGATGGCGAATATTGCCAGCTGATTCAAGATTTGGTCAACGATGTGGCGGCCGATCCAATTCGGATCGATCATCAAGCGTGTCAGGCTTGTTGTGGCAGTTTCCTACCAACGTCTGAAGACTGGAACCCAGTGGTCGCGTCGAAGGTTTTCGAAATTGCCGATCGAGTGTTGCAACAAGCTGATCCGTCGCGAGAAGCTTGGCAAAAGGCAACGCAACTTGTCGATCATGCGATCAACCAGTTGCCAATTGTGTTGGCCCATGAAGACGACTTGGTTGACGATCGGCAGCAGCAAGTTCACGAGTCGTGCATTAATCGCGAGCAGTTCGAAGAGCGGTTGCCGCGGCCAGAGGTGACCGATCCGGTTCATTCGCCAGTGAATTGGTCAGTCGCGATCACCACCGCACCTCGTCGGCAACCGACGCTTCACGAGACCGTTGGCAGTCTAGAGGCCTGTGGGTGGACATCATTCGGTATCGTCGTCGATGGTGACGAGGGCTGGAGCGACTCGGGCAATTGGACGGTGCTGGACAAGCGGACGCAGTCGATCGGGGCTTGGCCGACTTGGGTCGAGACATTGCGCCGATTGTATCAGTGTGGCGCCGACGTCTTGATGATCGTTCAAGACGATGCACTGTTCCCGCGTATCGATTGTTTGCGTGATGCGATCGAATCTTGCTTGTGGCCTAATGACCGATCAATTGTTTCGCTTTATACGTCGACGGATGACATGCTGGATGACAATCGTTGGCAGGCCCATCCGAGACGATGGCAACTCGGCGCATTGGCAATGATCTTTCCCCGTTCGCTCGCAGCGGATCTGCTCACGATGGTCGATCGAGGCGAGCTAGAGATCGTCCGGGGGAATGCCGGAATTGACACCCGCATTGGTGTTTGGGCCGAACGTCAGGGCATCGAAGTCTGGCACCCGTCACCAAGTCTGGTTCAGCATATTGGGCAGGTCAGTGCGGTGTGGCGATCGTCCCGCGCGGTTGGTTTGCGACGCGCCAGCCGCTGGATTGCCGATGAATGATGGTCGTCTGTTTGTCCTGCGACGGGCGCCATGCCATCGGAATGCATCGGCCGAGTAAGGGTTTGCCGCCACGAATATCGTTTTAGGCGAGCGACGTCGTAGAGTGCAGTATCTCGGATGCCCGCTCATCCGCGATCTCTTTCGCAAACCACGGTTGATTTCAACGATGATCGGAATGAATGGAGCAGGAGCTGATCCTTTGCTGATTTGCAAAGTCGGTGGAGAATCGTATGCGATTCGGGTTGATTGCGTGCTCGAGTTGCTCGCACTGCAAAAACTTACGATCACGCCTTTGCCAGGGATGCCGTCGCATGTCGAAGGCATGATCAATTTGCGTGGCCAAACACTGTGCATTCAAAATGTGCGGAAAATGTTCGGTTTGACCAGTCTGCGGGACGAGAGCACCGAAATTATCCAGATGTTGGACGATCGGGAGCATGACCACATTCAGTGGTTAAAGGCACTGGAGGCGTTCGTTCATGACGGCACCGAGTTCAATCTGGCGACGGATCCGCATCAGTGCAAATTTGGAAAGTGGTACGATCAGCTCATGGCGGATCCGATTGAGATGAACCGCTTCGCAAGAGACCAGCTCGCCTTGGTTGACACCATGGGTCGATTTGATGCACCGCACCGGCGGATTCATGAAATTGCCGATAAGGTTCTAGCCTTGGTTGCAAAAGGGAATTGCAAAGAAGCGAAACAAGTTGTCAATCAAGCAAAAACAAACGAACTGCGTGAACTAAAAGATTTGTTTGCAAGTGTTCGCCAACTTGTCGAACGGTTCCATATCGGCGTTGTTGTCGTTGTCGAACGTGATGGCGTGCGTGCGGGATTGGTGGTCGATAGCGTTTGCGACGTCAAAGAATTCCAAGACGACAATTACTTGCCCCACAGCTTGCTGAAGGACGATGGGTGGGTGCAAGGATTCGTTCAGGATGAAGAAACGCACGATTTGATCCAAGTCATCCGGTTGGATATGGTTTCTGGGTTCACCCCAGAGCGGCCGAAGCCTCAAGTCTCCGAGCTAGTCAGCACCACGTAATTTCATCACGACACCATGTCACGCAAGACATGGCCATGAACGTCGGTAAGGCGGCGATCGATTCCGTTGTTCTTGACGGTTAACTTCGTGTGGTCGATGCCCAATTGATGGAGCATCGTCGCATAGATGTCATAGACCTGCGTCGGATTACTTTGGTCAAGCGGACGGAATCCCCATTGGTCGGATTCGCCATAGGTGCCGCCTTTGATGCCACCGCCGCACAGCCAGTTGGTGAACACGAACGGATTGTGGTCACGGCCTTCGCTGCCCTGCGAACACGGCATGCGTCCGAACTCGGTGGTCCAAAGGATCAGCGTGTCTTTCAGCATGTCACGTTGCTTGAGGTCGCGAATTAACGCGGCCGCGCCGGTCGCCATTCCCATCGCAAGCGGTTCATGGTCACGTTTGATGTTTTCGTGCGAGTCCCAGTTGCGACGTGGGAATCCGTTGTCATTGCCGCTCCAGATCTGAATGAACCGGACTCCGCGTTCAAGCAAACGGCGCGCGATCAGGCACTTTCGCCCAAAGAACTCGGTCTCCGCTTTTGTATTGATCGTCCGATCGTCGACTCCAGGGCCTTCGCTCGACAAGCCATACATGTCACGGATGTATTGAGGTTCGTCGGCGAGGTTCAAGGCATCGCTGGCGCTGAGTTGCATCTTTGCGGCCAGTTCGTAGGACTGCACGCGGGCTTTCAAGCGATCGTCGCCGGGACGTTGTTCGGCGAAGTCGGAGTTCAATCGATGGAGAGCACGCAGCCCATCGCGTTCGCTGACCGAGGTGATGAATGTGCTTTCCGGTGCGGTTAGATTTGCAATCGGTTCGTCGGATCCGACACGAATTTGCGTGCCTTGGTATTCGGCTGGTAGAAATGCAGGAGCCCAATTTTTGGCGCCGTTGGAAGCGAGTCCGCGATGGTCAGGGAGGACAATGAACGAGGGCAAGTTCTCGGTTTCGCTACCGAGTGCGTATGAAACCCAAGACCCGGCGCTGGGGAATCCGGTGAAGCTAAAACCGGTCGTTTGCAGCAAGGTTCCTTGGCTGTGCACGCCGGTTTTGCCCACCATGTTGTGAACGAATGCGATGTCATCGACGACTTCGCCAAGCGGCGCGACGATGTCACTGATCGGTTTGCCGTGTTCGCCATAGGGGCGGAATTTCCAAGGGCTGGCTAAGCAAGCACCCGGAGTGCTTTGGAACAGCTCGACTGTTTCGCCTGGATCCCAAGGTTGCCCATGATGGCGTTCCAATATTGGTTTATGGTCGAACAGGTCGATGTGACTTGCCGCACCGGCCATGAACAATTGGACGACGCGTTTGGCTTTTGGCGGATGGTGAAGCGTCTGTGTAAGCTGGCCATCGCGGGCCACGAGGTCATCAAATGCGAGTCCGGCAAAGATTCCGGCACTGCCGCCAAACGTTGATTTTAAGAACTGTCGTCGACCAAACATGGTGCCTCCTTTCAACTAGTCCAAGTAGACAAAAGCGTTCAAGTTAAACAGGATGCGCGCGAGGTTGGCCGGTCCGTGGTCGCGTAAGTGTTCGTGTAGCACCTTCGATTCCAGTTCATTCGGCAAGCGTCCGAGGGAAAGTTGGCAAGCAAAGTCGACTTGCTGATTTGGATTGACGTTGTGTGTTCGAATTCGGTCGGCGAAGTGACGTGCAGCGTATTCGACTAGACGGTCATTCCAATAGGTCAGGGCTTGCAAAGCCGTGGTGGATTCGTCGCGTCGCGGGGTGCTGATCGAGGGATCGGCACAGTCGAGGGTTGTGAGCATTGGTTGCGGCTGAGACCGTACGACGAATCGATAGATTGAACGTCGATGCGAAGCGGTTGATTCAAAATCGTGTTGATCGTATTGGTAGTGCGGTGAGTGCTCGGGCTTTTCGATCACAAAGTCTTGAAAGCTTGGTCCGCCCATCGAATCGTCAAGCGTGCCGGCGATCGCGTACAGCGAGTCGCGGTATTCCTCGGCGGTCAGACGTCGTCGATTGGCACGCCAAAGCAGGGCGTTGTCTGCGTCCAGTGCCGCCATCTCCGGATCAACCCGGCTCGATCGTTGGTAAGCCTCGCTGGTGACCAGCAAGTTGACTATCGAGTGCAGCGAATGATCGGGATCGTCACGCAATCGCGCCGCAAGGTAGTCCAATAACTCGGGGTGCGAGGGGGTGGTTCCGCCGCGGCCAAAGTCGTTTGCGGTGCCGACCAATGGTTGGCCAAAAGTCCAGCCCCATAGTCGGTTTGCAATCGATCGCCATGCCAGCGGGTTGTCGGTCGATGTCAGGTAGCGTGCCAGTTCGGCTCGTGCGATTCCTTCGTCCCAGTGGTCTTCGTCGACGAAGGTTTCTGGTGCGGTGTCCCAAAGCGGAGGAGCACCTGGACGCATCAATTCCGAGGGGCTGCGCAAGTCACCACGTAAGAGTAAATGGATCGGACGTGGCTGACCGTTGGTCGGCAAAAATTGACCTCCGGCGTCGAAGGACGTGGCGGCAGCGTAAACGAATTTGCCAGGTGGGATTTGGTTTCGTGCGGCGATGGCTGCGTCTATCTGGTCGCGTAGATTTCGCAGTTCAGACTCAACCTGTTCGGAGCGACTGCGACGTACCAGTTGCTGACGCTCGCGACGAAGTTGTTGCAGTCGCTCCATCGCGTCATCGTCGGTCAGTTCTTTGAAGTAGATTCCGTCGACGACGTTTTGTTTGCCCCATCGGACGGGCGCTTCAATGGTGTCTTTCGCAGTGACGTTGCAATTCAAAGCCACATTGTGCCGATCTGCAATCGCTTCGATTTCAGCGATCGCAAAGATAAAGTCATCGCTTCGTTCGGCAAGCTGCGTTGCCGTTACCCGTATGAACTGGATCGGTTGACGGTCACTGGCGATGTTGATCGTGACGCATCCAGGGTTGGGTTGGTCAGAACCACTGGCGTCGAAAAGAACGCGGTGTCCGTCTATCAAGCGTTCATCGAGTGCGACGTCGACCCGGTAACGGACTGGGAAACCAAACCCGGCACCGATACCAGCGAACTCATCGAACGCAGGGAATAGCTTGATTTCGTCGATCAGGCGAGGGCTGCCCAAATCGATCTGAACCCATTTTTCTTCGTTGGGGTTCGACGCGATTTGGCTGTGGTATCCGAATTGTGGCTGCTGCGGTTGCTCCGTTCTAAAGCGTTGGGTTAGCTCGGTAATCTTGAGATCAATTGGTGCGGTTTGTTTGGCGGTCAAGTCCTGCTGTTGTCGTTGATGGTCGTCACGGCGGGATTGAAGTGCGGTGATTTGGCGATCAAGTTCGTCGGCGCGTTGTTGGGCGGCAGAACGACCGGCAAAGACTCGGTCGGCGCGGTCAACTGCAGAGAAGACGGCATGCAAGCGATAGTAGTCTTGCATTCGGATGGGATCAAACTTGTGATGATGGCACTGTGCGCATTGAACGGTGGTGCTTTGGAAAACATTGAACACCGCCGAAATCATTTCATCGCGGTCGAGGTGCTTGGCAATCCGTCCATCGAGCTTGCCTTCGCCGACTTCCCAATGGCCGATGAAATCCCAGGGACCTGCGGCCAGAAATCCGAGTCCTAAGACGCCGTCGGGATCGTTGGGGAACAAGACGTCGCCGGCAACCTGTTCTTGGACAAATCGGTCGTACGGTTTGTCGTCGTTCAAGCTGGCGATTACATAATCGCGGTAGGGCCAAGCGTTGCTGCGAGGTTTGTCTTTGTCAAAGCCATGTGTTTCGGCATACCTGGATACATCTAGCCAATGCTGGCCCCATTTTTCGCCGAAACGCTTCGATTGTAGCAACCGCCCAACGAGTGATTCCCATGCCGCTTGTTGGTCGATTTGCCAGTCAGCTAAGAACGCTAGCGATTCAGCCGGGGTGGGCGGCAACCCTGTCAGGTCGTACGTCACTCGCCGCAGCAAGACTTGTGGTGGTGCCTTCTCAACAGCCGCCATGCCGCGACTGGAAAGTGCCTGATTGATGAACGCGTCGACCGGATTGGCGGCATCGCTTTCGGGGACTGGCGGACTGGTGATCGGTTTCAGCGACCACCAGTCTTTGTCGCGAACGAACGATTGGTGTAACTTCACTTGCGCCGGCCATTTCGCTCCCTGGCGGATCCATTTTCGCAGGGAATCGATTTCTTGATCGCTCAGCGGTTGAGCGTCTTTGGGCATCGAAGCATGCCCGTCGACCGGAGTGACCAGCTCTAGTAGATAGCTGTCATCCGCATTGTCGAGGTCTAAGTACCCCGACGCGATCAAGTCTTCAGCTGTTGTGAGTGAGAAATCCCCTTTGCCAAGCTGCTCGTTGTGACAGTCGAGACAGCGTTGTTGCAGTATCGGTGCGACGGTTTCCGCGAAGTCATCGTCCGCAGACGCGAATGAAAACGTCGTGGTGAAGGCGATGACAAACGCAACCCAACGATCATGCGACATGCGGTTCATTGGCCTGCTTCAGGTTCAGCGGTGGTGGCGAGTCCGACCGGTTTCCCGTCCAGTTCCCACTTGGGATCGAAAGCGACGCCCAAGTGTGCGAGGGCGGTCGCCGGTACATCAACGACGAAGGTCGGTTGATCGATCAATCCGCGTTTTGCGGCTTGGCCACTTACGATCAAAAACGTCGTGTTGATCTCGGGGACTTTGTGTCCATCACCGTGGCTGACGCCGCGACCACCATGGTCTGTCGAGATAATGACCAGCCAGTTTTCGTTCGCGTAAGTAGTGCGTGCACGTACGGTCGAGAGGATTCGTCCGATCTGTGAATCCACCGTTTCGATTGCCTTTCGATAGGCTTCGACCGAAGGGTGGAAACCGTAGTGATGGCCCGTTTCGTCGATTGCTCCCAGGTAGACGTTGATCGCATGGGGAGCTGATTCTGCAAGGAACTCGCAAACGTCCTTAGTGATTACTTCATCTTTCGCGACATAGTCTTCTGCACCTTCGGCGGGATAAACTTTGCGGGTGTCAGCTTGAGAAACGATGTATTGATCGATCGGTTCCCAATCCACAAAGGACGCAGTTTGTGCACCCGGAAAGGCTTCCTTCAGCCGTGCGAAGAAGTGCGGGAAATGATCGTAGTTGCGGCCTTCGAAGCTATTGTCATTGACGCCATGTTTGTCGGCCCAGACGCCGGTCAGAAAACTTGACCAACCAGGCCCACTGACGGTGTTGTTGCCTTGGTAGCGTGTTCCAAGAATTTTCGTCGTTTCGCTGAACGCCCCTTCCGCAATCAAGCGATCGATATGGGGTGTTTCCGCTGCCATCAAGGCATCGCAGCGGGTGCCGTCAATCCCGATGACCAGCACATGGGATGACGGGGCTTGCTGAGCCGAGCTTTGCGTGGCCGGCAGGCTGAGCAGGGCGATGAGGAACAAATGGCAATGTCGGTTCACGATCTTAGGCTCAGAATGAAAGAGGCTGGCGAGAGGGTATTTTAACCGAAGCCACGTCGCACCGGATCAGATTGCGACCTAGGCTTGGGGGAATCGGCGCAAGCTGTGTCTGTGTTATCGTGGAAAACGCTCTTTTTACGTTGGAAAGCTCGAAATGAATTACTTGGATGAACTTCGAGGCATCGTGCTGGCCGATCGCAAGATCACTCCTAGCGAAGTGACCCTGATCGAGCGTTATTTGGTCGCGGACAAGACGCTGGATTTAGACGACGTCAAGTTCCTGGTCGAGCTGATGAAGGCAGCGGACGAGGTTTGTCCGGAGTTTGACGCGATCCTGTTTCCCTGCGTTCGCAGCGTGATCTTAGAAGATGGGCAGGTGACGACCGATGAATGTTTGGTGCTGATGGAATTGTTGTGCAGCGGTGACGAAATCCGGCAGAGCGAACGCAACTTGATCGACAGCATTTTTCAGCAGATCAAATCACCTTCACCAGAATTCGTCCGCCTTTACAACGCCGTCTTTGGAGCGGCGTGTTCCGTCAACTAAGCGTCAAGCTGTCACGAGCTGTTTCGTGGTTGCGCTAGTATCCGACAGCCACGCCGTCTTTTCGCGATTCGGTGGCACCGCGAAGGATGCCGTTTTCGTAATCAATTTGAATCGCTTGGTATCCACCGAATCCGCCACGAACGCGTGCGATCCTGTGTCCGCGGCGCAATAGTTCTAAAATCGCCGCTTCGCCAATCCCTGCTTCGACGTTGACGGTTCCAACGCCGTCAGCGACCTGGCCAGTTGGTTGCTGCGAGCCGACATGACGAACGCGTGCTGCATCGCCGGCGGCCTGAACGTTCATTTGAAAGTCAATCATGTTGACGAGGACTTGCGTGTGGCCTTGCGGTTGCATGTCGCCGCCCATCACGCCGAAACACAACCAAGGCAAACCGTCTTTGGTAACCATCGCGGGAATGATGGTGTGGAACGGTCGCTTGCCAGGTTCCAGCCGATTGAAGTGATCCGGATCGAGCGAGAACAGCGAGCCGCGGTTTGTAGGGCGAAGCCTAGTTCGCCCGGAACGTGTTTGGATCCGAAGCCGTAATAGTTGCTTTGGATCAGCGAACAGCAATTGCGATCTTTGTCGACCACTGTCAAGTAGATTGTGTCGCCGTGTTGTAGCTTCGGATCTCCGGCATCGACATTGGATGCCGCCTTCGACGGGTCGATGCGTTTTCTTTGTTGGTCGGCCAACGGTTTCGAAATCAGTTCGTCGATCGGCAAGTCATTGAACTCGGGATCAGAATAGAACTTTGCACGATTGGCGAACGCCAATTTCTTGGCTTCGATCAGGGTGTGCAGGTAGTCGGCGCTGCCGCGTCCCATCGACGCGATGTCATAGCCTTCGAGGATGTTGAGCATCTCCAAGACGGCGATGCCTTGCCCGTTCGGTGGCAGCTCCCAAACGTCATAGCCGCGATAGTTTGTCGAAACAGGTTCAACCCAAGTCGATTGGTGTGAAGCGAAATCGTCGTTGCTAAAGTAGCCACCATTGGCTTGGCTGTAGTCAACGATTTGCTGCGCAATCGATCCTTGATAAAACGCATTGCGACCGTGCTCAGCGATTTGTTGATAGGTCGCGGCGAGACGTTCGTTCTTGAACACTTCGCCTTCGACGGGCGAATGTCCGTTGGGCAGAAACGTCGCGGCGGCATCAGGAAGTTTTTTCAGCGACGGTTCGGCGCTTTTCCAATAGCTGGCGATGATTTCGGTAACCGGAAATCCTTTCCGTGCATATCTGATTGATGGGGCAAGCAAGTCCGGCATCGCAGTCTTGCCAAATCGATCGTGCAATTCGAACCAGCCGTCGACGCATCCGGGGACGCTCCAGGAAAGTGGCCCGTCGATCGGGATTTCGTTTAGTCCTCGTGCTTCGAATACGCCTCGGTGAATTGCCTTGGGGCTGCGTCCGCTGGCGTTTAGCCCATAAAGTTTCTTTGTTTTGGCATCCCAGTAGATCACAAACAAGTCGCCGCCGATTCCGCAGCTCATCGGTTCGACCAGCCCCATCATCGCGTTGGTCGCGATCGCCGCATCGACGGCGTTGCCACCCGCTTTCAAGACGTCCAATCCGACTTCGGCGGCGAGCGGATGGCTGGTTGCAACCATGCCTTCGGTGGCCAGAACCGTCGATCGGGTTTGATGTGTCTCGCCAGCGATTCGGTCATACGATCGTTGGGCAAATGCGGTCATCGGAGACAGTGATGCGAGCGTGAGTGTGAACGCGGCTGGCAGGAGACGGCCAAAGCGGACAGCAACCATCAATCATTCCTGTGGGGGATCGTTTGAAGACGCAGTGGGAGAGCGAACCGAAGGCGATCACTTTAGCAGAACGTGAGTGGTGACTTGGCGATGAATCCGCCAAGCGATGTGCCGACGGCTTTATTCCGTCGCAAGGTCGAGCTGGGAACCGTCGCCCAGTTGAATCGCAGCACGAATGGGGCGTTCAGCGAGCGCGAATTCAAACGCTTGCTCCGCTTGATCGAGCGGGTAGGGTTGGCTGACAAGTTCTGCGAAGGGGTATTTGATCTGCGCTGCTTCGAGGAACCGGACGGCTTCGACGAGGTCTTCGGTGATGTAGTTGTGTAAGCCACGGATTGTCAACATTCGGCGCAGGATCGTTTCGGGCGACAGTTGCAACGGATCGCTTGGGAACGTCGAACCTGCCAGCAAAGCCAGGCCGCCGATGCGGATCGATTCCAAGCAGCACTCCACCGCGGGTAAGAAACCTGCAAAGTCAAACGCGATATCAACACCGCGGCCTTCGGTCAGTTGTTTGATTTGTTGGGGGATGTCGCAATCATCGGGGGACAAGATCGTCGTCGCACCGAATCGCTGGACCAGTTGTAAACGCTTGGCATCGCGGTCGACGACGATGATCGATCGGGCGCCGGCTTCGGCGAGTTGTGCCGCAGCAGTGATCCCTAGCATCCCCGCGCCAACGATCATCGCAGATGCGTGTTCGATTGCATGTGTTTGGCGTGTCAGTCGCAGTGCCGCGGCAACCGTTGCCGTGGCACAGTTCGCGGGACAGGCCACCGCGTCTGGGATTGAATCAGGAATCGGAATCACCGGAGTTCCTGGAATCAACACGCACGATTCCGCCAGTCCACCTGTCGGGTGTTGGCGAATTGATTCGTGACCGTACTTGAACAGCGATTCACACTTTTGGCTCAAGCCCCGCGTGCAGTAAAAGCATGAACCACATCCGACGGCCATTGCCCAGGTTACACGTTGGCCAATCGAGAGCGGTTGTTCGAAGACGTCGGTTGGGATGTCGGTGCCGCCCCAGCCATCGACCAGACCAACGATTTCGTGGCCGAGAACGCACTGCGGTGGTGCACTTCGCCTGCCCGTGTAGGTATGCAGGTCACTTCCGCAGATGGTGCAAAACGTCACACGAATTCGAACTTCGCCATCAGCCAGTGCTGCGTCATCAAAGGCTTGTTTGGCTAGCGAGCGAGATTCTGGATCAAACAAAAAAGCGTGGCGTGTCATCGAGGCGGTACGTTCCAAGGGGCTGGTGACAAACAGTCCGAGCGGAGTGAGGTCGCGAACGCCTGACCAATATTTGCGCAAGCTTTCGTGAAGAGTTGGTGATTCAACCGCACAGGCATAGCTCGTCGGCTGATGTTCGACATCATCTGGATTGCAAGCCAAGTTGATGACGAGTGAGTTCGATTGCCAGAAGACGAAACTGTGAAGGATCCGACCAACAATACATTGTCGCGTTGGCTTGGACGAGCACCCGGGCCGCTATTTAGCGCGTACTGCATTGCGGCTGCGTTTGGCACGTACTTTTGTATGTATGCGTTTCGCAAGCCGTTTACTGCGGCGACCTACGAAGACGCGATCTGGTTTGGCATCGGTCTAAAGACGATCTTGGTCGCTTCGCAAACCGCCGGGTACACGCTGTCGAAGTTTATCGGCATCAAAGTCGTTTCCGAAATGCCGGCGCGATACCGTGCGGCAACCATATTGGTGTTGATCGGGATCGCCGAAGCGGCACTGCTGCTGTTCGCGATGACGCTAGCGCCATGGAACGCGATCTGGCTGTTCGTGAACGGTTTACCGCTGGGGATGGTGTTCGGCTTGGTGCTGGGATTTTTGGAAGGCCGCCGAGTCACCGAAGCACTTTCCGCAGGTCTTTGTGCGAGTTTCATCGTTTCGTCCGGATTCGTAAAATCGGTGGGTCGGTCGTTGATGTTGGATTTTGGGATCAGTGCCAACTGGATGCCGTTTGTCACCGGCTTGCTGTTCGTTGTTCCGTTGCTGATTTTTGTTTGGATGCTGGCGAAGATTCCTCCGCCTTCGCAGGCTGACGAGTCGCTGCGCAGTAAACGCACACCGATGGGAAAAAGCGAACGTCGGTTGTTTTTGCGTCGGCACTTTTGGGGGCTGACAGGTTTACTGACGATTTACATGTTGATCACGTTGGTGCGAAGTATTCGCGATGACTTTGCGGTGGAGATCTGGCGTGAGCTAGGCGTTACCGATGAAACGGACGTGTTCGCACGATCGGAATTTTGGGTGATGTTAGGCGTGATCACGATCAACGCGTTTGCGGTGATGATCAAAAGCAATCGTGTCGCGTTTCTGACTTCTATTGGGTTGATCGGTAGCGGCTTCTTCGTCGTGATCGCGTCGATCATCGGTCAGCGCTCAGGGATCCTGTCACCGATGAGTTTCATGGTTTTGATCGGCTTTGGGATGTACATTCCCTATGTCGCGTTCCATACGACGGTGTTCGAGCGGATGTTTGCGGCGTTTCGGGAAGTCGGCACGATTGGGTACTTGATGTACTTGGCTGACGCGATCGGCTACCTCGGATACGTCGCCGTGATGGTGTTTCGCAATACCGACACAGGAAAGCGTGAATACTTGAACCTGCTCAATTGGCTTTCCTTTTCCGTAGCGGTTGTGTCGATGGCCATCGCCGTGTTGCTAGGGATCTACTACTCTCGTCGTCTGCCGCGGCACGACGGTGCAACTCCAGAACTGGAATTGTCAGCGGCAACGTTGGAAAACGCGTGAGCGGAAACTTTGACCAGCATCGGGCGAGCGAGAACCATGGAACACAATCAAGCTGACATCCTGATCATTGGCGGCGGTGTGCTGGGCGCTTTTCATGCTTATCACGCATTGCGAAACGGGCAACGCGTGGTGCTGTTAGAGCGTCATGCCGCGCCCCAAGGGGCGACGGTGCGAAATTTCGGGCAAGTGGTTCCGTCCGGTCTGGACTCGCAATGGCAACACTACGGTCGCGAGAGTTTGCAGATTTACCAGGACCTGCAAAGCGAGATTGATTTGACCGTCCGTCAGCTTGGCACGATCTATCTCGCGTCTGATGACGAAGAGCTTGCATTGATCGATGAGTTGCACGCGATCAATGCCGCGAATGATTATCCGTCCGAACTCTGGTCGACGGGGCGATGCTTGAATCGTTTTCCGCAATTGCGTGCGGACTACTGCCGCGGCGGGTTGTTTTTCCCAGCGGAAATTTCGGTCAACCCACGACAGATGATTCATCGACTGCATCAGTGGCTGGCTGGACAATCGAACTACCAAAGCTATTTTCGTTCTTCGGTACAGGATCTGTCCGTTGCGTCAGATGGCCGTGTCCAGGCAATCACGTCTGACGGACGGACGTTTCGAGCAGCGAAAGCAATCCTATGCTGCGGCAGCGAGTTTCGAGCTCTGTTTCCTGAAGTGTTCCAGCGTAGTGAACTCGAAACGGTCAAGCTGCAGATGATGCGGTTGAAGCCACAGCCGGGTGTAACGATTCCAGGCAATGTTTTGACGGGGCTTTCGATTCGTCGCTATGAAAGCTTCGCACAATGTCCCTCTTGGAAAGCAATCAAGGCGAACGAGCGAGCCGATTCATTCGCAAAACGATGGGGCATTCATCTTCTGTTCAAGCAAGAGCTTGATGGCGGAATCATCCTCGGGGATTCACACGAATACGCATCGGTTGCCGAGTCAGACGGCCTTGGGTTTGACTTGCGATCGGATATCGAACACTACTTCCTCGCCGAGGGGAAAGAGATTTTTGATTTGCCGAGTTGGGAAGTCGAGTCTCGTTGGTTTGGTCAATATTGCCAAACGAATTGCCCCGACGGCATCTACAACCGAACGATCGACGATCACATCCACGTGGTGACGGGGATTGGCGGGAAAGGGATGACCAGCAGTGCGGGATACGCCAGGTCTTCCATCGAAAGGATCCTTCATGATTAAACTCATCGTTTTTGATATGGCCGGTACCACTGTTGACGAAGACAACGTGGTTTACAAAACCGTCCGTGCCGCGATCAATGCGCGTGGCTATGATTTTTCCCAAGATCAGGTTCAAGCTGCCGGAGCTGGCAAAGAAAAGTCGCAAGCGATACGCGATGTGTTGGCCAGCGGCGGTGACGCACCGAGTGACGACGAAGTCGCATTGATCTTTGCCGATTTTCGAGAACGATTGGCAAAAGCCTACGCCGACTTGGATGTACGAGAACAGCCCGGTGCCAGCGAGCTGTTTGCAGAGCTGCATTCGCGCGGGATCAAGGTGGTGCTGAATACGGGGTACGATCGCGCGACGGCGCAATCGTTGATCGATAAACTTGGCTGGAAGGTTGGCGACCAAATCGACGCGTTGGTCACCGCAAGCGATGTCACGCACGGACGCCCCGGCCCCGACATGATCCACAAAGCGATGGAGTTGACCGGGGTTGCCGAGCCAAGCCATGTCGCGAAGATCGGCGATTCGGAAATCGACATCGAAGAAGGGAAAAATGCAGCGTGTGGGATGACGTTCGGGATCACCACGGGGGCTCAAACCGCAACTCAACTCGCCAGCGCCAATCCGACGGCGATCTTGAACCGTTTGGCAGACTTGATCGACGCGATCGGTTGATTGAATTGGTTGTCTGAAAAAGCAACGGTGACGAATCGTTGACTCGCCACCGTTGTCGTTTACAAGTTTGATGTGCCGCTGCAAAGCACTACCAACGCTGTTGGAAAATCAGATACAGGGCTTCGGCATTGCTGTCTTGGTTTGCGTTTGCGGTCGCTTCCAAGTAACTTCCGCCGAACAGCTTGTTGTAGCTGACCAGCAAGTCTGAATTTCGCGTTAGGTGAAAGTTCAACACCAAGTCGATTTCGTCGCCGACATTGTTGCCAGCCGCACCCGTCGGGTCATGCCGATAGGCGGCCCCGCCAGCGTTGTACAATGCGTCACGTTCTTCGGCCAAGTAGAAGTGATGGTACTGCAGCCAGACCGTCGTCCATTTGTTGGGATAGAGATACAGGTGGGTGTTGAAGTCGTGGATGTTCTGGCGTCCAACTAAGTCCATCCAACCCAGGTAGTAGTGGCCGAACGGGAACTGTTGGTTGAAGGTGTGCGAATCACCCGATGTCGGGTCGTTGTCGCCACTTGCATAGTCGTAGTACATCCAGAACGTCGGTGACCAAAGGGCGTTCGAGTAGGCCTTGCCAATACCGACGGTACCCATGCCCGCGACAAGATCTTGGCTGCCTTGATTGCCAAACTGCATCGCGCCTTCGATGTCCCAGAGGAAGCCGTCATCGTTGCCTGACCAACGGGTTCCGAAAGTATGGGTTTGAAACGGTGCCCGAGTGATGCCGAGTTGGTTGACCGATTTTTCGTTGTCGAAGAACAGGTAATAGAAGTCTTGCGATTGGCCTTTCTTGCTGTGTTCGGTAAGCCAAAGTCCTCCAAACGTCAGGTCGTTGTCGGCGGTGTCAAAGTCGTTGGCTTGTGGCGGGACGTACTTCGTCCAGAACGCGTCAAAGTCATAGTCTTTGCCGTGGCGGAACAATTTGAATCCGTCAAACGAGTGCCGTTTGTTAGCCCAGGGAAGCGGCGTGACCATCCGCTGCGAACCGAACAGCAATTCTTGCCGTCCGCCTCGCAAGTAGACTGATTCGCCACCGAGTTCGCCCAGTTTCAAATCGACAAAAAGGTCCAGGATGTCGCCGCGGTCGACATCGGGTGGAACCGGCGGAAGGTCTTCGCCAAAGCTGTCAGCCCAAACGTATTCACCGTACACCCGCAGCGAATCGCCATAGGATAAGTCCAAGTATTGACGGACGTGGCTGAGCGTGAAGTCGTTGTTGTTCGCCGTCAGTCGGCTGTTGGTTTCGTTGTTGTAACGCACCCAGAACTCGCCACCGGTGCTCATCAACCAAGAATCCGACAGATGGATCCGTTTCAAACGTTCGGTAAGCGTCCGTTGGCATTCCGGAATGCTTTCGACATAGCGCCAATCCGAATCATAAAACGGCCATGCATTGATCGCGAACGGCGCGTAGCCGGACTTGGGGCGTTGCTGGCGGCACTGGCCAGTCAACGCATCCCAGGTGCTGTAATAGCCAGGACCCTTTGGCGGCACCGAGACGATCCCCGGTTTAGGCATTGGGTGAATCGTCGCCGGGTACTTTGACCAGTCAATTGAATTGCAGTTGCAATGTGATTGATGATAGGTCGGTCCGGTATCGGTGGAGATCACCACCGGTTGAACTGGAATTTCGTCGGTCTCCCCCGCAGCAACGGGGGAAACACTGGCTAACGCCATGGCGAGGGCAAGTCCCTGCCCTTTGGCACGAGCGATGTGCATCGATACGCCTCTTTGCGCAAAACATGTTCATGGACAACGTTTTGCTCAACCCTTGCGAGGGTACATCGACACGGCCCTACACGATCAAGATCTTAAGTCAGTTCGCAAGTGGCGACTTCTCGGCCTTCACACGCAGGATCGCTAACATCGGCAAGGTTTGACTGGCTTGTCTGCTCTTCCGATTTCGACTTTGCTTTGTCACGTTGCATTTCAATCATCAGTGCGATGGGGCCAACGATAAACAATGCGTAGTAAGGAGCATGGATCACTTCGTTCAAACGCAAAATCATTTCCATTACCGCGATCGAAAATGCGACGAAGCACTGTCCCCGCTTGGAGCGGACTGTGGTCTTCGGATCGGTGATCATGAAGAACACGAACAGTTGATACATCGGGCCGGTCAAGGGCGCGACGTTGGCCAGGAATGGGCTTTCGGTAAACCAACTGCGAGCACCGGCCAAGACGACAAAGGAAACGACATATGTCAAACAAATGTGGAAACGTTTTAGCCGCCGGATGATTAGCGAACCCAATCCCCAGACGACCAGCATCGGCAATAGCGTGTTGCCCCATTGGATGCTCAAGCTGGCGACTGCGGCCGGATACAAAAACAGCATCGCGCTGACGCCAAAGTTGGACGGGTTCCACAGGTGTCGGTCGTGCCTCCGCAGCACGTACTTTGACATGATGGAAAGGCCTGCGCACATGGCGTAGGGCCAAATGAAAGGCGATCGGATCAGAATCCCGACACTGATTCCCGAGATATAAGCACTCGCTAGGTGCGGGAATCGTCCCAGGAACATGCGTCCGAGCACCAGTTCACTGGCCACCGCGACGCCGATCGCTAGCAGTGTTCGGGACCAGCTTTCCAGGAAGCCGAACGTCAATTGACCGACCAGCAAGATGCTGGTGATCAGCAGCGGTGCCAGGAAGCGGTTTTCAAGCGTCAGGTAGCTACGCCATGATTTCGATGGCTTAGGTTGTGATTCGCAGGGTGGCGAGACGTTCGCAGCGGAGTCGTTTTCGGCAGTCAATTCAGAGGGATTGGTCACGCTCATTTTGATTCCTGAATTGAGTGGATTTGATCGATTGCGGGAGATTCGATGGTTTGTTCATGACCGCTTGGCCAGCGGATGACGACCTTTTCAATCTCCGTTGATTTTCCCAGCCCAAAGTGCAGTCGGCTTTGGTTCTGGGCGGAGTAGCCGCTGGCGGCGACGCGTTCTTGCAGTTGTTGTTGGCCGTTCCAGTGGACGCGAACCTGGGCACCGATCGCGCTGCGATTGCTGGTGGTGCCTTCGAGATCAAACGCGATCCAGTGATGCGACGGATCGACGGTGTTACGGTACAGCAGTGCGTGTTCGCGTTGGTTGGCGACAACCACATCGAGGGCACCGCGGTTTCCGAAATCGGCGAGTGCTACGGCACGACCGTCGTAGCGGTCGGTCGCACCGACGAATTGCGCGACATCACGAAATTGGCCGGCGCCATCGTTCATCCAGACTCGTTTGGATTGGTAGCCGGCCAAACTGCGTTTCTGCATGTCGGGCCAGTTGGTCGCGTCGGAGATGATTTGTTCGTGGCCGCCGGTGATTTGTGAAAAGTCATACCAGTAGCTAGTTCCGCGTTCGCCAGAGACATAGCCGTTGGTGACGTACAAGTCCGTGAAGCCATCGTTGTTCAGGTCACCAAACTGTGCACCGAAGCTCCAGCCGCCAAGTTCGACGCCCATCACCGAAGCGAGGTTTTGGAATTTGAAGGTGCCGTCATTTGCGGGGAACCAAAGGTTGTTGCCTTGCAGCAGCACGCCTTCTTCGGAAATGTTGCTTTCGTAGATTGAAAGTTGGCCCTGATTCAGAATGTCACCGACGGCGGCGTTCATACCGCTTTTTGGTGAATACCCAATCCCGGCGTCTTTACCGACTTCGCGGAACCGTTTTCCAGACTCGTTGATGTAAAGTTCGGAAACGCCATAGTCATTGGCAAGAAACAGATCGCTGAACGAGTCACCGTTCAAATCCGCGGCAACGACGGCCAGTGTCCAGCGAGTGCTGTTGATTCCCATGTCGCCGGTAACATCTTTAAAGCCGCCGTTTCCGTCGTTTCGCAGCAGCCATTTACGTCCACCGTTGTCGGCATATTCGAAGCTTTCCGGCATGATTTGCGTGTTCGCAAGGTTTTCCAAGTGGACGTCGTCTGGCCAATAGCCGGCAAGGAATAGGTCGATGAACCCGTCTTTGTCAAAATCCAACCAAGTGGCTGTTCCGACGTTTGCCCATTTCGGAAGATCGGTTTGTTCGATCGCTTCGAAGTGTTTGCCTTGATGGTTTTTCAGCAGCACTTGTTGGCCCCACTTATAGACCAGCACATCATCAAATCCGTCGTTATCGATGTCTGCCCAGACCGATCCCATGCACGCGCCGGTGCCTGACCGGTTTAAGTCCGCGAGTCCGAGTTGGTCAGCGATTTCTTCGAAGGTTCCGTCGCCTTTGTTGCGATAGAACGCGTTCTTTGCGTCGGGTGCACTGGACGTCAGGTAGAAATCCATCCAGCCATCACGGTCAACATCGACCACTGAAACGCTGGCGCCCATCGCCGCGATCTGTGGGCCGATGTGGTCAAGACGACTGTCGATTTTTGGCGGTTGATGAACAAAATCGACGCCCACTTCGCCAGCGACTTCATGGAGCGAGAAACCGTACCGTTGAAGTCGGAGTTCGTTCGAGATGACTTCGTGTCCGACTTCCGTTTCAGGCTGATTGGTCCAGCGGAAATAGGCAGCCGGCCCGAACAGCAAACCGGCAAAAGCGATCGTTAGAAATGAACGAGACATGGGCATTTACTGTTTCGGTGATGCGTTGGCGGAATCCGATTCTCGATCCAACGTTTGGAAAAACGGTTTCGGGGAGACGTAGCGTGTATGGAAGCGTCGCCAATCGTTGGGATGCTTTTGAAAGACTGGGTCTTGATCGAGTTCTGTATGCGGACCGCGATAGTCGATGTCGTCGTGGCTCGGAAGTGGGCGAACTGTTCGCGAGAAAGCTGTGTTGAAATCACCGTCTTTGACCCACCCATCACCGATCAGCATGAAGTCACGTTTCATGTCGGGTGATGGCGTCTCGTCGGCTGAAAACTGGAGTGCGATTTCGTCGCCGGCATTCATGATCACATAGCGGTCGTCAGTCGAGTGCAGCAGTTCGGCGACATCGCCATAGCGTGTGTAGTAACCATCAAGGTCCATCCAGATCGCTTGTGATCGTTCGACACGATAGATCGGTGTGTCGGGACGTCGTCGCTTGATCGGTTCCAGTTTCGAGAACCCACGTTGTCGAAGTTCTGACTTCGTCGTCGGCAGTTCGACTTGTCGCAGAGAATCGCTTGGCAACTTGACCGACCAGCGGAGCGAATCCCAGTAGATTTCCATGTTGGTGCGCAAGCGGTAGGTGGCGTTGGCGGCAAGGTTATCTTGTGACAGTGTGATGATGACGTCTTTGTGTTTGCCAGCCGGAAAGCCCAGTTGGTCATCGAGTACGGTCCAGGATTCACCAGGCAATCGCCGCTCTAGAATCAGGCCATAGGGGCTGACATCTTCGTTCTGGGAAATCGCAACGTTCAGCGAACTGTCCGTCGGATAGATCCAACCATGGCCGATCAGCAGCACGTCATCGTCGGTGTCGCGAGCTTGTTCGGGAAATTGAAACTCGACCCAGTGGTCGCTTGCGACGCCTTGGTATTCGCCAAGCGGGAAATGGTCCGCGAAGCTCCGTCGTTTGACGCCAGCGTTTCGTCCAGCGATTGACCTTCCATGTCGAAGGTCGCTTTCAGTGGTTGTGTTTTGGTGCCGACAACGACTTCGCGGATCGGTTCACGTTGTGGGGCAAAACATTCGTCGACAAAGATCTCGGTGTCGACCGGGTGATCGACCGCCACTAGACCGACCGAATCGAAGAAGTGGGTTTCCCAAAGTTCGGCCGTGATCCGAATGTCATAGATACCGTCATGTGGTACCAAGCTTTCGCCAGGCAACTTGATTCGGTCTTCGGTTTGTGTGACACCGGCGGTTTCCTGGGCATTGATTTTTAGCCCCAGCGGCGAACGCCATAAAAAGTCTTTGATGAATCGATACCCTGTACCGTCGTAGGTAAACACCCACGGGCAGGAGCCTTTTAATCGTTGGGCGGCAACCGAAGCTTGGCCGTTAGCGAGTTCGAACTCTGCTTGGCTGGTGCCGTTCGGCCAAACGATTCGGGCCACATCGATTTGTGGGTGCTGTCCCAGTCCAAAGTGAACTCGTGACGACTGGATCATCTGGCTTTGCAGCGTCTTTCCTGAGCGGACTTCGATGGTCCCACCGATACCGAACGAATTGATGCGTTTATCGCCTGCAGACGTGTTGGCCTGGGGGCTGATCGCGTGCCATTGATAATTCGCAGAGCTTTGGTTGATGGCTAGCTGCGGTTGATGATCGGCTTGGCCGACGAGGTCTAGCAAGCCATCGCAGTCGACATCGACAACTGAAGTGACTTGGATGTTTGGCGTTTTGATCGAATGCCAATGGCCAGCGTCGCCTTGCAGCCACACGCCGCTCCGGTTGGCTTGGCTGAGCACGAGGTCAATCGCCCCGTTGTTGTCTAGGTCTTTGGCGGCGAGGAAGGCGAAGGTTTGCTTGGTCGCCGATTCTTCGACGGTGCTGAATCCGCTTTCAAGGAGTGCCGTGTGTTGCCACGTTTCGCCATCGAATTCGCTGGTCGTGATCTGACCCGATTGCGTTGCACCCACGATTTCGAAGTGACCGTTCCGGTTCAAGTCGGCGACAGTGATTGCGGTGATTGGGGCAACTTGGTCGCTTTCGCCAAAGGCGGATTCGATGGTGAATCGCCCGCCACGCTGGTTGTTCAGAATCGTGAGGTTGCCTTTTTTGTCGAGGCAGACGTAATCGATGTCGCCATCGGAATCGAAGTCGATCTCTCGGAACCCGATCACACCAGCGATTTCTGGGAAGTTTTCCATGGCGGACAGGTTCGCCGCACCGTCATTTTGAAGGCAACGGAGGTTTCCAATGTGATCACTTAGAAAAAGATCCAGATCGCCATCGGCTTCGACGTCGCTTTGCCAAACGGATTTCCATGGTTGATCCTTTAGATCGCCAGGGGATTCCAACTCGGTGAAACCTTCTGTGTCGTCTGCCAAGTAGACTCGCCAACCTTGTTCGCCAACGAAGACGAGGTCGGGGCGGAAATCGTCATTCAAATCTGCCCAGGCCAGACACGCCAACGCATTGTCAGGCGTGTATCCTGGAAAGGGCAGCGCGGCCGACCCCTGAATGTGGATCGTTGTCCCAGAAAGCGACAAAAGGGTTGAGCACCGCTCTCCGGGTTGATCCACACCCAAAATCAGATCGAGCCGCGCTGCTTTTCCGGGAGACGCGTCGATAGAAAATTGAAGCCCCAGGTCAGCTGGCGAGGCTTCTGCTGGTGGCATATTCAGCGAAAGAAAGGAACGGACCGGCGTCCCAACCGCCGTGACCGACAGGATGCCAAGCTCGTCCAAGCTTCGTTGATAGGCAGCCGATGGCTTGGAAAGGTTCTCAAAAAAGGTCAGTGCGACGGCAGCTTGCCGGTCATTACCGTCCTCGATGGCTTTGGCAGCCTGGTCGATTTGTTGTTGCTGCGCATCGCTCCATTTGGAGTCGTTTTGTTTCAGCCATGTGATCGCATTGCGGAGGGAGTCGCTGTCGGAAACGGTGGCGGCAAGTCGGGCGGATTCGCAGCGAACGCGAAGGTTTTGTGGGTGCGACTGCAAGATGCCAGACAGCAATTTCAAGCGTTCTTCATCAGCGGTTTCGCTGCTGACTTGGCCCAGCAAGGTGCTCAGATTGAACGCGACACGAATGTTTTCTGGCCATTGTTGATGAAGTTCGCGCAGCACATCGATGGCGGCGGCAACCTGGCCGGATGCTTCAAGGTACTGGGCATTCAGGCGTAGCAATTCGCGTGAGGTCGGCGCGAGCGACAAGGCTTGGTCGAGAGCGGCTTTTGCACTCTCTAAATCGTTCAGTCGCAACTTTGCGACGGCAAGGTTCGCCCACAGTGCTGGTTCGTTGGGTTCTGCTTGAACCAATTCGTCGAGGACACGTGCGGCGCGTTCGTTTTCTTCGACATCCAGTGCGGCAAGGCTGACAAAGAATCCTGCGGTTGTCGTTTCGTTCGCGACGGACGGATCGTTGTCTTTCGTGACGCTCCACCACAGTGTGCTGATCGCCCAGGCAATCGCGGCTAGGACGACGACTGCACCGAGCACCCAATGCCAAGCGGTTCTGTTTGATTGTGTCTTCAAACGTTTGCTCATTGATCGTTTCCCGCCAACACTGTTTCTTCCTTGCTTTCTGGTTTGGGATGGTTTTCAGCGGCTTGCTGGATGTGCCAAACGCGTTTCGCCATTGCGACACACCATGCACCGCCGATCAGGGCGAATGGAAAAAGGTAGATGGCCAGATCCCAGGGACCATACCCCGGCGGTGTTGATTCGACTTGGACAATCGTCTCGCCAGCTTCGCCACTTGGGCTGGTGATTTGAATGCCAACGTTCCAATGGTCACGTTTGTCGAACAATGGTTTGGATAAAAATTGCAAACTGCCGCGGAGCGATTGTTTGGTCGCCTCGTAAGTTTCGCGCGGTAGTCGTTGATCGACCGGTTCGGTCCAAAGCCGTATGGTCGGTTCGTCGTTCGGCATCTCCCCAGATTCGGTTTCGACAATGATGAAAAAGCGGGCTTCACCAATGTCGGGGTCGGCCCAAGTCGAAATCTTGTAACCGGCAGCAGGTTGATCCAGTTGCACCGGAAACGGAGGCCCTTCATGTGCGTCGGCCGTTGGGGCTGAGATGCAAAAGCACGCTGCGAACGCGACCAGCGATGAAAGTTGTGTGATACGAAGTCGTTGCATCTCAGCCTCCTAGAAATGTTCCGCGCATATCCATCGGTTGGTTCATGATCCAGACCGCGGAAACAAACAGGGTGAGGTAAAAGACGGCCCAGGGCGCAGTCGCTTGGAGGGCTACCCGCTCGACATTTTTGATTTGGCTGGGAAAGCTGCTCTGTCGAAGCAGCGTCCAAGCGACGGCAATGGATCCGATCAGCCCCAACGCTAGGAAACCGAGTTCGATCGCATACACGACGGATTCTGGCAATCCACCAAGTTGCCACTGCGGGTTGCCGAACCACGCTTTACCGAAGGACTGGCGAACGGCGTTTTGGGCGACCGGAACCACGGTGAGGGCACCGGTTAAAAAGTGAAATGCGTAGTGCGCGAGCCAAACGCCGAATCCGATTGGTATCAGCGACGGGGCTAAGCGTTTAACCTGTGCCGTTATTCCTTCGTTGAAACCGGCGACACGTTGCGTTGCGAATGCTGTTACGCCCAGCAGCACTGCTGGCTCAATGATCAGGAACAGTGCAAAGATCGCACTTAGGATCGGCCATTCGACGGTAAGACCGGTTGCCGAAGCGATCGAGTTTTCGAGTGCGTAGACGGGGCTGATCATCGCAAATGCGTTCAGCAGCGCCCCAAAGGTAAACGCCACTGCCAATGCGGAAAAATCGCCGCGTCGTTCGATGATCCCCATGCCTGACTTGGGGCCGACTGTCGTCAGTTCCTCTCCCGGCATACGGGCGAAAACGCCAATGTTGTCTTCGGGACAGGCATAAACACAGTCCATACAAAAGGTGCAATCGAGGTTGCCGGATTTGCGTGGCTGAAAGAGGTCCAGTTCGCACCCCCGCTGAACCACTGGCAAACCGGTTTGGCTGTGTGGGTTCGCGGTGCCTTTGATGCAATCCTTCGTGACGCAGCCATCGCAGACCGCGGTGTCACGGACGGCGACTTCCAGTGGCGACAGGCTCGCACCTAGAAAGTTGAATTGGCCGATCGGACAAACGAACTTGCAAAACGACGCACGCTGAAACAGTGAATCAACCAGCAGCGCGATCGCAAAGTAGCTGACAATCAAAACGCCGGTCCACCAAGGGTTGGCGAACAGGTCGAACAATTCATAGGCAAACAGCACGCCGACAAACAACGTGATCGCAGGCCATTTGTTGCGTAGCTTCTTAGGCCATTGCCAACGTGGCGAGTGCAGTTTTCTTGCCAGTTCGCGGGGCAGCATGAATGGGCAGCCCATGCAAAAAAAATTGCCGCCAAGCAAAAGGACCAACACGACCAAGCCGCGGAAATGGACCCAAGTGAGCAACGCGGCAAGATTTTTAGGCGCTAGCTGCGGACCCCAAAACGCGTGCGCGATCATCACCAAGCTGACGAAAAGTACAGGGATCTGGACAAGCAACCGTGATCCGGGACGCCGCAGAATCCCTCCGAGCAACGGTACCGCAAGCAGGTCGAACGATGTTCGCTGCTTGCGTTTGCCCGTTGCCCCCCTCGGAGGAATCTGCGTTGGGTGGCGTTCGGTCGGTCGTTGCTGCCAGAGTGTGGTCACTTGGCATTGACTCCCGGTACATCCACCTTGGTTTCGATCGATTCGCCGTTTTGGCCATCGGCATGAATCAAAAGAAACCAATCTCCACCCATCGTGAAATCGATGGTTCCCGTATAGACACCTTCCTGGTCAGATTCTTCCATCGTGGCGAACGAAGGTTTCATTCCCGCATGGTTCATGTTGCCTTCGACCGTCAAGGTTGCGTCTTTAAACGGTGCCCCGGTGCTGTCGGTTAACGTGATGGTCAAGGCGCACTCACCGGTCGTCGGTGGCTGCGGGGCAAACGTGACTTCGGCTTTGCCGGTCGCTTGAGGACTACTGGGCGCGGTTGATTGTTCGCACCCAACTGCCGCGAGGACCAGCAAGCCGACAAACATGGACAGACGAAAAGTTTTGCTGAAAGCGTGTTGCACGGCGGCTTCCTAGGACTGCAGGTTTTGAGAGGGAGTGATTTCTTCGCCCGTGCCTGGCTTGGCACTCCATAGCAGCGAAAAGCAGCCAACCGAAAGCAAGCCGCAGAGGACGAGCACGACGCGTGAACCGACCACGTTTGCGGAGGGCTTTTCACCGGCCCAGAACCAGCCTGCGATCGAGACCGCGAACAAAGCGACGAGGAAAACAGAAATCAGTGAGCGAATGAGATTCATGACGATGCCTTTTGGGTAAACGAATACGGTGGAACGGTGTTGACGTTTGCATACACGTCAGACTCAATCAGGCACGACTAGAACGTGGTTGCCAGGCACAAGAACAGCCTTGGTGGGCCGCTTCGCCGGGTAGCGGGAACATGTGATAGAACATCGCGATCACCATCGGGACGAACACCACCGTGTTGTAAAACAGGTGCAGCTCAACGCGTGGAACGAACAGTTGAACGATGCTGACCGGGACGGGCGAATCGAATAGGTTGCGTTGAAAGATCGCTTGCCCTTGTAGTAAGGCGTGTTCGATGTGGTGCCAGAACTGAATCCAAAACGCGATCATCCACCACGTCAATGATTGACCAACGAAGCCTTTGCGGAGAATCCAAAACGCGACCAGCATGATGATTGCGTATCCATAATGCAGGGCTTCGGATTTGATCATCCAAGGGAACCAAAGCCCCAGTACACCGCGTGATTCGGGGATGGGCCAATTCAGCAAATAGATCTGAATCGCTTGGCAAAGGTGTTCGGTCCAGTGGGCTAGAACGATGGCGGTGTAGATCCAGAGGGCCTCTTTGTGATAGGGGCCGTTGATCTTTTCCATCCAAGTCATTTGGTCGGTCGCTTTCGGTAGCGCGCAGGTCGTTGCGGACATCAGTTGACTCCGGTCGTAGGGGGGCGGTGGTGTTTCAGGAATGCAGCGTGTTTCGAAACCGTCAGCGCGCAACGTCCCGTTCGCAGCACAGAGTTGTGTCGAAGGGTGACTGGGGCGAGCTGAAGGAAGAGGTCTGCGATGCCTGCCCCACCGCGACATGATGCGACGCGGAAATGGAGTGATGGGGCGGTCAAAGGCAGACGCGAGCTCAAGCGGACCGCGCAAACAGGCCATCAAGCATTTGATGCATCACGTGGAGGTGCCTGCAGGGTTTAGCCCGCGATTGGCTGCCACGTGGATCCGTTGATAAATAGGAATGCGGTGATCGCAAACCGTTGCTCATACGGAACTTAAGATGGTCGTCGACGCGAAATTAGGCCGATTTCGGCGGTCGCTCGACGCGTCCACAGTGACCCGAAAGCAGAGAGGCTTCGGGTTCTAAGTACAGCAGAACGTCTTCGTCGCAATCCATCGAATCGTTTCGTTGCTGGGGGCAACCGTAGTCTTTGGCAGACTTGAAGTGGTTCGACGAAAACGGTGCCGGGGCAGAGGGTGTGAATGGTGCACTTTGGCAATTCGGGCCGTCGCAGGGCATCGGAACGAAAGGCAATTGACCAGGCTGATCGAACTGAATGGACTCGGATGAGTGTTGGCCGGATGGATGTTCCAGCCAGTCACCGCAGCTGCCGAATGCGTTCGATGAAGATGCGACCACAAGCGCAACCAACAACCCGGCCTTGGTCACGATGGAACCAAGGTGGAATCGCGAAGGCGTTCCGGATTGGGAGAAAAGGTGGTGCATAGGAAAGTCAGTCTAGATTTCTGCCTGTCCTCTGTCAATCAAAATTGTCGCACCCGTCAATGGGATCGGGGGCTTATTGGATTTTGCGATCGTCTGTCACGTCGGCATGCTTGGCAGCAAGTCGAAACGACGGAGACGATAGGCGGATATCCAGCAGTTGTGTGTCGCCCTGTTCGGCGACTTTCGTCACTCTCGCACGCAGCGGCAGGTTCTTTTGAAGTTCGGTCGGATTCGCCAAATCATTGACCAAAACGTAGCAATGTCCTGATTGTTGGACAAAAGTGCGGAGGTCGTGGTCGCTGACATCACGATAGTTGCTGACGTCGTCACGGTTTAAGTAGAAAGGGATCTCCGAAAACTCATGACTAACCGTTGCAACCGGAACCAGGGGATCGGCCGCGAGGTGTTCCGAAAAGCTTGATTCCTTGGCCAGGAGCGTTTGTTGATGGCTATACATCGGCAGCGACTGGTGCAGCACCATCGTTGCGAACGCGACCATTGCCACGGACACGAGTGACCACTCGCGGTGCAGTTTCATGGGGCGACGGATCAGCACTAACGCCGCAACCAGCAATCCTGCCCAAAGTGTTATCCAAAGCAGGGACAGCAACTGTTGCTCGTTGACGATCGAGTACTGGTACAAGGCGAACCCAAGTCCAGCGACGGTGGTGGTGATCACGGCGGCACGCGGTGACCACATGCGAGCCAGCGGCATTGCTGAAATCGATTTGGTGTCTTGAATCACCGAACCGAAAAAATGCCCCATCAAAATCGCAAACGCGGGGCCGGCTGGCATGAGGTACGTGGGGAGCTTGCAACGCGACAAAGAAAAGAACACGAACGTCCACACGGCCCAGATCAGCATGTATCCCAGCACAGGCGACCTGCGTTGACGCTCTGCTTCGCCACGGCCGAACAGGAAACGGGTCAACGGAATCGTCAGAAACGACCAAGGGTGTCCCGCGATCAAGAGCACGGGGACAAAGAACCAAAACGGTTTTTCGTGGAAAGCACCGGCGAACCGGGCGATGTTGTGCTTGTAGAAAAACTCAATCAGGAATTCCGGGGCGCGTTGGTGGACTACCACGAACCAAGGGATGGCGACGGCGGACGCGACGGCGATGTACAAAGCGATCTGTTTGCGATCGGGTTTTGAGTAACCTTCCGATAGCCAGACAAACGCGGCGAAGGTAGGCACGCCGAGCACAAGTACCACGGGGCCTTTGGTAAGGAAGGCGAGTCCGGTGAAGACCGCCGACGCGATCCACCAACAGGACTGTAACTTTGGCGTCGACTTGCTCGGACGGACGGCCTCGTATGCGGCGAACATCGCTCCGGCGACAAAAGCGGTGAGCACTCCATCAAGCAACAGGTAGCGACTGGTGAATAGGAATCCGGCCGACAGCAGCAACACCAAGCCTGAATAGAAACCGATGCGTGGACTCAAAACCCGTGAAGCGAAGATCATCGTCATCGCCAGTGTTGCCAAGGCAGCCAACGCGGGAACGAGTCGTGCCGATGTTTCACTAACACCAAAGCACTCGTATGCGATCGCGCATAGCCAATAGGTCAACGGAGGTTTGTCGTAATACGTTTTGAAGTTCAATTGAGGTAATACCCAATCACCGGTGTTGATCATCTCGCGAGGAATCTCTGCGTAGCGAGTTTCGTCGCGGTCGATCAGCGGGTATCCGAGATTGGTCAATAAGAACAAACTTGCGACCAACAGCAGAATGACCTGCAAGCTGTTGAAGCCGATGCCGAAGCGTTGCATCCATGCCGGAGCGGTTGAAGTGGTCAGTGCGGGAGCGGCCGGGAACTGGATCGAGTTCCACCAGAACCGCAGGAGCTGTGCGAACACCTGAGGGATGTGCTTGATCGATACGGTGCTTTCGCCAAGCGTTCGCGGCCGATGTGTGACGCCGACTTCGACGAGGCTGCGTTGTTGTCGTTTCGCTTCAACGAGCAACTCTGCGTTGACCAAGAAACCGTTGCCGGTAATCTGCAAGTCTTCGATGACGTCGCGACGAAAGACTTTCATTGCACAGTCGATGTCGCGGACTTCGGTGCCAAGCAGGCAGCGGACCAGGAGATTGTATCCTTTGGAGTAAAAGCAACGTAGGAAGCTGTCTTTGCGGTCGATCCGGTATCCGCAGACGACGTCGTATTGGTTGGACAAGACAAAGAAGCGGTCTAGCTCGTTGAGATCGAATTGGCAGTCCGCGTCGGTGAACGCAACAAGGTCACAGCTCGCTGCGGCAAAGCCGGTGCGAATCGCCGCCCCATACCCGCGGTTGGGGTTGTGCCGGACTAGGCGAACCGAAGCGTTCTCGTTGGCATACGTTTGCACGATGGAAGCGGTATGGTCCACGCTCCCGTCGTCGACCACGATGATTTCGTAGGTTTCCGTGAGTTTCTCGAGTGCGTCGACCGCTTCTTCGATCGCGGTCGCGATCACCGCTTCCTCGTTGTACGCCGGAAGGATCAGTGAAATTGACTTGGCCGGTAAGTCGGATCGGAGCTGTGCCACTTGCGTCCCTGCGGTGAGCTGTATCGAGTTGTTCTACGGCATGTTTAGTAATTAAGCCGGCGCGATATTAGGAGCAGTGGTCGATATGGCACAACATCAATTACGAAGTGTTTCGTTTTTAAGCGTGTGGTGTGCCAGAGAGGGCCGATCAGTCTTCGGTGTGAATCCATTCGTGAAGATGGACGCGGGTTTCGAAGGACTCGAAATCACGCACCTTGACGTCGACTTGATGAAGGGCATTTGCGGTCCAGGATGGCCAGGGCGACCAGGTACTGCGGTTGGAAGCGAAGGCGTTCGTTGGCAGCCAGATTTGATGTACCAAAAGGGAAAGAACTAGCAGCATTCCGCAGGCGAACCAGTGCCGCCATCGCGGAGGAGTCGATTCAACGCGAGCGAGTTTGACTAGGCGTTCGCTACGGCGGACGAGGCAGCTTTTCGAATTGCCAAAACCGATCGTCCCATAGGTGATTTCGGTACAAGACGGCGTGCGGCAAAACTCGGCAACGGTTGCCAGCGTCTTGAGGTAGCGGCCGAAGCTGCCGATCGTTTTGGAAACCATTTCATCGCAAAGGAATTCACGGTTCAGTTCGGCTTCATGTGCCGCGATACGGATCGCGGGATGAAACCAAAACATCGCTGAGCAGACACCCTGCAGGAAGTGTTGCATTGGGTGTTGGGTTTGCAAGTGTTCTAATTCGTGCAGCAAAACGTTCTTGATTGTCGCATTGTCATGACGCAACAATCGGTCGGGAAGCACGACGGTTGGGCGATGAAGCTGCCAACAAAAAGGGCCACCGACTTCGGCCGAAGTAAGCACGGCCGGGACCATGCGTGAGGGAAGGTCGATGTCCAATTGATCGAGCAGCGTGCCGACATCGAGCGGTTGGCAGCGATGTTTGAGAAAGTACAGCAACCGCGCACACTGCAGTGACTTGATGCCTAGCGTCCAGATGACACCGGAGCTCCATCCGGTCAGCAGCAGCAGCGCGAGTCTGCGTTGCCATGCGAGTAGCGACAGCATGGTGTCGCGGTCAAATTCGAACGGAAACGCAAACAGCCTGCGGTGAGGCAGCAAGAATCCCGACGCGATCATGGCGATGATGACGACGAACGAGACCGTCCAAAGTCGGCAATTGCCTTGAGCATCATCAAGCCAGCGACGCAGGCAGAACGCGATCGCGACGACCAACGCGACTTGGATACAAAGCGAGCTCGCGACTTCGAAGGCAAGCTGGAGGTCCATTATTCTTCGCCCAGTTGTTCGGCGGCTTCTTTGACGGCACGGATGTCGTCTTCGGAGATCGATTCGGATTTCAGCAGGCTCAGGACCATCGAGCGAGTCGATCCGCCAAAGAAGCGATCGGCAAGTGATTTGATCATCCGTTGCTGCACTTGGTCACGAGTGACTTTTGCAGAATAAGTGTATGCTCGACCGATCTTTTCACCGCGACTGACGATGTCTTTTTCTTCCAAGATCTTCATCGTGGTCATCACCGTGGTGTAGGCAAGATCACGTTTGATCGCATCCACGACATCGTTGACGGTGACGCTTTCTTTTTCCCATACGACGTCCATGACTTCGGCTTCGCATTTGGTCAATTCGATCGTCTTCTGATTTGAAGGTGGCATGGGAAGAAGCTATGGGCTGGTGAATGACAGTGAGGGGGAAATCGTATGAGACGCTAGCGAGGGTAGAGCTGAGCCGAGCGTTGGTATTCGATCAGGTCGATGTTCTCGGAAACCAATGAAACGTGACCGTCGCCCCACAGGAAGTTCGCGCCGCCGGGGTGCCGGCTGGAGAAATCTGATTCATCGGCCAAGGGATGATTGATGCCTTGCAGTGCCGAGCCGACCAAGCGAGCCGCGGCGTCTTCGCCCGCCAAGCTGACACCCAGCCAAGTCGAAGGGACCTGCGCCATCGTGCGTTCACCCACGATCACCGTGTGGGAAAGGCCCCGCAAGAAATCACGGAACCGTACGACTCGGTTTTCCAAAAACGTTCCGTCGCCGATCGGGGCGGGGATTTCGTCGTCGGATTCCAATGTTCCAAAGACGCCAACGTAGTTCGCCGTGGGAAGACGCATGATCGCTTCACTTTGAACGGACGGCATGAACGGTTGCCCGGTGTAGCGTCCTTCCTTGCCTTCGTCATCCTCTTCATCACCTTCGTAAAGCGTGAACATCGGGTCGACGATATCCGAAGGGCAGAGCATCAGGGGCAACGATGTGTTCCGGGCTTCTGTAAGTTGCGGAGCACCCAGCGGGGTTTTCAAATCGATCTGGGAGGCGACAGCAGCTTGTTCGATGTACGGCAGTAGCGGCACCGTCCACCCATAAGCGGACGAGGCAGTGGGATCGAATTGCCAGCCGGCGGGCAAGCTGCGGCGGACTTCGTGGTGGTGGTGCAGTGCGATGCCCAGTTCACGGAGGTGGCTGGCACACTGCGTATACCGGGCTGACTCACGCGCGGCCCCCAACGCGGGCAGCAAAATTGCTAGCAAAATACCGATGATGGCGAATGACACCAGCAGTTCGAGAACCGTCAGTCCGTGACGGGAGGGGCGGTGAGCGGTTACCACGCGAGGCATCTTAGGGGCATCATGATTGCCGAGTGAGTGCGACTTCCTTTTCGTTTCAAAGTCGCAATATACGAAGCGTCTAGTTTTTCGCCAACGTCATTCTGATCAGGTTTTGCCGAGGCGGGAAACCAGAGTTGATTTATGTACTAGCGATTTAGTAATTAGAGGTCTCTTGTGCCCCTCTTTGCATGAATCGATGTATGACGTTGCTGAACCGGTCCTCTCGCGCTCTGTTTGCGTTGCTGTTGCTGCTCTCGCTGGAGCGCGCTTACGCGGACGAGTTTGTCGACGCTCGTTTTGACGTGCTCGATGATGTACCGACGTGGGTACACAATCCAACCGCGGATCCGTCGATCAAGTTAATCACCGCTTCACTCGCATGGGACGACGAGCAACATGATGCGATGTTGGGTGAACTTGGGATTTCGAGCGAGCCATTGCCGGAAGCGAATCCGATTCCGCTGGCGAACGAGCCGTATGATCCGAGTTGGATGAGTCCGCCTTTCCGTCGCCGAAAAGCACGCCTTGCGCGAGAGCTATCACAAGGCCAGCCGAGTTTGTGGAAAGAGATCCAGCTCGACCATTTGAACTACTACGACTTGGAAACGATCAAGTTACTCGGGACAGGAATGTTGATCGGTGCGGCGATCGCCAATACCAGCTTGGATGCCCAGGTCGAACGCCATTTCCAAGCGAGTGTGCGTGGCGCGACCAGCGACGAGTGGTTCGAGTATTTGCACTCCAGCAAAGAGCTTGGTAATGGACGCTATTCATTACCGATCTTTGCCGCGGCATGGGCAGCCGGCGAAGTGTTCGATGATTCCCCGATGATGCAAACGACAGGGACCTGGGGGAAACGAACGATCCGATCGTTTTTAGTTGGAGCCCCGCCGTTGATTTTGGCTCAGCATTTGACGGGCGGCTCACGTCCGCACGAAATCAATCATGCGTCACGCTGGCGACCGATGCACGACAACAACGGTGTCAGCGGGCATGCGTTTATGTCGGCGCTGCCGTTTATCAACGCCGCCAAGATGACGGATCGCCCACTACTCAAAACGATGTTTTATGCCGGTTCCTTGCTAGGTCCGATTTCGCGAGTTAACGACCAAGCCCACTACCCATCGCAAGTAGCGTTGGGTTGGTGGATGGCGTATGTCGCTTCCTCGGCGATCGAGCGGACCGATTTGGCGGGCCGCAACTTCGCGGTCTATCCCTATGTTGCTGAAACCGGCGCGATGGGCGGAATGCTGGAGTGGAATTACTAAAGCAATCCGGTTCCGATCCACTACGCGAACGCTTTGCGAAGCATCTCAAGGCTTTTCGGAATCGCGGTTTCGTGAGCTTCCTTGCCTTCGAATTCCAACGAGATGTAACCGGTGTAGTCGACATCGCGAAGGATCTTGGCAACACGATCGTAATCGATGTCGAGCGTGTACCAGGTGCCGCCGCCGAAGTACGTTTTGGCTTGAACGAAGACGGCTTTGGGGGCCATCATCTTGTACTGTTCGTATTGGTTTTCCAGGAAGTTGCCGGTGTCCATGGTCGCTTGCAACCAAGGCGAATCGATCTCGTCGATGATGCGGACAACAGCGTCAGCGTTTCTGCCGATGCCCCAGTGGTTTTCGAGGCCCAAGGTCACGCCGCACTTTTCAGCAGTGGGCAAACACTTTTCCAGACTGTCGATCACCCAGCCAAAAGCGTCTTCGTCGGTGTAGCCGTCTAAACGCGGCTCGATGCCTTTGTTGGCCATCAACGTGTCGAAGTCTTTGCTGGTTCCCCAGCGTCCGGTGTTGACGCGGATCGTCGGGATGCCCATCGCATAGGCCATCTCGATGCAATCAATGGTGTGTTGAATGTTTTCTTGACGCTCTGCTTCGTCGGGAAAGACAAAGCTTTGGTGGGTTGAGAAGCCACACAGGTCCATGC
The DNA here is from genome assembly GCA_002901265.1 of Rhodopirellula baltica. Taxonomy (GTDB): domain Bacteria; phylum Planctomycetota; class Planctomycetia; order Pirellulales; family Pirellulaceae; genus Stieleria; species Stieleria baltica_A. The sequence continues at coordinate 74,983 of PPHI01000099.1, read as the reverse complement.
CATGAATAAAGGCACGCTGTTTGATTTTTTGTAGTGCACCAGGGGAGGTGTCTTCCATTTGCACGTGCAAAATTTCGACGCCATCAAAACCGGCTTCGGCGGCCAAGTCGATGCATTCACCGATGGTCAGCTTGCTGTCGTCACGATAGCGCCAGTACGAATACGTCGACACGGCGATCCGGTTGGGACGCTTGCTGGTCGCGGGAGCGTCTTCGGCCCAACTTCGCTGGGTGGTTGCGGCGGATAGCGTTGCGGCGCCGGCGGCTGCCATCAGGTCACGTCGATTGAGCTTCATCGTGTTCTCACAGGAAGTGGGCTGGACTACATCGGAGGTGGCGAAGGCGACGCCTGCGGCGCTGGCAAGCCGAGTGGGCTAGGAGCCATGTCGCCAAACGAGTCGCGCCGCAACCGCCAAATCTTCCGGGCGGTTCAGGATACACGCCACACCGAGCTCTGCGATCACGGCAATTTCGTTGGTCGACCAAAAACGTTTTTGACGATCGATTGCCACGAACTGCATCACATCATGATGACTGACCGCGATTTGTGCGATCGCGAGCGTGATTGTGGAGCAATTTGTCGCGTCAACTTCCCAGAGTACGAAACAATCCTCCACCGCAGTCATCGTCGAGGCGACAGCTGAGCGGACCCGGGCCGGATCGATCGCTTCGACACGCACCGCCATACGGAATTGGTCTGTCGGTTCGTCCGCGGCCGCATGGGCGAACGGCCCCACGAATCGCCGCGCGGCATCCAGCCAACGACGGTGCGATGCGGCGACATAAAACGGGACTGGCTGTCGCGTGACGGGAGCTGAGAAGCCGCGGATCAAGGTTGCTCGTCCTCGTATGTCTCGAGTTTTCGCAACAACCGGGCTCGCGAGATGTTCATCCGCCTGGCGGCTTCGGCGCGATTGCCGTCGGACGAATCGAGTGTCGACAAAATCAGCTTTCGTTCGAACTCCGCGACGGTTTGGTCGAGATCGAAAGGCAGCGACTCGGTCGCCAATGCGGTGGGGCGATAAGATCGGATCGCGAGCGGCAGGTCTTCTAAGTCGATCGCGGGTTGTTTTGCGGCGCGGATCGCATGGCGAACGGTTTGGTCGAGTTCGTGAAAATTGTTCGGCCAAGGGTACAGCACCATCGCATCCAAGGCAGCACTGGTGAACCGATCGGCCGTGCCTTCGCCGGCGGCGCGGCGGCGATTCAGCATCGCGCTGGCGATCGGAGGCAGGTCTTGCAGGCGTGCGGCTAGCGAAACCAAGCGGATACGAAGACCACAAAACCGTTCGGCGAGTTCGCTGGTGATCGATTCGTTCGCTTTCTCTTGCTCGGCGTTATCGATTGCTTCCAAGTCATCTTGGTCGCCTTTGCCATTCGTCGTTGCACAGGAAGCCAAGCCGATTAAACGCAGACGTTCGCCATGTTCGTCGAGGTGTTCGAGCAATCGTTGTTGGGCTTCGGGGACGGTCGCGTCGATGTCTTTCACAATCACACTGGCGTCTTTCTCATCAGCCAAGTGATGTAGGATGGGCCATAAGCTGGCATCAAGCAACTCGCGGTCCATCAACGACCCATCAATCACGACAACCGGTTCGTCCGCAGCGGAGCGATGGTGGATGTCGCGGGCGATGGCTTCGTCCAAGCATCCCGGCGGTGATTCGATCAGGACGTCACTGCGCAAGCGGCCGGCAAGTTTGATTTGACGTTGCAATCGTCGAGCGTATTTGGAATCGCCCAGCAACGACATCGACGCCAAGTTGCTTTGGTGCTGGCGCCAAGTATCCAGGCGTTGACGAAGTTGTCTGGCAAAGTCGATGTCGGTATCGACCGCGGTGTCGTTGAACGAACCGGTGATCGCAAACACAAAGGCTTCGTGTGCGTCGCCTGATTTGACGAAGCGCGTTTGCATCGCTTTGAATTGGCGTGCACGTTTACCAGACATTGATGGTTGGACGAGCAGCGAAGCGGTGCCGCGGGTGGATATTCCGGGCGGTGGTGCTAGCGAAGCCGCAAGATAATCGAGCGGGTCGTCGGTGACCGAGACGCCAGCAACGCAAAGTCTGCCGACTAGCATTTCGGGTTCGATCGACAACCATTCGCCGACGCTGGCCGAAAGGTACGCGAGCTTTCCGTCCGGTCCGATGACCCAGAGTGGGGCGGACGTTTTATCGAGAAGACGGCTGAGTGGCCGAATGCTGGTGCTCGTCGCCATGAAAGCCAACTCGATGCTTCACGCGAGCCGACCAGCCGAGTGTGTTCGGCCGGTGGCGTCTTGATGAGAGTGGATCGTCGTCGGCCGATGTGACCAACGACGCAATCAACCGCTGCCTAGAACACGTCTAGGATGAAGTGGTGTCCGCTGTGGTAGCGGCGGCTGCTGGGGTAATAGTTGTGCCACTTTTTGTTGTATACCGGAATCCGCATTTCTGGCGGATAGCGGTAGTACATACTGTCGGCGCTCTTGTAGTACTCTTGGCCCCAGAAGTTCTGGGGATAGTACACGTATGGGTAGTGGTAGAAGCGATTCCAGTCTTGAGTGCTAGTGCTCCCGCCCCAAGCTTGGCCATAGGCCCGCTGGTCGGCAGACGCTTGATCGGCCAGCATCAACGCCGATGCTGCCAGAACGGCGACGATGATCAATTGACGAAGCATTGCTGCTTTCCCCCTAGGTCAGCCTCATTCAGCTCTAGCGTCATCCTGACGCAGGCCATCGGTGGGCTTGGTTGATGGTTGTTTCCAAAGTGTCCGCTGCAAGGTGACACGCCGTCGATGTACGGGCATCGCGGTCCCCCCGCCACGGGTCAGCGAATCGCGAACCTTCGAACGTATCGGCAGTTTTGGCTGGAAGGGTTGAGCCGATCGTAGCGCGAATTCCGGGAGAATCGACATCCGCCTTCTCAGCCCACCTGTTTTCCACCTATGATTAAAGAACTCGCTCGGTCCGGCGCCCGTTGCCCGACCGTCAGCTTTAGCCAATCAGGAAAAATCCAGGCCGGTTTCGCACAAAACACCCGGAAAACCGCACTCGGATCACCCTGGCTCCCGGAAAACATTGATGAATAGGCAAAACAACCGAACTTTGACGATGATGGTCGCGTTGTTCGCGGTCGTCGCCGGATCACTTCTCCAGGGCCCCGTCGCGTCGGCGTGTCCGTTTTGTGAGTCGGTCCAGCAAACCATCCGCCAGCAATCCGAAACCATGGACGCTGTCGTCATCGCGTCTTGCTTGGATGGCGAGTCGACTCGGAACCTGACCACCGGCGTGGTCAAAATGAAAGTCGAAAAGGTTCTCAAAGGCGGTCAGGTCGTCAAAGCTGGCCAAACGGTCGACGCCATCTACTTTGGAAAAGTCGAAGTCGGTCGCCGATTCCTGCTCTCCGGGGTCGACCCACCAAACCTACAGTGGTCCTGTTTGCCGGTTAACGAACGCAGCGAACAGTACATCGTCAAGGCGACCGAAGTCGAAGACGATCCTGTTGCACGATTGCTTTTCTTTCGCTCGTACCTCGAAGACGAAGATCCGTTAATTTCGCGTGATGCGTACGACGAATTCGCTTCGGCACCCTATGACGTGATCTCCAAGATCGGTCCGCAAATGGACCATGACCGCTTGATCGAATGGATCCAGCAGCCCGAAATGGGCGTCGATCGCAAACGCTTGTACTTCACCATGCTGGGCGTTTGCGGCGGCAAACAAGATCTCCCGATGCTGGAGGACATGTTGAAGAACCCCTCCAAAAGCATCTCCAATGGGCTCGACGCGCTAATCGCCTGCTACCTGACCCTCGCCGGTGAACAAGGGCTGCCGTTGGTCGAAGAGCTTTACATTGCTAACAAGAAAGCACAATTCTCGCACACCTACGCGGCGATTATGGCGCTGCGTTTCCATGGCACCGAAGGCACTGTGATCCCGCGCAGTGCGTTGGCCGAATCGATGCACAAGGTTCTGGAGCGTGAACAGCTGGCCGACATGGTGATTCCTGACCTCGCCAAATGGCAGGATTGGAGCCAGATCGATCGGCTGTCGAAGCTTTTCAAAGAGGTCGATCCGAAAGACAACTGGCTGCGTGTACCAGTCATTAACTACATGCGTGCTTGCCCGTTGCCCAAAGCCGAAGCGGCGCTCAAGGAATTCGAGGAAATCGACCCCGAAGCCGTTCGCCGTGCCAAGGCGTTCTTTCCTGCCCCCGTCCCCGTTCGTCCCAAAGCGAACGAGGATTCGACCTCCAGCATCCAGCCTGTCGTTCCTAACGCGGGGGGGCAACGCGAAAACATTGAATTGAAAGCTGGCCTTCGCTACGCAGCCCTCGCACCGGCAAAATCCCCAGTGGTGGGTGTGATCGCCGAGAAAAATGATCTGGCGAACGCGTCGAACCCTTGGGAGTTTGCTTGCGTACTGACGGTTTCATTAGCAAGCTTGGTGCTCGCACTCTTTTTGGTCCTCACCGGTGGATCGGTTGGCGATTCGCAACCGGAAAGCCAAACGGCCCTTTAAGAGATCGACGTCGATAAACACGTCACTTCTTACCGTCTTCTTTGCGACTGATGCAAACGATGGCCACCACTGAATTTCAAATGTCGACGTCCGCTGATGCAGCGGACTTTCCCTATCGTGCCCTCAGCCGAAGTGCAATCGCGTCCACGCTCCTGTTTGCGGTGGGACTGATTGGGTTGATGCCCCCGTTTGAAATGGTCTTGGTGCTGACCCTGGTTGGCGTCTTGTTCGGGATCTTTTCGATCCGCTCGATCAACCGTTACCCGGACGAATTCAGTGGTAAAGCACTCGCCAAGTTCGCTCTGGTAGCCAACCTGGTCGTGCTCGTCACAGGCGTTTCGATGCACACGTACACTTACCTGACCGAGGTCCCGCCGGGCCACGTGCGGGTGCCGTTTTCGCAATTGAAGTTTGACGCCGACCCGGATCGTCCGACCGAAGTGGCGTATGACCTTGATGGCAAAGACGTCTTTATTAAGGGCTACATCCACCCATCGAGCGGTGGGGGAATGTTGCGTCAGTTCGTGATGGTCGGTGACTTGGGCACATGCTGCTTTGGCGGTCAGCCGAAGAGCAGCGAGATGATCGAGGTGACCTTGACCGGCGGCGAGACTGTGAAAGGCGGGATGACGCGGCGGAAGCTGGCCGGAAAGTTCATCCTCAACAAGGTTCCCCAGTCCAAAACCGATTTTAACAACTCCGTCTTTTATCGGATAAAGGGTACCTCAGTGAACTGAGCCCTCTGTCGGATTCGGCAATCGGTGTAGGGGTTCAGTCACGCAAGGGCTATGATAAATATCCTTGCCCACCTTCGATCCTCCCACCGAATGCGACCACGATGACTCAGCGGCTTGCCACATTCTTGTTTACCGCAGCGGTAGTGCTGATGCCGGTTTCGGTGTTCGCACAAGCCACTGACGAGGACAAGCCAACCGTTCCGCTTCGTCAAAGCAGCGAAGCCCAGTTGGCGAAAGGCGAAATCAATTTCGATGACTTGAAGTTCGATATCGAAAAAGACGCCGCGTTTAAAGATTCAATGTGGACTGATCGGCTGAAGCGTCTGAACAAAAAAGACGTCAAGCTCCGCGGCTACATCCTTCCACAAAGTGTTTTTCAGCAAGAAGGCATCAAGCAGTTCGTGCTCGTGCGTGATAACCGCGAGTGTTGCTTCGGCCCCGGCGCGGCGCTCTACGATTGCGTGTGGGTCAAAATGACGGAAGGCCAATCGGCCGACTTCTCAACACGTCCGGTCACCGTCGAAGGCAAGTTCTATCTGGACGACGAATCCTTCAAATACCCTGGCGGTAAAGGCCCACCGAACGCCCCCAACGCAACCCACATGGCCGTCTTCCGAATCGAAGGCGTGAAGGTCAAATAGGCTTGATCGCCGAACCGCCGTTACCACAAAATTAACGGCGTGATCCGTTCGGCACCTTCGGCCAGGAGCAACCAGGTGCCTTGAGGCATCGTCGCTTCAAATCGTTCCCGCATTTCGTTGACTTCGCCTGGCCAGCAATACACATACACCACATCGGCAGGCACATGGCATTCATGGTAGCTGCCGTTGATCACGGTGGCGTTTAGCGAATGCTCATTGAGTAGTTCGGATGATCGAGCGGCAAGTTCGCTGTTCAGTTCGATACCGGTCGCTTTTAGTCCCAGCGAGGCGGCCATGCCAATTCCGATCCCAATCCCGCTTCCCCATTCGCAGTATTTTCGACCGCGGATAGTGGTCAGGTAACTGTAAAGCACATAGGGATTGCTGGGGATGTAGTCGAAACAGTCGATGCGTTTGCCGACATCGCCGGCCTGTTCGATCCATTGGACTACGGCTTGCGGAACGGGGCCGTCTTGAGGATCGATGGAGATTGGTCGCAGTTTCATTGGGTGATCCGCTCGCTGGCTTTTGCGGTGACGAACGTGGTTGTTGCGCCGATCGCTGCGAGGTAGGTCCAAGCGACCATCGCTTCACCGGATTCGTTTTTAATCACAAAGCTTAGCAGCGTTAGCACGACGAGGCCCGCCGCGGCCCCAATCAAGACCGATCGTTGATGAATGCCGGGGCTGAACAGGCCCAAGGCAAACACGCCGAGCAGTAGGCCTGCTGCGAAGCCGGCGATTTTTAGCGCGCTGGTTACAACGGTTTGGTCCCAGTGACTGGCCCAGACCGCGATTACCATTTGCAAAACGCCAAACGCGATCGTCATCGCTTGGGTTGTTCGCAATTGCATGCGGTCACTGGGAGTAGGGCGATTGGATTGCTTAAGAAACGGCAAGTAAAAATCGTTCAGCAGGGCGGATGCCGATGCACTCAGCGAACTGGACAGCGTGCTCATCGCGGCGGCTAAGATCGCGGCGAGCATCAATCCGATCAGGCCGACGTTTTGTGGGAATAGGTTGACGATGAAGAACGCGAACACTTGATCGGCGGCATCGGGGGGCACTGTGGTCGAGTTTGCAAAGAAGCAGGCCAGTGAAACGCCGATCCACAAGAACAGCGTGAATTGCAGCATCACGACAAATGCGCTGAGCAGCACCGCGCGGCCTGCATCGCGTTCACTACGGGCACTCAGGTAACGTTGCACCATGATTTGATCGGTGCCGTGTGTCCCGATCGTCAGCACCGCGCCGCCGAAGAGTCCGCCCCAGAAGTTCAGCGGTTTACTCAAGTCCCAGCTGAAATCGAAAACAGTCAGCCGGCCAGTCTCGTGGGCAAAGCCCCAGATTGCTTCGTATCCGCCCGGGACGAGTCTGGCGAGCACGATCACCGCCGCGATACCGCCGATCATGTAGATCACGAACTGGACACAGTCATTCCAGATGACCGAACGCAGGCCGCCGATTGCGGTGTAGGCCATCGTGACAAGTCCCATCACGACGACACACTGCGGCATCGACCAGCCGAGCAATGTTTGCAAGACAATAGCGGCAAGGTAAAGACGCAGCCCATCGCCCAGGTTGCGAGTGATCAGGAACAGCAACGACGTGGCCATTTGAGTGGCTTTGCCGAGTCGTTCTTCGAGCGTTTGATAGGCTGTAAAGATTGGCCGTGTATCGGGCTCCTGCGGCGCCTTTGATGTCGTGGTCTGGCTCCCGCGGAAGTAAATCGGTAGCAGGAATTTCACTACCACGATCCGGCCGAGGATCAAGCCCATTGTGAATTGCAGCCAGCGAAATCCGGTGCCGGCGTAAGCATCGCCTGGCAAGCTGAGCACCGTAGCGGTGCTGGTTTCGGTGGCAACGATCGACCCCAAAATCGCCCACCAGGGCAGGTTGCGCCCGCCGACGAGAAACGCTTCGGAGTCCCGGTTGCTACGTCCGGAGAACACGCCAATGGCGATTGCACCAAACAGCACGGCGATCAAGACGATTAGGTCGAGTGTTCCCAACTCCGACAACATGGGCAATTCGCGCGTGGTGGTTTCGTCTGAGTTCAGGGCCCGGCGTTTAGAACTCGAAATGCCATGGAATCATAATCATCGCGATCGCATAGATGATCAGAGACAGCGGCAGTCCAAAGCGAAGGTAGTCCGAGACACGGTAACCGCCGACGGTGTAAACCATCAAATTGGTTTGGTATCCAAAGGGGGTCAGGAAGCTGGCGGATGCGGCAATCATCACCGCCATCGCAAATGGCAGTTCGCTGACTTGCAAGTTGTTCGCCGCTCCGAGGGCGACACTGAGCATGATGAGTGCCGCCGCGGTGTTGGTGATCAATTCCGTGCACAACATGGTCATGAAGTACACCAGTGCCAGCGTTGCGTATCGGTTGCCTTGGGCGAGTTCGATGACACCTCGGGCGATCGCTTCGGCGGCACCGCTTTTTTCAAGTGCGGAACCGATACCAAGCGTGGCGCCGATGACAATCAAGATCCGCCAGTCGATCGCGCGACGTGCTTCGTTGGCGGTGCAGCAGCGAAAGACAAGCATGGCAAGTGCGGCAACGAGTGCTGCGGTTAAGATCGATACATAAGTCGACGCGGCGACCAGTACCATTGCCAGGATGATATAGATTGCATGCCAGGCGCGGTCATGTCGGCGGACCGCGTTGCTGCCGACGGCGCTGACGAGAAAGAAATCACGCAGTTCTTTGGCGCGGTGGATAAACGACTGTGATGCCTCAAGCAGCAACACGTCGCCGATTTCCAAGCGGACGTCACCGATCTTGCCTTCCAGGCGGCGGTCGCCCCGCGCGACCGCGACAACGGCCGCGTTGTAGTTACTGCGGAAGCGGCCTTCACGGATGGTTTTTCCGAGCAACGAGCAACGCGAACTAACCACCGCCTCGACCAGGGTTCGTCGCCACGCCGGGATTTCCAGTTTGCGACCTTGATCGTCCGGGGTCAGCAGGCCTCGAATTTTGCGAAGGTCAACAACGGAGCCCAACGCACCGACCAAGATCAACGCGTCGTCACCTCGCAAACGCTCGTTCGGTTTCGCGGCGACGACATCATCACCCCGTTGAATCTCGGCAATGTAAAGCCCGGGCAGGCTACGCAGGCCCGCTTCTTCAATTGTTTTTCCGACCAGCGGGCCAGTCGAATCGACCAGCATTTCGACGGTGTACTTTTTGGGGTCGTCGCTCGCGCTAACGGCAGGACGCCGATTCGGAATCAGACGGTGCGCGAACAGCATCATGTAAACCAGTCCCGCAATCGCTGCCGGGATTCCCACGACAGCGGGTGCAAAGAAGCCGATCGTTTTGTCAGTCTGTGACTCGAACGCTTCACGCACAATCAGGTTGGTGCTGGTTCCCATGACGGTGCACATGCCACCGAGGATCGCGGCGTATGACAGCGGCAACAACAACCGGCTGGAGCTTTCACGGATCCGTTTGCAAGTGTCGTCGACGATCGGGATCAATGCCGCGACCACAGGCGTGTTGTTGAGAAACCCGCTCAATACAATCACGGGGGCCAGGATACGGAATTGGGCCCCGCGGAGTGATTTCGAGCGATCGAGATACCAGCCGGTAGCGAGCTTTGTGGCCCCCGTCATTTCCAGGCCCGCGACGACAGAAAACAGCAACGCGATCGTGATCAAGGCCTGGCTGCCAAACCCGGCCACCGCTTGGGAGGGTGTCGGCAGGTCTGGCGTGCCGGTCACGTCCTGCGCGACCACAAGGACCGCTAGGAATGCCAACGCCAAGATATCTGCCGGGGCAACGCGAAATGCCAAGCTGATCAACAATCCGAGCGCAACCAACAGCGATAAAACGGCGGGCCAATCCATCCAAATGCGGCAGTAAAGGGGCGAATGATTGATGACCGACGCCATGGCGCCGGTGTCTTTTTTGGCAAACGATAGTCCGTGTGAGTGGTTTCAGGCAGCCGACCTCTCGTTTTTTCGACTTATTTGCCTATAAACCATCGCCACGTATCTGAATTGGACAATCCCACTACAATTGGATTGAAACGAAGCGTTCCGCTTCGATCCGACCACGATGATTGCTTTTGGTCATGACGAGTAGCGAAAAAACATCACCGATTGACGAGTTGCGAGCTCAGTACGAGGAGCTCGCCGAGCTTTCCGGCTCACTCGCGCACGAGATCAAAAACCCTTTGTCGGTGATTCACATGAACATCGACCTGCTCAGCGAAGACTTGGCCGATTGGCACTCGCCAGAAAGCCGCCGACCGCTTGAGCGTGCGAAGATTATTCGTGAGCAGTGTGTGCGAATGCAAGGCTTACTCCGCGACTTTATGCGTTATGCGCGGTTGCGAGACATCGACTTGGTTTCCGGTTCCTTGAATGACCAGTTGGAAACCGTGCTCAACGCCTACAGTGCCGAAGCGTCACAGCGCGGGATCGAAATCGTTCGCTTCTTGGACAATGACCTGCCGTCGATCGCACTGCACAGCGATTCGTTGCAGGCGGCTCTGATGAACTTGGTCAAGAACTCGCTGGAAGCCACCGACCGCGGCGGACAGTTGTTGGTGCGAACCTACACCACCAATTCAGGTGTCGCCATGGACTTGATCGATACCGGCCGCGGCATCGACGGGAACACGATCATGCACATGTTCGAGCCGTTCTATACCACCAAGGAAGGCGGCAGCGGGTTGGGGTTGCCGACGGCTCGCAAAATCGTCGAGGCCCACTCCGGTAGAATGAGCGTCGAAAGCGACGTCGGTCGTGGTACCAAGTTCACATTGGAGTTTCCCGCGCTGCGCCGGATCATTTAGTCGATTCCGTCACCATTTAGGAAATAGGTCATGCATTCTCGATCACGAATTGTTGCTGGCTTGATCACGCTGGGATGCGGACTGATTTCGATCCAAACGACAGCGGCTCAGGCACCGGTTACCGAAGTAGCGGTGGCGCCAGCGCTAGCGGCGAATGACCAAGTCGACGATCCATCACAAGCCGACACGACTGCAGGGGCTACCGCAGAGGCTGCTGGCAAAGTCCAGTTGGTTGCCCATACGGCATTGATTGAGAACCGGCGGTTGGCACTTCCTTTGTCGGGAATCGTTGCCGAAGTCAATGTCCATGTCGGTCAAACGGTTGCAAAGGGCGACAAGCTGTTGCGGCTCGATGATGAGGCGGCACAGTTGCAATTGGCGATGGTTGAAACGGAGCTGGACGCAGCGCGTCTGGCCAGTAACCGAGATCCGCAACTCCAGTTGGCGTCCCACGAATACGAAGTGCGCAAGCTCACTCAACACAAAGGCGAACTTGCCAACCAAGTCTACGATGGCGTCGTCAGTGAAACGGATTTGCGCAAGTTGCAACTGGAAACGGATCGGGCCCAATTGGTGATCGAGGGCGAAAAGCAACAACGTGCCCTCGCTGGAACCGTGGCCCAGAAAGCCCAGACGAAATTGATGATCGTGAAGTCAAACCTCGATCGTCATGTTTTACGATCGGCTGTTGCCGGTCAGGTTGTCGAAGTAACCACTCGTCCTGGCGAATGGGCAGCCGCCGGTCAAACGCTGGTTCGAGTCGTTTCACTCAATCGGTTACGAGTCATCTGCCACGCTAGCCCAGCGATGATACCCGGCGATCTGCAAGGCCATGCGGTTCGATTCATTCCAGAATCAGAGGCCGGCGGAAACGTCAGCTTGACTGGCAAGGTCACATTCGTTTCGCCCGAGATTAATCCGGCGAACGCAAATGTTGTCTTCTGGGCTGATGTCGATAATCCAGACGGCAAAGTCCGGGCCGGTGCCGCCGGCGTTTTGGAATTGCAATAATCGTTTTCCTCAAACCAGCTGCAAACCATTGTCTTTTTGGTCAGTCATCTTTGCCGGTGTTCGTCACAATTGGCGAACGACCTTATCAGTCGCTCTTGGCGTCGCGATTGCCACGTCGGTGATCGTCGGCGCGCTGCTAGTGGGCGATTCGATGCGCGGCAGCTTGCGAGAGCTTACGGTTGAACGATTGGGGAAAATCGATTCCGTGATCGCTCCGGGCGGCTTTTTCGCAACCGAATCGATCGCCAAGCGTGTTGGTCAGACTCCTGAAACGATCGCTGCCGTGTTGTTGTTTGATCAAGCGGTGATTGAAGCGAACAGCGATGACAAGCTTCGTCGGTCGGGTTCGATTCAAGTGGTCGGCTGTGACGATGCATTCTGGAATCTCGACACGTCGGGCGTTGCACCGAAGGCGACTTTGGATGACAGCTCGGTGGTGATCACCGAATCGCTAGCGACGGAATTGGGGGTGAATGTCGGTGACCAAGTCACGGTGCGTCTGCCGGTCGAGCAAGCGGTTCCTGCGGACAGCCCGCTGGGTCGCAAGGACGTCCAAACCGAAGGCATCCCGCGATTGAAAGTTGCCGAGATTTTGCCCGACAAGGGCTTGGCCCGTTTTTCACTGACCGCGTCTCAAGCGGCGCCAAAGAACGTGTTTTTATCACGGGAGCTGATCGCATCAGTGCTTGATCGCGACGGTCAAGCCAACGTGTTGTTGAGCTCGGCCGAGATCGTTGCCGATCGAGTTCAGCCGACGTTAGAAGACCTGGGGCTAAAGCTGCAGCACGTCACCGAAACATTCGACGGTGAAACTGTCTTCGATTACTACAACGTGACGAGCGATCGGTTGCTAATTAGTGATGCCGCGGTTGATGCGATCACCGATGCGTTGCCCGCCGATCAAGTCACACCGGTGCTGACCTACTTGGCGAATGAAATCCGAAAAGCGGATGCCGGGCCGGACGCGATCGGCGTAACTTACAGCACGATCACGGCGGCCGATTCGTCGCGTCAATTGCCGCTCGATTATGGCGACTCGTTTGATCTCAGCGATGTCGCCGGTGTCGAGATGCCGATTGTCGTCAACTCGTGGTTGGCAGATCGATTGCAGTTGAAAGCCGGGGACCGTTTGGCGATCGATTATTACGAGCCCGAAACGCAAGGCGGCAAAGAAGTCGAGCGGCAGTTTTTTGCCAAGGTCGCCGGTATCGTTCCGTTGACCGAGCCCAAGCAGCCTTATCGCCGTCGCCGCGATGCGGTCTATGAAACACGTCCGACGCGATACAACGATCCTGACCTGACGCCAACGGTGCCGGGCGTTACCGACCAGGACTCGATGAGTGACTGGGACACGCCGTTCGAGCTAACCCGTGAGGTTCCCGACGAAGACGACCAGTACTGGAAAAACCACCGTCTGACGCCCAAGGCGTTTTTGCCACTGCAGGCAGGCCGACAGTTGTTTTCGAGTCGCTTCGGTCACACGACGGGGTTGTTGATTGATCCTTCGGTTGCGGCAAGCGAAACCGAGCTTCGTGATCAATTGTTAAAAGCCACCGCAACGGTGTTGCCAGCACTCGGTTGGCAACCGCGCGCGATTCGAGGCATGCAATTGGCGGCCTCGAAAGGAACGACACCGTTTGACGGATTGTTTCTGTCGCTCAGCATGTTTGTGATCTTTTCGGCTGTGATGTTGATCGCGATGTTGTTCCGGCTTGGCTTGGTGACTCGAAGCGGTGAGCTTGGCACCTTGATCGCGGTTGGGCTGCGGCCGAAACAGGTCAACCGTTTGTATGTCGGCGAAGGATTGTTGGTGTCGATCATCGGCGTCGTGATCGGTATCGCTGGCGGTGTCGGGTATGCCTTTGGCGTGCTCGCGGCCTTGCGAAGTTTTTGGGTTGGTGCGGTGACGGTGCCGTTTTTGACGTTCCACGCGTCAGCGCTCAGTCTGTTCGTCGGTGCGATCGGTGGGTTGGTCTGTGGTGTGGGGGCGTTGTGGATGACGACGCGTTCGATGTTGAAGAACGATGCCGTGACGCTTCTGAAAGGGCAGGGCGAACTAGACGAAATCGACCCGCAAAGCCATTTGCGTTGGCCAAATCTCGTTTCAATCGGATTGGTGGTGGTTGCGTTGGCGGCCGGCGGGTTTGGTGCCGTCAGTGGCGGCCAAGCTGCGGCGGGCGGCTTTGTTGGTGGCGGGATGATGTTGTTGATCGCGATTTTGGTGTTCGTCTACGGGCGTTTCCGTGGCGGCATCAAACAATCGGTGACGACCCATGGTTACAACCTCGGCGTTTTGGCCCGACGCAATTCGATTCGCGCACCACTGCGAAGCACGTTAACGATCGGCTTGATCGCGACCGCATCGTTCTTGATTGTCGCCATCAACGCGTTCCGATTGTCGCCCAGTGACGAAGGAACCGGTGGGTTTGATCTGTTGGCCGAAACGGCACAGCCGCTTTACCAAGACCTTTCGGATGCATCGGTGCAGTCTGGGCTGTTAGGGCCGGATGCAAAATTGCTTCGTGATGCGACAGTGATCCCCTTTCGAGTTCGTCGCGGACAGGATGCCAGTTGCAACAACCTTTACCGCGCTAGCGAGCCGACCGTGTATGGGGTCCCAGTGAAGTCGACGGTGTCGCTCGATCGGTTTCGGTTTTATGCGTCGGCGGCTTCGGGAGATGAATCGCCTTGGGAGCAGATCGATGTGATCGCGGCTGGTACCGAAGAGGATCCGGTTCCATTGATTTTGGACCAGAACACCGCGATGTGGAGTCTGCAGATGATGGGCGGTGTCGGCGAGGTGAAGTCGTTTACCTATGACACCAAGACGATCTATTTCAAAGTGGTTGGGTTACTTGAGAACTCGTTGCTGCAAGGCCGGTTAATGGTCAGCGAAGCCAACTTTGAAACGCTGTTTCCGTCGATCAGTGGGTATCGGTTCTTTTTGATTGATGCGCAGGGCAAGGATTCGTCCGGTGATCAAGCCGCACTGCTCACACAAGCGTTGGAGTCTCGGCTTGGCGATGTCGGATTTGATGTTTCGAACTCGGCTGATGTGCTCGCTGGCATGATGGCTGTTCAGAACACGTACTTGCGAACGTTCCAAAGTCTGGGCGGATTAGGTCTGTTGCTGGGAACGGTCGGGTTGGCGGTTGCGCAAGTTCGAAACCTCCTGCAACGTCGGCGTGAGTTGGCGGTGATGCGGGCGATCGGATTCACGCGGCGGCGACTGGCGACGATGGTGGTTGGCGAAACGGCAAGCCTGTTGGCAATGGGGATCGGTTGCGGTGTGCTGTGTGCGGTGCTCGCGGTGTTGCCTTATGCATGGTCGCAGGGTATCACGCCGCCGGTGCTAGAACCGATTTTGATCGTCGCCGGGATCTTTGTCTTCGGCTTGTTTGCCGGATTGGTGGCCGCGATCCAGGTGGCACGAATGCGTTTGCTTGATTCGTTGAGGGGATCGTGAAGCAGTTGGTCATCACGCCCGAATTGCGGGCTCAGTTTGCTCAACCGGCCTATCAACTGGCACTTGATGAAGCGTCGTTGGTCGCTGCGGAAGCTGGCGAGATCGGGCCTACGTTTCGCACGTGGGAATTGCAACGCCCCGCTGTGGTGCTGGGGCGATCGTCGAAGATCGATTCCGAAACCGATCGCGAGTACTGTCGCGAGCAGGGGGTGGGGATCTTTCGGCGTTGCAGCGGCGGTGCCTCCATCGTGGCCGGCCCCGGCTGCATGATGTACAGCGTGGTGTTGTCGCTGGAAGACTTTCCCGAAGCGGCGAAGATTGACCATGCGCACCAGATCGTGATGTCGCGCGTGCTCGCGGCGGTGCAACGCCAGCTTCCCAGTGCTACCCAGCAGGGGATTTGCGATCTGACATTCGAAGATCGTAAGTTTTCGGGAAACGCACTACGCGTCTGCCGGCGTCATTTGCTGTACCACGGCACCGTTTTGTACGCGGCAGATCTGGCGATGTTGCAGCGGTGCTTGGCGTTCGCACCACGGCAACCGGATTATCGCGAGGGGCGTGATCATGGGCAATTTGTGACCAATGTGCCGCTTGATCCGCAGGTGCTGGCTATTGATCTGGCGACGGGATTTGCTGTGGAGGGCAAGATTTCAGCAACGAATCTGCTGGCGACGGTCGAGTCCTTGGTGCAGGATCGCTATGGCCAGGCCAAGTGGCACTCGCGACATTGACCGCGCGATCGCGAAGACCTTGAACGGCAAGGCAAGGTGTACTCGGGTACCAGGGGGGACTAGGTCGGCCGTTTGGGATGCTGATCGTAGGGGGATGTGGCGACAAAATCTGGTGCCGTCGCGGTAACTTTGTGAAATAGTTTGCGGTTACCTAAGTAAACTGCTGGCGAAAGGTCGCTGTTTTCTAGAAACAGCGTGATTTTGCGAAACAAAATGGGTACCGGGCGGTTTTAAACTGTTAGCGCCCTCATCGATCTCCCCGCAGACAAACGCCCTCCCTTCCGCACCCACCGGTGGACATTCCATGCCTAGATCCTTGCGTTCGGACCGACCTACAAAGTTACCGGAACGCCGTGGAGGCGCCGCAGGTGCCTTGGTCGCCTTCCTTGTCATCGTTTTCATCATTGGCGCGATCGGCTATGCGATGTTTTCCGACCGCAGTAGCGGCGTCAAAGTCGGTAGCCTGATTACCCAGCCGGTGACCCGTGGGCCGTTCGATCACATCGTGTTGGAACAGGGTGAGATCGAAAGCAGCAGTAACATCGAGGTGACCTGCAAAGTTAAATCGCAAAGCGGTGGCGGTAGCGGCGGTGTGTCGATCCTATGGGTCGTCGAAGAAGGCACGCGAGTCAAAGAGGGTGACAAGCTAGTCGAGCTGGATTCGTCAGCACTCGAACAGAAACTGAACGAAGACAAGATCGGCGTGATCACTGCCGAAGCGAACGTGACGTCTGCGAAGGCGTTAGTCGAACAATCGAAAATCGCTCGCCAAGAGTATCTCGACGGTGTTTACATGACCGAAGAGAGCGCACTGAGAAGCGAAATCCTGATTGCCGAGCAAGACTTGGTTAAGGCACAGAAGGCACTTGAGAGTAGCCAGCGATTGGCGGCGAAAGGGTTGATCAAATCGCTGCAATTGGAGGCGGACCGCTTTGCCGTTGCCAACGCTCGTAACCAACTCGAATCAGCTCAGGGACGATTGAAGGTTCTGCAAAACCTGACCAAGAAAAAAATGCTGGTTCAGTTCGATAGCGATATCGAAGCCGCGCAGGCTCAGTTGTCAGCCTACGAAAGCGAGTTGCTTGAGGAAAAAACACAGCTCGCTGATACTGAGCAGCAGATCAAAAACTGCCTGATCACGGCCCCTGCTTCAGGCGTTGTGGTTCATGCCAACCGCTACAGCAGCCGTGGGGGCAGTGCTGAATTCGTCGTCGAAGCCGGTGCGACGGTTCGCGAGCGTCAGGAACTGATTTACCTGCCTGACCCTTCGAAAATGCAAGTCAAATGCAATATTAACGAGTCGCGTATCACGTTGATCACCGAAGGAATGGCGACCAAGATTTCTGTTGACGCGATCCCGGGGTTAAGCCTGAAAGGACGCGTTTCCAAAGTAAACCGTTATGCCGAACCGAGTAGCTTCTTCAGCTCCTCAATCAAAGAGTACGCGGTCACTATCGACATCATCGATCCCCCAGAATCGATTCGTACCGGGATGACCGCTGAAGTGCAGATTTTTGTCGAACAACTCGACAATGCGGTCCAAATGCCGATTCAAGGCTTGTACGAGCACGGCGGAAAAATGTACGCCCTCGTTCAAGAGGGGCCACAGAAGTTCCGCACAGAAGAAGTCGCGATCGGCGCAACCAACGACACGATGGTCACCATCAAAGACGGGGTGAAAGAAGACGATACCGTCGTGTTGAACTTGCGTGATCATTTGGCTTTGATGGATCTGCCCGAAGTGATCGCCGAGGACAACAGCGATATGCGAGAGATCGCTAACGTCGATGAAGATCGACAACCGCCTCGCGGCGAACGTCCCGGTGCGGAACGTGGTGGGCCTCCCGGCGGATTCGACGGCCCGCCCGGTGGCGGTCCAGGTGGACCCGGCGGTTTTAATGGCGCACCAGGTGGTGCACCGCCGAATCCAGCGGCAATCGTTCAACGCATGATGGAACGCAACGATACCGATGGCGACGGTAGTATCTCGGCTGAAGAGATGAGCCAGATCAACGAGAATTTCCGCAGTCGCATCCAGTCAGCTGACACCGATGGAGACGGGGCTGTGTCCCGCGCCGAGCTGATGAAGATGATGAGCCAAGGTGCGGGAGGCTGATCGAAACGATGTCGATGACAGATGCCTATCGCTCCGCAGAATCCGAAGCCGACCCGTCCGCGACCAAGCCGCGACGGTTGGCGACATCGATCCGTGATCTGCAAAAGCACTATGTTCTAAAAAGTGAAACCGTTCGCGCATTGCGTGGCGTTTCGTTCGACGTTCCCGAAGGCGACTATGTTGCCATCATGGGGCCTTCCGGTAGCGGCAAAAGTACGCTGCTGAATCTGCTCGGATGTCTGGATAAACCGACCAGCGGTTCGTTGATGTTGGGTGAAGACGACATCGCGACAATGACTGACGATCAACTGGCACAGATTCGTTCAGAACGGATCGGATTCGTGTTCCAGTCTTACAACTTGATCCAGCAACTCAGTGTGGTCGAGAACATCCAGGTCCCGCTCTATTACCAAGGCGTTATCGGGTCCAAAGAACGTGACCGATCGATCCAACTGGCAACGCAAGTCGGCCTCGGCGAACGTCTCGACCACCGGCCGTCCCAATTGTCCGGGGGCCAACAGCAACGTGTCGCGATTGCACGGTCACTGGTCAACGATCCGTACTTTGTCTTGGCCGACGAACCGACAGGTAACTTGGACTCGGTCACCACCGACGAAATTCTGGGCTTGTTTGACAAGCTGAACGACGAAGGCCGTACGATCATTTTGGTCACTCACGAAAACGAAGTCGCCGCGCGAGCCAAGCGTGTTGTCCGTTTGAAAGACGGCAAGCTTCACCGTGATGAACTCAATTCACAATCCTCGCGCGAAGAAGCACGCGAATCTCAACGAAAAGTCGTCGAACAACTCCTGCGTGAGGCGGACCGGTAATGCTTTGGATTCGTACGCTTCGTCTGGGTGTGAAAAGTCTCGCACTCCACCCGCTCCGCAGCGGTTTAACCATGCTGGGGATCCTGATTGGGGTCTGGGCGGTGATCTTGCTGACCGCGATCAGCCAAGGTGCTAGTGATCAGGTCCAAAAACAGATCGAATCACTTGGTGCCAACACCATCATCGTCCGTAGTCAAAAGCCGCCCGAAGAAAAACTCGCCGGCGGACGCGCAAGCCAATATGGTCTATTGCGTAAAGATCTCGAGATGATCTTGTCGACCGTCCCCACCGTAAAGACCGCGATTCCGATTCGCGAGATCCGCCGCCAATTCACCTATCGTGATCGAGTCGTCGATGGACGCTTGGTCGGGTGCACGCCTGGCTACGCGGACGTTAACGCCCTGTCGATTCGTGAGCATGGTGGCCGCTTCCTAACGGACGCTGACGGCATGCGAAATGACACCGTGTGCGTGATCTCTTCCGGGGTCGCCGATCGGTTGTTCCCGTACGAGGAACCTTTGGGCAAACGGGTCTATATCCCCGAAAGCGAAGATTACTACAAGATCGTTGGCGTTTTGGAAGCACGTAATCCGTCCGCGGCAATCGGCGGTTCGCTGGATTCGCAAGACTTTTCGTCGGACATCTATATTCCGATGCAAACGTTGCGCAAGCGAATCGGCGATACGATCATGACTCGCCGTAGCGGTCAGTTCCAAGTCGAGATCATGGAGCTGAACCAGATCACTTTGCAAGTCGAGTCGGTCAATGAAGTGCGGTCGAGCGCCGCGATGATTGAATCACTGCTTGAACGCAATCACAAAGAGATCGGTGACACGGCGGTGGTCGTTCCGTTGGAACTACTTGAGCAGGCTCGCAACTTGCGAATGATGTTCTTGGGCATCGGTGTTTTGATCGCTTGTATCTCACTGATCGTCGGCGGCATCGGCATCATGAACATTATGCTCGCCAGTGTGACCGAACGGACTCGAGAGATCGGGATTCGTCGTGCACTTGGTGCCAAGCGCGCTGACATTGTTCGCCAGTTCTTGGTCGAAACTCTGGTGCTCAGTATCTGTGGTGCGGCCTGCGGGATTCTGTTGGGTTTCCTAGGCCCGGCGATGTATTCGGGGCTGATCTATGTCGTTCGTGAAGGTTTCCCGGACAAGTTCGCGGCGCTACCAGACGCGATCCGTGAAGCCAAGCCGACAATTGTGTACGAAACGATTCCATTGGCAGTTGTTATTGCCGTCGCGGTCGGGCTGGTCAGCGGTTTGTATCCCGCGATTCGTGCGGCACGAATGAATCCAATCGACGCATTGCGACACGAATAATCTGACTCTGCTGGCAACTGGGCGGCGCAGCCCATTTGTGACTTCCACGTTGGGTGACCATAATGGGAACCCATTCGTGGATTTTGCGAATGTCCTTCGCCGTCGGCCGGGTTTCAATTCTGAGTCTCTCCCGGTGGGCGGAATACCTTCCTACTTCCAACCACTCGAGCCCCCATGCGTTATTGCACCTTCGCCATTGTCGCCGTGTTGTCGTTTGCAGCGACATGTCCCGCCCAGGAGTACCTTAACGGGATCACATGGCAACAGCCGCCTGTTGTCGAGCCCGGGCCAACGGCTGCTTCGCCACCTTCGGATGCCGTGGTCTTATTCGGCGGCGAAGATCTATCGGCTTGGAATGGTGCTGAGAACTGGACCGTCGAAGACGGCGCGATGGTGGCCGGCAAAGGGACTTTGGTGACCAAGGAAAAGTTCGGGGATTGCCAAGTCCACATCGAATGGTCTGCGCCCAATCCTCCCAAAGGCAGAGGGCAAGGTCGCGGCAACAGCGGATTGTTCTTTAACGATCGCTACGAAATCCAAATTTTGGATTCGTCACAAAACGACACCTATTACGACGGGCAAGCTGGGGCCATTTACAAGCAGACCCCGCCGATGGCCAACGCCATGCGCGCGCCGGGCGAGTGGAATACCTACGACGTAATTTGGACGGCACCTCGATTCGAAGATGACGGCAGCCTGAAGTCGCCCGCGTATATCACCGCGATTCACAATGGTGTTGTCTTACTGAACCACTTCGAACTCAAAGGCGACACCCCTTACAACCGACCACCGGAGTACAACAAACACCCCGTGAAAGGTTCGATTCGATTGCAGGATCACAACAACCCCGTCCGTTTCCGCAATATCTGGGTTCGTGAGTGGACCACGGTGACCGGCGAACAAACCCGCGACCCGTTCTTGCGTGACGGTGACAAAGAAATTCCGATCGAAAAATAATTCTGCAGGTCGGTAGCGTTCGGTGGCAGATTGCCTCCGATGACATCGGCGCAGCGGTCGCCTAAACTGGGTGAACTTGCGGTGGTCAATGATGATTACCGCAAGAACGCTTCTCAGCACGAATGACATTCCCGACTGTGATCTGAACCGGGCACCGGAACCGGCTGTTCAGGAAGGAACAACCAACGGTAATCTCGACGACATGCAGTCCCGGAAGTTGGATCTTAATCTTCTTCGCGAAGATAACTATTTCGAAGCCCTCGCCCGTTGGCTTGATTTGGAAGGCGAGGCCGAGCGTCAACGGATGGCTCGTCGCCGGCAAATTCAAAAAGCCCGTGATGCAGAACGCAGCGGCGAGACGCTGTTGGCATTGCAGATTCAAGATCATCAGACCGGCCTGGCCGGGCGGATCTTGTTCGACTTCGTAAAAATCGACGGTCGTCCTCTGCCGATGAACCGTTTGAAGGTCGGGTCGCCAGTTGTGATTTCGGATTCCGATGACCCTTCGGATCACGGCATCGCTGGTGTGGTCAGCCGCCGCAATCAGAACGTGATTCAGGTCGCCACCGAACGTTGGCCCGAGTCGGATCGTTTGCGAATCGATATGTCGCCGGATGAAACGACCCGTCGGCGACAACTCGCTGCAATGGCGTCTGCACGAGTCGCTTCAGGGCGAATCAAGCAGCTCCGCGACATGATTTTAAGCCAACGTCCCATCCGCCAAGGTGACCCGGATGACGTGCGCTTTTTGACATCGCTGAATCCCCCGCAACAAGACGCCGTGAAGTTTGCGTTGGCTTCGCCTGACATCGCGATCTTGCACGGACCGCCTGGGACCGGCAAAACGACTACACTCGCCGAGGTGATTTATCAGGCGGTCGAACGCGGTGACAAAGTGCTCGCTTGTGCGCCGAGCAACACGGCGGTCGATAACTTGCTTGAACGGTTGGTTCCGATGGTTCCCAACGTTCTTCGCGTCGGCCATCCCGCACGCGTCTTTGAATCACTTCGTGGGCATACCTTGGACGAGCTTGTCGATAATGATTCATCCGCCGCGGTGATCAAAGACATGCGGCGTGAATTGGATGAATTACTACGTTCGGCGGCACGACCAGGACGGGGAAAAGACGCGAGACGTCGCCGTAATTTGCTATACAGCACTGCCGGTGACCTTCGCGGTCAGATCCGGTCCTTGGAACGAAGTGTCGTTCGCAGCATTATCGACAACGCGGACGTGATTTGCACGACGACGACAATCGATGATGACTTGTTGGCAGGTTCGACATTTGACACCGTTGTGATTGACGAGGCATGCCAATGTACCGAGTCAAGCGTGTGGCAAGCGGTGCTCCGTGCTGACATGGTCATCATGGCCGGTGATCATTGCCAATTGCCGCCAACGGTGCTGTCTGATCAGGCGGCAAGCGAAGGCATGCGCGATTCGATGATGCACCGATTGATCGAACGCGAAGGCGAATCGGTGTATCGGCGACTGACGGTTCAGTACCGTATGCACCGCGACATCATGGAGTTCTCGTCAGATGAATTCTACGACGGAACACTGATCGCTGACGCCAGCGTTGCCGAACACCGGTTGTGTGATCTGCCTGGTGTTGAGACAACTGATTTGACAGAAACGCCATTGATGTTCGTCGATACTGCCGGTGCGAACTTTTCCGAAGAGATCGAGCGGGATGGCGAAAGCAAATTCAATGCCGGTGAAGCGAAACTGATTGAACAATTCGCAATGGAACTGGTCGATGCGGGACTGGATCCGGACCAGATCGCAATCATCGCACCTTACGCCGCCCAAGTACGTTGGCTGCGCAATCTACCGTCGCTTCGAGAGATCGAAATCGACACCGTTGATGGCTTTCAAGGCCGAGAAAAAGAAGCCGTTTTGATCACGATGACTCGCAGCAATGATCGCGGCGAGATCGGGTTCTTGCAGGACAGGCGTCGTACCAACGTGGCCCTGACCCGAGCACGTCGAAAATTGATCGTGGTCGGTGACAGTGCGACGTTGGGTGGCAACGAGTTTTACGGCCGGATGCTTGAATACTTCGAGCAAAAGCAGGCGTACCGCAGTGTGTTCGAATTCCCAAACGTGTGATGAGGAAATCAGTTGAGGTCGGTTAATTCGACTTCGGCGCGATAATTCTTTCCATCTCGGTGGATGACCATCGGGATGTGAGAACCAATCGGTGTCATGCCAACTTGGGCGACCAAGTGATCGTCATTTTCGACATTGGTTCCGTTGAACTGAACGATGATATCGCCACGTTGCAGGTTGGCCTTCGCCGCAGGTGATCCGCGATGAACGGTTTTTACCAATGCCCCGCCCCGAAGTAACGCGGCAGCGCCAAGGTCTTGTGGCCCAAAGTCAGGATCCAGAACGACGCCCAAGTATCCGCGACGATAACGACCATAGCGGACCAATTCGTCGGCGACTCGCATAGCCATATTGATCGGAATCGCGAAACCGATCCCTTCGCTTCCGCCGCTGCTGCTGGCGATAGCGGTGTTCAGCCCGATGACTTCGCCACGTAGATTCAACAGGGGACCGCCGCTGTTACCTGGATTGATCGCGGCATCGGTTTGAAAGAAGTCTTGCAAGTCAATCTTCTTGTCACCGAGCGACAGATCTCGTCGGCCTTTGGCGCTCAGGATCCCAAACGTTACCGAGTGGCTGAGTCCAAATGGGCTGCCGATCGCGATCGTAAAGTCACCAATCCCGACGGACTCGCTGTCACCGACATGAGCAGCCGGCAAGTCCATGTTCGTTACTTGCATGACGGCAACATCGGTGCCTTCATCGGTATAGATTTGCGCCGGCCGGAATTGACGTCCGTCGGAGCTTCGCAACATGATTTCGTTGGGACGAGCACCTTGGATCACGTGACGATTGGTCAATATCCAGAGGCCACCGGAAATCGCGACGACAACGCCACTGCCGGCTTCGTCGTAGGATTCGTATTTTCCGTTGTTGGTTTCAGTCTTGTGCGCTTCGATGTGAATCACACTGGGTTTCACCAGGTGGGACACCTTGCGGACCAAGCGTCCTAAGCGGTCGAAAGCGTTGAACTCTTCGGCCAGTTCTTCGAACAGGGCTTCGCGTTGTTGGTCGATCATCGCCGAGGCATCGCCTGCGGAACTGCCCAACGCACTTCCCAGTGATGGGGTGCTGATCTCTGGCGGCGTCGGAAGCGATGGACGCTCGAGCGACGGACGCATCAGTTGATACGTTTCACCCGAGGCGTTGCCCTGTGTGGGCGAGTCAATTGAGACCCCTTTGCTGTGACGTTCGTATGCGCCGGATTGATTGGCAGGCGGGGCATGCGATTGGCGGGATGCCGTTTGGGCCGTTGCACTGTTGCACGTTGCAAATGTCAAAGCCGCGACCGCGGACAAGGCGAACGAACGAACACCGCTTTGGCGCAGCATACAGCTCAATCGTCTGCGAGCATCGGACTCGCTTGAACGCAGGAGTTGGACCATAGGGAGTGCCATACTTAGAAAGGGGAGGTTGCGACGGGGAGGCGTCGTCCCTGTAGCAATCGTCGATTGCAAGCAAACAACTTTGGTTTGCTTGCAAGGGCTATCCCTGGCCGAACAGAAGCGAAGAATCGTTAACGCTAGAACAATACAGACCGGCCGATTCTCTTAACGACGGGCGGTGGTAACACCCCTACAGACGGTCTAGACGACCGTTCAGTAAGCAAGTGAGCACCGATTTTCAAGCACCATCGGTCTGGTACGAATCGATCATTCGGCTCATGTGGGCGGCCGGATGCGAGCGTCGTTGTTCGGCAAGACGGTGGCAACCAATGCATTCACGGGCATGCGGGACGGCTCGCAGCCTGGTGAGGGGAATCGGCTTCCCGCATTCTTCGCAGGTACCGTATTCGCCACGATCGAGTCGTTCGATGGCCTGATCGATCGCGGCAAGCTCACGGCTTTCAACTTCGAGAAGTTGGCTATTGAGCTCCGATTGAACGGTATCAGCGACGGCATCAAGCACGTCAGCCGATTTGTTGGCTTTGCCTTGAAGCAAGCTGAGGTCACCCAAAGCCGATCGCACGAGGGCGTCGCGGCGTTTTTGGAGGATTTTACGAAGCTTTTCGAGCGAGTCTTTTCTGGCCATCGGAGCACCTAGTTTCTGTTCTCTAGCACAAACTGCCATCTGCGGCATCTCTGTTGAGCCCCCGCTCACACCCTAACTTACGCAGCGGGCCGCCGTTGGATCATGCCGAAATTTCAATTCGTAACCGCCGCAACTGGTTGTGGCACCACGCGGTGCCTAATAGTAGGAGCGATTGCCACAAAGTCACCTCTGAAAGCTTTCGAAAAGGCCCTAATGGTCAACCAAGGGAGTTTTAACGGCCAATTATCCGGTTTTTATGCGACCAGGATCGCCCTCACCACCCTGGCAGCGTGAGACAGTTGGAAAAACGGATGTCACCCCCTAATCAGGGCGTCCTGGGCAGTTGGCCCGCGCAAATCGTTATCGATGTTCCCGATTAGCTTCACACGGGCAACCCAACCAGCCGAAACGAAGAAAACGGCTGCGCCCATCACCCACCCAAAGCGGCACCACAGACAAATCGCACTTGAACGAAGGATGCGTGGTGTTTGCGAATCCAATCCAATCCTCGGAGTCGGGCCCAGCAAATCAGACCGGAGCACGATCATGGAAGATTTCACCCAGTCGCATAACGAATCGATGCAAAGCGAGCTGTTCACAAAAGGCTTTGCTTCGGCAGCTGCCGAGCAGACTCTCGGAAACCCGATGACGGTTCATACTACCGGCGCAATCGAGTTTCGCGTCATTCGGCCCGGCACGCCATCGCGGCGATTGCGTCTGACCGGAAACCGCTACACCTTTGGCAGCGGCGAAGGCTGTTCGATCCGTCTAGAAGACCCGGCGTTGCGTCCAATGCACGCGGTGTTGCTGCGCGACGCCCAGCGTGTGCTGATGCGTGCCTATTCAGTGCCTTTGGAATACAACGGCGAACGAGTTGCCGAAACGGATTTGCGTGTCGGCGATATCATCCGGATGGGCGACTATCGATTTGAGTTGCTGACACTGCCTTCCGATCCCGCCGCCGCGGCGCGTTCGTTGTCTCTGCCACGTTCAGCCGCTCCCCCGAAAAACCAATTTGGGCCGAACAACGAAACGTTGATGCGGCAGCGACTGACCGAACTCAGTCAGCAGTGGCATGCCCGCCATGCGGAATGTGAAATCCGTGAAACGCGTTGCGACAATCGCGAGACGGCGTTGCACGGTCGTGAAACAGAGCTTTGGCAGCGTGTCAACGATCTGCAGAAACGCGAGTCCAAACTGGTCGCGCAGGAATCAGCCGTTCGTGAAATCCAAGCGACGTACGCCGCCGCGCAAGATGAGCTGAAATCGCTTCGGGAACGCGAGAAGGCCACCGGAGAAGAGCTCGCCGAGAAGGAGGCCGAGCTGCTACGACTTCAAGAGACGCTTGCCGACCGTCAAGCAGAGCTGGAACAAAAGCAAGACGAATGGTTGAAACGTGAAGAGGAGTACTCGCAGCGTTCTGCCGAAGTACAGCGACAACTTGAGCAGACTCAATCGCAAGCCAAGTCGGCCAGCGATGCGATCGGACGAATGCGAAACGAGTTCGCGTCCTTGAACGAGCAACTCAGCGAGCTTCGGGAACGACACAGCGAACTCCAACAGCGCGAGCGTCAAGAGCAAGAGACTCACGAACGACTTCGCGCCGAATTGGAATTGAATCGCGATAACGCGGTCATCGAACGTGACCAAGCAATTGAGGCCCGCGCGATTAGCGAAGCGGCCCGCGCCGCGAAGGAAACGGAGCTCGATCGGTCTGCCAAAGAGCTCGAAAACACACGCGCCAAAATAGAAGAGCTTCGGAAAGAAAGCCAAGCTCGCCAACAAGAGCTGGAAGCCAAATTGCGCACCAGTGGCGAGGAGTTGGCACAAGCACGCAATGACGCCAAACAAGCTCATCAAACTTCCGATCAATACCGTGATCAGCTCTCCGCTGCCGAGTTGAAGGAAGCTGAGTTCGAACAGTCGATTTCTGAGTTCGAAGCGAAGGCAGCCGAGTATCAAGCAGAGCTTGAAGCCGTCCGCAAGCAAGCGTCGGAAGATCAGCAAGCTGCTTTGTTGGAATGCGAACAGACTCAGTCGCGAATCGACGAACTGGAAAAACAGCTTGCAGATCTGCGTGAAGCAAACGATGACCAGCAATCCAGCTCCGACCAGCAGGTCACCGAGCTGAAAGCGAAGGCCGAATCGGCAGAGTACGAGCAGCTGGTCGCCGAAGAGACAATCGTTTCGCTCAAGCAGGAAATCGCTGAGCTTCAAGAAAGTCTGTCCAAAGCCGCTGAGCAAGCTTCGAAATGGCAGAACGAATTTGAAGGCGCTAACGCCTCGATTCGCCAATTGGAACTGCTCGTCGATCAAAATCAGAACCGACAGACGGCCCAACAAGACTCGTGGGAGATCGAGTCCGACCAGCTGCAAAACACAATCAACGAATTGTCGGTGCAGCTTTCCGGTGCCAACACCGAACTGGCAAAGTTGCGTGAAGCAAACGAGGCGCTGACTCGTGATCTGTCCGACGCGACAGCCAAAAGTGACGAGGGTTCGGCGTCGACGATCGACCCACAGCGATTTGAGGATCTTGAAAATGAGTTGCGGAACGCACGTGAGGACATCGAGCGTTTAAAAACCGATCATGCCGAAACCGTTGCCAAGCTGGAAACCGAACGCCAGTCAAGCGAATCAGCTTTGCGGGAAGAGATTCAAAAACTGCAGGACGAGATCTCTGCTGCCCAACATGCTGCCGCCCAAGCCGCTGAAATGGTGGCATTGCCACAGAACGCGGACGCTGATGTTTCCGTTCAAACGCCCTCGCCCAACGATTGGTATACCGATCAAGCTGACAGTTTTGATGGGGCGGCAGACGCGGTCACCGAAGAATCAGTAGGCGACGACGAAGCGGCATACGACGAAGCATCGGCATCGTGGTCGTCAGACGAGCAACTTCGCGAATCAGAGCCAATTGATCCCTTCGCAGACATCGATCTGGAATCGGTCGAGGACGAAGACGAACACGAAATGCCATTGGCGGAAGCCTATCATGGCCGCGAGACCGATTCGATCGTCAACCTGGACGACATTTCAGTCAACGACGAGGAGCAGCTTGTCGGTGAGGCGGACTCGTTCAGCGAAGAGGAAACGGAATCGCAATACGAGCTTGAAACCGAAGCACATCTGGCGACCGAAGTGGAGACTTCGTCTGCCGAAATGGTCGAAGATGAATCGGTGGAGGATCAGCAATGGCGTACCGATGCGGCTGCCGAAGAAGGGCACGAAATTCCCAAAGCGTCTTCATGGGGATATGAAGAAAGCCCGGTAGACGAGGCGGCGAGTGCTGAGTCGATCAGCTGGCAGGATGAGTCGCCGGAACAATCTGTTTCGGACGCGATCGATGACTTGGAGCATCACGTGCAACAGGCGATCGACGAAACCGAACGCAAAGAGTCTGTTGCTTGGGATGCCGATCAAGCTGCATCCGATTTCGCACACGAGTCGTCTGCACTTGAGTCACCCGAGTATGAAGCGACGGAGCCGGAACAGCAGATCGAACCACCTGCTGAGCATCTCGACGAGCAATTCGACGAGCAACTCGTCGAAGAGGAGCCCATCGTCGAACAGTCAATCGAGCGAGATCAACCGCTAAGCTGGGCGGACTTCATGCCCGGTGAACAAAGCCAATTCAGTACACCGGATGTCGAAGAGCCAGAGAATGCGATCGACGAGGTAGAGCAGGTTGCGGAGGAAGAGATTCACGCATCGCATTGGTCGAGTGAAGAATCTTCTAGCGAAGCGGACGAATCCTATACTTCGACGCAAATGTGGCAGCCAGGCGAAGAGGCTGGCGGAACGGAGTTCGATCAGCCGTTCGGTCAACAGGATAACGAGCCGCACGAAGAACCGCAGGACGAACCGGCGATCGGAAGTCTTGCCCAAATGCTGATTCGTGATTTAGATGCCGAGCGCGAACATGAAAATGCATCGCATCAGGATTTTGATGAGTCGGCGGATTCTGATCACGAACCCACGATGGTGATGGCCGATCGCGATGAACTCGCTGAATCGGGTGGGCAATGGAACTTCGCCTCATCTCGGGACGAATACGACCGCGCGGATGAACGCGACGAACGATACGACGATCAAGATGATGCGCAGCCTTTGGCGACATCCTTCGATGACAATACAGACACTGCCCAGCTAAACGCACATCAAACGCTTCCATCGGCCGAACCGTCCGCAGAGGACGATTCGATTGAGGCCTACATGAGTCGTTTGCTGCAACGCGTGCAAGGTGGCAGCACGCCTGCTCCCATGCCAGCCCCCATCCAGCCACCGGCTCCCGCACCAGCCCTCGCTGCCGCTGCGAAAGCAAAGCCAAAAGTTCCGAACTACGACGAACTAGACGAAGACGATTCTGATTCAGTCGTTGATCTGGATGAGGAAGCGGTTGCAAAATCGCCCGCCATCCATGCGGAACCGCTTGTGCCTCGTTCACAAGCACCGGAGTTGAAGAAGAATCTCTCCGCGATGCGTGAGTTGGCCAATCAGTCTGCACGCAATGCGGTCGCCCGCAGCATCCGAATTCAAGCTCGCGATACGCAAATGAACGCGATTTGGAAAACGGCTTTGTCCGCATCCTTCGTGCTCATGGCGTTGGGCGTTTTCATCTTTGTAAGCTGGTCGTCGACGATCAAGCTGGTGATGGTCGCCGCATTCTTGGTGCTGGCAGGAGTGTTCGGACAAGAGGCATTTGTGCTTGCTCGTGATGCTCGCAGGCGTTTGAAGCTTGCCAATGAAGGCGGCGAAGCTGGCAAGAACGATGCGGAGATCGCTGAAGAGATGCAACGCATCGCGGAAGAAACCGAAGCCAAGTAATTCGGATTCTGCGAGATCAAAAAAAACGCGTCCCGTGAAGTTCATCACGGGACGCGTTTTCATTTCCAAATGAGGCGTTGTTGATCTTAGGCTTCGAATTCGATGTCGATGTTATTTTCACTCGCCGCCGAGCGAAGCTTTGCCAAAGCCCGTGCTTCGAGTTGGCGAACGCGTTCCTTGGTGACACCCATTTCCTCGCCGACTTCCTTCAACGTCAACGGTTCGCTGCCACGGTCCAGTCCGAATCGTGCCGCAATGATCTTCTGTTCGCGATCGTCCAAGCGATTGAGAATCTTCGACAGTTCGCGTTTGCGGTTCCGCTGAACCGTTTCTTCCATGTACGGATCCAGACGTTCGTCTTGGCGCGACAGGAACAGTTCCTCGGTTGTCGTCCGAAAGCGATCACGGTGTTTGAATTCGTTGGGGATTGTGCGGGCGAAGTTTTTCATGATCGCCCACGAAGCATAGGTACTGAATTTGTTGCCACGGGAGTAATCAAATTTCTCGACCGCCCGAATCAGCGACATGTTTCCGTCGCTAACAAGAGCAAAGAAATCGTCGTTGCTGGACAAGTGGCGTTTGGCGATCGAAACGACCAGTCGAAGGTTAGCCTGGACGATTCGGTTCTTCACCTTGACCGCCTGTTCGTACAAATCTTCGATCTCATTCATGATCGCCGATTTACCGCTGGCTTCTTCGCCGATCGACTCGCGGAGTTTGCTGGCCTTGTGTTTCAGGTAGTTCATCTTTCGAAACAGATGATGTTCCTGCTCACGCGACAGCAACGGCACGTCGTAAAGCGATGCCAAGTAACGCGGCAGATCGCTTGGGATACGGACTTTTCGTTGTTCCGCGTCTTCGATCGGTTCGTCACCGAAGAACTCGGCTTCGCGTCGAGTGTCTTCAAAGTCTTCGTTATAAATGTAATCCAACGGTAATTCGAAAATACGTTGGCGACGCATTTCGATCAGGATCCGCTGGATGCTCGTTCGGGTTCGCTTGAACCGGCGGCACAATTGCGCGAGCGTGACGCCGCCAAGGAATTGGTTGAAGATCGAACGCTTGTCGTCGTCGGTTAAGACGCCTCGGTGATTTGGGAAAATCGCGATCGAAGCGTTGTCGGCATCGAAATTCTTCAGCGTGTAGCGAATTGTTTCGGCGCTGCGGCCCATCTGGTTTGACAACATGCGTGTCACGTCTGCCAGTGCCGCACCGCCTTCAACCAATTGGCGGGCACGTTCGATAATCTCGCTCTTTTCGTCTTCACTGAGCTGGCTGAAGCGTTCACCACGCTGGATTTTTTCTTTGTTACGTGAAACGAATTGTTCCACGCTACTGTTGAGAAAACCGACGCGTTTACGGCCACCAAAAAGCAGTCGACGACTGACCAGCCCGGCTTCACGCCAGCGGCTGATGGTTTTGGTCGACACGTTGAATTGTCGGCTGAGGTCTTGAACGGTGTGGACTTGTTCTGCGATCTCTTCGACCGACAACTCCGCCAACTCGCTGAGATCTTCGATCAACAATCTCAGGTCCTGTGAGAGGTCAATCGAAGCGATATTGTGTCGACTCGATTGTTCGGGTCGATAGTTGGTGATACGAAAACAAAGGTAGTCGTATGCGTACTCGCGACCGTCATCGATCTCGCAGAGCAGCGTTTCCGCCGCAGCTGCTTGCTCGATCAACTTCGTCTTCTGATTGAAACGAAGCTGGTCACGGAGCTCCTTGATTTTGCTGTCGCGATAATTGTTGTGCATAACAGTGGTCTCCCAGCGCTTTGGCGTCGGACTGGCCAAACATCCCTGCGATCCCGGCGGATCGCCCAGTCGACTGTGCCTCGGTTGCCCGGGTTCACCTGTCTCCTCCAGGTGATTTGGTTGTCTGATCCAGTCCCTTGATGTCTTGAATCTCGCAGATTCGTCGACACCTTTGGTCACCCGATCAGACTCCGGTTGCTGACTCCGTGTCAGCGGTTTCTGCACCCATTTGGATGCACACTAAGACGAAACAATTCAGCCACCGGTTCACTCTTTCCCCACAAGGGAATCGCGAAAACCGGCCGTTCTTACATCAGAAAACGGAAATTTAGTCCATTTTTCCGACAAACGAACATTCGAAGCCGGTGGCAGCGGTTGTCTTCGTCCGGGACACTCCGTAGGAAATTTGGGGCCAATTCGCAGGCCGGTTGGGGCGATTTTTCCAAAATTTGGCGGTAAGTCCTTGACGGCACTTGAGTTGAGTTTTTTTGATCATCTCCCACGATTTGCGGGAGAGCATCAAAAGTGTCCAACCGGATGTAAAAATTTCATGCGGCGTGCACAAACGGCAGTCGCAATGCTGCTGAAAGTGTCGTCAATGCGATGGCTTCTGGGTTTCTTCTCTGCGATTCGACTTTAACGACCACGGGAGCTGTGTGGTTGGCAATCTGGGCTTGGGAGTTCGATTCACCCGGATGCGGCAATTCTTCTGAATGAGTGTCTTCGCCGCGGTCGATCAATCACCAGTCTCGCATCGCCAGCGTTCTGACCGACGCGTCTCCAGCAACCCTCACCGTCTGTCGTTACACGGTTCGAGAGAAGGCTGGGGCAAACACGCCACGCCGCCGCAACAGTAAGGGATGACTTCGATGGATCGCCAAACACCCCCAAATGCCACCCGCCGCGCTTTCCTCGCTAACTCGGTCGTCGCCAGTTCCGCGATCCTGGCTGCGTCCAACTCGTGGTGGGGCAGCCACGCGCTCGCTGCTACCGATCAAAAGAACGCCAAGTCCGCAGTGGAGATCACGGTTACTCGCCAGCCGTTGGTGCGTTGCCGATTGGAACTTGAAGTCAAAGGAAACGTCAAGGTTCCTACTGACCCTCTGCAGTCGCAAGAAGCCAAGACGACGTTGCCGGTCAATTCGACTGCATCGTTGGACTACGAAGAGCGTTTGTTGATGCCGGCGCAAATCGCAGACCACTCTGAAGTCGTCGCGGCCGAGCGTTATTACCACACCGCGACGAACTCCAGTGTTTTGAACAAGACCACCGTTGAACAGAAATTGCGTGAGGAGATGCGGCACGTCGTTGTTCGCCGCGACGTCCTTCCCGAAGTTGTCTATTCACCGGAAAACTACTTCAATCATGACGAACTTTCATTGCTGAAGCTGCCGATCTCGAGCGTCGCGGTCGATCGCCTGCTGCCGAGCGGAAAGGTTTTGAAAGATGACCGCTATGAAATCGATTTGGCGGCCCTGTGTTCGGTGTTGAACATGACGACCATTGAAAAGGGCAAGGTCGAATGTGTCGTTTCGGAAATCGATGACGAGGGCGTGCGGTTCCAGATTGAAGGCGACGTCGAAGGATCGGTCGACGGTGTGTCCACGCGGATGCGTTTGCTTGGCAAGATGACTTATGATCGGTCGATCAAGGCTTGCACTTGGTTGGCCTTGGCGTTGCACGAAACCCGCGAGATCAGCAAAGCCGAACCAGGCTTCGACATTCTCGCAAAAGTGCGTCTGCTCCGTCGTCCTCTGGATCAGCCTGTGCGATTGCCCGCAGTCGCGGCAACGGTCGATTTCGACTCGCCACCGCCGGAAGATCGATTGTTTGTCGAGCTGCAGAGCCAACATGCCAATGCGGCGGTGATGATGGATCGACGCTGGCGAATGATCAGTGACGACCCCGGTCGTTGTGTGATGCGAATGATCGATCACGATTCCAGTATCGCCCAATGCGACTTGCGAAAATTGGTGAACCTGCCCGCTGGCAAGCACCTAACCCTGGAAGCGTTCGAAGCCGACGTCCGACGCTCACTTGGCGACCAGCTGGTCCAGCTCGTCGAAGCCGATCAGGGGCTTTCCGCTCAAGACCTGCGTGTCATGCGAATCGTCGCCGATGGGCAGGCCCAGGGCGTGCAAGTGCGGTGGATCATGCTGCACTTTTCCAATGACGCCGGAAATCGCGTTCAAGCAACCTTTACCATGTCCGGGCAGCAAGTGGACGCGTTCGCCGGGTGCGACGCGCAGTTTGGCGACACGTTGCGTTTTCTCGCTCCCGATTCTGTGCCGGCGGAATCCGAACCAGCCTCTGAATCTGCGCTCACCAAGAACGGACAAGCGAATCCGACGGTTGCCGAGAAGGAAACACGCAGCGCGAGTGATTTGAAATAGCGTTCGAATAATCGCAGTCTGAAACTTGCGGCCAATGAAGAAGGCGGCTCAACCCGGCTGACTTTTTTTTGGGGGGGCTGGCGATGTCGAAACGGCAACGGTTGCTCCTGTAAGGCTTAAAAACAGCACGATCGCCGTCTGAGGGGGCTCGCGAGGGACAAAAACGCCAAACGGGCTGGCAAAAGTCACCCCGTCTCGACCGATAAAACACTCTCGGTGCAGGAATTTGGCGAAAGACTAACTAGACTTTGGCTGTGCAACGACTCTTCCACCCCTTTGCTCGATCAAGCCGACAACCCCCGACTGCGAGAATTGCCGCTCGAGGCCATCTGAAATGACCACTTCGACTTCCAAGCGTAACGCCGTCCGTGATCTGCTGAAGCGTGCTTGCCGAAAGGGGCTTCCGGCGATGTTGCTTGCCGCCGTGGCGATGCCTGCTTTGTCACCGCAAGCGAATGCACAGCAGCCCGGTGAGCAGGGGGCGACGCAGCAGCAAACACAATTCGCTCCCGGTGTGGTGACGGTCATACCCGGCGATGCGAGTCCAAGTGAAACTTTTGATGGACCGTTGGCATTGAGCCGTTTCATCAAGGCCCATCCGGAACTGGAGTGGGATCCCACGAAATTCGAGAACGGCCGCCCGCACTTCGATCCGCGTTCGCGAACTCTGATTGAGATGGCGAAGCAAGTCGTCTTTCGCCGCGAGATCTACTGCCTAGAATTCGCGTTCAAGCCACTCCGCCAGATTTACGTCGACGTCCCGTTGGCCGGTGGTCAGGTGCAACGCAAGTTGGTTTGGTACATGGTTTACCGCGTGCGTTATCGCGGTAACGACCTGCGTCCGGCCGCTGACGAAATTGGCGGCTCGAAAATGTACAGCCGCATCGAAACGGTATCGTACCAATCACGCCGCTTCTTCCCGTTGGCGACATTGAAAGATCAAGTCAGCGAACGTGAATACCTTGATCGTATCATCCCAAGTGCGACACCGTTGATCGCCGCACGCGAACAAATCACCGCGCCGCTCTATAACAGCGTTGAAGTTTTCAACCAACGCATCCCACTGTCGACGGACGAAGACGCACCTGGTGTTTGGGGCGTGATGACTTGGATGGACGTCAATCCCGATGTCGACTTCCTGTCGTTGTACGTGTCCGGCTTGACCAACGCTTTTGAACAAGACGGCGAAGGCCCTGATGCACCGTATCGTCGCAAGGCGTTGCAACTGAACTTCTTCCGTCCCGGTGACGCGATGAATCAGACCGCCGACACGATTCGCTTCGGCATGCCTCCTTATTCGAACGAACAAGAGCACGCCTACATCTTGGACAAATACAACGTCGAAGAACTGCGAAACTATCGCTGGGTGTTCCGCTCGGTTAAATAGGTCTTACTTGCCGAGTCGCTGATCAAGGCGCTGTGATAATTGTGCAAGCGTCTTCGCGTGCTCGGCGTCTTTGGCAAGGTTCGTGATCTCACCGGGATCGTTGACCATGTCGTAAAGCTCTTCGCTGCCGTTGTCGTATCGCATGTAATGCCAATGGTCATTCCGCAGTGACGCGCCTTTGTGAATCGAAAGCGCGTCCGGACGTAGTTCTTGCGATGGATCGTCCAAGACCGATCGCAAGCTCAGCCCTTCGGCGGCATCCGGAATCGGCGTTCCCATCAGATCGCAAACGGTTGGGTACAAGTCGACGAGTTCGACGAACGAGTCGGTTCGTGCCGGTTTGGATGTCGGCGTTCGAATGACCAGTGGGACGCGGACGACTTCTTCATGCAGATTGCTTTTCTGCCAAAAGCCGTGTTCTCCCAAATGGTACCCGTGGTCGCTGGTGAAAATCACCGTGGTGTTGTCGGCGTAAGGCGAGTTCTCGAGGGCTGACAAGATTCGCCCGACTTGGTCGTCCATGAAAGTGACGCTGGCGTAGTATGCGCCCCACATGCGTTTTTGATTGTCTGGATACTTTCCGATTGGGTTTTGGTCGTTTCGGGTGCTGGCCAAGCCTGGTTTGGGGATATCGCTGGTGTCGTCATCCCAGTTTGCGGGCATCTGGATGCGTTCAATCCCGTATGGTGTGAAGTAGTCTCGCGGTGCAACCATCGGATAGTGTGGGCGGACAAGTCCAACCGCTAGGAAGAATGGTGCGTCGTGTGATTCGCCAAGTATCTCGACGGCCTTTGAGGTCGCTTTGTAATCTGCTTGGTCGGTACCAGTGCCATCCGCTTTGACCGAGACAAACATTCGGTGCGGCATCCTGGTCGATTGGCGATTCAGCAGACTCTCGGTGACGATGTTCAGATTCAAACAAGCGTATTCGCCGGGCGTATGGGCCTCTGGTCCTTGAGCGTTGAAACGCCGGGTCCAGCATTCGGGTACGTCCGCACCATCGGTACCATCGATGATGTCACCGGGGACTCGCATGTGAAAAATCTTGCCGACGCGAATGGCGTTTGCACCGTGTCGTTGCAATTGTTCGCCCAGCGTCACGTTCTTTTTGTCGGTGTAGCGTCCGTGCATGAACGAGGTTCGCGAAGGGGCACACCAAGTGCCTTGGCAATACGCACGTTCGAACACGGTGCCCTGGCTGGCCAAGCGGTCGAGGTTCGGTGTCTCGCACACTTCGTCGCCATAACAGCCCAGCACGCTGGCTTTCAAGTCATCGGAGACGATCAGCAGCACGTTGCCTGGCGATCCCGCCGACGCCACAGTGCTGTCCGGATCGGCAGCGCTGTCTGGATCTGCAGCGGTTGATGGTTCGCAAGCCGAGATGCCGTACGACAAAACGAACACGGCAATTAGAAATCGTACAATCATGACTCGTCCTGCTGATCTGCCCTGTGACTGAAAACCTGTCGCTTAGTATAAACCGTTGCCCTTCGGTTCGTTGGTTCCATCAGCCACTCCGCTTCGCTCTCGTCTCTTCGATGCATCACTCGACATGACCGACAACAATCAAGTCACCAATTGGATCGAGCAAGTTAAACAGGGTGACTCGCATGCCGAGATCCAGATTTGGCAACACTACTTTGACCGGCTCGTCCGGACCGTGCGAAATCACCTTTGCGGTCAAAACCGTGCGATCTCGGACGAAGAGGACATCGTTGCCAGTGTTTTCGAAAGCTTTTACCAAGCCGCCGAGGCAGGCCGGTTTCCTGACCTCACTGACCGTGACGAACTTTGGCGGTTGCTTTTGAAAATGTCTTCTCGAAAGGTCATCGACAAGCGACGTCGTGACCAGCGTCAACGTCGTGGCGACGGGATCCAACCGCAGTCATTGGTGGGACCTGATGGCGAGATGGTTCTGGAAGTTGTCGGTGACAATCCGACTCCAGAAATGGTTGCCATGATGGCCGAGACGATGGGGCAGCTGTTCGAGATGCTCGGGGCAGGGCAGCTGAAAGAGATCGCGGTGGCGAAACTCGAAGGACACTCCAATGCCGAAATCGCGACACAGCTTGATTGTTCCGAACGAACCGTCGAGCGGCGTTTGCACCTGATCCGTGAAAAGCTCGAACAGGAAGGCTTGGACGCAAGCGATGACGCGCCGCGTAGCGAATAGGTGCCTGATCGACCGCTAGGGAAGTTCCATGTGTTGATTGTCGTTCAGCGGCATAAATGGATTGTGCGCGAGTTCCCATAAATGCCCATCGGGGTCGGCGAAGTATCCCGAGTAGCCGCCCCAAAAGACCTTCTCCGGATCCTTGACAGCTTTCGCGCCGCAATCGAGTGCGTGTTGGTAGGCCGCGTCTACGTCTGCTTCACTATCGAAGTTTTGTGCCAGCGTCACACCCGAGAATCCCGGATGGCTGTTCGGAACTTGGGCGTCTTCGGCGAGCGAGCTTCTTGAAAACAGTCCCAGTACGGTGCCATTGGATCGGAAAAACGTGACGCTTTCGTTGGACGCCGTCGACTTGTGCCAGCCCAGTCGCTCGTAGAACGCGGTGGACGCGGCAACGTCGTGGACACCCAGGGTGACAAGGTTGATTCGCGATGGCAGCGACATAAAACGTGTGCTCGTTGGCTAGAGTTTGTGCATCGGGCCAAATAGTCGCAATGGGCGGCGACTTGGGATACAGTTTCTGTTCCCCTCCCTTCAACTTATTCGAAGCAAGGAGCCTCCAATGGTTCAAGCCCCCCGCCTCGTTGCCCTGCTGGCAACCGGATGTTTGGTCGTCAGTTGTGTTCAGTCTGTCGCTGCCGCGTCACCAGAGCGGATCCCGCTTTGGAAAGATGGCGCACCCGGATCGGTCGAACGCATGCACGAAGAGGAAAAGCTCGATGGTACCAATGTGACCAACGTTCATCACCCTTCGATCACCGCTTACCTGCCCAAAGAAGACGAAGCGACAGGAACTGCCGTGATTATCGCGCCCGGTGGAGGACACCGCATGTTGTGTTTGGGACACGAAGGTGACTCGCTGGCCGAATGGTTCGCCGATCACGGAATCGCCGCATTTGTGTTGCGTTATCGGCTGTCGAACGAACCGAACTCCATCTACACCTTAAAGGGCCACGCGATGGACGACACGCGTCGTGCAATCCGTACGGTTCGGTTGAACGCCAGCGAGTGGAAGATCGATCCAGATCGGATTGGCATCCTTGGGTTTTCCGCTGGCGGCGAACTGGCTGCTTATGCCGCGATGGAACCAGATGATGGCGACGCGAGCTCTTCGGACCCGGTCGAGCAACAAAGCAGTCGGCCTAATTTTCAAGGCCTGATTTATCCGGGCAAGTCCGGCACCTTCACTGTGCACAAGGGCATGCCTCCCGCTTTCGTTGCCTATGGCTATCACGACCGGCCTGACATCTCGATCGGAATGGCAGAGGTTTACTTGAAGTACAAGAAAGCCGGTGTGCCATGTGAGATGCATGTTTATGCGAACGCCGGCCATGGCTTTGGCTATCGTCCGGGGACAAACTCCGCGGCTGGCGACTGGCCACAGCGATTTGTCGAATGGCTACGTGATTCGAAATTGCTCGGAACTTAGGTTCCCAAGAACTCGTCAACACAACGTGGCTGTTTCAATTCGGCTAAACTGAACGCGGCTGATCAGGCATCGTCCTGATCAGCCGCTTTTCTTTTGATCCCCCAAGCTATTCCCGCCTCTCGTCACCAGCCCTCCCAAGTCAATGTTGTTGATCCAGCGAATGTTTCAAACGTCGGCCGTGTTATTGGCCAACGTCTTTGCCTTCAGTGTTATCTTTTGCACCGCAAATGCGTCCGAGGTGCGTTCACCGGATGGCAAGAATGTCATCGTGCTCGAGTCGCTTGGTAAAGACGGCGTGCCGCGATATTCCGTTCGTCGTCAAGACCGCACGGTGATCTCCCCGTCAGTGATTCGGCCCGTACTCGCCGGTGAACTGGCCGACGATCAAGTCATCCGTATCAATGAGGCAAAGCAGGGCGAGGTCGAAAACGCGTTTACGTTGCCTTGGGGCAAAACCGATGTGGTCCAAGAACGTGCGCGATTCGCGGTGTTTGACCTGGAAAATCGTTCGGGGTTGCGATGGCAAATTGAACTGCGTGCTTACAACGATGGAGTCGCGTTTCGCTACCGCATTCCGGAACAAGCCAAGGTCTCAACGATTACGATTCAAGACGAGTCCACTCAGTTTGATGTGCAGGGCTCGCCGGATGTTCTGTTCAACACGTTTGACAACTTCATCAATAATCACGAATCGCTATATGACCGCCAAGCGATTGACAAGCTGCCGCAGGATCGTTTGATCGAAATGCCAGCCCTGTTCCTTTGGCAAGATGGAAGTGCTGCCGCGATCACCGAAGCCAGTGTTCGGCATTTCGCTGGCGGGTACCTGCAGCATCCGGCTGGTGAGGGCAGTGGGCTTCAGTTTCGGTTGTCGCCGCACCTGGATCAGCCAGCGGTCAGCGTCCAAGGTGATCTGCCGCTTGAAAGCCCTTGGCGTGTGGTGATGCTTGCAGATCAAGCGGGCGAGTTATTGGAAAGTAACTTGCTGTTGTGTTTGAACGAACCTGCCGAAGGCGACTACGCTTGGTTGAAGCCAGGCAAAACAACGTTTCACTGGTGGAACGGAGTGTTCGAGAAAGACTTTGAGTTGCCAGCCGATTCGGACGCTTCGTTCAAACGTCACTGCCGTTACATCGATTTTTGCGCCAAGCACAACATCGCCTACCATGGTTTATCCGGCGACGGATACGCTTGGTACAAACAATCCAAAGTTGGGTATGGCCAACCCGGGGCAGAGGCTGATGTTTGCACGGCGCGTGAGGAGATCCGTTTGCCGGAGGTGATCGAGTACGCCAAACAGCGTGGCGTCGGCATTCGATTGTGGGTTCACTGGGAACCGCTCAGCCGTCAACTCGAAGAAGCGTTCGCAGCGTATGAGTCCTGGGGAATCAAAGGTTTGATGGTCGACTTTCTGGACCGAGACGACCAAGCGATGAACGAATTCTCCGAGCGGATGCTCAAGTGCGCTGCCAAGCACAAGCTGCACATTCAAATTCACGGCAGTCCAAAATACAGCGGCGAACAGCGGACGTTTCCAAATCTGTTCAATCGCGAGGGCGTGTTGAATCTGGAGTACCTAAAATGGAGCGACAAATGCACGCCGGATCACAACGTGAATGTCGCCTACACTCGCGGGTTGACCGGGCCGGTTGACTATCATCAAGGTGGCTTTCGGTCGGTTTCACGAGCGGAGTTCGAGCCACGCGATCTGCGGCCGGTCGTGATGGGAACGCGTTGTCATCACATGGCGATGTATGTCGTTTATGAAAATCCGATGCCGATGGTCGCTGACACCTTGGATTCC
Source organism: Rhodopirellula baltica (assembly GCA_002901265.1). Taxonomy (GTDB): domain Bacteria; phylum Planctomycetota; class Planctomycetia; order Pirellulales; family Pirellulaceae; genus Stieleria; species Stieleria baltica_A. The sequence continues at coordinate 33,942 of PPHI01000099.1, read as the reverse complement.
TACGAAGGGCAGCCGGGATTCGATTTTGTCGCCCAAGTTCCAACCACTTGGGACGAGACCAAGTTTGTTGTGGGCGAACCCGGCAAGTACATCGTGCTGGCCCGGCGTCAGGGCGATATTTGGTATGTCGGAGGAATGACGAATTGGGATGCGCGTGAAGTTGAACTCTCGCTGGATTTCTTGCCTTCGGAAGTGAAGCAAATCACGCTGTATCGCGACGGCTCGATGGACGAGTCAAAGCCAAACGAAGTCCAGGTCGAACGTCTCACCCGTCAAAACGGCGAACCCCTGAAAATCCAGCTCGCCCCCGGCGGCGGATTCACGATGGTTTGTCAGTAATGCAGAACTGGCATTAACTCCCGAAACGCCGACTGCTAGATTGTTTTGTCGACACGCTCGAGGGAGACCAAGATGAATCAGCAGGCGTCATACCAAATTGAAGCGGACGCGTTGCATGCGCTAGCGGAGTGGAAAGCTGCTTTTGCCGAAAACGTTGCTAGCAAAGCGAAGGAAATCGCCCAGAGTGATTCAGACTCGAACAGAATCACCCTTCAGCATTACCGTCAGGCTGCCGAATTTGCGCTAAAACAATTGGCTTCCAAAATTCAGGATTCAGATTCCAGCGATGGCACTCAAGAAGCAGCCTGATTCTGACAAGCTTGCTATCGACGAGAATGCGGACTCGTGGTTTCGTCAGTTTCTTAGTTGCCTTGAGGCTCATTTAGTGGAGACAGGGCGGGGGCTGAACGCTGATTCCAATCAATTGGAATATGGAATTGCGGCAATGCGGGCTGTCGCGATGACGCTTCATGAGTCTGGTTTGGGCGATGAGCATGTCAGGCTCGTTGTGGAAAACGTGCTGAGCTTGACGTTGCAGAAGCCCGGTTCAACAGAATGGACTGAAACACTGAATCAATGAAGGCTCGAACTTATCGATGGGGAGATTCAAGGTTCCCTGTCGCCTGAAGGGCAGCTTGAGCTCGCGAGGCTTACCGAGCAGATGCGTCAGCACGTCGAAACTGAAGTCGCATTGCCAATGAACGGCGCACGGAAACTGCACCGATATCTTCTTGAAATGGAACCCGGGTCAACGAATTCTGAAGGGTGATTTTCAGTTACCCGGAGCCGAGGCACGAGAGGACTCATGGCCCTTTGGGGTACAGTTCTTACCGTTCGTTTCGCCCTTGGTTGCGCGACGAGTTTATCTTTCGCTGTGTCTATTGTCTGAAACGCGAAATGTGGGGGCAGGTAACTTGTGAGTTCGACCTTGATCACTTCGAACCACAACGTCTGTCGCCCAAAAAGGAGCTTGATTATTTCAACCTTGTCTATGCTTGCCGGCGATGTAATGCGGTCAAAGGTGGAGCACAGCTCGAAGATCCGTTGATCCTCTTGACCTCGGAAAACGTTGTAGTTTCGCCTGATGGAATGCTGGTTAGCGAAGTTGCCTCTGTGAAGCGATTGATTCGTCAAGTCGATCTCAATTCGCCTAGGCTATTGCGTTGGAGGACGATGTGGATGCGAATCGTGGACTTGGCGGTGGAGCGGGATTCTGTATTGGCAAGTCAGCTGATCGGTTTTCCGGATGAACTTCCAGATCTTGCCAAGTTGCATCCGCCGGACAATTCGCGTCCCGAAGGTGTTGAGAAAAGTTGGTATGCAAAGAAGCAACAGGGCAGGCTTCCTGCGTACTACTAACGGCTAAGCATCGTGTTGGCTGCTGTCGCAGTGGCGGTGTAGCCAGTGCATGATCAGGCCTCCGATGATGGTGCTGATCGATTCGCCGAGCGTCCACCACAGGGGCATTCCGGCTTGCAGGTCGATGATGCCTTGCAGGATCCCCAGAGCGATCACTGCGACCGCTAGGGTGCCGATCAAATCGCGGAATCGGTTGAGGTTGCGGGTAAGGTAGACCAGCCCGCCCCCGATGAAGCCGTAGAGTAGTGAGAGATGCCGGGCGAGGTAGAACGCGACCGGGATTGTTGCAAATGACTTTAATCCCATCGATTCGGTGATCGACGTCATCCAGTGCTCCGGCATCAAAGCGGCCGCAAAGGCCAACAATGCCGAGTAGCCGACCAAGGAAAGGTACACCGAAAGCCACATCGCGGGCAGCTTTTGGGCGGGCGTCGGGGCGCTCATGCGGGTATCGGTAGTGGGGGGCGGGGTGTCGGTCAGAAAATACCCTACGCAATGCCGCATCGGTCGGCCATACTTCACGCATGGAATCGCAGCAACTTGAAACGACCGAAACTGTCCGTCTTCGACCCGAGCTTCTGGCCCCGGCGGGTGAGTGGGCCTGTGCCCAGGCGGCAGTCGAAAACGGGGCCGACGCAATTTACTTCGGATTGGATTGCGGTTTCAACGCCCGTCATCGGGCCCAAAATTTCCATCTGGATGACCTCGACGAATTGATGCCGTTTCTGCATCGCCGCGGCGTGCGAGGTTACACCACGATGAACACGCTGGTGTTTCCCAGCGAGCTGCCGCGTCTAGTGCCACTGATCGAACGGATTGCCGAGTCAGGCGTCGACGCTGTCCTGGTCCAGGATTTTGGCGTCGCCCGACTGGTCCGCGAAATCTGCCCGCAGCTTGAAATTCATGCCAGCACACAGATGAGCCTCACAAGCGCCGAAACGATTGCGGTTGCCGAGCGTTTAGGGCTCAGTCGCGTTGTCCTCGCACGGGAGCTCTCCACCAAGGAAATCGCCAAGATTGCCGCACACACAACGATGCCTTTGGAGGTCTTTATCCACGGAGCATTGTGTGTCGCCTATTCCGGGCAGTGCTTGACCAGCGAGTCCCTCGGCGGACGAAGCGCCAACCGTGGGCAGTGCGCACAAGCTTGCCGCTTGCCATACGAAGTCGTTTGCGATGGCGAGGACGTTGACCTTGGCGACGTTCGGTATCTGCTTAGCCCGCAAGACCTCGCCGGATACGATTCGATTGTCGCGCTGATTGATGCGGGAATCGCATCACTAAAAATCGAAGGACGATTAAAGACACCTGAATACGTCGCGAACATCACCGGTCACTATCGGCGGGCGATCGATCAAGCGTTCGAGCAAGGCACTGTGTCGATCGACCAGCGGGCTCAGCAAGAAATGGAGCTATCGTTTTCGCGTGGCTTCTCACCGGGTTGGCTCGAAGGCAACGACCACAAGCGATTGGTCCCTGGAAAACAGAGTGCAAAACGCGGTATTCGCTTGGGCCGTGTCGAACAGGTTCGCAACGAACAAGTGCTCACGACGCTTGAGGCCGACCTTGCACTTGGCGACGGACTGGGCATCGAGTCGATCAATCGCGAAGGCAGCGAGCAAGCCATGGAAGGCGGACGCGTTTACTCCATCAGTACTCGTTCTGGTGAAGGTGTCAAAAAAGCGTTGTCCGGTGACGCGGTTTGGATCGGCTTCGGCCGTGGCGAAATCGACTGGGAATCAATCGAAGACGACGCAACCGTCTTTAAAAACGACGACCCGCAGCTAAACAAGCGACTGCGAAAAACTTTCGATACCGGAAAGCCGAATCGCAGACTGGACGTTGACTTTGCCGTTCAAGCAATCGTTGGCCAGCCGCTGACGATCACCGCTTCGGTTGCCGCCACATCGGATCAAACCGCAGACGTCACGGTGAAGCAAGTCACGGTGAAACAAGTCACTGTGAAGTCGGAGCAATTGCTGGAAGTCGCTCGCAAACATCCGGCTGACGAAGCGATGTTGCGTGACAAGCTGGAGCGGTTGGGGACGACGCAGTTCTCACTTCGCGACTTGAACGTAACAATCGAAGGCGGACCGATGGTCCCCGCCAGCCTGTTGAACGAGCTTCGTCGTCAAGTCACCGAAAAACTGGATGTGGCACTAGCGAGCTCCTCCCCGCGTCAGATTCGCAGAGATGCCGCTCAAGCGATGTTGGCACCAATCGTTGCCGAGGAAGCTGCCGAAGAGTCTGCGTCGAATGCATCCCCCAAGCTCGCGTTGCTATGCCGGACGCTGGAGCAAGTGCAAACGGCCGCCGAATCAGGTGCTGATCTGATTTACGCTGATTTCCATGACATCCGCGAGTATGCCAAGGTCGCCGACATCGTTCGGCCGAGCGGCGTGCCGTTCGGAATCGCGACGGTGCGGATGCAAAAGCCTGGCGAGACCGGTTTGCTGCGAGTGCTTGAGCGACATGGCGCAGATTTGATTTTGGCACGCAACTTGGCGGCACTCGGTTACTTTCATGGCAAAGGGATGCCGGTGGTTGCCGATTTTTCGCTAAACGTTGCGAATCATCGTTCGGCGGAATGGATCCGGTCGTTGGGCGCCGAGCGAGCGACTGTGTCTTACGATCTGAACCGAGACCAATTGGGAGACCTTGTCAATTCGCTGCCGTCACATTGGTTAGAGGTCGTGATTCACCAGCACATCCCGATGTTCCACATGGAGCACTGTGTGTTCTGTAGCGTGTTGTCGCCCGGGACCAATAAAACGAATTGTGGACGTCCTTGCGACGAACACGTGGTTCAGTTGCGTGACCGTGTCGGTGCGTTACATCCATTGAACGCCGACGTCGCTTGTCGCAATACGCTTTACAACGCGACGCCGCAGAGCGGTGCCGAGACGACCGGCGAATTGCTAAACGCTGGTGTCAATTGGTTCCGCGTCGAGTTGCTGGAAGAGAATGCTGGCGAAACCAAGCGGACTCTCGATTTGTATCGCCAACTACTGCGTGGCGAAATCGACGGGGCCAGCGTATGGCAAACGTTGAAGGCGACCAACCGTCTTGGCGTGACCCGCGGGACACTCGAATCGAAACGCAACCCATTGGCGGTCTTGTAAAATCTGACAAGACCTCTCAACTCTTCGCGTTTGGTGCCATGACGATTCAAGCCAAGTATCCTTATTACCTCGCCAACAAATCACAGCACTCTCAAGCGACGATCGATGTCACCGACAAGTACAGCGGCGATGTCGTTACCAAGGTTTCAGTCGCCGATGCGGCGGTGATTGACCAAGCGATCGACGCGGCGGTGCAGGCGACGGATGCGATGCGGAAGCTGCCGCCGTATAAACGTCAGGAAATTTTGAGTCACTGTGTGTCGCGGTTTCAAGAGCGTGCCGAGGAGTTGGCGCAAAGCCTTTGTGTCGAAGTGGGCAAGCCGATTAAAGACAGTCGCGGGGAAGTGTCGCGACTGATCGACACGTTTCGAATCGCTGCCGAGGAGTCGGTGCGGATCGAAGGCGAAGTGTTGAACCTGGAGATCTCGGCTCGTGCGAAAGGCTATCGCGGGATGGACCGCCGCGTCCCGATCGGGCCCTGTTCGTTGATCTCGCCATTCAATTTTCCGTTGAACTTAGCCGCTCATAAGATCGCACCGGCGATCGCCGCCGGTTGCCCCTTCGTGCTCAAGCCGGCCAGTCGGACGCCGATCGGGGCATTGTTGATCGGCGAGGTCTTGGCGGAAACCGAGTTGCCTGATGGCGCGTTCTCAATTCTGCCCTGTCATCGTGATGCGGCTGAGGCGTTGACGACCGATGATCGGTTCAAGCTACTCAGCTTTACCGGGTCGCCCGAAGTCGGTTGGGCGCTCAAGGCAAAGGCTGGCAAGAAGAAGGTCCTGCTGGAACTGGGCGGGAATGCCGCTTGTGTTGTCGACGAAGATGCCGACTTGGATGATGCGGTTGAGCGAATGGTGGTCGGTGCGTTTTATCAGTCGGGGCAAAGCTGCATTGGCGTTCAACGTGTTTTAGTGCACGACGCGGTGTATGAATCGTTTCGTGACAAGTTCGTCACGGCGACCAAGCGACTTAAGATGGGGGATCCCAAAAACGATGACACGTTCATCGGGCCAGTGATCTCTGCCGACGAAGGCGAGCGATTGAAGCAGTGGATTGACGAAGCGATTGCCGCAGGCGCAACGTTGTTGTGTGGCGGTGGACGCGACGGCGCGATGGTCGAGGCGACACTCCTCGAAAACGTTCCCTCAGAGTTGCCGATTTGTGCTGAAGAGGCATTCGGTCCTGTCGCAGTGCTGAGCCGATTTGAAAGCTTTGATGAGGCGATTCAAGAAATCAACAACAGTCGGTTTGGGTTGCAAGCTGGCGTGTTTACGCGAGACCTGTACAAGGCGATGAAAGCTTGGGACGAGCTGGTTGTTGGAGGTGTCGTCATCGGCGATATACCATCTTGGAGGGTGGACCACATGCCGTATGGAGGTGTGAAAGACAGCGGCTTGGGGCGCGAAGGCATTCGCTATTCGATCGAAGAGATGACGGAACGGCGATTATTGGTAATCCGCGGTCTGGGGTAATCGAATGGCTATCGGGTCTATGTTAGGTCCGTTATATTCGATCGAATTCTGCACAATGGTCGACCTATGGCAGTTCGGCGGATCAGCAGACCGAAGAATCAAGCGATCACGTTATTGTAGGTGCGTCACCTACAACACGAGGAGCATTTTTCGCCAATGATCAAGATGACTGCCAATGGAGCCGTATTTTCTGCCTGGGACTCTGCTACAGGGACCGGTTGAACTGACCAATTGCGATCGTGAGCCAATCCATATTCCGGCCACGATTCAGCCCCACGGTTGCTTGCTCGTGGTGCGAGTCAGCGACAGGGTGATCGTTTCTGCGAGCGAAAACGTTGACGAATGGCTGGCGACTTCTGTCCCCGATTGCCTTGGGCAACGCATCGAGCAGTTTGATGCTCGCTTGGGCGAACTTGTTGACTCGATCACGCCAATCCGCGAAGGCAAGCGTGTCCGGCAAACCTTCCAGCTAAGGCATCGAAATGTCGTGGCGTCGGCGCACCAGTGTGGCGACCTCTATCTAATCGAGTTCGAGCAGGCTCACGACGAGACCGATTCGGTTGGTGCCGAGCTGATCGGTCAATTGTTTGCCGGACTGGAAGGCAAGCGACTCGAAGACGTCTATCAATCGACAATCGAGATCATCCGTGAGTTCACCGGATTCGATCGTGTGATGCTCTATCGGTTTCACGAAGACGATCACGGCAGTGTCATCGCCGAAGCAAAACGTGAGGATCAGGAAGCGTTTCTGGGACTGCATTATCCAGCCGGCGACATTCCGATTCCCGCCCGAAAGCTCTACGAGCTGAACTGGATCCGATTGCTAGCGGATGTGAATGTCGATGCGGTCTCGATGTGCCCGCCAATGGTGTCAACGGACGGCGATCAAGTCTCGCCCAAGCCGATCAACATGTCGTATGCGCAGTTGCGTGCGATCTCACCGATCCACTTGGAATACTTGCGCAACATGAACGTTGGCGCGAGTATGTCGATTTCGATCTTGAATGGCGATCGTCTTTGGGGCTTGATTGCGTGCCATCATCGTGGCGCGAAGCTGCTATCGCCGGTTCAGCGTGATGTTTGCGAGTTGGCCGGGTCGCTGTTGTCAACTTATCTCTCCAGCCGCCGACAGGAAGACTTGTTGGCTCAGCGTGTCGCGATTGGCGAAAGCATTGCCAAGCATATTTCCAAGCTCGCCAGTCAAGATGATTTTCAGCAAGCGATCATCGAAGCGGCGCCGTGGTTGGTGGACCTGTTAAACGCCGACGGTCTGGCATTTCGCCAAGGAGCACACGTGGCGTGTTGGGGAAGCACACCCGATGAAGAGCAGACAGCGGAGCTGGCAATAAGATTGGATGAGCAAGGTGACGACAATATCTTTTTGACCGATTGCATCGCCGATTGGTTCCCCCAAGCCGCGGATTATCAAGCGACAACGGCAGGGATGTTGGCCATTCGGTTGGGCCGTCGCCAGGCAGGTGAGCTGTTGTTTTTCCGTGGTCCCTATTCGTCGACGATCCAGTGGGCTGGCGATCCGGCAAAGAACGAAGCAGACGAAAGCGGCAGGTTGTCACCACGAAAATCGTTTGCGAAGTTCACAGAGGAGGTCGACGGGCGGTCGCGGCCGTGGACGCCTACCGATCGTGAGGCCGCCGGGACACTGCAGTCGACACTCAACAGCGTTGTGGTGGAGCAAGCCGCAAGGGTACATCGGATCAACGAAGAGTTACGGCAACTGAATGCCGATCTGGATGCCTTCGCGTATGCCGCGTCGCACGATTTGAAGGAGCCGCTGCGGGGGATCAACCACTATCTGTATTTGCTTGAGCAAGGGCCACAAGACGATTCGACCTACCAGCGGGGCATGGTGGGGTTAAAACGTTTGGTCGGACGAATGAGTGAGCTGCTGGACGGGCTACTACGCTTTTCAAGGGTTGGTCGGCAGGATCTGCAGTGGGAAACGTTCGAGCTTCAGGACGCGTTTTCTCAGGCCTGTGATATTTTGTTCAGCGGGCGTGCCCCAGACGGGGTTGAGATTCGTGTCAGTAGCCCCCAAACGATCGTTGGCGACTTCGCCTGTGTTCGGGAGATACTGATGAACCTGATCTCTAACGCGATCAAATATAATGATCGAGATGAGAAATGGATCGAAGTCGGGCAGGTTGAATACCTTGATTCGCCGTTTAAAGATTGTTCCGAGTATGGAAACAATGTGATTTACGTTCGCGACAATGGGATTGGTATCGACGAACGCTATCGGGATCAAGTGTTTGAAATCTTCCGGCGCCTGCACCAACACAATCAATATGGTGGCGGCAGCGGAGCGGGTTTGACGATTGTTCGACGGATTGTCGAACGACATGGCGGGAAAGTCGTCGTGCAGCCAGGTCGGTCCGAATCCGGCAAGCAGGAGGGGACGACGTTCTTTGTCGGATGGGAGCCGGGTTTATGATCGCTGGCGTGGTGCAGTTCTGGGTATTGGAAGATAACGACGAGGATTTTGAGCTGATCGAAGCAGCGGTTCGGCGAACCGGTCGAGTGATTCGGTTGCATCGATTCCGAACCGGCGAGGAGCTGTTGAACGCGATCGGCGATGCTGCGCCAACATTGATCTACTTGGACCTTCGCCTGCCCGTCATTGGCGGGATGGAAGTCTTGCGGGCGTTAAAGCAAAATTCCGCGTTCGAATTTGTCCCGAAGTTAGTCTTCTCGACGTCGGCGAATCCGTTTGAGATTCGACAAGCTTATCAGTTGGGAATCAACTCGTTTCATGTCAAACGCGTTGAAACCTCTGCGATGATTGAGGTGCTCGATATAACGCTCGACTATTGGCTGAATGTGGTTGCAATTGCCCCCGATTCCCGTTCGATCCTGCCGCGCGAGAGTATCTGATGAACGATAATCGCGTGGACCGGGTACAGCGAATCCTTTTGATCGATGATTGCGAGGAAGATCGTGCGCGCGTGCGCTCGGCGCTGATGCAAGGTGCGCCGCAGCGTCGGTACCGTTTCCTTGAAGCCGATGATGGCGAGTCGGGGCTCGCGTTGTGCCTGGATCATCCCGAGCCGATCGATTGTGTGATCGTCGACGTTCACATGCCAAAGCTTTCTGGCAATGACTTCTTGGAGCAGATTCGTCGCCCCACGGGCTTTCCGAAGTTCCCAATTGTTGTCCTTACCGGCAGCACGATGAGCCACGATGCGGGTGGCACTTTGCAGTTGGGCGCCCAGGACTATATCACCAAAGATTCGATCTATCCTTCGGTGATGTTTCGCGTTGTCGATAATGCCATCGAACGCCATGACCTGTTGCGGGAACTACATGAAAGCCGTCGTGCGGCCGATGCCGCAAACCGTGCCAAGAGTGCCTTGGTGGGAAATATCAGTCACGAGATTCGCACACCGATGACAGCGGTGTTGGGTATCTGTGAACTGTTGCTCGAAAGTGAGCTTTCGTCCGGGCAAGAAGAACTCGTTCGTACGATGCGGGACAACGGCCAGTACTTGGTCGAAATCGTGAATGACTTGCTGGACCTTTCGAAATTGGAAGCCGGTAAGCTGGAGGTTCAGGACGAAGCATTCGATCTGCGTCAATTGTTCGAACGTTCAATGGAGTTGATGCAGGTCAGGGCAAGAGAAAGCAAGACTTCGCTCGCACTGGCGTTCGATGAAGATCTGCCGTTGGGTGTAAAGGCAGACCCGATTCGCATTCGGCAGGTCGTTTTGAATCTGATCAGCAACGCGATCAAATTCTCACCCGGCGGAAGTGTCGACGTTCGAGTGACACAAACGAAAAATCGTACCAAGCGAAAATTCATCAACGTCGAAGTCGCTGATACCGGATGCGGTATTCCCGAAGATGATTTGGAGCGGATCTTTTTGCCGTTCATGCAATCGGAGACGAAAGGACGTGCAAAGACGGGCGGAGGCACCGGACTGGGGCTGGCTATCTGCCGCCGCTTGGTCAAATTGATGGGCGGGAAAATGCACGTCGAAAGTCGCGTCGATGTGGGGAGCGTGTTTTCATTTACGGTGCCGTTGCATCCCGCGGACGTTCCTGAGCCCTCCGAATCGGAGAGGCCCCGGTTGAGTGCGCCGGTCGAAGAGCTGTTGCAGGGTTGCAAGTTCCTCGTTGCCGAAGACACGACCGCGACGCAGATGATTCTGCAACGAGTGATCGAAGCGGCCGGGGGGCACGCGACGATCGTATCCAGTGGCGTTGAGTTGCTGGAGCACGTTAAACAGCAATCGGACCAATACACCGCGATCGTCACAGACATTCAGATGCCAGAAATGGATGGCCTGGAGGCGACACAGAAGATTCGCGAGTTCAATCAGAAAATTCCGATCGTCGTGTTGACCGCGGATGCCGTTTCAGAGACGCAGCAGCAAGCCACTGCTGTGGGCGCGAATGATGTGCTGACGAAGCCTATCGTGAGGCGAGAGTTGCTCGAAACGCTGGCGCATTACTGCGAAGCACAGAACTCGTGCTAAATCGTCATCCACTGCCGTCACTCAGGTTGCCGGTTCGTGAGGTAGCCCGAGTCGATCAAGGATCTGTGCGAGGAATTCCTCCGTTTTGCGGAACGTCCCTTTGGCCGCGCGAATGGCCGGTTCCGGCTGGACTTCGGCGGACCGCAAGCCTGCGGTAAACACAGGCCAACGTTTGGCCGCATTTTCGGAGAGCTGTTGTAAGAACTCGGTTCCGATTCCTTCTGGCAACTTGTCCTTGGCTTGGCGATAGAGAAACACTCCGCCCATTGAAGAGCCTTCGATGACGTACGCGGTGCCCCAGTCGACAGCATCTGGTGATTCGCTCACTGCGTTTGTGCCCAGCTCGCATGGAGGGTCGATCAGCGGAGCGAGTTGGTCGGCGGAGATCAGGTCTCGATCCAGACAGGCGATTAATTCGTCATTGGGTGCGAGCTCCAACAACGCGGCGACGCGATTGACGTGTCCGCTCAATGCAACATGCAGGGCACGCATCAAACTCAGGTACGCAGCGTAATGGCAAGTCGAACCGAACAGGTCGAGTCCTCGCATCTTGCGATCGAGTTGCTCATGAGAGGAACTGGTTTCGGCACGAAGTGCGTCTCGGAGGTCACGCTGCAAAACAGGTCTCTGTTGAAAAGTAGGAGCTGGGAAAACGTTACGTATTATTCTAACGGTGCGGAGAAGCGAATCGAGATGAAAGTGAACTGATTGCGTTGCCGAAACCCCGCGAACCGTTGACCGTAAACGGCAAGGTTCGACGGACGACCGGATCTCTTCTCGGAAGTGTTTCGGTCACGTGACAGGAGCTTTTGTTGGTTTGGGAGCGTCCGTGATGGGCGGTCTTCGAGCGTTTGCCCCGCATTTTTTATCGAAAATATCGCGTTCGCATGTCGGCCTGCGTCAAGTTGGACAGTTGGCATACGTTGTGCATCTGCGTGGAAACATGATCTGTTGTGTCTTCCACGCGAGATGAGAGATGAACCCTATCAATGACTACCGATACACCAAACCCCATTTAAGGCGAGAGATCCGCGACCGTTTGTTGCGAGGAAATCTTGGTGGCCAACCGGGGGAGTGGACTGCGAAAAAAGCTCAGCTTCTGGTTCGTGAGTACGAGCGCCGAGGCGGAGGATACCGTCGAAATACAATCGCTCGGGTAATGCGAATCGTTGGCGTTTCTCCACGCCAAGCGTCGACTCGATAAGGCCGCCAGCAGACTCCCAAGCCGACAGCGATGCGATATGACTGCGGACAAAGCGGGCTAAGCACAAAGAGGGGAAGGCTAGCAGGGCAACGATTCTAGGGTAGACTATGGCATCCACAGCCGACCGATCGGCGATGGATCCACCAACCCGTGCTCTCGGTATCTGCACTTGTGGGCGAATGCTTGTGCATGCGTCCCGGGCAGCTCGGCACGACGTGCTGCCCCCACATCGCGATGGTCGAATTCTTTCAAAAGCTATTTGAAACCGATGACTTCCCGGCGCGTTGGTACTGTGGAAACTGGTCCGAATTCTTGGGCTGGATGCACATTTTTTCCGACGTCGCAATCTTTGGCGCATACTTCGCGATCCCGATCGCGTTGATTTGGTTCTCTCACAAGCGACGTGACTTTCCGTTTCCAAAGCTGTTCTTGCTATTCGCCGCATTCATCCTTGCATGCGGTACGGTCCACCTGATCGAAGCGATCATTTTTTGGAATCCTATTTACCGCGTCTCGGGACTGGTCAAGGCGTTCACTGCGATTATCTCTTGGGTCACCGTCATCGTTTTGATTCGTCATATGCCGCAGTTGATGGCTCTCCCATCGATCGCGTCGACGATTGAAAAGCTCAAAGAAGAAATCGCGCAGCGGGAAGAGACGGAGCTGCGATTGCGAGAAGCGAAAGATAGACACGATGCGATTTTGCGTGGCACTCGCAGCATCGTTTGGACCGCAAGTTCAGACGGTGAATTTTTGACGCCACAGATTTCCTGGGAGCGATACACCGGCCAGTCTTGGGTTCAGCATCAAGGCAACGGTTGGCTGGATGCGATCCATGACGACGATCGTGTGTCTTTGGCGAGCAATTGGAAACGCGCCGTCGCCGAAGGGAATCTGTATCAAACCACGGGCCGTATCTGGCACCATGAGAGCCAGTCCTATCGCCGGTTCTTTGTCGAAGCGGTACCGGTTTTGAATATCGACGGTTCGACACGTGAATGGGTGGGGACCGTCAGTGATGTCGAAGACCAGGTGCGTGCCGAAACAAGCCTGGGGATGATCCGTACGGAGCTTGAAAAGCAGAAGCGCGAATTGGAACTGATTTATCAAGCCGCCCCGGTCGGGATGTGCTTGGTCGACAGTAACTATCGATTCTTGCGAGTGAACGAGGCTCTTGCGGAAATCGATGGGTTGCCAATCGCTGACCATATCGGCCGACACATCAGCGAAGCGATCCCCGCATTAACGAATCAGCTGATCCCGATCTACGAACAAGTTTTTAAGTCTGGCCAAGAAATGGTTGGGGTCGAAATCGTTGGCACCACCTTGGCCACGCCTGATCGCCGGACATGGTTGGCGAGCTTCTATCCGCTTTGGCTGGGGACAGTCGAAGACCGCGATCAATCCGGTGGCGATGTCTCGGCGGTGAGCGCGATTATTCAAGACATCACTGACCGCAAGGCTCAGGAGCGTCGCTTAAAACGAAGCGAAAAAGCGGCCCAGGCGGCCAGTCGCAGCAAAAGCGAATTCCTGGCCAATATGAGTCACGAGATTCGTACCCCAATGTCGGCGATCTTGGGATATGCCGATGTGTTGCTCGGTCATCTTGATGATCCCGACAATCGAAACTGCGTTCTGATCATGAAACGCAATGGCGAGTACCTGTTGGAGTTAATCAACGACATTCTGGATTTGTCGCGTATCGAAGCGGGCAAGTTGGATATCGATCCTCAGGATTGTCCGCTCCCGGAATTGGTCGCTGACATTCAGTCGCTGATGCAGGTTCGTGCCGAGGAAAAAGGTGTCGAATTTGATGTGCAATTCGAAGGCAAAGTGCCCAAGTCGATTAACGCCGACTCCAAACGTCTCCGCCAAGTGTTGATCAATTTGATCGGAAACGCGATCAAGTTCACCGAAGAAGGTCAGGTGTTGTTAAAGGTCAAGTACCTCGCAAACGGCACGCCATGGCTACAGTTCGCTGTCGAAGACACTGGGATTGGGATGACCGATGAACAGATCGAGCGTTTGTTCAAACCGTTCTCGCAAGGCGATACTTCTGTACGTCGCAAGTTTGGCGGAAGCGGTCTAGGCCTGGCAATCAGCCACCGCTTGGTCGACATGATGAAAGGCGAGATGGATCTGGAAAGCCATCTCGGCGAAGGTTCGACGTTCTACGTTCGTCTGCCGCTGGAGTCCGAAGACAAGATTGAACTTGTCAAACCAAGTCTTGTTGTGCGTGATGAGCCGGAGGAACCGGTTGCTAAAAACCTGCCTTCGCTCTCCGCTAAGATTTTGGTGGTCGATGACCGCCGAGACATTCGCCACATCAGCCAGCACTTCTTGGAAAAAGCAGGAGCCGATGTCGTTACGGCCGAAGACGGTGGTGATGCCCTCCGTATTGTCAGCGAGATAGTGGAACAGGGGCAGCTGTTCGACCTGATCGTGATGGACATGCAAATGCCCAATATCGATGGACTCGAGGCGACCGCGCGATTGCGTTCGATGGGGATCGATTGGCCGATCATCGCGTTGACTGCTGACGCAATGAAGGGCGACCGACAACGCTGTTTGAATGGCGGTTGCGATGATTACCTGTCAAAGCCGATTGATCACGCCAAGCTGGTCGAGATGGCGCTACGCTATACACAGCAAGTCGATCTCGAAACGCTCCGACGACGGCGCAAGGAACGCGCGGTTCGTCTGAAAGATGAGCTTGAAGATCAGGTCTGATAACTGCCACTAGCGTTGAATAACGCTCGGGGGGATGACCTTGATGCCCTCGCGAGTTGACTTTGCACGTCGGCCTTGTCAGGCTGATCCGGTAACCCGTTGACCGCAACCGCTTGGGTGACCCGCCAAATGTCTGGATCGAGTTCGATTCATAAAATGCGATTGGGCATGTTTGTGCTCAGTGTCACCTGTATCCTTGCGGTGATCGGTTACACGTTGGCCGGCTGGACTTTGCTCGATTCGGTCTACATGGTGGCCATCACCGTCTTTGGTGTGGGGTATGGTGAAGTTCGTCCGATCGTCGATCCGGGCCTAAAACTGTTTACCTTGCTTGTCGTTGTTGCCGGTTGCAGTTCCGGTATCTATGTGCTTGGCGGATTCGTTCAGATGATCGCCGAAGGGGAAATCCAACGCGCTTTGGGAGCTCGCCGAATGAGCCGCGGTATCGAACAGACGGACAATCATGCGATCATCTGTGGCTACGGTCGCGTGGGGCAAACTTTGGTGACTGAGCTGCGTTCCACAGGGATTCCTTTGGTGGTCGTTGACCGTGATGCGGAACGACTGATCGATGCGGAACGCAATGGCGTATTCGTCATTGTCGGTGACGCATCTGACGAAAACATTTTAAAGCGGGCCGGTATCGAGCGTGCCTCGGTCCTGGCAACCGTACTAAACGGTGACGCCCACAATGTGTTTGTCACACTGACCGCACGCGAACTGAACAGCACCATTCGGATCATCGCACGCGGCGAATCGGAAGCCACCGAACGAAAACTATTGCGTAGTGGTGCTGATCGAGTCGTCCTGCCAACCATGATCGGCGCCACCAAAATTGCCAATCTGATTTCCTCACCAAGTGTTGAAACGTTGGTGGGTGACGCCAAAGCATTCGGGCGTATGAACCAAGACCTCGAAGCGTTTGGGTTGGGAATGATCGAGATCCCGATCAAGGATAACTCTGTGCTCGTTGGCGCGACGATCAAAGAGATCGAATTGACCGGTGATGGCGGCACCGTGGTCGTCGCTTTGTGCCGTGTCAACGGCGAAGTGCTGCGTAATCCGAAGCAGCCAGACGTCGTTGCCGCAGGGGATCGATTGATCGTGCTGTCACACAAAGAAGACTTGCCAGCGGTGACGCGCAAAGCTGCCCAACAAAGCGGAACCATGGTCTATCGCGGGACGAAGTATTCGTCATAGTCCGTCGACCACCCACAAGCATCCACGCAGCAAGCGTTGCTTGTGGGAGGTCGTCAGTAAACCCATCGGCTATTCGCTGAGCGGTTCGTCGATGATCTCGTTGTTGGCCCGCGTTCCGAGCGCACCCCAAAGGCCATACGGACTGGGCATTCCCGGCGACCGAGCGTCGGTGCCATTCCAGATCACCATCCCGGCTGTCGTCTGTCCCGCTTCGACCGAGTCGGTCATAAACACGACCGAACCATCTCCTAGCAGCAGGTGTGCTCCGCCCTGGTGTCGGCTGCTTGGGCCATAGATGCCCGGACGCCAAGTGCCCGGCCCGCTGCTGCAGATCGGGCTGTTGGGCGGAAGGATCGTTGTGATTCCGGTGTGAACGCAGTAACCGCTCGACCATTTGAATCCGCGTTGACCCTGGTTGCCACCGGTCAGCGTTGCATTGGTCGGATGCCAAAAACGCGGTCGTTCGGCATCGACATCTTCGGCGCAAACCGACGGGTTGGCCATCAGGCGTGCCAGGTTGCCTTCGTCGACCGCTTGTGTGGTTACATTGCGATCGTTGAGGTGCGTGTTCATCTCGCCTGCCATGATCGTATTGGATAGTCCATCAAGGACGTCACGGAATCGAGTGTAAAGTCGCGGGAAAAACATCCCCCGACAAGTTGACTTCGCACGTGGGTGTCCAGGGTTTGCGAACGAGCCGTCTTGGTTGCGGCCGCCGGTGTTTTGGAACTGCAACGCGTCGCCAAGACACATGCCATAGTTGACTCGTGACTGAGCGGCCAAGCCTTGCCCCGGATCACTGGGGCAGCGAAGCATCGGTACCTCCGTCAACCACGGATCGTATTGGAATTGCGCATGCTGGGCCAACGAGATATCCGCGTTGGGGCCCATTGGGCTAAATTCGTATTGCCCCGCCGCCGACGCTGGCTCGCGAACTCGGAACGGATTGCTAATTTGATCCCACAGTCCTTGCTGTTCAAAGAACGGACAAAGCTGAACATGAACGCTTAGGTTGTGAAGATTGTTACCGCCATAGGAGCCGCCGATCGGGCGAGCTTCCCGCGATTGCGGCGCATTGTTTCCGTGAACTCGTGCAGTCCCGCCTCGATTGGCGGGCAGCATTTTGTAGTTGGAATGATAGTTATGGATTGCCAAGCCGATTTGCTTGAAATTATTACTGCAGCTCATTCGGCGAGCTGCCTCACGTGCCGCCTGAACGGCGGGCAATAATAATCCGACAAGGATTCCGATGATTGCGATCACGACCAACAGCTCCACCAATGTGAAACCGCTTTTGCCACTACGTCTGCTCATCAAACTCATCTCCCAAGTCTCAGGTAGAAAAGCCCCTTGGGGCGAAATAAAACGCTTCAAATGCGTCTAACTTCCGGCCGCAAATTCGTCCTCCTCACTCTCGAATTCGTCCGGGTTGTCCTCGCGTTCTTCAGGGTGCTCGTTGAGGTACTCCTCAATCGCGCCAGCCTCAGGGCCTTGGGCTTCCTTGCTGCCGTCGCATCCGATGTTGGTGATCAAGCCAAGTCCGGCCAAGGCGATCACAACGGCAAGATTGCCATGCTTCATCGTTTCCAGTCCTCTTGTTTTCCCGTGCTTGAAATCAAGACAGCTCGCACGCTGTCACCGGGAATTGCGACAAGGTGCCCGCTGCAAGTCATCTGCCCGTTTCGGAAACGCGTCAGCAGTGGTGTGGGAGGCGTCCCGAATGGGAGAGACTTTCACCCGCAAAGGTGGGGTCGTTCTTTATCCTGGGGGACTGGGCGCCAGCGCACAAGCGTTTTCTCGGCACTGTCGTTAAAACGGCCGAGATTGTGCTCGTACCGCAAGGTTGTCCACAAGGTTTCAAGCGGGCGATTGAGTGCAGTCAGGCAAGCGGCCTGTGACTAGAAGAGCTGCCAAGCCTTTGCGTCGAATGACTGTCGAAGTTCTGGCGAGTTTGCGCGTGAAAGCAAATCGTAATAGGCGTAGGGGTACTTAAAGACATGCCCGATACCCAGCGTTTTATCGCCACGTTGTTGCCAGTATTCGGTATCGTCGGGCCGAAGTTTACTGAACCGGTGGTCTTTGATTTTGCGATCACCGTCCTTTGGCCCTTGGCGTGTTACCGTAACGTATTTGCAAAACGCGACGCGGCAGCTTTCCGCCCATTCCACATCACCCATCGCCGCCATCTCGATCAGCGATTGGCCAAACGTCAGCATGTGTCCTGCGAAGCCTTGCCCAAAGCCGGAGAATCGGTCGATCGCGTCGCTCGCTTCTTGCAGGACAAATCGAGAGGCTTCGACCGCGTTGGAAAAGGGCGGTGGTTCGATCGACGGATCAGGCGCGACGTCGCGCCAAGGCTTGATCGACCGCAGCAGTTCGCAAACACCGGTCACTCGTTCTTGGGTCGCAAGCTGCGGCATCATGCGAAAGCCTTTGATGGCGTGCATCGCAAAAATAGCATCATGGCCAACTTCGCGAAGAACACCGCTGCCTTCGGCCAAGGCTTTGCCAACCTGTTCAGTCGCGTCTTCCACTCGGTCGCCTTCCGCGAACGGTTGGCAGAGTTTCGAGTTTGCCCAGTTCAGATTAAACAGCTGGTTGATTCGCTGAGCTGCTTGATCGTCGAACTGGTTATTCACACACATCAGGTGTGCCGAAATCATCGCCGCCCCTCGGTGTCCGTCAGCGAAGTAATTCATATCGGGAGATCGGGCGAGCG
The DNA here is from genome assembly GCA_002901265.1 of Rhodopirellula baltica. Taxonomy (GTDB): domain Bacteria; phylum Planctomycetota; class Planctomycetia; order Pirellulales; family Pirellulaceae; genus Stieleria; species Stieleria baltica_A. The sequence goes on along the minus strand of PPHI01000099.1, from coordinate 15,304 downwards.
CGTTGAGGCCGAGCTCTATCAGACGCTGCTGCTCGATCGCTTCGATCGCGGCGAAGGAGTATTGCGGTTGGTTTGCCAATCCTGTGGCTAAGCCGCCTGCCACAAGAAGTCCGCCAGTGCTAGCGAAGCGTCGTCGCGTCAATTTGTGCGTCATCAGAAGCTCCGAATAGGGGAGGGAAGGGCAGAGCAGGGGGGACGTTATTCTAACGTTTTTCGGCACAACTCCCAAATATTGGTCACTGTCTAGTCAGCGTGGTCGATTCTTCGCCAGCCGATTTTCGGTGCGATCGCCACAGAGCGTCGCTCGGAAGGAGTGCAGAACCTTGGCACAGTCATTGCAACACCAAGCAGTCTTCGATCCGTGATCACGGCGACTCGCGGTATTCTCCCGTTGATTTGCCGGATCATTTCATCCACCAGCAGGACAGGCACAATTATGAACACAGAAACAAAGACGAACCCCGAGATCGAAGCCCAGTTAGATTCGTTGGCAGCACATTGTTGCGAGGTTTTGCAGGGCGAAGCATCGCTATCCGACGATCGCTGCGAACAGCTAATTCGTTCGCTTCTAATGTCCGGTTTTCGAAACAAGAAAGGGATGTCGATTCAGACAGAGCTCGATGCACGTGTCAAAGATCAGTGTGGCGAGCGTGCCATGCACCGTGGCGGCGAGCTCTCATCGATGGCAGCCAAAATCGAATCCAAGTTTGACGAACTCGCACGTTGGGAAACAAAGAATCCTGCTGACGACACGGAGGACCCCAAGCCCGCGAACGTGAGTTCCGCAACCGATGCCTGATGAGTTATCAATGCGGATCGCACGAGTGGACCAGGCAATCTGTTGTCCTAGCGTGAGGTCCGGTGGAAGTAATCTGATAACCAAGTCATCGCGATCGCAGGCCAGAAAAAGAAATCATGCAAGCGATTTTGATTTTGGAAATAAGCGGTGATCGCGTTGACTTTGGATACCGATATTTCGACACCTTGTTCCGCGCCGCTCTCTGCCGGCTCTAAAGCGACATACGAATCAATCTCTTTAACGTAGTCGATGATCTCGCGAAGTGATGTGAATCCATCGACGCCAGGGTTGATGTACCAGCGATACCAATAGAAACCAGCAATTAAAAAGATCGCGATGACGGCTGCAGCAGCTTGTTTTCGCCTGGCGGTCCTTGGCGTGTTTAAGCAGACGGCCACCGGCATCAGCAAGATCGCGTAATGGATCACGTCTTGCGAACGAAGCTGTGTCGCAATCGGACCCGAGATTAAGATCGCAACCGCAGCAATTGCGATCATCAAGTAGTTCGTGTCTGCCCTCCGGTCATCGGTTAAAACCATCCTGCCGTAGCGGCTCGCGCGAAGCAACAAATCAAACAGCGGGCTGGCGAGCCACATCGTGCCGACAAAGATCATGTACACAAGCGCGAGCAGCAACCCGAACAGCTTGATCACGCTGCCGTCATCGGGAAGGCGGATCAGCAACTGCAGCACGATGATTACGCCGATGAATGCGAACAGTTGTGTCTTCGGCGGAAATCGCGATACCCACAATACGTACCGTAGAAACTGGCGGTAGATGATGTTCTTTGCCTTCAGCGATTCAATGATGCCGCTTCGTGCCCAGCTGTTATTGGGTTCCAACCGCAATGCTTCTTTGAAGTGCTCGGCCGCTTCGTCGGGCTTTCCCGCATGCAGTTTCGTCCAGCCATTGTTGGCATGTGAAAACGCGTCTTCGGGATTGTTGGCCAACACCGAATCGATTGTCGCACCGGCTTCGTCGCGCCGTCCCAATTTGGTTAACGCGACGGCCCGCGTGTTGTTGCAGGTGTTGTGGTCGGGGTCGAACTGCAATCCTGTTTCGGCAGCATTCAGGGCATCGTTCCAGCGGTACTGTTGGATCGCAATCAAGCTTTGCAAGCCATGGAAATCCGGATCAGCGGGTTGCAACTGGATCGCCGCATCAATCGATTTGATCGCGTCAGCATACTTGTCACGATGGTAAAGCACCGACGCGAGCGAGTAGTGTGCACCGGGGTTGTCAGGGTCCAGCATCACACTACGCTGCGCCAGTTCGGTGGCTTCGCCGTAGGATTTTTGGGCACACTTGATCAGCGCCAGCATCGCGTACGCGCCACCCTGGTCAGGATCGATCCCGATCGCCTGACGCAACGCCTCTTCGGCAAGTTCATAGCGGTCCTGTGCCGCGAGCAACTGGGCTCGGTTGAGATAAGAATCGTATTGGTCCATGTCGCTATCGCAGTTTCAGATAATCCAAGATGTCGTCGTATGCACCGCCTTGGTTTGAGAACAGTGCATAGTTCTTCGCAGTCGAAAACCACTCGCTGGTTGACGGTTTGACCTTCGAAAGGGCTTGTTGCAGGTCTTTGGTTGTCAGCGGCTTTGGAATCCCCGCTTTCATCGCTTCGGTCAGTTTCGCTTCGATCGCGACGTCAATGACCGCTTTCAGATCGGCGCCGCTGAAGCCATCGGACTTCTTTGCCAGCGTGTCATGGGCAATGTTGTCGACCGGTTTGCCGCTCAACATGATTTCCAAAATTGCCCCACGTGCCGTCCGGTCTGGCGGTGGCACAAACAAGACGCGATCAAACCGCCCTGGTCGTCGGAATGCCGAATCGAGATGCCAAGGGGCGTTGGTCGCTGCCAAGATCAACACGCCTTCGTTGGATGCGTTGACGCCGTCGAGTTCCGACAAGAACTGATTGATCAGGTGCCGGCTGCCGCTGGTTTTCATGTCGGTACGCGAAGCACCCAGGGCATCGACTTCGTCAAAGAACAAGACACATGGCGAGTTGCGTCGTGCCTGTTCGAACAACGCATGTAGTTGTTTTTCACTGTTGCCGATCCACATATCCAAAATTTGGTGGATGCCCACAGACAAAAATTTGGCATTCACTTGGCCCGCGGTCGCACGCGCTAAATGGGTCTTGCCGCATCCCGGTGGGCCGTACATCAGGATCCCGCCACCGATCGACTTGCCGTACGCCTTGTAGATCTCCGGATGCGTCAACGGATGAATGATCTTCATCCGAATTTCCTCTTTGATCGACTCCATCCCGCCGACGTTATCGAACGAAACGTCTGGTCGTTCGAGTTCGAATGTCGATTGTGGGGGACCTTGTTGATCACCAGCCGGTTGTGCCTGACGCCAAGGTTCGGATGGCTGTTCCGCTTGTCCCCAAGCGGCAGACGGATAGACACCGAGCTCTTCGCTCAGCGTGTCGTCAGCGAGTTCTGGATTTTCGTCGATCGCGGTTCGATAGGCATTGGCGGCTTCGCGATGATTGCCGGAGCGAGAATGCAACCTCGCCAGCAGCAACATCGACTCGGCATAGCGGCCGTCCTTTTTGCCAATCGTTTCCAGCAAGACGATCGCTTCGTTGTCTTTCTGTTGCAGAAAGAACACGTTTGCCAATGCCATTTTTAATTCGGTATCGGCGGGGTGTTTCGCCATGCCGGTGCGAATGATTGTCTCGGCATCTTCGTACTTGCGAAGCCCGCCTAAAATTTCCGCAAGGTGCAACCGAAGCGGCACGTTGTCCGGGGAAACTTCTAATGCCAGACGCAGGCTCTCGATCGTTTTCTCGTCGCTCATCTTCCAACACTCATGAAAATTTGAATGGGAAGAGTATACCGTCAACCTAGGCGAGACTCCTATGGCGATGCCGTTCGGCAAGCGAATGGAGACGATGTTTCAAGAATCGTCGTCAATCCACAACATTTTGTGTGTCGATCGTCTTCCCTTCTTGGCTGGGCGGATGATGGGAGAATGGATTCGTCGTCACATTCGCTATGGTGAATCAAAAAAAATACCCCGGCGTAATGCGGGGTACTTTGCGTTTTCGTTCTGCCTCGCTGGTCAACCTGCGGGCAAAGCACATGAGTGTTCAACTCAATTACTGGTCCAAACCGAGCGAGTTGCTAACCGATTCAGTCGCATTTTCAACGGCTTCACCAGTTTTCTTGGCTGCGTCCTTTGCCTGGTTGGCAGCCTTGTTCGCGGTGCTCTTGGTCGATTCGGTAGCGTTCTTGGCGGTGTTGCCAACGTTTTCGGCAGCATCACGCGTCGCCGCAGTTGCGTCGTTCACGCCGTTTTGAATCGTGCTGGCAAACGGCTGCGTTGCTTCAGTAGCCGCATCGGTCGTGTCGGCCTTCAGATCGCTTCGCAGGTCATCAATCGTGGTCCGAAGTTCGTTGAGTTGTTGCTCAAGCTGATTGACTCGATTGTTCAACGCTTCTTTGGATTGCATCGAACGGTTCGAACTGCTGCTGGCATTGGCTTTGGCACCCAACGATGCTCGCAGTTCTTGTTCTTGGCCATCGCGTTTCACAACGAGCGTCATTTGTGAGTTGGCGTCCGCATCGGCGATGCGTTGTCCCAAGGCGTTTGGCGACTCGATCTTTTGGCCATCGGCGGTAACAATCACGTCACCAGTCCGCAAGCCAGCTTTCTCGGCAACACTGCCACGGACGACGTGGGTTACTCGTACACCTTGGTCAGTCTCTTCGATCGAAGCACCCAAACGACCTCGTTGTGATTGGTCTTGGTATGCGACATTCGATGAGGCATGACCGTTTTGATGTCCATAGTACTGCGAGTGATTGTTTCGCATTTGCTGTGGAGCACTGGTATAGACCGCTTGTCCGTTACCGTTCAGGTAGAACCAACGCCCATCGTTGCCTTGGTACAACGCACGACCTTGGCTGGTCATGTAACCTTGGTTGCCATAGCCTTGGTTATTCAGGGTGGTTTGACCATTAACAGTAGCCCTGCTTTGGATCGTCCCGTCAGGGTTGACTCGACGTTCAACGGTTTGGGCGGCTTGATCGACGCCGTCTCGGACGGCTTGGTTCAAGCTGTTACCCCGAATTACGCTGCCTGTTGCACGTCGGATTCCGCTTTCCAATGCATCCCGGGAGTCGATCGGATTGCCGGGGCTCAGTCTGTCTTGCACCGAGTCGGAAATCGCACCACCGACAGTTTGCGCTTGGACGGCAGGCATCATTAGTGCGGCAGCTGCACCAGCAGTAGCAATTCGTGTTCGCAATTTCATCATTGTCTCCTTTTAGATTTCTACTTTGGGGGAAGTGAAGGTCCCAGCAGCCTTCGGCGCGGAGCAAGAGGCCCCGCCCATTTGGCCGTCAATGTTGCGACCATGGGGGAAGCTCGCACACATGGCTTGGTTTTGAAAAGTGTCGACCAAGCTGGGACAACGGGAGAACAACCGTCGCAAATCGAGTTCCAATCTGTGCAAGCTTGCTCAAGTTTGACGGTCAGAAAACCGAGGGCGAGTCACAGTCGAATGAGCATTCACCCCGTCAGAACCGCGTGAAATCGCTGCTGACAATTGACAATTTTTCTCGATCGATCGATGATTCAGCGCGTAAAAATTTCGTTCTCGAAAACAATGCGATGCGTGCTACCCTCCTCATCCTGTTCATCTTTGGATCAGCCTCTGTCGGACGATCAGCCGACCCGACCGAATTGCTGCGCCAAGGGATCGACAGCTACCAGCTTGCCTTGGAAACGACCGACCGCGGATTGCGAACCGAACGTTTTGAAATCGCACAAGCCTACTTTGACAAGGCCGTCGATCAGCAAGGCGATCGTGTGACCGCATCGCTGTGGATCAACCTTGGCAACGCCGCGATCGGTGCCGAGAACTTGTCCGCGGCAGTGCTCGCCTATCGACGGGCGTTGGAACTCGAACCGGATAACGCGAAAGCCCAGCGGAACCTTCGTCACGCTCGGAGTCTGTTGCCCAGTTGGGTACCTGTCCCAAGAGATGACAGCAATTCAATTGGGGCGATGTTTGATTGGCGCCAGCTGGTCCGCGTTGGTGATTGGGGCGGGATCACGGCGATCGCGTTTTTGGCTTTTGCCATTACAGCGTTGCTTTATCAGCAAACCAACCGACGGGTTGTCGCATGGTTTTCCGGCATCGCGTTGGTCGCTTGGCTGATACTGATTGCGGCCACGTTGCTGGTGCCGCCGACGCCACAGCGAGACGCTGTGATCGCCGTTTCAGATGTGATTGCCCGGTCGGCGGATTCGCCCGGGGCACCGCCGTTGCTGAAAGAGCCTTTGCCTGCAGGCGTCGAAGTCACGGTGCTGGAAAACCGTGACGAGTGGGTGCGAGCCGCATTGGCCGATGGGCGTGACGTTTGGCTGCGGCGTTCCGAGATCGCAATGGTTGACCCGAACAGCGATCAATTGGTCTCGACTTCGGATCGCGTCAAGATGCCATCATGATTGGCGTCTAGCTTGTCAAACACGTTCAGAAAACGTCGCGGCGTCTCTGAGCGACTGACTTTACCGTCGGAATCCTTGTCGATGCGATCGAAGGTTGCAAGGCGAACAGCGTTTTCGACCAGCTCACGTCTTCGATTGGCGTTGGATGCCGTTTCAGGTGCGTCGGCACGCGGCACGGACAAGTGATAGTATCCGATCATCATCTCGTCCCAGGTCTGATCGCCCCAGTGGACGGTGGCGTTCGGGTCCGGGTTGTTGAGGTTCTTGCTGCTATTGTCGAACGCGGCTTGGCACACGATGCGATCATTCGCTGTCAGTTCCAGCGGCGGGTCCAGGACGTAGGTCGTTTGCCAATTGAAATCGTATTCCGGGATCGACAACAACACTTTCTTGGATTGGTCTAACGCATACTCGAATGCTTTGCCTCGAACATGCATGTGGGGGCTCATCGCCAGCAGTTTGGCGTCTTCGGGAAAGCGTGGTCCGCTGGCGGAGACTTGGTGGTTTTCCGCATGGGGCGGAATCTCGAATCGTGTTTGCACGGCGCTGGTGGTCACGATTTCACGACGGACTTCTGCATCGTCTAGCAAACAGATCCCCAGTTCGCTTTGGTCCTGGGTATCGACTCCGATCGGGGTGTAGTGAACTTGGAAGATTAGCTCACTGCCGGCGGGGATGCGTTTGGCGTGACCTTCTGGCCACGGATCGACTCGCATTCCGGGGACATACCCGACCAGAAATCCGCGGGCGCCATTGATGTTGCGATCGCCTTTGGGAACCGCAAACGCCAGGATGTGGTGCACGACGCGTCGGTTGCCCGGACGCAGTTCGGCGGCGTGGATCCAGATGTCTTTGTCCAGTTTCGGGTCCATGCGAAAGTATTGGTAACGCACGGTGCCTTCGGCGGGCACGTCAAACGGTTCGGGACTGACGTTGAACACCATGTCCGGCTCGCGAGGCAATTGCCATCCGGCAACCGTTTCGGGCAAGCTTGGCAGGTCGCTCAAATCACCAGCCGGTGCGCCCGCTTCGGCCCAGTCATAAAGCAGTTGTTTCTCGACATCGGTCAGACCGCGTTCATTCGCGAAGTGACCATGGTTGGGATCGGCGTGCCACGGTGGCATCCGTTTGTCGCGGACGACTTCGGCAATCATCTCGGCCCAGCCAGCGACTTCTTCGTATTCGGTCAGTGCGAACGGAGCGATTTCGCCTTCGCGGTGACATTCGACGCAATGTTTGCTCAGGATTTTGGCGATCTGCCCGCCGTAAGTCACTTCGCTGGAGCTCGCGACGTCTTTCTTGCGACCGATGATGCATCCGACCGCTTCGGTTTTGGCGAGCGTCACTGTTTTACCGGCGAGCAACTCGTCCAAGGCAATTTGCAAGTCTTTGCGACGCGGTTCATCGCGAACGTAGCCGATCCCGTATTGGTCGTCGACGCGACCTCGGTAACAAAGTTTGCGGTCCTGGTCGAACACGAACACTTCTGGCGTTCGCGTCGCACCTAGTTCATCAGCAAGCCGCGCACCCGCATCTTTGAGCAATGGGAACGTGACTTGTTGGCGATTGGCAAACGCGGTGATGTCCAGCAACGAGTCATGCCGGTTGCTCATCACACCAATCACGCGAATCCCTTTGGATTGTAGGTCCTCTTGCATCGATTGAAGCCGTGCCGAGTACAGCTTGGCGAGCGGGCATTCGGTTCCCAAGAATGCGACCACCAAAAACTTGTCACTGGCAAAATCATCAATCGTCCAGCGGCGTCCGCGAAAGTCATCCAGGTCCAACCGCGTCAGGCGAGGCGACGCGAGATCGACGGTCGGCGAATCAGCACTCGCCGAATTGATCTCAAGTCCGCCAATGCCATGCATCCAAATCAGGCCAAACAAGACGATCGCGGCGGCCGGCATTTGGGAACGTGTCATGTCCAATCTCATCATGAGCGGGCTGGTGTGGGGCTCGATTCGCAGATTTTGCGTTGCAGGAACGCTTCAGGGTACATTGCTGCTCAACCTACATTACTCGCGGCCATCACCGAAAGTTTCAATTCCCCAGAATCTTTGCCATGCAGTCCGGTACGATTTCTCAGCTTCTTGATACACCCGTTCAAGTACTCGATTGCCGACCGCTGGGCGGCGGTTGTATCAGCGATGTGCGGGTCTGTCACCTCGGATTTGATTCCGAGCCGGCACGCCTCAACACACTCTCGGGCGAATCTCTGCGATTGCCGGATCCGGCCAACGTGGTGGTTAAGCGAAACACCGCCGATCAACTATCGAACTTTCGCTGCGAAGCGAATGGGCTGCTGGCATTGGCGGCGACACAAACGATTCGCGTTCCCAAGCCGATTGCCGTCGGGACGGTCGACGGCGACGCTTACTTGGTCATGGAATGGATTGACGGAAAAACCGGGCGAGCAACCGCAGGTGATTTTCAGCTGTTCGGTCAGCGGCTTGCCGAAATGCATCACGCCAGCCAGGGAAGCGATCACGGTTGGGACGAAGACAACTTTCTTGGTTCCGCGAAACAGATCAATACGCCCGAAATCAACGGGGCGCCGAGCACTTGGGAAGAGTTCTTTGCCGAGCAGCGACTGCGCCGGCAACTTCGCTGGTGCCAAGATCAAGGATTGGCCGAACACCACCTCGTGCAGTCTTGCGAGACAATCATTGAACGAATCGCTGACTTGTTGTCTGGTCGCGAGGCCATTGATAGCCTGCTGCACGGTGACCTTTGGAGTGGCAACTACCTGTTCGACCAAAGCAGCCAACCGGTCGTGATCGACCCGGCGGTGTATCGCGGTTGCCGTGAAGCCGAGTGGGGCATGATCGCTTGGTTTGGCAGTTGCCCACCCGAATTTGAAGCCGGGTATCAAGCGAGCTGGCCGATGCCGGACGGTTGGCAACGACGCGTCGAGATTTACAAGCTGTATCACCAGCTCAATCATTTGAATTTGTTTGGCGCATCGTATCACGGCGCCTGCTTAGCCACCGCCGATCGGGTCTTACGACAAAGTTGACTTGTCGATCGCGATTGCGTTTTGTTTGATCCAGTCTTCGAACAACGCTTGTATGCTGTTGGCCAAGCCTGCGCCATCGCACACCGAACAGGCTCGCAGTTGTTCGCGAGCGGTTCGGCGAAGGTCACCGAGGATCGCGCCCCGCTGGGGCGAATTCGCCAACTCGACGGCTCTCTTGATATAGCCTTCGCGGTCCGACGCGACAAAGCGTTCAAACGGCGTCCCTGTTAACAGACTTGCACTGGTTCGCGACGCCCAGCGATCTCCGCGAAAGGCAATCACCGGAACGCCTTGCCAAATCGCTTCCATCGTGGTCGTTCCGCCGTTGTAGGGAAACGCGTCCAGGGCGATGTCGAATTGATCGTAGTAACGCAGGAACGCGGCGTGCGGGGCGGGGCCGAGCAGCACGAGACGATAGGCTTCGATCCCTTCTGCGCGAAAACAGTCCTGTAAGAATTGGCCGTTGTGTTTCGATTTCAGTTCGGTGTTCCCGAGTGCCAGTTTCGCCCCCGGTGTTTGCTTCAGGATTTCCGCCCATGTTCGAATCACATTTGGCGTGATCTTGTAAAACGTGACCAGTGATCCGAACGTGATCGAACCGGTTTTCAGGCATGGCGGTTCGACCACCGGCGGCGTCTGGTGTGTTACCTCGAATGTCAGGTAACTCTGGTCCAACAACGCGATCGTTTCGCTGTAATACTTGGCTTCTTTCAAGTCGACCGCCATCTGATCGCCGATGATGTAGTCAATCTCTGGTAAACCGCTGGTGGCGTACATGTTGAACCAAGCCGCCTGAACGCCAGCGAAACGTTTCGTGAATAAACCCAATCGATGTGGTGTGCTGTACGCGTTCAAGTCGATCGCGATGTGAACCTGGATCGTTGCAATCAGGCTCGCCAAATCGGCGTTCGATAGCGAACTCGTTTCATGCCAGACGTCACGTCCGTCGAATCGATATCCCGCAATGCCATCGCCCTTTTTGGAGTCGCTGTCGTCGAAGAAGTGCACTTCGAAACGGTCGCGATTCAAGTGGTTGATCAATGCCCAAACGGGCTTCATGTAGTTTTCTTTTTCGAACCAGCTCGAAAGAAAACCGAGGCGGACCTTTTCTTGATCTGTGGTCGGCAACGTCGCCGGCGTCGTTTCAATCGGCGGATCAACATCCACCAGTTTGGATGCGAACGAACGTCGGCAATGAAGGATCGCTTCCTGCGAAACCGATTCGGCACCGGGGGCCATCGTTGCGAGCGCAAGCAGCGGCGACAGGTCTGTCGAGAGCTTTGCGGCTTGCGTCAATTCCTCAAACGCCCGATCGGTTCGGCCAAGCTTGTAAGACGCACGACCGAGGTCATGCCATGCTTCGGGATCCGTCGGATCTTGTTCGACGCTCTGTCGCAACGCATCCAGGCCTTGGGCGAATTCGCCGACTTGGCAAAGCAATTGTCCCGTCAGCTTCCAGTCGCTAGCGATCGCACGCTGTAATCCGATCAGGCGATCAAGAACATGCAACGCGGCGATGGGCCGATTCACTTCGGCCAAGCGATGTGCAGACTGACGAAAGACCGAAGGCGGGCGATCAACCTTCAACCACCCAGCCAGCTCCGCGTCACTGGGCAGTCGGTTATCGCTGGGCAGTCCATTTGCCGAGGTGACGCTTTTGGGGCGTCGCCGTTTGGGAAGCTTCACCACGATTTGGTCCGCAGCTTATTTGACTTTGACGCCGGCTTGTTTCAGCGTTTCGATCGCTTCCGATTTAGCCTTCTCGTCGATCGGATTCCCGTCGATGTACAACCGCAGGAACGGAGCAAAACGGTTGTCGCTTTCGGCGTCTTTCTTGCACGCCTGAACGAGTGGCGAGAGGTCTTGGATCTTGTTGTTCTCCAATCGCAAGATATTGATCGCGGGTAGTTCTGCGATGGGCGTGACATCCGTGATTGCGTTGTTGCGAAGGTCCAACATCGTGATCCATTTCAGTTTGCGGACCGGTTCGGCAGACGTCAGTTTGTTTCCCGACGCATCCAGCGACCAGATCTTTTCGAGAGTCGCGATCGGCTCCAACGTTTCCAATTCATTTTCGGCGACATACAACGTCCGCAGATTGCTCATCGCCGTGATCGGTTGCAAGTCTTTGATCAAGTTGCGCGAGACATCCAACAACTGCATCGCCGTCAGCTCTTTGACAGCCTCCAACGATTCGATGCGATTGCCAGACAGCGAAACGGATTGCAGTCGTTTCAATTGGGCGATCGGTGTCAGGTCGCTGATTTGGTTGTCGCGCAAATCGATCAACATCAACGCCCGGCAGTGTTCGAGTCCTGCCAAGCTTTTGATCTGTTGGCCAACTCCTTCGACGCGCGAAATCTTTTCGACGTCAGCCGCCAAGATCGGTTCATCGTTGTACTTCTTGGCAAAGACTTGTTTGCGGACCGCTTCTTCAAGTGCTTTATCGGGAAAGATCGATGATGGTGCGGCTTCGGACTTTGCCTCGGCGGGTTGCTCATCGGCCTTTTCGTCCGCTCGAGTCGGCGAAATGGCCAAGCTGGTGGTCATGACGAGAGTCAACCAAAAGATTCCGAGCGGTTGGGTCGCGATTCGTTGCATGGCAAACAAGTGACTTTCGGTGAACAGGAGGGATTGGGGCGGGATTCGGGAGCGTCACGCTCACTCGACAGTTTACTCCATCGCGTGTCTGATGTCGCCGATCCCCCCGGCAAGGCGAGCCGTCGATTTGTGAATGTGCGCCCAGGCCGCAGTCTGCCGGTGCCTGTTCTGGTTGCCCGCGATCTCAAAAGGCGTCGTTAGCTGGCAATTCATTCGTAAAATGCGTTCACGCGGCTTGAGTTACGGCGGCAATCGATCGGAGTTCCAATTTTGACCAGCTATCGAAAACGAATCATCGGGCTCGCGTTCTGGACGTCGCTTGCCGCCGCAGCGTTGGGGATTGCGTATGTCACGACACGCAGCAGCACGACACCCAGAAGCGGCGATGACGAAACGCCGGTGAATCTGGGTAAAGCGAACTTAGCGTCTGTCGCCGGCTATTTGATTGGCGCCGAATCGACCGTGGTCCGGATCGATGCTCAGGGAAGACTCAAAAAAGGTGACCCGATTTTTCTAGCGATTCCCAACCAAGATGGACAAGCCGGCAGTGAGACCAACGCGGCAGATTCCGGAGTCGCATTTCGCCAAGTCGGTCATGTCGCCGAACCAGCTGCTCAGCCCGGCGGTGAAGTGCGATTGGTGTGGTACGGCGGTTCGGTGGCTTCGTCAGGCATCGACCCCGAGGCCTGTCAAATGTTTCGCTACCGCAGCACGGGGCGACTGTCCGAAGTCGTCGAGGTCATGTTTCCTCCCGAAAAACAGCGACTGATTCGTGATCGTTTGACGTTGGCGATGAAACAACATGGCGAGGAGCTCGCGCGATCGTTGACCCCTCTCGTCGAACAAACCTTTCGCAAATCACTTCCGCTGATCGAAGACAGTTTCCGCGATTCGGTCGCCAGCCATCGCGTCGAAATCGAACGGCTCGGTCGACGCTGGAATCAGCAGATGGTCGAGAAGCGTCTGATCCCGCTCGCCAAAAAAGAGATCTTGCCGATCGTGCAAAAGCATGGGCGTCCGCCCGCCGAAGAAGTCGGGCGTGAGATCTGGGACCGCGCGTCATTGTTTCGATTCGGTTGGCGAGCGATTTATGACAAGTCGCCACTTCCGCAAAAGGATTTGCTGCGTCAGGAATGGCAACGCTTTGTCGACGAAGACGCGGTGCCGATTTTGGAATCGCACATGGATGAAATCGTCGTCGCAATCCAACGCACCTTAACCGACGTGAGCAACAACAGTGCCGTTCGTCGCGAAGTCACGCGTGCGGCAAACGAATTGGCTTCGGACCCGGAAACACGCAAGCTGGTGCAAGTCATCTTGAAAGAAGCCATCGTCGAAAACGAACGACTGAAACAGTTGTGGCGTGAAATCTGGACCAGCGACGAAGCGACCACCGCGCTGGAGCTTGCCAGTCAACGTTTGGAACCGGTCATCCGCAGCATCGGCGATGACTTGTTTGGCAACGAAGAAATGGGCATCAATCCCGACTTCGCCAGAGTCCTACGCAGCCAGATCCTGCGTGAAGATCGTCAGTGGGTGATTGCTTGGCACACCGGCGCGAACGACGGCGTCATCGAAACGGCAAACGACAACATGCCCTACCCGGTGGTCTACATCGCCGAGACGGAAGAATGAACGACGTCGACGAAACGATTGCTACACCGTTGCCCCAAGCGCATTCGCTGTGTCTGTCAAACTTAACGGTAACAGCCGGCGATCAATGTCTGCTGCGCGAGGTCGATGCGGTGTTCCCCGCCGGAAAGATCACGGTGATCGTCGGTGGCAGCGGTGCCGGAAAAAGCGTGCTGTTGCGGTTGCTGGCCGGGTTATGTCCGCGTCACGGTGACGCGATTCGCTGGTCTGGCAAGATCACCGCAGGAAACGGAAGCGATCAGTCCGAAGCGGCGAAGGCAGCCAAGCCAGCAGTCGGGATCGTGTTTCAGCAGTTTGCCTTGTTTGATGAGCTCTCCGCACGAGGCAACGTGCAGTTTGCACTCGATCATGCCTATCGGCGGAAAGGACAAAGCAAACGCGACCAGCAATCTTGGACGGCGAAGCAGTGGTTGGAGCATCTGCAGGTGCCACAAAAAACGTCCGTGGCACACTTAAGCGGCGGCCAGAAACAGCGTTTAGCAATCGCGCGAACGTTGGCCGCTTCGCCAGACGTGGTGCTGTACGACGAACCGACCAGCGGATTGGATGCGGCAAGCGGTCGACTGGTTGCGGAGCTGATCCGGCAAACCCAAGCCGACTACCACCGAACCAGCGTGGTGGTCACGCACGACTACGAAACCTTGATCCCGATCGCTGACAAGGTTTATCTGTTGGACCCGCAAGCCGAACGCTTGGTGGAAATCGAACGGGAACGTTGGGCAGAGATCCCCGAGTTGATGATCCCAGCACGCGACCGTGGGGATCAGGAAACCGAAGTGCCATCGTTGACCGAACGTTTCGTCGGGCCGGTACTGGAGCAAACGGGCGGCGCCTTGATCGCGGCACTGAGGTTGCCATTGGATTTGATCCCGTGGGTGCCAAGGCATCGCTGGGCAGCCCGCTTCACCATGCACTACGCACGCTTGGTCGCGGGGCCTTCGGCGTGGTTGTACTTGATCATTGCCGGGCTGATCGTCGGCTTTACCGCGACGTACTTTACGTTTCGTTTTTTGCCATTTCGCGTTTACACCCAGCCGCTGTTGATCGACGAATTGTTGTCGTCGATCGGGTTTGCGCTGTACCGCGTGTTGGTTCCGATTCTGGGAACGATCCTGGTCGCCGCACGATGCGGTGCTGCCGTTGCTGCCGATGTCGGCGTCAAGCAATATGGCGGTCAGGTCGATGCGATGAAGACACTGGGGGTTTCGCCGAGGGCGTATTTGTTTTTGCCCATCGTTGTCGCCTTTGTCGTCGGAACGCCGTTGTTGGAGATGCTCGCATTCGAAACGGCACGGTTGATCAGCATGGTCGCGTTTTCGACGTCATTTCCGCAAGTCGGCCCGTACTACTGGGAACTGCATTTCGACCGCAACTTGATCGACGCGTCGCAAGCCATGCCGATCGGCTGGCAGTGGGTGTTGGCAAAGAATGTCGTTTGTGGCCTCGGTACCGCAACGATCGCCTATTACAAAGGCCTCGCGCCAAAACGCTCGGCAAGTGATGTCAGCCGGTCGATCACCTCCACGGTCTTGTGGACGACCCTCTTCGTTTTGACCGTCCATTTGGTCGTCGCTTTGTTTGAATTTTAAGTGCTCCACCGTAGTGGACGAAGCGATGAGTCCCCGCTTCGAGCTTCACAATGCTTGGCTGCACTCATGAGCCGCCTTGGCGATAGCCAGCGGTTAAATGATTTTGTTTCTTCGCCGGCATCCGCGCCGCAAGCAGGGAACCGAGAATCGCCTAAAGGCTAGACTCCAGCG
>PPHI01000030.1 GCA_002901265.1 Rhodopirellula baltica | reverse complement strand
TATCCCGAACTCAAGCTAAGTAACGTCATCCGCGAACAAGCCGCAGAGAACACACTGGCCAAAGCACCGAAGAAACCGCTGGTAGTTCAACTACCGCAACGATATCACATGGCTGGATAAGCTTTGCGTGCTCGGCTACCGAAGTAACTTCGCTCGCATCACTATTCAGCTTTTCGCACAGAATCCTGTCAGATTTCGCTCTAATTCTAAATTAGCCAACGTGCTGGTCGCTTTCGCGAGTCAGTCGCTGGCAACGCTAATTCCAAAAGAACTTTGTAGTCGCCAAGTGGTTCGTTAAAACCGCTTGGCAGATTACTGATGCCAATTACCAAACAACCAAATTGTCAAATATCAATGTTCCGGCGTTCGCCCTTTCAGGCACGTCTCGGAAGACGCTGCTTATCCGCAGCCGAGCGAAGCACCGCAGTGCGTCAGTCGGTTGCCGATCAGCGAGGCGGGAAGATACGGGCGACAGTTCGTGTCGTCAACCGGTCTTCTCGAGAATTTCAGAAATGTTTTTTTGAAGCTCTCGTCGCTGAACGCCTCGTTTCAGCTCCTCTCAGCGTTTCCGCCGTGAGTCGCCCGCGTTGCCGTGGGCTGATGGGGAGGAAGATATGGGCCAAAGTTCGCAGGGTCAACGGCCTCTGAGCAGTTTTCTCAGATTTGTTTTCCGATCCTTAACTTCCTTTCGCTAGCAAGCCACTTGCGACTCGTTTGCACACCTGTTTTCGACCGCAATACGTCAGTTCTTAACAGCGATTTTGCCAATTCGCCGCCGAAAGTGTCTCAACGCCTAAGTGTCCACTCCGATTGTTGACCTGATCGTTGTATGTTTTCACCATCCAGCCTGAAGCGCTTTTTGGTCAAGCGCTCTCCATCAGCGGATGGATTCGCGGGCCGCTTCCGAGCGATGGGGGAACGCGCTTCGATCCAGCGAAGGTAGATCGCGCCTTTGGCAACATTTTCAGTCGGGCGGATAGGATCGAAGTCGCGGTGCAGAAGAGGGAGCTGCGATTCCGCATTGCCCTTTGACCGCTCGGATCAGAGTCGCTTGCCGTTGGGGTGTCGGCGACGCGGGACGCCGGGCGTCTCAATAGCAGGCGATTGAGCGGAAATCTCTACTGAAATTCAGCGAAGGCGTCGTCGCCGAGCATCTCGCCGCCACCGCCAAAGTCGGCGTCACCACCGAAGTCATCGGTGACGATGGCATCGTCGTCAGCTTCGAAACTCTCTTCTTGTGGCTCATTCACCGGTGCTGGCGAGGGGGCCGAAGGAGAAAGCTTGGCAGCGACAGGCACCGCGATGATCGCGACAACCATCAATGCGATCCATGGAATGACAAACAGCATGGGACAAAACGGGATGGGGAAGGAGGGCGTTCGATACTTGAAGTTTAGTTTCCCTTCCGACCAAAAGCATCCACCGTCACGCCGTTGGAGCTCAAAAACCGACGATGCGCAAAAAAAACGGGACAGGGTTTCAATGGAAAACCTGTCCCTGGTCGTCCGCAGCGGAGCGCTTCGCTGCAGTCAACGTTCGTCTGGATAGGTTCGACGTTCAGGCCAGCAGGTTGCGTTTGCGATGAAAGAACGTTCGAACAGCTTGCCTAACAGCCTACTCGGCGTCAGGGCGTCCGCCTCGTTGGCGTCCGCCGTTGTCGCCACCGCGTCCGCCACGGCCGCCGAATCCACCAGCGCCTCCTGGGCCACCTTGTCCACGTCCGCCACGACCGAAGCCACCGCGTTCTGGCATTTCAAATGGCTTGCCTTTGAGTTCTTCGAATTGCTTCTTTTGCTCGCTGGTCAGCAGACCCATGACTTTGTCTTCCAGATCTTTTTGCGCGGTTTGCATCTTCTCCCGGATGCTGTCGCGATCGCCAGACTGGAACATTTCACGCATGTTGGCGAACAGTTCTTGACGGCCTTCGTTGGTCGTCTCTTCGATCTTTTTCTTATCAGCGTCACTCAATTCGAGAGCTTTCGCAACGCGTTCGATTTGCAACGCTTGGATGCCAGCGACTTGGACTTCGATTTGTTGCAGGCGTTCCATTTGGGCTGGGTCGAGAACTTCTTCCAGTTGCTCGGTTGCCTTGGTGTTGAACGCTTCCATCTCGCCGCGGAACTTTTCGAAACGCTCTGCCATGGCTTCGCGATCAAAACCGCCACCGTTCCGGTCTGGGCGTTCCATTTCTGGGCGGCCTTCGTTGATTTTTTCAACCGCTGCTGCTTGATCTGGAAGCAGGTCGATTTCTTCTTTGACTTCATCGATTCGCAGCAGTCCCAGGACGCCGCCACCACCCATTCCGCCACCGAAACCGCCGGGTCCGCCAGGGCCACCGCCTGGGAATCCGCCGCGCCCACCACGTTGTGCCGATGCGTCGGTTGCGATCATCGAAAGGATGGCCGCGCACAACAGTGCCATCGAAAGTTGCTTCATCTTCATTGGTTCAAATTCCCAGGAGTTGGAACAGAAAAGAGGGAAGAATTGTTTTGACGGTGCGACGTCGACATCGAGTCGCGGTTGGCGAGTCAATTCAAGGCAGCAACGCCCGTAAAGACCACCCCGTCTAGCCCACCCGTGCAGCCCATTTTTGCTGTCGGTCGGTCAGCCTACGTTGTTTGAAACCACGCACTTCGCCCATGGTTTCCGAGTGACCGGCGATTTTCAGTAAAAATCTAAGAAATGCGATGAAACGTCTGTTGATCGCTCCCGTCGCCTGATCGGGTGGGCCGAGCACCTCTGAAGCTTCGTCGCTTGCTCGTTTAGATTGGCCGGACGGTGCATCGGTCAAGAACCGGGCAAAAAAACAGGTCCATCGCATAAGGCTATACGAGCCGTGTAGCCTTGAGCTAGGACCGTGTGCCCTTGAGCTAGAAACTGGGCATGCCCCAACTGGCTCAGTGTCTCGAGCAACAGTCGCTGCTCCAAACGCTGCTGGGGTGAAGCGATCGTGGGCAGCTACTTGAGCGCCGGATTACTCTCGATCTGTTTCTTCGCCTGCTGCAAAAACGCGATCGCGTCGACAGGCGTCATCTGATTCAAATCCAATTGACTGATCTGAGTCAGTACCGGGTGATCTGCGAAACCGAATAGCGTCAATTGGTACGCACCCGCAGCAGCGCTATGGCCTTGCGGCGGAGGAATGGTGGGGCGATTCAGCGAATCGAGATGGTCGGATTCCAACTGCGACAGAATTTCTTTCGCACGTTCATTGACGTTCGCCGGAACACCCGCCAAACGCGCGACATGGATCCCGTAACTTTTGTCCGCACCGCCAGGAACGATCCGGTGCAAGAACACCACTTCATCGTTCCATTCTTTGACCGCGACGTTCAAGTTGGCAACATGAGGCAGTGTCTCTTGCAACTGCGTGAGCTCATGGTAGTGCGTCGCAAACAACGTGCGACAACCGATCTGCTCGTGCAAGTGTTCGGTGATCGCCCAAGCAAGCGACAGCCCGTCATAGGTGCTGGTCCCACGTCCGATCTCGTCCAAAATCACCAGTGAACGTGACGTCGCCGTGTTCAAGATCCGCGCGGTCTCGACCATCTCCACCATAAACGTACTCTGACCTCGGCTCAGTTCGTCACTCGCGCCGACGCGTGCAAAGATGCGATCCGCGATCCCAATCGAAGCCGACTTGGCGGGCACGTACGAACCCGCTTGGGCTAACAACGTGATCAATGCGACTTGACGAATGTACGTGCTCTTACCAGCCATGTTGGGACCGGTGATCAGTAAAATCATTCCCGTCTCTGGCGAGTGCACGCAATCGTTGGGAACGAACTCGCCCTGCGGCAACGTCACGTCCAACACCGGGTGGCGTCCGGCTTCGATTCGCAGCACCGAATCGTCCGTCATCTCCGGGCGTACCCAATTCCGCTGCGCCGCAATTTCGGCAAGCGACGCCAGCACATCCAGCTCTGCCATCGCGGTTGCGACTTCACCCAGTGTCACAAGGTGTCGGTGAGTCAAGCTGACCAGGTCTTGATAGATCAACTGCTCACGCGACGTCGCTTTGTCGTCCGCCGACAGAACCTTCTCTTCGTATTCCTTCAGATCCGGCGTGATGTAACGCTCGCAGTTCTTCAGCGTCTGCTTGCGGATAAAGTCTTGCGGAATCTTGTCTTTGTGCGCGTTGGTGACTTCCAGGTAATACCCAAAGACTTTGTTGTAGCCGACCTTCAAGTTCGGAATGCCGGTCTCGTCCATCTGCTTCTGTTGGTACTCGGCAATCCATTGCTTGCCGCCAGCAGCCAGCATGCGCAGCGCATCGAGCTCTTCGTCGTAACCCGGCTTAATGAAGTTTCCGTCGGCCGCGTAAACTTTGCAGTCCTCGGAGATCGCATTTTCCAGTTCACTGCGGAGCTCAGGACACAAGTGCAGATGCGACTCCAATTGCACCAGTCGTTTAGGAGCGCGTCCGGCAAGTTTTGCCTTCAGTTCTGGCAGGCCTGACAAAGTCTGCGCGATCTGCAGCAGGTCACGGGGGCCGGTTCGGCCGGTGGCAACACGCGCGAGCAGCCGCGTGATGTCAAACGTCTGCTTCAACGTTTGACGAACGTCGCCGCGAAGGTTGGCGTGTTTGACAAATTCATCGATCGCGTCATGACGTGCTTCGATCGGCGCAATCTGTACCAGCGGTGCCGCGATCCAATCGGCCAGAACGCGCGAGCCGGCCGAGGTGCAGGTCAGGTCGATGGCGTCGACGAGTGAGCCTTCGCGTGATGCCGTGCGCAGTGTTCGTGTGATCTCCAAACTGCGTCGCGTCGAAGCGTCGATTTCCAAAACACCGCTGCGATGGTGTGCCGCGATCGATCGGAAGTGATCGAGTCCTGCTGGCTGCGTTTCTTGTAAGTACGTCAGGACGGCGCCGGCGGCGCGAACGGCTGCCGAGTCATTGTCGCCAAATCCGAAACCTTCCAGTGACCCGACTTGGAACTGATCACACAGTGTTTTCACCGAAGCGTCTTCGGCAAAGCTCCACGCCGGCCGTGATGTCCACGACCACGGCGCAGTGGTATCGGGCGAGAACTTTGCGTCGTCCTCGCGATAGATCACTTCCGCCGGACCGATACGAGCCAACTCGTCTTCAATTCGTGCGACGGGGAAAACGCCTGCGCAAAACCGACCGCTGGATAACTCTGCCCACGCGATGCCGGCAACCGGTTCTTCGCCAGACTTCTTGCCGCCACTGGGCTGATGCAAAACCACCGCCGCCAAATAGTTTGCTTCACGCGGATCCAGCAACCCATCGTCGGTCAGCGTCCCGGCGCTGACCACACGGGTGATTTCACGCTTGACCAAACCTTTGGCTTGCTTCGGATCTTCGACTTGCTCGCACACCGCCGCTCGGTACCCGGCGCGGATCAGCTTGCACAGGTAACCGTCCAGCTGGTGGTGCGGAAACCCAGCCATCGCCGTGGGGTTGGCGCTGTCGCGATCCCGACTGGTCAGCGTCAGCCCCAGCACATTGGCAGCGACTTTGGCGTCTTCCAGGAACAACTCGTAAAAATCGCCCATACGAAAAAAAAGCAGCGCGTCGCCGCATGCCGCTTTCGCTTCGTGGTACTGTTTCATCATTGGTGTCATGACGAAAATCGTACCGCCAAACTGCCCCATTTAACACCCTGCAAGCCAATCCAACGGCCAGCAAAATCCGCCCCCGATCACCGTCGATGACGGTCAGAAAAACTGTGCCGACTTTCCACGAGGCGCGGCGATCGTCACGCGAGAATTCGGGAGCTGCGTAGGGGGGCGGCTAACGTCTGTCGATGATCGACTGTCGCCTTTCGCTCCGCCGAAAGTAGCGTGCGATACCGCTGGAGTTCACTGCGGGACTTCACTGTGCGATTGGCTTATGTGCAAGTGGTTTGCTTGTGCGATGCAATTTCGCGCCCGCCCTACGCGTCGTTTCGACCCTGCTTAGAATCGGCGCGGGCAGGGCGCGTGCTGGGGAAGGTGCGATTTGACCTGCGATTGGCAGACTGACTTGGAGAAGATTCGTTGTTTGGGTTTTTACGTGGCAGTAGTTGCGATCGCCGGTATCGCCAAGTTTATGCGACGGTGTGCAGTTCTCTGCGCGAGCGTCACGGTTTCCGCCTGCTTCCGTTCGTCAGTTATGAAGCCGTCTGGCTGCATTGTTTGGCGGTTGACTTGGGGGTGGTGCCCGCACCAGATGCCAACACCGTCACTTGCTGTAAAGCACAACGCCGGCATTCGCCACTCTCGAACTCGTACTCGGAGCTCCCCGGCCAGGCCAGTCAACATCTCGGAAGCAGCGGTCTGTCAGTTGGACTGAATGCGATGTTGGAATTTGATCTGGCTTTAACGGTCTTATTGATTCGGACGAAGTTGGATGATGACGTTCGCGACCGAAGGTCCATCGTGGCTCGGGCGTTGCGTCGACTGTATCGCAGGGCGTGGCAACAAAGCGAAGGATTCTTCGATGCGTTGGATGCTGGCTTCATGCACCGGCTGGAACGCATCTTGTCCAAGCATCTCGAGCAAGAGCAATCTGGTCGTGCTGAACCTAGGCATCAAGTTCGACTGCAAGAGTACTGCCGACCGACGGGGGCTGCTTTTGCCGAAGTGTTTCAGTTGGCACCGCAGGCAATCGCCGCGAGAATGAACCAATCCGTGGGACCAACGCTCGCGGATCGATTTAAAGAAGCTGGCGAACAGATCGGTCGTGCGTTGATCGCGTTCGATTGTGCCGTCGACTACGACACGGACCGGCGGCGTGGGGAATTCAATCCCCTTCCGGACCGACACGCAATCATCGATGCGCTCAGCTATTCGCAGCAGCAACTCTGTCAACTTGGTTTCCAAATTGATCAGTGGGTTGCCGAGCGTGGTGAGACTGGCGCCCCAATGTCGACGGCCGTTCTTAAGACAGTCGTGGGTAAGATCGGCCTCTACAAGGAGGGCTTTGCGAAGTCACGTAAGCAGCGCATTGCGGATCGGCAGCGAATTTGGCTGTCACCCCCGCGGCTGCAGCGTGGAATTTGTGATTGCGATTGTCTTTGTTGCTGTTGTGACGCGGGCGAAGGTGCTTGTGCGTCCGAAGGCTGTATCGGGACGATGCATTGCTGTCCCTGCGACCCATGCTGCGGCTATTGCATGGACTGCGAGCGGGACCAGTCTCGCAAGAAAAAGCCGAATGGAAATGTCAACCAAGGCGGCGCAGCGAATCATGCGCAGGGCGGCCAGTTGCCAACGCTCGGTCGTGCTTCGGAGAACTTTCCAGGGCATGCCATCGCGCGGACGGATCTGACGCCGTATGGAACGATCGCTTTGGATCAGGGGGCCGGTGGTGCACAAGAATATCCGGCGAAAACGGACCGAGGGTCGATCGAAGCGGGGAGTCGTGTGCGGGTGATTGGTCGGGAGCCGTTTGGCTTTTTGGTGCGATTGGCGGAGGAAAATAAAAACTGAAGTCCGAACCAGGGCGTGTCCGATAGACTCCCAAACACCGGCAGTGAGAGCGGCGGAACGGGTTTGCAAATAAAAAATTAACAACTGCCAAGAGTCGGCTTGCAAACGAGAAGAGCTCCGCTAAACTCTCGCACCCAAGGCCAAGACAGGCCCGCCTGACAAACGATCAGGCACAGCAAATCAGCTGCACCCCTAGCTCAACTGGATAGAGCATCGGTCTACGGAACCGAAGGTTAGAGGTTCGAATCCTCTGGGGTGTACTGAGGCACCGAGCGTCATCTGATGACATTCGGTGCCTTTTTATTGGGTTTTACGCTGTTTTCAGCTTCTTGCATCGATGCTTTTTCGGGCTGCTCGATGTCACCCTGTGCCACCTGATGACTGGCCGAGCCAGCGTTTAGTGCAAGCCCTAGTGCAAGCCGATCGTCTGAATCGCTGCCGATCTGTTCCGGTGCTGGCTGTGCAAGCCGATCTGACGCCGCGACCATCTTTGGTGGTGCCGGAAGTCTTCCAACCGCTTCGGCCTGCTCTTGCACCGCCACGTGGCTGTAGACGTTCATGGTCAGGTTGACGTCGGAGTGTCTCGCCAGCGTTTGCGTGATCTTCGGATTGGCCGAACTAGCCGCCAGATTGGTTACGAACGTATGCCGGTTGCTGTGGAAGTCCGCGAAGACTCCGTCACCATCTTTGTACTGAAGGAAATCCGAATTCCTGCGGCGTTCTCGTTCCTGATCGGTTTCCGCTTCATCGATCCACGCTTCCCGCGCGTTCGCCAGATCAACACGCATCATCTTCGCGGTCTTGCGTGGATAGCCGCTGGGCGTGGACAACTGGAACAGTGGTTCGCCAGAGGCAATGCTTTTCGTTGCTCGCCATTGCTTAAACAGCTCAACCACTTCGGCGTGCAGTGGCAACCGATCCCGTTTACGCCGCTTGCTGATCGTCGCTTGGATCGAAACAGTCGGTACCGCAGCCTCGAGATCAAAACTTGCGTCGGTCAGTGAGCCGAGTTCGCTACGCCGGTAGCCTGTCCATGCGGCGAGGATATAAAGCATCGCGCGGTCCGGACCTGGTAGCCCTTCAAGAACGCCACCGTGATGAGCCGCGTGAATCAGACGGTCGAATTCTTCTTTCTGCAAGGCCCGTCGTTCGTGGCGAATGTCTGTTTCGACATTCATGCGTTGCAGGCTCGATAGAGCATTTACGCTTGCACGGTGATGTGTCACCAGCCATTTGCAAAACGACTTAGCGCCGTCTTGATAGAAGTTGCTTGTTCGAATCGAGAACCGCTTTTGGGTGCGTCGTTCGGTTGCCAACCAGTTGAGCACTTTTGCCGCTTCGATGTCAGGAATGAATCGAAAGTTGCAGCCTTCGATAAGGCGAACCAGTCGCTTATGTACTTGGTCCGCGTGTTTCTCCGAGCTTCCTTTGTCAATCAGAAACCGCTTGTAGTCGGCTAGGTGAATCGAAAGCGGCCGAACGGCGTGATCCTCCTCCGGTTGTCGCAGGCCTACCTTCAAGCGTTCCGCTTTACGAATCAAATCGTTCAGCATCGATCGGGCAGCGTCTTTGTCCGTACACAATGGCACGCGTTGCGTTAGGCCGTTCTCGTCAACAAATTGCCCGTACCACTTCTTGGTCAGTTTCTTGACGCGTTTACCGGTCGCTTTATCAAGCTTTGTGTAACTGCGTTTGAAAAGAGACGCCATCGTTAGCCCTCAACTTTCGGACACCCAGATTCAATCCATTGTTCAAGAGCGGCGCGATCCCATCGCCTCGTTTCACCAATATGCAGCGGCTGAATGATTCGCCGCCCACTCACCCAGCGCCAAAGCGTTCGGGTGGAGATTCCGCAGAACTTTGCCGCTTCCTTCGCTGTCAGCAATCGCGGTAGCAATTTAGTATCAGGCTGCATCATCAAGCCCCTTTGCTACGAGGTCGTTGGTGTACAGTCGCAAGACACGCTCTCGGTACTTTTCTCCACCCGCGTCGGTGTTGCCAAGCTCCTCCAAAACAGCAACGATCGCGTCGAGCATCTCGCGATAATTGGAGAATTGAAGACCATAGGACCTGAAAGCACTTTTGAAGTGACCAAGCCCCGTCTTAAGTGCCATTGATGCATCGATTTTACTGCGATCAATCGGCTCCAGATCCCGAATGATTCCCGCGTACATCGCCGGTATCGAGTTTATCAGATGTTTCCAAACCGGATGAGTCTCGGCCCGCGATTGGTTTTTGTTGACCCGATCCACTGGCTCTTTTGTCAGCCGAAGCATCTTTGTCATTAGCTTTTCAAAGACAGCCTGCGAACGATCAAATAGATCCATCACATTTGTGATCCCGAACTGTTTCAGCTTCTCCCGCCGCAACTGCCATTCAATCCGTGTTGCCCGATCCGGTATTGCCCCGTCCCAACGACGCTGAATCATCGCCGCTTGATATTCCGGGCTTTTTCGGTGAAGCGTTTCAAAACGCTTGTCATAGATGGCCAAACGACACGGCGATTTACCAGCTTCGATACCTGTTCGTCGATTATTAATTGGATCGTTTTTTGCGTCCGATGAGCGAAAACGGGTAATAAAGTGGCGGTCCGTGAATAGCTTTTGGAGGACCGTCACAGCTAAGCCAATGACATCCATTGTCAAGTCTGCACGATTTATCTTATCCCATCGAATCCGACAGCCAAGCGACTCGATGGCAAAACACATGTGATCGTATCGGTTGACTGCTCCGTGTAGCAAACAGTCATGACCTTTGATGTCCACAACGAAGTGAGGCCGAGTCTCGCTGCGTTCTTGTCGTCGGCTCATGAGAACTTCGGTACCGTCAATGCGTAGCCGGTAATCGAAGTATTCGCCATGAGGCCCGCCCCACCGGACACCAGTTCGGAACAGCACCAAATTTCCGTATTCTGGCACCATCACAACCACGCTCTCTTCATTCGACTGATGTAGCTTCGATTTACCTTCGTCCAACAACTCAACAAGGACTTCTTGCTTCAAAGGTATCCAATCAACACCAACCGAAAACATTAACCAGTCATAGTCACCACGCACTTTACAAACGGTTCCATCGTCCAACACAAACTGACTACTATGAGGGTGGGTGTTACTATGGTGCCCACCCTGAATCTCGAACCGCGTTTCATCGTTACTCATTTGGCTGACCTCCCTGTTCCCAGATAACGCCAAGCACAGCCCCGAGGAAGCAACCAAGCTTTTGCGCCCCGTCAGGTTCGGAGTCGAGGAAGTCTTTCAATGAAAACGGCGCGATTAGGGCCTCGCTGAATCGGTCAACGTGCTCAACGAATTTCGGATCATTCAGCAACTGTTGGCACTGATCGCCGGTGATCCAGGGATCGTCCGTATCAGCCCAGTCTTGGAACGTAGCCAGGGAATCAAACGCGCTCTGAAGTTTCTCTATCATCATTCCTTCCTTGGAAAAACAGACCGTAAAACTAACTTGCCATCGTTCGGCTCACTCAAGCTTCGCTCAAGCCGCTCAGCTTCGTTCGCCTCTCGTATGCAATTCGGAATGCCTATTGACCCCGATTTGCCCGTGTTCGAATTGCGTTTTGCACCGAGAAGTCCAGCACGAGGTGCACCACACCGGGAACCAACTTTGTAGGCGCGATCAGTTGCCCGTTCTCGTCAAATTCCTCGTCGGTAAAGAACGACTCTTGACCAACGAACAGGCAACCGGGCCGTGGCTCCGCGTATAGCTCTCCTGCGTCCGTTTCCACCGGTGTTCCCTGGACGGCGTTATCCGTAGCCCAGATAATCAATCCTTGAAGTATTTGGTTGACGCTAACTCCAGCCTCTTCTGCGATCGCTCGAAACTGATCCGCGATCTTGGGATCGATTCTGGTTTCCAGCCTGACTTTGCCATCGTTCACCGATCTGGCTTGCTTTTTCTTGCCCATGACGCCTCCCGCGTTGTTGTGGTTATTTCGGATCGTATATAAACCCGGCGCCAATGCAAATACGCACCCGGCAGCAAATAGAGTCTTTTCTTGACATCTTCATGATTGCATAACCACCGCAGATTCCCCTGCTACCGACGGCTTTTAGTCGCCTAACGGGGTTGGTGGACTCTTTCAACTCATCACGACCGGCTACAGGGGCACGGAACAAGAGCGTTCCAAGAGAGATCAGTTGCGGGCGGCTAACGAATCGCGTTCCGGCCCCTTCCGCTTGACCGGTCGCGATGAGTCAAAAGAGCCACCACAACAAACGCCCACCGAGCGGCAGACGAAGAGAATACGCCGGCTTCGCCGCTGATTTTCCAGAAGACCGGCCCGCTCCGATATCAAAGACCCACCACCCAGTTGCCCTACCGCAGCAGCTATACGGGCCGATCATTGGTTGTGAAAAGTGTGAACCAGGGTAGGAAGCAAATGATGGCTAGTCTTTGATGTTGCGAAGAAGGAATGTCTCCGTCTGCGCGAGTCGGATCCGGTCCGTGTCATTGAGCTTTACGTCACACGCTCGCTGTTTTCCATTTTCCGAAAAAATCTCGATGTCTTTGTCTTTCGCAAGTTGGCGAATCGCATCTGAGATCATCGCTTTTGTTGCGGGAGTATCGTTCACGTTTCTGTCGAAAAACATCTGGTATGGCGTCGATCCTCCAAATTCGCTCAGTTTTTCTGGAATTTCAATCAATAGCGCTTCCCGGGTCAACTCTCTTGCATCCTTATCGAACGCAAAGGTTGGCTGGTTTTGTAGAGGAACCTGCCGGGGATCGAAGCCGAGGCAGAGCATCCCAAATCCCGCTTTTCCGAAATGCTCAAAATGATTGTTAAGATCCCAGTGCAATTCCATCATTGCATCTCTCGCTGTAGAGTGCTTCGAAAAATGAAGCAACCAGTACGCTCTATTTGAGTCAACCGAATTAACGAAAAACGGTGTGTAGCATTCCGCGCCACTACTTTGATGGAAGTGGCCATGAAGAATATGCTGTATTTCTGCTCGCCAGTCTCTGCCGTGATCCTCGCGAATTCGAACAAAAAGATCCTGATAACGCTCCAATTCAAGGCGTTTAAGCGCTCTCTTAAAACTCTCCGACTCATTTACGAAGTGGGTCAACCAATCAACCGCGATTGTTAAAATCACTTCGGCTCGTGGCAGTTCATAGAAAATCCGTCTGATGTCCGCCATTGGCACCGCTGTATAGCCATACTGATCCAAAAGAAAGATTGCGCGATGAGCCTTTCCCCTCGATTTAATCTTAGCAATAATCTTATCTAGGTTTTCCGTGAAGTTCCCAGCGATGAAATGAATGTTTTCCATTCTATTTGCAGAAGATGGAGCATTGCTCACTTCCTTTTTGAGATGCTCGATTGTCGACGCGCTACGCTCAACAAAGTAGAATTGACCATTGACGCGAAACGGCTTTCGGCGCCCGAGATTTGCCTCGACCTCCGCTTCCGCGATCGCATTCAACATTAATATTGGTGACCCTGGAATGCGTTGTTGAGTCTCAGGGTGCGTGTAGACACCGCCCCCTGCGAATCCATCTACAAGTGAGAGCATCAACTGATCTGCGCACTTGTTTTTTGTAAGAATGGAAACATATTTTTTAATATAGGCTTCCAAAACTTCATGTTTTGAGATGCTGTGCAGCCCTAAGAGAGGTGGCTCTTTTCCAATACTCCATTCGTAAAGCTCTTTCTTGGTTTTTGTCTTTTTTTTAACTTGAGAAGCGTCAGCGTCTCCGCCCAGCAGCAAACTCTTTTGTTCATTCGGCATTTGGCATTTGATCCCATTCGACACCGTCTAACTCGCGGCCATTTTGCTTCTTTGATCTTCGCACGCCATCTGGGCCATGTGCACCCCACTGCTTAAAGAAAAATGGTGTTTTTTTATTTAAGCATTGGTCACGGATCATTCTGACCCATTTTATCTCCATCGGTCGCGACTTTGGCCCTGATTCACCACCCACGATCACCCAATGTATTCCTTTCAGCGGCATCCGAGGAATAGGACCTAGTAACGGTTCTACTGAGAGAAATCGAACAGCCGCTGGCACGGTTTGCAGAATCCGGATCCTATCGACATAATCAACCGTCTCAACACTTGTCCCCATCCAAAGATTCTTCGGCCAGGGTAGCGAGCTCGCCAATTCTGCAACTCTTTGCGGACGCTTACTAAGGACTTGGAATGTGTGCTGCGATGCCTCGTTCATAACTTCAAAACAACGCGAAATAAACTCATCAGGAACATCTCGGTGGAAGAGATCGCTCATTGAATTTACAAAAATGGTCTTCGGCTTTTTCCATTTCAAAGGAAGGTTTACCACATCATCTTGAAGCGTGAGCTGAAACCCGTTTTCATACCTAGGCTGCTCCATCGCTTTCAAGCGATGAGCCATGCGTTCGGCATAGCAGTGTTTGCATCCAGGACTGACCTTTGTGCAACCTGTCGTTGGATTCCACGTTGCTTCGGTCCACTCAATTGATGAGTTCTGAGCCACGAAGTTCCCTTATCGTTTGGGGCTGATTGCTACTTATCGATTTCGTCGAGCTTTTCTCGAATCCATTCATTCACGGTGGCAGTTCGATCAACAATTTTCCCTGCTGATTCTGCTGCTTGAAATCGTTCCCAAGTATCGCGGCTAATTCGAAGTGTTACCGACACTCTATCCGAAGTTGCAGTTCCCTTTGGCCGACCCACTCTCCGTTTTGGCATCTTTTGCCATGCCTTCCGAGCCGCCGCGCTAAAGTTTGTAAGCTCCGATTCCTGGACCATTAGCGTTTCTCCCGTAGAGAGGCTAATTCGCAGCTTGTCACCATGCACACTAATGACGATCCCTCGTTCTTTCGTGGCCCTCACAGCGATTTTGTCTCCGGCTTGCGGCTTCATAATTTCCGGTTATACAACTCGCTTTAATTAAGTGCAATAAGCAAATTAGAGATTTGGCGGTGCCTATTTGTTGTCTCTGCTGGCAATTTATTGAACCGCTTACATTGATTTGGCGTCTACGACTCAGCCTGTTTGACTGCTACGGCCTCAGTTCGTGGGATCTTCCAACGTCTTATATTGCGAGCAAAGTATCTCTATCACGCACTTAATCGGCTCCGGTAGACGCTCCCATGCTTTGCATACCATAAGCAGTCGCTGGTTAGTGCAAGCCACGGTGCAAGCCTCTGCAGGATCAATCCGGAAGTCGTTGCTCGTCAAAGGCTTAGCCTGAGAGTACATCCGGTCTACGGAACCGAAGGTTAGAGGTTCGAATCCTCTGGGGTGTACTTCAGGCCCGATCCTGAGCCACAAGCAGTCATCAAAGCCCCGTTGTTACGGGGCTTTTTTCGTTGGTGCGTGGCCGTAGGTTGCTCGGGGCGCCCCAGGGATTGCCCTACCAATTGCCCTACGGAACCAGCGGGGTCGCCAATCGCTGCTTCGGCGAAGTCTGCTTCGGTCGTTTGCAGGTAATGAGTTTCAGCGATCGCACCGCTATGCCCAAACCAATCATTCAGAACGTGGTTCGGGAATCGCCCATCTCTTTCGAGTTCCGTTCGGCGACTGGCTCGCAGTGCCATGAACGGTTTGGGAAACTTCGCAACCCCAGCTCGGGCGACAATTCTAGTGAATGTTGTTCGTAGATTAGCCTCAGTGTCACGATAGCGTGAAATGACGTATCCATCGGCGGAATTTTCGATTCCGGGCTTCACCAAGCCGAATAGGTCGACCAATTCGCGACTGAGCTCGGGGAACAGTGGAACAATTCTTTCTCCCTTCCCATAGCGTTTCGTTTTCGGGGCTGTCACTTTGAATCGGCCAGCTGTCGCTTGAGTTCGCGAACACCCCAGTTGTTCTTGCTGGCTTCGATTTCGTAAAAGCGGCGTTCATCGGCATCGTCGATCGTCAGCAAGGTGACGTAGTGGGACCAGGAAAGCGGAACCGCTTTTACATGCGGCGCACCCGATTCAGTGTGCCCGGCGGACGGTAATTGCGCAGACACCATCTGCGCAATCTGAACAGCCTGGTCACTCACTCCCAATCGCGCAGACACTGTCTGCGCAATTCCCAGATGTCCAAGATCGCGGTAGAAACGGTGGAATTGCTCGATCGAACGCTTTGAAAAGCCTCGTCCCAGTGGCTTCAGACGCTGAGAGATGCTTTCCGTCAGCATCTTGCCGTATTTGGCCCGATCAGCTCCCCGCTGCTCAAACTCAAAAATCCGTTGACCGAGCAGCCAGTTCCTTACGACAAGTGCTCGATTGAGGCTCCGATTTGCTTTCGCTTGGGCTTCCTGGTGGATGAGCCGAAGTTGTGAAACGAGCGTTTCAAAATCGAGTTCTACTTCGCCGATCTCGTTGCTCTTCGGGCCTCTCCCGCCAATTCGGCTGCGAAGCCCATCTTGCGGAGGTGTTCGTTGACTTTGGATTCCAAATCGATGATGCGTTGCGAGAGCGTTTTGACCTACGGTGCTGATTGGCCGAAGGTCAATTTTACTTGCTCATGCCGGCTACGTAGCAGCGTTCGTGGCCTTCAGCCAACGCTGGCGTTTGGCCAACTGGAAACTGGGGCGATGCCCCAGCCTATGTTGCGTATGGCCTTCGGCCAAAAGATGATTACGCGATCAAAACGCCGTCCCGCGCGGAGAAAGTCATCGAGAGACGAAATGCCTGGATCGTTCCGATACTGACAGCGTTCGGCTGATGGTCAGCAACGAACGAATTTTTCTCGGTGAACGGCGCGGTCTGCAGTTTTGAAAGAAACGCAGAGACGCAAGGGCGCGAAGACGCAAAGGAAGACGAGGTGATGGGGCTGTTGGGCTCTGCGTCCTTGCGCCTTGGCGACGTTGCGTTTTAATTCAGTCGCTGGCGCTTTGGCGACAGTTGGCAGAGACCGTCATGCCAAAAAACCAAAGGAAATGCCGGTGGACGTTTGTTGCAGTTTGAGTTCTTCTCGCGAATTCGAATTTCTTCCATTAGGTTTTCGATCAATCGCGGAAGGTTCTTGCGGCTGGGATGCAGGAGCCTTCACGCGACGTCCTGACGGCGACAAAAAGCCGACTCGTGCGTGTTCTCTGGCGATTGCTCCACCCCAACCGTTGCAAACACATTCGTGGTCCGTGAAGTCGATCGGCAACACGGTGCTTTCAATGAATCGATTTGGTCGCTCACTGGAGTTAAGTCATGCCGTGCGAGAATGGAATGATTTGGTGTAAGGGGATTGGGGGCGGTGGACAACACTTGTGCCTTGGTTGCACGACCGTTTCACGGAGGATGAAAAGTCCGTCTGTCGTTGCGTCCAAGCGGGCGGTGAAGGCCTCGCCAACTTCGGTGTCCAAGAAGCCCTGGAATCAATCGAAGCTTTCGGCAGTCAAATCCCAGGCCACCGCGGCTACGGTTACGGCGAAATCGCCGGTTACGCGGCAGATAACGGGCAACGCGAGCGGACTTAGCAGCACCCACCTCGATTGGTATACAAAACACGTCGTGCCGACGTTTGAGTCCTACGCGGTGCGCGGTGTCCGCAGCTGCCCGCGAGTCTACGAGGACAGGGGCGGGTTCAAGCCGCACCAAATCGGTTCGACTTTCGATGCGGTTCAAAATCTCAAAAGCATGATCAACTCAACGCCGCAAAGGGGCCGGCTCAACGAAACGGCTTTGCGGTGGCAGTTGGGCAAGGACAAAGTTGACGGCTATTTCCTGAGCTGTGGGACGTCGAAAGCAGAAGCCTACGACGGCTACCCGTTCGTCTATCGATTTGATTTCAAAGACGTTTCGTATCTGCCCTGGTACAAACTTGAATCGATTCCATTCAATCGGGACGCGGTTGAAAAGTGCTACCTGTTTACCGACGCGCCCCGGTTGGACGGGGCCACCAAGCTCGTGCTGTTCTGTCTTACCGGCGGATTCAATCGCAAGAAAGAAGCACTCGTGATGTCACCGGTCAAGATGGACGAGCGGTGCACGATACTGGACAAGAAAACTGGAAAGTACCTTTCGCTCGACGAGTGGAAACGGAACAACGATCCTGCGGTATGTAAGTGCGATGGTTGCTCAAGGAAGAACAGAAGGTAGCCTTTCGCCGTTTGAAGATGTTCGTTCATTGACCCAGTCACCGAGCGACGGAAGGCTTTGGCAAAACTCACCGTATCGCTTGCTGGTGCCATGTATTTGCGATCGATGAATTGCTGGCCATCATCGGCCCCAATTCCAATAGGTAATACTCAGCTGAAGCAGCGTGGCGATCGACACCCAGACGAAGTACGGCAGCTGCGCAATTGCGACCCATTTGTAGTGTTTCCAGATCGCCAGAAACATCCAGATGATTGTGCCCCAGACGACCAAGATGTCGAGTGCGGCCAACGGCAGGTTGCGCAGTCCAAACTGGATTGGCGTGAAGACCAGGTTGACCACCAAGTTGATGGCGAACGGCAAGGCGTCTTTCCACGGTATTTTTCGGCGGATGGCTTGCACGAAGACAAAGCCAAACGTGAGAAAGATGACTGGGTAGAGGATTTGCCAGATCGTCCCGATGGTGGACGGTTCGGGCGTCCACGATGGCTTTTCAAGGCTGTTGTACCAATCGATCCAGGACATTCGGGCAGGGCCTTCTCAAGACTCCAGGCTGAAGATGCGGTTTGCATGAAAGGCATTGTAACCACGACAAGTTCAATTCAGCCACCGATGTGAAACGCTGCCAGTTGACAGGTTGAGTCTTTGCTATAGCTGCAAGTTGCTCTATTGATGATGGATCGGGGACGACAGCCAACGAATCGGGAGCAAGCGGTGGTGTTGGCGTGAATTCAGAATTTTGTTCTTTTGTGGCGTCTGAACCCCAAAGACGATAGACCGCCGATGATAAAGATAGCGTTACTTGGTTCGGGGACTGCGGCGATGAGCGTCACCGGACGACTGAACGTTGCATTCTGAATCGCGTCAAATTCGGCAACGGGCGTTGGGGTTAAGTCTGGGCCATCGAAAATGAGTCGACTCGCATCAATACTTAATTGTAACGGACCGCTGAAGTCACGAGCGATGTCAATCTGGACCGTCGCGATGTAGTCGTTGACGCCAACAAAAGTATTGATTCCCGCAAGATCAAAATCGGAAAGAGAGAGTCTTTGAGTTGATGCGGATTCTAAGTTGAATCCCGTACCGAAGAAGTCGTTTGACTCGAACACGTATCCTAGTCCTGGCGAGGCAGGTGTGATCGTGCCGAATGAATAATCCACACCCGCCGAGCCAAAATTGCTGCTCAGCAGAATGTCGATTTGGTAGCTGGATAAGTTCGTCATTGCGGGGACTGAAACGGTGAATTCGAGACTGTCTCCGGAAACGTAGGTCGTCGGTGCGTCAATGATTTGAACTGCATCTGCGAGAACGCTCGCTGGCGATGCAACGTTTGCGATGAGGCAGGCGAAGAGGGCAAGAAATTTCATCGTGTTTTATGCTGTATGCTGAATTTGATTAGGCCTTTGCAAGACCTGCGATGTCGAGAGCGATCAGGTCGAGTGCGTCCCAGCGTTCCTCGTCCTCGTTGTTACTGAAAAAGTCACTTGATACAGGTGGTTCCAGATCATGAGCCCCAGCAGAATTTGGCATCGAGAATTGAATTGACTCGGAAAATTCTGCCTCAGCGGGTCTGGCCGTTGCTTGTTGCCGAGCGAGTCGGTTGATGATCTGCAGTGCATCCACCGGTGTGATGAATCCGTCCCGATTGACGTCGTAGATTTGCTGTGCAGCCTCAAATGCACCCAACGACTCACTTTCGGCTGCAGAAGTTTGCAATCGCCCTAATCGATTGATGACAAGCAATGCGTCCAGCGTCGTGATCTCCCCATCGATGCTGACGTCAAATCGCGTCAACGGGTCTGAAGAAGCCAATTGGGGCATCGAGGGAATGACTTGGTTGTTCAGTGCCCGTGCAACCAAGACTCGATCGCGGACCGTGATCACGCCGTCGCGATCCAGGTCTACGTTTTCGTTCCACCTGGAGGATGAAGGCGTCGCGCCGAGTGAATTCAACACAATCGCCATGTCTGACGGGCCGACATACCCGTTTCCGTCAGCATCACCAGCCAAACGGTGGAACTCAAATCGGTAAATGCCACCTCCCGTCCCATCGTTGTCGCCATCGAGCGGGAAGCCGGCAACGTCTGTCACCCAGTTGGAGTCAAGCTCGACAATATAAATTCCGTCCGCGAGCGATTCCTTACCACCGGCAAAGCTGTCCAAGGACCACGTCAATCGTCCTCTGCCAGTGACCGAATTGAAGTCGTAGCGGAACTGATCTGTTGTGGTGGTGTATGGCGTTGGCGTTTCCGTGTTGGCATCAACCCCAAGATACGTCAACGAAAACGCGTCGCTGATCAGTGAGTCTTGGATCAAATCATCCAGGTTCGTGTCACCCGAGAAATCAATTTCGATCCGATCGACGAACGATCGAGAAGAGAGGATTCCTTGGATCCCTAAATTTTCGACCGCCGGGCCGAGTCTCGCGACGTTGGTTTCGGCATCGGGTTCTGCCGGTGGAAGTTCCACATTTCCCGCTCGGTCGCGTGCAATGCTGTAAAACCGGTAATTGGTATTTTCCTGGCCATTAAATGTCGTCGACGATGCCTCGGCGGGTAGCGTCGCAACGAGTTGATCCGCACCTCCGTTGATCGAGACATAGAGATCATAGGAAACGATCGATGATCCGGTGACGTGATTGTTGATGTCAGGATCGTTTCCAGAGATGTGAAGCACGAAGTTTGGCAACCCTTGGATGGGTGACAATGAAGAGACGTTGCTAATGGGAGCGGTTTTGTCAGTCTTCCAGCGAAGCGTACGTGTTCCCGAAGCATGCACCCCAGCATGGTTGGCAATCTGATTGAGGTCGATCACAAACTCGTACCAGCCTTCCAGAGTCGTCAATGCTCCCAATCCAGCTACTGTAAATGACCGACCTTGCGCGTCAGCAGAAACCGTCACGCGATCGTCAATCAATTGAGCACTACCATCTCGCATCAGCGATAACGCGGAAATAGAGAAAGAACTCGCATCAATCGGTTCGACAAAATCGATGTAGAGTTCCGCAATTGGTTCGTTGGTGACGTCGTCTGGATGGCCAGAGACCAATTGAATCGAGGGAACGGATTCCCGAACGAACAAGTTGTCAATCGAAGTATCGGCGACATTGCCTGCGGCATCGATCACACGAAGCCAAAGGCGATGTTGTCCGGTGGAAGGGAACTCGATGGGCAAGTCAAACGCGGTCCCTTCGACGGTTCTTCGGGTCAATTCCGACCCGGTGGTCGCGGACGTGATCACCACCGTCAAGCCGGGTTCGAAGAGTGTCCCGGACACGGTTGCTTGGCGGGAATTAACTCTGCCATCCACCACCGGACCGGCAGTTGTGGACAGTCTCAGGTCCGCCGGAAGGTCGGGTTTATCCAGGTCAAGCATCCAAGTAACAACAGCGGTACCGGATGCCGAGTTGCCAGCCAAATCCGTGATCCCAGCCCTGTTGACTGACAATGTAAACTCGGCGACTTGTGGATCGGAAACAAAGCCTTGCACCCAACTAAGCCCGCTGATTCGGTAGCGGTTTTCGCCGAGATCTTGGAATATCACACGGGAATCACCAGCGATCAAATTGGCTGTTGTTCCAGTTCGCACCAGGGTCAAGTCAGTTAGATCCAACGAATCCACATCGATTGGCTCGCTGAATTGCAAGTCGATTTGCTGAACGGCGATGTTTCGTGGATTGGTTGCCGGGGGAATCGCATCGATCAGAATTGGAGCGGTCGCATCCAAAACCCAACTCGCGGCAGCATCGCCGACACCCGATCGACCGGCGGCGTCTCGGATACCTGACGCTCGCACGGTCAACTGATAGGTGCCGTCCACGGCAGTCAATCGAGTAAGGTTTCCGATTCTGAATGTCTTAGCAGCGATCTGCGAGACAGTGATTTGGTCGTCAGCAACGTCAACGCCATCTCGTGCTAGGGAGAGATCGCGATAGGAAAAGCTTGAACCGTCAATCTCTTTCGAGAATTCGATGTCGACGAAATCGAGTTCCGCGTTTGTCAGTCCAGAAGGTGCGCCTTTTAAATCCAGAACCGCTGGCGCGGTCTCACCCTTGACCCAGCGGAAAGATCTCGCCCCGACGCCGGGGTTTCCAACTTGGTCAGTCAAACCCGATAGTGCGATAGAAAGCTCGTAAACGGCGTCTTCAGTCGTATAGGCTGCCAGACCGCTGATGCGGTAGGTGTTATTCGGCTGAGCCACGATCGAAAGACTGCTAAGGTCAATTGGAGTTCCGTTTTTGGTGAGCGTGACATCGTCGCCGTTGAAAGTGCTAACGTTGAGTGGCTCGTCGAACGTCGCGTCAATGACGTTGATTGCTTGAGAGGTGGGATTGGGAACGACGCCGCTGAACTCCAGGAGCGCCGGTGCGGTCAAATCGCCGTTGGAGAACACGAAAGTGTAGGTTCCGGTGCTGTTGTAATCGAGCAAGTGGATCTTGCTTTCCAAGATCGGCCTTAGTCCGCCACCGACAAAGGTTCGATCAGATTGCCAAAAGTTTTGCAGGGGCAACTCGGTGCCATCAGAGCGGATAACGGACAAAAGCGAAAAGTCGCCGAGTCCCGGATCGTCCATCTTCAAATACGACCAACCTTGAACCATGTTGGTGGTCACGGAAACTTGCAAATCACCGATCACTGGCGGAGCGTCAACGCCTACCTCGCTGCCGAGTGCAACTTCAACGACAGACCCGTCCGAAAGGTAAAGCGTATCAGGCAAGTCGTTCGGGTCTGGCAAGTCATTGACCAGGAAGTCCGGCAAACCGTCGTCGCCATCGACTTGGGCCGCATTGACAACGTGAATCAATTCGTGGATCTGGACGTCCTTGATCAGGCTGAAACGATTGTCTCCCAGTGCCGAAACATGTTGGAAGGTGGCGTTATAGTCGACAAACAACCCTTGCAGCGAGGAGAGCATTTCCCACTGCGCGATCGCGAGTTGCCCCGGCTGAACGTCCCCGAAGGCAGCCGTTAGCGAAGGTTTCCTGTCATCACCATTGACACGAGTGCCGGTGATTTCAAAGTCGACGAGCAGGCCTTTCTCGTTTTCAACGATGCGAGGTTGGGCCGATTCGATCCTTAGATTCTTGGCTGCCCCGGCGCCTTTGTTTTGAACCTGAACCGCTAGGGTGAAGGGACGTGACGGTTCAATCTCACCCGTATGCGGATCGTCGCCGAATACATCGCGTTGGAGAAAATAGTCCAACTCAAGCTGGGCTTGGGGATTCACCAGAATTGATGCGTGCGCCAACGGCATCGTGACAACCTGACCGTTTGCAAGATAGCTGAGTTCCCCTGCCACAAAATAGTTGGTCGGTTCAGGGGCGGCGTCATCTGCTGCGACAATCACCCACGAGACGCTGCCAAGTTGTTGTGGTGCAAGAACACCACCTTCGACACTAGAGAATCCTACGAGATCGTTTAGTCGAACGTCGAACAAGCTGGTCACATCTCGTCCATCGAGCGAAATCACTCTAACCGTCGCTCGAAGATCGGTGATTAGGTTGGGGGAGACGTTTTTCAGATCGAGTGTTGCTTCGAAGCCTTGTCGGGTGAGCACGGCGTCTTGACTGAGTGTGATTGCGACCGCCGCACATACTCCGCCATAAACCGGCGGAGCTGTGACTCGATCAATTTCATCGAAATAGTCGACCCATTCTTGCGGCGTCATTTGATCGAGCGAATTCGACGGAGCTCCAGTAGCATCAAAAAGTTCCTCTTGTCCGTCGAATCCCAGACGGTTTGCGAACGTGGAAAGATCCGCGAAGTCGGAGAACTGCAGGTCTGTTGCGGTTGTCGCGAGTTTCGAAGTACTCAACGATTCTGAAGGAAACGTCCTATTCCGGGCGGATGTGTCTATCGGACTTGCCGGGCATTCTGTTCCGTAACAATCGCCCTCAGTGATTTTGAATGGCTCGATGCCGAGAAGGTCATTGATGGAAAGGGTATCGATGGGAATGCCTAGAAATTCTGCTAGGTCTGACGAGACCTCAATCTTTGCGATTAGCTCTGCCTGCAATCCGGAGTGCTGAATCAACCATTTAGTCACGTCGTCTCCGGAGCTAAACGTTCGCTCGTAGAAGCCAGTCACTTCTGTACTAACTGTGACTGTGAATTGGGCGTCGGCGCGAAACAACTCCCCGCCTTTCTTTAACCCAATGCTGCCGGCGACTCCGAAATTGATCGCTGGTACGAACTTTTCGACTTCACCACGAATAACCCCCGTTAGATCATCGAAGTCGCAATCCGACGCAACAGAACCAGATAAAACAGCTTCGATATCGGCCGTTAGAACTACGCCGGCAGCAAAATCAATTTCGGCCTCCGCTCCGAAAAAGAGCGGTATTTGTTTCTCTCCCGAGACGGAGAGATAGGGGACCGGGATTTGCAGCCCAAAATCCACATCAGCAGTACCGGCTGCACCCCAAGCGTAACCCCCGAATTGCCCATCGTCGCAACATTGAGTAACCGAAACGGAGCCTGAAGGGTTGATGCTGAGATTGTCTAACCAAGGTGTGTTATCCAATGTTTCGACAGCTTCGGAAAGTAAAAGCTTCATCCCCGCTGAATTGTCGAGGTCAAAGGTCCACGTTTCTGTTTCGCAATCATCGCACTCGCTGGCGGTACGTTTTGTTTTGACCTGGGGACTCGAAATGTAGGTGCTGCCGGGGCTAGCTTGGATCACATCGCCAAACTTAGCGGGCGAGGGAACGTTGCAGTTGCCGTAGACGTTGATAATCGCGATCGGGACGGGAACGTAGATACCGAACGGACCGCACACATAGGTATAGGAAAGTCTCGCCTCGATGGTGCACGGCACGTCCGCCGTTCCCTCAGCATCGTGTTGAGAAAAAGCGGGTAACCCAAAAGATTGTTCTAGTTGCGAGTTAGAAACTTGTCCGCTCTCAACGCGACGGACTAGGACAGGTACGATGATCTCACTTTTAGCGGGAAGTGTTCCTATGACATCAATCAAAGGAATGATTTCGTAAAAGGGATGCGAACCAAATTCAAACTTGACGTCTTCAGCTGCGATCAGACCATGATTGCTGATTTTAAAATCGAATTGCTTCGTCTGCCCTACAACTGTCAAGTCAGCTAAGTCGATGTGTCCGTCAACGACGACAACTGGTGCGGGCACGTTCGTTTCGAATGCCGCGTCGATCTCGATTTTCGTGCGATCTTCAATTTCAATTTCCTCTACCGTCCAGGTATATTCGACCAAGTTGCGGGAGACGAAGATTTGTTCCGACTGAAGTTCTCCTGATGTTACATAGACCGATCCTTGATATGGTTTGTGATCATTGGATCTGATGTCTACCGTGTAGGCACCTTCAGGAATGCCTAGAAACGTGACACGCCCGTCAGCATCGATCGTGATCGATGCTTCGCCTTCTGCTGTCGATGCACCAAGTCCAGACGTTGCGTTAACTGCGTTTTTGCTCGAAACGATTTCCTTGCCCGTAAATGGATCGAGTAAACGTACGGTTGCGTCTTTTACGAGTGGTTTGCCTTCGGTGAAATAGTAGTATTCGTCGGTGATCGAGATTCGAAGATCTCCGGTGCCTTCCGAAACTGCACGGAAACGGAAGGGGACAATCAACTCTGAGTCGTCACTGCGGACGATTAAGGTACCGTTGTAAACGGTTAGAGGAAGATGCTCTGGCGGGGTCAGAAGAAGTGTGATCGGTGTCGATTCGCCGGGCCCCAATGGATTCAGTTTTGGCGATGAAGCGAGTGAAATCCATTCGGCGCCAGACGGCAACTCGATTTCCAATCCGCCGGTCGATTTTCCGCCAGTATTGGTGACGTTGAATTCGATTGAGGTCTGTCCACCAACCAGCATGCTGTTGGCGATTTGATTGGTATCTGCAACCAGACGGGAAACGAGCGGCACGACGCGAATTTGGACGGGAACCATTATTGCCGGTGTTTCACTGCTAACAATCCGCAACTGGAATTCCGAATTCTGTAAGGTCGCATCGGTGGCGCGAACCGAGTATTCGACGGCGATCGAGGAGTTCGGTTCGACTAGATCTCCATTACCGACGATCCGAGCGACGACTTCCAAATTTGGTTTGGCGTTGATTACCTCTACGGCAATTCCGGTCAAGCGTGTATCAGAAAGGTTTTGTATGGCGATTGTTTTTGCTGTGAACGTGTCGGCTTCCTGAATGCTTATCGCTTCTGATGCTGGTTCGGCCCTCATGCCGACTAGCTTGAAGGTATCTTGCACGGGGACGGTCGTCTCTCCGGGATGGGCAGCGCCGATCGTGTAGGTCCCGCCCTCGCCGGGTAACGGACGGAACGTGACGGAG
Organism: Rhodopirellula baltica; assembly: GCA_002901265.1. GTDB lineage: Bacteria > Planctomycetota > Planctomycetia > Pirellulales > Pirellulaceae > Stieleria > Stieleria baltica_A. Next base: position 5,355 of record PPHI01000030.1, on the reverse strand, counting down.
AAGTTGCCGTTGGCGTCAGTAATTGCCGGATAAACCCGCTTGGTCCCACGCACCGACAAATGAACGCGAACCTGCTTGAACGCGGCTGGAGTCTGATCCGTGTTTACCGATACTCCGGTGATTAGCACCGGCGTATCCGCCGGAGCTACATCTGTTTCTGTAGAAACGGTCGCCGTGTATTCCGGTTGTACTTCGATCGGGCGAGAAAGAACAAGCGTGTTGTTTGTCTCCAATCCTTCTGCAATGGTTCGGTAGGCATCGGTCTCAACGACGATCCAGTATTGGCCTGGTCGGCTCGGTAATTTCACAGGGACCGTGCGGTTGTACGATTGACCTTTTCCTAGTGGTCCTGTGTAAGTGTACTGCCCTGCCAGTAGATCATTTCCGATCACTGCGTCGTCGGAGAGGTAAACGCGCTGCGTCCAACTATCGCTGGCCGGCGCGAAGCCGCTATTTGCGATCGTCCACGTTAATTCGATCGATGAATCCGTTGTGGTTTCGTGTGTCGAAGTTGTCAACGACGAAAACTGCAAATCAGGAAGCGTGCCATCAGTCACAACGATCGTTCCAGTTCCTGATCGAAATCCGTTGGCGCTCGCGGTGAGGGTGGCGACTTGGTCTCCATCGACAACGCCATCGCGAATCCCGGAGACGGGGACTTGAATGGAGTTTATCCCGGCGGGAATCACTGCTTTCAACGGTACAGATAGTTCGCCGTCCGTATCATTTTCAATCGTGACCGTAAGCTCCGATGAATTATCCGCCGTGTTCCGACTGAGCGTCATCCATGTGGAGCGACCTTCGGAAACTGAGACTTTGTCAAATGAGACATTCAATGTTGGCCCGTCGTCTTCAATGATCAAGATGGCACTTGTGGTGGTGCTCGACTCGATAGCCAACTGATCTTTAGTGGTCAGCGCGCGAGCGATGAGGTTCACGTTCCGATCGCCGCTGACGACGGAATCATCCGCAACCGAAAACTGAAATTGGCCGAACGCTTGCCCTGCGGGAATAATGACGGAAGAGGGCAACTGAATCTCACTGACATATGACGTATCCAATTCAATTTGCAATGCGACTTCGCTGATAACGTCCCGATAGATTCGCCCTAAGACTGACGGACCAGTTGTTCCCTCCGAAAGTACCGACGGTACCTGAATGCGAAGCGTGGGGATGTCGCTGGACTCGATCGACAAAAGCTGCGATGTACTCGTGTGTCCGGCCGCGCTGGCAGTCAATCGGAACGTCGCAGCTAATTCAATGAAGCGGTCGTCGATAACCGAGATTGGAACTTCCACAACGGTTTGCCCGGCCGGCAGAATCACCGACGATGCGAAGGAGAATTGCCCCGTTTCCGAAGCGGTGAGACGGATGATTGTGTCTTCGTTTGCCGCTGCTCCGCGGGTGATCGTCGCGGTCACAACGCCACCCTCAAAGGCGACGCTTGGCGACAACGACAAATCGAGCGTCGGTGAATCGTTATTGATGACTGCCAGCGAATCGGATGCGGCGGGATAGCTGACGGCCGACGCTAGAATTCCGACGATGACATCGCGATCGATGTCGTTTTCATCGACTGCAGTCACATCGAATCGCGTGGAATATTGTCCCGCGGGAATGATTACGCTCGATGGAAATGACAACTGGTCGCGGAAAGTCGCTGAAAGTGTCACGTTTAGCGGGGTTGAAACATCTCCGTTGCGAGTGACGAGGCTCGCGCCGCGACGCCACCTTCAAAGATCGTATCCTCGGCAATGGCAAGAGAGAGCGACGGAGGAATGTTCCGCGTCGTTGTCGATGCGAAGCGGTTGTTCTCGTCGGATTCGAAAACCGCTTGGCCGGAATCGATATCGACGATGATGTATACATCACCATTGAGTGTATACAGCGGGAGATCGATGGACTCGGAGCGAGTGATTTCGTTGTCCAGGGGCGTCAAATCATCAGACCGTTCGAACGATGCGATTAGCTGTCGGTTGTTGCCTTCGGGAGTATTTGCCAAATAAACGCGTTCGATCCATGGGCCCTCTCCAATCGCATCGCCTCGATTGTCTACTTTCCACTGCAGCAGAAACGTATCGCCTGGGAATAAACTGGCAGGCGGAACAATTTCGGTCACGACCAAATCGGGTAATGGAGGCATGACCAATTCGAGCGGAATCGATCGAAAGTTGTCTTGTTCGTCCGATTCGGTGATTGTGTTGCCTGCATCGGTCTGAACCAGCAAATAGTACTGGCCGGCAACACTACTCGCCGTCAACGGGATCGTTGTCGTAATCGAACCGGCATACTTGCCGCCTGGTTGGATTTGCGTCGTGCTTGGTGAGGAAATCGTGCTCAGCAATTTGTCGTCGCTGCTCAGCATCGCGTCTTTCGATAGCCAGACACGTTCGGCCACCGCTCCGCTGGTGGTCAATAATCCGATATTGCTCGATTCCCAACGGACTTGAATGGGGGTGCCAAAATTTGTCGACGTGATCGCATTGCCGTCCAAGTCAAGCGTTTCGGCGGACTCGTCGACAATGAGGTTGGGTAACTCAATTCGGAACGTGTGAGTGAACGTATCCGCGACTGCTTCGCCCGCAGTGCTGTCGCGGTTTTGATCCATCGGGTTGCCTGCGAGGTCCAACACTTGCGGGCCAATCGTCATCTGATACGAACCGTTCGCACGCTGAGTTGAGAACGGTATTCGGAAGCGATTGCCGCCAAGTGACGACGGCTGCCCCGTTGGAATAGCACCCAAGGGGCCAGTGAAAACGATGTCGTTGTTTCGGAACGATGCCGAATCAATCGGAGAATCAAACGTCACGTCGAGCCAGCTCACGAGACGATTCTGCATACCGACGGGACTCGCTTGTGTGACAGCAGCCCCCGTTCGGTCAATCGTGATCGATGCGGAGTAGTCACCAGAGAGTGAATTCCCTGAGAGGTCGGCGACGGATTGGGAGATGGTGATGCGATAGTCGCCAGGTTGGCTGATCGGAGATGTCAGCACCACTTCGAATTCGACGTCGTTGTTTGGAACGGCGACGACAGAGTCCACTCCGATGGCCGCGACTCCGTTTGGCGTTGTAACTTCGAATTGCCCGGTTCCGATGGTCGACGTATCCATTGGCTCGCTGAATACGACACGAAAACGATCGACATTTTGGTTGGTTGCGCCTAACGGACTGAAGCTGCTGACAAGAGGATTGGTCACATCAGCAAGCACCTTAAAACGGTCGACCGGCGCGGCGTCGATACGATTTCCGGCCAAGTCAAACAGGTCTTCTGTGCCATGAATCTCGTAATCGCCCGGAACATACAATGGATCAAAGGAAACGACATAGGTGCTCGCGTTTCCGAGTACGTCCCGCAACACTAACGGTTGGCCGGACGGTCCCGACAGCGTCAAACTGAGCGGTGCGGGAGCGGTGCTGCCATCCGAGGTCGTCACCGCTTCGCTGAAGTTAAGCTGGCGTTGGAGTGTTGGTGCTTCTTCGTTCGCGGACCCTTCCAATAAGACTGGAGCGATACGATCAAGCGTGATTGCCAGACTTCGGGTCAGTTGATTTCCGTAGGCGGGTTGAAACAAGACCTGGGGGTGGTAAATGCCATCGCTAGCGATTGAATGTGTAAAGGAGTAAGTCCCAGGTTGCGTTGCGAAGAAGGATTGTTCGGGAACTCCATTGCGATCAAAGTCGAAACCGATCTGGCCAATTTGATTGATGGATACATCGAATGTTGGTGTCGCATCATTCGTAAATCTGTCGGCTGCTGACACGCCCGTATCGCTGACGGCGGCAAGAGCAAAGACGACGGAAGCAGTCGATGTGTTGACCTGGAAAAATCCCACATAGTCGTCGCCCGGCGTCCCGTCGTCGTTCCCGTCGAGTTGTCCACCGACAACGTTTTGGATGCCGTTTTCCCCTGAGAAAATACGCAATTGGTAGTAACCGTCGGGCAGTCCCGCGGGAAACGAATCTGCGGTGAGAGAAAGGTCTAAAGCGGCTTCGCTATAAATCGGCGTGAGTGAAAAGTCTTGATCGTCACCGCCGCCGATGCGCTGGTCGGCACCCAAGTGAGTCAACGTGTAGTTTTGGGAATTTCTAGCACTTGTGACTTCGAGCGGCACAGAGAAACCGATTTGCAGGTTAGTGATTGCAGTCGTGACTCTGCCCGAGGGGACTTGCGAGAAGACGACGGGTTCCTCGGGAACGATGAGTTCGATCGTGGTCTCGAAAATGTCAGTCGCTTCACCCCCGGTGCCGTTACCGTCCTGGTCCATCGGATTTCCGGCTGAATCATCAATGTCGGGTCCGACCTTCAGTGTGTAGTCGCCGGGTTCCGTTTGCACGGCAAAATGAATTCGAACCGAAGACGGAGTGGGCAGGGAAACTGAATCAATCGAAATGAGTCCCGACGGCCCCGTCAACATAAAATCATCGATCGAGATCGAACTGGAACGCAGCGGTTCGTCAAACGCAACGTCGATGCTGGAAAGCGAGTGTCGAACATCGCTCGACGGAAGATTGCCGATCACCTTGGGGCCGACATCCTCTACAGCAACCAAATAGACTCCATCGGCTCGGATGTCCGGCTGAAGTTTAATGTTGTTGCCAATGGCGGCGCCAACGATGTTGGAGAATGCGCCCGCTACTCCGGACGACGAGAGAACTAGAAACTCTTGTCCAAGGCTGGGGAGGTAGCCATTCAACGGGACTATTTGAAGCTTGCCATTGATGATCGCTTCGCCGCCAACCGCTATCTGATCGTGATGGGTGCCGGCAGTTAAACCTCCAATCTCAACGACAAATTGGCCGGTAGAACTTTGTTGATAGCTGCCAGTCACTGCAATCATGTTTGCTGAGGGACTGGGGGTGATTGCGAACTCATTCAACACACTGCCAGTGATCGTTCCCGACCCACGAAGTGTCGAACCATTTGAAATCACCAACTGATTGGAGTGGAGATTGGCGTTCGAGCTCATTTCGACAATGCCTGTTCGAATCACCGTTTTGTCTACGTTGTTGCCCAACAGGACGCTACCGCCATTCTTTGGAAAGAATCCTGCGGTCGAAATGTCCATGTATCCGGTGAAGCTGGTCAAGTTTGGCAGGTCGATGAGACTGGCCAGCGCATCGGCGCCGCCATCAGCGACAAACTGCACCGCGCCATAAGGCATCACCGTTTCGCTAACGTCAGTCCCAATTTCCACGGTTCCGCCATTGAGAGCTTGGATGTGGAGTTCGTCCGCTCGATTGGCTGAGCTGGTAATGGATGTCACGTTGGGCAGGGAAAGCTTGCTGCCCAGCCCGTCGGCACGAAGAAAGCGGTCGTAGTCGTTCGTGTTTTTGTTGGCATAGGAGGTGACAG
>PPHI01000079.1 GCA_002901265.1 Rhodopirellula baltica | reverse complement strand
GTCTGTCCCTGTCAGGGGGTTGGGGGGAATGGGTGGTACAGGCACGTTTGCTTGCCGATTGATCAGCAGTGGGTCGTTGGGGATTGAGCTCGGATTGATGGCACTTGGGGTGGGGCCTGGTGCCAATGTCGCCGTTTGCGCCTACGACTACCCTGGGAACTTTCGAGCCATCGAACTGCTCGGTGCACGTCCCGTCCTGGTCGATGCTGCTCTTGATAGCTATTCGATTTCCCCTGATTCGCTCCGCGACATCGAAAGTGACCAAGTCGACGTCGTAATCGCCTCCCACCTCTATGGGGTGCCCGCTCAGGTCGCCGAAATCGATGCCATCTGCCGTGACAAGGGCTGGAACTGGGTCGAAGATGCTTGCCAAACGCCTTTGATGGCAATCGATGGGCGGTTTGCTGGCAGCCACGGGGATCTTGGCGTGCTCAGTTTCGGTGGCAGTAAACCGCTGACCGCTGGCAACGGCGGCGCGATCCTGACTCGCAACCCGCTGCTGGTGAGCAAGCTGAATGCCCGGCTGGATCGGCCCAGCGACGCCACTCCGGTCAGTTCACTGCAAGCGGCGGCACTGCTGCCGCAACTCGATCGAATTGCTGAATGCAATCGGCGGCGGGCCGACACTGTCCGACGGATCGTCGACGAAGTCCCTTGGATCGTGGAATCGCTGCACGGCATTTGCCCTGCCCCATCGGCAACGTGCTACAAGCTCGCTTTCTTGTCGCCAAAACGTGATCACATCGTCGATTCATTGATTCGCGCTGGCCTTCCGGTCGGCGCCGGTTTCCGTTCGATGCACCGCAGCAGCAAACGGCGGTGCAATAAAATAGGCGAGCTCAATCGCAGCGCGCAACTTGGCGACCAAGTTTGCTTGCTCGATCACCGGGCGCTGCTAGCCCAAGGTGACTCACAGGATCGATTGATCGAATGCCTGCGGCGATTCAGCTAGGCATCGTTTGCAACACTGCGTTTTCAACACTGGGCAGCTTTGAACAGGAGGCAGTACTAATCAGGAGGCTGTGAAATCCAGCACGCGAATCGCGTGTCCCGTGCTCGCACCGTTTTTTGACTCGCCAACGCGAAGTCTGACTTCATGCTCGCCGTCGTTGAGTTCCGCTTCCAAGACGACAGTGCGTGGATAATGGAGTCCTTTGCTAAAACGATGAAACAGATCACGCGACTTCCATTCGCCACCGTCGACGGAGTATTCGAGGACGCCAGCATCGGGACCCGCTAAAACATAGGCTCCAAATGCATTCCCGCGGAAAGTGAACGAGCATTGCGCGCCCGGTTGTTCGGCGACCATCAGGTCACGATTGGCAAACCGATCACGGAATCCACCAGCGATCGTTTTCCAGTCTGGTGTTTGCCAAGTCCATTCGGCGCTTCCGTTGATCTGATCGTGTTCCAGATACCGGCCATTCGAAAAACTGAATGGGTCGATAGGTGGCTCGTCTGCTGATCTGCGTTGGTCGCTTTTGCGTTCCCCCTTTATCAGTGCATGATCGAAAACCTGGGCGACCAGATTCGCAGCCAACTGATTGCCAGGTTGCTGTGGGTGCACGCCACCGTATTCCGCCCACGTCATCTCGCCGGCATTGATTTGTTTCGCCAGTTCTACAGCGACGCTGCAGGTCGACACGCCATAGCGTTCTGCAACTGCAAGGTGCGCCGCGATACTGACGGGTGTTTCGCCCCGTTGAATCGTTTCGAGCATCGATTCATTGACGAAGAGCAGCATGATGATGTCCATCTCCGGCCGCTCGAGTCGGGCGGCTCGGATGATGCCTTCCATTCCACGGACTGCATCGGTGTAAGTGTGGCCCGCGTCTTGGTCATCATTCACGGCGAATTCGACGAGCAGCAGGTCCGGGGCTTTCGCCAGCACGTCGCGGCGAAATCGGAACGCACCGGTGTGCGAGCACGTCGAGGAGATGCCTGCGTTCACGAACTCAAATTCGGTATTCGGAAATCGTTTGCGAAGCGATTCCATCACGATCGGTCGATAGCCATCCATTTCAGTGATCGAGCCCCCCATAAAGGCCGCTGTGCCTTTGCCGGCCGCAAATGTCGCGCTGCTTGTGAATAAATCACCGCGAACCTGAATCGACGGAGGCAGCGTCTGGGAGAACACGTTCGGTGTCGCTGCCGCGCCGGCCAGCAAGATGGCAAACAGCATTGGTGTGACCATGCTTCGGAAGGGAATTACGTCATCGCTTCGGAGCCAAGAGGGTGGCGAGTGCATTAAACTTGAAGGGGTGGGCGAGTCTTGGTGGGCGGGGAAATCCTGGGGGACGGAATCCGTTCATGATAAACGCACCGGGAGTCGGCCTTGAGGTCGCGATTCGCGAAAAAGGCGAACGTCGGTGGCAGGTGTGACACGAAGGGGCCGAGACGCGTTCGTCCCAGTGGCATTGACGTGACGTCCGGCAGTGGCCAGGGTTTGCGGGAGCAGGCGGTTCGAAAACTAGAATTCAGGTTGATCGAGTGCTTGCGTTGAGCCGAGAACGTAAAATGATGGTCTGGCCATCACCCAACCAAATCAATGGAGCCCTGAAGTGGATTCACCGATCGTTATTGTCGACGACAAGCATGTCCCGTTGTACCGCATCGTCTGGGTCTCAGACTTGCCTCATTATTGCGGTGACGAAGAATGCCAATGCGAAGGTGAATATGAAGTCCGTCTGGATATCGATGATTCCCTTTGGACAAGTCAAAAAGGACGCGACGACGTGATTGCGGCACTCAAGAAGTGGTGTAGCGATCCCGTCGACGGTACCGACAATTCGCTTTAGTGTCTGCGACGAATTCGCGACCACGTTTACTTACCTGTTGACTCGTTTCGCCCCAACCGACTCGATGTTGTTTGAATCTCATTCGCACACTCCGCTGTGCAAGCACGCGACCGGTGATCCGGTCGAATACGCCGCCGTTGCCGAAGAGCGTGGCCTCTCTGGTATCCACATCACCTGCCATAACCCGATGCCCGATGGCTTTTCGGCAAACGTTCGGATGGGGTTGGAAGAGTTCGACACGTACGTGGATTTGGTGGCCCAAGCGACTGACGAATTCAAAGGACGCGTGGAGGTTTGTTTGGGACTGGAGGCGGATTATTTCGAAGGCTACGAAGCGTTCTTAGAAAAGCAACTCGCCAGCGCTGACTTCCATTTCGTATTGGGATCGGTGCACCCACAGATCGCCGAGTGGCGTGAGCGATATTGGCAAGGCGACTTGGTCGAAGTCCAACGCACGTATTTCAACTTGCTTGCCAAAGCGGCTGAGACGGGGATGTTCGATTCGATCTCGCATCCTGATTTGATCAAGAACTTCACCGATGAAGTTTGGGAGATTAACGTCGCACTCGACTTGGTTCGTCCGGCACTCGATCGGATCGCAAAGACCGGCGCCGCGATGGAACTCAACACGAGCGGAATGTTGAAGCGGATTCCTGAAATGAATCCTTTTCCAAAGATGCTTCGTGAAATGAATCAGCGAGGCATTCCAGTGACATTGGGAGCCGACGCGCATGTTCCTGAACGCGTCGGCGACGGGTATGTCGTCGCGATGGGATTATTGAAGGACGCCGGGTACCAGCACGTGCGGTACTTCCGGTCGCGTCAGCCCATCGATGTCGAAATCGATGCCGCGATCGAATCGTTGGCCGCCAATTCGGCCAACGTTTCGTAGTCATTCTCTCGGAGCCGCAGCGAGCTACTTTGCCCAGCCAACCGGCTGCGTCCAAGCTTGCTTCTTCTGTCCTTCGAAGGACGGATCGGTGTGTGCGGCGCTGCTCGTGATCAGCGCCCGGATGTAGCACTCGCCGTCTTTCATCTGGTAACTCGCCGAGTTGCCTTTCTGGGATGAAACGGTGATTCCAATCTTGTGTGGATCGGTTCCCGGTTTCATCGTCGTGATGAAATCGATTTGGTAATCTTCGCCTTCCGCCGGATCGATTTCGACCGTGAGAGTGCGAGTCGATTCGTCGAATTCATGTTGTTTGAGAACGACGCCACTGGACGCATGGAAATCGCCACGACGCATCGCATGGATCAAATATTCCGGCGTCAGGAAGCGGCTTCGTACCATCACCCAACCACGTCCCGGGCGCGAGCCGCGACGACCGTGGTATTCGTGTGAATCGTCGGTCGCGATACCGAGGATTGGCTCGACGCCGGCGGCAAACCGGATCGCATTGATCTGATCCCACATCAGTTCGATGCTGGGATGCTCATCATCGCCGAGTTGGTTAACGCCAGGGTGCCCGTTGTAGACCTCGAAGAATTGTTCGGCGACAACCGCCGCCAAATCTTCGGCCGTCATTGCGTATCCGAAGTTGGGGTGATTGACGTGCGGCAGGACCGGGCGTCCGTGCGACTTTTCGTGTTCGAGGATCATGCGAAGATTGTTCTGCATCGCTTCGCGGACGGTGTCTCCGCCAACCGGCTGCAACGCCTCGGCGACATTGGTCGCGTTGATATGCACCGGTTTGCCCTCGCTACGATCACTGATCTCTTCGGCCTGGATCATCAGGAACTCGCTGGGGCGTTCCAACAAGGCGCGGAACTCGCTCAGCGGTTTCAGGCGGATTTCGAGTTCGTCGTTTTTGGGGGACTTTCGCTGTTCGACCCAGTGGTCACCGAAGCGGTCGCGATAGCGATCGAGCACTCCGTCGTCGCTGCGATCGATGATCGACTTCAAGCTTTTCCAACGCTGTCCTTCGCTGATGACGTTGTGGTCCGTCAGTGCCAGAAAGTTGTAGCCGCGTTCGCGATACCAGTCCGCGATCATTTCAGGGAACTGGTCACCATCGCTCCACAGCGAGTGGGTATGCAGATTGCCTTTCCAGTGGCGCGGCTGGTCGTCGGTCAACTGGGTTTGCGCGACGGCCAGATGGGTCTGGCAAATCAGCAAGGCTACAAACGCAAATCTAAACAAAATCTTCATCGGGTCGCGGTTACTAAAGTCAATGTTTTCCTGTCTGAAATCGGGCTGCGACCGAAGTGCAGCACGGGTGCTCAGTATAGCTTCACCCCGGGGAGCTGACCTCACTGGTACACCGGGTCGGCGACTCGCTCGGGGGAGCGGTCGCCCGTCGGACTGGCAGTTTCATGCCCACGTTGGGGCTTGCTACGTCGTACAAAAACGGCTGAATTCGGCGCTCTCGCCCCCTGGCGAAGGGCAAATGTGGGGGCGACTGGCATTTATGTACTAGGCAATGCCTCCTCGATCTCGCTATACAACGCGGTAGATAAATCGCGATTACTTCGCGCGATCTTCACCGCATTGGTGCACCGAATTCAACGTTTTGGCGATCTGCTGGTCGCGCCGATGACGATTTTCGACTAAGCCAATGTTCAATTCAGCCAATGGCTGCCGACGGCACGGCCCCTGCGAGATGGGGCATTCATTTGCCGTCGTTGGATCCAGCCCATTGAATCATCGCTCCGCTTGATTTTGTCACTTCATCTATGGAACAGTCTTTCCTCGCCTACCTCCGTGGTCGAACACGTGGCATGCGCCAAGTCGATGTTGGGATTGGTGATGATGCGGCCGTGATCAGTGTGCCGGCAAACCCGATTGTTGTTTGTGCCGATCAGATCATTGACGGAACTGATTTCGATTCTGAAAATCAATCACTGTCGGACATCGGGTACAAAGCGATGGCGATTAATTTGAGCGACATCGCCGCGATGGGGGCGGTTGCTGATAGCGCGATCGTGACGTTGGCATTGCCCCAGCAGGACGCGACGAAGATTGCGGGTGATTGTTACGAAGGAATCTTAGAAGCGGCAAAGCGATTCAATGTGGCGATCGCCGGCGGTGACTTGTCGACTTATGACGGTCCTTTGTCGATCAATGTCACGCTACTGGGGCATGTCCCTAATGGCGGAAAGCCTTGGTTGCGTAGCGATGCCCAGGAAGGCGACGTCGTGTTGGCGAGCGGAAGCTTTGGCGGTTCGCTTCGCGGTCGACACTTGCGTCCCGAACCACGCATTGAACTCGCTCAAGCCATCCGTGAACTCGCCGACGTTCATGCGGCGATCGATGTGAGCGATGGATTTTCACTCGATCTCGATCGATTGTGCGCGTCCAGCGGCTATGGCGTTGAATTGGATGTCGACGCGGTCCCGGTTCATCCCGATGCGACCTCCATGAGCGCCAAATCTGGCAAGTCGGCGTTTCATCACGCATGGAGCGACGGCGAGGACTTCGAATTACTGCTTACTGTCAGCCCTGAAGATGCCGAGCGATTGCTGGCCGCGTCGTTGCCAGCGCCGCTTACCGCCGTCGGCAAGATCATTGGGCGAACCGGATTGTGGAAAATGCAATCCGGCAAATACATCCGCATGGCCCCTCAGGGCTATCAACACACCGAATAGTGCGTAGCGTCATCATGGCGAAAAAGAAACAATCCTCCCGCCCACGTGGTTCGGCTTCGCGAAAGCGTTCTGGCGGTCAACGATCTGCAGGCCCACGTTCCGGAGGTGCTCGTTCAGGCGGTTCATCGTCCGGTCGTTCGTCGTCCGGCCGTTCATCGGCACCGCGGGCAAAGCGTAAACGTCCCGAACGCGATGTGGTCGCGGAGGACGCCAACGAATCCGCCGCACCGCAAGCGAAGTCGCGTTCCAAAGCGAAACCTTCGCAGGGGAGCACCAAGTCCATTACCAAACCGGTAAGTACGCGCGACAAACCACAGCGTTTGCAGCGACTGCTTGCGGCGGCCGGCTATGGCAGTCGTCGTCAGTGTGAGGAGTTGATCGAAGAAGGGCGTGTTGAAGTCGACGGCACGATTGTTTCCGAACTTGGCACCACGGTTGATCCCAAGAAAAGCCGTGTGCGCGTCGATGGCGTCGAACTGCGTCAACAAAAACTCGTGTACTACGCGGTCAACAAACCGACCGGATACTTGAGCACCAACGCCGACCCACGCGGCCGGCAGCGTGTGATTGATCTCGTCCCTCGCAGCGAACGTGTCTTCCCCGTGGGGCGTTTAGATCAAAGCAGCCAAGGGTTGATGTTGCTGACCAACGATGGTGATTTGGCACAGCAGCTGGCGCACCCCAAATACGGCGTGCGAAAGGTCTATCGCGTAACCGTTGCGGGCAAGATCGATACCGAAACGATGCGGAACATGCGGAAGGGGATTTATATCTCCGACGGTTTTGTCCGCGTCGAAGGTGCCAAGATTCTGAAGTCACGTGCGCGTGCGACGGAATTGGAAATCACGTTGCGTGAAGGCAAGAACCGCGAAATCCGCCGGATCCTGGCTCGTCTCGGCCACAAAGTACAGGTACTCAGCCGCATCGCGATCGGCCCATTGCGTTTGGGTGATGTGCCGACGGGGGCGTATCGCCAGCTGACCCGCGAAGAGGTCCAACGATTGAAACTGGCGGTCGAACATAGCCGCCGTGAAGTAGAACAAGAAGAAGAGCAGGTCCGCGAACGACGTAGTGCCTCGAAGGGTTCCGCATCAGGCGGAAAACGAAAGGCCACTAAGAAGCGTTCGGGTGGACAGCGTCATGCCGAAAGCCGGTCAGACGTGATGGCGAAACGGACGGGACGCAAACATGCCCCCACCAAATTTTCGTTCCAGCCCAACAAGAAGAAGCCCGATGGCGGTTCGATCATCGGCGGCGATTGAGCTGCCGACCTAGCAGGCCGCTAATGTCCGGCAAGCGTATGGCTGTTGACCGAATCGTGGGCGACAGATTGAAGCACACGACCTTGGGGGTTGATTGACGAAACCAAGGTCGTGAAATCGTTCGGCGAAAACGATTCACGCAGGCGATCGGCGCGTTCGCGATTTTCACACCACGCGAAGACGGTCGGCCCCCAACTGCTCTGCCCTGCTCCGCTAGTCCCTTGGTGTTTTAACCGGTCCACAATCGTTGCGACCGCCTCGCCGTTGTACGGTCCGCCTTGGACTGCTTCAAATAGTAAGCCGCTTTCGTAGTTATAGCTTTCGATCGAGTTTGCGAACGATTCGAAGTCGCCTCGCTCCGCCGCCGGCATAACTTCTTTGATCGCGATTTGCTTCAGGCGTTCGGTGCGTTTGGGATCCCGGTCAAGTTTGTCGAATTGCGTTTGTTCCTTGTCACCGGCAACCGGTGGCGGTGTTTGGTTGGGACGAATCAACAGCACGCACCAATCGGGCGGCGTCTCGACTCGACCGGCGATCGCATTCAGGCGATTATCGGCTGTTTGTTCGCTGCTTTCTTGATTGGTTTCGAAAATCAATCCGCCAACGAAGTAACCGTGGGCACCAACAGCGCTGCGTCGAGCTCGTGCGGCGATGTCGATGACGAGCGTTTCCTTGTCGATCGGATTGCTACTGATCAATCGGCAGTACGATTCGGCAAAGGCCAACGAGTACTGCGTGCCACTTCCGAATCCGCTGTGTGTTGGCGGGTATTCGAGAAGCGAAACGTTGACGGGAATTGGCCGGGGCAAGCCAAAGTGCTTTGCCGCTCGCGCCATGATCGCGCGGGTGCGCGCTTCGAATCCGATCGAACTGATTCGCGGGTCAATGGTCGTTTGATCGGACTGCGTCAGTTGGATCGTTGTCGCAGGCGCATCGATCATCACGCCGAGGCCACCAAACGGCGGCAAGCAGTCGAGCAAGCCGAAGTGCAGGCGAGCACCGGTTTTGATTCGGATCGTTTGTGGTGCTCGATTCATGTTGATGTATTGACCGAAACTTGGCTGAGCTTGCGGTCGACATAACTCGTGATCAAGTCCCAAGCTGCGCGTTCGTCATCGCCGGCCGTTTTTTCGACTGGGATGCGAAGCTGTTCGAGTTGGGAGCGTAGCGATGCTTCGTCGATCAGGCCGATGCGTGTCGCAAGGATCGCCGCTTCGATCACCGCATGTTTGGCTCGATTGAATCCGATGAAGGGTGCATCGATGCCTTGGTCAAGCACTCTGCATCGCATTTCGTAGCGCGGCGGCATTGCTTCGATGTGTTCAATCTCTACGGCAAACCAGCGATGGCATGGATCAAGGATCGCATGTTGGTAGGGGAGATCATCATTCGGCACCAGCATCCGAACACGGTCGTTCGCGTCTTCGATGCGTCCGACGGCAGCCTTGGCGAGCAGCAGCACATCGTCCGTCAAGTGAATGGTGGCCCGTCGCGATTGTTGCAAATTCGCCAGCGTGCGCGAGCCTTCGAAGGGACGCAGAACAAACCCCGGGTCGTCGGCGACCGACAGACGCATCCGATCGGGATGACGAACCCATGGCCCCATCGGGGCAATGTTGACTTGCCCGGCGTTGTCGATGGTGGTCACGATGGATTCAAGGATCACGATTTCGTTCAGGCTCGATGGCGTGTCAACGCGGCGAAGTTGTCGATGATTTGCTGGCCGCAGGGGCTGAGGACGGATTCGGGGTGGAATTGAACACCGAACACGGGGCGGTCACGGTGCCGCAGGCCCATGATGCAATGATCGTCCAAACTGCGTGCGGTCACGACTAAAGTTTCTGGCAAGCCGGCTTCGCGGACGATCAACGAATGATAACGCGCGACGTCCACGGGATTGGGGCAGCCGGCAAAAACGCCACGTCCGTCATGTTGCAGGGGGCTTGCCAACCCATGCCTTGGTTCGCTCTGTCCGATCGTTCCTCCGAAGGCGGCGCCGATCGCTTGGTGGCCCAAACAGACCCCCAGGATTGGAAGCTGTTCGGGTGCTTTTCGAACCAGATCGACGCAACATCCGGCATCTTCGGGGCCCAATGGGCCTGGAGAGAGCACTATTGCACAGGGGGCAAGGTCCAGGGCTTCTTCGGCGGTGACTTGGTTACTGCGCAGAACCCGCGTTTCGGCGCCCGTAAGGCGGAAATATCGCGCCAAGTTATGCACGAAAGAATCCTGGTTGTCCAACAGCAGAATCATCGTCGCCCGCCCTTGCGGCCTGTCGTGTCGGTGGGATAATCGCCGGTCGAACTACAAGTCTTCAACACCATTTTTAGCTCAAGGTACTCGATCATGGCATTGGTCCCTCTTCGCGTCGTCTTGGACCACGCTGCGGAAAACGACTACGGCGTCGCGGCATTTAACGTCAACAATATGGAGCAAATCCAGGCGATCATGGAAGCCGCCGAAGAAACGGATTCTCCTGTCATCATCCAAGCCTCGCGCGGTGCTCGCTCTTACAGCCAAGACGCTTACTTGCGTCACCTGATGATCGCTGCGACGGAACTCTACCCGCACATTCCGATCGTGATGCACCAGGATCACGGCAACAGCCCCGACACTTGCCAATCGGCCATCGAAAACGGCTTCACCAGCGTCATGATGGACGGATCACTGGAAGAAGACGGCAAGACTCCTGCTGATTACGACTACAACGTCGCCGTCACCAAGAAAGTCGTCGAACTTGCACACAAGCAAAACGTCAGCGTCGAAGGCGAACTGGGTTGCTTGGGATCGCTCGAATCGGGCGGTGGCGAACAAGAAGACGGCCACGGTGCTGTCGGCGAACTGTCGCACGACCAATTGCTGACCGACCCCGATGAAGCCGCTCGCTTTGTCGAAGAAACCGGCGTTGACGCATTGGCCGTCGCGATCGGAACCAGCCACGGCGCGTACAAGTTCACCGCGAAGCCAACCGGCGAAGTTTTGGCAATGGACCGTATCGAAGCGATCCACGCCAAGATCCCAAACACTCACTTGGTCATGCACGGCAGCAGCTCGGTGCCACAAGAACTGCAAGACATCATCAACCAGTTCGGTGGTCAGATGAAGCAGACTTACGGCGTACCAGTTGAAGAAA
Source organism: Rhodopirellula baltica (assembly GCA_002901265.1). Taxonomy (GTDB): domain Bacteria; phylum Planctomycetota; class Planctomycetia; order Pirellulales; family Pirellulaceae; genus Stieleria; species Stieleria baltica_A. The sequence goes on along the minus strand of PPHI01000079.1, from coordinate 24,511 downwards.
TTCAACGTGGTATCAAGAGCGGCGTTCGTAAGATCAATGTCGACACCGATTGCCGTATGGCGATCACCGGTGCGATCCGTAAGGTCCTAACCGAAGACCCATCGGCATTCGACCCACGTGCTTATCTGAAACCAGCACGCACCGCGATGAAAGAAGTTTGTGTCGCTCGTATGACCGCCTTCGGTCAAGCTGGCAACGCTGCTAAGCTTCGCGCGACTCTGTAACCAGTCGCTTTCAAGCAGATCAATCAACGAAAAGTGCCAGGGTGTTTAGCCCTGGCACTATTTTGTTGTCTGCATTTCGCGGAAGCGTGTCGATTCAATCGCTGGGGATCAGCACTGATCTGAAATCAGTGCTGATGAAGGCCGCCTCGCAACTCACGCCGCGACGAGTTCGCGATTCTGTTTCGCGTAGCTGATCCACTCGTTGATCTCTTCGAGATCCGGCAGCTTGCCGCCACGTAGGATTCGTTTGCCTTCGTTGCTCTTTGCGATCGGGCTGATCAGTTCGAACAGTTCGTCGGCATCCGATTCGGCGACTTCTTCCGCGGTGTTGACGTCAGCCGCAACGAGCAATTGAGCATCGTGTCCACGCAACATCGGGATCCGACAGACCAGGATCGCTTGGTTCTGCCAAACGCGGATCACATCGGCGTCGATCCGTCGATGGTCCAGTTGATCTGCCAAGTTTCCGGGTCCGCTTCGAGGAGGTCGTTCACATCAATGATTCCGACCGTTTCCAGGCGTTCTGCCATTCGCGATCCGATTGATGGTGCGTCAACCACGGGACTGTTTCGTTGCAGGTAGAACTTGAGTTCCCCGTCTTCGCCGTAGACTTCTCGATCAGACGAGCGTTCTCGTTGCGATCGTTCGGATGTGCTGCGGCGTTTCTTGAGGCTGCGTGCTGGCCGGCCGGAGCGTTCCGTTTCAACACCGTTGGCTGACGATCGTGACTCGTACGAGGTCGTCGATCGAGAGCGTTCCGGGCGTGACTGACGGGGCTCGCGGTCGGTGCGTTCGTGGTTTCCGTTGATTCGGTTGGTCTGTTCAGACCGCTGGCGGTTGAGATTGCTTTCGTGTCCGTTCGCGTAACCGTTGGTGCGCGATTGAGACGAGCGTGCAGCGTTGTCACGCGAGCGTGCAGTGCTACCACGCGAGCGTCCGGCGCTACCACGCGAGCGACCGGAACTCGCCCGAGCAATCCGTCCGTGGTCGTCGGTGAATTCGTACTCATAGCAATCTTGGTCGCGTTGGCCGCTAATCGCACGGCGTTCTTGACCGGACAGGCTGCGTGACTGTCGGACGACTCGGCCATTGACGGTGCGCCGTTCGCGTTGGCCATTGGCGGCGTCGATCATCGGTTGTACGCCGGCAGCGGCGATCCAGCTTGTGATGCGGGAAAGCTCGTAGCTTGTTCCGCTCAGCAGGATGCGTTGACCACGTTCGGTGGCCAAGAATGCTTCGACGCGGTCTAACAAGTCATTGGGATCAGTTGCGGCAAGCAGACCTGGATCCGAAATTCCGCAGCCGACCAGGACCCGTGCATCGAAGCCACGAAGTTGTGGCACGTTGCAAACCAACCGGCATTCAGCTTGCCAGCGACGGATGGTTGCCGCGGTGACGCTGGCCAACCCCAGCGCGTCGGCCAAGCGATTGGGGTCTTGGTTCATCAGGTGCGTGATGTGAGTCACATTCAATGCACGCAAACGAGCTGCGGCCACTGCATCGACCGAGGGTGCTTGGTCGATTGGGCTGTCGATCGTCAAGAAAAATGGCGAGCTTGATGGTCGTTCGCCATTGCGAGCTTTGTTGCTAGGTTCCCCTTGCGACTGCGTCGGCTGTGACCGCGAGAGTGGTGCGGTGGTGTAGCTGTCGCAATAGTAGTACCCATCGTTCCAGGTTTGATGTGGGGCACTCGGTGCTTGGGTCGGAATCGACCCTTTCGATTGGTAGGCTCGAGCGGCGGAAGCGTTTGACGCTACACCGTATTCCGGTGCCGCACCGTAGTTCGGTGCGAAGGAATCATTCGGTGCAACGCCGTGGCCTTGTGGATTGCTGCTCGTTTGCAGGTGTGAGCGAAATGCCGTTCCGTTGACCGCACCGTTGTATGGATTGCCATGTCCGTTTGCCGTTCGATAAGGCATCTCGGTCGCCGCGTAACCATGTTGCGAGGACGCGGGGTATCCTGCGATGCCGTATGCCTCTTGCCAGACGGCGTCCAGGTTGCGATTGACGTCGGCAAATGATTGCCCAACTGGCAACCCTTGGAAGTATTCGTCGTAATAGTGGTCGATCATCGCATCGCCGTTCAGCAGCGGGTCGACCGCTTCGCCAGGAACGAACGCGCCCGCATGCGGACCGACGTAAGTTTCCGAAGCGTAGTGTGGTCGCCACACGGGGCGATGTTCATGTGCAACACGTTCGCCTTGGATTTGGAAGACTCGACCGCCACGGCGCTGAACTTGGTCGGCGAACGCAGGGTCGCTAGTCAGGACAACCAGTTGGCGACCGCTTTTGGCGTAGTCATTCAAAGCCGCGATGACCGCCAAGTTGACTTCGGGAAATTGCCCGTAGGCATTTTCGAGCGTGTTGGCATTCAGTGCGGAAGCCGATGGTTCCGTCGTGGTCTGTGCCGCTGCATGCAGCAATTCCCGATGGGCTTCAACAACCAGTGGGATTGCCCGGCCAGTGCGAGCCAATAGGTCACCTGCCGCAAGCCGGATTGCCAACGTTGCCAGGGCGCGGTCGACGCCCGAGCAGCTGGTTTCGTCTTGCCCATCGATGTGAGCACGGCCGGCTGGTTTGTTACCAGTGGTGAATTCGGCAGGGTTCCAGTCGACGCGTCGCAAACGTCCGCCGGACAAACGCACGAGCCAAGCACTCGCCTCGTCAGCCAACGGGACGGCGCTTCGGTATGCCGATTGTGGTGCACCCAATTTTTCTTGCAGTTCACTTCGGCGTCGCTGCAGCCATTCCAATCGCGGTGAACTCGGCGTGGCGAAGCTTGCTTGATCGATCGCGCCAAGTTCGGCGTGGATCGAATTGATTTCGGCGTCGATGGCACCAAGTGTTGTTGTGTCGTAAGCGGCTGGTCCCGCAAAATCACGAAGTGCGACACGCAATTCCGAGGCACGCGAAACGCAGCGGTCCAGTTCTGCGGCACTTGATTGCAGTTCTGCCGTTCGTGCGGCGATCTCTTGTTGCAGATGATCGACGTACCATGGCGACCAGGATTGGACGTAGTAGCGATCGTCCAGCCACGATGGGTAACGGACCAGTTCCATTTGGCGATGATCCCGGACCAATTGGCTGCGGTGAACGAGCAGTCGTTCGATCGACGCGATGATCCAGTTCTCGCTCGCTTGCAAGTCCATCATTTCGCGTTCGCGACGAACTGAGATGGCATTTGGTGCGCTGACAGGCAGTGTGCTGACGGGCAGTGCATTCGCGAATCCGAATCCGTGACGGCGTGCCGCGGAAAGGTCTTCGCGCAGTGCACGCAAGTGACCGACCAAGCCACCGTCATGGTAGCGGGCCCAGTTGTTCGGCAGATCCGGATAGGTTTGGCCAGTGGCGTCACCGTACCATGCCCAGGTGCTTCGCCCCGATTGGCCATAGTAGTGATGCAGTGAATCGATTTTGCGGATCAACGCCTCGACACGCAGGTCGATTTCATCGGGCCAGGCGAACGATCGCGTGGCTTCGATTTCGGCCCAACTGTGCAGTTGCGAAGGCGCGACGCGTGGATGACCGGCAAAGTAGTCGAGCGATGACGCGACGTAGTTCATTCGTTCGCGTTGCAGCCACCAGTCGGAAAGCGGCTGTGCATCGGTGCGGGTCGCGAATTGATGCAATGCGTGGCGGTGACGGTCTGCCCAGACCATGTCTCGCAAGCTATTCAGTTCGGCAAGCACTCGGCGCCAGCGGATGATTTGGCCATCCACTTCGGTCAAACGCTCGCGTAGCCGGGCGTCGATTTCCAGTTTGGAGTATCCAGGTTGTGTCGACGGACCGGCCATCGAACTGCTGGCGTAAGGCGACGAAGTGATCGGCGCGGAATAGCGAATACGATTTTGGTCGGACTTGAGGTGATCAAGCCAGCGGACCAGTTCGCCGTGACGGACACGTAGCGTCCAAATGCGATGTTGGAGCGACGACAGTTCTTCGGAGGTCGCTTCGTTTGCCGCGTAGGGAACGCCGTATCCGGCGCGGACGCGGTGCGATCGCGAGTACAGATCGTTTAATCGCGCACGGAGTGCTTGGCGGCGTGATTCGCTGTTGGTGACAGGCGTGTCGCTGTTGGGGATCGTTGCCAGTTCGGCTTCGATGCGAGCGAGTTCGTCTCGGATCGCACGGCGCTGTGCTTCGGCGTCTTTTTGTTCCGCTGGAGAAAGTCCGCTGACTGCCGATGCGTTCTGTGGCAATTGCGAAAACAGCGACGGATCGTTCAGGCCGGCGGTCAGGCAAGCGGCGATGACGCGTGAAACGCTTGTCACGGCGGTGTCAGTGACAATACCGTCGACGATCGCGTCGGGGATACGAATCGACTCGAGAGCGCGCGAAGCGTCGTTCGAATCGGCGATGCCGTTGATCCAGCTGCCGTGCAGCCAGTCGAAGCGATGTGCGGTTTCGCCCCGTGTTTCGAATTCGATCGTGCGGCGACCGGCGGCAGTTCCATCGTGTTCGCGACGGCAATGAATCTTGCCGTTTTGATCGGCCCAGACGACTCGGCCAGCCGAAGAGCTCATCATGCCGAGCGGGTATTCGCGGCGAACCAATGAATCGCGGATAAAGCGAACGAGTGCGGTCTTTCCCGAACCTTCGGGAGTGCAGACGACGTTCAGGCCTTCGCTAAAAGGCCCCAGTTCGACACGATTGAGTGGGCCATGTGTGTCAATGTCTATGCGATCCAACAACATGGTCAGGCTCCTCCTTGGCCTTGATTGCATTGATTCGGTGCCACTCAGGGTGTTTGAAACAACAATTTCAAACGTTTGCGGGATGTGGGAGTGGCTTGCGATGCGGGACGGGCGAACTTTAGTGAAAAGCGAGTTTCACGGAAAGGTCGATTTAAGACCTGCCTTGACGCGAGGCTTTAAAACAGCGTACTCCCCCGCGTGTGAGATACGAAAAAAGCCTCGATCGCCGTTCCTCCACCGTCATTTCGATGGCCGCTTTGTTGCTGGCTGTCGTGATTGGCGGCTGCGCTTCGTTGACGTCTTGGCCCGAAACGGAGCGGACTGATACGGCGAAACCGCTCGCGAACTCGCCGCTGCGAAAAGTCAGGCGTTCGATCGAACTTGACGCACAGTTCGTCAAAATTCGATTCAATCCCAGCGAACCCGATCAATTGCAATCAATGTGGCAGTGGGTCGATGAGACGGTTTTGTCCCCCGAGATTCGCCAATCGCTTTACGCCAATGGCTTGCGGATCGGCAAAGCGGTGCAGCCGGACCGTCTGAAATCGCGGCTCGACGATTTGAGAAGCCAGGAAGCACGCGACGAGTTGGATACTTTTTTGACGTCGGCCGGCGTTGCGAGCCATCAAAGTGAAGGCCGCGTGGCGATACCGATGCGTTTGGGACGCCGTCATGAGTTGCCGGTACGCGATCCGATGGTCGGTGCTCATGTGATTATCGTCGATGACGAGCCACAGCCGGTTGGCCGGACGCTTCTTAATCCCCATTTTCTGTTCGCGATCACGCCGCAGCCATCGCGTTCGCCAGCAGAGGTCAGGCTGTCGATTCGTCCTGAAATCCCCTATGGCGACATGCAAATGGACGGTTTGCAGGCCAGCGCGGCCTTTCGAATCGACGTCCGTCGGCAAGCTTGGGTGCTCGACAAGTTGGGGTTTGAACTCGTCGGCGGCGAGGGCGACGTCTTCGTGATCGCCGAAACCGCCACTCGCCATGGCTTGGGCGAGATGATGCTGGGCGGCAAAGACGTGAACCAGCTGAAAGAGCAGACCGTCATCCTATTACGGGTGGCGAATATTCCGACTCCGGCCGAAGAAATCTAATCGCCGAGATTGTTCTACTCGCTTTTTAGTCCCACCCGTTTTTGGGGCGAGCTTATGGGGCAAGGCGTTCTAGCTGTGTCCGCAAGGTGAATCCAAGTCCGGTTCGTGACCGAAAAACGGTGCGAGCCTGATCGGTCGCCAAGTTGCCATCTTCGAGAAAGCCGTTCCATCCGATATCATCGGCAACGTTTGTGAGCATATTGACTGCTCGACCCATCTCCCCGTTCTATCCCCCGTCCGTTCGCGATCCATGAAGACAGACGAATTACGCGAAAAGTACCTGGACTTCTTTGAAACCAAAGGCTGTGTCCGTAAACCGAGCGATGTCTTGGTCCCCACTTGGGATCCATCGGTCTTGTTCACACCTGCGGGGATGAACCAGTTCAAAGACCACTTTTTGGGCAAGGTCAAGCTGGACTTCACCCGCGCGACGACCTGTCAAAAATGTCTGCGAACCGGGGACATCGAAAACGTCGGCCGCACCGCGTTTCACCACACGTTCTTTGAAATGCTGGGCAACTTCTCGTTCGGCGATTACTTCAAAAAAGAAGCGATCGCGTGGGCATGGGAATTTTTGACCGACAAGAAATGGTTGGGCATCGATCCCGCCCGTTTGTCGGTGACCGTTTACAAAGACGATGACGAAGCGTTCAAAATCTGGAACGAGTCGATCGGGTTGCCCGATAAACGCATCACACGCATGGACGAGGACGAGAACTTCTGGCCGGCTTCGGCGCCAAGCGAAGGTCCCGATGGCGTTTGCGGGCCATGTAGCGAAATCTATTACAACCTAGATGACGGCAGCGACGTCGAAATCTGGAACCTGGTGTTCACGCAGTTCAACCGGGTTGGCGATCCGCCGGACAACCTGAAACCGCTGCCCAGCCAGAACATCGATACCGGGATGGGCCTGGAACGGACGGCAAGCGTTTTGCAAGGCGTACCGACGAACTTTCACATCGACACGCTGCGTCCGATCGTTGACGCGGCCAGCGAAGTCGTCGGCGTGAAGTACGAACTGGACAGTGACAACGGCCGCCGCTTGCGCCGAATCACCGACCACGCTCGCGCATGCACGTTCGCGATCCACGAGAACGTTTACCCCGGTCGTGATAAGGCTCGCTACGTCGTCCGCCGGCTGATCCGTCGCGCGGTACTGGACGGCTATCAGATGGATCTTCGCGAGCCGTTCTTGCACAAGTTGGTGCCAGCGGTCGCGGACGCGAGCAAGACTCCGTATCCGGAATTGGCCGAAACGATCGAACGCGTCACCGAAGTCATCGAGGCGGAAGAAAAAGCGTTCTTCGGCACGATCGATGGCGGCATGAAACGCATCGAGCAACTGTTCGGCGAAATGGAAGACGAATCCGCCGTGATGGTTCCTGGCCAAGAGGCCGCGTCGCTGAACACGACGTATGGCGTGCCGCCAGAATTGCTGCAGACGATCGCGGCCGAGCGTAATTTCACCTTCGATTGGGAAGGCTACAAGAACGCGATGCACCAGCACGCAATCGACAGCGGTGCTGGCCAAGTCGAACTGTTCCAGACCGGTCCGCTGGAAACGCTCAAAGAAGCGCTCCGAGAGACTCCGTTCGTCGGTTACGACGCGACCGAATCCGAAGCAATCGTCAAAGGCATCATCACCGGCGATGGCAAAGGAAAAGACGATGATGGCCAATTGCTCAGCAAGCTGAGCCGCCCTGGCGATGCTGAGCTTCGCTTGGTGCTCGATCACTCGCCGTTCTATGGCGAATCGGGTGGCCAAATCGGCGACACGGGAACGATCTCGTCCGATGATTTCGAGTTCAACGTCATCGATACGCAAAAGCACGGTGGGCTGATCGTCCATCACGGGATGCTCGTCAGCGGCGAAATCAAAGAAGGCGTGAGCTGCAAAGCCGTCGTGGATACCACGCGTCGTGACGCGCTCGCACGTGCCCACTCTGCAACGCACATCCTGCATCACGCATTGCACACCAATGTCGGCCAGCACGCCCAGCAACAGGGCAGCAAGGTGGAGGAGGATCGCTTGCGGTTTGACTTCACCAACCAAAAGCCGATCGACGACAGCGTCTTGGCAAAGATCGAACGTGATGTTGTCACTCGCATTGCCGAGAAAGGAGCTGTGAGCTGGAAAACCGTTCCGCTGGCAGAAGCTCGCGAAGCGGGTGCGATGATGTTGTTCGGCGAAAAGTATCCCGACCCGGTGCGAATGGTTTCGATCGGCGAATACAGCAAAGAGCTTTGTGCGGGAACTCACGTCGGCAACACTGGCGACGTGACCTCGTTCGAGCTGATGGCCGAAGAGAGCGTTTCTGCCGGAACTCGCCGGATCGTCGCGCTCACCGGACAACGTGCGAAAGAGCATCGTGAGCAAACACAAAAGCTGCTCGGTGAACTCGCCAAGTTGCTTTCGATCGACGAATCAAAAGTTAACGGTGCGGTTGAGCAACTGGCCGAAGACGTCCGTCAAATCCGCAAGGAATTGACCAGCGGCAAGCCGAGCGAGCACGCCGCGACCTTCGCTGTCAGCGGTGACGTTGCCAAAGATAACGTTGAGGATTACTTCGGCGTTCGCGATGTCGTTCGCCAAGTCTCACGTCGCTTGAATGTTTCGCAAGATGACGTGCTGGCGCGTGTCGAAGCGTTGCTGGCTGAGCGTGCCGACTTGATCGAACAACTCAAGCAAGCGACCGCCGGTGGCAAGATCACTGCCGATGACTTGATCGCCCAAGGTGAAACGGTTGGCGAGTGCATGGTCGTGGTTGCCGAAGTTCCCGGTGCAAACCCGAACGTGATGCGGGGCTGGATCGACCAGATTCGCAAGAAGAGCCCCGGCGGATCGGCCGTGTTGCTCGGCACCGTCCAAGGTGACAAGGTGCTGTTGGTCGGTGGCCTTTCGGATTCGTTGGTCAAGCAAGGCTTGAAAGCTGGCGAGTGGGTTGGTGCCGCGGCCAAAGTGGTCGGCGGTGGTGGTGGCGGTCGCCCCGACATGGCCCAGGCCGGTGGTAAAGATCCGGAGAAACTTGGTGAAGCGTTGGCAAACGCCAAGACCTCAATGACCGCGAAGCTGACTGCCTAGTCAGCCGATCGCGATCGAGCCAGAGTCCAGGCTTTAACTGTCCAGCCGTCGCCGCTTGTGGCGAAGGCTTTTGAGGCGGTCGAGGTCTGGACTTCGGTCTGTTGCGAATCCTTGTTGTTAATTATCTGTCCCTTTTGTTCACAGCCGATTTTCGATTCCGATGACCGTTCTGATTCAAGTTCGCGACGCTCATAAACGCTATGGCGATCAAGTGCTGCTTGATGGTGCCGAAGTTTCCTTGACTGACGACGTGAAAGTCGGATTCATCGGACGCAACGGCGCGGGGAAGAGTACGTTCCTGCGTGCGATTCTTGGTGATGAAGAACTGGAAAAAGGTGACGTGATCCATCACCCGTCGCTTCGGATCGGTTACTTGCGCCAGCATGATCCGTTTCAGCCGGGCGAGTCAGCGCTCGATTTTCTGATGCGTGAAAGTGGCCAGCCGGATTGGAAGTGTGGCGAAGTCGCCGGGCAGTTTGAGCTCAAAGGCGACTACCTCAACGGCCCCGTCAAATCTTTGTCCGGTGGATGGCAAACCCGTGTTAAGTTGGCCGGGCTGCTGCTGAATGATCCGAACTTGTTGATGTTGGACGAGCCGACCAACTTCTTGGACTTGCGCACACAGATTTTGCTCGAGCACTTCTTGCGAAGTTTCAATAAGGCGGCGTTGATCGTCAGTCACGACCGCGCGTTCTTGAAAGCGACCTGTTCACAGACGCTGGAGCTTTCACGTGGCAAATTGACTATGTTCACGGGGCCGATCGATCGGTTCTTGGAGCATCGTGAGGAACGTCGTGAGCACGACCGGCGTGTTAACGCGACGGTGGTCGCCAAGCAAAAGCAGTTGCAGCGATTCATCGACAAAAATCGTGCTAACGCGTCGACTGCAAGCCAGGCGCGTAGTAAGGCGAAGCAGCTCGAACGCTTGCAAACGACAGAGGTTCAATCCGATGAGCCGACCGTTTGCATTCGCGCCCCGCTGGTTAACCCGCGTCAAGGAACGGTGATGCGGGCCGAAGGGCTGGCCATTGGCTATCCCGACAACACCGTTGCCGACAACATCTCGCTTGAAATCGAACACGGCCAACGGGCGGCAATCGTCGGTGACAACGGCCAGGGAAAGACAACGTTGCTGCGGACCCTCGTCGATTCGTTGTCGCCAATCGAAGGCCAGATCAAGTGGGGCCACGGGACGGAGTTGGGGATCTATGCACAGCACGTCTACACCAGCTTGGACGAGCGTCGCACCGTGCTGGAGCACCTCGAATATGAATCGAACGCCGATACAACGCGGCAGGAATGCTTGAACATGGCCGGGGCGTTGCTGTTCCGTGACAGCCATATCAACAAGAAAGTGAAGGTGCTTTCTGGTGGCGAGCGTGCCCGGTTGTGCATGGCTGGTTTGCTGCTGGGGACGGCCAACGTGTTGGTGCTTGACGAACCGGGCAACCACTTGGACGTTGAAACCGTTGAAGCTCTCGCGGAGGCACTCGAGAGTTATCAGGGAACGGTCATCTTTACCTCGCACGACCGGCACTTCATGGGACGCGTCGCAACCAACGTGATCGAAGTTCGCGACGGGACCGTCAAAAACTACTTTGGCGATTACAACTCGTACTTGGAAAGCGTCGAAAGCGAGATCGATCAAGGCGAACGAGAACGATCGTCAGGCAACAGCAATTCAGTCCCAGCCGGTAAGGCCAAAGCATCGGCCACCAGCTATCGCGAAAACCAGCGCGAGTCGCGAAAGGCCGAGAAAGAAATCAAGAACCTGGAAAAGAAGATCGCGCGCTTGGATGACGAAAAAAAGGACATCAACGCCCAACTGTTGACGGAGACGAACCCGGGCAAGGCGGTGAAGCTGCACGAGCAACTGACGAAGGTCACCGAAGAATTGGAAGCGGCAGAAGTGCGCTGGATGGAATTGAGCGAGTTTTAGTCTCCCGCGTCTTTGCCCTGTGCCTCGCCCGCGCGCTATAACAACTCAGTCGCGCTTGCGCGACTTTGTTTTTCGATTCTTCTGATCAAGCGGCAACGATGGGATTTATAAAAGACTTCAAAAAATTCGCCATGCGCGGCAACATGCTGGACCTGGCGATCGGCTTTACCGTAGGTGCCGCATTCACAACCGTTGTCAAATCGTTGGTCAATGACGTTATCATGCCACCGATCGGAATGGTCACGGGCAATGCCGATTTTTCAGATCACTTCGTCGTTCTGAAAGGCGAAATCCCCGAAGGTGGTTTCAAGACACTTGCGGATGCACAGGAAGCCGGTGCCGTGACACTGAATTACGGCGTATTCCTGAACAGCTGCCTTTCGCTGCTGATCGTGGCGATCGCGATGTTCGTGATCATTCGCTTGGTGAACCGCTTGGACGAAGAGCTCGATGAGCGGTTTGGTGAACCACCGGCTCCGGGAGAGCCGACGGAAAAGAAGTGCGAGTTTTGTCGTTCAACCATTCCCTATCGAGCGACGCGCTGTCCGCAATGCACGTCACAGCTGGCCGCGGCAGAGCCCGCAGCCAGCGTTTAGAGAGACGATTTGGTGAGCAGTACTGCTAACTAGGCGACGTCGTCGGTCGTCCACACGCCGTCGATACGGCGTGGCGTTTTGCCGGTCGGATTCTTGTCCGCCAACAACGCCGGCAGGCGTGCCGCGCGAACGTTGTCAAAGCTGGTCAGCTTGCCGAATCGAATCAAGCTGGCTGGGATTCCGACAGCGGTAAATCCAGGGTGCCCGGTCGAAGGGAATGGCCCGCCGTGGTTCATCGCGGCAGACACGGCGACACCGGTGGGCATCTTGTCATTGAGTACACGGCCGACTTTAGGCGTCAGCTCAAACGCAACGGCATCGTAGGCTTCGTCGTCGCTGCCTGCCGGATCGCTGTAAACACAACCGGTCAGATTACCTTCCAAGCTCGCGATGACTTTGCAAAGTTGATCGAGGTCGTCGGCGACAACGATCAGCGACGCATTGCCGAATGCCTCAGTTTGGAAGCCTTCTGGATTGTCGATGAACTGGCTGGCACTGGCACGCAGCACAGTGTTGGCAAGTGCACAACGTCCGGCCTCCAGTTCGCCGCCACCAGCGAGCAACTCGGCACCGAAACCACACAGTGTTTCGACGCTCGACTTCAAACTGGTTGCGACCGCTGGAGATAACAAGGTGCCCGGAGTTCCGCCGGCGTAGCGTTCTTTCACTTGAGTGATGAATGATTCGGTCGCATCGCTGGCGAGTAGCAACACCAAGCCGGGGTTGGTGCAGAACTGGCCGGTGCCCATCAACGCACTGGTGGTGAACTCGTCCAAAATTTCGTTGCCGCGTGCTGCCAATGCGCCGGGCAGGATGACCACGGGGTTCACGCTGGACAGTTCCAAATAGATTGGCTTGCCAGCGGCGTCCGCGGCTGATTTTAGCTTCAAACCTGCACCTCGACTGCCGGTGTACCCCGTCGCACCGACACGTGGATCGGAGACCAGGCGTTCGCCATCGGCATGGCCGGTGCGGTAGATCAGCTGAACGATCGATGTCGGAACGCCGGTTTCTTTGGCTGCGGCCAACGCCAATTCGGCGAACAGTCGTGTCGTTTCGGGGTGCGAACTGTTTGCTTTGCCGATGACGGGGTTACCCGCCGCAATCGCAGCGGCAAAGTCACCGCCGGAGACGCTGCCGAATGCGAAGGGAAAGTTGTTTGGTCCGAAGACGCAGACCGGTCCGAGCGACTCGAAGCACGAGCGGATACCGGTAGCGGTGTCGATCGTCGCTTGCGCCCAGTCGCCCGATCGGCATGACGCGGCGGCGGTCCGCAACTGATTGCTGGTTCGTGGCAATTCGACATCGGCCAGACGAGGTGACTTGGCCAATCCGGTTTCGGCGAACGCTGCATCGGAGAGCGCGTCTTTAGCGGCTTCGATTTTGTCCGCGTAACACTCCAGGAACTCGGCGATTTTTGCGGCAGGAAGCTTGCGCATCTCGCGTGCGGCTTCGACGGCAGCGTCCAGTGCCGCGTCGCAGTCCGCCCAAGAGCTGACCGGGAATTCGGTAGGCAGTTTTTCGTTGGTGTTTGGGTTGGTCGCTTGGAAGGTTCCTGTGGCATCGGCTTCGCGCCACGAACCGGCAATTAACACTTTGGCGGACATAGAATCAGGTCGACTTGGAGTTCGATAGAGTTGGAAAGGCGGCGTTAGCGGCCAATTGATTTTCAGAGTTGATTTCTACCGATGTCGACTATTGCTGGGCAAAAGCAGCGAAACGGAACGCTGCGTTCGCGGAGCGAACAGCGACAATCGAAAATCAATCGGCTGTTAGCCTTGGACGATCGGGTTGGTCAGGGTGCCGACACCGGCAATGGTGATGTGAACTAGGTCGCCAGGCAGCAACGTAAAATCGCTGGTTGGTACGATCCCGGTTCCGGTCATCAGGAATGCGCCATCGGGAAAGGAATTATCCTTGGAAAGCCAGCCCACCAGGTCGACAAAGGTTCGTGCCATTTGGTCGCCAGCGGTCTGTTGATCGAACACAATTCCGCCATCGCGTTCGATTTTCAAATCCACTGTGATTTCGCTTGGTGCGGGCAGTGAATCGAATAGCGTGATCCACGGTCCCAGGCCGGCGCATTGGTCGTAACACTTCGCTTGTGGCAAATAGAGCGGGTTTTCGCCTTCGATGTCACGCGAGCTCATATCGTTGCCGACGGTCAACCCGACGATCTTCATACTCGGGCTTAGCACCAGGGTGATTTCGGGTTCGGGGACGTTCCAGGTCGCGTCTGCGCGGATACGGAGTGGTTGTCCATTCCCGGCGACACGGTGTGGCGTCGCTTTAAAAAACAGCTCGGGCCGATCTGCGTTGTAGACTCGGTCATAGCAAGATGCCGCCGCTTCGGATTCTTCCATCCGTGCGGTTTGGCTGCGTTTGTAGGTGACGCCGGCGGCCCAGACCTCTTGACGGTCGATCGGCGGCAACCAACGGACACTGTCGTCGATTGTGATTGGGGCTTCGGTCGCCAAACTCTGCACGGCCTCCATGGGGGAGGATGCGGCCAGAATTGACGCCAGCGTCGGATAGGCGTCGCTAGCAACCAGCGGAATTAATTCGTTTTCAGCAACGCAACCAAATCGTACCGAGTCGGAAGAGTCGATAAATTTTGCTAACTTCATGGTGAATCGATTTTCAATTCTTTTCTAGCGGGACCAGACCGAGAACGGATTTATGTACAGAAGCCACTTTGCCGTGTTCGCGTTGTGCCTGCTGACCGCATTGGGATCCAACAGCGGTTGCCGCAAGAAACCGGCAGATACAAACGGTACCACGCCCAGCGGCTCGGGTGAATCCGAGGCAACTCTGGTCAAATTAAATACGGCGTTGGCCGCTACGGAGAATTTAGAGGCGGATCAAGCTGTCCAATTATGGCAACAATTGGGACAGCAGCTGCCCGAAGACCCCTCGATCGAGCTTAACCGGGCACTTGCGTCGGTATTACGTGTCGATGATCTGACCGCGATCGCGACCGATTCGGTCAAAACCAAAGACGAACAGCGTGCGGCTCGATCCAAGCTGCCGACGGCAATTGATGTCGCCCGTTCCGCGATACAGGCTTACGGCATCGTGTCTGGTGATGAAGTGACGAAGCTCTGGCTGTCGACGCGAATTGATGCCCACGAGGCCGCCTTGCTTGGCACAACGATTGGGAAGTCACTGCGCAAGGAATTGCTGCAGCGGATCAATCAAGCCATTGCAGGCCCACTCGGCAAAGATCCGCACGCGGTCATTTTGGGCGGTCCATTGACCGAGTTGCTCGACAAGATGTCAGATCCTGTTGACGGATTGCCCAAAGACATCCTTGGACCGGCGGCAGAAACGCTTCAGCGTCTGTCGGATGCAAACCCCGACAACTTATTCATCGCGATGCAGGCGTTGCGTCTGGCGATCGACGGTCGAAAGAAAACGGCTGCAACATTGGTCGATCGAACATGGGACTTGGCTACCGCCGTCGAACCGACCCTGCGAGCTTACACCAAGCCGATCGGTATCGAACCCAAAGAACTCGCCGATCGAATCAAGCAGTCCATCACTGATGGCGACTGGGCCAAAGCAGATCAGTCGTATGTATTGTGGTCGAACGTGTTGAACCCGTTGGAAATCGTGCGTGCCGATCGCCGCCGCGCGAATCCGCACCCACTGGACCGATTGAACTTTGACGTCGTCCGTCGACTATCCAGTGAAATCACCAACAAGTCGCCGATTGGCGCATCAACCGAACCGTTAAAGTTTGCCAGTTCGGCCGTCGATGTTGGCGGCACCGTCACGGCCGTGTTGTCGATCGACTTCGATCTGGACATGGATCTCGATTTGGCAATCCTGACCGTGGACCAGCAACTAAAACTGGTCGAAAACGCAGCAGGAAAATGGAGCAACTACGCTTCGTTATCGCTGAAGAATCAACCCTTGGGTTTGATCGCCGCGGACCTATTCATGGTCGACAGCAGCGATACTGATCGGATCAAACAATCACAATCGGCCGCCAGCCAGGAAAGCTCCAGTTCGGCACGTCACAACACGTTCCAAGGTTTGGTGTTGTATGGCGAAGGCGGCGTGCAAATCGTCCGGATCGATGCCCGCGCACAAACGGAGGCCGATCAGCGACTCGCTTACCTTGATGACGAAACCGGCTTGGAATCGGTCGCGGCAACTACCGCAGTGATCACAGGCGACTTGGAAGGCGACGGCGACTTGGATTTGATTGTCGGCACCCGCGACGAAGGCATTCGCGTGTTCGTCAATCGTGGTAACCGAACATTCTTCGAAGCCCCTGTGAAGTCGTCCACCGTAGCAAAAGACGACCCGGTTGCCGATTTTGCCATCGGTGACTTGGACCGTGATATTGACCTGGATGTCGTCGCCATACACCAATCGGGACTGGTCAGCCAACTCGAAAATTTACTGCACTTACAGTTCCGACATCGAGAATTGAAACAAGTCCCCGCGTTGCCCGTCGCCGAAAACGACACGGCACTGACAATCAATATCGAGGACGTCGATTCGAATGTCGGTTGGGACATCATCGCAACGAGCAGCAAACAATCACAAGTCGCCTTCGCCAACTCGTCGGACATCGGCGTCTGGACGGTTGACCGCGTGGAAACCAGCAAAGGCTTTCCCGTTGCTCCCGCGATCGCCGACTTTGATGGCGATAGCTATTTGGAAATGGTTGGCGGAAAAGTTGCAACTCGTCTCGGGCCATGGGGGATCGCCGAAGTGAACGAAGCGACCTCCGTCCCCAACGGCTTAACGGCAGCAGGTGATTTCAACGGCGACGGAAAAGTCGATCTCGCGACCGCAGGCGACAACTTGCAACTCCAACTCAACCAATCCGCCGACAAGCCCGGATTTGTGAAGGTTCGCTTCAAAGGCATCGCGGACAATGCCGCCGCCAGCGGGCGTGTCAATCACTACGCAATTGGTTCTGTTCTGGAACTGCGCAGCGGTCCGTACTATCGCAGCCGAATCGTCACCCAGCCGGAAACCTACTTCGGACTTGATGGGCTGGCAAGGATCGACAACATCCGCGTCATCATGCCGAATGGTTTGACGCAAACACTGCGTGAACCGAAGATCAATTCGGTGATCGAAGAAGAGCAAACGTTGAAAGGATCTTGCCCGTACCTGTATAGCTGGGACGGCGAAAAGATGGCGTTCCAAACGGACTGTTTATGGGCCGCGCCACTGGGACTGCAAGTCGCCGCCGGTGTTGTCCAAAAGGA
Organism: Rhodopirellula baltica; assembly: GCA_002901265.1. GTDB lineage: Bacteria > Planctomycetota > Planctomycetia > Pirellulales > Pirellulaceae > Stieleria > Stieleria baltica_A. Next base: position 7,645 of record PPHI01000079.1, on the reverse strand, counting down.
TCGCCCTTGGGAATACCTGAAACTGGATGGACGCTCGATCGCACCAACAAAAGACGGTCACTATGACTTGCGGTTGACCGAGGAACTTTGGGAAGTCGCATACGTCGATCACATCGAATTGATCGCGGTTGATCGACCCGCGGATATGCAGGTCTGGACCAACGAGAAAGTCGGCCCGCCAACGGTCGCCGAACCAAGGGTCTATGCCTTCCGTGAATCGGAATTGTTCTCGCTGCAAAATGCGACCGACACCAATGGCGATAACGTCACCGAAAAGCTCAGCAAGTCGGACGAGGTCTACGTCAAAGGCTTCGATCGTCGTCTGCGTCAAGGATTGTGCCCACCGCACTGGATCGATCTGGACTTCGGTGATCGGGCCGCCAAAGAGTTACAGAAAGCTGCTGAAGACCGCCGAGTCTGTGTCGTTCTGCGTGGCTGGATCCTGCCGACCGACACGTCGCTGAACATTCAAATCGACCAGAACCCAGAACTGCCATCTATCGAATTCCCGTCGGTCTGGGTGCCACAAGAGGTCGATTCGGAGGACTGGAAACAGGTGATCCCGTTCATGGGATTCCCAGGGGGCAAAACCAAAACGATCGTCGTCGACGTTACCGAGCATTTATTGCGTGATGATCCACGCGTTCGGATTCGAACCAGCGCCCAGATTTACTGGGACAGTGCTTCGCTGGCGATCGCCAGCCAAGACGCGGACATCAAACAACAAGTCCTGCCGCTGAATAACGCGATGGTTACCTTCCACGGTTTCAGTGCCCGTAGCAAAGCAGACGAAACACGACCTGAATCCTATGACTATGGCAACGCCAGTGTGAAGCCGAAGTGGCCGCCACTTCGCGGTGCGGTCAGTAACTTTGGCGACTGCACCGATCGGCTGTCACAATGGGATGACCAGATGGTCGTGATCAGCGGTGGAGACGAGATCCGCATGCAATTCGAAGCTCCTGCCAATGGACCGCCCGAAGGTTACCAACGCGACTTCATTTTGCACTGTGTCGGCTGGGACAAAGACGCAGACCTGAACACACTGACCGGACAATCGATTGGTCCGCTGCCGATCCGTGACATGCGATCCTATCCGCCAACGTTTGATTCGGCTGCCGAATTTGACGCGATCGCGGACCGACATGACGCTTCACGCCGCAGGCGGCAATCGTTCCGTGCGTTCTGGCAACGCGGCGACCTGCCGACCGACGCGTTCTTGCCGACGAAGGAATCACGCTAATTAAATGCCGACCCGTATCGCGCCAACGGTGCGCTAATCGGTCTGCGAGATTTCGGCTTGGCCGTTTGACGGTTCCTGTACGCGAGCTTCGACGCCCACACGGCTCCGCATCAGCGTTTTGATGTCGGTGCCGTCGGAGAACGAGAAGTTCACGTCGCGCTGCGGGAATGGGATCTCGATGCTGGCCTTGGAGAACGCTTTGGCAATCGCGGTGTTCAACTGATGAGTGATCTCAATTCGGTTATCGAGTTTTTCCAGATACAAGCGAATCGCGAAGTTCAGTGAGCTGTCGCCGAAGCTTTCGAAGTTGATCAATGGGGCGGGGTCTTCCATCACTTCCGGATGATTGGTGACCACATCAAAAAGGATGCCACGGACTACGTTGGGATCCGATCCATAAGCCACGCCGACGTTCAGCGTCAAACGATTGACGACGTTGGTCAGTGACCAGTTCAGTAGTTTTTGCGTGATCAGGTCCTTATTGGGAATCACAAGCTCCTTGCGGTCCCAGTTGGTCACCGTGGTCGCACGCATTTGAATGCGACTGACGATCCCGGTGGTATCATCAATCGTCACAACGTCGCCTACACGGACCGGGCGTTCGAGCAATAGGATGATGCCGGAGATGAAGTTCGCGACGATTTCCTGCAAACCAAAACCCAGGCCGACCGAAACAGCCGCGAGCAACCATCCCAATCGGTCGTATGGCACGCTCAGCATGTTCATTACGATCACCGCCCCGACGATGATCAATGCGTATCGCAGCAGCGTCGAAATCGCATACCGGGCACCGGCGTCCAGTGTGGTTCGACCAAGAACCAACAAGTCAAACAAACCTGGCAAAACGCGTGTGATGTAGATCGTCACTCCAACACTTATCAACGCAATCACAGCATCCAAAATGCTGACGCGGTCGATGTTTTCGCCAGTGCCGACTTCGATGGCCCATTCGTCGAACAGTTGCAACGCAGGAATCACGTCGCTCCAGATGTAGCCCAATCCGACAATCGCCAGGATGGTCGAGATCACGAAGGAGGTTTGCCGGGATTGCAAATCGATCGCACCGAAGTCAATCTCCTCTTCTTGCAATACGATGCCAGCTTCTTTCGCGGCGGCTGTCGGTGTTGTGCCTTCCGCTTGCAATTCGGCGGTGCGGCGTGCCCGCATTTCCTTGACTTTTTGCCGTGCCAGATCACGTTTCTTAAGTGTCATCCAGCGCGAAATCAAACCGGATGTCAGTACCACGACGACCAACAGCAGGAACGTCGATTGCAGCGAACGCCCTAGGCGAGCAGTCGTGTCGAGGTATCCGGCCATCGCAAGTGCCGCGAATACAACCGGAATCGCGATCGCGATTGCCCAAATCAGTTTTCGAAAATGATAGAGATTCGATTCGTGATTGTGACTGATCACTTCCGCATGTAGCGGACTCTTGGTTTTCAAAATGATGTGGTGAAACAACGCCGTCAAAGTGAACAGGCAGGTTGCGGCAACCCGAGTCGCAAAGGCTCGTGTTGCCGTATCGGGATGCTGATGGAATCCGGCCATCACCAAGACACAAACGCTGCCTAGCAGCGTGTACCAACGCAGGTGTTTCCGCAGGTACTTGCGAAACGCATCGCCCCAATCGAAGTGGTACATTGCCAATCCCTTCTCGCGGCAGATCTGTCGTAGCAGCTCTCGAGAAGCGATATACAACGCCACGACGCCCAATCCGACACCGAGTCCACGGACAAAGGAGCTTGCGGTCCCCGTTGCGGTCAGCAGGAAACTGAACGTGACAAACACCATCGGCCAGCAAAGTGAGTCAGCAATCGTGCCTGCGAGCGCCATCAACGTCGACTTGAACGTCGCGTCGCTGCGACGTGCCGCGTCGCCTTCACGGTTGACGACTCGGCGAATTCGCGATCGTCCCATCAATAATCCCAACACGGCCGAGACCATCACCAGCGACTTGAGCGGGTAACTGGAAATCGTTGCCAAGATCTGTGCGAACGCGTTGTTCCAAGCGTTTGGGTCGGCGACCCATTTCACCGCCGCAGGAGCACGCGCCAATTCTGAGATCGAAAATGCCGGCGCACTGCGGGTCCAGAACAAGTGGCGATCGACGAATTCGGTAAACGTATCGACTGCTTTACCAAATTCGCGACGCTTGGTGTCGATCACCACCATCGATTGCAAAACCTTGTTCTGGCTCTGAAGCGTTGTATCGAGCAAGTCCTTGCGGCGGCGGAGCAGCACCCATTCGGCTTCTTCAATCGTCAGGTCCGCCCAAGGAATCGATGTTGCGGTCCAGTCAATGGATGCCGGAGTCAACTCTTCCAACTCCTTGTTGATCTCTCCCAAGTCTTCTTCCAGTTGAAATGCATAGACTTGGTATTCGTTCAGTTTTTCTGTTAGCTCCGCTCGTGGCTGGTACTTGGCTCGCAAGTCCAACGCTTCTTCACGTTGCTTTCGCAAGATCACCCCAAGCGCGTCAGTCAAGCCGACCGCTTCGATCCGATTTTCGCTGGTCGCCAAGTCAGCCTGTACATCGTCGAAAACATTCTGAACCTCGGTTTTTTCCGCCTCCGCCCTTTCATCTGCGGTGACCAATACTTGGTTCTTTTCGGCCAATTCGATGTTGGAGAGTGCCAGTTCACGAAGTTGCTCTGGAACTGAATGGACGGCTTTCTTCATGTCCGTCGTGGTTTCTTTGGCCGCCTGCTGCTGTCGGGCGTTGACGACAGCAGTTAGCTTTTCAGCTTGCACTCGCAATTGTTGTGCATTTGCTTCGGCCAATTGCCGCTCCAGCGGTAGCAGTTCTGCGGTTGCCATGTACGCCGCTTGCTCGCGCTGTAGAGCCTCGATCTTCGTCGTTAGCTCTTTGATTTTTGATCTTAACGTGAGCTTTTGAACCCGCTGTTCCAGATCGGTCGTTCCTTCGACAACTGGCTGCGCGAGTTGAGTCCGAACGGCGGTCACTTCTTGTTCAGCTTTGGTGACCAGTTCGGGGATTTCGCCAAGCCGGGTTCGACGACGTGTCGGCTCTGCCGTGAGGTCGGCAACACGTTTCGCCGTTGACGCAGTTTCGTTCGTGATCGTTGCTAGGCGAGTGGTCAACGCTGTCGTTGATTGATTCTCGTCGACAGTGAACTTCTTTTCGGTCACCTGCTTGATCTGGTCCTGAAGTTGCCCCTGGCGGACAGGGGCTTCCTGCAACATCGCTTGATAACGTTTGGTCGCTTCCTGGTTCGTGGCGACGTTCGTCAGCGACTCCTTGGCTCGCTTCAGCGAATCGGACAATCGGCCTTTGACAGCATCCTCAAGACCGGTATTCGCTTCGAGATCCGCCAGCTCTTTGTCGATGGCAGCGACATTCAACCCATCATCAATTTGGTCCGCCGCTGTCGGCGTCTCTTTCGCCTGTGGAAGAGTGAGCTGCGCAGTGGCTTTCGTTGCAGCGAACCAATTGAAAGCAATGAACGCAGAAAGCAGGAGAAGACGGAATCCGTGCCGTGTCATTATTTTGAATCGAATGGAGTCAGCAGTTGACGGGAAAGCAAATCCGTTAGCTCCCGTTCTAATGATCCGAGCGATTGTTTCCTAGAGCGACTCCCCGGTAGAGCCTGCTTAGTGACCCGGATGACGGGTTAATCGCCAGCATGGACGCCTGTAGGGCCGGTTCGTTCATCGGGAGAACGCACCTGACAATTCAAGCGAGACGCTGACGGTTTCACCGGAGATTTAAGGATTGGTGATCCGCTGTAAGCCATCGGTACGCCAAACCGAGACATCACCTTGTTCGCCGCTGACCGAAAGGAATTCTCCATTGTCAGTGATATCCAGTGCATACAACAGTTGACCCGCACCAGCAGCAGAGACCTGATTGCCGTTCCCAGTGTCGTGGATTCGGATTTGCCCGTCCAGCGTCGTGCTGGCAACTCGGTTGCTATCTGCGAGATACCGTACGGCTGTTACTTCTTCAGAAAGCGGTCCGATGTTGCGTTGTTGCTGGCCGCTCTCGACGTCCCAAAGTTTGATGTTTTTGTCGGCACCGCCGCTGACCAGCATCCGTCCGTCGCGTTTCCAGTCCAATGCCAAAACGTGGTGAGTGTGTCCGTCGAGTGACTTGATCACTCGCGACTGCCGAAAATCGATCAGTCGGATGGACTTATCAGCCGATCCGCTGGCCAGCAAATCTCCGCTTGGAGAAAAACGCAGCGTCAGCACCGAGTCACTGTGGATCCCGTCGAATTGACGAACGACTTCACCGGTGCTGGTGTCCGCGATGGCGACCATTCCGCTGCGGCTTGGCACCCCGCTTCCCAAGGCGACCATCGTGCCGTCGGGGCTGAATGCCAAGGCCATCACACGATCACTGATCAATTCTGATTGCAGGCCACCAATCACCGACTGCAGCTTCCATCGCTCATCGAGCTGAATGGTACGCGGCGTAAACCGTCCAAGCACGCACCATGAATTGCCAATGTTGGCAAGCTGCGTCTGCTTGGTCACCGATTCGAATCCGATTGAAATTGCTGGGCCCAGTGGTTGACCGCTGGCAACGTCAAAGCGACGAAGCTTCCCGGCGGCGTCCAATACCACGATGGTGTTGTTCGAAAGACTTTCTCGAATCGAAACGACCGGTTGCGTGGAAGCCCCAGTGTTGCCGATCTGTTCGAGATCTTGTTTGATCGAGTCCACGCGAAGCGAACGAACCAGAATTTCACGCTGCTGTGCGGGAACCTTTTCGGCAGCGACTTTGTGAGCTTCCTTGGTTGCTTCAAGGGCTTGTGACTTATTGGCCAGCGTCTGCTCAGAAGTCGCTACTGTTTTTGCACGTTCGCCAAGCGTCTTCTGGTGTTGTTCGATTTGCTTGGTTTGGTCGGCAAGTTGTTTTTCCGATTCGGCACGTTTGCTTTCGAGTTCTTTCCGCTCTGCCGTCTGCTGCTCACGAAGCTGTTGTTTTTCGGCAAGTTCTTTTTCGGAGGCTTGCAGGGTAGCCAGTTCTTTCGCGGCCAAATCTTTCGCCTCTTGAAGCTGTTTCATTGCTTCGGCGAGTTTGGATTCAGCGTCCTTGACCTGTTCATTCGCAGCGACCGATTTTTGCCGGAGCGAAGTCATTGATTGCGTCATCGATTCCGTTTGTTGATCGATCGACGCGATTGATTGCTGCAATGTCTCGTCAGCCGATTTGTTCTTCGCGATCGATTCTTCGAGGGTCGCTTTATTGACATTCGCAACCTCTAATTGCAGTTTCACTTCGTCCCGTTGTTGACGATCCGTTTCAAGCTTTTTCTTCGCCTCGTCGTGTGCTTTTTGGGCTTCATCGAGCGACTTCTGTTCTTTCTCGACGTTGGCTTTCAGCGTTTCGGACTGTTTCTTGAGATGCTCGGTCCAGTCTGCCTGCTGTTTCAATTGGTGTTGTAGCGTTTGCTGCTGCAATCGAATTTGCCAGTCACCACTGCTGGTGCTAACCAGTTGCGATTCCGCACGATTGAACGTTTTGATTTCCCCCGATTCACTGCCAACGTAGAGACGTTCTTGACCGACAGCGATTGTGCTGACAGGGGACCCGTTGGCAAAGCTTTGCGAGACTTTGTCAGAATTTAAATCGATGTGTTGCACATTGCCGGATCGTGTCCCAACCCAAAGAGCATTGGCTGTCGTGGCAAACGCCACGGTCACGTCTTCGAGCGAACTGACAGACTGTTTTTCGATTCCCTGTGTCTGATCGAACAAACGCACGCGTCCGTCACCTTGAACAACAGCAGCAAGCCCTCCGTCTGCCGAACAGCTGAGCTGCCTGACGTTGGATTCGAGCAAGTAAGACGCTTTCTCTTGTCGTGTTTCAACATCGATGTAACGCAATGTTTTCGACCGATCAACGATGGCAATTTGGTTTGCTGCGTTCCAGTTGATCAGAGACGCCTTATTGGGAACGGCGATCGTTGCCAAGTGTTGTTGCTGATCAATCGACCAAAGCTGCACATCGCCAATGGTGTCGACAAAGGCCAACCGTGATTGATCCGGCGACAGGACGGTCATTCCTCCGATTGGCATTGACCATTGCCAAGGCTGGACTTGTCCGGGAACACGCTGCCAGAGACGAACGGTCTTGAAACCGCCGGTCGCGAGGCGTTGACCGAGCGGTGAATAGGCAATCGCACCGACAAAATCGAGCGAGGCAACGCCGGGTTGTGCCAAGCCCGGATCAACTAACTGAGTAATGGATTGCCGATCCGGGATGTTCACCACATTGACGCGATTCGCATGCGCAACTGCCAGGCTGTGAGCATCTGGTGAAACCGCCAAGGCCAAACTGGTGCGGATCGATTCTGGAATCGGCTCCCAATTCATCGAATCGTCGTTCATTCGATCAATTGGCGAGCCGCCTTCGATCCAACGACGGATCAAATC
>PPHI01000097.1 GCA_002901265.1 Rhodopirellula baltica | reverse complement strand
GGCTTCGATCCTTCGGCATCGCTGCCTCAACGCAATCACACCTGGAACGCACCGCAGACAACCCAGAATCGCCTAAAGGCTAGACTCCAACAGGTAGTGGACGACGCGAGGAGTCCCCGCCTTGTGCTTAATGAGCCGCATTGGCGATAGCCAGCGGTTGCGTGATTTCGCTTTCACAGCCGCACCATCATCGCCGGTGGAGCACCGAAAATCGCCTAAAGGCTAGACTCCAGCGTTTAACGCAGGTTTTTTATTCTGATTTGTCCGGTGTCACGATCGTTTCGGTCAGATCTGGCATCGGCGTTTTCTTGGACGTGTCGGTTGAGACGCGTTGCCGCTTCGTCGAATCACGACGATTCGTCAAAGGGGCGTTCATCGGTTCGACGTCCACGCTCGCTTTACGAATCCGCCGGACCACGCGGTCATCGCGAACCCGTCTGACAAACAACCACAACATCGCACTGACCAACAACAGCGCGACCACGCCGATGCTGCCAGTGCGCAGCAGGCTTTGCGTCATCTGACCGACTGGCGCGAAGACCTTGTTCAATCGGTACTGAACCAAGACCAAAAGGTCAGACTGTTCGTCGATCGATAGATTGCCAGGTCCTGTTTCTGCCGAATTACCTGGATTGATTGTCAGCCGTGGGACCGCAACGGGCTGCATCGCCGCAATCCATCCGCCAGAGTAAGTCTGCGACGCTTCGGCACTGCAAACTGGGTCAGAATAATCGACGTCTTTGCCAGTTAACAATTCGTCCATCGTTGACTGATCGACGCGATAGACTTCGCCGTTTTTTAGCTTGCCTTCACGTTGTCGTTCGTCCATGTAAGGGTGCTGCAGCAACGTGCCGCGAGTTGGGCCATCGCGGGCGTCAACCAAAACCGCAACATGGTTTTTCTGTTCGTCGCCTTGCAGGATTTCGATGTCACCAAGGTTGATGGTGGCGACAAAGACGGCGTCCGGTTTGGCATTCGGGTCGTCGGATAGAGTGACCGGGGCGCTGATTGCGATCTTCCACAAAAACGTCGCCGTTGATTGGAATGCAGCTGACATCTGCATGTGCCGCAGTGCATCGACATCTGCAATCGTTGTCGTTTTGGGTAAGTCGTTTTTGCCGCCATGAAAATAGGTCCGGTACGCATAGTTGCGTCCGGCACTACTTTGTTCGCGGGCGACGGCGTTGACGTAGGCAATGGAAAAAATCGTTCCGCTGCCATCGGTTAAAAAGATCGTCGCCAGCTTGGGACGGTGCGGGTGATCGACGCTGGGCATGTAATCGTCCAGCCGACTTTGCAAGAATTGATCCAGTTCGATACGGGCTTCGTTGTCGAGCAACTTTTCGCGAACTTGGGTCAGCTTGCTTGCGTTTTGACTGGTCCCGGCACCGGCGATTTGTTGCAAGCGTTTTTGCAAATCGGTATCAGCAAGTGTGCTGCGTAGCTTTTCGCGGAACGCGTTGCTATTGATTTCTTCTTGGCATAATCGGAAGTAGCGTTCCAGTTCGCTTTCGAGGGTTCGCGCCGCAAAGCGTGCGGCCAGCAAGTTGCTTTCGCGTGCCTCGGCTTTGAGCGCGACCATCGTTTGCTCTTTGGCCGTGTTGATGGTCTGGACACCGATGATGCACGACACGATCAGCAACAGCAACGGGCCCAGGATGCCAAGCAGCATCAGTGGCCGCTTGGCACGCGACTCGTCACGACGGTCGAGGTGGTCGAGGATTTCTTGGACGTTGGCGAAGCGGCTGTCGGGCTCGGGGGCCAAACAGCGGCTGACGATTCGGGCGAGTTCACGGTCGACACCGCTGCGTTGAATGTGACGCACCGGCGGTGTCGCGTTGCGAATCGAATCGCGATACCGTTCCAGTCGTTTGGGAAGCGAACCGGCGGTGTCGAGTTGTTCGACGATCGAATCGTCGCGGTAAGGCGGTCCGCCGGTCAGCATGCGGTACATGATCGCGCCGACCGCATACACGTCCCAGGAACTGCTCGGCGTCGATCCCAAGTCGGCTTGCTCGGGGGCCATGTAAAACAGCGTTCCGAGTGACGGCGTTTGGTCATGCGTCATCCGGCTTTGGCCAAAGTCAGCCAAACGGGGTTCATGATCGTCACCGAGCAGCACGTTGGCGGGCTTCAGGTCGCAATGCAGCACGCCTTTGTTGTGACTGTGGTTTAGCCCAACGCAGATTTTCCGAAACAGCATCACCGCTTCGGTCACCGGCAGGGCCCCGCGGTCGCTCAGCTCGTCCTCCAACGAACCGCCGGGGACCAATTCCATCACGTAATAAGGCGGGTCATTGTCCCATCCCACTTCCAAGACTTGGACAATATGGCGGTCCGCAGACAGCTGGACCAGGTTTTTGACTTCGTGCGAGAGCAACGACCAGTTCACACCGCCGCGGTGCAGGAAAAACTTCACCGCGACCGGCCGACCGGTGTTCAAATCTCGTCCGACCCAGACCTGGCCGAACGCGCCGCTGCCCAAGAAACGCTCCAGGCGATACCCTGGGACGTCCGACGGGGGGGCGGTCGCCTGCATCGACAGCTTCTTGCTGGTCGAGCGACCGCCTTCGGTTTGAAACTCTGTCAAATCTCCTTCGTTCACTGAGCCACCCTTTCGCATCCCAAGCTGGTAGACGCCGTGTCAATGCTTCCTGTACCGGACCAACCCCACCGTATTGTAGCGAGAAAGCTCTCCGATGGCGTCCGATCGTTGCTTGCGATCACGTTGTCGTTGTTGTGTGTCCATTCGTGTTTTGCGCAAGACCCACCCAGCGATGCGGGTGAGTTGTTGTTGCGCGATTTTCGTCCCCGACAAAAACTTGTCGTCGAGGAACATCCTTTGGCGTCGGCAAGGTACCCGGTCGTCGATGCCCACATTCACATGCACTATCGGCTACGCGACAGCCGGGAGGCGCTCGATGATTTCGTCGGCCTAATGGACCGCAATGACATCGCCGTGTGCGTTTCCTTAGACGGCAAATTGGGCCAGCAGCTTGACGAACACATGGAATATTTGTGGACAAAGTACCGCGATCGCTTCGCCATCTTTGCCAACGTCAACTGGCAAGGCAACGCCCCCGCCGATCAGCCGCACCTGTGGCCGTGCCATCAACCGGGCTTTGCCGAACGCACCGCCCAGGAATTACAGGACGCTGCCGAGCGCGGTGTCTGTGGTTTGAAGGTGTTTAAAGCGTTCGGGTTGAGCTACAAGAATCCGGACGGGACACTGATGAAAATCGACGACCCGCGTTGGGACCCGATCTGGGACAAGTGTGGCGAACTGGGGATTCCGGTGATCATTCACACCGCCGACCCGGCCGCGTTTTTCGACCCGATCGACAAGTACAACGAACGCTGGGAAGAGCTCTCGAGGCATCCGGACTGGAGTTTTCATGGGGACCAGTTTCCCACTCGCCAAGAATTGTTGGACGCCCGCAACCGAGTCATCGAACGGCACCCGAAAACACAGTTCATCGGTGCCCATGTTGCCAACAACAGCGAAGATTTGAAAACGGTTGGCGAGTGGCTCGATCGGTACCCCAACTTGTGGGTCGAGCCTGCGTCGCGAATCGGCGAACTTGGCCGTCAGCCCTACACCGCACGCGAATTTTTGATCCGATACCAGGACCGTATCCTGTTTGGGACCGATGGGCCTTGGCCAGAACTGCGTTTTCAGTTGTACTGGCGGTTCTTTGAAACCAAGGACGAGTCTTTCCCCTACAGCGAAAAAATCCCGCCGCCGCAAGGGATGTGGACCATCTATGGTGTGGGCCTGCCCGACGAAGTGCTGCAAAAGCTGTACTACAAGAACGCGGCCCGATTGATTCCCGGAGTCGAAGAACGACTTCAAAAATACAGGTCCAAAACGAATGACGAATGATTCTGTCGACGCCGAACAACCATCGTTTGCGATGGTTTGTTGTGCCAACGGTGCCGAAAAACGTGTGTTGCATGACATCGAACCACAAGGCTGGCGCCGCGCGTTTTCACGTCCCGGTTTCGTCACCCTGAAGAATGATTCCCAGTCCAAACTGCCCCACGGAACCTTCGTCCGCTCGGCGGCCTATTCGCTCGGACACCTTCGCAACGTCGACGGCCAAGCCCAAGTTCAGTCGTTGATCGAACTGCTGCAATCGCAATATCCAAGTGGCATTCAGTTCGACGAGCTGCACGTTTGGCCGCGCGATCGTCTGCCGATCGGCAAGTTCGGCTTCGAGCCTGGGCAGGACGAAGTGAGCCAAGTCGTCGCCCAAGAAATTTTCAACGGTTTGGGCGACACTTGGTTGCGATGCGACGCGCCCAATCGGATCGCCGAACCGGACGCCCGTTGTTTGGACGTCGTTCTGGTCGATCCGTCGGATTGGTTTATCGGTCAGCATACGGCAAGCGATTGGCACACCCGTTGGCCCGGCGGCGTGCAACCGATCAACCCGCAATACGAACCGATCAGTCGCGCGTATTACAAAGCCGCCGAGTCGATCGCGTGGAGTGGCTTTGACATTGCGCCCGGTGACTTGGCGGTCGAAGTCGGTAGCGCTCCCGGTGGGGCTTGCGGCCGAATGTTGGAATTGGGCATGCGGGTGATCGGCATCGATCCTGCCGAGATGGACCCACGAATTGCCGAGCACCCTCGGTTCAAGCACCTCCGTGCCCGCGCCGGTGACCTGCCACGCAAAGAGTTCCGCGGGGTGAAATGGTTGCTTGCCGATTCCAACGTGAAGCCAGAAAAGACGTTGGTGACGATCGAGAACATCGTCAAGCATTCCGTTTGCGAAATCGAAGGCTTGCTGTTGACGATGAAGCTTGGCGATTACGAAGTCGCTGACAGAATTCCGCAGTGGCTCAAACGCATCAAAAGCTGGAATCCCGTCGATGTCCGCGTTCGCCAGCTCGCCCGCAACCGCTGCGAAGTCTGCCTGGCGATTCGTTTGAAGGCTGCGAAGTAACCGCTGGAGTCTACCTTTAGGCGATTTTCGGTTCCCGAGCAGCGATGGTGGTGCGGCTGAGGTGGAAAGAACACTTAACCGCTGGCTATCGCCAATGCGGCTCATGGAAGCGGGCCAAGCATCGCGAAGCATAGTGCCAAGACTCCTCGCGACGTGGATCACGATCGCTGGAGTCTAGCCTTTAGGCGATTCTCGATTCTCCAGCAGCGACGGTGGTGCGGCTGAGGTGGAAAGTACACTTAACCGCTGGCTATCGCCAATGCGGCTCATGAAACGCACCAAGCATCGCGAAGCACAAAGCCGGGACTCCTCGCGTCGTCGATTGCGTTTGCTGGAGTCTAGCCTTTAGGCGATTTTCGGTTCTCTGGCAGCGACGGTGGTGCGGCTGAGGTGGCAAGAACACTTAACCGCTGGCTATCGCCAATGCGGCTCATGGAAGGGGGGCAAGCATCGCGAAGCACAAAGCCGGGACTCCTCGCGTCGTCCAGTACGTTCACAAAATCTCTTTCACCACTTTCGCCGGCTCAACGCCAGTCAACTTCGCGTCCAAGCCTTGGAACTTGGCTGTAAAACGTTCGTGATCGATCCCCATCAGGTGCATCAACGTCGCGTGGAAATCTCGGACATGAACGCCATTGCTGACGACATTGTATCCGTACTCGCACGTTTCACCGTGGCTGATGCCACCGCGGACGCCCCCGCCCGCCATCCACATGCTGAAGCAACGCGGATGGTGATCGCGTCCGTAGTTCGTCGCCGTGAGCGTGCCCTGCGAGTAATTCGTTCTCCCGAACTCTCCGCCCCAAATCACTAGCGTGTCATCCAACATGCCGCGTTGATTGAGGTCTTCCAGTAGCGCCGCGGCCGGTTGATCTGTTTCACGGCACTGCGTCTTCATACCGCCGGGGATGTTGCCATGATGATCCCAGCCCTGGTGATACAGCTGAATAAACCGGACACCTCGTTCCGCTAGCCGGCGTGCCAAAATGCAGTTCGATGCAAAAGTCCCCGGCGTCGTCGCATCTGGACCATACAGGTCCAAAACATGCTGCGGCTCTTCGGCGACGTTGGCCACTTCGGGAACGCTACTTTGCATCCGATAAGCCATCTCGTACTGGCCGATCCGTGTCGTCAATTCCGGATCACCCAGTCGCTGTTGTTCCAGCGCATGCAGTTGGTTCAAGCGGTCGAGCATGTTGCGTCGACTCTCTTGCGTGACGCCCGGTGGATTGGCAAGGTACAGCACCGGTTCCTTGCCCGACCGGAACTGCACCCCTTGGTACCTCGCCGGCAAAAAGCCAGATCCCCACAACCGCGAGTACAACGGTTGGCCGCCTTTACCTTTGGTGATCAAGACCACGAAGGCCGGCAGGTTTTCGCTCTCGCTGCCCAGCCCATAGTGCAACCACGATCCAATGCTCGGGCGTCCGGAGATTTGATTGCCCGTTTGCAAAAACGTGATGGCGGGGTCATGGTTGATCGCCTCGGTATACATCGATTTGATCAACGCGATCCGGTCGACCTGCTTTGCCATGTGCGGCATCAGCTCCGACGCCCAAGTTCCCGATTCGCCGTAGCGGTCAAACTTGTAGATCGAGCCGGCCAATGGCAAGATCGCTTGGTTGCCTGACATCCCGGTTAATCGCTGTCCGTTGCGGACCGAGTCGGGCAGCGGTGTGCCTTGCCGCTCGTTCAGCAGCGGTTTGTAGTCCCACGTTTCAAGCTGTGACGGCCCGCCCGCTTGGAACAGGTAAATCACCCGTTTCGCTTTGGGGGCGTGGTGAGTCGGGTTGACCAAGCCCAGGCTCGGCACGCCGTCCGCTGACGACACGCCGCTTGCGGACGTTTCACGTTGCATCAAATGCATGGCGGCCAGTCCGCCAAATCCCATGCCGAAACGTTGCAGCCAATGCCGTCGGTCGAATGATTCGTTCATGCGGTTTATGAAAGCTTGAAAGGTTGCGAGTCGGTTTGGATCTAGCGAAGCATGACGGTTTCGTCGTAGGCAATCACCGTTTGAACCACGATGGTGGTCGCCGCAAAGTCGGCTTGTGCCGCGTCGTCAGCGGCAAGGTCACTCGCCAGCGGTTGTTCGCCGACTGCGAGCAGTTGTTTTGCGTTTTCAGGATGCTGCGTGAAGTGGGAGAGCTGTTCGTGATACAGGCCTTCAATCACGTCGCGTTCCGCATCGGTTGGCACGCGACTGATCAAGCGACGAAACAGTTCGTCCCACCGCTGCGTCCGTTTCGGATCGGATGGCGAAGGGTGCTTGCGAATGAGCTTTTCGGCCAAAACACGCGAAGCTTCGACGTATTGCGGATCGTTCAAGAACACGAGTGCTTGCAGTGGCGTGGTGGTAAGCTCGCGGCGAGCGGTACAGGTTTCGCGGCTGGTCGCGTCGAACGTCAACATCGAAGGTGGTGGCGCGGTGCGTTTCCAAAACGTGTAAAGGCTACGCCGGTAAAGCCCATCGCCGGTCGATTGTTGGTAGCTCTTTCCGGTGCCAGCTTCCTGCCAAAGTCCGGCCGTTGGTAAGGCATCACGCTCGGCCCGCCGACTTGACGGACCAGTAATCCGCTGGCCGATAACACCGCATCACGAAGTTGTTCAGCTGACAGGCGATGTTTCGGGCCATGTGTCAAGTAAACGTTGTTCGGGTCTGCCGCCCACAGTTCTCGGTCGGTGATCTGCGACGATTGTCGGTAGGTCGCGGACAAGACGATTTCGCGGCAGAGGGTGTGCAGGTCCCAACCGCTGTCCATCAACGATCGGGCAAGGTAGTCCAGCAACTCGGGATGCGATGGCGGTGTGCCCTGGGCGCCGAAGTCTTCGAGCGTGACGACCAGCCCACGCCCAAAAAACAAATGCCACATTCGGTTGACCATCACCCGCGAAGTCAACGGGTTGTCGGGGGCTGTCATCCACTTGGCGAGCGTCAGCCGGTCGTCGCAATTGCCGAGGTGATTATCGATAGCGACCTGGTTGAGGAATTCCGGGACACCGGCTGTTACTGCTTCGCCTTTTTCGGTGTATTCGCCACGGTTCAACACATGAATGGCGGCCGCATCATCGCTGTGCTTCATCACCATGATGTTGCGAATCTTCGTGACGAGTTCGTTCTCGTGAGTGCGAGCGTGTTGCAGTTCTTCTCGCAACGCATCAAGCGATGGTTCGGCAGTTTTTAAACAGTGATCCAGTGCTTGCACATCGGTCAGCTGAACGTCTTTGTTATGACGGACATCATCAGGAATCGCGTCGAAATAAATCGCCGCGATGTCGGCCAACGAAAGTTCTGTATCGAAGACTTGCAAATCATCGATCAAGCCATCGCGGAAACCAATGTCGCGGAACCTTGCGCCGAGAGCTAACTTGACACTGCCGACATTTGCATCACCCCATTCGCCGCGGTGACGTATGTCGCGAGTCAGCTTGTCGCGTTCGATTGAAACTTCGGCGAGCTTGCCGTCGATGAAAAGTCGCAATCCGCTTGCCTGGCCACTGCCGTCGTGTGTGACTGCTAGGTGTGTCCAGCGGTCGGTCGGAATTGCGTTGACGCTTTCGATGCGAACGGCGTTGCCGGGCCAGAAGTGAATCATCGAAAACTCGGGATGTCCATCATCAAGCGTCAACTGCAAGCCGCGAAATCCGGCATCTTCGGCGGCAACCGATTGGTGCAGCACGATCATTCGTGGTTGTTGCACTGCCGGGCGAACCCAAAGCGAATAGGTAAAGCGACCGGTGCGTCCGAATTCGGGGGCACCCTCGCATTCGATCGCTTGGTCGCCATCGCAGCGACTGGCATTCCCGACGACACCTTCTGCCTCGCCGTCCAGTTCCATGCGAAAGGTTGGTTGGCGAGGCGTTGGTAAATCTCGCGGTAATTCGCCAAGCCGCTTGGACCAAGACGCGGTCAATGATTCGATGGCTTGATCGAGCTTGTGCCGTGCATTTGCAATCGCATTCAACGCTTGCTGGTGTTTTCCCCGTTGGTCGCCTTGGTACAGCAGCATTGTTGGGGACGGCTGGGCTCGGGTGAAGTGCGAGTACAAGCCGAACTCGTCGATGTCGGAAAAGTACGCAGACAGTCGATAGAAGTCGCGTTGTTTGATCGGGTCAAACTTGTGGTCGTGGCATCGGCAGCACTCAAACGTCAGGCCTAAAAACGCCGTCCCTGCGGTGGTGGTTCGGTCGGCGATTCCCGTCAATCGGAACTCTTCGGCAACACTGCCGCCTTCGTTGGTTTGTCGGTGCAGTCGGTTGAACGCTGTGGCGAGCTGCTGGTCTTGGCTCGCATTGGGCAACAAGTCACCGGCGATCTGTTCGGTCAAGAACTCGTCGTAGGGCATGTTGTCGTTGAACGCATTGATCACCCAGTCACGCCAAGGCCAGATCTCCATCGGCATATCGTTTTGGTAACCGAACGTGTCCGCGTATCGGGCGACGTCCAACCAGACATTCGCCATTCGCTCGCCATAGGCGTTTGAAGCCAACAGTTGGTCGACGACTTTGGAATACGCATCCGCTGAATCGTCGGCGAGGAATTGGTCAAGTTCGTAAAGTGTCGGTGGCAAGCCCGTCAGGTCGAATGTCACTCGACGTAGCCACGTTGCTCGGTCCGCTTCGGGTTGATGGCCAAGGCTCATCCGCTGGTGTGTTTGGGCAACGAAGCGATCGATCGGGTTGATCGCCCAGTCGTCAGCTTGGTCACGAACCGCGACCGTTTCGGGAACTGGTACAAAGGCCCAGTGTTGTTGATAGTCGGCGCCTTGTTCGATCCATCGCTGTAGCAACCGCTTTTGATCGACGGATAATTCTTTCCCGCCACGGGGCGGCGGCATAATCAAATCAGGATCGTCAGTCAGGATTCGCTCGACTAGCAAACTGCTTTCGGTGTCCCCAGGGGTGATTGCCCCATAGTCAACGGCCGCATCGCGGTCGTCCAACCGCAAGTCGGCTTCGCGACTGTGTTCATCCGGGCCATGGCAGGCGTAACAATGCTGCGACAGGATCGGCCGAACGTCGCGGTTGAAGGACAGGTCCTCGTCGGCACTCACTACACTCGTGATTCCAACGAACACGCATGTGGCAAGTGCAGCAATCAACACAGAATGAGGTACCGAGGGGACCATAGCGAAGGCTGAGCGGCAGGAGGGCGGGCGGGGCGGTAGGTGTAGTTTAACCGGGCACGCCTGTCAGTGTGTGAAGAGTCTCTTTGTGAAGATTTTTCACCTCGCAATTCGCCGCCACGATACACTACATGTCAACTTTCAGGCGGGAGAGACCGATGGCTAAGACATTACGCGAAGAATTGAAGAAACGCGGACCGTTCGCGTCCGTTGAACAAGAAGCGACGTTGGCGATCATGCGAACCAGCGATCTGCTGGAAAACCGCATGGCGAGGCTGATGCGTGAGCATGGCGTGACGGTGACCCAGTACAACGTGCTGAGGATCCTTCGCGGTGAGGGCGAGCCGATGCCGTGTTTGGAGGTCGCCGAACGGATGGTCCAGGTCGCCCCTGCGATCACACGGGTGGTCGATCAACTGCTGAAGCTGAATCTGATCAGCAAACTACAGTCAAAAACCGACCGGCGGGTGTTTCTGGTCGAACTCAAGCCCGCGGCAAAGCGATTGCTGAAAAAACTTGACCAGCCCGTCCTCGATTTGCACGCCGAATTGCTAGCGGGAGTCTCGAAAACCGACCAGAAAAAACTGATTCGCATCCTGGAATCGCTACGGGCCGGCGTCCCTGAATAACAGCTAGATCACAACGCGGCAAAAAAATTTGTCTTGCCAGGAAGGTTTACATGTAATGTAAATGAGGCTTCGCGGTATCCCTTTCTGTTCCCACTTCACCTTTGCATCCAAGGAACCCACTATGGCCAAGTTGCTGTCTATCGAGTCATCGCCACGCAAAAAACGCTCCAAATCGATCTCCACCGCAAATGTATTCCTCGACGCCTATCGTGACAGTCATCCTGATGACGAAATCGTCACGTTGGATCTATGGGACAGAACGCTGCCCGAATTCAACGACTTTGCCCTCGATGCGAAGTATCAAGTGATGCACGGTCAGGAGTTCACCGACCCACAACGCGACGCTTGGCAGACGATCGTGGATTTGTGCGAGGAATTCAAATCTGCTGACAAGTACGTGATCAGTTTGCCAATGTGGAACTTCGGCATCCCGTACAAATTGAAACACTACATCGACTTGATCGCCCAGCCGGGGCAAACGTTTACCTTCGACCCGGCAACCGGATACACGGGACTTGTCACCGGGAAACCGATCACCGTGATTTATTCGCGAGGCGGTGCCTACGGAAACGAACAAGCGAAAGCGATGGATCTGCAGAAAGGCTACATGGATTTGGTGCTGGGATTTTTGGGTTTTACTGACGTCCAGTCGATTCTGGTCGAACCGACGTTGGGGGCCCCTGATGCTGTTGCGAGCGTTGAGGCGGCCGCGGCAGAGCAGGCTCGAGAGTTGGCAGCAAAGATTTGATTTGTGACAGCTTGATTTGATCGCGAGTCATCGATCAAGGAGACATCAATGATTACCTTACGACGTGCGAATGAACGCGGCAGTGCCGACCACGGTTGGCTGAAAACGCAGTACTCGTTTTCTTTCTCCGGCTACTACGATCCCAGTCACATGGGCTTCCGATCGTTGCGGGTGATGAACGAGGATTACATCGCCGCGGGCAAAGGCTTCGGGACGCACCCGCACGAGAACATGGAAATCGTTACCTATGTTCTCGAAGGTGCGCTCCAGCACCGTGATTCGATGGGAAACGGTGAAGTCCTGCGACCGGGCGAGTTCCAGCGGATCACCGCGGGGACGGGGATCACGCACAGTGAATTCAATCCGTCAGCAGACGAGCAGGCGCATCTGTACCAGATCTGGCTGTTTCCCGAGCGTGACGGTTTGGAGCCCGGCTATGAACAGAAGGCGTTCGACCCTCAGGGCAGGAAAAACCGGTTTCAACTCGTTGCTTCGCGAAACGGTCGCGACGAGTCGCTGCTGATCCACCAAGACGTCGCGATCTATCTTGCGGAGTTGGATGGCGACGCGACAGTGCAATATTCCTTTGCTCCTGACCGCCATGGTTGGTTGCAAGTGCTGCGAGGTGACATTTCCGCCAACGGTGAATCGCTTCATCAAGGCGACGCGATCGCGATCAGCGACGTTGCCGCGTTGGAGTTGCAAGCAGCAGGCCAAGCTGGTTCCGCCGAAGTGATGCTGTTCGATTTGGCTTGAAGCGGTCGGCGGTGTGCGGCGGGGCACCGGGTGGTCACACGCCGGTTCGCCGTCGCTTTGTTGGCGGGGCACCCGCGCCGTCATTGGCCCGCAGTTTTCCGTTGCGGCAGCCTGTTCGCTGGGTGTGGGTGACTTTGCGGTTTGCGGTGAATGGGTTGTTGCCTGGGTTCGCGTTTGTGCAACTCGCTGCACCATTGTCACCCGGTTGCTGGTGGCAATGACATGCACTGTCATCTGTCTAGAGACCGTCATCACTACAGTCGTCAAAAAAATCACGAGTGGCATCAATTCCGTGATTGTTTTGTTTTGCCTAAAGCAATAAAAACATGCTGGAATAGGCCCAGGCAATAGATCAATAATGAAGCGATCGCGCAAACAGAATTCTTCGTTGTGCTCGCGCGGCACCTCTTCGAATCAACCTCAGCATTTGCACGCCAGCGGACAGATCGCGTGCAGTGTGTGTGGTTCGCGAATCGTCTCATGCGTAAGTCGTCTTGCCGAATTCAACCATCCGGCGTGCACGTAGCTGCTGCCGGATTGGATCAACCAACCGAACAAAGGGAGTGACTGATGAGCGACACATTTATCCTTGATTGGCGTTGCATTAGCGTCGGAATGCCGGACACGGTGGCCGAACGCCAAGGCATTACCATTCGCGTCCGCCAAGGCGTATGGCGTGACTGGGATGACGCGTCAGAGCAACGTTTTCCGAACGATGCTGCGGCAACGAGCCCCAGTTATCGCTTGGTGATTGACGACACGAACGGGCAGGTTCTCGGTGGGACACTGTACGGGCCCGATGCCGGTAGATGTGTTGACGAGTTGCGTGAGTTGATTGCCTCGCCCGCTTCCGCAGAGGTGTGGTCAGGCTCAGATCGTTTGCAAGCAGTCACATCGTAACGCGATTGCTTTCGTGCATCGCCTGAAGGCTCGGTTTCATCAGCCGCATTGGCGATAGCCAGCGGTTGTGTGTTTTGTTTGGGCTGGCTGAGGGCCAAAAATCGCCTAAAGGCTAGACTCCAGCGGGAGCGATCAAAAGATCGCGTTGAGGGGGCGTGTGACGCTCGTTCGTTTTAGGGGCGAAGCCCCGCAGGTTACCTAGCCTGGTCCGCAGGGCCTGGGAGATGCCCAACCCAAAAACAGTAGGGCCAACGGCCCGGCCGGTAACCACGTGTTTGAAATCGATTGATTCGCATCGCCGTCCAAAATCGTGACGGTGGGTGACGAGCAGGTTTCATCAGCCGCATTGGCGATAGCCAGCGGTTGTGTGTTTTTGCTTAGGCTGGCCGAGCGCCGAAAATCGCCTAAAGGCTAGACTCCAGCGGGAGTGATCAAAAGATCGCGTTGAGGGGGCGTGTGACGCTCGTTCGTTTTAGGGGCGAAGCCCCGGTAGGTTACCTAGCCAGGTCCGAAGGGCCTGGGAGATGCCCAACCCAAAAACAGTAGGGCCAACGGCCTGGCCGGTAACCATGTGTTTGAAATCGATTGATTCGCATTGCCGTCCAAAGTCGTGACGTTGGGTGACGAGCAGGTTTCATCAGCCGCATTGGCGATAGCCAGCGGTTGTGTGTTTTTGCTTAGCTGGCCGAGCGCCGAAAATCGCCTAAAGGCTAGACTCCAGCGATTCGATTATCATGGGCGTTTTGCCTTTTGATCGATTGGACCGCTTTGATGCTGATTTTTGGCTGGCGCACCCGTAGCACTGTAGAAGCCGCCGGGGCTTTCGACTGTCTGTTTTGTGGCAGTTCGCAGCCCTGCATGCATTCGTCTCGCCGGACTTGGTTCACGCTATTCTTTGTCCCCGTGATCCCAATCTCGACGGTGAAAGAAACCGTTGTCTGTCGCCAGTGTGGAACCGAGTTTGATCTGGGCCAGGTCGCGGTTCGATCGGGCGGCAACGCCACGATAGGGGCCCAAAAGCGTGCGGCGCCTTCGTTGGCAATTGCCAGTTTCGTCTTCGGTCTGGTGTCTCTTCCGCTGATCGTGGCGTGTTTCAGCAGCTTCGTAACGTCTGTGATCGCGATCATTTGTGGCCACGTCGCCGTCGCCATGATCAAACGGTCGGAGTCAGGTAACAGCGGCATCAAGCGTGCCCGCGCCGGACTGACACTCGGTTATATCGCGTTCATTCTTACCGTGGCGCTGTTCATTCATGTCCGCAACCTTGAGCCATCGAACGCTCTGGGGCGGAACGGCGAGAAGGTTGCAAGTGCCGAGCCCGACGAGAATTCACCTGCTGGCCGATTACGTTTCGCCGAGTCGGAGGTCTTCAGCAAGCAAGATAAAGATGCGGGCCGAGGCAACACGTCCGAGGCCAAAGCAATCGCTCAAGAGTTTGCCAACAGTATCAAGGTGGCTAGCGAGAAGGCGTTTACTGGTGGCAGCAAGTCTGGCATCTTTGATTTCACCAACGGCGAGTTTCTGACATATTGCGAGTTGCACGCTGGCTCGTGTCTGCTCCTTGTGCATGTTCCGCAGTACGGCGACTACAAGGGCGAGTCGCGTGATGTGCTCTCGAAAATCGCTTGGTTGATTGCGATCGCTGAAACGGATGGCGTTCTTAGCAAAGGGGATTCGCTTGCCGTCGCGATGCGAGGGCAGCTACTTTATGGCGATATCTTGGTCGGTCGTTATCCCGGCGATGGGGAAGAGTTGGTTGAGCCGCAGAAGGAAAAGAAAGAAAGCCTGTTGGCATTCTTTCCCGATGCACCGCAAAGTACTCTGGATCCGTCTGCTATCGCTGCTGTTTCAGATGTCGTGCCACCATCTCCCGATAATGATCAGTTGCCAGTTGCCGTGGATTCCCGTCCGTCTGTGCAAATGCCTGCGGCTCCTCCATCGGATTTGGTACCGGCCCAGCCGACCGCAATGCAAGAACCGCGTGTCGCAAGTCTCCCTGCGAAGTCACTGCAACCTCGAACCCGTCAGTCGCCACAGCGTCCCGCAAACGAATTTGAAAATAGAATCGATGTGCGGCAGGTCGGCTTGATCGAGGCAAAGGGATGGACGATCAACGACATGGCTTTCTTTGGAGACGGAAGGTGGCTAGTCGTCGGGCGAATTGATCAGATCGTTACTGTGTATGACGTCGCTTCCGGGGCGGCCATTTCCGTCTCCGATCGGCTTGATGATTTAGGCGTGATCAATGCAGTGGCTCGGTCGGCAAATGGGAATCGAGTCCTCTTGGGTGGTTACGGTGGTTTGACAGGAGTGATGCCGATTGATGGTCAAGGCAAACTCGGTGATTTCGAGCCTCTTTTTGACCATGGCAGCAGCGTCGAGATGGTGATGCCAAGTCCGACCTATTCTTTCTTGCTTGCCGGGGCCAAGAAGGGCAAGCTCGCGTGGCAACCATTTGATGGTCGTTCGGCCGAACCACGAGTCCTGCAAGGATTTGATCGAGAGGTCCTTGGGGGCTATTTGCCAATCAAAGGCAGTCAAGCGTTTGCAACCGATGGCCGCGAGTTGTTGTCGTTCTCACTCGGTTCGGGAGAGATCCTCAAAACGATTGGGCTGGGGCTGCGATCTGTGAATTCCGCCACGTTTTCGACGGATGGGCAATCGGTGGCTGTTTCATCGAGCCGCGAAGTTGTCGAGTTCGAGACCGAGACGGGATCCGAAATCCGTCGCTATCCCTTGGAATTGACTTCGTACCACATCGTGTTTCACCCAACGCGACCCTGGTTATTCGTTGGCGGGCGGGGGCAAGTGACGGTCTGGGATCGAACGACAGGTGACCAGTTGGCGGTGCTGGATTGCGAGTCGATTCAGCATATCAAGACGACAGCGTTTACCTCCGACGGAAGGAAGATTGCGATTGTCCCTTCGTCTGCAGGCCAGTCGATTCGCGTGTTTGAGATTGGCGAGTGAAGCGACCGAACGAAGTCGTCCACTCAGCAGTGCTCACACATCCGCTGGAAAACGCGGACAGAATCACCGGCTTATTCCCAAGGGTAAATCGTTTTCCAGTCGGCCTTCATGTCGACAACGGTCCATCCTTGTGCCGCGGCGTCTTGAAGTCCCTTGTCGAGCTTGCCAATGGCAGAGTCTTTGTCATAAGCCCACTCGCGATCGGCATCCGTGTGATGAACCAGGAGTGCAAAGCGGGAGCCTTCGCCCGCCGTCGTCCACTGCATCATCTGGTAGTCTCCGTCGGAGTTTCCGCCTGCAAAAATTGGGCGTCTTCCGATGTGGCTTTGGATTCCAACAGGCTTTCCTTCCTTGTCGTCGATGAGGTCGACTTCGGGCAGTTTGACCAGTACCGGAGTCCCATCGCGCACTTCGTACTTTAATTTCAAACTGCTCCCGACAACCTGTTCTGGAGGGATGCCATAAGCTGCGTATGCCCAGGGGCGCATGAATTCGATGCCGCCGCCAGAGACGATGTAGGTCTTGAATCCATTTGCCCGAAGGTACGAGAGCAGTTCTAGCATTGGTTGGTAGATCATCTCGTCATACCGCTTTCCTGAACTTGGGTGACGTGATGTTTCGAGCCATGTCGTGACGGTCTCCGAAAATTCGTCAACTGTCATCCCGGCATGGGTTGCAGCGAACAGTTTCATCAGGCCAGGTTTTCCGGATGCGGCGACGGAATGAAGGTCACCTTTCAGGATCGAAGCGAACGGTTCGGTGTGTTGCCACTCTGGATGCTCGGCCGACAGTGATTTCACACGGTCGACGATGAAGAGCAATTGAAAGTAGGCAGGCTTTTCGCTCCACAGCGTCCCGTCATTGTCAAACGTTGCGATGCGTTCAGCGGGCGGTACAAAGTCCGTGGAGCTCTCGTCGGTGACTCGCTCGACAAAGCTGAGAATTGCTTGTTTCGTTTTCCCATCGTTCCACGAGGGCAGTGGATCCTGGGCAAGAGACCATGAAGAACAGAGAGTCGATAAAGCAAAGATGCAAAGGGTGGAAATCAAAAGGCGAATGTTCATAGCTGCTGCCGTTACTTGGTCGAGAAAAAGAAAGACCGCCGGCACGTTACTGCCGGCGGTCTCTGGTTTAGTGGTCAGCTGCCTTTGTTGGCATTCTTGATCTGCTCGATCACCTTTTCCAGGTTGAACGACCCAGGAGTCTGGCTAGGCGGGTACTCAACCATCGTTTGCAGGAACTGAGCAGCGTACTGCTGCATCGGGATCAACACGTAAGCGCGGTCCAGGAACCAATCGTTGTAGGTGTTGCTGTTGTGCTGTGCCTTTTCAAATGGGTCGCGGCGTAGATTGAACAACAGTGGGACACGAAGTTCGGTGAAAGGCTCACGCCAGACTCCAAATGCTTGTCCCCGGTTTTCCATAAACACGCCCTTCCATGGACCCAGTCGCAAGGCAACGACTTTTCCGTCATCGTTGACGTACATGAATTCTTTCCGGGGTGATTCGTCTGTCTTTCCAGAGAGATAGTCCATCATGTTGTGGCCGTCGATGTAATTGCGATACTTGCGGCCAATCAGTTCCGTGCCTTCTTTTAGCTTTTCAGTGATCTTGGGCTCACCCGCAGCAGCGGCGAAAGTCGGCAGCCAATCTTCGTGAGCGACGATGCCGTTTAGCGTGACGCCTTTCTGGAACTTCGCTGGCCAACGAACGAAAGCGGGGACGCGGTAAGCACCTTCCCAGTTGCTGTTCTTTTCACTACGGAACGGAGTGGTGCCGGCATCGGGCCAAGTGTTGTAGTGCGGGCCGTTGTCCGTCGAGTAGAACACGATGGTGTTTTCGGCAATGCCAAGTTCATCGAGTAGGTCCAGAATCTCGCCAACGTGACCGTCATGCTCGACCATGCCGTCGTGATATTCGTCGCCGTCTTTGCCTGACAGTCCTTTGTTCTCTTCTTTGACGTGCGTGCGGAAGTGCATGCGTGTCGCGTTCCACCAGCAGAAGAACGGTTTGTCAGAGTCGTTTTTGCGTTTGATGAAGTCTTTCGCGGCTGCAACCGTTTCTTCGTCGATGGTTTCCATCCGTTTCTTGGTCAACGGACCGGTGTTTTCAATCGATTGGGTTCCATCGCCGTTGGCTTTGCATTTCAGCACACCGCGCGGACCATATTGCTCACGAAACGTTTTGCCGCTGGGGAGCACATAATCACTTGGGTAATCTCGGTTCTCTGGTTCTTCCTCAGCATTGAGGTGATACAGGTTGCCGAAGAACTCGTCGAATCCGTGGTTGGTCGGAAGGTGTTCGTCGCGATCGCCGAAGTGGTTCTTTCCGAATTGTCCGGTGGAGTAACCTTGGCCTTTCAGCACTGCCGCGATCGTGACGTCGCTCTCTTGCCAGCCCTCTTTTGCTCCGGGCAAGCCGACCTTCGTCATCCCTGTGCGGACCGGAACGTTCCCTCCCATGAATGCGGCCCGACCTGCGGTGCAACTTTGCTGGCCGTAGTAGTCTGTGAATGCGATTCCTTCACGAGCAATCCGGTCGATGTTGGGCGTTTGGTAGCCCATCATTCCACGGTTGTTATGACTGATATTCCAAGTCCCAATGTCGTCGCCCCAAATCACAAGAATATTGGGTTTGTCCTGGGCGAAAGAAAAGGTTGACGTGGCGAAAGCCAATAAGATCGCCAACGCACCAAAGCGTTTTTGCAGCATGCTGTGATTCCCCAATTGTTTGTCTGGATGCTTGCCAGTGAATGCGCCGGCATGACAAGTGGTGCCGCCGTTCGTTGATAGCATAGTATCAACTACAGTTCGGACGGGTGGGATCACACAATCGGATTAATAAAGTTTCATACGACCGTTACATAGACAGCTGTGTGCACTAATGAGCACGTGTAAATATGGATAGTTATTGCGAGGTTTGCAGTCGCTCGCGAGTTGATCGCTTGAGTGAAAAGGACGTCGCCGTGTCTAGAAGGCGATGTTCATTCGAACGCCTAGTAAGTACGCATCGTCGAGGTTGCGTCTTGCTTGGCTCAGCCACTGGAAGTCCGGGGTGACGGAGATGGATTGAGTGAGCTGCGAACGGTAAAAGATTTCGACACCCTGGGAATCACCAATCGGACCGAAGGCGGTTGCTAGAAACGGGCCTACTTTATCGCTGGTTCCACTGTAATAGTAGCCAATCCCAAACGAGTCCTTTTGACGCCATGGGCTGGATCCACCAAGTCCGGCACTGAGTAAATAGTTGATGGGGTTTGCCGAATCGTCTGCGATTCCTGCCCTGGCAAAGTAGCCGAAGTGACGTGACGAATCGCATGAATCAACCCATAGTGCTTGGTCGGTATTCCAGTAGAGCGACCAGGATCCTTCTGCCCGATCGATTGGCACGTTGGGCAGCAGAATCCGCGGGTCTTGCCCGAGCGACACGTAATCACGGCTGCTCCAGGTGGCGCCAAGCAGCTGATGTCCAGGTTTTGAGGACCAGCGGACGGGAAATCGCCATTCTGCGGACACGGTCACACCGTCGTTGAAAAGCTCGTCAAAGCCATCGGTGTCTGCGGTGTCGGTTGGGTTCAGGACCAGAAAATTGAAAATCGGCTCGGTTCCGTCGACAATCACAAAGCCACACCCGAGCGAAGCGTAGGGGACGGTTCGAAGCGCGATCGGGTTGGCGATAAAGGCCGCGTTAGAAAACTGCGTAATGCCTCTGCCGCTCGCGTACGCATTCGCATCGCCGTCGAGCGTGTCCAGTTTACCAGCGTAAATCGCGAATCGTTCGGATAAAAATTGCGTGAAGAGTACGTTCGTCAGGTAGAGGTCACGACTTTCAGCAACGGGCAATTCCGTTGGCAGTGTCGGAGGCAACAGAACGCCAGCGGACTCGCCGATGGATTGTCCAAAATGATGTTCGGCACGCAGCTTAATAAACAAGCCTTCTTGAATCCCCAGCTTGCCGAGGTCGACATTGGCGAGATAGTCGCCGTGTCCGCCGTATCGGTCGGTTTGCTCTGTTCCTCCGCTCGTCGTACCGAAGTAATATTGCGTGAGGTTGTTCGACGTTGTGATTCCGCGCGTCGCTAAGTTGGCCTTAAGCGACTTGTACCAAGAGTCCTGCAGGGTGCCAGAGCACGCGGCATCACATTCAAGTTGGTCGCATGGTGTGGTGATGGAATCGCACCAAACGCTTTTGTCCTCATCCGCACACTTGTTCACTTGAGCAAGAACTGTTGAGGAAGATCCAATCAAAAAAAGGCAGCTAAGACCGGTTGAGAACGTCAGGTAACGTAAGATCGGAAAGTTAGAACGAGCTGCCACTGGATCGGACCCCGGGCTTTGCAACGGCTTTGAAGAATGCTTTTACTGTTTGAGTTTTCGGATTCGAAGCTGCTCTGCTGCTGGGGGGTATGGCGGATTTCCTGATAAGCTCGCCGGTCGTTTCCAGCTATGCCGGTTCGGCAAACTCTGGCATCAGGCAAGAGTCTTGGATTGTGTTGTTTACCTCACTTTGATTTGGGGACGGTCGATGTCACGGTACCTCCGAACGTTTGCGGTTGGCTTGTGGACGTTTCTTGTTTTGTCGGTTAGTTGCTTGCCTGGGCAGGAAGCTGCACCAGTTCCCGTTAACGCTGAGTCGGAAGCGTCTGTTAGAGAGCATTTGAAACGCTACGTTCAAGCCTTCAATGAGCGACAATGGGAATCGATTGATCAGCTTGTTAGCCGCAGCGTTACTTATCGTGATGAATCTTCTGGTGATCAAATTGCCAGCTCTCAAGGATTGATTGATCGCATCAAAGCAGCGGTCGAGTCGGAGAAGGACTTGGCGTTGCAGGCTCGAATCGACCGGATGGAGTTCCATGACGTCGGCGATGATGTCGATGGCAAAGCCGTCGTGCACGGTGTGACGAAGTTGACATCCGCCGCGATGCCGGCTGAGGCTTCCGCGTTTGTTGTTGTCTTGGTCAAAGACGCGGGGCAGTGGACGATCGTTTCGATAGCCGAGCAACCAATGACCGGGGGCAGCGAAACGACTGGAGATCAAGCGATCGAGTCGCTGGAATGGTTGTTGGGAACGTGGGAAGGGATGTCTGATCGTCAGTTGCGAAGCGAGGTGGAGTACTTGCCGGGGAGAAAGTTTATCCGGCGAACGATCATTGATCCGGCGACCGAGGGATCGCTTGCCTATGAGTTGATCGGATTTGACGCAAAGCTCAACGTGGTCCGTTCATGGATGTTCTTCTCCGACGGCAGTTTTGGAGGCGGTGTCTGGAGCGGCGGAGCGGATCATTGGAGTCTAAAGTTGACGCAGACAATGAGCGACGGACGAACCGCGTCTGGGACGTATGTGATTCGGCCTGTCGATTCGGACACAATGGTCGTGCAAATGATTTCGCGAGAGGTCGAGGGCGAGCCAATGCCCTCGGGAGCTGAAATTACGATGAAGCGAATTGGTCAAGCTATTGGAGACGACAGATGAAAAGGGCTCTTGGTCGATTGAGCTGTTGCGTATTCGTGCTGCTCATCGCGTGTCCGTGGGCGGGGCTTGCGCAAGGTGGTGGTTTCGGTGGCCGTGGTGGCGGCGGCGCGCGACCGAGCTTTGGCGGCGCTGGCGGTAATTTTGGCGGTGCTCGACCTGCCATGAATGTTCCGCGTGGCGGTTTCGGCGGAAATGCCGGAATGCCGACGCAGCGTCCACAAACAAGTTCTCCGCACCTAGGAATTGGCGGTGGCGGGAATCGCACGAACGTCAGTGGCTTGTCGCCAGCTCGATCCGGATCGGTTGTTGCAAGGGGGAGCCTCGGCAGTCGTGATTCTGGGGCGACCAATCGTCCTGGCAATTCCGTTCGGCCAAGCGGCAACGTTGGGCAAGATCGGCTAGGGCGTCCGGCGATTGGTGCCAGTCGTCCGGCAATGCCTGAGTTTGGCAAGCTTCCTTCGGGCCGACCGTCAGCCGGAGACCTAGGTGACTTCTTAGGGTTGGACACGCCCGTGGGGCCTGGTCCAAATGTGAATCGTCCGGTGGCTTCTCCGGCAAACCGTGCCGACGAGTTGAATCAACGTCGTGACGCCGGAGCAGTGAATCGTCCGAGCGTCGGCGATCGTGTTTCCAGCCGACCATTGCCGGCGAATCGTCTTCCTCCCGATCGACGCGTCAATCTCGATGTTGGCGATATCAACATCGGGACGAATACCATCATCAGCAATAAGCCTCGATGGGTATCCCTTGAGGATCATCAAGTCAACGCGATCAATCAGCGTTGGCGCAACCAGCTAAACACCGCCAGCACACTTCCGGCCAAGGTGCCGGATCGATTTCAGGATTGGGGAGACGCAATCCGCGACCGCTGGCACGACAATCAACCGCCTGGCTATTTTCGTCCTGATTGGTGGGCACGGCATCGGTTCCGATGTTGCGGATGGCATTACATCTATGCGTACACGTACTATCCCTACGCGTACTGGTGGAGCACACCGGCGTACAACGACGTCGTGAGTTGGTGTAATTGGGGATCCGTTGCTTCGCCAGCCGTTCAACCGGTTTACTACGACTATGGAAGTGGCGGGAATGTGACGTACCAATCCAGTCAAGTTTATCTCTCGGGGCAGCCCATTGCGGATTCGAAGGAGTTTGCGGAAAGCGCCGCGTTGCTCGCCACGGTGGATGCCCCAGATTCCTCGCAGGAAGCGGAAGAGTCCGAGTGGATGCCGCTTGGGACATTCGCATTCGCGACAAGTTCCGACGATTTGGATCCTTCGCGTGTTGTCCAACTCGCCATTAATCAAGATGGCATCGTTTCGGGGACTCTTTTCAACAAAGACACTGACCAAGTGCAAGCGATTCAGGGACGAGTCGATAAGGACACGCAGCGAGTCGCTCTGCGTGTCGGAGAAAGTAACAGCGTTGTTGTCGAAACTGGTCTCTACAATTTGACTCAAGACGAAGCCTCCGTTCTCGTTCATTTCGGTACCGAAACGCACGACAATTGCCTTTTGGTTCGCTTGCCAAGCTCAGACGAACCAACGCCTGGAATCTAGCCTCATGTTTAGGAACACCGTGATGGTATCCGCTCGACTTGTCCTGTTCTTTCTCTGTTGCTCGCTGTTGCCGACTGCTCTGCCGGCTGCTGTCGCAAAGCCTCGTACTTGGACCATCGCCAATGGCGATGTGACGATTGACGGTGACTTCATTGCCGCCAACGAAACCACAGCGGTCCTGCGGCGAAAAGGATCGGGGCGATTGGTCGCTGTTGAGCTTGCCGATCTCTCACGCGAAGATCGTCAAGTCGTTCAAGAATTGGTGAGTGACCAGAAGCCCTTAAGCCAGTCTCCCGATGATGCCAGCCAAATGCAAACGTGGACGTCACGTGATGGCATGAAGATTCAGGCCCGTGTCGTCGCGTATGGAAAAAAAGATTACACCCTGTCGAAAATGCGCGGCGTCGTAACGATCAACGGAAAAGCCTTTTCGGCATTGGATTCGTTGCACCAGCTTGTCGTCTTGAAGGTCCTGTCAAAGATAGAGGGGATCGCGCTGGAAGACGAAGCAGATCTGAAACGTTTCGTGGGCACTTTGTCAGGGCAGCCGAAGACGTATCCGTTGGAAGGTGTGTTGATGGAACTACGCACGGGTGATCAGATTGCAGTTCCATTTTTTATGTTCAGCGACAGTGATCTCGAGATTCTGAAGACTGGTTGGCAGGATTGGCAGAAAAGCGAAGGTGAGGCCCAGTCGCGCGAAGATTTGCTGATTCGGTCGGAGGCGATGGAGTATCAACGGTCGGTTGCGCAGCAAGCCGAATACCAGCGGCTGGAAATGCTGAAACTCACAATGTTGGCCGCACAAACCGGATTGACCTCCATTTGGGAGGTTCAATTGAAGCCAAACCCTGGAGTGTATGGGCGTCCGATCAGCACGATGGTTTATGCAAACGATAGTAAAACGGCAACACAGATGGTCTTGCCAAACTATCCGGGTTACTCGCTTATCGGCGTGAGAAAAGCAAGCCGTTTCTAGCCGCAAGTTGGGCTGCTACGGCAAGTAAAACCCAAATGAAATCTGAATCCGGTGCGCGTCTGCCTGGCGAGAATCTTGGTTCTCGCGCATGCCGTAAAGATA
Organism: Rhodopirellula baltica; assembly: GCA_002901265.1. Taxonomy (GTDB): domain Bacteria; phylum Planctomycetota; class Planctomycetia; order Pirellulales; family Pirellulaceae; genus Stieleria; species Stieleria baltica_A. The sequence continues at coordinate 17,894 of PPHI01000097.1, read as the reverse complement.
TTCGGCGCCTGCGAATACCCGTTCGTACGGATTAAAGATCGTGTTGATGGCTAAGTACTTTGTCTGCCGAAGATTTGATGCGGACTGACCAGCGATGTCGTCGAGTGTCAGTTGGCTAAACGTCAGATTTGATGTCAGGCGATCGGACCAAGTTTGTTTGCAACCGATCATCCATCCAAACATCGGCAGGATCGCAGCTGAGTTTGGGCCGGTAGACACAATATCTGGGGAGCCTCGATAGCTTCCGATTCCCTCGCCGACCGTCAGTTGGGAATAAACGCGTGTGCAATCAGTCAAGCGAAAAGATCCGGTCGTATTCACACCCCAGGCAGTCCCGGTAATCACTTCCTGTCCGGCTTGTTGAAAACCAAGTTTTCTCAGGACAACAGCTGTTTGGGTTTCTGCATATTCGCCTTCCCATCGGAGGTGCGTGATAAAGTCGGGGGACTCGCTCCGCGGCTGGCCCGAAAGTCCTGTCGGTACTTCGATATCAATCGTTGGATCTTCGAGCGATGCCGCCCAACTCCAACCTGAACGCCCCAGCGGTTGGTCGAATCGAACGAGCCCTTGGCGGCGATTGACGTTTGACACCGCACCTTCGAAATCGAGCGTTTGAGGAACAGCGGAAGGATCGGTGAAAGTCGTCCATGTCTGCCCCGCGGTAAAGCGTCCAAGTGTTCCGTACGCATGCCGGAGGCGCAGAGACCCGTTTGCCCCATCACCACCACCGAAGAAGTCGGCTTCAACAAAGGCCCTCGCAATGTCTTGCTCGACGCGCCAACGTGTGTCAAAGCTCAGTCGCGATTGCTTGGCATGAAATCTTGCGTTTTGGTAGTCTGCCACACCAACCGGGATGTCAGTGGTGATGAAGGAGTCTTCGCTCTCGATTGGGGCTAAGTCCGAAATAAAGTCGGCTTTGATGAAGCCCCCGATCTTCATGGCTGCCTTGTCGCCGACAATCACAATCCCGCCTGAAAACTCGGGCACGGCAGTGAAGTCATTTTCATGCTGTTTGAGTAGCCCGCCATCAAAATCTGCGGTGCGGAAATCAGCAGCGGAAAGCCCAGACGCGCCGGGCATCACATCCCCATCGGAAATGCCGTCCGCTTGGTAGCGAAGCGGTAGTGGCAGATCGGTTTCAGCGGCCGATTCAGATGACGTAATTTGTTTAGGATCGGTTAAGGAATTCGTGCTGGTGTTTTGTGCAGTAGTCGCGGGCGGCGTGGCAAATGCAACGGCCGTGATCAGTACGAAGGCAGTGTTCCGTGAAAGGCGAAAATGCGGCATGAGTTGGCGAGAAACTCTCGTGTCAGAAAGCATTTGCCCGCTGAAAATGACGAAACACTGAGATTTTAGTGTCAGAGAACTTTAGCGATTTCGGCCGACGAGGTGGTAGGACTTCAGTTTCATCGATGGTTTTGCCGTTTAATGCAGTTTTGAGCGGTGATTAGCCAGTCGCAGGCGAGGCGCTATGATTAAATTGCTGGCTATACTGATGCTCTCTATGCGGAGGGATGTATTGCTTGCGCTTTCTTGTTTGCTGCTCCGCGAGATTGTTTTAACCACGGCTGAAGCGACTGTACAAATGCGAATGCGAACTTTGATCAATGCGGCGATTTTATTTGTGGTCTCAACCGCTCCATGTCTTGGGCAAGAGAAAGAGAAGATTTCGTTGTTGCTGGATCGCTCCCCGGCAAAGGCGAACGCGATTGGATACATCAACGTCCCGTCACTAAATAAGTTGATGGAGGATGCCGGGTTTTCGAGTCGGGTCACTTCGACAGTCGATGAGGTGTGGTTCATCGCTGATTTAGAACTCGCCGAAATGCGGCCGAAATGGGAGGCCGGCTATGCGGTCCTGAAACGCCCTGTTGATTCCGAGCGGCTTGCCGATTCGTTGGGTGGGTACGTCGACACGGTCGAAAGCCAGCAGGTGATTCACGCACCGCATCAAACTTATTTCGTTCCCGGAACGGAGCATCCAGAGCGATTGGGGATTCTGCGCCCGACAGATCGTGCTTTCTTGGCCGGTTGGCTTACTCCAACCATGAACATCCAGTACACCCCGTTTCTCAACTCACAAGCCAATCAGCCTGAGGCGTACTTGTCTTTCATGATGGCGATTGAGCTTAGGAACGTCTTGTCGCCCGTCTCTTTGGCAACGCGGTTGCAGAGTATCGAATCGCTAAAGTCCAATTCACCTGAATCCGTGGCAAAGGTACTGGCGTCGATTCAGGGCGTCAGTGTGATCGTTGGACGGAAAAGTTTGCAGCAGTGCATCGTGAAGTTCCAGTTCCAAAACTCACCGGCATCTTTAAAGCCGATTGCAGCCGAAATGCTTGCTGAGATTCTGGAGAAAAACGGATTGTCAGCTGCTGAGGTGAAGTCATGGAAAGTCGCCGTGGAAGACAACACGCTGTCGCTTCAAGGTCCAATCACGCAATCGACATTGAGCGGATTGATGAGCGTCTTCAGTGTGCAAAGCCAAGCGGAACGCGCCGCCGGAAGGGTGACGTTGGAAGGGGGCGAGGAGAAGCAGGTTGCTTATCAGTCGAAGCATTACTTCGATGAAGTCAATGCGATCGTCGAGCGGACGCGGGATCACAAGTCGCAAACGACCGGTGCGATGGCTAGCTGGAATGACAAGCGAGCCCGTCAAATTGATGAGCTGCCAACCTTGAACGTGGATCCGGAGATGATCCAGTTTGGAGTAGACGTGGCCACCTTGCTTCGTGGAAATGCATTGAGCGTCAGGCAGACCAACATTCAGGCTGGCAAGGTCAAGGCATCACAGAGCTTGGACAGTGGTTACTACAACGATGGATACGGCTACTACAATTCAAACAGCAGTGTCGACTATCAACGCGTCACCGATGCGATGGCTAGGGGGAACGCGTACGGGAATTATCGCGGAGCCTTGAGTCAGATTGACAAAATGACCGCCGAAGTACGACGCGCGATGACTGAGAAGTACCAGATCCAGTTCTAGCGTCTGCTTGCCTTTGCAGCGTGGTTGGGAACCCTTCGCAACGTGATTGGGAGTGCAGGGGCTTCGATTGGTCATTTCGCAGTGAGGGTGTGCGCTGGCCGGGCGTCGACATGCCTTAGCGAAAAAGCCAGCCCTGCGAAAAACCCAGCCCAACGAAAAAAGCCAGCGTGCGAGATTCGCAAGCTGGCTTTTTTAGATGGAGGCGGCGGGAATTGAACCCGCGTCCCGCGATGCGTCCACGGCGACGTCTACGTGTGTAGTCGGACTATTTCGGGCCGAGGCCCAATTTCGCTTACCACGGCGCTGCCCAACAGGCTCCGTCGCTCGCTAGCTCGAATCAAAATTTAGCCCACCGCGTCTCGAACTTGACGGCAGGCGATCCAGAATTACATCTGACAGTCGGGCGCCTCTGGCGAGCCCCCTCAGTCAGGGATGCCTGTTCTTAGGCAGCCAGTGCTAGATTTTCATCTGCAATTAAATTTATGATCAGCTTTTTACGTGGCCAACTGATCAACCACGACACGCAATCACGCGCTTCCAATCATCCGGTCGAATCCAAATCGCCCCCGATCGGAAAGTTGCCCGAAAGATCGCTCTTTCCAGCCACTCCATTCTACGAGCCAGCTCGGCGATGGCAAGGTAATGTCGCGTCAGGGTAGCTTCGGCAAGCCTGGTGGTTCGCCTTTTGCATCCCAGCAAACTTCTACGACAGTTCGGCGGGCAAGGAGGTTCACGCTCCGATTCTGACGAATTTGCGAGATGGCCGTTCGTGCCAGCATTGCGGGGCGCAGCATGAATGAAGCTGTGTTTTGGTGGCACCAGCAAAAAATCTCGCCGATTCATCGGCCCGGAAACCAATGTTTTCATGCCAAGAGGGGACGTTTCCCCAGAAATCACTTTTTAAAACTCTCGGAGTTCAGACTCGATCATGAACCAACCTGAATCCGACGGGATCCAGTTGCCTGATCTCAACCACCTGCGGCCCTATGTCGTTTGGGTGGTTCCGGCGATCATCATTTTGTTCCTGTTATCGACCAGTTTTTACACCGTCCAGGCCGAATCTCAGGGCGTCGTTTTGCGTTTTGGGCGGTATGTCGGCAATACCGAACCGGGCTTGCGATTTAAGCTTCCGCTTGGAATCGACAAGGTTGAGATCGTTCCGATCAAGCGGCAGTTGAAGCAGGAGTTCGGTTTTGGGACTCCCGGATCGACCAACCCAACGCAGTATTCGGGCGAGCAGAAAGAAGAACGCAACATGGTTACCGGTGACTTGAATACTGCATCGGTGGAATGGGTGATTCAGTATCGCATTCAAGAACCGCAGATGTATCTGTTCAAGGTTCGGGATCCGGGCCGCACTCTGCGAGACTTGTCCGAGTCGGTGATGCGAACGGTCGTCGGTGATCGCACCGTGGATGAGGTCATTACTGTTGGCCGGCAAGAGATCGAAGTCGACGCGCTCGCACAACTTCAGGAGCTGGTCAACCGATACGAGTTGGGCTTGGCGATCGATCAAGTGCAACTCAAGAACGTCAACCCGCCGGGACCAGTCCAGCCATCGTTCAACGAGGTCAATCAGGCACAGCAGGAACGCGAGCAGATGATCAACGTCGCCAACGGTGAATACAACAAAGAAGTTCCCCGGGCGCGTGGGCAAGCGGAGCAAAAAATTCAGGGTGCCGAAGGCTATGCGACGAAGCGAGTCAACGAAGCTGAGGGGGACGTCGCGCGATTCAATGCGGTCCTAAAAGAGTATGTCAAAGCACCGGAGGTCACCAAGCAGCGGATCTACATCGAAACGATGCGTCAGGTGGTGCCGTCGCTAGGAAAGAAAATTATTCTCGATGACGGGGCCAAACAGATCCTGCCCTTGTTGCCATTGACTGGAGGAGCCGTTCGGTGAAGCAGCTACCAATTGCACTTGTCGGATTGTTCGCGTTGGCTATCGCGTTCATCTTGTTCTCTTGCTCGTACACCGTCAGTGAAACCGAACAGGTGATCGTGACGCAGTTCGGTAAACCGATCGGCGAGCCCATTACCAATAGCGGTTTGCATTTCAAATTGCCGTTCATTCAAGAGGCGACGTCGTTTGAAAAGCGTATTCTGGAATGGGACGGTCGCCCCAATGAAATGCCGACGAAAGACAAGACCTACATTGTTGTGGATACGTTCGGTCGTTGGCGGATTCACGATGCGAAGCAGTACTTTCTACGTCTGCGTGACGAGCGTAGTGCTCTGTCCCGACTCGATGACATTTTGGGAAGTGAGACCCGCAACGCGATCGCGAAGCACGAGTTGATCGAGTTAGTTCGGACGACAAAGGATCGTGTTCCACTGCAGGACACCGCGATCATTGATGGCCCGGGCAGTGCTGGGACGCTGTATCCGATCACGAAAGGCCGGGCAAAAATCGAGCAGGAGATCTTTGAAAAGTCTGCGGAGAAGCTGGTCGACTTTGGGATCGAGTTGTTAGACGTTCGTTTCAAGCGAATCAACTACAACGACAATGTCCAGCAGCGGATCTACGCCCGTATGATCAGCGAGCGTCAGCAGATTGCCGAGCGATTCCGCAGCGAAGGTGCTGGTGAAGCAGCGAAGATTATCGGTCGCAAAGAACGTGATCTGCTGGAGATCGAATCGGAAGCGTATAAACGCGTTCAGGAGATTCGTGGTGAGGCGGACGCGAAGGCGACCGAGATCTATGCGTCGGCTTACAACCAAGACCAGCAAGCGGTCTCGTTCTATCAGTTCATCAAGACGATGGAGACTTATGAAGAAATGTTAGGTGGCGACAGTACTTTGGTGCTGACGACCGATAGCGATATCTTCAAGTTCCTCAAGAGCATCAATCCAGAGGATTGATCTCCCCCGTAGTGGACGAAGCGATGAGTCCCCGCTCTAGCATCCGAGCTTGCTCACACTCATAAGCCGCATTGGCGATAGCCAGCGGTTGAATGATTTTGTTCAGCTCGCGGCACCATCGCCGCAAGCTGAGAACGGGGAATCGTCTAAAGGCTAGGCTCCAGCAACGTAGTGGACGAAGCAATGAGTCCCTGCCCTGGCGCCCGAGCTTGCTCGCTCTCATGAGCCGCATTGGCGATAGCCAGCGGTTGAATGATCTTGTTCTGCTCGCGGCATCACCGCCGCAAGCAGAGAACCATAAATCGCCTAAAGGCTAGACTCCAGCCCGGTAGTGGACGAAGCGATGAGTCCCTGCTTTGGGCTTCGCAATGCTTGCTCGCACTCATAAGCCGCATAGGCGATAGCCAGCGGTTGAATGGTACTGGTCTTTCGCCTGCACCATCGCCGCAAGCCGAGAACCGAAAATCGCCTAAAGGCGAGACTCCAGCAACGTGAACTCAACAAAAAAATCCCTCGCCAGCAGCTGCCGGCGAGGGATTTCGTTTTGATTTAAACGCTTGGAGCGAACGGCGATTACTTGCCTTCTTTCTCTTTGCGTTTTGCTTCGATGATGTCCGATTGGATGTTTGAAGGAACTTCGCGGTAGGTTGCCAGTTCCATCGTGAACGTCCCTTGACCTTGCGTCATGCTTCGCAGGTCGGTCGCGTAACCGAAGGTTTCTGCAAGCGGCACTTCGGCGATGATGATGCTGTTGCCATCAACGCTGTCGTTGCTGCTCATGATACCCCGGCGGCGAATCACGTCACCGACGACGGTACCTTGGAAATCTTCAGGGCACTCAATTTCGACCTTCATGATCGGCTCGAGCAGCTTTGGTGAGGCTTGCTTGAAGTACTCACGGAAGCAGCCTTGAGCTGCGGTGTAGAACGCCTTTTCCGACGAGTCGACTTCGTGGAACGAGCCGTCTTGCAGGTCGATTCGGGTTCCCACCACGGGGTACTCGGCCAAGGGGCCTTTGCCCAGGATGTCGCGGAAGCCTTTTTCGATCGCAGGGATATATTGCTTAGGAATACGTCCACCGACGACGTGATCTTCGAATTCAAAGCTGTCTTCGCTGATCGATTCCAGCGGACTGAGCTTACCGACGATGTGAGCGTATTGACCGCTACCACCGGTTTGCTTCTTGTGCTTGTAGTTGAACTCGACGGGTTTGGTTGGGCTTTCGCGGTAGCTTACCTTTGGTGCTCCGACTTCGATTTCGACGTCGTATTCGCGGCGAATTCGTTCGATGTAAACTTCCAGGTGAAGCTCACCCATCCCGCTGATCAGGATTTCGTTGGTCTCTTCATCGGTCATCACGCGGAACGTTGGGTCTTCCTTGCGGAACCGTTGCAGTGCCTTGCCCATCTTGTCGCCGTCGCCACGGCTTTTGGGAGCCACGGCGATTTTGATAACGGGGTCTGGGACGAACATCGATTCCAGTGTGCACTGGTCACGGGTCGCACCGTAGGTATCACCACTCGCCGAGTCGATTCCCATGACAGCGATAATATCGCCGGCTTCTGCCGAATCGATTTCTTCGCGTTTGTCACTGTGCATTCGGACGATACGGCTGAATCGTTCGCTGCGGCCGGTACGTTGGTTAACGTAGGTGCCGCCTTTCTCGATCTTGCCTTGGTAAATACGCATGAAGGTCAGCTGGCCGAACGGATCGTCAACGATCTTGAAGCCCATGCCGACGAACGGTGCGTCTGGATCGGGTTTCAGTTCGATTCGCTTTTCTTCGTCCTGAGGGTCGCGTCCGTAGATTTCACGATCCAGAGGGCTTGGCAGGTAACGGTTGACTGCGTCCAGCAACGGTTGAACGCCTTTGTTCTTGAACGCCGTTCCCATGTAAACAGGAGTCGCTCCGCCGAGGACGGCGTCACGGGTGACCTTGTAGATCATTTCCTTAGGAACTTCTTCTTCGCTCAACAACAGTTCCATCATCTCGTCGTTGTACATCGACAACTGTTCGAGCATGTGGACGCGTTGCTCTTCACACTCGTCTTTGATGTCCTCAGGGACTTCGCCGACGACGATGTCTTGACCTTCAGAACCGGCGTGGCGATACGACTTCATTTCGATCAAGTCGACGACGCCTTCGAAGTGCTCTTCTTTGCCGATCGGGTACTGCATCAGGAACGCTTCGGCGCCCAGCTTTTCACGCAGTTGCTCGACAACCTTGAAGGGGTTTGCACCGGTACGGTCCATCTTGTTGATGAACGCCAAGCGTGGAACTTGGTAGCGTTTCATCTGGCGGTCGACGGTGATCGATTGGCTTTGAACACCACCGACACTGCAAAGAACCAGGACCGCACCGTCAAGAACGCGAAGACTGCGTTCCACTTCGACGGTAAAGTCGACGTGGCCGGGGGTGTCGATCAGGTTGATGCTCTTGCCTTTCCACTTCAGGCTGGTTGCGGCACTGGTGATCGTGATCCCACGCTCTTTTTCCAGTTCCATATGGTCCATCGTCGCGCCGTCGCCGCCGCCGCGAACGTCTTCGATCTTGTGGATTCGGCCAGCGTAGAACAGGATTCGCTCACTAAGGGTGGTCTTACCCGAGTCAATGTGTGCGCTGATCCCGATGTTTCGTACGTTCTCCAGTTTCATCTTTTTTTACCTAGCATTGGCAACCGACCGGGAGATAACACGGCAACTGCCGCAGTCGTTGGTCGGGGGTTGAATGTTTTCGTGTCTATCGAGCTGCGATTGAGTTTGCAGTGATTTGAGTGGAAATGATGGCGATCAGCCTTTGACGCCTACATTCGCAAACTTGGGGAACCACCCGGGTTCAAATCCGTCGCTGACCGGTCAACGGGTGGGGCCAAGCCGGTGAACGATCGGATGATCCGATCGGCTCGATTAAACGAGTTCGTTTGACCAGGATCGGTAATTCGCCGGCGCGGCTGGAAATTTTTGCGGAATATGGCAAAGGATTGGCCTAGCGGGAAGGGCAAATCGGCCCCTCGACGCGAAACGGCCATGGGATCGCGGCCCATTTTCCCGTTCAGTCGGCTTTGATGCGTTTGCGGAGGTCCGAGCAGGTGCTTTCAACCTCACACAACATCGCTTTATTCCGACTTCGCATTGTCGCGGAAAGTCCCCACGATGCCGCGATCAAAAGCCTTTATGGCCGGACCGCGGGCACCCAGACATGGGGTCGATAGGCAGCTGCGTTTTACGCCCCAGCGGTTAAGACAGAGGTGACTGCGACGAAGGTGAAGGCCCGTTGCGGCTTCGGTAAACGACGCAACGCAAGCTCGACCGGTTGACTTTGCCACCGGTTGACACGTAATTCCTCGCGATTTGCTTCGTTGCCGCATAGTTTCCTCTTGTGGCCGGTTCAACCGACCGACATACTCCTGCTCCATTAGATTTTTTGTAGGCGAGTCGCTGAGCCGCGCCGTGGGATCCGTTTCCCAGGCAAGCTCCAGTCTCAACGACCGTCGTCGCAGCTTTGGCGAGCCAGCTTCGTCGAATCCCCCTCTCGCTGTCGAAATCGGACTGCGAAAACAAACCGCTCGGATCACTTGATTCCGACCCGGTTCGGGTGGCGAATTCGACTGATTGCCGGTCACTTCGGTTTGACACCGAAAAGCCAACCCAGGTTCGATACTATGGCCGTTATGCCAAGATGCCGAACAAGGGTGCTGCGACCGCGCCCGATCGCCGCCAACCCGAGAGCTATTAAAAGCAATGCCTCCACGCCCAATGAGCTCGCGTAGCCGAGCCCGCAAACGTTCACGCGTCCGCTCCCGCGCCAAGAAGAAGGATCCAATCTTCGTTGATGGCCAGCGACCACGTCCGATGTATGTCGATTACAAGGACGTTGAACTGCTCAAGAAAATGATCAACCGCCAAGGCCGTATCGTCGGTCGCCGCAAGAGCGGTTGCACCGCGGTCAGCCAACACGCTGTCACCGCTGCTGTCAAACGCGCTCGCTACATGGCGCTTCTGCCTTACCAAGGCGAATGAGCTTTCGGACTAACCGCCGCGTCGAGTTTCGAGACACCGACGCGGCTGGCATCGTTCACTTTTCGGCATTCTTTCCTTGGATGGAATCTGCCGAACACGAAATGCTGCGTTCGATGGGAATCAAGATCATTCCCGATTCCCACGACGCTGCTGACGAGGTCACTTGGCCGCGCGTCAGTGTTTCTTGCGACTACCATCAAGCCGCGCGCTTCGAAGATTGGCTGACCGTCGATGTGACCGTCGGCAAGGTCGGTCGCTCAAGCGTCCAGTATGAGATCGCGTTCTTCCGCGAATCAGACGCCGGTGAAATGCTTCCCATCGCCACCGGCAAAATCGTCGTCGTCTGCTGCAAGTTGCAGTCTGGTGGCCGTTTGCAAAAAGCCGAAATCCCCGCCGACATCCGAGCCAAGCTCGAATCGATCTAGGTGAATGCCTCGTAGTGGATCTTGTCAAAGATCCGTCGCCCAGGTGTCTCGGCCCTCGCCTCCAGCTCATCTCCAACCGTAGTGGATCTTGTTAAAGATCCTTCAGTGGAGCCTTCAAGCGTCTAGCTCCGCAGGCGATCTTACGTTAGCAAAATCCACGACCCCACTTTCGAATCAGTCGCGTGTTCTCTCGCGATCAATCGCCTTTGTACTTTGGGATTGAAAACGAATGAAACGTGATCACGACGCCAACGGCGATCATGGACAGTCCCAGCCAGCGAGGCGGTTGGACACGTTTCTTGGGTTTAGGGACGACGGGTTCAATGAGCGCGCCGACGGTCGTTGAATTGTCGACCAATGGCGTGTTGGTCATCTTCGCCATGAATCGTGTAGAGGGTTCGTTCAGCACAAACGACTCGACGCGGCGAAATTGCAGTCCCAGCAGGATAAGCAGTATCCCGAAGAGGAAGTATCGATTTCGGTACATTGACATGGTTCTAGCCGATCAGCATCAGATGGGAGGATGTTGTCCACGTTTTGCTATCGTCTGCCAAAGCCATTTTGCACGACTGATCCAAGGCCAGATGTCGTGGGCTGGTCAAACCCTGCCATTCCAAGCCGCATCGTCGCAAAAACTGTTACCGCGTGGGGGCGTTCACGCTCTCGGTGCTGAGTTTTGGTTCAGTACTTGGATTCTTTGGGACCGTTCAGGCGGGCGGTTTAATGCACGCCATTCGGTGAGTCATCGCCGAAGAGATGGTCGACGGCTTGTCGCATTGATTGCCCGAAACTGTTGTAGGCAGAGTCTTCGAGTAGTTTCGACTGGCTGCTTTGCATGATGGCAGCAGCCAGTGTCTTGTGGTTCCGCCAATCGTTCAGATCGAAGTCACGGATGTCGGTGTAGACGTTTGACAGGTTGTTGCTGATTTTGGGGACCAGGACGACACCGTTGGTTCCATGCACGATGTGGTAGTGCATGACGACGAACAGCAGCAGGGCACCGCAAAACATTCCGGCGAAGAACTTTGACATAGTGCTTGAATTAATAGGCGTTCCGAAAGCGGCGGGCAAGTCGAATAAAAAATGGCAATCCTTGTGCCAAGAAATGGCGGGAGCGTCTTGACGATCAGCCCGGATCGCTACAGACTACGCAACCCGTCGCGAGACGCATTTGATTGAAGTTTCGTTCATCACTTGCCGATCAAAGACACTCCCGGGCAAGAGCACTTGTCAGGCGAGCAAAAAGGGCGATTAGCTCAGTTGGTTAGAGCGCCACGTTGACATCGTGGAGGTCACAGATTCGAGTTCTGTATCGCCCACTCAAAAACACCGCAATTCGCGGTGTTTTTTTATGCGCCGACTTTGCTTGTTGATTTCCCGCTGGGCCACTAAAACACATTTGGTCACAGTTTAGTGGCCCAAGATAGTGGCCCACCGGGGAATAGACATGGCACGTGAAGCAAAGCTGAATTGGGAGGCAAGCCGTGGAAAATGGCGTGTCCGATATCGGGGCCAGTCATTTCGCTTTGACGGTGGCAGCGGAAAGTCAGATCGCGTGGCTCACAAGGCGGCTCAGGCCGCTTGGAAGAGGCGGAAGACAGAGCTCGATTCTGAGTTTCTGCGAGCTCGCGAGCATCAGCGAGATTACGAGGCTTGCCTGGCTGAGTGGCAGGCTGTTCTAGGTTATGCCAGCGAAGTTGAAGACAAGGCTCTTCTCGCTAGGGCCAGTCGAGTCATCAAGGGCTTGCAGAAAGATCTTGCCGCCGAGTTTTTAGAACCGCTGGCCAGCGGTCGCCGATTCCTTGCTGCCCAGCCGCTGTCAGAGCTCGAGGATCACGAGATTGATGCGTTGTTGGTCTATGAGCCCCGAAGCCAAGGTGGGGGCGTTGAGGCGCAGCGTGAGCACGCGAAGAGACTCGACGCGATCTGGCGATCGCGAATTGATGATCGGCTCGGGCATGCCGAAGTGAAGGCGGAGCCAGATTCGATCGCTGAGACCATTGCTGCCTTTCTGGATCACAAGCGTGCGGAGGCGAATTCTGGGAATATCTCTGCAGGGCGTGCTGATTCGTTGCGTGGGCACCTGTCGTATTTGGAGGGCTGGGAAGGCGTCGGGCAATCCGTCAAGCAAATTGACGCTCGCTGGTTGGACGGCTTTCGCGAAAGCGTGCTTGAGAAGATTTCAAATGAGGAGATTTCGACGAGCTACGCAAAAGACATCCTTGGTGCGGTGAAGCAGTGGGTTCGGTGGCTGTACCACACCGAAAGAATCGATCAAGTTCCACGTAATCTTGATAGCCGTCACATGTCGATCGCCGTGAAGCCTGTGAAGATCAAGGTCGTCTCGATTGAGGACTGGAAGGTCTTGAAGGCGAACGCTTCAGAGCGAACAGAGCTGTACATGCTGCTCGGGCTAAACTGCGGGATGACGCAAATCGATATGTCCGACTTGCGTCCTGCCGACGTTGATTGGGAGGCAGGGACGATCACGCGGAAGCGAAATAAGACCCGTAAGTTTAAAAGTGTCCCTACGGTCACTTATCAGTTGTGGCCGCGGACGTTCGAGTTGCTCAAGCAGTTCCGCAGCGAGTCGCCCGAGCGAGTTCTGTTAACCAAGGAAGGGCGTATTCTGGTGGAGTCCGGCATCAAGGATGACAACAAGCTTCAGAAGAGAGACTCTGTTCGTTTGGCGATTCGGTACCTGCGCGGTCAAACGGGGATCGAAGTTACGATGAAGATGCTCAAGAAGCTATCCGCATCGCTGATTCGAGACAGCAAGGAATTCAATGGGCTTGAGTCTCTCTTTCTCGACCAAGCAGAGAGCCGTGTCAGTGGGAAGCACTACGCCCTGCCTCCCCAGCAATTGCTTTACCAAGCGATCGATTGGCTTGAGGTGGAACTGGGGATCAGGTCTTCTTGACTCTTAAGGTGATTGGGTCTCTCTGGCATGTGATCCAGCAATATTTACCGCCGTTGATTTTTGGGCTGCTTGATTGCCTATCGGTCGGCATAGCCTAGCGGCGGGCCAGGGTAATCGCACCAAGGTAAATATTCCGGGCGATACCATTCCACATTTGCTAAAGTGATTTGTCTGGGAACGCTAGCGTGGTTCCGGGCGCCCGGGCCACCGCAGGCTGGTTGTTGCTCCGTTAAGGGGATCTGTTGGGTCGCGAGTGCGGTGCGGTTCAATCATGCCACAGCGTGTTGCGTAATGGTGCTCAAAAGACTGCTTCTTATAGACCATGGGGTAAATTGGTCAATGTAAATAGACCGCAGCCAGTTGATAAGTGCCGCGATGCGCTGGCGCCGGAACGCCCTAGATTTGCTGATTAGTCAATGTTCGTGCTGTTTTGCTGAGTCATTCGGTTTCAAAACGCGATAGGTCGCTTTGGGAGCTGAACCCTCGGTGTACTTGATTTGGTGAGTGTTATGGTGGGTTTCCAAAGGCGGCGTCCTGGATTGGTGCATGGATATGACGGCGAAGTTCATTGGCCAAATGGCAGTTGTGGCATTTTGGAGCGTGATCCAATAGTCCAGCATGCGAATAGAAAGTTTTTGATAGCGAAGTACCGCTGTGTAGTTGAGAATAGCCTTGAGATTGTTAAGGAGCGATTGAAATTGCTCGACCCGGACATATTCAATCCGTCGACGACAGGGCTGCTTGATAGATTCAGCAGAGCGCTTTTGTGTGGCAGGATCGTCGCTGGTACCTTTGACGGTGTTGCTCCCTGTTTTGCATGTGATCAAACCAAGTGTTGTTTGCGTTGCCGTTGGCGCAGGGCCGCTGAAATAGCGGATGCAAAAGTGTTTGGAGGATCCAGCTTTCAGCTAAACGAGGAAGTGTACCATTGTGTTTTCCATATTCCTGAGACGCATCATCCAAACTCCGAAGAGGGTGAGCGCCTTAGCTACGAATTCATCGCCAGTTCGGTTAAGCGACTTAGTCGCTTTCTTTCACGCAGTATTAATGGCGTTGATGGTCACGAAATTGTGATGCGGCAGATCGCAGTGCACCCCAAACTGATGTCGAATGGATGCATTTCCCCACACATTCATATGTTGATATGCATGAAATCGCCTTCAAATCCGACTCTTGTAGAGGCCAAGCTCAACAGCAAATGGGAGGAGTTGACTGGACGGGAATTCGGTGTTTCTGAATCAGTGGGGTTTAGTGCCTGCGGCGACCGCATCTACACCGAGAAGTTGACCAACAAAAGTGGTCGCAGAAACCGGATGGAAGCCAGCCACTTAGTAAACACTATCGAATACATTCGGCGATGTTACAAGCCGAAGGATAGCCCACGCACGATCGCTCGGCATAGCAAGCTGTGCGAAGAATTTGGCATCAATCCATTGGGGTTGATTAATGGCGATCGTGTGGAACTATCCACCGCCTATCATTTCCATCCTGCGAGGTTGGGGAAACAATGCGTGATCGTTTTTGAATTTTCTGGTCAAGCCAATGCAATCTCCGTAGAGGATTACGATACAACTCGAAAGCGTCTTGAGATTGAGGCAAAAGAGCTCATCGTAAATCAATTGCAGCCATTAAACGCCTTTAAGTATTTTGAAAAAATGCCGAAACGAAAAACGCCCAAGCCGCCCTACTACCGGGAAATGAAGCCAGTTCCAGAGCAAGTCGACGCATTTGAAGAAATGTGTTGTTTGGCTAACTCAATCGCTGCGAACCGCGATGCGCGTGATGTTGTCGACTTGCTGACTCCTGTCATGCTCCAAGTTGATCACAGGGTTCGGCTCTCTCTTTCAGCAAAGTGGATTGAATGGGAAAGGGTGCTCGAACTTGCTCTTCGTCAACAGAAACACCCCCGGCCAGTGGCAGCGGCGCGTAATACGTTTACTCTCGGCAAAGAGCTGATTTTGCGTTTTCTCGGATGTAGTCGGCACCGCTTGGACGGACTTCCAGCTTGTTCAGCACTACACACGATTGTCGGAAAGTGCTCAGGAATTACCTTTCAACAGTTGATGGTTATTGCTCAGTATGCGTGTGTTAAATCTCAGTCGACTTTTGATCCCATCGAATGGCAGCGAGATGTAGATGAAGCAAATGAAATTTACAAAGCTGCCAGAAAGAATTTCCAGCTGTCAATGGTGTATGGGGGAATCGCTGTCAAAGCGAATTTCACGCCGGAGAAGTTGGCGAACTTTATTAAGCGGAGTAAAGGCGAAGCAACGTCCGGCCGTAGGGCAAAGGGGGGACGCTCGTCGGGGCTTGGGCTGTGATCGAAGTTTGGGAGCAGATTCAGGTAGCTTGCTCTGTCACCTGCTGCCATAAGGCAGGGGGTATCAGCCGTATCAGGGACTTAAGCCGTCTGGTTTTAAAGATCGCGATTTTTGAATTCAAAAAGCCGCGAAAGGAGCAATGGAAATTAGCAGTGTTAAGTTGGTTGATTGGTGTGTTGTCTTCACGTTTCGAAATAGCCGGTGGGTGTTGTGAAGCATTCAGGGGATGTTGGGAATCAGTGTTTTGGTCGACGAGGGGGGGCAATTACGGATCTCGTTGACGGTAAGACGCATTCTTGGGAACCGCAGAGTGAGTCTGTGGTCCGGGAAACGGAAAGACTGGTGGCATGCTGGATTTGGTGGAATTGCCTTTCGCAGGAGTAAGTGATTCGCGACGGTGAGCGTGCGGGTGCCACGTAGTCTTTGCCAATGGTTTCGTGTTGCTGCTTTCCTCTTGCGGAGTCGGTGTTTCGATAGTTGCTCGTCGCCAATTGAGCGTTGTCGCGATTCGTCGTTTTTGAGCTCCTCGGTTTGCATGGACTCGTATCGCTTTTTGGGGGAATATAGGGTCGGGAGAAGTGAATTATCGAAGCCATTCGGGTGATTCAGCCATGGCTAGCGAAGATTCCCGGGCGCCCGGGACTGTCATGACTAACCCGAGTTCCCGGGCGCCCGGGAGAATTGTGTTGCGTGTTGTGGCGACAAGGACGTCGCTGTTGGAGCGTTTCTCTCATGTTTCGCCGTTCGCAGCCGAATGATGGTTGTGTTCAGCGTAGGACGCTCTCTCGCGTTTGGGGCGGTGCATGCCAAGGCCAAGCGGGCGTAGCGAATGCCGTGTGTGTGGAAACGAAATGGCGGAGTTCCACGCGTTCCGTTTGTTCTGGCTCTCGCCCAGGCAAAATCGAAAGAAGGCGTCATCGCTCAAGGTGCCGACCACTCAGCAGGGCAAAGCCACCTTTTAGAGGCTCGGTAAGCCACAATGCCTTTCTCTGGGGATTTCCAGAGCAGCGATTGGGAGTGTCGCTCGTGCGAAGCGGAGGTCAATTGCGAGCGAATCAAGCTCGGTCAGGTTTTCTCAGCCGTGCTGAAGCGGTAGCGAATTTTTGCAGCTTTTCCAGGTTTGTTGTGTAATCGAGTGGAAAGACGCTTCGCTTTGTTCGTGAGCCTAAAGAAATGATCGACTCCCGCCCTTCTCTCCAGATTGACAGCTACTTCAGTCGTTACGCCGCCCGGTTGTCTCCGGATTGGCGATGGAATCGCATTACCCATTATGCAAAGCGACATCCCGAGCTTTGCGCCGCAGATCATTTCACCCAAATCGGTGTTTATGTTCTTGTTAGTGATGAAAGGCGATGCGTGTACTACGGAGCGGAGCTAGCGGACCAGATCC
Organism: Rhodopirellula baltica; assembly: GCA_002901265.1. Classification (GTDB taxonomy): domain Bacteria; phylum Planctomycetota; class Planctomycetia; order Pirellulales; family Pirellulaceae; genus Stieleria; species Stieleria baltica_A. The sequence goes on along the minus strand of PPHI01000097.1, from coordinate 967 downwards.
GTCTAGCGATGGCCCTACGCAGGGTTCGGCTCAAGCGATTGGAGATTGAGGCTCGGTTGCTTGTGTGCGAATGCCACTCCGATGTCGCTCGATTGTGCCGGTTGCCGATTGGCGTGGTCGAAGCTTACTCAACAGCGTTCTTTGACGTATCGGCTAGGTCCGGCGCCAGTGCATGGCTCGCGAGTCGGGTCGTGCGTGATAGTCGTTTTGCCGATGATCGGCTTCGCATGGTTCTCTTTCAGCAGGCACTTCGAGGCGGTCCGAAAGTCGTTGAGCATTGGATTGAACACTTGGGGTTCGTCGATCAAGGGCTTGTCCATGATTTGTCGACGCCAGTGGGGCGCGAAAGAGAGAGCTTGGAGTTGATCGTGTTGGCTTCGCGTTTGGGGCAGCCCCCGACAGACAATCTTTTCAAGGCGTCGCTTGAAGAAGTGGCCGCGAATGCATCACTGCCAATCGCAGTCGCAGGGAAATTGCAAGCGGTCTGCGAAGCGGTTTTGGTAGATCAGGTCAGTGATTCACTTCTCCAGAGCGTTTTTTCTGATTGCTCTGATGCAGCCAGTTCTGCAGCGTCGATGCAGGAGCCTCGCACCGCCGATCGTTCCGTGCGCGGGCATTCCAAGAATGTCGCCTAGTAAAGGGAATTGTGATGTCAATTGAACTAAGGACAGTGAAGTCAACTGACTTTGTGACACAAACGATTCGGCTGGGCGGAAAGGTGAAGAAGTTCCATCTAGGATCGTATGCGCAGCCTTACCCGCATTATCTATATCGAGCTTATCGTCTACGCAGTGCGGAGAGGGCATCCGCGTTCCAGGCAATTGAAAAGGAACAGCGTCAAGCCGTCGACCTCAACCGGTTGCTGTCGATGCTTGAGGCGTCTTCCGGAGTTTGGAAATCTTTAGGCAAGTTGTGTACTTCGAAGGTCTTTAAGGAGATCGCGATGTCTAGTGAGTCCATCGAGCTC
>PPHI01000051.1 GCA_002901265.1 Rhodopirellula baltica | reverse complement strand
TTCGATCCCATTGGTGTTCGCCATCACCATCGAATCGGCCCCAAAACCGACGCTAGCGCGTATCGGCGAATCCAGTGTCCATCAGCCGCTGGCGCTAGCCACGGTTCCGCACCAGTCTGAATCCCGCTGCATATTGGTGGGAACCGGGAACCGACGCTAGCGCGTATCGGCTAATTTAGGCATGATCCCATCGGCCGGTTAGCGCTCGCCACGGTTCTACTTCGCTCGGCAGCAAGCGGCTCTTAAACGGCCAAAGCCTGACCTCCAGCTCATTAATTAATGCGCCTCGCTGGGGGCCGATTCGATGGTGATGGCGAACACCAATGGGATCGAAAAGTCGTCGCCTTTGACCAGCTCGATACTCTCCAGCTCGCGACTGCTGTCCGTTTCCAACTTCACGTAGCGAACTTGCTTGCCATTCGCTTCGATCGCTTTCGTTGATCCCGGGACATCATTGTCCGCTTCGTAGCCGACGATTTGTTTGCCGTTGATCAAATCGGTATCGATCGACTTGCCGTCGGCATAGTGACAACGCACTGTCATGCTGACGGTCGGGTTCTTGGATCGCGGGTACGCTCCCCACGCGACGCCGCCGAGCAAGTGAATCGCCGACACCTTGCCCGAACACGGGATCTGGACCGATTGCGGCAGGCTCGTTTGTCCTTGGCGGAATGGCCGCTGCAGCCCGATGATGTTGGCAACACGCCCTTGTTGTGGGTCGATCAATTCGAATGGAACACCTTCGGCCTCGATTTGCCCGTACTGGTTCAGTTCGAACTTGTCGCCCGGACGGCCACGGAACCCCGGCAATCCGGTGTTGCCGTTGACGCTTGCCGCCGTCGCAATCGTCAGCGGCGTGTATCGCCCACGCTTGGCAAGAAACGACAGCAGGTCCGCCATCTCTTGCTTCGTCAACAAACTTTCGAAACCTTCCGGCATCAACGATTTCGGCGAAGACGTCATGCGCTCGATGTCTTCCCGAAGCACTTGCTGCTCCTTGCCTTGCGAATCGATCAACCGCAGCGAGTTGGCGGATTCGCCCGCCAGCATGCCGGCGACCACATCTCCGTCGACGGTCAGGATCTGATAAGTCCGAAAGTTATTCTCGACGCTGCGCGACGGGTCCAACACGTTCATCAAGATTTCGGCTTTGGGATGCACGGCCATTCCAGTCAAGTTCGGACCGACCGCTTTACCGAGTTCGCCGTGGAGATGGCAGGCCGAGCAATGCTTTTTGAACATCGCCACCCCATTGACCACGTCGCCGGGCATTTCAGTCACCGGCATCCATTGGTCGACCAAGGCTTGACGATTGGACGACACCATCGTTCCCGTCGACTTCATTAACTCGGCAGCACGTGAGGCGATGTCGCGACTCGGATGATTCAAAATCGCTTGCCGCTGATCGAGCTGCAAGTCGGTGAAGCGAACCTGTCCTTCCGAGATCGCATCAAGCAAGTCTGCGGTGCTGCCGTTGCGCGACAACATAAACGTCAAAATTTGGCTGCTGAGCTGTGGTCCGACGGAACCTCGCAGATCCAGCAACTGCTGCGAAAGCCCGTCGACGCGAGCCGCTTGGAGTGACTTTAGTGCGGCGATACCGGCGGCAGGAGTTAGCTGTGGAGTGAGCAGTTGCTCGGTCGCTTCCAAAATCTTGGGGCTGGCCGGTGCCAAACGAATCGCTTGGTCCCATGCGGTCAACCGCGTTTCCGTCTCGGCGTTCTGATCGAGTGCGCTGGTCAGCAATTCGTCTTGGATTTCGCTGACGATGCTGTCCAAATTGTCGACTGACCATTTGTCAGCGACCGCCAGGATTGCGGCCTTGTTTTCGACGGAAACGTCTTTCGCCAGGAATCGATCGCGAACCGCTGCCTGAGCATCCGCGGGCAGCTTGACCACCAAGTCACGCGGCCACCCTTTCGCCAATCCGCTCCACACGGTCACAGCCAAGGCGGAGTTCGGATCGATGGAAAGCAGCTGTGTTACCTGATCGGCCGTCGGCCGGTTACGCGCCAAATGCTCCGACAAAACCGAGATGCGTTCGTCGAGCTCGCGCTGGGAGACCTGCTTGAGGTCGGTCTGGCTGAGTGCGACAATGGTCGCGACCGGATCGGTTGCCGAGGCGGCGGTCCAAGCGTCCAAGAGAACGTTATCGCCAGTGATTCCGGTCAATAAAGCTGCTAGTGTCTCGCCCTTCAAGACGCTATCGGATCGGCCGTCTGCGACACGAAGCAGCGTTGCCAGCTGGACTTTCGGATCGACGTCTTGAGCCAAGCCGGCTTTGATCGCATCGGCGATTTGGCCGTCGGCACAGAAGGCGACCGCGGCGCCTCGCACTGGGCTGGAAACATGATTGAATCCAGCCGAGCAAGCTTCAGCCAGTTTTTCTGCGACGGCACCATTCTCCGCTTCGGCCAACCCGGCGAGCGTCCAGATGGCGTGCATCGACGCGGGGGCCAAGCCGATTGCGTCGACGTCTTGTTGTTTCGCAAGTTGGACGAGTGCATCGAGAGTTGCCGCGTCGTCGGCATTGCGTTCGATCAACAGACGCTGCGCCGTACGCCGCCAGAAAAAGTTGTCATCGGCAAGCGTCGCGACCAATTCGGCATCAGAGGCGTCCGCGAGCTGTTGAGTCGTTGATGAAAGTTTCGTTGCTGATGGATCGCTGGGGAGCAAGCGATAAACGCGTGCGAAACGCTTGTCACGAAGGTCGCTTTCATACGCGGCACCTTTCCCTGTCTTGAAGCCGTTTGGCGTGGGGTTGTGCTGGACAATGTAGTTGTACCAATCGAGTATCCAGACGTTTCCATCGGGGCCGACTTCCGACATGATCGGTGCGGTCCAGTCATCGATGCTGGCGGCGGTGTTGAACGCGTTGTGGCTGGTGTAGTTGGCGCCGTCTTTCTTCAGGACAAAGGAACCGACCAGGTGGCCGGTCGGACCGCAAACCATTTGGATTCGGTTCCACCAATTCTGTGGATAGTTGCGTGCGGTGTAGATGGCCGAACCACAGCCGGCGGTAAAGCTGCCGTGCCAATCGACTTGTCGAATGTGGTCGTCGACCGGATGGAAACGTGTCGAGTCGGAGATCTTCTCAAGCGTTTTGGGGGACCAACCTGCGACGCCATCGAAGTATCGGTTGGGAATCGGCATGTGCACGCTCGGGCAACCGTTTGCCGTCGATCCAAACACATAGCCCTCTTCGCTGAACCCCAAGCCCCAGGTGTTGTTGTTGGTCGCGCGGATGAATTCGAGAGCTTGCACGCGGATCGTGTGATCGTTGAATTGATCCGTGCTGTCGCTGGCGACTTCGCCGGTGGTCTGTTCAATCGCATGTGCGGGAGCGGTCGAGTCGGCAGCACCCGCGTCGACTTTGAAACGCCAGAAGCCCTGGCGGAATCGCATTTGAGCTTCGCCGTTGATGACTGGCTGCGAGTTGTTGTAACCCTGCATGCCCCAAATCCAATTGTCGGGGGCGTACTGAAAATTACTGACGCCGCCGTGCGTGTCGCCCATCGCCCAACCGGTGATCAGGGTTTGACGAAAATCGGCTTTGTCATCGCCATCGATGTCTTTGAGATAGATCGTCGTTTGCCCATCTTGGACGATCACGCCACCGCGATAACAGACAAGTGTTGACGGGATGCTGAGATGCTCGGCGAAGACCGTGAAGCGATCAGCCAGACCGTCGCCATCGGTATCTTCGCAAATCTTGATGCGGTCGCGACCGACGGCATCTTCACGCTGCAGTTCGTTGGGATAGTCAACGGTTTCGCAAATCCAAAGCCGTCCGTTTTCGTCCCAGTTCATCGCGATCGGTTTGCCTTTCAGCCCGGCGGCTGGCGTTTCGGTTTGCGAACCGGATGGCCAGTTGTCGTTGCTTTCCTTGGCCCACAGAACAGGCCGGATTTCTTGAGGCGTCGTGTAGGCCTTGATCGATTGCTCAGCTGGCAACGGGTCTTGCATCAGCGTCAGCGGCGCCCCTTGTGTTCCCCAGCTTTCACCTGGCGTGTAGTTCGGAATTTTTGCTCCGACATCGGTTGCCGCGAAGCCTTCGTCATCGATTGACGGAGGCGTCATCCTCGGAGCTTCGAAGGGACGATTGGCGGCCGTGACCGCAGCGTTGTTTCCCTGGTTGTCAGCGGCAACAAGCAGGCTGGGCGAGACCAACAGTAGCTGCACAAGAGACGCGACTGACGCACCAGTGAATGTCAGTGGTCGAAATCGGGCAATCATCATTTCATCCAGTGCAGAAGGGAAGTCGGATCGGACGAGAGCTGTGAAAAGCCGGAGCTGACGTCAGTGTAATGCTCGGGCGATTCCGACGCTCATGAGGAATTGCGCAAACGAGCAGAGAAATTTAACGTTGCTCGCACACATCAGTTCTGTCGGGCATTCGATACCTTGTAACCAACACGATTCCAGACAGGCGGTTCCGATGTTTCTTTCGCGAATGCCGGTCCGGCCAGAGCGGTTGTGACAAAAGAGAATGAGTCGGCTTGGAATGGTAGCTGCGCCCCCGTTGTTGCCTGATAGCTCAATGTTGGATCGCATTGAGTGCCTGCACGTTCGTTCCCCGTCGCGAAATGTTGAAGATCGGACAGGAAATGGTTGTGAGACTCGCGGGGCGGAAGAATTGCCTCAGTAGGGACTTCGAGACTTCGCTTTGAGCGAGTACACTTTTTCATGGCAGAGTAATTTTACGTGTCCCGGGAGTTGAGGAGGCGTAGTCGCTATGCTGCCATCGCAAAGTCTTTTCGCTAATCACACACGCACCGCTTTTGCGACAGAACCGAGTTCCTATGGATATCGAGAAAGAGCTACCGATGGCACTGCGTGCGGCGTACCTATCGCTACACCGCAACAGCGACGCGTGCTTTACCGAGTTCGACGTCACGGCCGACCAATTTGTCTTGATGTGCGCCCTTCAAGATGAGAAAGCGCTAACGCAGCGTGAGCTCGCCGTCCGCATCACTTCGGATCCAAGTACCGTCCGAGCGATGTTAGTGCTATTGGAAGATCGGGGGCTGGTTCGGCGTCAGCCTCACCCGACGGATTCACGAGCGAAGACGGTCGCGTTGACTGCGACGGGAAAGCGTCGCTTAAAAAAGCTTATCAAAGTCGGTCAGCCGATTCGTGACTGTATGTTCGGGGTGCTTTCACAAGCGGAATCAAAAAAGCTGGTCTCGCTGCTTGGCAAGGTCGCCGATTCACTAAAGGACTATCCGTCTCCGACGGCCAGCTGAAAGCTGCTACTTATTGAACACTGCGATGCCGAATCCGAGCATCCAGTCATCTGCGTCGCGGCCTTCGGTGGCGATCATGTAACGTCCATAACTTGTCAGGCGAATCCGCGGCGTCCACCAAAAGTGTGTCCCAAATTCAGGATAAATCGCCGCGAATGCTCCTGAGAATCGCTTGTCCTTTTCGCGGTTTTCATCAATGAATCCGTCGTCATCGTTGTCGATACCGTCATCGGAGGCATCAATGGTTTCACGTGCGGCCCCGGCGAAGACACCCGCCCCGACGAACGGAGCCAAACGGCTGGGCGTTTGTAAACGCAGTCCGGCGTCCGCCCCGGTGAACCAGTCCTCGTCGTTGCCCATCCCCATGAACGAAACCCGCCCGGTCAAATAACTGGTCAGGTAAGACTCCACACCAACATCGATCGACGCCAAGCTGTTTTCTGACTCGGGTCGGTAGGTGTATCCTCCAGACGCGAACATTCCGTTGGAGCCCTTGATGAAGCGGGCATCCATCGCTTGCTTGGCTTTTCCGGCGAGATCTGATTTGGGAGCACCATCGGAATACTTCGTCGCGTAGTCCGGATCTTCCATCGCCCAACGTGAATTCAAAATGCCTGTCGGCAGTGTGCAGCCGGTGAACAGTCCAGCGACCGCAACCCAACTGGCAATCACAAGACGGCGTGCTGAACCATTGGAAACTGGATCGCTCGAGCAAGAATCGATCGATATGGGGTCGATCGATACGGGGCGATTTAAACTGGCGGACATCAGAAGGCTATCTCTCGCGTCATTACATGGCAGCACGTTCCATCGTGTGACCTAGCAAGATTGACAGGAGAAATGCAAGTCGGGTTTCACGCAGGTTGGCGAGATGTACGTTCACCCGACAGAGCGGCTGCCCCAGGGGGCGACTAGCTCAGCAGCGATGCGGCGTCCAGCGCATCGCCAACGATTCCCGGAGCATCGACGTCGCTGGCCAGTTTCAGTCCGCGTCCGGCTGCGACGACTTCGGAGACCATCGTGTTGGCTGGAAACGTTTTATGAGGGATCCGTGCATGGATCGCACCGATGCGAAAAATCAGCGCCCAGGTGTCTTTTCGAAAGAAGCTGACCACGCGGGCGATCGCACCGCCGTTGGGGACAAATCCTTTGAAAAACTCTTCCAAGTAAATCTTCGCCGCGTTGGTGGTGTTCAGCTTTCCGACAGTGACGTGAAAGGTGTCGAAGTGTTCGTCTGTTTTCACTTTCAAGTTGCCGTGCTTTGCCAGCCAAGCCTTGATTTCCTTTTGTGAGCCCTGGATGATGAATTTTCCGTTGGAAGGGGTTAGCCCGATTGCACGCAGGAAAGGGACCGACTGAATTTCATAGCCACCGCCAATGCCGGTGCCTTTATCTTTCATGTATCCCGCAATCAATGACATCGAATGATCCCCTCTAAGTAACAGGTGTTCCCGCCGCCTGGAAAAACCGTCTGGAAAAAACTGGAGCGTGCTTGTGCAACCTAGGTCACAAAACGGCAGGGTGGTTTCTGGTACCACGCTTTGTTCGTTATCGGCACAGTTGTCAATTATCTTGGCCGCCGCGATCGGCGTCGGTGGATTGAATGACTGCCTTGGACAATCACCAGCGACCATGCACAGCAATCATCTCATTAATGAGACAAGCCCGTATCTATTGCAGCACGCCCATAATCCAGTCAATTGGTATCCCTGGGGTGATGAGGCATTCGCAAAGGCGAAGGCCGAGGACAAACCGATCTTTTTGTCGATCGGATACTCGACCTGCTATTGGTGCCATGTCATGGAGGTCGAATCGTTCGAAGATCCAGAGGTTGCCAAGGTGATCAACGAACACTTCGTCGCCATCAAGGTCGATCGCGAAGAACGCCCCGACATCGATGATCAGTACATGCTGGTTACGCAGCTGCTGACCAATCGTGGTGGCTGGCCCAATTCGGTTTGGCTGACCCCCGACGGAAAGCCTTGGATGGCTGGCACGTACTTTCCCAAGCAGCGATTCGTGTTGGTGCTCGAACAACTGCACCAGTTTTGGGTCAATCGCCGCGATGACGTGAATCGCCAAGCCGAATCGATTGTCAGCGCAACCCGTCGTGCCGGCAATCCTGAGATCAAACAGGTCGTCGACCTGACACCTCAGTTGATCGACCAGGCAACCGAAACGTTCCTCAAACAATTCGATCCGCAGCATGGCGGTTTCGGCGGTGCCCCAAAATTCCCGCCACACGGGACACTCGCATTCCTGATGCATCGGCATCGCCAATCCAAGGACGAGCGATTGCTTGAACCGATCACCAAGACGCTCGACGCGATGTGGCTGGGCGGATTCCATGATCATCTTGGCGGCGGATTCCATCGCTATTCGACCGATGCCGAGTGGTTGTTGCCGCACTTCGAAAAGATGCTGTACGACAACGCACAATTGATGGGTCTTTACGCCGAAGCCTTTGACATCACCAAGGAAGCCCGATATCGCGAAGCCGTCGCGGATATCTATCAATGGCTCAGTCGTGAAATGACGTCGAAGGAATTCGGGTTTTACTCGGCTTTGGATTCGGGGGAAGTCGGCAAAGAAGGCGAGGCTTATGTTTGGTCGACCGACCAGTTGCAGAAAACATTGACCGCACCTGACGCTTCGCTATTCGCAGGCGTTTATCAATTCACTGAAGCAGGCAATTTCCGGGATGAAGCAAGCGGGGAACGAGTCGGGAAGAACATCCCGCATCTATTGGAACCGATCACCGTCGATTCGAAGCGGCTTGCGAACATTCGGCAACAACTGCTGGACGAACGTTTGACTTGGCCGCAGCCACACCGGGACGACAAAGTGTTGACCAGCTGGAACGGCTTGATGATCGAATCACTTGCCAAGTCAGCTCGGTTGTTGGATGAACCGAAGTACCTCGATTTGGCACGATCGGCTGCCGAGTTTCTGTTGCGGACGATGGAAAACGGCGACGGACTGTACCGCTCGTACCGCGATGGCACGGCGAAGCAACCAGCGTACTTCGATGATTATGTCTACCTGGCCAACGGCTTGTACGAAGTCTATTTGGCGAGTGGCGAGCAGCGTTATTTAAACGAATCGCTGCGTTTGGTCGGGCAAATGCAAGAACGTTTCGAAGACAAAGAGCACGGTGGCTTCTTCCAAACGGGGCCCGAGCATGAGGCGTTGTTGGTTCGTTCGAAGTTCTTAGGAGCTGGTGGCAATTTGCCAAGCACCAACGGAGTTGCCGCGTGCTTGCTGTTGAATCTGGCGAAGGAGACCGGACGAGACGAATTACGTGACTCCGCGATCGCAACTCTGGAAGCATTTGCCGTCGCGATGGATCGGGAAGCACACACCAACGAGCACTTGCTGATCGCGACAGACCGATGGCTGCAAACACAAGACAAGTCTGCCGCGGATCAATCGGATGGCGTGGTGACCGTTCGTGAGAAACCCGTGACGGCAACGGCCAGCATTTCCAAAGCAAGCGTGCTTGCAGGTGATGAATGCGAGTTGAGGATCGAGCTTACGATCGATCAAGGGTTTCATTTGTATGCGAAGGATCAAGAGTCACAAACTGAAGATGTCGAGTTTGTCAAAGCCGTCGCGTTTCAAGTGCAGTCCGACAAGAGCGTGAGCGTTGGGACCTGGGCGATGCCCGAGCCAACACGAATCACCGACGCGGTTCTTGGAAAAGAGTTAGCGATCTATAAGGATCGAGTTCGATTGAGTGTGCCTCTTTCGATTGCAACGCAGGCAATCGCCGCAACGGTCATGTTGCAGGTCACGATCGAGTTCCAAGCGTGCGACGACAAAGCCTGTCTCCAGCCGCAACAGATAAAGCTTTCGGTCCCGTTGGAAATCAAATCACCGTAGCGTGGAACGTCGTCGCCCCAAGGCCGCGTTCGAACGGCATGATGTCGTCGTAACCAACGACCGTCATGGATCAGCATAATGTCTTCGCCCCCAACGGCCGCATTGGATCGGCATGATGTGTTCGCCCCGGAGGGGCCGTCTTGGGTAGCTTGGGGCGTGAGCCCCAAGATCCGTGGAGCCCATCCACACGCACGCCCCGGAGGGGCCGACGGAATCGAACACACAACCCACGCCGGCCCCTCCGGGGCGAATGATGGATTGGAATGTTCTCGGGGCTTCCGCCCCGAGCTACCAACGCGGACTCCTCCGGAGTCGAAAACCGGTGCGACCATGATTTGTCTGCGGACGTATTCATCTCGCGCAAACCGATGGATCTCATCACCATCCTACGTCCGCGTTCGATCGGCATGATGCCTCCGCCGAAAACTCATTGATTGATGCGATTTAAAAAGGCTTGCACCTTGAGCTGCGTCATCGTGGGTGCTGACACGATTAACCAATCATTCTGATCGGTAGAAATCCGCCGCATCATCGCTTGACCACCCAGTATTTCCCAACGATCGGGATCGAACGTTTGCGTGATCGTGTCGACCAAGGAATCCAGGCCTTTGAGCGGCGAGATCTCATACATCCGCACGATGTTCAGCTCCTCGGCAGCTTCGATTGTCGTGATCACAACACGTGAATGATACAAAACGATTTCCAAGTCACTGCCGTCAAGTCGCTGTACCAGATCACCTAGCAAACTCAGGCCATGATCATTCGACGTGGGTTCCGATGCTGCGGCCCACCACTGGTTCGAAGCTGGCTGATCGACAGATTGCTCATTCGACACAGGCTCCTTGGAAGTGTTGTCGAGCAACAGGTTCTTCGACAAATCCATGTCAATTCTCATCCCGTACTCGTCAAGACTGCGACGATCAATCACCACAGGGCAATGCTCACTCAACGCCTGTGCAAGTGAATTCAACGTCGTGATCGCGTTTGCCTTCAGCGGCGATGGCTTGCTTAGAGTCTCCAATAGCTGCCGCTCTTGTTCAACGCTCATCAGCGGATCACAGGGAAACGACAGAATCGGCTTGCCACGCTCGGATTGCTTGGAATGATCCACCGCTTGGAAGGAACCAGATTTCAAAAGCTGACTGATCGATCTGTCTTGTGAATTTACTGTTGCCGTGAAACTCAACGAAACCAACGCGGCCAAAACACTTGCCACGATTGACCGAGACCAGAACGTCATGTGCATGGTGTAGTTCCTGTGATCGGATCATGCAGAAAACTCATCTATACAATCCACTGTTCAATACATGCATCTCCAACGATGCAATTGGCATGCCGACTGCATTCTTAAGGTGCTACACACCGGACTTGGCCTTTTCGATCACTAAGTGCAGCAAAACGCGTCATCACCTCTGTTGTGTTTTGCTACATCACATCAAACAAAACGAGAAACGTTCGATGCGAAACAAAATTCGTTGGACTCGATGCGTCTATTGGCTTTGCATGATGGTGTGCTGGATGGAGCCCAAGGCGACCGAAGGAGCGAACGACTTTGTTGACGTGCAAAGTCGAGTTGCCTCGGTCGCCGTTTTCCAGCGTGAAGCAAATGTGGTCCGAGAAGCCGACCTACGTGCATCGGAAAAGCACCAACGAATCCGGCTAACTGGACTTCCGGAAACGCTGCGTGACCAATCCGTTCGTTGCGAATCGGATCCTAATTTGATCGTGCGATCGTTGTCTTTGATTCCACATCAAGACACAGAAGTGAAGGGCGTGTTCCAGGAGCAAGCAGAAGTCCTACGAAGTCTTCAAGAAGCGGTTGCGTCGGCGAAACAAGACGTCCTTGTTATCGAACAAGATTTGAAAACGATCGAGACACTGGTTCAGTTTTCGGCCGCAAAAACCAATGCGGATCTGAATTCGGCGAAGCTGGACACAAAAGGCGTGACGGAGATTGCTGACTTCGTCATGCAACGTCGACGTGCGTTGGCCAAGGAGCTGCACGAAGCCACGGCCAGAGCTACCACGCAACAGGAAAAGCTTGAAACCAAGATCGCCGAATTCGCTGAACTGGCTGGTCCGCAGTCTCGCAATACCTATGACGTCATTTTGGATGTGCTTGCACCACAAGGCGGAAAACTGCGTCTGAATTACTGGGTCGATGAGGTCAGCTGGCAGCCGAACTACACGATTCATGCCACATCCAATCCGCAAGGCGAGGACCAGTTCTTGATCGAAATGGAAGGCAAGGTGCTGCAAAACAGCGGCGAGGACTGGACTGGGGTGGAGTTGGTTCTTTGCACGGGTACGCCAAACCTGAATGCCGACGGTCCGGTACTGGCACCACTGCGTGTTTCGGCGAGTGGCAGTAGTGACCAGAACAACGATCCATTCGGCAGGCCTGCCGTCACACAGCCGCTTTCGGCTTGGGACAACTTCGATGATTGGAACGATGACTTGCAGATCAACAGCGAAGCGGCACGCAAACAGCTTGCCGAATTCAATCAGCCTCAAACGAAGCAGCGCGAGCTAGCCGGTGACGCCATGCAAACGATCTCGGACGAAACGTACGAAATCGGTGGTTCGATCGACATTGCGAGCCAGGCCGGAATGCAGTCCATCACGATTCTGCGGTCCACCGTTCAAAGCAAGATGTATCGCGTCGTAATCCCGCTGTTGAGCACGTTCGCCTATCGTGAAGCCGAACTTGAAAATCAAACGGGACGCAACCTAGTGGGTGGCGCAGCGTCCGTGTTCTTGGACGGGCAGTTTGTTGGTCGGACTGATTTGCTGTCGACCGCGGCCGGTGGCGAGATACTGATTGGTTTGGGAGCCGATCGGCAGGTGCGGACTCGGCGCGAGCTGCTCGATCGCAACGTCTCCATCAAAGGTGGCAATCGTTTGGCGGCGCTGAACTATCGATTGGTCGTGTCCAACTTTCATGATCAACCGATCGCGATTCGGTTGATGGATCGTTTGCCGATCAGCAACAGTGCCGGCGTGATCAATGTGAACGTCGATCCGGACACGCTCGGCAAACTGTCGACGGACGGCAAGTACTTGCGTTTGATGCGGCCGACCGGAATCTTGCGTTGGGACCTCGAGATTCCGCCGCGACGTTTCGGCAGCGATGCGTACGACCATGACTATCAATACAGCATCGAGATGGACCGGACACGGACCATCGTCAGCACCAACCTGCAACAGGAGCTGAAACAAGACCTAGACTTTCAGCGAGCCAGTGGTGGTGGAATGGGCGGCGGCATGGGGGGAATGGGCGGTTCATTCAGTCCTGGAAAGTGATTTCAGCGAGCTGAACCGACGCATTGTCTCGTTCCGCAGCAGGGGCCCATGTGGAGAGCTTTGGGGTGATTCGGGAAAGCGGACGAGTTTTTTCCCGTCGCCGCTAATGTGGCTTACGATCGCCTTAAGTTCATCCAGGGCGTCGTTGTGGACTTAGAAGGTGGTTCAAAACCACTTTCCTACGCCGTGTTTACCAACCCCCTATTGTCGCACGAAATCCGCCTGTTTCGTTGCGGTTGACCAGTTCTGGTGGGCTACTAGGATTCGCGACTAAATCCTCTTCCAATCACCAGTAATCCCGCCCCACCGATGCTGAACTTCTTCCGCCGTCATTCTGCCAATACCAAAGACGACCTGCTCTCGGGACTGACGGTTGCACTGGCATTGGTCCCCGAAGCCGTCGCTTTCGCGTTTGTTGCTGGCGTTTCGCCGCTGATCGGGCTGTATAGCGCGGTGTTCCTTGGGCTGATCACCGCAATCTTGGGCGGTCGTCCGGGCATGATTTCCGGTGCGACGGGTGCGATGGCAGTTGTCGTCGTCGGCTTGGTCACGATGCACGGAATCGAATACATGTTCCCGGCCGTGATCCTATGCGGGATCATCCAAATCGTCATCGGGTTCGCACGACTTGGCAAACTCATTCGTATGGTGCCGCACTCGGTGATGCTGGGCTTTGTGAACGGTTTGGCGATCGTGATTGGTATGGCACAACTCGGCAGTTTTAAAGTGTTCGATCTCGACACTGCCGAAATGGTTTACCTGAGCGGTGTGCGTCTGTGGCTGATGCTTGGCTTGGTCGGTTTAACGATGTTGATCATTGTCGGGTTGCCGAAGTTCACCAAGGCGATCCCGGCTTCTCTGGCTGCGATCCTGGTCGTGACATTGATCTCGGTCGGAATCAATCGCAGTGGACAAATCGCTGGGGATGGGATTTCATCGAACGCAATCGCAACGGTGGGCGACATGTTGGCAACACATGCGACAGCAGCCACCGCAGAGGAACAGCTCGCCAGCGGCCAAGAAATCGTTCCTGTCGAAGCATCGATTGGCGGCGGATTACCGATGCCGTTTTTCATGGAATACATGGTTCCCGAGTTCAGCTTGGAAACTCTCAAAATCATCTTTCCATTTGCGTTAACACTAGCGGGCGTCGGCCTGATCGAATCGTTGATGACGTTGACGTTGATCGACGAAATCACCGAGACCCGTGGGCGTGGAAACCGTGAGTGCGTCGGGCAAGGCGTCGCGAACTTACTCTGTGGTTTCTTTGGCGGCATGGGCGGTTGTGCGATGATCGGACAATCGTTGATCAACGTGAACAGTGGCGGGCGAGGCCGATTGAGCGGGATTACTGCGGCCTGCTGTTTGATGTTGTTCATCCTGTTCGTCGCGCCTTGGATCGAAATGATTCCAATGGCCGCACTGGTCGGGGTCATGTTCATGGTCGTGATCGGAACCTTCGAATGGGCCTCGCTGAAAATGATTAACCGCATCCCACCATCCGATTACTTTGTGATGGTGCTGGTTGCCGGCTACACCGTCGTGATGCATGACTTGGCAACGGCCGTGATCCTGGGCGTGGTCGTGTCGGCCTGTGTGTTCGCTTGGCAGCACGCGACTCACTTGGGTGCTGACACTCGCGTCGATGAAGAAGGCACCAAGGTTTACCAACTGCACGGCCCGTTGTACTTCGCATCGGCATCATCGTTCAAAGAACTGTTCGACGTGCAGAACGATCCAGAAGACGTCGTCATCGATTTTTACTACACCCGCGTTTACGACCAGTCGGGTATGGAAGCGATCAAGACACTGACCGAAAAATACGAAGCCGCCAACAAGAAGCTGCACCTGACACACCTCAGCCAAGAGTGCCGGACGCTGCTTGATCGTGCGGGTGAATTTGTCGAAGTCAACCTTTCGGAAGATCCGCAGTATCACGTCGCGACCGATCGGCTGGGTTAAACAGCGACACCGTTTAGAACAGCGAAGCCAAATAAAAAGAGGCAACGAATCCCGCGACAGGATTCGTTGCCTCTTTCGCATTTGAACGAACGTTTTGGCGATGAACTAGACGCCAACCACTTCGCGCCAGGTCTTTGCCATTAGCTGGTGGCCTTCCTGCGTTGGGTGAACACCATCACCGGCGAGTGCTTTCGGTTCCGTTCCCTTCGCGACGGCTTCGTCGAACATCGTTTGGAAAGGAACCCAGATCGCGCCCGCTTCATCGGCAACCTGCTTGGCATACTCGCGACGAGTGGTGAATTCTGGGAACCACTTCGCTTCGTTCTCTTTGACCGTTCCGGCCATCAGGACGAAGGGCTCACAGATCACGAAAGTTGTTTCGGGCAATGCTTCGCGGGTGCGTTTCAGCAGTGCCGCGAAACCGTCCTTGTAGACTTCGGCGGTCCCGTCATAGTGACCGTTCAGCTTGTGCCAGATGTCGTTGACGCCGATCAGGATGCTCAGGATCTGTGGCTTCAGGTCCAAGCAATCCTGTTGCCAGCGACGATCCAGGTCTGGAACTTTGTTACCGGAGATCCCACGGTTATGGATTTGCAAATCCAACTCGGGGTAATCGTGATGCAACGACTCCGAAATGAACTTGGGGTAGCCATGTCCGAGGCCTTCGTTGGCAACTGGTTCGTTCTTGTTGCGTCCGGCGTCAGTGATCGAATCCCCTTGGAACAGGATCACTTCGCCTTTGGAAAGCTTCATTTTTTCGGCAGCAGAAACGGATCGCTGTGACAGGCAGGAGGCAGCGCCAACGGCTGCGGTGGTGGCAAGGAATGTTCGGCGTTTCATATCGTTTCGTGGATGAGGATAGAGGTGAGTGGGGTCGATCAGGATAATCCGGCGACTTCGAATCCGTCGCGATAGTTCCGTCGCAACAGTTGATTCGCCGCTTCATTGTTGGTGATTTTTAGCCCCTTGGCATCCCACTGTAGCGGTTGGCCGGGGAATCGGTTCGCAACCACTCCCAACAGCAAGGCTTCGGTCAACGGCCCGCCGAAGGAGAACGGCGCACTGGCTTCGCCGTTGCCCATGCACGCGTTGACCCACTGGTGGTAGTGATCTTCGCCGGCGACATCGGGACGCTTGTAATCTTTGAACTTGGCGATTGGGAACAGCGTCGCCTCGCTGATGTGTGGCAGCAACAGGTGACCTTCTTCACCGACGAACAGCGATCCTTGGCCAGGCAACTTCGTGCCTTCGGGCAAGCCAACTGCGGCGGCCTCGGGCGGTGCAAACGATCCGTCGTACCACTTCCACTTCATCGTCTTGGTGGTGTACTTCGTTTGCGGGAACTCGTACTCGACCAAGTTGCGTTCAGGGTGTCCGACGCCGGTGGGCTGACGACATTCTGTCTTGGCCCAATTCGGTGCGGTCAGCTCAAGAGCTCCGTATGGCGTATCAAAAATGTGCACGCCCATGTCGCCGAGGGTGCCGGTTCCAAAGTCCAACAGCTTTCGCCAGTTCGCCGGATGATAGACACCGGGAACGAAGTCACGCTTGGCGGCGGTGCCCAGCCAGAGGTTGAAATCCAAATCTTTCGGGACCGGTCCGGCCGCGGGCAGCGTCGGCTGGTCATAGCCCCAGTTTTTATTCGACCAAGCATGGACCTCTTTGACTTTGCCGATCACGCCTTCTTGGATCATCGCGACCGCTTGCCGATAGGCATAGTGCGAGTGAATCTGGATGCCCATTTGGGTGACCAGGTTTTTCTGTTCGGCCACTTCACGCATGCGACGTGCTTCGAACACTTCGTGGGTCAACGGCTTCTGGCAATAGACAGGCTTGCCAGCGTTCATTGCCGTCATCGCGGCGGGGGCGTGGGTGTGGTCGGGGGTGGAAACCACGACGCCATCGATCGCATCACCAAGCGAGTCGATCATTTCGCGAAAATCAGAAAACGTCTTCGCACCGGGGTGTTTGGCGGATGCCTCTGCCAACCGGGTGGAATCGACGTCACAAAGGGCGGCGACTTCGACCGACGGATGCGAGGAGATCGAACCCAAGTCCGCAGCGCCCATTCCGCCGACACCAATGTGTGCGGTACGGAACTTACCCACCGGTGTTGCGGCAAAAACGTTTGCCTTGGTTAGACACGCGAGGCCGAGAGCAGCTGAACCCGACTTTAAAACCTGACGACGACGAAGCAATTGGCTCATGATTCGATCCTATGAAAGGTGATGGCGATCACCAGAAAGCATAGTCGAATTGCACGGGAGATTGTTCGGCACCGTGACGATGGACCGATTTGAGCCCCAAAGACGTCGCGAGGCGACTAGACCTGCAGCATCGCTTGGTATGCGTCGCGGAGATAATCCAGCGGATACAAACAGAACGAATGCTCGCGGCTGCAATACAGAGCCGCATCTTTGGCCCGCTGTTGAAGACGGCTGCGGTCAGAAATCAGACGTTCGCGAACGCTACCGAGTGACTTCGCCATCGCATCGTTGACCGAAGTGATTTCGTCATGCCAACGTTTGCGTTGGCCATGAGGTGGAATACTGGCAAGCAGTTGCCGCTTGGTTTCCAGCAGCCTTTGCAACTCGTCGTCTGACAATGTGGTTTCGTCACGGAAACGTTCGCCGTGGAATTCGACATCGCGAAGCGATCGATCCAAGTCGATACGTTGGCGATCAATTTGAGCCGTGGAAAAGTCGTCGTGTCCCGGCAATAAAACCGTTGCCGACATGACCATCATCTGCGGCGTGGGCGTGTTCCAAAATCGCTGGCTGATCAAATCGCCAAGCTGGTCATACTTTCCGCCACCAATGCCATGCAGAAACAAGTCGCTCAGAATCAATCTTGCGTACATCGTTGTGACCAACGCACGGCTACGCACTTTAAATTCAGGACTATTGAGTGCATGCAACGCTTCGTAAGCACCGTCGCCCTGCGCGTTTTCGATACGCCGCAAACGGCTTTGCCGGTCGCTGATTTCCAGCACATTGCCCCCATCGGTCGCTCGAACCCAGACGGCATGACGCTTCGGGGATTGGTTGCCATAAACCCAAAACGGGGCTTCGTACCAATCATCCTCACGGGCGAGATTAGGGACCGGGTGGGCGTTACTGCGGATGCCATGCGCGTCGCGATAGAAATCGGCGGCACCGTTGTAACACTCGTGAAACCTTGGCAAGTCACGCAACAAGTGCATTGCGAATTGGGAAAACGCTTCGCTGCGGCACACGACGCTTTGCGGAATCTCTAGGGTGTTTAGCCCAAGGTCCGCTTCAAGGTGGTGGCGTGCTTGGGCGAGTGCACATCCGGCGAACCCACAGCGGTTGATCGCTTCGCGTGCATGGTTCCAAAGTTGCGTTACCAATGGATTACCGACAATCGATCGGACTTCACGAGCAACATTGGAATCGAAGTGATCGAACAGCTCTCGGTCGGTGATCTGTGATTGTTCGTACGGTACGCCGCCGCCACTGTCGTCGTACGCAACGCTGGTCGCGACGACTTGTTGGTTTTGGCTGTCGAACTGTGGAACCCGGATCGCACTCGATTGGGCGACGTCACTGTCGACGACCAAGTTCACGGCGGTTGTACCGGATTGCTTGGCGACCGAATCGAGTGCAAAGTTTTTGAACCAAACACCGGGGTGGAACAACGTCGGCTGGTGACCTGCCATCACGATCGAATCGCCGCTCGCCTGAGGCGCATCCACATCGCGATAGGCACTGGTGTAGCGTCGTGCGTCACGAAGCAAGCTTTCTCGCGCCGGCGTGCGCAGCTCTGCGAGCGGTGACGGTACCGCGTTGCCCGTTACCCGATTCTGGTCGAGCAATTCGGTTGCCTGCGACAACGCGGGCGAGATCAAGAACTCGCCATGCTGTCGCGGTGCGCGGTACTGCGTGAAAGCATGCTGGCCACTCCCATCGGATTGTTGGGAATGCGTTCCGGCTTGAGGTCCAACCATCAACGCTTATCTCGTTTGGTGGGAACAGACCGGATCGCCGCTGACGGCGTGCGTGACATGACGCCCTTCGGCACACAGACGATTGATCTCGTCTTCGATGACACGGTTGTAATGATTCAGTCGCGTCTCGGCATGATCCAGTGCTCCGCCAAACGACCGTGCCAAGTCCAGATAAATCAGCGGCACCGCCATTTCGACAACGCGAAGCCCAGCAGCGGCGGCTTGCACCCACAATTGTAGTGGCATCGCGTAGCCGGTGTCCGTGATCTCGAACGCTCGCAACGCTTCGGCACGATACGCTTTAAAACCACAGAACGAATCGGTCAGCTGCAGCCCCAAACGCCGGTTCAGATCAGCGGTGATCCGTCGGTTGATAAACATTCGCTCTTCGGGCGGTGCGTCATCGCCATCGAAGTGATGCAGGTAACGACTGCCGGAAACGATATCGGCCGAACGAGCCATATCAATGAACGCGGGGATCCGTTTCGGTTGGTGCTGCCCGTCGCAATCGAGCGTCACGACACCATCAAAGTGATTTGCCAGCGTGTACTCGAAGGCGGTTTTTAAGGCCGCGCCATAGCCCTGATTGACTTCGTGGCGGATCACGGTGACGTCGCTGCGATTGGCAAGCTTTTCGGCCGTTCCGTCGGTCGAACCGTCGTCAACAACCAAGACATGCGAAGCGAATTGAACGACCCGGTCCAGGATGTCGTCCACGTATTCAACTTCGTTGTAGACCGGCAGGGCGGCGAGCCAAGTCTCGTTGTTGTCTGATCGATTCATTTGGTTTCTTATCTTGCAGTTGCTTCGAATCGTGATCGTCCGCCGACAGTTCGGCGTCGTTTTGGACTGCGTTGTTAAATGCAGCAGGCGGGACGTAGGCGGCGATGGACGGGACTACTTGTCGAAGTCACGTGACCTTACACCACCAGGCAGGAAAAACTGGCCGGTCCGCCTAGCGAGGTGAGTTGCCGGCGGCCGCGTATTTTCGCACCAAACGCTTCGCCGCAAACCCCGTGCCGAGTCTTTTCGATGCCGAAAAGGCAGACTATTTGCCTTTCAACACTCTACCGGCCGATCAAGACAGGGCTTGCACTCAAGATTGCTTGCATGTCAGTGCTCCAGCTCGAACTCCGCGGCGCCGGCTTGGGCTGCCGCACAGTTTATCGCAGCTCGGTGGAGCCTGGGGAACGGATCAGCGATGGGATGTCGGGCAACCCGACCGGGCGTCTCAACCGCCGCATCACCTCCGGATGGCCTGATTGAGATCCCTCGTCATTCAGTTTAGGTCGCCGAAAATCACCCCACCGATATTTCGCAAGCAGGTATCATGGCGATGCCCCGCCTGCTCCTCAGCCGGCTCAGCTCCTCCCCAGCCAGCCCCGCCACCATGATTCATTCACTGCGTTTTCTCGGCGCGGTCTTCGTATCGGCTTGTTTTGCGTTTTCCTTGACGCAGTTGTCCGCGAATGCGAAAGACGTCTCCCGGCCCAACATCATCGTCATCATGGTCGACGACATGGGCTTCGCGGATATCGGCCCTTATGGCAGTGAAATCCCGACACCGAATCTGGATCAGCTCGCAGAAGACGGATTGCGGTTCAGCCAGTTTTACAACACCGGCCGATGCTGCCCCACGCGAGCATCATTGCTGACCGGTTTGTACTCGCACCAAGCGGGCATCGGTTGGATGACGACCGATCAAGGCGAACCGGGCTACCAAGGTCGCTTGAACGATTCCTGCGTGACACTCGCCGAAGTCTTGTCCGACGCAGGCTACTTCACCGCGATGACTGGCAAATGGCACGTCGGATTTAACCATGGCGTCACACCTTGGGACCGCGGCTTCGATCGCAGCTTGAACTTACCCGCCGGTGGAGTCCACTTTTCCAACCAAACCGGTTCGAAAGGTCAATCCAAGCTGTACCTCAATGGCGAAGAGGTCAGCAAAGACGATCCACAATTCAATCCGCCTTGGTATGGAAGCGATCTGTGGACCGAACAGGGAATCAAATTTGTCGACGAGGCGATCGCCGCCGGCAAGCCATTCTTTTGGTACCTCGCCCACGCCGCACCACACTTTCCCTGCATGGCCCCCGAAGCAACGATTGCCAAGTATCGCGGCAAGTACATGGACGGGTGGGACAAGCTTCGCGAAGCACGCTACCAACGCCAAGTCGACTCAGGGCTGATCGACGCCGATTGGAAACTCGAGCCGCGTCCCGAAGCCATCCCCGCTTGGGATTCGTTGTCCGACGATGAGAAGCGTCGTTACGATGACATCATGGCAATCTACGCCGCCATGATCGAGGAGATCGACAAGAACGTCGGCAAAATCGTCGCCTCGCTCAAGCAACGTGGCCAGCTCGACAACACGCTGATCCTGTTTCTGTCGGACAACGGTGGCAATGCCGAATCAGGGATCCAAGGAAAATACGAAGGCGACTCGCCTGGTGACCCGCACTCCAACGTTTTCATCGGCCGGTGCTGGGCTCACCTCAACAACACGCCGTTTCGAAAGTACAAGCACTACAACCACGAAGGCGGGATCGCGACGCCTTTGATCGCGCACTGGCCCAACGGCATCGCTGCCGACAAAACGGGATCCGGTTGGGAAACAACGCCGACGCACTTGATCGACATCATGGCAACGTGTGTGGACCTGGGCAAAGCGAGTTATCCCACGTCGCGTGGCGGTCACGCAATTTTGCCCATGGAAGGCCAAAGCTTGCGTCCACTGTTGACCGGCGAAGGCGACTTCAAACCGCGAACGTTGTACTGGGAACACGAGGGCAATGCCGCCATTCGTGTTGGCGACCAAAAGCTGGTCCGGACCGGAATGCGTGGCCCGTGGGAGTTGTACGACTTGACGCAAGACCGAACCGAACAAAGCGATCTTGCCGCGTCACAATCCGACACCGTTCGTGACATGACCAACCAGTGGCGGGACTGGGCCAAGCGCGTTGGCGCGATTCCCAAACCGAATGCGTCCAAGGCCACCCCCAAAGCGAAAAAGAAAAAGCCTAAGAAACAAGCGTCACGTTAACCCATGACGTCTGTCTTTCACGACACTACTTGAACCTAGGACTATGCGAAAGATTCTGTTACTCGCCCTCGGGCTACTCTGCTGCGTACCTGTTCAGGCTGCCGATTGGTCGCCCGTTGCCGATTCGATGCTGACCCGCTGGGGAAAGCAAGTTCGCCCCGACAACGTTTGGGCACAGTACCCACGTCCGCAAATGAAGCGTGACCAGTGGAAAAACCTAAACGGCATGTGGGACTATGCCGTCACCGCGAGTGGCTCCGCCAAGCCCGACACGTTTGATGGCGAAATCCTGGTGCCGTTTGCGATCGAAGCACCCTTGTCCGGAGTCGGCAAACGTTTGGCCGAAGACGAGGCACTCTGGTACCACACGTCCTTTGACCTCAGCGATCTGAAACGCGACAGCGACTCGCCGATTCGATTGCACTTCGAAGCCGTCGACTACGCCTGTGATGTTTGGGTCAATGGCGAAAAGCTGGGCAGCCATATCGGTGGCAACCTGCCGTTTTCGTTCTTGGTTCAAAACTCAAAGGCAAGCGGCAACGAACTGGTCGTCAAAGTCATCGACGCGACCGACGCAGTGGGCAAGTACCAACTGCGTGGAAAACAAAAGGTGCAAAACAGAGGCATCTTCTATACGCCGGTTTCTGGCATTTGGCAAACCGTTTGGATCGAACCGGTCGCCGCAAACCACATCGAATCGTTGAAAGTCAGCGGCAGCGATCAAGGCTTGGTAACAGTCGTCGCCAATGTGGTCGGCGAATATCAACAGCTTCGAATCTCTGCAAAGGAAGGTTCAAAAACGGACACCACGATTGGCACGGCCAAGGGCGTTGAGCTAACGATCGACGATCCCAAGTTGTGGTCACCCGATTCACCAACGCTGTATGACTTGAAAGTCGAGTTGCTCGATCAGGACGGCAAGGTCCTCGATTCCGTTGACTCCTACGTCGGGCTTCGTACCGTCGGCAAACGCCGCGACGCAGATGGCAACTTGCGTTTGACACTCAACGGCAAAGACATCTTCCACTGGGGACCGCTGGACCAAGGCTGGTGGCCAGGCGGGTTGCTGACGCCGCCTTCCGAAGAAGCGATCACATTTGAAATCGACTTCCTGCGTGATGCCGGTTTCAACATGATCCGCAAACACATCAAGGTCGAACCGCGACGGTATTACTATTACTGCGACCAAGTCGGCATGTTGGTTTGGCAAGACCAGATCGAAGGCGGTGCCGGATTCCAATCCGAAGAATGGCCCAAGTGGCAACGTCTCGGCAAAGATCACCCCGCAGGCAACAAACCACAATCCTGGAAAGAAGGGGATTCACTGGACGCCGACTGGCCCGATGCCGCGCACGAACAATACATGGTCGAACTCAAAGGCATGGTCGACCACCTCTACAACCATCCTTCAATTGTTACTTGGGTTCCGTTCAACGAACGTTGGGGCCAACACCGATCGATGGAAGTCGGCGAATGGATCAAAGCCTACGATCCGTCACGCCATATCAATATCGCGAGTGGCGGGAACTTCTTCCCCGTTGGCGACATGGCTGACGAACACGTTTACCCGCACCCAGATTTCCCGGTCGATGACCCACGTTACGACGACTACGTCAAAATCGTTGGCGAGTTCGGCGGACACGGCTGGCCTGTCGCGGATCACCTTTGGGGCAGCAAACGGAACTGGGGTTACGGCGGTTTGCCCAAAACCAAGCAAGAGTACATCGAACGCTACAAAGAATCGATCGATCGCTTGGCAACGCTTAAATCCCAAGGCGTCGCCGGTGCGGTTTACACCCAGACGACCGACGTCGAAGGCGAAATCAACGGTCTGATGACCTACGATCGTGACGTGAACAAAATCGCTTCCGCGCATCTCCGTCAGATCGCCGAAGACAACGAGATCGTTGATGCGAAAGGCGATTTAACCGCCTCGCGTCCAAACATCATCGTCGTACTGGTCGACGACATGGGCTACTCGGACCTCGGTTGCTACGGCAGCGAGATCGACACCCCAAACATTGACGCATTGGCTGCCGGCGGATTGCAGTTCACGCAGTTCTATAACCAAGGCCGTTGCTGCCCGACACGAGCAAGCCTGATGACTGGTTTGCAACCACACCAAGCCGGCATCGGTCACATGACGTCGCCTCCCGGGCAGGCACTGGGAATCGAAGGTCCCTACCAAGGTTATCTCAATGACCAATGCACGACATTGGCATCGGTCCTACAAGACGCCGGCTACGCAACCATGATGACCGGCAAATGGCACTTGGGTGTGGACCGCAAAGAGTGCTGGCCGTTACAGCGTGGTTTTCAAAAGTACTACGGATGCCTCAGCGGTGCGATCAACTATTTCAAACCCGGCGGTGACCGTGGGCTGACCGAGGGCAACGAATTCATCAAAACGCCCGAAGGCTTCTATGCCACCGACACGTTCACAGACAAAGCAATCGAGTACTTGCAGGCCGCCAAAGAAGCTGACGACGACCAACCGACGTTCTTGTACCTGGCTTATAACGCGCCGCACTGGCCGCTGAATGCAAAGTGGGAAGACTTTCAAAAGTACCGTGGCAAGTACAAGCAGGGCTGGGACGCGATGATCAAGGCTCGCAACGAGCGTCAACGCGAACTCGGGCTTCTTGATCCCAACACCGAACCGGCGCCACACCCGGGACCGACTTGGGACAGTTTGAATGACAAGCAACACAACCGTTTGGATGCGATCATGGCGGCCTATGCGGGGTGCTTGGATTCGGTTGACCAGAACATCGGAAAGCTGATCACGCACTTGAAAGCCACTGGCGAATACGACAACACCGTGATCTTCTTCCTGTCGGACAACGGTGCCTGCCAAGAAGGCGGCGCCTTCGGAAATGGAACCGAAGCGATGGTCAAGAACCCACCGCTTGAAACCACAAACGGTGTTCGAATCGGTTTGCACTGGGCCGGTGCCTGCAACACGCCTTATCGCAAGTACAAGCACTTCGTTCACGAAGGTGGCGCTTGCACGCCGATGATTGCCCACTGGCCCAAAGGCATTCCGTCGGACACAAGCGGCAAGCTGGTCCACCAAAGGGCTTACTTGCAGGACTTCATGCCGACCGTCATCGAGCTTGCCGGTGGTGCTTATCCGAACGACGTCACCGCGTGCGATGGCCGATCGATGGTGCCGTTACTGGCGGGTGATCGCACAGGGATTCACTTCGACCCGATGTTCTGGGAGCACGAAGGCAACGCTTCGGTGCGAATGGGGCAGTGGAAATTGGTCCGGGAGTATGAGCACCCATGGGAGCTTTATGATCTATCGAACGATCGCACCGAGATCAACGACTTGGCCGAGCAGAAACCGAAGCTGCGAGATGACATGATTACGATGTGGGAAGACTGGGCGACCAAAACGGGCGTCATGTTCCCAAAGCGTTTCAACATGTACGAGTTTTTGCAAAAGAAGAAGCAAGCTGAGAAGAACTGATTTTGTCTGTGGTGTTGGTACCTATCGGGGCAACATCACACCTTCTTCAGTTGCGAAGGGATGCCATCACACGGGCCCGAAGACGGGTCCGTGATCTTGGCGTACAATTGGCAGCGTCCCACCACCAGAACTTGATGGAGCTGCCCTATCGATGGCCGAGAAAGAAGCTTGGTATAAGAAGTCTCACTGGCAAATTCTGATCGGCATGTTTCTGGGGCTGCTCTACGGCTTGATCGCCGCGGCAGCCGGATGGACGAAGTTCACCAATGACTGGATCGCGCCATTCGGCGTCATCTTTATCAACTCGCTGCAGTTGATCGCGGTCCCTCTCGTCGTTGCCTCGTTGGTGCTTGGTGTCGCGTCTCTAAGCGATCTCAAGAAGCTGTCTCGGATCGGTGGCAAAACACTCGCGATCTACATCACCACGACCGCGATCGCCGTCGTCTTCGGCTTGGTGATCGTTAACGTGCTGCAGCCCGGCTTGAAAGTGCCCGAAGCGGCCCGGATGCAACTGCAAGAACAGTTCGCCGGTGACGTTTCGGCAAAGGAGGCGGTCGCCGCCGACGTGCAAAACCGCGGGCCGCTGCAAATCTTGATCGACATCGTCCCGTCGAACTTTTTCGAATCCGCATCCAGCAACCGCAACATGTTGCAGATCGTGTTCGTGTCGTTGATGGTCGGAATCGGATTGATCCAGTTGGAAAAGTCCCAAGCCAAGCCGATGATCGATGTCTTGGAAAGCTTGAACCACGTGGTCATCCGACTGGTGGATCTGATTATGTTGTTTGCACCATTGGGTGTGTTCTCGTTGATCGCCAGGACGATCACGGACTTGGCCGGCGACGATTTTTCCCAAATTTTGCAGCTCCTTGCCGCACTCGGTTTTTACTGTATCGCCGTGGTGCTTGGTTTGGTGCTGCATGTCTGTGTGACGTATTTCGGTCTGCTAAAGCTGACGACCAAGATGCCGATCAAGACGTTCCTAAAAGGCATCGCCCCGGTGCAGTTGGTCGCGTTCTCGACCAGCTCCAGCGGCGCGACTTTGCCGTTAACGATGGAACGCTGCGAAGAAAAGCTGGGCGTGTCCGAAGAGGTTTCGTCGTTCGTCGTGCCACTTGGGGCGACGATCAACATGGATGGTACGGCGCTTTATCAGGCCGTCGCTGCCGTCTTCATTGCCCAGTCGATGGGAATGGATGTGGGGCTGTCTGGCCAGATTACGATCGTCTTGACCGCCGTGCTGGCGTCGATCGGTACCGCCGCCGTTCCAGGGGCCGGGATCATCATGCTGGTCATCATTCTGCAATCGATCGGCGTGCCAAGTTCCGGGATCGCGCTGATCCTTGGCGTCGACCGAATCTTGGACATGCTTCGCACTGTGACCAACGTCACCGGTGACGCATCTGTTGCCGTCGCAATCGCATCACTCGAAGGCCAACTCGGCGAACCGAGTGTCGATGAACCTGACTCGCACGTTCGCTTACACGGCGACGATCCGGCGCAACATGACGAGCCGGTATCGCAAGACTGATGGACGCTACGCTGCCTTGGTGACCGGTGCGAGGTAGGGATAGAGATGGATGCGTTTTGGCGACTGGGTTTCGAGCCGCCCACAAAACGCGTGAGGGCTGAGATGGTCTTCGTAGTAATCGATGACCGCCTGACGCATCGTTGCGATCTTTGATTCGGACATCGCGTTGATCCGCCGAACCGCGTCTCGCAAGCCCGTACGACCTCGATAGGCAACGCAATTGACGCCGTCGATCAAGTGTGGCGTGAACAGTGAATCGTATTCCAGCAACGGAATGGTCCCGATGGCAATCGATTCGATCGCGTTGTGCGAAAACGGATAATCACACCCAGGTGCTGCCACAAAGAAGCTGGCGTTCGACAGCAGACGCAACCACTGCGAAGCGTCAGTTCGATAGCGATCGTTGTCGATCATCACAAAGCCGTCATGTCGGTGTGACATCATCGTGTCGAGCTGCTGGTCCGATTCGATCTGAATCGTGTCACCCGAATAGCTGGCCAGCAAGTCATTGATAACGGTGTGTCGATCGACGGGCTGCAGCCGATGGTAAAAGCGGATTGTGTGATAAGCCTTTTGTGAACAGTGGCCTCCGAAAAATAGTCGCCATTGCCGCGTCTGATTCCTGTACGCTTCGAATCGGGCGTCTTCGTGGTTGTCCCAAATGAGCGGGTAAAAGCTGTAGGGGACTTCCAGATCAGTCGGCCAAACCGGTTCACGCGCGTTCGAAACCAGTTGAATCGTTTGGGTTGCTTGCGGGTGTTCACCACGATGATCGGTTAAACACAAATCGAAGTGCTGGTCGCTCGCAGCGTCGGTCAACGGTTCCGCAATTTGCAAGGCGCTGGCTTTGAACAGCCGATTGCCCGTCTGCAAAAACTCCAATCGCGGAACCAGGAAGACCTGATATCCGCCGCGTGACAAGAGCGACACCAACGCATGAAACCGTCGACCTTGTTCGCCATCACACGTGACCTTTCGCAGGTCTAACAGGCATCGCTTTTCCGCACTGCGTACCGGCGTCGCTTGATCGGTTTCGTGGATCCACAACCAATGATCGCGAATTTGCCGAGTACGTTTCAATCGAGCGAGCCATCGCCATTGTTTGACGCGATGTTCGATCGTGATTCGATAGGGACGGAAATGCTGCATTTCGGCAAACGGAATCGTGAAGGCCTCTCTAAAGTCGCACCCTAACTAGGGATCGCTGTTTCTCGCTAGTGCGAAATTGGCTTCGCGTGAAACCGCAAAGTTTCACGAAACCTCATGTGCTACGACATTCACCTTGGCCGTGTTGGGATCGCTACAATGACGGGTTCTCCCACCTAGGATGCCTGCCGTGCTCAACCAACGATTGAGTGGCCTTATCGCCGCTGCGTGCACCCCGTTCGATTCGACGGGGCAGATCAACACAGAACCGATTCCCAGCCTGGTCGATCATTTAATCGGCTGTGGGACGCAGGGGCTTTACGTTTGCGGAAGTACCGGCGAAGGAATCTCGCTTTCGACGGATGAACGGATGCGGGTTGCCGAAGCCTATGTCGCGGCAGCGAAATCACGGGTACCCGTGTTGATCCAAGTCGGACACAACAGTACCGCCGAAGCACGCCGCCTTGCTCAGCACGCTGCACAGATCGGTGCCGACGCGATCTCGGCGACTTGCCCCTCGTACTTTAAGGTCACCGATGCGTCCACGTTGGCAGCTTGCATGGCGGATATCGCTTCAGCCGCCGACTTGCCGTTTTACTATTACCACATCCCATCGCTGACCGGGTCGGCGATTGACATGCCGGAATTCCTGGGTGTTGCGGGATCCTCGATTCCGACCCTGGTCGGTCTCAAGTACACCGACACCAAACTTTTCGAATTCCAAGCCTGTCTCGAACTGGATGACAGACGCTTTGATGTCGTATGGGGATGCGATGAAATGCTGCTCGGTGCACTCGCGACCGGAACTCAAGCCGCGATCGGCAGCACCTACAACATCGCCGCTCCGCTCTATCGACAGATCATTGAGGCGACCGAGCAAGGCGACTTGGTGGTCGCAAGGAAATTGCAATCTTGTGCGGTTGGGATGGTCCGCGTCATGTGTCGCTACCCCTTTCATGCCGCTCTCAAAGCGGTACTCGGTCGCCAAGGATTTCCGATCGGTGCTTGCCGACTGCCGCTTCGCAATCTCTCGGCACAACAGGAAACGTCCTTGTTCGCCGACTTGGATGCGATCGGATTCTTCGATTGGTCCAACTCTTCGACGATGCCATGACTGGGGCACTGACGCCATTCGGCGGAAAGACTTTCGTGTGGTTGGGACTGGTCGTTGTTGCCGCATCGTTGACGCGACTTCAACATGCCAACGCTCAGCCGTCAGCAGACCGGAGTTTGTTTTCCTGGAGCGAGTTGCCGCCGTTGCCAGATCCCCTTGGCGTGGCTGGTCCCTTCGCCGGAGTCCACAACGATGCTTTGATCGTCGCCGGCGGGGCAAACTTTCCCAAGCCTGTTTGGGACAGCGACAAAGTCTGGCACGACTCTGTGTATGTGTTGCACCGTCACGAAGGCACACTGAAATGGCACACGGAGGGAAAGCTACCACGCAACGCCGCCTATGGTGCTGCCGTATCCTGTGATGACGGCGTGCTGTGCATCGGCGGCAACGATGGCGAACAAGCGATTGCGTCCACGTTTCTGTTGCAATGGGATCCCGTTAAACGACAAATCAATCGCGTGGACTACCCCGATTTGCCACAGCCATGTGCCTATGGTTCGGCAGCGATGATCGGCAACACCGTGTATCTGTTCGGCGGACAAGCGGACGCGGCGTTAAGCTCCGCAGGGAACCAGTTGTACGTGTTGGACCTATCTCTGAAAGACCAGCCAGAGAACTTTGCGTGGAAGCGGATGCCAGATTGCCCCGTTCCAACACGAGCATTCCATCTGACGATCGCCCAACACAACGGATTTCAAGATTGTCTGTATGTGATCGGCGGACGTCGCCAAAGCGGGCCTGCATCAACGGATGTCACGTTCTTGTCCGACGTTTGGGAGTTTCAACCGACGTCCGGACACTGGCGTCAACGCAGTGATGCGCCGCGACCAATCGTGGCTGGAATAGGCATCGGGATCGGACAAAGTCACATTGGGATCCTTGGCGGCGATGACGGTTCCCTGTTTTTTAAATCGGACGAACTGAAGGACCAGCATCCCGGATTCCCACGCCAAGCATTGGCTTACCACACGATCACTGACACTTGGACGAGCGCCGGCGAAATGCCCGCAAGCCATGTCACCACGATCGCAGTCCGATGGAATGATCAAATCATCATCCCCAGCGGCGAAGTTCGGCCTCGTGTCCGCAGTGCCAAGGTTTGGTCTGTCAAAACCGTTCGCTCTAAAGAACGATTTGGCTGGATGAACAACGCCGTGTTGGTCACCTATTTGTTGGCAATGGTTGGTGTCGGACTGTACTTCGCAAGAAAGAATCACAGCACGAACGACTACTTTCGTGGCGGTCAAAGTATCCCGTGGTGGGCGGCTGGTTGCAGCATCTTCGCAACGATGCTCAGTTCGTTGACGTTCACCGGAATCCCATCCAAAGCGTTTGCGCAAGACTGGGTTTACGCGGTCGGCAATTTGATGATTCCCGTCGTCGCGCTGTTGGCCGTGTTTGTCGCGATGCCATTTTATCGGCGAATCGATGCGACCAGTGCCTATGAATATTTGGAACGTCGGTTCAGCCGCCCAGTGCGATGGTTTGGCAGCGCGAGCTTTACCCTGTTTCATGTCTTTCGAATGGCGGTGGTGATGTCGTTGACCGGATTGGCCTTGGCAGTCGCGACGCCGCTGACACCGGCCCAGTCGGTGATGCTGATGGGTGGACTCAGCTTGTTGTACTGCACGATGGGAGGAGTCGAAGCGGTCATTTGGACTGACACGCTGCAAACTGTTGTGCTGCTCGGCGGGGCAGTCCTGGCCGTGACGCTTTTAATCATTGGTAGCGGCACCGACTTCAGTGGCGTGGTCATGATTGGAAACCAAGCCGACAAATTCTCGATGGTCAACCTGCACGGCGACGTTACTGGCACTTCAATCGCGCTATGGGTGATCGTGATCGGCGCGATTGCACAGAATGTGTCGTCCTACACCGCCGATCAAGCGGTCGTGCAACGATACATGACAACCGCAGACCAGCGATTGGCAGCCCGATCGATCTGGACGAATGCGGTGCTGACGGTTCCCGCGACGATCCTGTTTTTTTCGATCGGAACAGGTCTGTATGTGTTCTATCGGGCACATCCGGAAAAGCTTGATCCGACGATCACCACCGACCAGATTTTTCCGCTGTTCATCGCACGTGAGATGCCGATCGGGATTGCCGGATTGATCGTTGCGGGCGTCTTTGCTGCCGCGCAATCTACGGTTTCAACCAGTATGAATTCGGTGGCAACGACAATCGTGACGGACTTCTTGCGTCCCTGTCGAATGTGCCGCACAGACCAAGCTTACTTGCGTGTGGCGCAAGGCTGCACGTTGCTGGTCGGCGTGATCGGAACCCTGCTAGGACTGGCCTTCGTCGATCCCGAAATCAAATCCCTGTTCGATGCCTTTATCAAAGTCATTGGGTTGTTTATGGGCGTGCTCGGCGGACTGTTCATGCTGGGCGCGTTCACGCGTCGAGCAAACGCAACCGGTGCAATGACTGGCGCACTCGTTGGTGCCGCGATGATGGTCTGGCTTTGGCTTGGCACCAACGTCAACGGTTATCTCTACACGGCTTGCGGAATCACGACCTGCTTTGTCGTCGGATACATTGCCAGCCTGTTTGCCGCGACGCCCAAGCAAAGCCTCGCCGGGCTAACGGTCTACGACATGAGACGAGTGGGTTAGGCTTGTGCCGAACGCTTGCGCCGACGAATCGTTGACATCACACCGAAAGCGAGCATGGGGAAAACGATACTGGGTTCTGGAATTGCCGAAATTTGACTGCTTAGTTCACCAAAAAACAGATTCGCCAGTTTCTGATGCCCATACAGGTTTGGATGCACGCCATCGGAAATCAAATCCGTTGTCGGATCGAGCTCTGAGTAGTAATCGACGACGGTAATGTTGCCCATTTCAGCTGCGACGTCATAAATCGCTTGATTCATCATCGGGAATCGAACGTCATTTCGTTCGTTCACCCACGACTCTGTCCAATAGGACGTTTCCGGTGCTCGGTCGTAGCCAAATCGAGGCACCGTCGCGATGATGATCGACGTGTCCGGAGCGTTGTCACGGACCATCTGCAGTAGATCGCGATAGGTTTCTTCGTAGTATTCGCGATTCGGTTCTGCAAAGTGATTGTTGGTTCCGGCAAGCACCAACGTGTAGTCAGCTTGATAAAGGTTTACCGCTGGCCCGTACTCCGCTGTCATTCGCTCGATCGAGTATCCGCCGATGCCTTGGTGATCGTTGTCGCCAGCGCCTCGTTGAAATTCCCCGACAAAATCAAAGTCGATTCCAATCTGACTGAGCAAGGTGCCAAGCTCCTGGCGATAGGAACCTCGCAATTCAGTCTCTGGTGAACCGTTGTAGCCGGCTGTGATCGAATCACCTAGTGACATGATCTTGACAGGTGCGGCGTGACAAATGCTCACACCAAAGGTACAGAACAAAATCGCAATCAAAGACGCGTAGGGCATGCATCGCATGCACTTTAATGGAAAACGCACGAGGATTTAAGTCACTTCAAACGACAGAGAGGAAAATATCATAAGCCCTCCTGTAGGGCAGGTGCGACAGGCTATCTAGAGAGCTAATGGTGTCAAGCGTCCGGAATCCAAAAAACTGTCAATGTTAAAATTAGATATAGGCGGAAAATAACTGCGCGAATGCGAATTTTTGGGCGGGCAATAGAGCATCGTTTTATTGCTCATTTCTACCCCCCCCGAAGCGTTCTGCGCGGCACCGTTCTTAATGTGTTCCAGGCCGCCTGATTGCGCAGTTTGTTCGTTGAATCTGTGGCGTCGAAATATTGGCGCAAGTCGACGTGGGCTGAGACGCCTTTCTCTCACGTCGCGCGCGTCATCGCACAGCAATGTCAGGAAACGAAGTCACAGATTGATGGTTGAGGGATTCGTTTGAGACTTGGAAAAACATGCACAGTGATATGTGTCGAACCGTCACGCTAGGCTGGGCTGTTTCCTTACAAAATACCTACCGACGCAGTTGTTCACGCATTGTCTAGAAAGTGCCTTAAACGTTATTTATCGGTATGCCGATGCAGCTCAAGTCACGAGAGTATTGATCGATACTACATTTAAACGCAGCCTGTGATGAAGGAAGATTCACGACCAGACGAACAAGCTTCGGAGCGTTCCGATAGCACCTTAGTCTCACCGACGCGAGGACGCCGATTTGGCAAAGGCGCGTTCGTGTTCGCAATCTTCCTGGGCTTGTTGTTCGGTGTTGGAACCTTCACGTTCGGTTATGGAAAAGGCGCAAGCTACCTGAGCAATAACCCGCAATCGTGCGTTAACTGCCATGTGATGCAAGGTCACATGGATTCATGGCAACAGAGCAGCCACCACCACGTTGCTGTCTGTAACGATTGCCATCTGCCGCATGATCCGATCATGAAATGGGTCACCAAAGCCGACAACGGCTTCTTCCACTCTCTCGCGTTCACGATGGGCGGTTTTAAGGATCCAATCCAAATCAAGGAGCGGAACCGCAACGTCACACAAAGCACTTGCATCGATTGCCACAAAGACTTTGTCCATCCGCTACTGCCGGCGACCAACGGTGGTGACATGCAATCGTGTATCCATTGCCATGCCGACGTCGGGCATGCTGGACGTTAACAAGCAACTTCGACAACTTTCGGTAACATTTTCACCGGCAACCACAGGGCATCCAGTCACATGGCTTCAGATCAAAAAAGCGGTTTCAGTTGGCTCGTCTTACTGACGGTGCTCACCGGCGCGGCAACCTTTGGCGTGATTGCCTTGCTGGTCAACATCTTCGAACGCAAGCAAGAAGCCCGCGCGCCGTTCACAAAAGTCGTCGAGGTCAGCGAAGTCAGCTCTGACCCAGAACCCTGGGGGCTGAACTTCCCACAGCAATACGAAGATTACTTAAAAACGGTGGACGATCCCTACACCGATTTTGGCGGCAACCATGCACTACCGCCAAGTAAGCTGGAAGTAAATCCGTGGCTCGTGCGTCTGTTCGCCGGATACGCGTTCAGCAAAGACTATCGCGAAGCACGCGGCCACGCACACATGCTGGCCGACCAAGAAGTCACTAAGCGGGTCACCGACGTCCAACAATCAGGTGCCTGCCTTCATTGCCACGCTTCCATCATTCCGACCTACCGGCGCATCGGTCTTGAAAAACTTGGCAAAGACGCATCGGTTGCGAGCTTGGCAAGCGGTTTCCAGCAAGAGGCCGTCATCGCCGGGTTCCAAGAAGTCAGCCAAAAGAAATACGAAGAGGTTCATGCCGAAGTTGAAAAAACGGCGGACGGCATGGACCCGATCAGTGGTGACCCACACTTGGGCGGCGCTCACCCGGTGTCCTGTATCGATTGCCATGACCCCGACACCATGCAAATCCGTGTGACTCGTCCCGGGTTTATCTTGGGAATCGACAAGCTAGCCAAAAGCGATGACCCGGTTCCCCATCTGCCCAGCATCAAGCAATGGCGCGACAAGGGAAGCAAAGGCAACTACGACCCGAACACGATGGCCTCGCGCCAAGAAATGCGAACGTTCGTTTGTGGCCAATGCCATGTTGAGTACTACTGTGCGAACAAGATGACGCTCACGTTTCCGTGGAGCAACGGCTTGAAGATGGAAGACCTCGAAGCCGAATGGGACTCGACGAACTTTCCCGATGGTGGCGAGTTCTATGACTACGTTCATAAAGAAACCGGTACCAAGGTCTACAAGGCACAACACCCCGAGTTTGAACTTTGGAGCCAAGGTATTCACGCCCGAAGCGGTGTCAGCTGCAGCGATTGCCACATGCCTTATGAAAAAGTCGGCGCGACGAAAGTCAGCAGCCACTGGGTTCGTAGCCCGATGATGAACATCAACAAGGCTTGCCAAACGTGCCACAACATTCCCGAAGAGGAAATCAAGGCTCGTGTCGATTTGATCCAAGATCGCACCAAAGGCCTGATCGATCGCGCCGCATCCGCAATGACCGAAATGTTGGACGCCATCATCGCGGCACAAGAAGCCGGCGCGACCGAAGAACAACTTGCCCCGATTCGCAAGCTGCAACGCAAAGCGATGTGGCGACTGGACTACATCGCAAGCGAAAACAGCAAAGGATTCCACGCCAGCCAAGAGTCTGCCCGGATCCTCGGTGAGTCAATCGATTACAGCCGACAAGCGATCGCCGCT
This sequence comes from Rhodopirellula baltica, assembly GCA_002901265.1. GTDB lineage: Bacteria > Planctomycetota > Planctomycetia > Pirellulales > Pirellulaceae > Stieleria > Stieleria baltica_A. The sequence continues at coordinate 26,397 of PPHI01000051.1, read as the reverse complement.
TGTCTGAAGCTAGCCGCAGGCGAACCCGTTGCGACAGCCGAGTAACCTAGCAAGCCCTAGCGGATGTCGATGGCCAACGGCGGATGCCAAAACTTGCGTTCTGCCGTGTAGTACAAGTACGCGCGGCTAGCAGGAGCGGTGTATTGCCCCGGGATCTGTGCCACACAGGTAAACGAGAGTTCTTTTGATTCCTGAGGAGCCAGCGTGCGCCAGTAAAGTACGACTTCACGGCCACGCAACTCGTAGTAATCGATCACGCCATCTCGTTTCTTCGCGTCCAAGCTCTCGATCACCGGCTCAATTCCGCCCGGCAATCCGATCACCGCGACGCTCATCGGTTGGCCTTCCGTCGATCGATTTGTGAGCTCCATCCGGACGTTGATCGAATCACCCGCGACGACCTCGGTGGGTGACGGTTTGTTGGCAAAGTCGACCGACAAGTCAAGCACGCAATCCGGGTCGCTCTGTGGGGATCGCGTTTGCCCTGAAAGCTCGACAACAAAGGGCAACGCTGCTTCATCGGACGATCGCAATTCGATGGTTGGCGTGGAATCGGATTCGATCAAGCTGCAACTCTCACCCGGCAGCTCGTACACAATGCCATCGCGTCCCGCGTTTCGCCATTCGATCGTGTCTTGAACCTCACCATTGATCAACAATTGAATCTGGCCTCCGTCGACACCACGAATCTGTTGATGCACCTTCACGAGGGCTTTCAGTGCGAGCACCGTTGCCTGTGTCGAACCAAAGCCGCCGCCCCTGCGGTTGGCCAGCAACCAATCACTTGCACGCCGGATGGCATCAAGCTTCGCGGGGTCAGAGTGCATCGCCATGATCGCCAACGATGTGGTTTCAACTGTTCGCGACAGGCCACCGCTTTGGGTGATCGTCGTCTGTCCTTCAAACTGCCCACTCGCTTGCTGCATTTCAATCAATCGGTCACGAAGTTGTTGGGCAGCCGTTTGCCGGCCGACGTTTTGCAGCGTGATTGCCGATAACGCGATCAAGTAGGCGTCGCTTGACGTATTCGCGGCGTTTTCCAAATGGTCGATTTCGCGGTCCAGTTCATTTGCCGTGCGTGCCCCGTCGCCGGCCGCGATGTCCGCTTCTGAAAGCGCCCACAGCACATACGCGTTGACAACGTTCTGATCGACAGACCAAGCATGAAGGTGACGCGGGTTGCGTTCGAATCCGCCCATCCCATCACGACGCCCCAGCAACCACTCACGTGTCCGCTGCATCATCGTTTGGTCAACATCGATGAACTTTGCCATCTCCGCAAACTGCATCAGCCCGAATGCGGACAACGCTTCGTGTCCCGGGTCATTGCCAAACCATTCGTACCCCAAGTCGCGACATTCATAACTGGTTAGCTTTCGATAGCCACGACGTAACAGCGATTCGATTCGGCGCCGTTCGGAATCAGCGACGACACCGTCAACTTGCATCAGCTGGAACGCCATCACATTGGGATAATTGGTTGACGAGGCCTGTTCAAAACAGCCGCGTGGCTCACGCAGCAAACTGTCTAGTCCACGACTGATCTGCGACTGTGTCCCCGGCATCAACTGTATGGTTCCACGCAGACTGCCTGTGCGGATTTGGTCGGGTAGCTTCAATTCTGAGCGGCTGGATTTCACCAGCATGCCAGAGGCCGATGTTGTGAACGGATACCCGTCGGGGACAACACGCACGAGTCGTTCGATCGAATCTTGGCTGCTGTGCGAGGCGTCTCGCACCGCAAGACGAATCGGTGTGTCCCTCGCGTGAGCCAAGTCTTCGACCGAGATCGAAAAACGTTCCTGGGTCCGTCCACCGCTGTCGACTTGAATGGTTGCGGCGTCCCGTTGCGATTTCAAAGCGGTCCCGGTCACCAGTTCGATCTGAAACTCGCCACCGGCGGCTCCGGAATTGACCAAGCCCACGGGTAAATCGATTCGATCACCACCGGTGACTTCCAGTGGAACCTTGGCATCAATCTCCAGCGGCACCTTCGTCGTGACCGATCCGCTGCCGCTGCCCAGACGCCCATTCGACGTGTGCCCTTCGACTTCCACTTTGAACATCGTCAAGGAATCCGACAGGTCGAAACGAATGCTCGCCGTTCCCGTCGAATCGGTCACCATCAACGGATTCCAGTACAGAAGTTCTGCGAAGTCCGATCGTACGCCATCTTCACTTGGGCGATGGAAGTGCGAGTATTGCCGAATCGGAAAACGCAACTCCTCCATCAACTTGTCTGCGATCGCCTGCGTGTCGATACCGCGTGATTTCGCGAACTGCCGCAGTTGTTCGTCTGTGATTTGATGTTCGATTCCCGCTCCGTCCGGTGCTTTCGCCGATTGTCCGGATCGTGGAATGAAAACGTTGATCACCCGTCGTGCAAAGGAAGGTCCGCTGCCGATTTCCGCAGCCTCGTCACCTTGTGGATCTGGCTTGCGACCTTGATCAACATTCATCGCAGCACCCGGCTGGTTTCCAGCTTGTTTTGGTGCCGCATCGGAAAATGCTTGTCGGTTCGCGCGAGAGTCAACGGACGGGTGTTTTTGGCCGCATCCGATCAGCGTGATTGCCAGCAGCAACATCGGACCGACTGCGGGGGCGAATGACTTGCGTGGCCTCAAGAAAAACACAATCAGCCAAATGAATCCGATCAGCATCAGTGTGAACCGCACATCGGCAAGGAACTCGTGCCAAATTTCGTTCGCTCGAATGCGATAAGCGATCAGTTGTGAACGTAGCGTTTCGGCATTGGATCGACTTTGACCTGCCATCGTTTTTCGCTGGCCGTCCAGTTCCAACAATCTGACTAACGCATCGCGAAACGTTTCGTTGAACTGCTCAGGGTTACCGCTGACAAACCGCCGCCACCCCTGTGTGCCAAGCAGTAAATCCAAACTTACCGCCGCTTGTGGCTCATCGCTCAAGTAGATGTCGGCATGCTCAAGGTCTTCAGGAGATTCGACTTCGCTGGTCAAGTAAAAGTGTGTTTTGATCGATGGCAATTCGTGTTGGCGAAGGCTGAGCGCCGCATCGTCGACAACACTAACACCCAGCACCGCCCCCGGAACCGGCGCATCGTTTTCGTCGGTCACCGCGATCGTCATCCGCACCGGCTCACCCGGTGTCCGGTCCCCATCGCCATCTTCCAAGGTTGTCGCAATCTTCAGCTGCTTCGTCCCTCGGCGATATACCAAGCGTTCGACAAGCGGCGTGGTGGATTCGTTTTCCGTATCGGCTTCCAAGACAGTGACGCGTATCACTCCCGAAGCACGTTCTTGGACCGGAACGATCACATTCGTTTCACCAACATCGAGGTCGATCGTTTTGACACCGATCAATTCGCCGCGGCAAACGGCACGGACCACGCACCGTCGCTGCTGAAGCGATCGGATCGAGACCGCGATCGACTCGCCAGAAGCAAACACGCCGCTGCCGGTTTCCATGACTGGCTTGTCCTCGACGGCCGTAGGCAACCAAGGCGTTTGGCTGATGTCGAGCGGTTTCGTCACTCTGAGCGAATAGCGCATCCCGACTTCGGGCTTAAATTCGAACTTGCCCATTCCGTCACGCAGTGTTTCGACCGTTGCCACCACACGACCGGCTTGCGAAAGGACCTCACCGGCCAATTCGATCGGTTTGCCGTGCGTGTCACGAGCGGCAAAGTAAACCCGATTGTCCAGCCCCGCCACCAAGTAGCCGCCTTCGGGAAAGAAATCGACTTCGACGCGACCGGTATGAATTGGAATCGGGCGTGCTGCCGTTTCAGTCACTGAACCGTCGTCAATTGCAATCGACAAGTTGCCCTCGCCGGCCCGCAAGAAACTCGGCAAGTCAAATTCGATCGCGATCGTCCCATCCAACTCCACCGTCGCAGTCGATTGATAGATCGTCTGTTCGTCAACGATGGCTTGAATACGGGCCGCCGCCCCGACAGGAATCTCGTCGTTGGCTCGGCGAACCGAAACCGTCGCGCTGACGCGATCACCGGCAGTGTACGATCGCTTCGCAAATTGGAGATCCGTTTTCAAACGCACGGCGCGATAGCGGCGGACTTCGATCTCGAACGCTTGATCAGGGAAGAACCCGTCCAAGCTCTTGGCAACGACTTTGTACGTTCCACCCACTGCCGTTTCAGGAATCTGGAACACGCCGTTGCCGACCCCGCGTTCGGTCACGCCTTCGTTCGCCGCACCGCTCACCAGACTGCCACTCGGGTCCACCAGCTCGTAGCGGATCGGGACTTCCGTTTGAGACGTCATCGTTTGTCGGTTCAGCGTGACCGAGCGAAAGAAGACTTGCTCGCCTGGACGATAGACCGGTCGATCGGTTCGCAAATAAGTCAAACACCTTGTCGGTTCCAGTGGCACCGACAAGCGGACCTTGCGATCACTCGAACGACCGGTCCAAGCATCGATTTCCAACTTTGCATCGATCGGGATCACGACTTCGTTCGGGATCTGAATCCGGGCCGGGTGATCGGCACTCGTTTCAGCTTTCCCACTAAACAGCACCGTCCCGCGTGAGAGCACTTGGAATGAAATCGACGCAGGGACGATCGGCATCGCGGATGTGTCAAAGCCGCCGCCGACTCGGACGTTGTCCTCGGTCGTTCCGTTCGGATTGACAATTACCAAGAACTCGTTGCGACCTGTCGATTCATCACCGACGACTGGTTTGACGACCAAATGGAATGGATCTTCCGGGCGTGCGGGAAGCTTTTTCCAATGCCCGATCCCGCTGACCGCGATCAAGACCACGGCGGCAGTCACAAACGACACCAACCACAGTTTCACAAAGCGACTACGTGGCGGAGTCACACTGGACTCTGGTTCGCTAGTTTCATCCAGCGGCGGGCTGACGGGCGTTCCGACAAACTGGTAATCAACGGACGGTGACGAGTGAACGCCCACTGGTGGTTCGTTAGACGCATCCAGCTTCGCCGCTTGTGCGATCTTGCCGACCATCACCAACGTCTCGGCCCAACATGTGGCGACATCAGACTCGGTTTCGATCCGGCCGCGAAGCGTTTCCGCTTCGTCGTCGTCCAGCAAGCCGTAGTGCAGTTCCAACAGCAACTGTTTCAGCTCGTCGTCGTTTGGCGAGTCTTGCTTGGAAGGTTGATTCAAGTTCATGACAGGTCTCCTACACTTTCGCGTAGCTGACGGATGGCCGAACGCATCCGTGTTTTGACCGTTCCCAATGGGATCGACATGGCCTCGGCGATTTGCGGATAGGACAGGTCACCGTTTTGACGTAGCAAAAACACCTCCTGCTGTTCCGGCGGCAGTTTCGCCACCGCACAGCGCAGCCGTTGCAGCTGTTCGTCTTTGATCAGCCCTTCAGGTGGGCTTTCAGAAGTCGACGTCATCGGGAAGTCCTCCGGAGAGGTGTGATCGTGCAATGGAGTTCGCCGACGATTCCAAGCCGTCTTCCGAAAATCTCGCCCGGTATTGAGCGCAATCCGGAACACCCAAGCTTTTAAATTTTGGATTTCGTCCAGCTGGTGCCGGTGATGCCAGCACTTCAAAAACGACTCTTGCAACGCATCCCGCGCGTCTTCCAAATTTCCGACGACATAAAACAGAGTGCCAAGCAGTTCGTCGGCACAGGAATCGAAAAACTCCTCCAGACGCGCGGTGTACGCATCTTTCGGGCTTGTTGGCAAGCTTTCGATCGATTCCGGATCGTCGGTCATGAAGGGGATTCCACAGCAGAACAGCGTTGTCTGCTAATACAGACGAGCCAACGCGGCGGGCGGATTTCCCCTGTCGAAACTTTTTTGGCTCGCCGGCGGTCTGACGCCTCGATCAGTTGTCGCCCTTTTCCTTGCGAGCCCGCTTTTTCGCTTCCAGCAAGCGTTCGGTGTAACTCGACGGGCCCGTCTGTTTAAGATCCGGTTTCGCGCCACCCAGCGTCGGTTTGCCGGACGTTCCGCCAAGATCTGACAAGTCGACTGGTGCGTCACCCGATGATTCCACCGAAGTCGGTTCGAATCGCACACTCGCGCGTCGCTTTTCCAAGTCCTCGTCCAGTTGTGATTTGTTTTTGCGAAGGGCATCCAATCGGGTGACAGCTTGGGCAGACGTATCGTCCTCGCCACGAAGTCGTTTGATAGTCCGACCGACCCACGCAAAGTCGAACGCGATTCGGCGAACCATCACGTCGCCCAAGAACAAGCAGCACGCCCCCAGCACAAACCAGGGCCACGCGTCACGGATGCTTCGCGCGAGTGCCAGCCCGCTACGAAATGGGTCAGTCGCAATCAGGTCTTCGCTGGCGACGGATTCCAGCGGCGGCGTGATTTGTCCAAGGTCGCCGCCATCGGGTTCGGTTGAGGCAAGCGATTCGATCAACGCCATGTTGGTCTCACGCACGCGGTACTCGTCACTGTACGGCACCGTGACTCCGGTCCGCAGCGGTGACGCCCCGGCGCCCGGGACGACGTTGACCAAGTAACTGCCTGCGGCGGTCGCCGGGAAAGATCCGACGTAGCGTCCTGGTGCCGTTTGACGCATGGTCAGTGGCAACGGGGTCAGATTCGGATCAAGCGCCGTGGCGTTCATCTCCAGAAAATCTAAGAACGAATCGTCGTTCGCCAACGCGTTCACGACGACTTGGACCTCACCGTCTTTGACTGCTGTTGCGATGCTGAACTTTCCGGTGTCGCCTGTCGGCCGCATCAGCCAACGCACCAACTGGCTGTGGAACTTTTCATAGTTGTCCCAGTCCGTCCAGCTGCCTGCCCATCGCGCACCGGCGTCAGTGGTTAGCACCGCGGTGCGTCCCAAGCCATACGTCCATGCGGCCAAGATGGTGGCGTTCTCTGGTTGTTCCGGCTGCGGCGATTGAATCAGGACCTGTGCCAGCGGGCTGTCTTTGGTTTGCGTCATCACAAACCCGGTGATCGGCGGCAAGTTCCGATCGATGCCGTCCAACATCGCGTGTGGGAAAACCACTTGGGGAATCAAGCCATCCGCCGATTCGAACACCAACGGTTTGCTGACCCGGCGAGCTTCGTGCTGAAAGATCCTCGGCAACGCTCGACCGCTTTTGACACTGTAATACTTACCGCCGGTTTGGTTGGCGATCTGCTGCAACCGTTGGCTGCCCTGCATGCCGTGCGAAGCAACCGCGACGGTACTGATCGTGACCTTCCCACTGACAAATGCGCCTAGCGTGTTCGGGTTCGGCGCGCTGGGGTCGCCGTCCGAGATGATGATGCAGTGTTTGACGGACGCCGGAACGTTGTTCAGCGACTTGACCGCCATATTCATCGCCGGGTCAAACTGCGGCATGTCACCCGGTGTCATTCGACTGACACGCGACAGCATCACGCGGCGATTTGGGCCGACTTCGGCAAGCCCCGACCAACGTGGATCGCCACCCCAAAGCCACGCATCACCTTGAAAATTCCAGTGCAGCACACCGGCAAAGTCCGACGTGCCGAGCTGCTCGATCGCCGCTTTGCAAATTTGCTTTTGCCAATAGTTCCCGTCCGCCATCTCGCTGGCGTGCATGATCAACGCCAAGGCACCGACTGCTTGAACCTTCGCGTTCTTGATTTGGAAATCGACCGGCATCGCCTTTTCGATTTCGGTTCCCGTCCATCCGCCCGCACCAAAGGCTTCGGGGCCACCGATCATCAACAAACCGGCGCCAAGTTGCTGCGTGTTGCGAACGAGCATCTCGATTTGCTCGTCGCTAAACGAAACGATCTCGTTGTTGCTGCTGCCTGTCGTTCGCGGAACACCAGCCAAGATCACTGCGTCGTATGCCTGCAGCTCGGCGAGCGATCCGAACAGGCTGTCGTTGGCTTGCGTGACGACTTCGATGTTGTTGTCGCGTAAACGGTCGATCAGCAAGCTGAAATCACCTGCATTTTCGCTGTCTTCGATCAGCAGCACGCGTCCTTGCCCGCGAACGTGCGTGTACGCAGTTGCCGAGTTGTTTTGCCGTATCCCATCGTCATCGCGACTGTCTGGAATAAATTCGGCTTCATAAACGTACGGTGCAGGACGATCGATCGTGTGCCGCAGCGGAAAGACGTTCTTGCCGGCGTCCAGCGTGATCTCGCTTTCCAGCAGGATCGTCTCTTCCTTGCCTTCCATTTGCTTGACGCGGATTCGGCCCTTCGTTGGCCCCGTGCTCGCGTCACCACTGGCTGTGTTGTTGTCGGTGTAGTTATTGATAACGACGCGAGCTTCGAACGGCTGGCCTTTGCGAATGTCGGTCGGCAAGTCGATCTTTTCGACCAACACCTCGCTCTTCGCATCCAACAGCACTGGCACGACATCGATCCCGATTCCTGCCGCAGCGACACGGGCGACCAACTTGCGAGCTTGGCCAAGGTTTTCGTTGCCGTCGGTGACCACGACCACACGCCGCGAGGTGTCTTCGGGCATCGTGGCTTGTGCCAAGTTCAATGCCGATTCGAGGTTCGTCGCGTCACCACGCTCCATCAAGCTTTCCAGCCGACGCAGGCGGATCTCGTCGTCAAACGGTGGGATCTCGACCGACGCATCACGCCCGAACACGATGATGCCCGCCTTGTCACCACGGCGAGCGTCGCGGTGGCGTTTAACGTTGCGAACGACATAGTCCAGCATGACTTGCCGCTTGGCCACCGGAATACTCTCCGATTGGTCCAGCACGTACATCACCGTGATACGGTCGCTGACACGGACCAATTGAACACCGGCCAGTGCGAACACCAGAACGGTCCAGACCAATGTCCGGATCGCGAGCGCCAGACCGCGGCGAAGTTTTCCGAGCACGCCCAGGGATTCGTAGCCCAAGTACCACAAGATCGGCAAGCCGAGCAGTAGCCACAGAAACGCCGGGTGCTCAAAACTGATTCGATAAGGAAGCATCGCTCGAAAAGACCCGCGAAAGATGGTGGACGACACGCCCCTACATCATATCGCAAAGCCTCCGGCGAATCATCCGCCATCGCGCCCTAAAATCGCGGCGATGGACGGCAACGCAATGCCTGGAATTTGCAGCTACGTCCGCCGCCAAAACGACGGGAACACCAGCACCAGGACGCTGAACACTTCGACGCGTCCAAGCATCATCAACCAGCAGAACAGGAACTTTGCACCCTGGCTGAATCCGGCGTAATTCTGAGTCGCACCGACAACCCCAAGCCCCGGACCAATGTTGTTCAGCGTCGCGGCAACGGCACTCGCACAGTCCAGCAACTTCTCGTCCAGCTTGCTGTCCTCAACGCTGGTCGGGTCGGTCGCGTCGTAGCCCCAGGTCGAACTCGGCTCGAACGTCACCAACAACATCCAAGACGCAATGAAGATCCCCAGGATCAAACAGAAATAAACCATGATCCCACGCAACATCGCCGGGTCGTCCGCCGTCGCATTGCCAATCCGGATCAGCCGCACAACTCGCGGGTGATACGACAACTCGATCTCACGACGCAGAATCTTGAAAAACAGCACGTGGCGGATCACTTTCATGCCGCCGCCGGTGCTGCCCGCACAGCCGCCGATAAACATCAGCACCAGCAATGACCCACGCGCAAAGTTATTCCAGCGGTCAAAATCCGCGGTGCCGTACCCCGTCGTCGTCATCACCGAAACGACTTGGAACAGACCGTTCCGCAAGCCTTGCCAAAACGTCTCGAATCCGAGGTCTTCGGCGCGAAGCCCAAAGAATAGGATCCCCGCCGTCGCGCCAACAATGATGCCCACATAGGTTTGGAATTCGACATCGCCAAACATCCGTCTGGGGCCGCCAACCAACGTCAGGTACAACAACGTAAAGTTCGTGCCGGCCAAGATCATAAACACGATCGTGGTGTACTCGATCAACGGACTGTCAAAGCCGCCGAGTGATCGGTTGTAGGTACTAAACCCGCCGGTCGCCATGGTCCCAAAGGCATGGCAGAGCGCATCGAATAACGTCATGCCTTCGACCATATAGACGATGGTCAGGATCACGTTCAGGCCGACATAGATTCCCGCGAACACAAGTGACGTGTGTTGCATCCGCGGCATACTGCCTTCTTTACTCGGCCCCGGCATCTCCGCTCGCACCATCGCTTTGCCCGCCGAGCCTTGGCCTAGGATCGCGACGAACAACACCACAATGCCTAGTCCGCCCAAGAAGTGCGTCCAGCTTCGCCAAAACAAGATGCAGTGCGGCACGACGTCAGGCGTTTCCAGATCAGTCAGGATCGTCGCCCCGGTGGTGCTAAAGCCGGCTTGGGCTTCGAACATCGCCTCGATAAACGTGATCGGGCGGCCTTTCCAAATCTGCGTGCCGCTTAAGTAAAACGGCAGCGCCCCCAAGATCGTTGCCAATAACCAGCTTAAACCGACCACCGCCATCGCCTCTTTGCGGAACAGCGGTTTGCTTTTGCGAGTGCGTCCGGCAATCATCAGAGCCGCGCCCACAAGCATGCTGATCGCCATGCTGAGCACCAAGCCACGGATGCCAGCATGTTCAACCGACTCGGCCTGCGGCAAATGGGTCCGATTCGCCAGCACCGGAAAGGCAAATGGCAAGCTGAACGCCATCGACCCGCCGATCAACAGACAGATCGCACCGAGAACTCGGCTAAGCAGTCGAAAATTCAAAGGTCTCTTCTTCCCATCACCCGCATGACGCAAGCCAGCAGTTTCGTGTCATCTCTTCTTCCGCTTCCCATCAGCCGCCCGGCGCTAGCCAGCGGTTGTGTGTCTTTTCACTCTCACTTCCATCAACCGCCCGGCGCTAGCCAGCGGTTCCGTGTCTTCGCTCCCTGCTCCCAACACCAACCAAATTGTAGTACCCACCCACCGATTTTCGCGATGGGGCAATCCGACCGCTATTGGCATCCCAATTGCAATTGGGAACCCTCCAGTCTCGAACAGCCCTTCCCCAGGGGATGAACGACGACCGGCAATCGGCGCTGGAGGCGGCGCCGGTTGCCACTTTTTCAACTTCTCACGCGTTCTTTCGCGTCCAGTCCGGCCGCCCTCGCTCCGACCAGCGTTCTTGGGCAGGAATCACGCTCTCGTGTTGGTGTTTCAAACGACCACAGCGTTGTGCAACTTTGCGTGAAGCAATTTGCAACACCCGATAATCTTGCACCGGATCACGTTTTGTCGGTCGAAATTGCCGACATAAAATCGATAACCTTTCATCCGCTTTCCTACTTATTCGCTGAGCAACGCTGGTGTGTGGACGATTTAACTTGAAAACCCCCGCGGCCGCATGGACTCAAGAATTCCTGCCGCTGTGGAATGAAGACGAAATTGCCGAACGCGCCAAACAGCTCGCGATCGTCCCACGCTACAACATCGCCCCGACGCAGCAAATATCTTGCATTCATGCCGGCGAAACGAAACGCCAATGGTCGACCTTTCGCTGGGGATTGGTCCCGTTCTGGTCGAAAGACATCGCGATCGGGGCTCGCATGATCAACGCCCGCAGCGAAACGGCCCACGAGAAAAAATCGTTCAAAACGCCGCTGCAGCGCCGTCGCTGTCTGGTGCCCGCCGACGGCTACTACGAATGGCAGAAAACGCCCGACGGCAAACAGCCACACGTGATCGAAAGCACTTCGGGAGCAGTTCTCGCAATGGCGGGACTTTGGGAAGAGAACAAGAACCTCGGCGAACCCGGCCAACCGCTGCGGACCGTCACGATTCTGACCACCGCTGCCAACGCGGCGCTCAATCCGATTCACGACCGCATGCCCGTCTTCATCGACCCGGCGGACTTCAGCGAGTGGCTTGACCCTGCGATGGAAGATCTCGAGCAGATCAAGCGTTTTTTAACAGCAGCTGAAGACCAAACGCTCACCGCCCGCCCCGTCTCCACCATCGTCAACAACGCCCGCAACGACACCCCCGACTGCCTCGCAGCTCCCTAAACGCAGGCCATCCGCATTATTTCCCAACCCAAGGGACTCATCGCTTCGTCCACTACCAAGCCCGCACCACTCCAAACCATTCCAAACTGGCTCCCCTCGCCGCCCAAACTTGTTTGGGGGAGAGGGGGTGAGGGGGCCAAGCAGCATTCCCGACGGCTTCCCAAACCAACCTCACCACAGGCCGTAAGCAACCGCTCGCTATCGCGGATGCGGCTGATCGAAAAAACTCAGCACCGCAATTGATTGCAAATTGCAAACTGAACATTGCAAATTTCAAATTGGCTCCCGCCAGCGTCCCTCAACTCGACGGACTCATCGCCACTCCCCCCAAGCGGCCATGCCTTCGCCGAAGGGGCAGGATAGCCGGATCGGGATTCTTTCACTACGATCACGGGCTGAGAGCGAACCGGTTTTTCCCGCGGCCGGTCTGTGCCGTACCGTTGCTTTCCCCATTCTCGATTCCCTTTCGAACCTCTCATGAGTCACCGATTCTCCAACATCGAAACCGCCCCGCCAGACGCCATCCTGGGGCTGACGGAAGCGTTCAATGCCGATTCGAATCCCGACAAACTGAACCTGTCTGTCGGCGTCTACAAAGACGAATCGGGCAAAACGCCGATTCTGCAGTCGGTCAAAGCGGCTGAGAAAAAGATTTTGGAGACCGAGGCGACCAAGGGGTACCTGCCGATCGACGGATCGCCAGACTACGCCGCCGATGTTCGCAACCTGGTGTTCGGTGACACCGTGCCTCAAGACCGCGTCGCCGTGGTGCAGACGCCCGGCGGAACCGGTGGACTTCGCGTCGCCGCCGACTTCATGCGGACTCAGCTTCCCCAAGTCAAAATCTGGATGCCCAACCCGACTTGGGCCAACCACCCCGCGATTTTTACCGCCGCGGGCGTGCCTTCGGACACCTATCGCTACCTCGCCGACGACCGCACGTCACTCGATCTCGACGGGATGCTGCAAACCTTGCGAGAATCGGCATCTCCAGGTGATGTGGTGTTGCTCCACGGTTGCTGCCATAACCCAACTGGCATCGACCCCACGCCAGAAGACTGGAAACAGATCGCCGCGGTGGTTCAGGAAAAACAACTGCTTCCGCTGATCGACTTCGCTTACCAAGGTTTCGGTGACGGCATCGAAGCCGACGCGACAGGACTCCGCACCGTGCTCGCGCACACCGACGAAGCCCTCGTGTGCACCTCGTTCTCCAAGAACTTTGGTTTGTACAGCGAACGAGTCGGCGCGATCTCGTTGGTCGCCGCCAGCGCCGCCGATGCCACCGCCGCTCGCAGCCAACTGAAGCGTGCCGTGCGGACCAACTACAGCAACCCGCCACGCCACGGCGGTTCGATCGTCGCAACGATCCTGAGTGACGAAGCGTTGACGGCGCAGTGGAAAGAAGAGCTCGAAGCAATGCGGGTTCGGATCACGCGACTTCGCGAGCAATTTGTCGAGACAATGAAGACGACCGGCAAGGGCCACGACTTCGAGTTCCTGCTTCGCCAGAAAGGCATGTTCTCGTACAGCGGTTTGACACCGATGCAAGTCGACGAGCTGAAAGCCAAGTACGGCATCTACATCGTCGGCAGCGGCCGTATCAACGTCGCCGGCATGTCAGAAACCAAGATGCAGTACTTCTGCGAATCCGTCGCCTCTGTCCTCTAGACAAAACGACCACCAATAACATCAGCCAGCGGTTAAACGCAATCACTTTGCCCTCCCATCAGCCGCCCGGCGCCAGCCAGCGGTTACGTGCAATCACTTCGTCCTCCCGTTAGCCGCATGGCGCTAGCCACGGTTCCCCACCACACTCAACAACATCAGCCGCCCGGCGATAGCCAGCGGTTACGTGTTCTCTCTTCTCATTCCCGCCAACTCTCCTCGTCATCCCCACCAACCCGCGGTCACCTGCCTTCCGACCGCCACATCGAAACCCCGACTCTCAACCCGACAAAACCAAACGCATGCCTGGCCTAAAACCTTCCGTTTGTATTGACGCCGTCTTCGAAAGTCTTTCCAAAACCGACGCGATCGCACGCGTCAAATCCTGCGGTATCGACGCCTTCGAATTCTGGGGCTGGTGGGACAAAGACCTCGCGGAAATCGAAGACGCCAAAGCCAAACACGACATGCAGATCGCGTCGTGCTGCACCAAATTCGTTTCGCTCGTCAATCCGGCGACACGTCGCGAATACCTTGACGGGCTTGCCGAATCGATCGAAGCTGCGAAACGTCTCGGCTGCCCCACGTTGATTTCACAAGTCGGCGACTTCCGCGAAGATGAATCGCATGAAGCCCAACATGACTGCTTGGTCGAAGGCCTTCGTGAAGCGGCGCCGATGTTGGAAGAATCCGGGATCGTGTTGGTCTTCGAACCGCTCAACGACTTGATCGATCACGTCGGCTATTACCTGGTCCGCAGCGAGCAAGCGTTCGCGATTGTCGACCACGTGAACAGCCCCAACGTGAAGGTTGTCTTTGACATTTATCACCAGCAGATCAGCGAAGGCAACGTGACTCGCAACGTGTTGGAAAACATCGGTCGCATCGGTCACTTGCATGCCGCCGGCAATCCCGGCCGCAACGAACTGACGCGAGGCGAGCTCAACTATGCGGAGATCTTCAAAGCGATCCGCGAGACTGACTACGAAGGCTACGTCGGCCTGGAGTACTGGCCGCTAGACGACGCCGAAACCGGCCTCAAGCAAGCCAAGACCCTAGTCACCGGCTAACCCAACCCCGTAGTGGATGTTGTCAAACATCCGGCCACCCACAACGCAAGCTCCACAACACCTCCAAACCCCGTAATGGATGTTGTCAAACATCCGGCCGCGGCCTTTCCACCTGCTAAAAAAGGCGACAAGCCCCGCCCCTACAATCCGACTCACCCGGCTCAAGCTCTCCGATCCCACCCACAAGAGCCCACCGCGCAACCACCGCAGCACGACTGCCCCGTCCACAATCGATCCAATCCACAGATTCGCGTGATTTCAGGCGAACCAAAAGATAAAAATCCGACACTAGACAACAGGTGTTGCAGTAGGAAAGCCGACAAGATAAACTCCGCGACCCGTTGAGAGAACGAATTCCGGTTCAACACTTTCAACGAAGCAATCCCCTGTAGCTCAGTTGGTAGAGCAGGCGGCTGTTAACCGCCTTGTCGCAGGTTCGAGTCCTGCCGGGGGAGCTTTTTGAAAAACTACGGAACTTCGACCGTATAGTTAACGCCCGCAGAGCCGAGAAATGGCCGGCGGGCGTTCTTCGTTTTGGCCCCAGTTTTCGCGGGACGACGCGATACTCTTTCTCGCTCTCAAGTTCTCGCGCGTCCGCGATCGAACTTCTCTTGGGCGAGCGTGAAACCCAAGATTACGCCGGAACCCCTGCAAATACCGGTGTCATATCTCATTCTCTCTGTTTTACTGAGCCACCAGGGTTAACGCCTGATCTCTCTTTGATGCTGCAGAACGGACCCGTCGACGACTCGCCCTTAAACCTCTCTTGATTTGGCAGAGAGGTTCGCGCGCGAACTTTTGCTCCGGCGCGCGAACCGCTCCTCAGCGGGGATCTCTCTCCAAAAACCTTGGCTCGCGCGAGATAAACCTTGGCTCGCGCGAGATAAACCTTGGCTCGCGCGCGAACTCTCTGTTGGCCAAATCTCACGCCGAAAATGGCACATTCCGGCCGTCAAACAACGTCGCTGTCGGGTAGGTCAAAAGCATCCTGATGAAACGTCATCTGGATCCTACATTCATCATGCTTGTAGACGACTTGTTCGAAGACCTTGGGCAGCATCTCAAGCTGTTCTTTCTCCGGCAGCCGCGAAAAGTGTTCGCGGAATCGAAGCGGCATCTGGCCATTCAAACCGTCAACGTCTGCCAACGATTGGACAAGCATTTGTTCGAGGTCGTGCACTTTGACACTCACACCAGGACACGGAGGCCGACCGCCCGATTCACTGCGGCAGCGGTAGTAGCGATAGAGCACTTTCCCTGTAGCGTCGAGCTTACGCTGTGAAATGCTGGTCGACATCGGACGATTGCACGATCCGCAAATCACAACACCCGTTAAATACACAGGTGGCAACGCATTGCGGATTGGACTTGTTTGTGTGCGTCGCTTCTTCAGATGTCGCTGCACAGCCTCAAACGTGTCTTTCGAAACCATCGCTTGATGCGAACCCGGCAGCGTCGAGTCTCCGCTACGAATCTCCCCGGCGTACACTGGGTTGTTGAGCAAGTCACGAATCCTTCCACTGGCCCAACTCCCAGTCTTCCCCTTTCCGTCTGGCCAACGTTTTAAGTTCGCAAGTGCCGCAATTGAACTCGGCGTCGCGCCGTCAGCAGCCAATTGAAAGATCTCGCGAATAATCACTGCCTCCTCGATATCCTGAACCAACTGCTTCGTTTTTGGATCGGCTCGGTATCCAAACGGAACTGGTCCGGCCACACGTTTGCCCTTCGACTTCAGCACCGCCCGCGAATCGGCCATGCGTTCCCGAGTCATCTCGAGTTGAAACTCGCTGGCCGCTGCCACAATGTTGCTGGACAATCGACTCGCCGCAGACAAACCAAAGTTTGGATCGGTGACGACGATCAAATCCACTTCATAGCGATCAAACAATTCCATCAGCTGCGCAGTCACGTGGAGCTTTCGCGACAATCGATCCGCACGATCCACAATCAGTCGCCGAATCACACCCAACTCGATCTGTTCGATCAGTCGAGACATCGCAGGACGATCCAGCGTTTCGCTCGAACCACCATCATCGGCAAAGACTTCTTTGATCTCCCAGCTGAACGCCTCCGCTGTGTCACGGCAGATGGCTGCTTGCACTTCGCACGAACCGAGCGCACTTTCATTCCGTCGAGACTTCCGCGCATAAATGGCCGTGACCGCGGGCGAGTGCATGAGAAATGGTTCCAAAGACAGCTTGAAAACAATCGTATGGTTTAAGGCATGACATACATTTTAGCCAAAGTGTGTTTGCATCCTATCGCCGGTGCGGTTCACCCACCGACCCGCTGGCAACGACATTTTTTGAGTGGTACTGTGGTGCACACGTGATTCGCTATGACAATTCAATTTTGGGAGCTGGCGATGGGAGCCAAATCCGCTCGCATTGAGATTCAACTTTCGAAAGAGCAGAAGGCGCTCATCGAGCATGCGGCAGTCTATCTTGGCTGCAGTGTGTCCGATTTCGTGCTGGGCAACGCAGAACAAGCTGCCAAAGCGGTCATTGAAGAGCACGAGCGCATTCAGCTCGACAGAGTTCAGGCCCTTAGGTTTGTCAATTCGCTGTTCTCACCGCCGTCGCCGAATGGACCTCTGAAAGCTGCCGCGAAAGAACACCGCACGCAGGTGCACAGCCGGTGAGAGACTCGTGGAAACTGTACCGGCATCTGGTCCCACAGAACCGAACACCTGGGTAAGATGGTTGCTCGTGCTCGGCGTATTCGAGGACGCAGCCCCGTGCCGGTTCGCTAGCAAGTCGAGAGCGACTACCCAAACGTGAATTGCTCCAGAAGAATTGAATCTATCAAGCCCAGTCTTTACTCTTCCGATGACCGCACGACACCACTCCAATACCGACCGCGCGAGAATCAATCACGCGATCGGCCTCACGCCCGAGCAGCGGGTGCTGGCAGGGTTCGAACAGTCGGAGCTTGCGCTCGAAGTGGTACGAGATGGAATTCGTGATCAGAATCCAGACGCTGATGAAGCCACCATCGAGCGGCTCCTTCTTGAGCGGGTCAATCTGATGCGGAAATTGCAGAAACCAGCGGTACCCACGACGTGAAGCTTCAGGAAGCCGTTTCTCAGTTGATCGCTGCCATGAATGAGGCAGGTTTGGACTACATGTTGGTGGGATCTTTCTCCAGCATGTACTACTCGTTTCCACGATCGACCACGGACGCGGATTTTGTCATCGGAACGCCCGAGTGGGATACGAGTGCACTGGCGGATCGGCTTGGCAATGCCTTCAAGTTCGATTCGCAATTGTCGTTTGAGCTGATCGGCGGAACGGTCAAGAAGGAGATTCAGATCATTGGAACGCCATTTCGTATCGAGCTGTTCGAATTGACGGACCAGGCGTTTGACCAGTCCCGATTCGCTCGCCGGCGAAA
The DNA here is from genome assembly GCA_002901265.1 of Rhodopirellula baltica. Lineage (GTDB taxonomy): Bacteria > Planctomycetota > Planctomycetia > Pirellulales > Pirellulaceae > Stieleria > Stieleria baltica_A. The sequence continues at coordinate 8,391 of PPHI01000051.1, read as the reverse complement.
GGTCTCGCTCGGTGGAATGGAAGTTTGGATTCCAACTGCCGAAGACGTCATTCTGCAGAAGCTGATTTGGTCTCGGCCACGGGATCTCGACGATGTTATCGGTGTGATCGCGGTCAATCACAACAACCTCGATACCGCCTATCTTCAACAAAGGGCAGACCAGCTAGGTCTCACCGAATCACTCAAGGACACATGGGCGAAGGCGATCGAGTCCCAAGACTGAAATCGTTGAGGCTCGGGAACGGAGTGGAATACGCGTTCGAACTGTTCACATCGCCAGTTGAAGTCTCAAACGTATCGAGTCGAAAAAACTAACTCGTGGCTTTAACGGTGTAGATTCCGCCCCTAGGCGAGGTTGACGCTGTCTTAGCGCGGAGGCGGTGCCTTCGCTGTTAACCCTGCTGTCAGAAACAAGCCAAGGCGGTTTTGAGCTTTTAGAAAAACTACGGAACTAACGACAGTAAAGTTAACGCCCGCTAGGCCCAAATCGGCCCGCGGGCGTTTCTCAATTTGGCCCCGATTTTCGCGGTGTCACGCGACTTCTCGCCAGCTGGCCACCTCTCGCGCTTCCGCGATCTGACATCTCTGAGACAAGCGTGAAACCCAAGATCGCGCTCGAATCCCCGCCGAGACCGCCAAAACATCTCGCTCTCTCTGTATCACAAGCCCAACCGGGTTAACGCCCGATCTCTCTTTGATGCACCGGGCCAACCTGCTCGCCTAACGTCCGATTGGAGACCTCTTTCCAGTGATAATCGCGAAAGGCTGCTCACGGTACCACGCTCGTTCCCCCGCTGTGTAAGCGTCTCTCCTTGGTAGTCAGTCGTGGGCTATCGCAAATCCTTCACACTGATCCCAAACCCTCTGCATGGAAGCGGAGCTCCACTTGAGACAAGACGCTAGCTCTCTGATACTTTGCGCTTCACCAGAGAGAACTACAGCCGAGATGATGGTTTGAGAGTGCTCAGGTCGTCCGATCTCCTTCGTGGAAAGTCTTTCCCATTTTAGTCAATTCGCTACGCCGCTGAGACGGGTTAGCAGGTTTGTTGCCCCGCGCCGCAGGAGAAATGCGAGTTGTGGTTATTTGAATTCCGCGTGTCATACCGAACTGAGGGAGATCTCAAACCGGCAGATACCGCAAGCGTCTATACACCCCGGCGCTACCGACTGCGTGGGCTCAAATATCGCTTTCAAGCTCCTAAAACCGTTGGTGGCAGATCTAGGTCAGAGCACCTATATTCGGTTCGGACGAGCTTAAACCAGATGTAGTGCGGGAAAAGGACACTATCAAAATGAACAGCAACGAACGAACTGAATTGCGGCAGTACGCTTGGGCTTACTTTGACCGACACGCAGAACAACGCCTGAAGACGTTCAATTTCTACTTGGTTCTTGCGGGGGCGGTGATTGCTGGCGTAATGACTTTCAAAAACGACTTTGCGCAAGCATGGCCACTACTCTTCCTACTCGCGTTCGTTTCTTTTGTGTTTTGGAAACTGGATTGCCGCAATCGAGTCCTTACCAAGCATTCAGAGGAAGCATTAAAGACGCTCGAAGACGCCATGGACCTTGCCGACGAGTGCGATGGTGTCCCGCACAGATGCAAGCTGTTTCGACGAGAAGAGTACGAGTCGTCAAAAAGTTTGCGTTACCCAGGTACGCCTCTTGCTTCCGCTGCTTTCAGCTACACGCATTGCTTTAACTCTCTCTTCATTCTTTTCGGATTCGGTAGTGCGATTTTGGCGTGCGGCTTGATACTTGCAAATCTACGATCCGAAAACGATCCGGAAAAGAAAAGCACCGGTGCTGCAGTATCAATCAACGCACTTCCGTCAGATTGAGATACCGCCCTGCTAATCTTGCGTGTCAGGACACGAATGCCGGTGCCGGAGCAAACTTCAGTTCATCTTAGAAAGAGTGACTGCTCACGCAAAGCAATTGTGTGACCCACCGGTGCTGTACCGGCCAAACAGCATTCTGCTAGGTGAGCTGGTGGAACAACAGCTGCCACGTACAATCGCTGCCTTGGGCATTGCAAACAAATTCTGAAGTAATGATGTCGGACGGAAAAGAGCGAAGAACCGGTATGTTGCCAACACCAACTTCCGCAGTCGATCGATATCAAGCAGAAAAGTGTCTGCCCAGAATCGGTGTCATAACGGCGTTAGATAAGGAGTTTTCTGCCGTCAAATATTTTCTCTCGAACATCCGAGAGCATTGCACTGAGCACTCAGGCGCGAACCGATTCTGGCTCGGGGAAGTCGCGACCTATGAAGGATTGCCGCATTCGGTAGTCCTCGGCATCAGTGGTATGGGAAACAACTCGGCCACGGCGCGCGCGGCGAAGATGCTTGCTGCCTATCCAGATCTTGATTCGATTCTCATGGTAGGGATTGCTGGTGCGGTACCTTCCCCGCTCGATCCTGAGTCCCATGTGCGACTCGGCGATATTGTCGTTTCAGACCAGAGTGGTGTCATCAAGTACGATTTCGTGAAGAAAGGAGAAACATGGAAAAAAGTACGGGATTCAGGAGTTCGTCCGTCGTCCTACTTGCTTGAAGCGGTCTCCGTTCTTCGAATTGGCGAACTCGAAGGGCAATATCCCTGGGAATCGCTCATCGAAGACGGGCTTAAGGCAAGAGGCTGGGCAAGACCGTCTAGTCTGCACGACGTACTTGGCGACCCGAACGATCCGGCGATCGTCGTCGAGCATCCCCATGATCCCGCGCGTCGTGCGGGGAAACCTCGCGTTTTCACAGGAGCAATCGCTTCAGCGGACACACTGCTAAAAGATCCTCGCCTGCGCGATATGCTTCGCGATCTATACTCAGCGAAAGCGGTTGAAATGGAGGCCTCCGGCATCCGCGACGCTACATGGGACTATGACAAGGGATACTTAGTCGTTCGAGGAACCTGTGATTATTGCGATGAGAACAAGAACGACGACTGGCAAAACTACGCTGCAATGGCGGCGGCAGGCTACACGGCGGCCTTGATAAGCTCAACACCGCTCTCGTCGTCAGAACTGCCCGCGGCACAGCGTCCAACCAAGACCAGGTCTCCAGATCGTGCATCATCCAGGATTTCAATAAGGGACCCTTTTGCCGACGAGCAAGTAACATCGGGTTCTACTCATAAAGCAGACGAAGACATCGATGTCCCAACGTCTATTCCGATCGATGAAATATTGGACGCGTTTAAATCTGCGTCAACGTCATTGACGCGGTGGCCAAGGACCGTTGGAAACGGCCATTGGATACCACGACCTGCGTTGGAAACTCTTCGAGGACGAATTCGCGAGAGTGAATTTTCCACCAGCATGGTGTTGGGTGTCCCTGGTTCGGGCAAGTCGGCACTGCTTTCAAAACTTGCGGAGGAGTTGGGGCGGGATGGGTATGTGGTTCTGTCGATTAAGGCAGATACACTTCCGACAAATGTCGACACAACGTCAAGACTGTCCGATCATCTTCACCTGCCTGCATCCATCCAAAAATGCATCAATTTGGTGAGGCCAGAAAAAAAGTGCGTCGTTCTAATTGACCAGTTGGATGCTCTAAGCGATCTGGTTGATCTGAAGTCTGAGCGTCTCGGGGTGTTGCTTGAATTGATTTCGACACTTGATGGAACACCCAAGGTCCACATAGTTGCGTCGAGTCGACTATTTGAATTTCGTCGCGATTCGCGATTATCGACCGTTCCTGCCGATTCGGAGCATCTACCGCTGCCTGGCTGGAGTGAAGTCAACAAGGTGCTGGAGGAACTTGACGTAGATTCGTCCAGTTGGCCAACCCGCTTCAAAGAGTCATTGCGCGTCCCACAGCATCTGAAGATTTTTCTTGATCATCTTCGCGACAATTCCGAGCAGTCAACATTCAACAGCTACCAAAGGATGCTTGATAAAGTTTGGGACCGAGTGATTCTCGAGGGCGAGAATGGTGCGGCTAGGTCTGACCTTGTTATTCGAGTAGCACAACAAATAGCCGATAGCGAGCAGCTCTGGCAACCACTTGCATCCTGGGATGACGAACGGCATTTAATTGACGGACTTGTTGCTGACGGAATATTCGCGTACTCGCCGAACAAACACCAATTCGGTTTCCAACATCAATCAGTCTTCGAGCATGCTCGCGCTCGGATGTTCGCGACAGGGAAGTCCCGGCTTTCGGAGTATGTCAAACGGCGACAGAACGGCCTTTTTGTACGACCTACACTATGGAGTGCATTGCAATACTTGCGAGAAGCCAATCCTGCGCAATACGAGGAGGAGATCACGACGCTAACGCAAGCTGGTTACCGTACACACATACGGCAGTTAGTGATTGAGTTTTTCACGCAGGTTAATAGTCCCAGTGACTTAGAGGTGCGTTTGATTCAACCTTGGCTGAACGACCGCAGACTGCGTCCGCGCGTTCTGACGCTTATTGCCGGCAACGAAGGATGGTTTCGTCGGCTTGCTCAATCTCATTTGCCCGCCTTTATGGAGTTGCCAACCGATGAGCTCTGGCCAGTTGCCCGTGTAATTAGCGCAGCATGGGAATATGAGAAAGAATTGTGCCTATCGCTATTGCAGCAGTTTTGGCTTCCCAACTCGACACACGATCGACTTTCTTTAGACACTTTAAGCGAACTACACGACTGGGACGAGCAGCTTGTTAAAAAAGTCACGTCGGTAATCGACCGTTCCGAAGAGCACGAGCATTACTCCATGAAGCTTGCCTCTGTCGTCTCTGCATCGAATCCCGACCTCGCCCCAATTATCATTGGAGCGATTCTCGACAATCGGCTGAAGAAACTCGATTCAGCGGGTGATCCCGAACCTCCCGCAGTCCCTGTTGACGCAACCGAAAGTGACCTAGCCTTTAGATCGATGACGTATCGCCCGAAGAAACGGTACGAAGACCTACTGTGCAAGCGAGATAGTTTTTATGAACTTCCAGAAATCGCGGCAGCGGCGCCCAAAGCGTTCTTAGAGCAGGTTTGGCCTTGGTTTCTTCAGGTTGTTGATCGCATGCTCGAGGAGCCCCATTCTGTAATCAGACGGTATCGCGAATCCCGTGGCATGAGCTTTGATTTGGATGGCGATATGGTTCTGAATCGTCCGATACTCGTTGCGATTGACTCCTCTGTGAAGCAACTTGGTGAAGGATCCGCTCCCGAATTCAACGAGGTGTTAGGCGATTCGTTTTCCAGCGAAGCGCTCATTGCTCATCGCCTGCTATGTCGTGGTATTGCCGAGCTGGCGAAAAAGCAACCAGACATTGGCATATCATATTTGGCTGGTGATCCGAGACGGTTCTATTTGGGAGGGTACGAGGACGGTCACAGCGATACCAGGAATCTGCTTCGTGTGCTTGGTGAAACTGCAGACGATGCGCAAATCCGACAACTTGAGTCATTGATCCGAAACTGGACCGGATATGTAGACAATCCAATCAACAATGACCGCGACACACGATTGCGCCGACTTAAGTGGGATAGGGAGTCGCGACTTCGCCTTTGGAATAGCCTTCCAACCGATCGACTAACCCCTGGGATGAGAGCGCACGTCGAGTCTGAACGCGTCGCGTTAATAGACTACCGCGATTACGACCAGGAGCCGATTCGCGTGTGTGCCGTTCCAAGTCCAATGTCGGAGACGCAAATTGAAAAGGCGAGTGACGAACACATACTACGGTTGCTGGACGTCCTCGCCGATCCAGAGGAATCGAAGCGCCGGCGATTTGCAGGTGGCGGCGGACTGTCTCAGCTTTCTCAAAAACTTGGCAGCCTGGCCAAGAACGATGGCAATCGAGCAAAAAGCCTGCTATTGAAATTGGACCCGACCCTACATGCTGAACCCGCCTCGCACATGGTACAGCAGCTTGGAGACAGTGAACTCAGCTCAGAAGAACTGTTTGGGCTAATTCAGACATTGGAGATCAGAGGTTTCGTGTCAGCGGATTTCCGAGGCTCAGCGGCACATTCGCTGAATCAACGAGCACGCTGCGATACAGGTCTGCCGGAGGTTGCGACGAACACCCTCCAAAGGTGGCTCAAAACGTGGAACGAGTTTTCATATTTCTACGATGATCGCGATGAAGTATCGAACGAAGAGGATCGTGTGCAACCGGTCCTGTGGGGCCTTGGACGAGGCGGTGTTCTGCCTCACGGAAGCTACTGGATACTGGAGGCACTTACGGCTTTATACTTGAATCGCGAGTCACCCGATTTTGATTCTTGGGTGAGTGTTCTTGAAGAGCATCTTGAGCGTGACGAGTCTTGCTACACATGGAAGATGTTCAGTCGACGTCTCTGCTGGCTCGCGAATGCTGGGCAGAAAGATCGTGCCGCGAAGGTCATATTGAAGCTCTTTCAAAGATATCCTTCACTCCGAAACAGCTCTGCTGGTGGAGAGCTAGTTGTGCGGACCCGGTGGCTTTTCATGGCACCAGATGTCGAAATCGATGGTGCGAGATTCACAAGAGTGCGACGCTGGTGGCGCCGTACTTTTTCGACATGTGAGTACAGGCGTCTCTTGAGGGCGTGGCGATCCGGTGATTGGCGAGTCGGCCCACAGTTGTTCGGTGAACTTCTCGGTGTGAGCTATCTCTTCTCCGAGTTTATGGACTGGACTGAGTACGAAGTGAAACGGGCAATTCGCAGAGGCGTTCAGAATGGTCGAAATACTCAGGTATTAACCGGCTTGTCATTCGCGTTGGCGAACTTGATGAAGAGCACAGTAACGGATAACCGAGTCCCGGTACTCTTCGCAGAGTTGAGTAGTTTTGGATTCGAGGAAATCGATACTGCACTTGCTAGCACGTTCGATCGTTCAAATACACTGTTCGTTCATCCTAACGTCGAGAAATTGCTTCAATGCGTTAAGGAGAGCAACTCTTTGCTCCGCCAGGCGGCTAACACGTGGTTAATCGAGGAATTGGAACCGCTTGTTGCCAGTTACCCTGAGTTGGTCGGTGAACTGTGCCATCGGTTCGTCGACGTCAACAGGGATTCAGAGCTTGCCGAGGGTTTCTTTCGTTCAGGCCCTCACCTGACCAACATTGCTTTTACGCTTCAGAGGTTGGGAAATCCTTACCGTGAACCTGGGCTTTCGTTGTTCGAGAAACTGTTGGAGTTGGGACTTACTGACGCCAGAGATTTACTTCACGACCTTGATAACCGCCCAAAAGCTGGCAGCACAAGCCGCGGAATGTCCCGTCGCCGCAGAAGGTAGCGGAACACGGAAAAAGTTAGGTACATGGTCTGCGAATTAGGACGCCTGCACTCGGCGAATCGCATGCATCGATGGTTGGGCGACTATCAATTCCTCGCCAGAACCTGAGCACCAAATTCTGTGACAGCCGATGCAGAGTTACAATGCATGAAACACGCAATCATTGGCTGTGGTATCTGTTCAGGCAGTTCTCGCACATCCTCCCATCCCGGACCAGGGTCGATGCTTTGCGTGTCAATCCAGGGCGTTGCCTGAGAGCCCATGAACAGCTTAGAGGTAAAGTTATACGAACCATTCAAGAGCGTGTATTCGACCCTAGCGCGACGCACACGATCAGAGATCACAATGCCGAGACGATTACGCGTGTTTAGGCATTTAGCTAAGTCGATCGTAAAACCACGACCTATGCGCGCCTGACCCCACCGTTCATTTAAGTTTTTGCAGCCCTGATATTGATCGAGAATGTCCGCTAGGATCTCGCGAATCGGCTGGCCCTCAATTCTTAAGTCAAAAACATCGTCCCATGTGCGGAACTGCGATGACGGCAAGTCTTGATCGAGTGAAAGTTTGAAACGAGGGGCGAAATGGTAAGCGAGCCCTAACACAATTTGATCGGGAAGGTCCGCAGGTGCATTTGAATAAAGCTTGCAGCAGTGGAATCCTAGTGCATTGGCTTTTTCAATTGCTCGAGGGTTGAAACCTTCACGCGAATAAAGAATCCCGACGTGGGCCTTCGAGGATATAAACTCACCGTTGAAATGGTCTATATCTTGCTCGTCGAGTTTTTTCGACCAGAATTTACAGCTGATCATCGCTTTAGCCGGAAAGTGGCCTCCGATTGACCACTGAATCCAGACGTCGCGTTGTCTAGGATAGCCAGTGTGTGCATCCGGGACCTTGACGTCGTGAGTTACGGTGGCATCCGGAGCTATGGCCGCAACGAATTGCGTCACTGCAATCTCAAAAGATTTCCAGTCTTCGTTGTCTCCTACCATTCTATGATTCTCCTTGTATTCTGGATTGCCGAATTGGGACTGCGTCGGCATTTTCGCAGCAGCTCCCGGCCTGCCCGTTTGAGACAACATTTCGTTGAGTGGTCCCTGGAGTTGGGAGCTACTTGGCGAGTTTCTGCTTTGCATTACCGCCAACTCGCGTCTTGGCAACTTCGCCTTAGGGTT